>NZ_AVOG02000001.1:0-1289414 GCF_000465875.3 Alcaligenes sp. EGD-AK7 | reverse complement strand
CCCTTGCGGGGGTTTTGTTTTATGCGGCGACAAAAGCGCAGGCTACCGGCCTGTCTCGGATTGCTCGAAGGCCTGACCCTGGACCGCCCGGTTCAGGCGTACCGCCCCCCCTCCTGGCCCGTTCCGGGCTGTTTTTATTCCTTGCTCTTACCGACGCCGATTGGCCTATGCCTAGTAGGTTGGTCATGGCATCCTGTCCCTGCACAAGAGGATTGGCGTTCAATCCGTCGCTGCTTACCTGTAGGGTGGTCGGTCGTTCTACTCTTCGCGCTTGTAGCATTAGTTGCTGAGCTTTCTGTACCAATCAGCTTTGATGACCAAGATAGGGTGTACAGCTGTCGGCATCAGGTTCTGTATGGCCATATAACGTGCCTAGTTATTACCCGCCTTTGTCCTACTCGTCCTCCCTGATCCTCCTGAAATTCCTACTCAGTTTCCTCTTTGCGCCGTAGAATACGGATAAATACTTTAGAGCTAAAGGAGTTGCCCGTGGGTGCAGAGACGGTAGTAGACGCGATTGTGGTTGGGGCAGGGCACAACGGCTTGGCAGCAGCGGTTGAACTGGCCAGTAAAGGCTGGAAAGTTCAGGTTGTGGAAGCCAAAAGCTCGGCGGGTGGTGCGGTCAGCACTCAGGAGTTGACCATGCCAGGCTTCAAGCATGATGTGTGCGCCATGAACCTGTCCTCCTTCGCGGGCTCTGCGTTCTTCCAACGCCATAAAGAAGCCTTGGCCCGCCATGGCTTGGTTTTCGTCCCCGCAGAGCATTGCTTTGCCAGCGTGTTCCGGGATCAAAGTTATTTGGGCGTCAGTACAGACCTGGAAACGACCTTAAAGCGTATTCGAGCTGTTTCTGAGAAGGACGCTCAGGCTTGGCAAGCCATGCTAGATGACTTCCAGAGCAAGGCTCCCCATCTGTTTGCTGTGCTCGGTAGCCCTATGCCTTCTTGGGGCCTGATGAAAAGCGCCTGGAAGAGCTGGCGGGAGCTGGGCAAGGATGGCGTTGCAGAGCTGATGCAATTGCTGCTGGCGACGCCTCGTGACTTTCTGGACCGCCATTTCGAGAGCGACTCAGTGAAAGCCATGATGGCAGCCTGGGGGCTGCATGTGGATTTCACACCAGACACAGCAGGCGGTGCCTTGTTTCCTTATCTGGAGTCCATGGCCAACCAAGCCTTCGGCATGGTGATCGGGCAGGGCGGTGCTGACACGATTATCCGTGCCATGACGAGCTTGCTGCAGGAGTTGGGCGGTGAGCTGCTGTTGAATGCCCCCGTGCAGACAATTGAACAAGAGAATGGTCGCGCCAGTGGTGTTGTTTTGGCCAACGGTCGCCGCTTGAAGGCACGCAAGGCGGTCATCGCGAATCTGAATCCTCAGCTCGTCTTTGGGCGCCTGGTGCAGTCTGCTACCGTCCCCAAGGATTATCAGAAGAAAGTCGATGCCTTCCGCCCCGGTTTGGGCACCATGATGATCCATTTGGCTCTGGATGGCTTGCCTGATTGGACAGCGGGCACCGAGCTGCAGCGTTTCTCCTACGTCCATCTGGCACCCGATATGGCCATGATGAGCCGCGTCTATGCCGAAGCAGCTGCAGGTTTATTGCCTGCCGAGCCAGTTCTTGTGGTTGGACAAGGTACAGCACTGGATCCTTCCCGCGCCCCGGAGGGGAAACATACCTTGTGGATTCAAGTGCGTGTGCTGCCAGCCCAAGTCAAAGGCGACGCTTCTGGCAAGATTGCCGTTGGCGATTGGTCGCAGCTTAAGGATGCATATGCAGAGCGCGTCCTGGATCTGCTTGAAAGTTATGCGCCGGGCCTGCGTAGCAAGATCCTGGCCCGCCATATCATGTCGCCCCAGGATCTGGAGCAGTTCAATGCGAACTTGATTGGCGGTGATAACCTCTCGGGCAGCCACCATCTGGATCAGAACTTCTTCTTCCGTCCAGTGGCCGGTTACTCCAAATACAAGACGCCGATCAAGGATCTGTATTTGTGCGGCGCCTCGACCTGGCCCGGTGCAGGGACGGGGGCCGGATCAGGTTATATGCTGGCCAATCTGTTGGCGAAGTAAGTCAAAGAACTAAAGGCCATTCAGACGTTGCCGGGCATGTTCCAGGCGCAGCTGTTTGGCCTCCATCTCCTGTAGTTGTCGTCGTATCCCATCGATATGTTCTTTGGCGGCGCGTCGGGCCAAGTCAGCTTGGCCTTGCGTGACGGCATTGCATAAACGCGCATGTTGTCTGTCCAACCTGCGTTTGGAGTCATGGTCGGGATACAGGTGCTGCACGGACACGCGCACTGTAGACAACATCAAGTCGTTGAACAGGCTGATCATGTGTACCAGCACCGGGTTGTGTGAAGCCTCACAGATTGCCGCATGAAAAGCATGATCTGCCCGCGCAACCTGTTCAGGCGCTGCATCCTGCATTTGCAGATCCTCCAGTTCCTGAAAGCGTCGTCGTATCATGATGTGATCGGCTTCCGTCCCCCTGGAGGCGGCTAGTTGAGCCGCCTCGCTTTCCAGCAGTTCACGCACTTCCAGCAAGTCATATAGAGTGCGCCCTTGCGCTTGAAGCAGGTGCTCCAGCGGCTTGCTGACGGCTGAATCAATCAGGTTGGAGACGAAGGAGCCTTTGCCATGTCGGGTTTCAATCAAGCCGCGCACGCGCAGGATTTGCAGCCCTTCGCGCAGGGCAGATCGGGACACCGCCAGTCTTTGCGTCAGTTGCCGCTCGGAGGGCAAAACTTGTCCCGGTTTCAGGACGCCATCCATAATAAAAGTTTCGATGCGTTGGGCGACCAGCTCGGCGGTGACTTCCAAACGCTTGGGTTCCTGCATTTTCATTCGTGGTCAGACCAGTTGTATGCCTATGGAAATGATAACAAGCTGATTATCTATCTGTCTGATTTATAAGTATAAAGATAAACCCTAATACTCTCTTAGGGTAAAAACTGGTCGGACCAGTAGTCTGACGGCTGGACAAGCCAGCCCGCATCAAAGACCATCCGTTTCAGGAGACTTTAAAAGACAGGAGGCGTCATGAGCTTGCGCTACGACGAAAAACTGGACGGTGTGCTGCCCCGCGTGGACAGGATGCAGCTGCTTAGCCGTTTGCGTGATGATATTCCCGGCCTGGATGTGCTGCACACTAATGAGCAACTGCATCCTTACGAGTGTGATGGACTGAGTGTTTATCGCGCCAAACCCTTGCTGGTCGTTTTGCCCCGTAATGTGGAGCAGGTACAGGCCGTGATGCGCTTGGCTCACGAAGTCGGCGTGCCGGTGGTGGCTCGTGGTGCGGGTACCGGCTTGTCGGGCGGTGCCATGCCTTTGGAGCAGGGTATTTTGCTGGTGATGGCGCGCTTGAACCAGATTCTGGATCTGGACCCTGTAGCCGGGATTGCTCGCGTTCAGCCCGGCGTGCGTAATATCGCGATCTCTCAGGCGGCCCAACCCTTTGGCTTGTATTACGCACCGGACCCGTCTTCGCAGATTGCCTGTTCAATTGGTGGCAACGTAGCGGAAAACGCGGGTGGTGTGCACTGTCTGAAATATGGTCTGACCGTACACAATATCCTGCGCCTGGAAGTGATTACCGTCACAGGCGAACGATTGATTTTGGGCTCCGAAGCTCTGGATACGCCCGGCTTTGATTTGATGGCCCTGTTTACGGGTTCCGAAGGAATGCTGGGGGTAGTCACGGAAATTACCGTCAAGTTGCTGGCACGTCCCCCCTGTACGGTAGTGCTGCTGGCCAGCTTTGACGAAGTGGAAAAAGCAGCTGATGCCGTGGCGCAGATTATTGCTCAAGGCATTGTGCCGGCAGGGCTGGAGATGATGGATCAAATGTCCATCCGCGCAGCCGAGGACTTTATCCACGCTGGCTATCCTGTTGATGCACAAGCGATCTTGCTTTGCGAGATTGATGGCGCTTTGGAAGACGTGCAGGACGATGTGGCTCGTGTTGAGCAGGTTCTTTTCAAGGCCGGCGCGCAAGAAGTGCGGGTTGCGCGGGACGAGCAGGAGCGACAACGCTTCTGGGCCGGTCGTAAAAATGCCTTTCCCGCTGTAGGCCGGATTTCTCCCGACTATTACTGCATGGACGGCACCATTCCGCGTCGTCAGTTGGCTTATGTGCTGAAGAAAACTGCGGAGCTTTCCGAAGAGTACGGCCTGCGTGTCGCCAACGTGTTTCATGCAGGCGATGGCAATATGCACCCGCTGATTCTGTTCGATGCCAATCAACCCGGCGAGCTGGAGCGAGCCGAAGCCTTGGGCGGCAAGATTCTGGAATTGTGTGTGGAAGTCGGCGGCACAATTACGGGCGAGCACGGCGTAGGCAGAGAAAAAATCAATCAGATGTGTGTGCAGTTCAATGAAGACGAGCTGCAGTTTTTCCATGCGATCAAAGCTGCCTTTGATCCCAAAACCATGCTGAATCCCGGCAAGAACATTCCTACTTTGCATCGCTGTGCAGAAATGGGCGGCATGCACATCCATCACGGGCAATTGCCTTTCCCAGAGTTGGAGCGTTTCTGATGAGTACCGTAGAACACAAAAATCAGGATCGCAGCGCTGAATTGCTGGAGCAGGTCCAGCAAGCCCTGGCCACTAAAACCCCCTTGCGTTTGCAAGGCGGCAATACCAAAGCTTTTTTAGGCAAAGCCGTGCAGGGGCAAGAGCTGAGCCTGGCAGGCCATGAAGGGGTGGTCGATTACGATCCGGCGGAACTGGTCGTCACGGTGCGTGCCGGGACTTCCGTGCAGGCGCTGGAAACGATCTTGAACGAGCAAGGTCAATGCCTGCCTTTTGAGCCACCTCTGTTTGATAGCCGCGCCACTGTTGGTGGAGCCACCGCCTGTGGTCTGTCGGGACCGCGTCGTCCCTGGGTAGGCTCATTACGAGATTATGTACTGGGCTGCCGTTTGATCAGTGGCATGGGCACACATATGCGTTTTGGTGGCCAGGTCATGAAGAACGTCGCCGGTTATGACGTATCGCGGCTGATGGTCGGCGCCCAGGGTTCATTGGGTGTAATTACCGAGGTGTCCTTCAAAGTCTTGCCTCGCCCACGTAGCCGTGCCAGCCTGGTTCTGGAGGTAGCCCAGCAGGAAATCGCCGGTTTATTACGCAGTTGGCGTGACCAAAGCCGTCCCATTACGGGCGCAGCCTGGCAGGACGGGCGTTTGCATTTGCGTCTGGAAGGTGGCGACAGCTCGGTGCAATTGGCTCAAGAGCAAATCGGTGGGGAGGCTTTGGACTTGTCCTATTGGGACGATTTGTGCGAGCAGCGCCTGAAGTTTTTCAAGCAAGCCGGCACCTTGTGGCGAATCGCCTTGCCAGTCGATGCCCCAGTGCAAACATGGCCCGGCCAGGTTCTGGTGGATTGGGGTGGGACACAGCTGTGGCTGAAGTCCGATGCTGCTGCCGAGCAGATTCACGCGCAGGCTAAAGCTTTGAAAGGGCATGCCCGTTGCTGGTCCGGATCAGGTGCAGGGCAGGATGTCTTGCCCGAGTCCTTGTTGATATGGCATCAGCGTTTGAAACAACAGCTGGATCCTGCTGCCATTTTTAATCCAGGTCGTCTCTTTCCTTCGGCGGAGTCCACATGCAAACACAACTGACACCATGGGCTCAGCAACTACCGCAAGCCGAGCAAGCTGAAGCTATTTTGCGCTCCTGTGTGCATTGTGGGTTTTGCAATGCCACCTGTCCGACTTATCTGGACCAGGGCAACGAGCTGGACGGCCCCCGTGGCCGGATATACCTGATCAAGATGTTCCTGGAAGGCAAAGCGACCTCGGAGCTGACCCAGCATCACCTGGATCGTTGCCTGAGCTGCCGCAATTGTGAAACCACCTGTCCTTCGGGGGTGAAGTATCACAACTTGCTGGATATAGGTCGGGCCGCACTAGAGCCCAAAGTAAAGCGTCCCTTGAAGGACCGTGCCATGCGAGTCGCACTGACGCAGATTCTGCCAGAGCCTGCTCGAGTCAACGCCTTGCTGGGGGTAGCGCGAACCATGCGTCCCTTGCTGCCATCTTCTTTACAGGAAAAAATCCCGCCCAAGCAAAATGCGGATTTGACACGACCCGCACAGCGGCACAGCAAGCGTGTCCTGATGCTGGAAGGCTGTGTTCAGCCAGCCATGGCGCCTTCCATTAATGCTGCGACGGCCCGGGTGTTGGATCGCTTGGGCATCAGCGTGACGCCCATCGCTCAGGCAGGCTGCTGTGGCGCTTCGTCTTTTCACTTGGGTGCGCAAGAACAGGGCCTGGAGCAGGCGCGTCGCAATATCGACGCCTGGTGGCCGCAGATCGAACAGGGAGCTCTGGCGATTGTGCAGACCTCCAGCGGTTGCGGAGCTTTTGTGAAAGAGTACGTGGACCTGTTCAGGAACGATCCGGCCTACGCCGAGCGCGCTCGCCGCGTCAGTGAACTGGCCAGGGATCTGGTCGAAGTGCTGGAAGAGCAGCCTTTGGAAGAATGCCTGAACACGCAAACCCGCCCACGCCTTGCTTTTCATTGTCCGTGCACTTTGCAGCATGCGCAAAAACTGGGGGGACGAGTTGAGGCCGTGCTGACTCGCCTGGGTTTTGATCTGGGCGCTGTGCCGGATAGCCATTTGTGCTGTGGTTCGGCGGGCACCTATTCATTGACTCAACCCGAGATCGCAGGACGTCTGCGGGATCGCAAGATGGATGCGCTGGAAAGCAGCAAGCCCGACCTGATTGTCACGGCCAATATGGCCTGCGGGAATCATTTGAATGGGGCGGGTCGGACTGCGGTCAAGCATTGGATTGAGTTGGTGGATCAATACTTGAGTGCATAGTCGCAGGAACCAGGGTTGTCCGAGTCGTTGAATGTTTTTCTGCGGGCCCCTAAGGATGGCCCAGTACAGCCGCAACGTCCGCGCTTGAACGTGGGGGCAGGCAGGGGCAAATTCTGCGGTTTTGTTATCCTGCCTGTTGTTCGCCCCCTCCACCTGACGATATGCTTGCCGTTGTCGCGCAGATAGCCTCGTTTGCAGGAAGGGGCGGTGCAGACTCTTAGGCGGTCAGTTGTTTTTCGAGCAGGTCCAGTGTCTCATAGCAGGCCAGGACCGACGCCACGCTGGAGTTGGGTTCGCGATTTTCCAGAATAGCCGCGATAAACTCCCGGTCCTGCAATTCGATGCCGTCCATGGATACATCCACGTGGGAGACATCGATTACTTCGTCTTTGCCGGTGGTGAGGTCGTCGTAGCGGGCCAGATAGGTTCCGTTGTCGCAGATGTAGCGAAAGAACGTGCCGAAAGGGCCGTCATTGTTGAACGATAGCGATAGCGTGCATAGTGCGCCGTTTTCTGTCAGCAACTGGATGGACATGTCCATGGCAATGCCAAGCTCAGGATGGATAGGGCCTTGGATGGCATTGGCCTTGATGACTTTGGAGCCGGTCTGGTATTGAAAAAGATCGACAGTGTGCGCGGCATGATGCCAGAGCAGGTGGTCTGTCCAGGAGCGCGGTTTGCCCAGGGCGTTGGTGTTGCTGCGGCGGAAAAAATAGGTCTGTACATCCATCTGCTGAATGTTCAATTCACCCGCCTTTATCTTTTGATGAATCCACTGATGGCTGGGGTTGAAGCGGCGCGTGTGGCCAACCATGGCCACTAGGCCCTTTTCCTGTTGTACTTGCAGCACTTCCTGGGCACCGGCCAGGGTGTCCGCCAAGGGAATTTCAACCTGTACGTGTTTGCCCGCTTTCAGGCATGCCAGTGTTTGCGCAGCGTGCATCTGAGTAGGGGTGCACAAGATGACGGCATCGACCTCCTGACTGGCCAGCGCCTCGTTCAGATCGCCCGAGGCGTGGGGGACGCCGTATTTTTGCGCTACTTCCTGGGCCTTGGCCTGGGTGCTGGACACGATATAGGTGACCTGGGCTTCGGGGATACGGGCCAGGCCGTCCAGGTGCTTGATGCCGAAGGCGCCTGCGCCTACCAGTGCAATATTGACTTTTTTCATTTCTATTTCCTTTCGTTCAGAGCGTGGGGCCAAGCCCGCTCACGCAGTCTCTTTGTTTTCCAGGATCAGGTGTCCGACCGCGGTATTGGAGGCGGGCACATGGTAGAAGCGGTGGCGCACATCGACGTGTGGATTCATGGCGCCACGCGCGACCAGCCACATCACCAGCTCGATGCCTTCCGAGCCTGCCTCACGCACATAGTCGATATGGGGCACGCGAGCCAGGGCATCGGGGTCGGCAATCAGGCGATCCAGGAACTGGTTGTCCCATTGGGCGTTGATCAGTCCGGCGCGGGGGCCTTGCAACTGGTGGCTCATGCCGCCTGTGCCCCAGATCTGTACATTCAGGTCTTCGTCATACGAGGCGACCGCGCGACCGATCGCCCGGCCCAGATCCAGGCAGCGCTGGCCGGATGGGGCCGGATACTGAACTACGTTGACGTGCAAGGGGATTACGGGGCAGGGCCATTGTTCGACTTGACCGAACATCAGGGAAAGTGGAACGGTCAGGCCGTGGTCTACTTCCATTTTGTTGCACAGCGTCAGATCGAAGTCGTCCTGAATGACCGAGTGGGCAATATGGGCCGCCAGTTCGGGGTGCCCTTGTACCGTGGGGACAGGGCGTTTGCCCCAGCCTTCGTCACTGGGTTCAAAAGAGGCGCCAGTGCCCAGGGCAAAAGTGGGAATCAGGTCCAGGCTGAAGTTGTTGGCGTGGTCGTTGTAGACCAGGATGATGACATCCGGTTTGTTTTCCTGCTCCCATTGCTTGGAGAATTCGTAGCCGTCGAACACTTTTTTCCAGTAGGGTTCGGTGTGCTTGCCCAGGTCCAGCGCGGCACCAATAGCAGGAACATGCGAGGTATAAACAGAGTGTTTGATCTTTGCCATGATAGGTTCCGGTTATTTTTCTTGTTCGTGTAAGTAGCGGTTGCCCTCGGGGGAGCGGCCACCCTTGAGCATCATTTCCCGATAGTCCTGTTCGCTCATACCGGTCATGCTGCCTGCCATTTGTTGGAAGGACAGGCCATCGGTAGCGCCGATCTTGGCCAGAAAGTAGATGTTGCCACCCAGTTGCATGCAGCGATTCAGGTCACGACTGAGCACAGCCTGTTTTTGCTCCATGCTCATGGGCCACTCATCCAGATAGGCTGACTCGTCCGCTTTAAAGCGGGCCCGGTTTTCTGCCTTCATCAGTGACATGCAAAACTGGTTCAGGTGGTAGCCCTTACGCGATTGTTCCGAGTCAAAAATAATCGTTCCCGGTATATCCTGGTACGGTTTGTCCAGTGCCATAGTTATCTCCTCAAATTCATGTCAACTCTTCTGGCCAATACAGGCGCATCGGGTTGTCCACCAGTAGTAATTGTTGTTCTGCGGGACTGGGCGCAATTTGTGCCACGTAGTCAACCAGCAAACCGTCATCGGGCATATGGTCTTTCAGGTTGGGGTGGGGCCAGTCGGTCCCGAACAAAACGCGATCGGGGAACTGCTGCATCAATCGGCGTGCAAATGGTACGACATCCTGATACGCATGCTGCTCGCCATGCAGGGCGGCAGGACCGCTTTTGCTCAGACGCTCAGGGCATGAGAGCTTGGACCAGATGTTCGGGTGTTCGGCCATCAAGCGTACGAACAGGTCGAACTCGGCACTCTCTGCCCCTTGGCTGACATCCGGACGGCCCATATGGTCAACGACCACTGTGGTCGGTAGACCGGCGAAAAAATCCCATAGTTCTGGCAAATCCTGTGCCTCGAAGTACACCACCACATGCCAGCCCAAAGGCGCTATTTTATGGGCAACGTTCAGCAGTTCTTCTTTCGGCGTGAAATCGACCAGACGTTTGACAAAATTGAAACGCACACCGCGCACGCCGGCCTGGTGCATGGCGTCCAACTGCTGTTGCGTGACATCCGAGCCCAGGGTGACAACGCCACGCGCCTTGCCTTGTGAGGCCTGCAAGGCATCGAGCAAGGCGCTGTTGTCCTTGCCGTGACAGGTAGCTTGCACAATGACGTTGCGGGCAAAGCCCAGGTGGTCGCGCAAGGCAAACAGCTGCTGTTTGCTGGCATCGCAAGGAGTGTATTTGCGCTCGGGGGCGAAGGGGAACTGCTCAGCGGGGCCAAACACATGGCAGTGGGCATCAACCGCACCAGCCGGTAACTGGAGTCGGGGTTTGGAGGGGGCGGCGTACCAGTCCAGCCAGCCGGGGGTTTTCTCAAAATGGCTCATCATCCTTCCTTCAGTCGATGTAACGGAGCCCGGCCTTCTCCAGGGGCTCACGCATTTTGTACATATCCAGGCCCAGGACACCGCTGGCCAGCTTGGCGCGTTTTTCACCCTCAAAACTTTCTCTTTTTTGGGCGGCCGCCAATGTAGCGGCGGCCTTGGCGGCGGGCACGCACACCACGCCATCATCATCAGCCACGATGACATCGCCCGGCGTGACCCACATGCCTGCACACACGACCGGAATATTGACCGAACCCAAGGTGGCCTTGATGGTGCCCTTGGAGGAAATGGCCTTGCTCCAGACCGGAAAGTTCATCGCCTGTAAGGTGTTGATGTCGCGCACTCCGGCGTCAATGATCAAGGCGCGCGCTCCACGGGCCTGGAAGCTGGTGGCCAGCAGGTCGCCAAAATAGCCGTCACTACACTCCGAGGTCACCGCGGCAACCACGATATCGCCGGGCTGAATCTGCTCGGCGACGACGTGCATCATCCAGTTGTCGCCCGGTTGCAGCAGCACCGTGACGGCAGTGCCGGAGACTTGCTGACCGGAGTAAATCGGGCGCATATAAGGTTTGAGTAGACCGACACGGCCCATGGCCTCGTGAACAGTGGCCGAGCCCAGGGCCGCCAGTGCATCGGCGGCCTGGCGGTCGGCTCGTTGAATGTTGCGGTACACGACACCCAGTTCGTACATGGTTGATTCCTTGATGAATAGTTGCAGGCGGCTTACAAGCCTTTTTTCTTCAGCGCAGCGTCCAGGCGCGGGAACACGCGGCGTGCGTTGCCTTCGTAGATCTGGTGACGTTCCTGTTCGCTCAGGTTAAGCGTGGCTTCGATATAGCGTTTGGTATCGTCGTAGTAGTGACCGGTCGTGGGGTCAATGCCGCGCACCGCGCCAATCATTTCGCTGGCAAACAAGATATTCTTGACAGGAATGACCTCGGTCAGCAGGTCGATGCCAGGCTGATGGTAGACGCAGGTGTCAAAGAAAATGTTGTTGAGCAGGTGCTCGTCCAGCAGGGGCTTTTTCAGCTCCTGTGCCAGACCTCGGAAACGGCCCCAGTGATAGGGCACGGCGCCGCCACCATGGGGGATCAGGAACTTGAGCGTGGGAAAGTCTTTGAACAGATCGCTGGTCAGACATTGCATGAATGCGGTGGTATCCGCGTTCAGATAATGGGCGCCGGTGGTGTGAAAGCAGGCGTTGCAACTGGTGGAGACGTGGATCATGGCAGGAATGTCGTACTCCACCATTTTTTCGTAAATGGGGTACCAGGAGCGGTCGGACAGCGGCGGGGCCGTCCAGTGGCCACCGGACGGGTCGGGATTCAGGTTGATGCCGACGTTGCCATACTCTTCCACACACTTGACTAGCTCGGGAATGCAGGTTTTGGGATCTACGCCCGGCGATTGCGGGAGCATGGCAGCCGGGATGAAATGGTCAGGAAACAGTTCGCTGACGCGATAGCACAGCTCATTGCAAATGGCGGCCCAGGTGCTGGAGGTCTCGAAGTTGCCGATATGGTGGGCCATGAAACTGGCACGGGGACTGAAGATGGTCAGGTCCGAGCCGCGTTGTTTCATCAGCTTGAGCTGGTTGTTCTCGATGGTCTCGCGGATCTCGTCATCGCTGATCTTCAGATCACTGGCGCGGGGCGTTTGATTGGGGTCTTTCAGGCCGGCGATCTGCAAGTCGCGCCAAGCCCCCAGTGCGGCGGGGGCCGTGGTGTAGTGCCCGTGTACGTCGATGATCATGGGAGGGTCTCCTGCGTCTTGATGTTTAAGGGTTAATGAGAGGGGGAGTCGTGCCGCCTTGCGGCTGTGCACGGCTGTATTGCTTGATGAGGAGGGCGGCCATGGCGATGACGCCTGGGATGGCCACAACGGTAAAGATCTGACTGAAATCCAGCTCGCGTGCCGTCAGCTCGGCCACCAGGAAAGAGCCGGCAATACCGCCAAAACGACCGATGCCCAGCATCCAGGCCACGCCCGTGGCGCGTCCCCGAGTGGGGTAGTAGGCGGCCGCCAGTGCAGGCATGGAGGACTGTGCGGTATTCATCAGCGTGCCGGCCAGAAACACGACCACAACCAAGCCGCCCAGATGTCCGGCCATCTGGCCAATCCACCAAATGGATAGAGCGGTCAGCGCGTAGCCCAGAGCGATGATGCGGTTGGCGTTGAAGCGATCCATCAACCAGCCAGAGAGCACGGCACCCACACCGCCCAACGGGAAGAGAGCGGCAACCAGCGTGCTGGTCTGGGATGCCAGTCCGGCTTCTTTGAACAGCACGGGCATCCAGTTCATCAAGGCGTAGAAAATGACCAGTCCCATGAAATAGGCCAGCCAGAGCATGAGTGATCCCAAGCGGTATTCACGCGATAACACGATACCGATACCATTGTGGGCGGCAGGCTGGGAGCTGGTCTCGGTCAGCGTAAAGCGTTGGACGCTGTCCACAGCCTTGCCGGCAATGGGGGCCAGCGCCCGGCGGATACGGTCGGCGGAGTCATGTCGGGCGACCATGTGGCGCACGGACTCGGGCAGCTTCGGGATCAGCACGAGCAGTAGTATCAAGGGGGCGATGCCACCCAATATCAATACACTGCGCCAGCCAAATTGGGGAATCATCCAGGATGCCAGAAAGCCGCCCAGGGCGGCCCCCAGAGGAAAGCCGCAGAACATGGCATTGGTCAGGGTGGCGCGACGGGCATCGGGGCAGTATTCGCTCATCAAGGTGACGGCGTTGGGCATGGCGGCTCCCAGACCCAAACCGGTCACAAAGCGCAGAACAGCCAATGTCCAGATGTCCGGGGAGAAGCCTGAGGCCAGGCAGGCGAGGGCAAAGATGGCTACCGAGCTGACCAGCACCGTCTTTCTGCCCAGCCGATCAGCCAGTGGCCCCGACAGCAAGGCCCCCGTTGCCAGACCGAACAGGGCAGCGCTCAGTACGGGTGCCAGGGCGGGCTTGCTGACACCCCACTCGGCGATCAAAGAGGGGGCGATATAGCCGATGGCGGCAGTATCAAAGCCATCGAGCAGCACAATCAGAAAGCACAAGCTGAAGATGAGCCATTGAAAGCCAGAGAAGGGGTGCTCATTGAGCAGCGTTTGCACATCAAGGCTGGGCTGGTCTGTTTTGTCGGCTAGGGATGTCATGGTTTGTCTCGTCCAATATCATTATTTTTCGGTGGGCACCGTATGCGCAGGCGCAGCCCACCCCCTGCCACCGCAGTGGCGCAAGCCCTGCGGTGTTCTTTTTTTTGTTTGAAATGCGTTTAGTTCGAGTGCGGTACCAGAACGTCGCCGCGCATCAGTGCTCTTGCGGTGCGCAGCAACGCTGCCTTGGTCACAATCTCGGGGTTTTCGGGGTCGCTATCGAGTGTGACGCTGAATTCGCCGGTGGGATGTTCGACCGACAGCGTGACCGGACCCAGGCTTTGCTCGAAGCGGGCGATCCCCTCGCAAACGGTGCCTGGCATTTTGATGGCCGTACCCACTGTCACGGCAGCGAGCACCCCAATGGCCTCATGGCATACATGGGGGATGAAACTACGGGTGGTCACAGCGCCGCCGTGTTCAGGCGGGGCGATCAGTGTCATCTTCGGGTAATTCTTGGTCGAGACATCGCCCAGTCCCATACGTTCGGATATCTGCAGGCGCAACGCTTCTACGCGTCGCTTCAGTTCCGTATTGGCGTTTAGCTCAGCCACGCTTTCCAGGCCGCTTACTCCTACATCAGTCGCCTTGAAAATCACTAGCGGCATACCGTTGTCAATGCAGGTGACATCCAGGGTGAACGGAGGCAAGCCATCCGCATGAACGGTGATGGTGTCTTTGGGTTTGCCCGTGGGCAGCAGTCCCGAGCAAACCGAGCCTGCCGTATCCAGAAAATTGATGGCAATCGGGGCGCTGGTGCCCGGTACGCCGTTGATCGCGGCATTACCTTCGTAGCTGATTTCGCCTTCGGGTGTTTGCACCTGAATCTCACTGACCATGCCGGTATTGAGCGTCAGGACCTTGACCGTAGTGGTGGGGCCTTGGGCCTGGATCAGGCCTTTTTCCAAGGCAAAGGGGACGACCGCCGCCAGCATATTGCCGCAATTGGGTTTGGTGTCCACCAGGTCAGAGTCGGGTTGCAACTGGGCAAACAAAAAGCTCAAGTCAGCTTGTCCGGTGCTGCAGATATCCACGATCCCCACTTTGCTGGTCAAGGCATGGGCGCCACCAATGCCATCGATCTGTCGACGGTCGGGCGAGCCCATCAGCCTGAGCAGTAGTCGATCCCGCTCTTGGATATTTTCGGGCAGATCTTTGGCGTAGAAGAATGGACCCTTGGATGTACCCCCCCGCATCAGGATACAAGGAATGCTATATTGGCTGGCCATAGGTGGTGCTCCATAGGTCACTGAAAAAACAGGCAAACTGCGAGGCACATTGACTGTGTTCCCATTCGCTCTTGCTATGCGTACCTATTTTAGTAAGCCCGATAAAAGTTAAAAGAACGAAACCCGACTAGTAGATATGTCAAAAAAACATAGCGAAGACAAGCGCCCTATGGAATACGTGATCGATCTCAAGCAATTGAGCTACTTCACGCATGTGGCCGAACTGGGCAGCTATACCCGAGCTGCAGAATTTACCAATGTGGCTCAGCCAGTCCTGAGCCGGCAGATTCGCAAGCTGGAAATTGATTTGCGGCAGAATTTGCTGATTCGTCACGGGCGCGGTGTCATGCTGACCGACGCCGGCAAGATCTTGCTCAAGCACAGTCGTCTGATCTTGCGCCAGTTGGAGCAGGCGCAGGAGGATCTGAGTCTGTCTGAGGGCAAGCTGACCGGGCACATGTATTTAGGTTTGCCGCCCACGGTGGCGCGCACCATTTCTTTGGATGTCGTGCAGGCGTTCAAGGAACAATTACCCGATGCACACCTGACGATTATCGAGTCACTGACGGTTAATCTGGAGGAGCAAATTCATCTGGATCGGGTCAATATGGGATTGCTGTACAACCCCTCTTCCTCGCCAACACTGGAGACGCAGCTTCTGGCCGAGGAACAGTTGCACCTGATCTGCGGTGTGGACAGCCCTTATGCGCAGGGACGCAGCCGCATCGCGCTTAAAGATCTGGCCGATATTCCGCTGATCATGCCTAGCCTGTCCAACAGTTTTCGGATGTTGGTGGAAAAAGAGATGCAAAAGCTCAATCTGAAGCCGCAGATCGAGTTTGAAATCAACAGTGTGGGGGTGATTATTCAATTGCTGGCCAAAGGCATGGGGGCTGCCATTTTGTCCCGCTCGGTGTTGGAGTTCATCCCGCAAAGTGGCTTATTGACGGCTATTCCAATCGAGCAGCCGGCCTTGGTCAATCGTTTGTATCTGGCCTATTCCTCCAAACGTTTGCCCACCAAACTCCAGGTTAAAGTGCGGCAGATCCTGATTGATATTTGCCAGCGACATTTTCCTGGCCGGGATGATTAAGCGCCTTGCTTTTGGGTCATGTTATGCCCATCCATGGCATGCAAGCGTCGAAAAAGGAATGCGGAGCTCAGGGTAATGAGCCCGACAATGACAAACGTGAACTGGAAGGCGGTGGTGGCCGTCTGTACGGATGAGGCGCCAAATAGGGCTTGTCCGTAGCGCAGAAGCATGGCACCTATAGCGGTTCCCAAACCCATGGCCAGTTGCTGGTTTACCGCCATCAGGCTATTGCCACTGCTTTTTTGATAGGGACGCAATCTGGCCATGGTCAGGGTGTTGACGGCGCTGAACTGAATCGAATTGGCGGCTCCCAAAAGCAGTAAGTGCAGACTGATCCACAAGGTACTGGTCTGCGCGTCAATAAAAGCCAGCGCTGTAATCAGCAGGCCGATCAGGATGGTATTGCTTAGCAAAATGGACCGATAGCCAAATCGGTTCAGCAATGGGTGCAAAAAGGGTTTGGCTGCCATGGCGGAAATGGCCATGGGCAACAGTAAGAAAGCGGATTGCACGGGGCTGTAGGCAAAGCTGATCTGAAACAGCATGGGCAGCAAAAAGGGTAATGCGGCCATGCCGATCCGGCTAAGCAGATTGCTGCTCAAACCAATCCGATAGGTACGTACAGACAGCAGATGGCCTGGATACAAGGCGTTTTGCTTGTGCGTGCCATGACGCTTGTAACCTAGCAGAAGAAGAAAACCGGCCAGTATTAACATCCCTGACAAAGCGGGGCTGGCGAGGCTGCCAGACAGTTCAAAGCCCAGCGTTAGCAGGCAGGCGCTGCCAGTGAACAGCAGAAAGCCGTGCAGATCCAGTTTTCCCGGCGTTTCGGTGTAGTTAGGCATCCACTTGCTGGCAAAAAACAGGGACAGCAGGGCAAAGGGCAGATTGATCAGGAAAATCCAGTGCCAACTGGCATATTGCACCAAATAGCCGCCTACCAGCGGCCCCAGTATGGGCCCCAGCAGAGCGGGCATGACGGCATAGTTCAGTACACGCAATAACTCGGCATTGCGAAATGATTTCATCAATACCAGCCGTGCCACTGGGGTCAGCAAGGCTCCGCCCATGCCCTGAATCACACGGGAGACCAGCAACATGGACAATTGCGAGGACAGGGCACACAACAGCGATCCCAGACCAAACAGAAACATGGCGGCCATGAAGATTCGTCGTGTGCCAAAACGGTCGCTCAGGTGCGCGCTGACGGGGATGCATACTGCCACAGTCAGGACGTAGCTGACGATGACCGACTGCATGTGCAGGGCTGAGGTGTTCAGGTCGCGGGCCATGCTGGGCAGCGCCGTGTTGAGCACGGTGACGTCCAGCATTTGCATGAAGATTGCCAACGCCAACAGTGCGGGCAACATTTTTTTTTGAAAAGGGGCAAGCGGTACAGAGGCAGGGTGAGGCATGACAACAGGGCGCAGGGTCGGCCCGGGACCGATCCTGCGCCCGGGCCTGCAGGCCAGATTTATAAAGGATACTGGCGGGGGGTAGTCTGGACGGTAATCCAGCGCAGTTCGGTGAACTCATTGATGGCGGACTTGCTGCCAAAGCGGCCATAACCGCTGGCTTTCATGCCGCCAAATGGGGCTTGGGCTTCATCATGGACGGTAGGTCCATTGATGTGGCAGATGCCGCTCTGGATCTGTTTGGCAATGCGCAGACCACGGTTTACATCCTGCGTGAATACTGCTGCCGCCAAGCCATATTCGCTATCGTTGGCCAAGCGGATTGCCTCGCTGTCCTCACGGTAGCGGGTCATGGTGACGACGGGGCCAAAGGACTCCGTGGCATAGAGCTGCATGTCGGGGGTGACGTCATTGACGATCAGCGGATGCATCAGGGCGCCCTCGATGTTCAGGGGCAGCGGCAAGGAAGCACCTTTGGCAACGGCGTCCTCCACCAGAGCCTGGATGCGCTGGGCAGACTGGACACTTTCCAGATAGGCAAAGCGCGTGTCTGCCTGATCGGGTGAGCCAACCGGAATGGTCTTGATTTTGGCGACCAGTTTTTCCAGAAATGACGGGGCAATCGATTCATGCACAATCAAGCGTTCGGTTGACATGCATATCTGACCTTGATTGAAGTAAGCGCCAAAGGCAACACCGGCGACGGCCTGTTCCAGGTCGGCGTCCTCGCACACAATAACCGGTGCCTTGCCACCCAGTTCGAGCAGGACGGGTTTAAGGTATTTGGCGGCAGTTGCGGCGATGATCTTGCCAACTTTGGTGGAGCCTGTGAAATTGATGCGCTTGACCGCCGGGTGTGCAATGAGCTGCTCGACTACGGCAGGCGCATCTTCAGGGGCGTTGGTAATGACGTTGATCACGCCGGCTCCGACGCCTGCGTCATTGAGCACTTGTCCCAGCAGAACATGGGTGGCCGGACACTGTTCGGAGGCTTTCAGAATGACGGTGTTGCCGCAGGCCAGGGGCATGGCCATAGCACGAGTGGCCAGAATCACGGGCGCATTCCAGGGGGCGATGCTCACGACCACGCCGCAGGGGACGCGATAGGCCATGGACAGGCTGCCGGGCAGATCCGAGGGGATGATGGAGCCATCAATCTGCGTGGTCATGGCAGCGGCCTCGCGCAAGATGTTGGCCGATAAATGCACGTTGAAACCATACCAGGAGTCCGTCGAACCCGTTTCCTGACGTACTGTTGCGATAAATTCGGCCGCGCGCTCGTCCATGAGGTCAGCGGCTTTGAGCAGGCGCAGCCGGCGCTCGGTGGGGCCCAGGGCTGACCAGTGTACAAAGGCTTGTTCGGCGGCCTGCAGGGCGGCTTGCACATCCTCAGCTTGGGCGGCTGCCGCGATGGTCGCGGCTTGGCCTGTAACGGGGTTCTGGCGCGTAAATGTCCGTTGACCACTGGCGTCACGAAGCTGGCCATTGATCAATAGTTGACTGGTGTTCATTATGTCTCCTGCAATACTGCGGATAGATAGGCAAAGTTAAAACGGGTTGTTCAGGTCAATGCCGGATTTGCCCGGTGCCAGGATATTGTTCGGGTCCAGGGCGCGCTTGATCGCGTGTTCGACCTGGCGTTTCACCGTTCCGTATGATTGGGCGACCCGCTCCTGAAAGCGTGTATTGACCCGATACACGGCATACCCTTCTTTCTCGAACTCATCGAGCAGTTCATTAAAGCAGGCATCGGCTCGTGCTGTCTCTTGTGGATTGCTGCGATCGTAAAGCACATCGATGACATGGTGCATGTCTCGCCAGCCCACAATGAACTCACCGACGTAATCGAGCCCATGCTTGTTCAAAATGGCCTTGGCCAGTGTTTTTTGCTTGTCGCACTCGCTGCCACGGGCCTGGCTGACGGGAGCGAACCACATGGAGCCACCACCTCCACGCCAGTTGTACAGGCCAAATTCCTGTAAATTGGGCACGCCCGACATCAGTTCGGCGCGGTATTTGAACGGTTGTGTGTCGCCGGCCTCTTCCTGGGTTACCAGCGTGCCTTTACCCATTTTCTTGACTGCTTCCTGGACAATTTTCCAGTTCACATCTACTTGTTCTTGTGTACCGTACAGGGCGGCGTAGACGTTCCAGGCTCCCAGGTTCTTGTCTTTCTGAATTTGCTTCAACACGCTGTCCGGAGTGGCGCCCGGTTCGCTCAGGTAGTCGCTGCGTCGGGTGTTGCAGGTAGCAGCTTCCCACAGAATATTGGCAATAACCACCGAGTTGGGGATAACCTGGGCAATGCGCAAGGGGCGAATCATCTCCACGATATCGGCAATATCGGCTTCTTCCTCGAATTTGATTTCAAAGGGTTTGTAGACCGGGGGTTTGGGCATGAGCCAAAACCCCATTTTGGTGCAAATGCCGTAATTGGCCTGGGTAAACATGCCGTCCAGCGTTGGGCCATATCCCCATTTGAAAACCTGCCAGGCCTTGTCACCTGGAACACTGCCCATTCCGGTACGCAATACCTGGCCGTCGGCCAGCACCAGCTCCATGCCGCATTGCATCATGAAGTGTTCGCCGTACGGGGTATAGCCCACGCCACGATCCATCGTATTGCCCAAAGGGCCGGCAATGGCCGAGGGCGCAGAAAAGGACAACATGAGAGGAATGTTGTTGTCCTCCAGATAGTCGTAGAGCTGCTGATACGTCACCCCGGGTTCGACCAAAGCGGTGCACAGATCAGGGTCCACATGGAGGATCTTGTTCATTTTTTTCAGATCCAGCACCACCTGGCCCCGTTGTCCGGGCGCGGCCGAGCCATAACCGAAGTTGCGCCCAGTGGAAATGGTCCAGATAGGGATCTTGTATTCGTTGCAGATCTTGACGATCTGCTGTACCTGTTCCACGGTAGTGGCCGACAGCACCGCCGAGGGCGTATGCGCCTCTTCGGAGACCGACATCATGATTTTGGTGTAGGGCTGAATCTGTGCCGATTCCAGCAGGACATTTTCCTTGCCCAACAAGGTCTGGAACTGGGTCAGCGCCTGTTGAAACTGGGACTGATCTACCCCTTTGGGTAGCACCATTTGTTTGTTGTTTTGCACGACCCCCTCCTTAAATTTCGAGCATGAACGACACGTGATGGCCGTTTACGTAGTGTGTGTTTTGAATGGCAGATTGTATGGGTGCGGCCCCGGCCAAGGCAGCGCCCAGACCTTGGCTGTCCCGGGTGCTGAGCTGTGCGTGGTGGGCCTGCCAATGCAGACGGCCCTGAGCGTTGCGCAGCAGATCGATCACAATGGTGGCGCTGGCATCATCGACCAGCCCCAGGATTTTTTTAGGCCCTGTCTGCTCTAGCAGGGTTTGCCATTGGCGCAGAAAGGACAAGTCGGTGCTGGTGTACAGCACCTGGGGGGCTGACGCGGGCTGGTACGCCTGTACGCCACTGAGAAAGGCCGACGCGCATTGGCCCGGCGTAAGAATGACATGCAGGGGCGGCGCTTGCTGTACACGGTTTGCCCAGGCAGTGGCGGACGAACCCAGGCTGCCCAGGGCCGATCCTGTCAGTACCATGCCTTTGAGAACCTGACGACGTTGACTGTTCATGCCAGGCTCCTTATTTGCTGGTAGCGCTGGCGGGCACCCGGGCCGGGGAGGTGGACAGATACTGACCTAGCTCCTTGAGGGTGGCATCGTTGATATGGGTCTGCGGAAAGGCAGGCATGGCTCTTAGGCCGCTGCGCACAATAATGGCAAAGAACTCGGGCGGAAGCTGCCGGCCTTTCAGTTCCGGGCCAATTCCTGCTTCGTGACAGTAAATACAGGTTTTTTCGTAGGTTTTCTGCCCCAGTGTCTTTGCTTGTTCGGCGGCAGCGCTTGTCGAAAAACACAAGCTCCCCAGCCCCGCCAATGTCAGCAAGCGAGCTGTTCTGAAAGCGTGGCAAGTGAAGCCTTGTATTGCTGGCCTGTGGTAAGCCATATCCGTCTCCTGGTTACGATTGATTTTGATGTTTTTTGTTAGTAGGGAAGGCCAACATAGTTCTCGGCAAGCAGGCGGGCGCCGTGCTCGGAGTTCATCAGTTGATTAAATTCGGCTGCCTGAAGCTTGTGATCCCAATGATTCATGTCCGGGAAAGTATGCATCATCCGGGTCATGTACCAGGAGAAACGTTCCGCTCCCCAGATACGTTTCAGACAACGATCTGAGTAGTTCTCTATTTTTTCGCGGCACTGGTTCTGGTAGAAGTCCAGCAGCGCCTCCGAGAGATACAAGACATCACTGGCGGCCAGATTCAGGCCCTTGGCCCCAGTGGGAGGCACAATATGGGCTGCATCACCTGCCAGGAACAGGTTGTGATGGCGCATGGGTTCGGTCACGAAGCTACGCAACGGAGCAATGCTTTTTTCAATGCTGGGGCCAGTGACCAGGTTGGCAGAACGTGTCGGCCCCAGGCGGGTGCGTAGTTCGTCCCAGAATCGCTCATCGGACCAGTCTTCTACCTTGTCACTCAAGGGCACTTGAAGATAGTAGCGGCTGCGTGTTTTGGAACGCTGGCTGCAAAGCACAAAGCCGCGCTCATGCTTGACATAGATCAGTTCGTCGGAGACCGGGGGGGTGTCTGCCATCAGGCCCAACCAACCAAAGGGATACACACATTCGTAGGTTTTCAGGATATCGGCCGGAATGGTGGGGCGTGATATGCCATGAAAGCCGTCACAGCCCACGATGAAGTCGCAGTCCAGACGGTGCGCCTTTCCTTCGTGCTTATAGGTGACATAGGGGTGGCTGCTTTCCACTTCATGCAAGGCCACATCTTGGGCTTCATAGACAGTTGTTGCACCGATCTTTTCACGCGCTTGCATCAAGTCGCGGGTGACTTCGGTCTGGCCATAGACCACGACATGGCGATTGACCAGTTTTTCAAAATCGACTCGGAACGAGGTGTTGTCGAACACCAGTTCGCAGCCATTGTGCACCAGGCCATTTTTTTTCAGATTATCGGTGACACCAGCCTGTTCCAGGGCATCGACGGTTACGCTTTCCAGCACACCGGCCCGAATGCGGCCCAGAACATAGTTTCCCGTTTGACGTTCAAGAATGACGTTGTCGATACCGTTTCGGGACAAGATTTGTCCCAGCAGCAAACCGGACGGGCCTGCTCCGATAATAGCTACCTGAGTTCGCATTTTTTTCTCCACCAAGATGTTGCTGTGTTGCTCGCTATTTGGCGTATTGTCGTGAAAAAATCAGCAGGCAAATACATCGAATATGTACTAGCAGCTATGCGTTTTTGTGCGAGCAGCCCATTTTGAGTAGCGGACTCAATTCTAGATGTTCTTTCTGCGCTCATCGGCATCACACAGGATGTTTTCAGGCTGTAGTTACCATAAAAAAGAAAGGAGTTGCTCCATGCACTTAACCATTCGCGCGTCCTTGCTCGCCGCGGGCATCTTATGCACCTCTATTCCTGAGTCTCAAGCCTAACGAGCTCTATTGTGAAGAGGGTACTGAGCTCAATGCTGATCTGGCCGTGTCTTTGGTATTTTGAGCAGCAAGCATAACTTTATAGATCGCCCGGACCGTATTGGCGCTGGCTCTGTTTTCGGTAGCCTGGGCTTGGTCAGCTCTGGCACTTAGGGCGACGGTGACCCTGGCGGTTATTCCATAGGGAAAGAAAGGCGTGCCAGTTTTGAGGATGCGTATTTGGGGTAGTGCTCGGAGGACTTGCTTCCCTGCTTGGGCCAGGATGGCATTGATATTTCCTTCGGTCGGCAAAGCATGACGCTTGCCCAGGAGGGCTGGTGGTATGACGCTGCCGCTAATCCAGGCAGAGGTATGGGCAGGGTGTTTGACCGAGGTGGCGCTTACTATGTGGGCCCTTGTCATTCTTTTGCCAAGACAGCTGTTTTCCGTTTGGGCGGCAGCGGCTCCGACCATGAAACCTGTCCCTCTGGAGTTGGGTGGCAAGTCCTCCACTGTTATTTCGGCTGATGCTGATGTGAGCCGAGCAGTGCCTGGTGCGGCCGCTGCTGTTTTCTTCAATTCTGGTCAAATATGTACAGTGGGCTCCCGCTTGCTGATTGATGCCGCGGTATATGAAGAAGTGATCGCGGGTGGTCGGGCTGGTTCGCTCCAGCCTGGGTGAGGGGGCAGTGGATTGGCTGGCGGCGATATGATTGATGAGGCGGGATGAGATTTGATCAGCCCCCGTTTTGACGGGGTATCGCGTGAAATGCCCGTTATACGTGGGGAAGTATCTGGACCAGTGGTCTGTGCCTTGCGTATCGGGGAGCCCGCGGGCTACGCTGGATTCGTTTGGCATGTTTCAAGGCCATTGGCAAACCAGAGCATCCCTGCATGTAATGGCTCAGGCTGAGACCACGACGCTTAGTCACTGGATTCAGAATCGGGCCATTTGGCCGCGCAGTCAGGATACCCGGCTCAAGTCTGTGCTGGAATGTCATTTGCCGGACCTGATGGGGCCAGAGATTACGGTGGCGAAAGCTGTGACAGAGCAAGTAGAGGAAGCGATTGCCCGGCGTTTGGGGCGTGCGCCGGTAGATTGAGATTCCATTACTTTGGTTCTGGGGATGTCGGCTCGATCTTTGCCTCGACGCTTGATGGAAGAGGGGGCATCTTTTCATAGCGCATCGCAGACCGTTCGCCAGGAGCGAGCACAAGCCATGTTGCAGTCTGCTGACCAGCCTTTGTCCGTCGTTGCCGAGCAGCTTGGTTATTCGGATACCGTGACTTTTTCGCGCGCCTTCAAAGAGTGGACGCGGGCTTCCCCGCGTCGTTTCTCCAGGCGGCAAAGCTGAGGCTGGTTTTTTATCCCTTTTCAGCTCCGCCGTTGATGCTTGCCTGGCTCAAACAGCAAACCCAGGTTGCGGTAAGCTGTTTTGCACCGTGATGGCTTTCAGTTCCGAGTATATGTTCAAGGTTTCACGGCAGTGCTCGCGTCCTATGCCGCTTTCCTTCATGCCACCAAAGGGCGAGCCGCTCCTCAAGTTGAGGTATCGGTTGATCCAGACGTAGCTCTGGATACAAGCCAGGTGCCAATTTGTTGGACGGTCTATGAGTGCCTTCACCCCGTTAAGGCTCGTCCCTGAAAACAGCGCGCAGGCTGTAAGCCCCGGGCTGGTTACTACCTGAGCTCACGTACCTTGCAGCGAGTCTTTCCTTGCTCGTCCTCTCGGCAAGAGGTAGCTGCGGTGCCGTCGGCATCAAAATAAATCCCCATATTCTCTTTCTTGTTGTTGGGCGGGCCGAAGCGATTGGCCGGGTTTCTGTTCTGCTCAAGCTGGGGCAGGCGGTTGCGCTCAAGTTGCTGTTCTCGTGCCGCTTGGCGAGCCTTTTCCTCATTGTTCATCGCCTTCTGGAAGTTTCTGCTGAACTCCGAGTCCTTGGCCGGATCTTTAGGTGTGGCTGCCGAGGGACTCGCTTCGCGTGGCATGACGGAGGTCGAGCGCAGCTTTTTAAGGTCTTCAGTCGTGACGGAAAAATCCGGAGAAGCCGCGTGGCTGGCAACGGCGAGGAAACTGAGCAAGCCAACTGCAATAGGGTTCAGATATTTGCGCATCAGAATTTACTCGACGTGGATGAGGTTTGATTATCTATCGTTTGATAAACATGGCATGGTTTTTTTCTGCATTCTATACAGAGGATTGACACGAGCACAAACGGAAACAGGGCGAGCCAGGTGCCTGTGGCTTAGCCAGATAGCGACAAGCCTTGCAAGGGGACGATTGAACAGAATAATGTCACGAACACAGGCGGTCAGACGTTTAATGTGGTTTTCTGACATGGACTTGGGAAAACGCATTTAGCCTTGCCGCGACGTAATATGTGCTGTGTATCCAGATAACACCTTAGGGAGGAGAGAAAATGAGCGGGCAAAAACAAGATCACAGTGCGTTTTTTTCAGTACGAACAGCCGCCATATCGCTAGTACTTTGTATGGGAGGTGCAGCGGCTAATGCTGCGTCAGTGGCGTTTTCTCATAAAGACTGGGATCTACGTTGCGATAACACGCTAACCTGCCGCGCCGCCGGTTATGCGGCTGAAGGTGAAGAGCTGGGCTCAACGGTGTTATTGACGCGTAAAGCGGGCAGTGGAGAGCCGGTGGCAAATAGAGTCATGCTTGCACATTACGACGATCCCGAGTGGCCAAAAGGCTCAGTGCCAGAACTTGTTATTGCGGGACGTAAAGCCGGTTCACTGAGTGTTGCGGGTGACGAGTCTTGGCAAATGAGTGAGGCGCAGTTAGCCCAGTTTTTGGCAGCCTTGAAAAAAGACGCCGTAATTTCCTTTCGTGGGAATGGCAGCACTTATGCATTCTCGGGGGCAGGTTCCAGTGCCGTCTTGTTGAAAATGGATGACGTTCAAGGACGTGTCAATACGCCAGGGGCTATTCTGCGTAAAGGGAAGGGCAGCGAGTCTACGGTCAAGGCACCTATTGCTGCGCCAGTTATCAACCGTGCCCCGGTAGTGGATAAAAGCTTGCGCCCCATGACAGCGCAAGAGGATGCCTTGATTCGGCCTGTGCTGTTGAAGGTACTTGCCGCTGATGAAGAGCAATCCTGTAGTGCTGACATGCTGTCCGAGCCATGGGAAATCGCACGATTGAATCAGCAGTTCTCCCTGGTTGGCGCGCCTTGCTGGTTAGCCGCTTACAACGGAGGGGCAGCCTATTTTGTGATCAATAACAATATGCAGTCTGCTCCGGTGTTAGTGAGTACCAGCGCCACTGATTACGATAATGGAATGATCTCGTCCAGCATGAAGGGGCGGGGCTTGGGCGATTGCTGGAGTTACGAGGCATCGGTCTGGGATGGAACCGACTTTGTTGAAAGTGAACGCGGCGACACCGGGCGCTGTGCTCTGATTCGCGCTGGGGGGGCCTGGAATATTCCGGAGCATGTCAGCCAAGTGGTCGGGCCGTGAGGTTATAAAAAAGCTACCGACGTGGCCTTGGAGTACTGATCCCCCCGGCTTTCGAGCCTGGGGGTTTATTTTTTTGGTTCTCAGCTCGGCAATGATGTGTTGGTGAGCGGAGAAACCTAACGGTTTCTGGGCTGGCTTGCTATGGCCGCTGCATGTTTGGCATTGCTTGCCATATGCCCATTTGCATGAGGCTAGCCGTGGGGCTTTTTTGGGGCCGTCTATGTGGAATAGTTGAAAGCAGGCGATTAATTGCTTCTGATGTTAAACCATTGATTTAACTGAGTTATTGATTATTTTATTTCAATGGTTTTAGATTAGCTGGTGCCGATGAAAGGAATCGAACCCTCGACCTTCTCATTACGAATGAGCTGCTCTACCGACTGAGCTACATCGGCTAACCTAAGACGATAAGTATATCCTGTTTTTTTCGGGTTTGTAAATTCTGCGCACGCATTTGGGCTGCGGCGTGCTATGTTGGGCGTTTTCAGCCTGTGAAGGGGACGATGATGCTGGGGATCAAGATCAGTTTGGTGGTAGCGGCTTTCTTGCCTTGGTTGGCGGCGATTTGTGCCAAAGCCGGTGGGGCGGGCTTTACGAATCATGAGCCTCGTCCGTGGCTGGCCAGCCTGTCGGGCTGGCGTGGTCGGGCCAATGCGGCGCAGGCCAATGCGTTTGAGGCCTTGCCGTTCTTTTACGCGGCTGTCTTGCTGGCCTTATGGTCGGGGGCGGATGCCTTGCGCGTGCAGAACCTGATGATTTCCTGGATTGTGCTGCGCGTGCTGTATTTGCTGATGTACATAATGGACAAGGCCACCTTGCGTTCGCTGGTGTGGTTCCTGGCCTTGGCCGTCAATATCTGGATTGTGTTCCTGCCCGTGCTGCGGACTTGATGAAATGAATAAGGGCCTGTTCTGTGCTTTTGATCAAGCATGGAACAGGCCCTGGGATTGCTTGCTTGGACTATTGGCAGGCCAGTCGCAAAGCTGGCCTGTTTTTATTTGCCGTTGCTATCTTGCTCTTCCGCTTCCACGCGGGCGCTGACGGCCGAAGGGAACAGGTCCCAGCAGGCAATGAACATGGCGGCGATCAGCGGGCCAATCACAAAGCCGTTCAGGCCGAAAATCGACAAACCGCCCAGGGTGGAGATCAGGATCACGTAGTCCGGGATCTTGGTGTCTTTACCCACCAGCAGGGGGCGCAGCAGGTTGTCTACCAGGCCGATTACCAAAATACCAAAGGCGGTCAGGATGATGCCGGGGACGTAGTGGCCCGAGACAAAGAAGTAGATGGCAACCGGAGCCCAGATCAGCGAGGCGCCCACGGCAGGCAGCAAGGACAGCACGGCCATCAGCACACCCCAGAACAGTGCGCCTTGAATGTCCAGGAACCAGAACATGACCCCGCCCAGCGCACCTTGGGTGGCTGCCACAGCGATATTGCCTTTGACGGTAGCGCGTACCACAGTGGTGAATTTGCGGAACAGATGGGTTTTCTGGCCCTCGCTCAGAGGGATCAACTGGCGGTAATGACGACCCAGCTCCACGCCATCGCGCAGCAGGAAGAACAGCATGTACAGCATGATGCCCAGGCTGACCAGGAACTGGAAGGTGTTCTGGCCGACGTTCAGGGCTTGTTTCGTCAGGAACTGGCCGCCTTGCACGGCAAACTCAGAGAACTTCTCTTGCAGGGATGCAAAGTCATGCAGACCAAAACGAGCGGCAAAATCCGTCACGCTAGGAGGCAGGGCATTCAGTATTTTTTGCAGGTAGGCGCCCGGATTGAGCTGACCGCTATTCATCAAATCGTACAAAGAGGCGATTTGTTGAACCAGGGAAATGGAAATCAGGATGACCGGAATAATGACGATCAAAATGATGACCAGCAAACTGATCAGGGCAGATAGAGACCGCCGGCCTTTGGTTTTAGCCAGCAGTTTGCGTTGCAAGGGGGTAAACAAGATAGCCAGAACGGCACCCCAGAATATGGCGCCATAAAAGGGAAGAAGTATCCAGACAAAGGCAGCGGATACAGCGGCCAGCAAAAGCAAAAAGGTATGGAATTGTAGATTTGGCCGGGTGGACATGGAGTTTTTCCATTAGCGTGAATTTGAGCCGATTGTAAGGGGGAATCCTTACTATGAGCGTGAATCTTGGTATCTGTTTATTGGGTTTCTGTGGGCTTTAAAACACGCTTGTTTTGCATATTCTTGTCATATGAGTTTTGCGCGGCAGGAGAGCCCCAAAAGTTGCTTCAAGTATGAAGGGTAAGCTGGGGGCGCCTGCTTGCGGGTAGCGGCGCCAGCCGGGTTGATGTATGGGCTTGGGGCTTATTGCTCCGGTTGGCGAGCCCGCTGCAAGTAATAGCTGCTGCGCCAGACATGCTGGCTGCTGCGTTCGAACCAGCGATGGGTGTCTGTGATGCGCAAGGTGCGTGAGACATCATCATGGCCTTGTGGCGCGGCTAGAAGCTGACTGCGAACGGCGCTTAACAAGTCGGCCAGGGCCTGGGCTCTGGCTTGTACTTGTTCCAGCCAATCAACAGGGGCTTGTCCGTGCAGGCCTTGCTGCGCCAGGGTATTGAGCTCTGTGGCCAGGGTTTGAGCTTGCTGGTAACGATTGTCCTGCAGGTCCGTGCTGGGCGGATGTTGCAGTCGGCTGCGCAGGCGCTGCATATGGTCAATGGTGTGCAAGAGCGCGCTGATACGGGCGGCAACGGCGGGATCATCGGCTGCGCTGGGGATGCGCAATACAAATTCGTAGGCTTGATCCAGGACTGTCTCGATTTGCTGCAGGTCGGCAGTGGCGGTGCTGGGGCGGCTCATGTTCAGACTGTGCTGATACAGGTTCAGCAGGCGCTGGGCCAACTCTTCCAGGGTGCGTTGTGTGGTTTCCAGGGCCAGGGCCGGTACTTGCAGCAAGCTGTCGTCCAGATGGTGCTGGGGCCGGGCAGCCCGGTCGGGTACCAGGCCTTGTACCCAGCGAGCAAACTGCTGGGTAAAGGGCAGGCACAAGGCAGCCCCCAGGCCGATGAACAGGCTGTGAAAGGCTGCCAGTCCTAATGCACCGGGAGGAACGTTGATGTAGGAGCCTGTGGCATACATGGCTTTCAGGAACAAGGGCAGGATCAGCAGCCCCAATAGACCGGCAATAACATTGAACAGAATGTAGGCAATGGCTGTGCGTTTTGCGTAAATGGTGCCACCGATCGCAACCAGTACGCCGGTTAGGGTGGTGCCTATGGAGGCTCCCACGACAATGGCGGCGGCCTGGTCAAAGCTGACGGCACCGGCATCCAATGCGGTCAAGGTCATGGCGATTGCGGCGGTCGAGGATTGCAGCACGGCGGTCAGAGCCAGGCCGGTCAGCATGATCAACAGGTGTGCGCCATAGCCTCCTGTTGGCATATGGGCCAGGCTGAAGCTGGCTGCCAGCCCTTGCATGCCGTCTTGCAGCATGCCCAATCCAAGAAATAGAGTGCCAAAGCCTGCCAGTGCCCGGCCCAGCTCCTTATAGCGACCGGGGGCAAGCAGTTTGAGCAGGGCACCCAAGCCGATCAACGGCAGGGTGTAAAAGCCCAGATTCACTTTCAGCCCCAGACCCGAGATGATCCAGCCGGTGGCGGTATTGCCCAGACTGGCACCGATGACTACGCCTATGGCTTGTGTAAAGGAAATCAGGCCTGCACTGACAAAACCAATCAGTGTGACGGTGGTGGCGGTAGAGGATTGGGCCAGCGCGGTAATCAGGGCGCCGGAAACAAAGGCCTTGATGGGCCTGCCGGTAAACGCCAGCAGGATCTGCTTGAGAGAGCCACCCGCAAAAGCCACCAGTCCTTCGGACAGCAGCATCATGCCAATCAGGAAAAGGCCAAGCCCCCCTAAAAAGGGAAAAAGAGTATCAAGCATAAAAGAGTGCAAGCAGCGAAATAATCGGCAGGTTCCGGCGCGACAGACCGGGATAGAAAACGGGATGCTGCATTATCGCCAGTTACGCAGCCTATGGAGTGAAATACTTCAGTGTTGCAAACTGGACGTTTCTGGAAGCGTATGTTGCAAACACAGCGGTTATTCTCTTTTTTGTGTATAAGAGCGCTTGGGCTTCTATGGCAAAAGAGAGGGCAATGTGGATTTTCGTAAAAGTGTGAAGCTGGCTGCAGGGGCCATGCTGCTGGGTGGTGTGGTTGCTGGCCAGGCACAGGCGGTGCAGATGTGGCATTCCGATACGGTCTTTGCGAATCAGGGAATGTGCGCTGCGAACTTTACTTTTGATTCCCAAATGGAGCCGGTGCAGCAACTGAGGGTTCATATTCAGGTGCTAAGCAAGAAGAACAATAAGCTGGTGGCCGAGGATGTGATCGAGGTGGACGATTTTGGAAGTTCCAGTGCCGATCGCTATGCCACTGGTTATTGGTATAACGAAATCGCTTGCGATCAGAATTTGCGAGTGGTGGTGACGGGGGCGACTGCAGTGATGAATGGCGAGCGTGTTGATTTGTTGGCCAAGGATCTGCTGGAAGTGGAGAACTTCGTGCCGTATGAGATCAGCATTACACCCGCAGGAGCCAAGTAAGCGATTCTGGATAGTGATCTTGCAGACAAGGCCTCTGGAGCAATCAAGAGGCTTTTTTCATGAGGCCAGACGTAGAAAAGCCCAGCTACTTGCGTAGCTGGGCTTTTTGTATTTTTGGCTCCCCGACCAGGGCTCGAACCTGGGACCTGCGGATTAACAGTCCGTCGCTCTACCGACTGAGCTATCGGGGACCAGCAAAGAAAATAATTATAGGGTAGGGCTATCGAGATTGTAAAGAGGTATTTTTTGAGAAGTTCATTTTCATATACGCAAAACTGGATGCGGCCTTGGCAATAGGCGTAAATCCTGATTTTTTCATTGGAAACATACCGTCTGGTCAATAAGGCTCATGAGCCTGGTTTGTAGCAAATGGTTGCAAGCCTTTTGTTTATTGGCTTTGCGACCGTATAGCCCATTTTTTGCTGAATTCTCTGTAGGTGAAAAACTAGGGAAAATGCGTATGAAACCCAGTAAACACGCTGGATTCAGTTTATTGACACCAATATTGTTTATGTCTGAAATATAAATGCTTGCAGTATATGTGCCTCAACTATCAAGCCCCTTTCATCCCTGTTTCAGGGCTGATCTGTTGAGCAGTTTTGCTTCAAGAAATAGGAGGGGGTGCAGGGGATTGACGTCGGGAAATCAGCTTTTCAGGCGGTGGGACCCAGCACTTGATCAAGAGCCGGACAACGATAAGAAATCCGGCATTCAGACGTTTACAGAGAACAGAGAACATGAAAAAAACTATCTTGGCAGCCATGTTGATGCCTGTGTTGGCGGTTCCCGCATACGCCGCATCAAACGTGACCTTGTACGGCGTGGTGGATACAGGCCTGGGCTACGAGCAGTGGAAAGGGAGCGACCTGAAAGGTGGCGCAGAGAAACAAAGCCGTTTTGGTCTGTACGATCAGGGCTGGATGGGTAACCGCTGGGGCCTGATGGGCAGTGAAGATCTGGGGGGCGGTCTGAAAGCCAACTTCATGCTGGAAAGCGGCTTTGATCTGAGCGATGGCAATATGCGCCAGAACCGCTTGTTTGGTCGTCAAGCTACCTTGGGTCTGAGCGGCGAATCCTGGGGGCGTGTGGATCTGGGCCGTCAAACCACTGTGACTTCCCTGTACGTTGCCGGTGTAGCCAGTCCCTTTGGTGGCAACGGCTATCAGTACGGTGTGGGTGCTGCATTTGATGCGGCCAACACGGTTCGTTACGACAATATGGTCGCCTACCAGAGCCCCGAGTTCTCCGGCTTCCAGTTCGGTGCTGGCTATTCTTTCAATACCAACGGCGCACAAAAGTGGGATCGTAGCGGTTTGACTGGCAATACCATCAACAGCGACGACGCTAACGTGAAAGCCTTTAGCGTGGCCATGCGTTACACCAATGGTCCTTTGAAAGCGGCCTTGAGCTTTGACCAGGCCCGTTATGGTTCGGCTCGTGAGCAAGGCGGCAACCTGGTTGCGGCTGAAAGCGGCAATGTCAGCGCCTGGAACCTGGCTGCCAGCTACAAATTCAGCTTTGCTACCTTGCACGCTGCTTTTGGCCAAAGCCGTAACGGTTACATCGGTGGCTCGCTGCAAACCGAACAGTTTGGTCCCGGACTGCACAAAGACCTGAAGGTTAACTCCTACGCGCTGGGCGTGACTGTTCCTGCAGGCAAGGCCGGCTCGGTTCTGGCTTCCTGGACCATGGCTGATCCACGCTCGACTCCACGCAGTACTGATGATGCCAAGACCCAGCACGTATTTAGCGCTGGCTACCTGCACAACCTGTCCAAGCGCACCAATCTGTACGCGATTGGCTCCTACGCTCGCAACATCGGCTACTACAGCGATCTGAAGAGCACGGTTGCCACGGTCGGTATCACGCACCGTTTCTGATCTTTCTGACTGATTCTGCCAGCTCCGGGTCGACGTAGTGCGTTAGCAGCGGCGGCATCGTCCCGGGCAGGGGCTAGGTCAGGGGAAAAGAGCCACAGCGGGGCGGCATCAACATGCAGTCCCGCTGTCTTTTTGGCTAAAGGATTTTGTTTGTCAAAATGTTAATGGCGCCGCTGCGTTGTTATCGGACAGACGCATTTTGCAAGGACAAAAAAAATCAGCCCAAAGCAAATGCTATGGGCTGATTTCAATGGCTTTCTTGGCTCCCCGACCAGGGCTCGAACCTGGGACCTGCGGATTAACAGTCCGTCGCTCTACCGACTGAGCTATCGGGGACCAGAGAAAAAGAATATAGCATGTATTTTGCGAAATGTGCAAGTTTTCATGGAGGAACAGCACAAAAGTTTTGGCATGTTGGTGCTGTTTTCACGGGTGGGCAGACTAAGTCCTTGTCTTTATTGAGGAGTTGGTTCGACATCGTGTCATTCGCGATCTTCCGGTTTTGGAGACTTGTGCACTCTAGTGGGCCATTGGCTGCGATATTGGCAGGGTCAACGTGGCCGCTGCCAGAAGCAAAGAGTAGAATCGACGGCTTGTTGACTCTTTTTTCGCTGGGGCCAGCAGCTCTTGTGCTGACGGTGTCGCCCTGCAAAGTGATAAATTCCCATGCAAGCTAGTCAAAGCTCCAGTGCGCAGCGCAGTTCCTTTTTAATTGGACTGGCCCTGTCGGGGGGCGGCTCTATTCTTTTCTCCGCCAAAGCGGTGGTTGCCAAGCTGACCTATCAATACGATGTCAACGCCTTGACCGTTATTGGCTTTCGAATGCTCTTGTCGCTGCCTTTCTTTCTGGCTATTGCCCTTTGGCAAGTGAAGAAAGTACGGCAGGGCAAGCTGGCCGCACTGACTGGTCGTCAGAAGCTGGAGCTGGTGGTGCTGGGCTTTCTGGGCTATTACCTGGCCAGTTTGCTGGACTTTATCGGCCTTGAATATATTTCGGCAGGCCTGGAGCGGCTGATTCTGTTTTTGTCGCCTACCTTTGTGCTGATGTTCTCCGCCATCTTTCTGAAACGACGCATTCTGCCCAAACAATGGCTGGCTCTGGCGCTGGCCTATTTAGGGGTAGGGCTGGTCTTTGTGCAGGACTTGAGCCTGACCGGCGATGATGTGCTGCTGGGTGCGCTTTGCGTGTTGGGTTCGGCCATTTCCTATGCCATCTACCTGATTGGTTCGGGCGAGCTGCTCAAGGCCATTGGTTCTACACGGCTGGTGGCTTATGCCATGTCCTTCTCGGCGGTCTACACCCTGATTCACTTTTTTGCCGTGCTGGGCTGGCAGGGGCTGGTGCAGCCTGCGCCGGTCTATGGCCTGTCCATGATTCACGCCGTCTGCAATACGGTTTTGCCGACCTTTATGACAATGTGGGCAGTGGAGCGAGTAGGCGCGCCCATGAGTGCTCAAATGGGGCTGATTGGCCCAGTTTCGGTTCTGTTTCTGGCGAACTGGTTTCTGGGGGAGCCGATTACGCTCATGCAATTGCTGGGTACGGCCTTTGTACTTAGCGGCGCGATGGTCTTGAGCCGCCGCTAAGTCTCGGCACAGGCTGGCTTACTTGCCGTTGTTGGCCAGCCGTTTTTCGATTTCGTCGCGGTGCACGTCGTAGGTGGTGAAACCGGCCAGGTTCTCCGGCATGTTCAGCTTGTCTCGATGGATCAGCGTCTGGCGAATATCATCCAGACCGCTACGCCAGTGCTCGCGCATGGTCATGCGACCAAACTGATAGTCCTTGTAGTGCTGCTCGTAGGGCTGGTTGCGGTAAATCAGGTGCACCACGTTGTAGCGCTTGTTGCTGGCCAGCTCTTCGGCCAGGCGGCACGGCAACAGGTCTTTGCGTTGATCTTCGGGGATCAGGGGGAGCAGCTCTGACAGGATATGACGCATGTACTGCGAATGACGCATGTCCTCGGTCACCATACGGGTACGGCTGGAGTAGCGGATCTCGTTCAAGCGGTCGCTGACTTCACCCATATTGTTGGGTACCGGGCCACGCGCACTCCACAAGTCCACTTGAAAAACCAGAGTGTCCCGGCGGGGTGACTGATCCAGCACATAAGAGAGCGGCGTATTGGAAACCAGACCGCCGTCCCAGTAATACTGACCATCAATTTCCACGGGGGCGAAAGCCGGAGGCAGGGCACCCGAGGCCATGAAGTGTTCGGCTCGCAAGGTGGTGCGATGGTTGTCAAAGTAAACAAAGTTGCCCGTGCCTACATTGACAGCACCTACCGAGATGCGCTGACGCTTGTCGTTGATGCGATCAAAGTCACATAAACGTTCCAGCGTGTCTTTCAGGGCGCTGGTGTCGTAATAGCTGGCACCTTCGGGCACGCCCGGTGTGGCTTGCATTGGAGGGGGGAAACGGGGGCGGAAAAAGCCACGCTGTCCCAAGACCAGGGCGTTGCTGGCATTGAAGGCGCTGATGGCCTCACGCATGACATCGTTGATACCAAAGAGGGCACGCTCCAGGCAGGCTGGGCTGGACCAGCCATAGTAGGGCTCGCAAATGGTATTCCAGAACTCCCGCAGGCGTTCTACCTGCCGCTCGGGGGGATTGCCCGCAATAATCGCGGTGTTCAAGGCCCCAATTGAAATCCCGGATAAACAGTCTGGCTCGATTCCTGCTTCCAGCAAGCCTTCATACACACCGGCTTGATAGGCTCCCAAAGCGCCGCCGCCTTGCAATACCAGGGCTACCGTTTCGTAGGGTGGCAAATAAGAGGGGCGGGCAAAAGCGGGGACATCTTGCGCTTGTGGCGTAGGAACAGTGTTCATGGCATCACTCGGTTCAAGAGGTGGGCAGGAGAGCGGGACTTATGGTCCCTTCTGTTTGTGCTGCACTGCAGCAAGAATAGCATTGCTGCGGGTGTCAACCATCATCAGAATGCAAACTTGCGTCAAGTTTCCGATGCGTTTGAACCGGACTCCGGGCTGTGTACATGTTCCGCAAAAGCGCTTAACACCTGGCTACGGTAGCGTTCTTTATGCAGGACCAGGGACAGGCGGCGCTTCAAATCCAGAAAAGGGGTGTCCAGGATGCGTAGTCGCTGATTGGCAACAGCATCCAGGGTAGCTGCCTGTGGCAGGCAAGCCAGGCCCAGTCCGGCGATGACCGCCTGTTTGATGGCTTCTACCTGACCCAGCTCCATCAGCACATGGCCGCCGGGCAGCACATTCAAGGCTTGTTCGGTCAGCGCTCGGGAGGCCGAGCCACGTTCGCGCATGATCCAGCTCATGCCCGCAAAGTCCTGTTTTTCCAAGGTGGCCTTGGTAGCCAGCGGGTGATCAGGGGCGGCGCAGACGACCAGCGCATCTTCGCGCCAGATCCAGGTTTCCAACTGAGGGTGATTGACCGGGCCTTCCACGCAGGCAATGTCGCAGCCATGTTCCAGCAATTGATTGATGATGTTGGCCGTGTTGTCCACGGACACATGCAGGGAGACGCGCGGGTGCTGGCGCACAAACTGCCCCACCAGATCCCCAATCAGATAGTTGCCGACGGTATTGCTGGCCCCGATGCGGATTTCACCACGCAACTCGCTTTCTTCCTGCTGGCTTTGCATCTCCCGCAGGCGCTCCAGAATTTCGCGAGCGTGCGGCAGCAATTGCTTGCCGCGGCTGGTCAGCTGCATGCGCCCTGGCGTGCGTTCAAAAAGGGGACAGTCCAGCTGCTTTTCCAGCTCGGCCAAAGCCATGCTGGCGGCAGGTTGGGACAAGTGAATCTGGGCGGCGCAAGCACGCACGGTGCCCAAGGTGGCAATGCCTACGAACACTTCCAGTTGTCTGATGCTGATCGCATTCATGATAAATAAAATTGATACTTACGATAAGTAATAATGAATTTTTTAATACTCGGGGTCAACCTAAAATTACTTTTACTTATTACATATCTGGAATGACGAGATGAGCAGTGTGACCGATTTACCAGCAGGAAGCACGACCCTGAAGGCACAGGGCAAATCGGGTTTCTCTCTGAAGCCGTCGCGTTGGTGGGGCTTTTTACTGGCGGTGGCCGTAGGTGTTGCGGCTATGGGCCTGGGCAAAGTGTGGCCTTTGATTGGCGGTCCGGTTTTTGCGATTGTCTTGGGCATGGTATTGCGTAACAGCATGGGCGTGGCTACGGTGTTTCAGCCCGGTTTGCGCTTTTCGTCCAAGGTATTGTTGCAGTGGTCGATTATTGGTCTGGGTTTTGGTTTGAGCCTGCCGCAAGTGATGCGTACCGGTATGGATTCGCTGGCGGTGACCCTGGTGACCTTGACGGTGGCGTTTGTGACGGCGCTGGTGCTGGGCCGAGCCTTGGGGATTCCTTCCAAGCTGCGCACCCTGATTGGGGTGGGGACAGCGATTTGTGGTGGCTCGGCCATTGCAGCGGTCACGCCTATTCTGAAGCCTGAGGAACATGAAACCGCACTGGCGATTTCCACCATTTTTATCTTCAATATTGTGGCCGTGCTGGTTTTCCCCTTGGCCGGTCACATGATGAATATGTCGGACGCAGGTTTTGGGGTGTGGGCGGGAACCGCCATCAACGATACGTCTTCAGTAGTGGCAGCAGGCTATAGCTACAGCCGTCAGGCCGGTGACCACGCCACTATCGTCAAGCTGACTCGGGCAACCTTGATCATCCCGATTTGCCTGATTCTGGCGGGTCTGGAAGTGTGGCGTTCGCGTCAGGCTGGTCGGGATTTTGACTTGATGCGTGTGTTTCCCTGGTTCATCGTCTGGTTCATGGTGGCCTCGGCTCTGCGCTCGCTGGGTTGGGTGCCGGTGGAGTGGCTGGAACCCCTGCGTTTTCTGGCTGAGTTCCTGATGGTTCTGGCCCTGGCAGCTATCGGTTTGTGTTCGGACTTGCGTGTGATGGCCCGAGCGGGCGTGCGGCCTGCCTTGCTGGGCTTGGGAGTCTGGATCGCGGTGGCGGTCAGCAGTTTGCTGGTACAGCGCTGGATAGGTGTCTGGTAAGACAGTTATGTAAAAAGCCCCTGTCAGTGGAAGATAACTTTCACTGACAGGGGCTTTTTTGTCGTCGGGCCGCCCCAAGACAAAAAGCTCCCCCTCGGGGGGCAGCAAGCCGAAGGCGTAGCGTGGGGGCTTTTTTTGTCGCCGGGCCGTCCCAAGACAAAAAGCTCTCCCTCGGGGGGCAGCAAGCCGTAGGCGTAGCGTGGGGGCTTTTCTTGTATGTGGGCTACTGGTTTAGACGAACCAGGACGCCGGGCTGCGATTCAGCGCCACGCCTACGATATAGGCAAAGATGGCAATCGCAATCAGGGCTGCCACGCCGCGGCTAAAGGCGGTTTTACCGCGCTTGATGGCATAGCTGCCCACCACAATGTAGACCACCAGCAACACAATCTTGGTCAGCAGCCAGGGCTGGTTGGCGGCTGCGCCCAACATGCCGGCCAGCGCCAGACCACAGACCAACAAGACGGTATCGATGACATGCGGGGCAATGCGCACAAAGCGATTCTGCAAACAGGATGATCCGCTGACTGACCAAAAGGCCCGAATAATGAAAAACAGAATGCTCAGCCCGGCGGCTGTCATGTGCAAGTGTTTGAGGGCCACGTAAGTCATGCCAGTTATTTCCTTCTGAAGTTCAGGGTGCAGAAAAGGGCAGTATACGCAGGCTGAGCCTTAAAAGTTTTTCTACGTCCGAGCCTGTGTCTGCCCGGACGCAAAAAAAAGTCATATTCAAAGCAGATTGACGGGCAGTTTCAGATAGATCTGACCATTGCTTTCTGGTTCGGGAAAGTGTCCGGCGCGGATATTGACTTGAATGGAAGGCAGGATCAGGCGTGGCATGCCCAGGGTTTTATCGCGTGCGCGGCGGCGCTCGCAAAACTGTTCCTGGCTGATGCCGTCGTGTACGTGGATGTTGCCGTCCTTCTGCTCCTGAACCGTGCAGTGGAACTGGGGCTCCCGTCCTTCAGGCGGATAGTCGTGGCACATGAACAAGACCGTATCTGCGGGCAGGGCCAGCAGGCGCTGGATGGATTCATAAAGCTGGCTGGCGCTGCCGCCCGGAAAGTCGCAGCGGGCGGTACCGACATCGGGCAGGAACAAGGTGTCGCCCACAAATACGCCCAGACCTTGAACGTGATAGGCCATATCTGCCGGGGTATGACCGGGCACGTGCAAAGCCTGCACTTGAATGGCGCCGATCTGGAACGGTTCCTGATCCTTGAACAGCGTATCGAAGGGTGTGCCGTTGGCCTGTATTTCGGCCTCTATATTAAAGATGCGGCTGAACGTGGACTGCACTTGCTTGATGTGTTTGCCAATGGCTATTTTCCCGCCCACCTGTTCTTGCAGCCAGACCGCAGCGGACAGATGGTCGGCATGGGCATGGGTTTCCAGAATCCATTGCACCTCCAGCTGATGCTGGCGCACAAAGTCCACGACCTTCTGGGCAGACACGGTGCTGCTGCGGCCGGAGGCGGCGTCGTAGTCCAGCACCGAGTCAATGATGGCGCATTCGCGTTGACCTTCGGCATAAACCACGTAGGTGAACGTGGATGTGTCCGTATGAAAGAAGCTGGCGACCTGGGCTTGGAGCATGTCAGACCTCTTGTTGCTTAAAAAATATGAAAAGATATTATATAATAATATATATTGTATTTTTGTAGAACGTTATGAATCAAACCGAACTGGAAGCCCTGCGACAGGTAGCGGGCCGAGCCAGCAGCTTGCTGGGCAGCCTGGCCAACCCTGACCGCCTGATGATTCTGTGCACGTTGGTGCAGGGCGAATGCAATGTGGGGGAGCTGGCGCAACGCAGTGGAATTTCACAACCTACTTTATCCCAGCAATTGACGGTTTTGCGGCGCGAAGAGCTGATTGCCAGCCGCAAAGAGGGCAAGTACGTCTATTACCGCCTGGAAAACCCGGCGGTGCTGGCTGTCATGCAAACTTTATATGGAATTTTTTGTGCCCCAGGAGGCATTGATGATCGCAATTGACTGGAGTTCCTTTACCCCATGGAGCGCCTTGTTTGGCGGCGCCTTGATTGGTTTGGCGGCCGCGGTGCTGGTGCTGTTCAATGGTCGGGTGTTTGGCATATCCGGCCTGCTGTCGGGCACCTGGAGCGGGGAGGCGGGTGACAAGGGCTGGCGCTGGATGGCCTTGCTGGGCCTGGCGGCGGCACCCTGGCTGTACCGCCTGGCCGGGGAAACCGTACCTGTCGTGCAGCCGCAGCCCTGGATGTGGGTGGTGGTAGCCGGTTTGCTGGTGGGGTTCGGAACCCGTTTGGGTTCGGGGTGCACCAGTGGTCATGGTGTGTGTGGTCTGTCGCGTTTGTCGCCCCGTTCTTTGGTGGCAACGCTGACGTTTATGGCCAGCGGCTTTCTGACCGTATTTGTCTTGCGTCATTTGATCTAAGGAGCCCGCCATGCACTATTTCATCGCTTTAGTTTCCGGCCTGATTTTTGGCTTGGGTTTATTGATTTCCGGCTTGGCCAACCCCAGCAAGGTGCTGGCGTTTCTGGATCTGGCCGGAGCCTGGGACCCGTCTTTGGCCTTGGTAATGGCCGCGGCAATTGCGGTGGCGATTGTGCCGTTCAGTCTGGCACGCCGTCGTCCTTGTGCTTTTGTGACTGGCCAGCCCATGAATCTGCCCAAGCAGCGTCAAATAGACCGTCCTTTGGTGTTGGGTGCTTTGATTTTCGGCGCTGGTTGGGGTGTGGCAGGTTTCTGCCCCGGACCGGCCATTGTGCTGGCTGCGTCGGGCGCACCGTTGGCTATTTTGTTTCTGGTCGCGATGCTGATCGGAATGTGGGCGGCAGGGCGGGTGCGTGGCTAAGGACCACGTCACACCGCCTTAGCCCAAATGGGTTGTGGGAGCCGGGACTTGATCCGGCTCCATATTCACCAATCCCTGCAAAATGCCGCAATGCTCCAGGCCACCGGCCTGTCCGCAGCGGTGACGCAGTTCAATCAGTTGTTTTTGCAGGTGTTCCAGCTCGGCAATGCGTACGGCCACATGCTCGATGTGTTCATCCAGCAAATCGTTGACCGGGGCGCAGTCTTGCGCTGGGCCGTCCATGAATGCCAGCAGGCCGCGAATTTCTTCGTGCGTCATATCCAGGCTGCGGCAGTTGCGAATAAAACGTAGCCGTTCCAGGTGGATGCTGCGGTACAGGCGGTAGTTGCCCTCGCTGCGCTCCGGCTCGGGCAGCAGCCCAACTTTCTCGTAATAGCGGATGGTTTCCGTGTTGCAGTGGCTTTTTTCCGCCAACTCACCAATTTTCATTGCTTGGCCTCCAAAGGGCTTGACCTTGTAGTTACTTTAGGCTTTCTACTGGTCCCATGCAAGAAGCGAGGAACTGCTATGACATCAGCTAACAACACATCAAAGCTCGGCGTGGGGCAGTGCACAACATCAGCCTGCCAGACCGAGCACGTACATGACCATAGTCATGATCACGACCATGCGGCGGGCGATCACAGCAACGAGCATAGCCATGATCACGATCACAGCCATGCAGAACAAGCGTCGCACTCCCACGAGGGGGCGTGCTGCTCGGCACCCGCATTTGGCCCATCGGTGACCTTGGCGGCCAGTACCTCCACTCGTCTGGTCGTGCATATTGCTGATATGGACTGCCCGGCGGAAGAGAACATGATTCGCTCCGGCCTGAAAAAGCTGGATCAGGTGCAGAACCTGGGTTTTGACCTGATGCAGCGTGTGTTGACCGTAGACCACGTGGATGGTGCCCGTGACAAGGTGCTGGGCGCGTTGCGCGGCCTGGGCTTTGAACCCCGCATGGCCGATGAAGAGCCTGTGAAGCAGGTATCGCCCAAGCAAGGTCTGATTCGCATTGCCGGCGCCGTGGTGCTGGCTTTGGCCGCCGAGATCAGCCACTGGCTGGCGGCCCCCGAGTGGCTGGTGATTGTTCTGGCTCTGGCCGCGATTCTGTCCGGCGGCGTGCAGGTCTACAAGAAGGGCTGGATTGCGCTGCGTAATGGTCAGCTCAATATTAATGCCTTGATGAGTATTGCCGTTACCGGCGCGGTACTACTGGCCCAATGGCCTGAAGCCGCCATGGTGATGTCCTTGTTCAGCCTGGCTGAGTGGATTGAGGCTCGTTCCCTGGACCGCGCCCGTAATGCGGTGGACAGCCTGCTCAAGCTGGTTCCGGATGAAGTGCTGGTCAGTGCCGATGGCAAGGATTGGCAGCGTGTACCGGCCAATCAGGTGCAGGCAGGCTGGCAAGTGCGTGTGGCCCCTGGGGAGCGTTTTGGTCTGGATGGCAAAGTTCTGCAAGGGCTAAGCACGGTTAACCAGGCTCCTATCACGGGTGAAAGTGCCCCCGTGGACAAAGCGCCCGGTGACGAGGTTTTTGCAGGCACCATCAATGGCATGGGCGAACTGGTGTATCAGGTCCAGGCCGCGCATGATGAAACCTTGCTGGCCCGTATCACACGTTCGGTTCAGGAGGCCCAGGCCAACAAGGCTCCGATTCAGCGCTTTGTCGACCAGTTCTCTCGCATCTACACCCCGCTGGTTGTGGTGGCGGCAGCCTTGATGGCTGTGGCCTTGCCCTTGATCTGGGGTGTGAGCTGGTCGGAGTCCGTATACCGCGCTCTGGTTCTGCTGGTCATTGCGTGCCCTTGCGCCCTGGTGATCTCCACGCCTGTGGCCGTAGTCAGTGCCCTGGCCAGTGCCGCGCGTGCCGGTATTTTGATTAAAGGTGGCGTGTATCTGGAGCGGGCTCGTCAGCTACGGTACTTGGCCGTGGACAAGACCGGCACCCTGACCTTGGGCGAGCCTTCCTTGAGCGAATATGGCAGCCTGCGTCCAAGCCTGTCAGATAGCGAAGTGCTGGACATGGCCGTTGCTCTGGCCGAGCGTTCGGATCATCCTGCCTCGCAAGCGATTGCCCGTGGCCGTGTGGCATCGGGTCTGGTGCGCCTGGATCAATTCGAAGCTTTGGCGGGTAATGGTGTGCAAGCACAAGGCACGACTGGCCAATTGCGTCTGGGCAAGCGTAGCTGGGTGCTGGGGCAGAACAAGGCCGAGTCCAGCCAGGCCGAGCAGCAAGCGGTAGAGAGCGGTGCCACCATGGTGTATCTGGGTGACGAGCACGGTCTGCTGGCCTGGTTCGCCATGATGGATACGCTGCGTCCCACCACCAGCCAGGCGATTCGCGATCTGCAAGCGCAGGGCGTTCAGGTGGAAGTGCTTTCGGGCGACCACGAGCAAGCCGTGCGTCATGTCGCCCAGCAAGCCGGAATCAAGGATTTCCGAGGTGGTTTGCTGCCACAGGACAAGCTGGACCGTATCGAGGAAAAACTGGGTAACGGTTTGGTGGCGATGGTGGGTGATGGCATCAATGATGCACCCGCCCTGGCTCGTGCCGATGTGGGTATCGCGATGGGAGCTTTGGGTTCGGACATTGCGATCGAGACCGCTGACGTGGCCTTGATGGACGATGATCTGGGCAAGATTGCCTTGCTGATGCGTCAGTCCCGAGCCTTGCATGCCGTGTTGTGGCAGAACATCAGCCTGGCTTTGGGTATCAAGGCCGTGTTCCTGGTGATGGCCCTGACCGGCCAGGCCACCATGTGGATGGCCGTGTTTGCCGACGTGGGTGCCAGCTTGCTGGTGGTGCTGAACAGCTTGCGTTTGCTGCGCGCCCGCAACCCTTGAATTCCGTGTTCGTTGTCACTGAGCCCCACCTCTTTGAGGTGGGGCTTTTTTTATCGCTGGGCCGTCCCAAGGCTCGGCGCCCCCGGTAAAAAGCGCCCCCTCGGGGATGAGCCTGGACACACAGTAGTCCATTGCGGCCTGCTGTGTGCCAGGCGAATCCGAGCGGCATGCAGGCCGCGAGGTGGAGCGCAAGCCGCAGGCGCAGCGTGGGGGCCTTTTTATGCCGCATCAAATAAGCCCATCACTAACGTGAAGTTTTTTTGACACGCAGTAGTATCATTAAGGCTTCATTTGGGTTGAGGCCCTGCTTGTTTCTCATCTGTGTCGAGCAGGCTGGGCATGACAAGGACGCGCGATGATTGCACTGCTGGAAGCGGGTCGAGCCGGACTCCTGGGGCGAAAACACTGGCTGAATAACCTGTTGGCTGGTTTGGTGGTGGGGGTGGTGGCCTTGCCGTTGGCCATGGCCTTCGCCATTGCCTCCGGGGTCAAGCCCGAGCAGGGTTTGTATACCGCCATTATTGCCGGTTTGGCGGTGTCTTTATTTGGCGGCAGCCGGGTGCAGATTGCCGGGCCGACGGGGGCCTTCATTGTCATCCTGTCCGGGGTGGTGGCCCAACATGGGGTGGCGGGCCTGCAAATTGCCACGCTGATGGCCGGGGTGATCTTGCTGCTGCTGGGCCTGCTGCGCCTGGGAGCCGTGATCCGCTTTATTCCCGATCCGGTCATCGTGGGTTTTACCGCCGGTATCGGGGTGATCATCTGGGTGGGTCAATGGCGGGACTTTTTTGGCCTTTCCGTCGTCGAGGGCCAGCACTTTCACGAGAAACTCTGGTTCTTGCTGCAGAACCTGCCGTCCCTGGATTGGGCAACCACACTGCTGGGGCTTTTGTCTCTGGCGATTCTGATTGTCGTGCCCAAGATCCCAAGTCTGGCGCGTTTGCCCGGACCGCTGGTGGCCCTGGTGGTCATTACGCTTATCCAGGCGATTTTCCGTTTTGAGTCGGTGGCCACTATCGGCTCCAGCTTCGGTGCCTTGCCCAGTGGTTTGCCGTCGTTTCAATGGCCGGAAATTACGCTGACTCGCGTGGTGGAGCTGATCGGGCCTGCGTTTGCAATTGCCATGTTGGGTGCGATTGAGTCCTTGCTGTCCGCTGTCGTGGCCGACTCCATGACAGGGACCCGTCACGACTCCAATCAGGAATTGGTGGGCCAAGGGATTGCCAACGTGCTCTCGCCCTTGTTTGGCGGGATTGCGGCTACCGGGGCCATTGCCCGTACCGCTACCAATATCCGTAATGGCGGTGACAGCCCCATTGCCGGCGTGGTGCATGTCATTTTCCTGGTACTGGTTCTGCTGTTACTGGCCCCGCTGGCGGCTTATATCCCGCTGACGGTGTTGGCGGCCATTCTGTTCATGGTGGCCTGGAATATGAGTCAGGCCAAGCTGGTCCTTCGCCTGCAGCGCCGTATGCCTACCGCTGACTTGTTCATTCTGTGGGTGACGTTCGCCCTGACGGTATTTGCGGATCTGGTGGTAGCCGTCAATATTGGGGTGATTCTGGCCATGCTGTATGTGCTCAAACGCACCTCGGATGGGGTGCAAGTGCGGGCCTTGGAAGGCCGCCGTTTACAGCGGGCACTGGATTTGTCCTTCAGCCAGGAATTGCGGCAGGATATTTCGGTGCTGACTCTGGAAGGACCGTACTTCTTTGCCAGTGTGGAAGCGGTGAATCGTTCCTTGCTGACGGTGCCGGAGCAGGTTCGGGCCGTGGTCTTGCGCTTGAATTACGTGCCTTTTGTGGATGCGACGGCCATGCAGGCTTTGGAGACTGCCTTGGCGGAGCTGGAACAGCGCAATGTCATGGTGGCGCTGTGCGAGGCGAACGAGAAAGTGGGTCGCAAGCTGATTCGCATGGGTCTGTTCAAGCAGATTCACGCGCATCGCGTTTTTGATAGCTTGCAGAATGCGTGGGAAAGCGTCAGCGAGACCCTGGACCATCAGGCCGTCAAGCAAAAAGAAACGGCCACGCCTGAAACGGGAATGGCAACGTAAGCCTTGATGCCTTGCTTGTCTGCCCTGAAAGAACTTGATAGTGAACAATCCCCTCGTGAAAAGCGGGGGGATTGTTGTTTGGTGCCGGGCTTGGCAAGGGTGAGCCCGGCTTTTGAGCTTAGTTTTTTATTTCATTAAGCACCGTACGAAAGCCCACATGCTGGGTAGACATGGTGGTTTCCTGGGGTTGCCGTGAAGCTGGGCGATAGCGTACGCAGAAGTTCGCCGCACACAGAAACGAGCCGCCCTTGATGACGCCTGTTGCCGGATTTCCGTTGGCATCCGTTGCTGCCACGAGAAGGGGTTTGGGCGCCAGGGGGCGATGCTGGGGCTGCCATGCACTGCGTGTCCATTCCCAGACATTGCCGACCGAATCCCACAGGCCATAGTTATTGGCCGGGAAGCAGCCTACGGGGGCGGTGCCTTCGTAGCCATCGCGCAGCAGGTTCTGGGCGGGGAAACTACCTTGCCAGGTGTTGGCCATCAAGCGGCCGCGCACTTCAGGCGTATTGCCCCAAGGGTAGGTAGCGCCTTCCAGTCCGCCGCGCGCTGCAAACTCCCATTGCTCTTCGGTGGGCAGATCGCGTCCCAACCAGCGGGCGTAGGCCAGCGCATCCTCGTAGGCGATATGGACGACGGGATGATTGTCACGGCCGTTCAGATTGGTATCGGGACCACCGGGATGCCGCCAGTTGGCACCCGGCACCCATACCCACCAGTTGTAATTGCCGGAAGGGGCGTGCTGATTGTGTCCTTCGTGGTGATCATGATCATGCGTTGCTGCTGGTGGTGTGAAGACGGCAGATCCGGGCTGACGATACTGCTCAGGAACCTGAACATGCGGCGGAAATTCCGGCACCCGTTCCGCCTGGGTGACATAGCCTGTGGCCGCCACAAATTGTGCGAATTGGGCATTGGTGACTTCGTGCTGGTCTATCTGAAAAGCCTGGACCTCCACGGGATGTACCGGCTTTTCTTCCGGATAGCCTTCGTCGGACCCCATCAGAAAACGCCCGCTGGGGATGGGGACCAAACCAGCCTGGTTGGCTATTCCGTTCTGGGCTGGGCCAAAGCCTGCCGGTATGCCGCTATATGCCTGGCAATCGTGCGCCGGAACCGGGGGAGGGATTGAGGTGGAGCCTTCTGCCGCGGCGGGCAGCGGGGCTGCTGCCAGCAGCCCGCATACCGTCAGCAGTGCCTTGGCTCGGGAGAGCTTAAAGGACTTCATCCAGATCCTTGTAGTAGTTCAGGCTGTTGCTGTAGCCAGGGCGCGAAGCCAGACCTTCAAAATCCTCCACCCCGTTGCGCTTGGCATATTGCTCGTACTCGGCAATCAGCTCTTTCAGCTTTTCAGGATGTTTTTCGGACAGGTCATTCAGCTCGGAGCGGTCTTCGACCACATTGAACAGTTCCCAGCGGTCTTTGCCCCACGGTGCATTGGCGTACACGATTTTCCAGTCACCCACGCGCATGGCGCGGCGGCCATTCAGCTCCCAGCCTTGGCGGAAGGTTTCATGGACCTGATCGCTGCGACCGGTCAGCACATCGACCATGGAGTTGCCTTGCATGGGGATGACCTGGCGGCCACGGTATTCGCCCTTGGGTTGGTCGATCTGGGCCAAGGCCAGAATGGTGGGGGCGATGTCGGTTACATGGGCCGGAGCGCGCACAAATTCGCCCTGACGCTTGCCACCGGGTACGCGCATGATGCTGGGCACCGAGATACCGCCTTCATACATGAAGGCTTTGTACAGATTGAAGGGCGTGGAGCCAACTTGCGCCCAGCCTGGACCGTATTCCACAAAGGAGCCGGGACGGCCCGTGTTTTCATAGCTGTTATCGCGATGCTTGTGGGCCCAGGCGCGGGTTTCACCTTCATCGAGCACGGTATTGCCGTCGGCACCGTTATCGGACATGAAGATGACGACGGTGTTGTCGTACTGGCCGGTTTGTTTCAGGTGCTCGATGACACGGCCAATCTGTGCATCCATGGCTTCCACCATCGCGGCGTAGACCGCCATACGTTTGCTTTCAACACGTTGCTGTTCAGGACTCAGCTCTTTCCAGCGTGGCCAGGCCGGATTGCCCACATAGCCTTGCATGTCCTGGGGCACCAGACCCAGCTTTTTCATGCGCTCCAGACGCTGTTCACGCAGCACGTCATAGCCTACGTCGTAGCGGCCTTCATATTTGCGTATGTATTCGTCGGGGGCGTGCAAAGGCCAATGCGGCGCGGTAAAGGCCAGGTAGGCGAAGAAAGGCTGATCCTTGCGCTTGTCGGCGTCTATATAAGACATCAGGCGCGAGGCAAAGAACTCGCTGGAGTAGAAGTCCTTGGGAAGCTGTACTTCCTTGCCGTTTTCACGGTACAGGGCGACCGGGGCTTTATTGGCATCAAAGGTGATGATGCCGCTTTGGTCAAAGTGGCTGGCGCCACCGTGCATCAAGGCGTAAGACTGGTCGAAGCCCCGATTGGGCGGGGCGACTTCCTCTTTCACACCCAAATGCCACTTGCCCGCCATATAGGTACGGTAGCCATTGTCTTGCAGGACCAGTGGAAAGGGCAGGGCCCGGTCACTTAAAAAGCCTTCGTAGCCGGGCAGGGCGCGCTGCTGGGGCGTCATCAGCTCGGCCATGCCACCAAAGCCGACCTGGTGGTTATCTGCGCCGGACATCAGCATGGCGCGGGTTGGAGAGCAGAAGGGGGAGGCGTAAAAGTCAGTCAGGGCTACGCCGTCTTTGACCAGGGCATCCAGGTTGGGGGTGGAAATTTCCCCGCCAAATGCGCCAATGTCTGAATACCCCAGATCATCGGCCACGATCAGCAAAATATTGGGGCGTTTTGTCTCTGTGGCTGCGTGACTGTTTAGCGTGCAGGCGGCCAAAGCCAGGCCCAGCAAGCTGCGCAGCAAATAAGTATTTTTCATTTTCCTGTGTCTCAATCTAGTTATGTTTATAGGTAGAACGGATGTGTAGACAGAGCCAGCAACAAAGGCCTCACACTTTTGATCTGAGCCGCCGCTGCCAGTCTTTTAGAGGCTGGCGTGTCTCCCCCAATTCGATTGGACACGAAGCGGCGTGGGGATTTCCAAGACTAAAAAGGTTTGCTTGTATACCTGGAAGGTATGGTGGCTAATATAAGTATTGGAAATCAAGGAACTAGGTTTGTACGTGGCATGGGCTGTGGTTTTCCCTGATGGGACCACAAAATGTTCTGAATTGGGTCTGTTTGATTGCCGTCGTCGGGCTTCGGGAACGCGTCCGGCGCTCAGCCATGAAAAAAGCCCCAGCAAGTGGGGCTTTGGTGAGCAATCTGGAAATTAACGGGCCAGCTTGAACTCGTCGTCGCCCATGAAGGCGTAACGCAAGGCGTCGATCAGGGCCAGGAAGTAGGCCAGGGGCGACCAGATGGCAAACAGCACCAGGAATAACAAGCCCATGCCGATCTGGCCCAGGTAAAAGCGGTGCACGCCCAGCCAGCCCAGGAATATCGCCAGCACAATCGCGATCTTGCGGTGGCTGTTGGGCTTGGACATTTCGTCTTTCTTGTTCTTGGAAATCCAGATCACCAGCGGGACGGTAATGATCAAGGCGATCAGTGCCTTGCCCCAATGCACGGTCAGGTAGCGCTGAACTTGCTGCATCAACTCGATGAAGTCATGGAACAGGAATCCCAGGTACGAGGAAATGTAGTGGAAAATGGCCTCGCCAAAGGTCAGGCCCAACATCACGATCAGGAAGATGGCAATGCCCAGAATGATTTTTTGCAGCATGGTGTTTCCGTCAAAAAAACAGCAAGTTCAATAAGTGCGTGCCTGACGCACGGCTTGTTCCCAACTGAGCATCAGGTTTTGGGCTTCATCGCGCGACATGATGGGCTCGAAAACCCGGTCGCATTGCCATAGCGCCGCAATCTCAGGCAGACCTGAATACAGACCGCTGCCCAAGCCCGCCAGATAGGCGGCGCCCAGCGCGGTCGTCTCAATAGTAACGGGACGCACGACAGGCAGGCCCAACAAGTCTGCTTGAAATTGCATCAGAAGATTATTGGCACAGGCCCCACCGTCCACACGCAGCTCGTGCAAAGCCGGGCCGCCGTTGGCCTGTACATCCCGATTCATGGCTTGCAGCACGGCGGCGCTTTGGTAGGCAATGCTGTCCAGAGCAGCGCGGGCGATGTGGGCCATGGTGGAGGCGCGTGTCAGGCCGGTAATGGTGCCGCGGACTTGGGCATCCCAATAGGGGGCGCCCAGGCCGGTGAAGGCAGGGACCAGTCGTACGCCTTGTGCATCCGGCACGCTGCGAGCCAGCTCTTCGACTTGCGCGCTATGCTCCAGTGCGCCCAGACCATCGCGCAGCCATTGGACCACCGCCCCCCCAATAAATACGCTGCCTTCCAGCGCATAGGCGGGAGCATCGCCGTGATGGGCGGCGCTGGTTGCGATCAGGCCGTTATGGGATTGGGGGACTTGAGAGCCACAGTGCATCAACAGGAAGCAGCCTGTGCCATAGGTATTCTTGGCCATGCCGGGTGTTGTGCAAGCCTGGCCGAACAGGGCGCTTTGTTGGTCGCCCGCCACACCACAAATGGGAATGGGGCTACCCAGAATTTCGGGGCTGCAATGGCCAAACTCGGAGGCGGAGCTCTGTACCTGGGGCAAGACGCTGGCCGGGATGTTGAACAGGGCCAGCAATTCATCGTCCCATTGCTGGCTATGAATGTTGTAGAGCAGAGTGCGTGAGGCATTGCTGACATCGGTGGCATGGACTTTGCCGCCGCTTAAATGCCAGATCAGCCAGCTGTCAATGGTGCCGAAAGCCAGTTCACCACGCGCTGCACGTTCACGGGCGCCGGGTACGGAGTCCAGCAGCCAACGCAGCTTGGAGGCCGAAAAATAGGCATCAATAGGCAGGCCGGTCTTGCCGGTAATGGTGGCTTCGTGCCCTTGTTCGCGCAACTGGGCGCAGAAGTCCTCGGCGCGTCTGTCTTGCCAGACGATAGCCTTGTGCAGGGCCTGCCCGGTTTGCCGATCCCATAGCACTGTGGTTTCACGCTGATTGGTAATGCCAATGGCGTGTATGTCCTGAGGGCGCAGCCCTGCCTGCTCAATCGCTTGCCGGGCGGTTCGGAACTGGGTGTCCAGGATTTCCTGGGGATCATGCTCCACCCAGTCTGTACGCGGGTAGTATTGCTGAGTTTCCTGCTGCGCCTTGGCCAGAATGCGGCCGTCTGCCGCTACCACAAGGCTGCGCGAGCTGGAGGTTCCCTGATCAAGAGCAAGTATGAATGTCATGCGAATGAGGCAGTAAAAGCGGAGCAGACCACAGTGTACTGGCTCTGTGTGATCTGTGTCCGGTCGCAGAAGGGGACTTGATACGCGAGCAAACAAGTTTCACTGGACGGTAAAAGTTCAGGGGCTAAAATCAGGGTAAATCCCGAGCCAGTCAGTGTTTTTTTTCGGGTGTCTGCTAATTTCAGGTCCAAAGCTCATCTTATGACTACATTAAGTTCCCCCTTATTGACCGACAGAGCCCAGATGCTGGGCGCCTTGGCGCGCACCACGCAGGTTGATATGGTCGTGGTGGGTGGTGGCGCTACCGGCTTGGGCGTGGCTCTGGACGCGGCCTTGCGGGGCTTGAGTGTGGTTGTGCTGGAAGCCTGGGACTTTGCCAAAGGCACGTCCTCGCGGGCGACCAAGCTGGTACACGGCGGGGTGCGATACCTGGCCCAGGGCAATGTCAGTCTGGTGCGTGAAGCCTTGCGCGAGCGTATGCATTTGCTCAGCAATGCGCCCCATCTGGCGCAGCGCCTGCCTTTTGTCATGCCCAGCTACAAGTGCTGGGAGACTCCGTTTTACGGGGTGGGCCTGATGGCCTATGACGGTTTGGCGGGGCGCGAGGGGTTGGGTCATACCCAATTTTTGAGTGCTTCCAAGATCCGGCAGCTTCTGCCCGGTGCGCGGCAAAGTGGCCTGAAAGGTGGCGTGAAATATTGGGACGGCCAGTTTGATGATGCCCGTCTGGCCTTGGCCCTGGCCCGTACGGCGGCACTGAATGGGGCCTTGCTCATCAATTACTGTCCGGTTGTGGATGTGATGCACAGCGAGGGCAAGGTCTGCGGGGTGCGCTGCCAGGACAAGGAAAGCGGTCAGACCTATGAGATCCAGAGCAAATGCGTGGTCAATGCCACGGGCGTGTGGGTGGATCAGGTGCGACAACTGGATGCGCAGGAAGCCGGGCGTGAACTGCGCCCTATGGTTTCGCCCAGCCAGGGTGTGCACTTGGTGGTTGATCAGGAATTCTTGCCCGGTGAACACGCCTTGCTTGTGCCACGGACCAAGGATGGCCGGGTCTTGTTTGCCGTGCCTTGGTTGGGCAAGCTGATTTTGGGCACGACGGATACTCCCCGAGACGATATTCCGCTGGAGCCGCGCCCCTTGGCCCAGGAAGTGGATTTCATTCTGAAAGAGTCCGCGAATTATCTGCAAAAAGCGCCCACGGTGCGGGATGTGCGCAGTATCTGGGTGGGGCTGCGACCGTTGGTGCGCCCTGCAGCCGAGTCGGCCGCGGGGCAGACGCAATCCATCAGCCGGGAACATAGCATTACGGTTAGTGCGAATGGTTTGCTGACAGTCACTGGCGGCAAATGGACGACGTATCGTGCCATGGCCGAAGATGTGCTGGAACGCTGCCAGCAGTCCGGCTTGCTGGGGCCTTTGCCAGCCTGTCGGACTCAGGAGCAACGTTTGGTCGGTGCTTCTTATGTAGGCGATCGGCGTTCTCTGGGGCGTACAGCCGGTCTGGATGCGTATGGCAGCGAGGCCGACTGGGTGCAGACCTTGCCGGGAGCGGATCAGGAATTGGCGCCGGGCTTGAGTGTGGCCATGGTGCGCTTTGCTTGCCGCTTTGAATACGCCCGTACCGTTGAAGACATGCTGGCCCGTCGTTCGCGCCTTTTGTTCCTTGATGCGCGTCTGGCGCAGTCACTTGCCCCAGCGGTGGCGGCAATTATGGAAGAAGAGACCGGGCGCTCGCCCGAGCTGGGGGCCTTTCTGGAACTGGCCGAGCAATACGCCACCGTGCCTACGCGTTAAACGTATGGCAATAAGAAAGGGCCCGTTCATTACGGGCCCTTTTGCTTTCTGCGCTCAATGAAATTGGGTCTGGTGAAAGATCAGGCCCGCTTCCATTCAATACCTGCGCTGGCTTGCTGATGAGTCAATCAAAGAAAGTGCGAGCTGTTTCAAAGCGCTTGGCGAAATAGGGATTGTCCAGTGAATCAATCCGCACGCGTCCACCACTGGAGGGAGCGTTGATGAATTGTTGCTTGCCTATATAGATGCCTACATGCGAGTTCGGGGTACCCAGTGTATTGAAAAACACCAGATCACCCGGGCGCAGCTGTGAACGGCTGACACGCCGGGCCGCGCTGGCCTGGTCGCCGGTGCGGCGTGGAATGGGGGAGCTGGACTCCTGGCTGAATACATAGTGCACCAGGCCGCTGCAATCAAAGCCGGTAGACGGTTCGCGTCCGCCGTAGCGATAAGGCGTATCCAGCAAGGTCAGGGCAGACAGGACGACGGCTGAGCGGCGCTGCTCATCCACACCAATGGGTTTGCCGGCGGGTAGGCGGGACGAGGGCGTGTGCGCACAAGCTGCCAGGATCAGTGTCAGGCACAAGGCGAACAGACGTTGCGTAAAAGCAGCAGGAACCATGGGCTGTTACAAAACGGATGTGGTGGCGGCGGGGAAAGCTGTCCCCAGAAGATTATCCGATATTTCAACGCTTTTTAGGCTGCACGCGAGATGGATCGTCGAAATATGCATTAATTAATGGCTAATGTATGCAACAAAACATAAATTTGATACAGGCGCTTTGATCTTTGTCATGTTACATCTCGTTTATAACTACAACATTAAGTGAGCATCTGATAATATTCTGCTGTGTCTTGATACGTTTATTGCATATATTTATTGTTTTCCATGTTTTTAGGGCATTAAAAGAGAGTGCGTGTCGGAAACATCGAGAATGTAAAATTTATATTCACGCAATAGATTGCAAGGCATGATACATATTTATGTAACTTTATATGTTTTAAATGTGTTTTGTTACAAGAAACTGGCTGATTAACAGATTTACAAGGATGGCTGACATGCCCGTATCGGAAAATTCGCTGCTGAATGATATTCAGGAAGTCAATTTGTCGTACTTGTTACTCGCGCAGCGCCTGCTGCGGGAGAATTTTTCGGCAGGTATGTTCCGTTTGGGCTTCGATACTGATGTGGCAGAGACCTTGTTGCGTCTGTCGCCGGCCCAATTGGTCAAGCTGGCCAGCTCCAGCTCGTTGATTTGCGGCTTTCGCTTCAATGATTACGACCTGCTCACCACCTTGACGCAGGATGTGCTGGGAGGGGTATTGCAGCAGGCTCACTCCACTATTCTTCTGTCACAGCGCGCGACGGCAGAACAAGCCGGTTAAACCGGCTGCGAACTTATTACATCAAGAACTATGGCTATAAAAAGCGTCGCCAAAGAAGCCCAGGAAATTGGGCTTGCTTCCGACATGATTGAGCTGGGGGCGCGTTTGCAGGTCCTGCAAGCAGAAACATCATTAAGCTACGACCGGCTGGCCCGTTTGTACCGTGAAGTCAAGGGCTGCTCGCCACCCAAAGGGATGCTGCCTTTTTCTGTCGACTGGTTCATGACCTGGCTGCCCAATATTCATTCCAGCCTGTTCTATAGCATTTACCAGTTCATGGCCGTACATACGCCGTGCGACAAAAGTCGTGCACTGGTCGAGGCCTATCGCCTTTACCTGGAGCAATCGTCGGCCGGGCGTCTGGAAGTGGGGCCGGACGAAGAGCCCGTGCTGAGTTTTACCCGTGCCTGGATGCTGCTGCGCTTTTTTGATAGCGGTTTGTTGCAACTGTCCCAGTGCGAGCGCTGCAAGGGGGGCTTCGTGGCCCATGCGCACGATCCTGAATCAGGCTTTATTTGTGCCATTTGCCGTCCGCCACCACGGGCCGGCAAGACCCGTGCCAGCAAGGCGCGCAGTACACCTAAATCTCCGGGCGGCAAAAGTCGAAAATCAGAGCCGGTCAAGGAGCCGCAAGCCAGGGTCACGGGGCACGTCAACGCACAGGTAGACGTGCCCATCTAACAATAGCTTTTGTCGTCAGTGTGCAGCAAAGCCGGATAGATGCTGGTTTTTGATGTGGATCTGATAAGAATCTGAATGTGTCAAGGCAACTGGAAGCGTTGATCTAGGCTGGAAAAAGGCCATTAACGCGTCGTTTTAGCCCGGTTGCTTGCCGCCATCATTAGCAGCGTGTATTTGAAGAAGGCGTATCCGTGCTTATTATCCTTGGATATATCATTGTTTTCGTCTCCGTTTTCGGGAGCTTTGTGGGGCTGGGCGGGCACTTGGGTGCGCTATACCAGCCTTTTGAATTACTGCTGATTGGTGGCGCGGCCCTGGGAGCCTATTTTGCGTCCAACAGCGGCAAGTCCATCAAGCTGCTGGCCAAAGCGTTGCCGATTGCATTTCGCAGCAGCCCCTACAACAAGCAGTTGTACATGCAGTTGATGGGCATGTTGTCTGTGCTGCTGAACAAGGCTCGACGCGATGGCATGATGTCCATCGAAGCGGATATCGAAAACCCCGAACAAAGCCCCATCTTTGCTGATTACCCCAATGTGGTGAAAGATCCGGCTTTGATGAACTTTGTGTCCGACTACCTGCGTTTGATGATCAGCGGCAATATGAGCTCGTTTGAAATCGAAACGCTGATGGACCAGGACATTGAAACCCACCAGCACGAACGTAACGTGCCTGCACGTGCCTTGCGTGAAGTGTCTGACGCCTTGCCCGCTTTCGGGATTGTGGCGGCCGTGCTGGGTGTGGTGAAAGCGCTGGCCTCTGTAGACCAGCCGCCTGCCGTGCTGGCAGACCTGATTTCCAAGGCCATGGTTGGTACCTTCCTGGGTATCTTGCTGGCCTACGGCTTTGTCGCTCCCTTGGCTGCTACCATCGAGCGCCGTACCTCGGATTCGGTCAAGGTGCTGGAGTGCATCAAGGTCACTTTGCTGGCCAATCTGAACGGTTACCCGCCCCAGCTTGCCGTGGAATTTGGCCGTAAAGTGCTGTTTTCCTCCGATCGCCCTTCGTTCCAGGAGCTGGAAGAGCATGTGCGTCAGGCCCGCTCGGGTGCTGGTCGCAAAGCCTAAGCGGATGCGTTCATGAGCAATCATAAAGATCGCGTGGTCATCCGTCGCAAGAAGACGGCCCATGCCGAGCATCATGGTGGTAGCTGGAAAATTGCCTACGCCGACTTCATGACGGCGATGATGGCTTTTTTCCTGGTGATGTGGATTCTTTCCCTGGTTCCCAAGCAGGACTTGAAGGAAATTGCCGATTACTTCCGCATGCCCTTGATGGACGCCGTTTCGGGCGGCTATCAGGCCGACTATTCGCGCAGCGTCATTCCTGGTGGCCAGCCCAGCCTGGTGCCCAATCCCCATCCCGGCACGAACAGCAGTCAGGCGGCCGATGATCGCCAGGATGTGGAGCGTCTGGAAGATTTGAAATCGGCTCTGGAAGAACTGATCCGCATCGACCCCGTGCTGAAAGAGTTCCGTCCGCAACTACTGCTGGACATGACTCAGGACGGTTTGCGCATCCAGATTATCGACCGTCAAAGCCGCCCCATGTTCTCCACGGGCAGCGCACAGGTGCAGATTTATATGCGGGCTATTTTGCGCTCGCTAAGCGCTCCCTTGAACGAGATGCCTAACCGTATTCTGATTTCCGGTCATACCGACTCGCTGCAGTACGCCAGTGGCGAGCGTTTGTACAGTAACTGGGAGCTGTCGGCCGATCGTGCCAATGCGGCTCGACAGGAGCTGGTGGCTGGTGGTCTGGCCGAGGCCAAGGTCAAGCAGGTCGTGGGTTTGGCCGATAGTGTCAGCCTGGTTAAAGATAACCCCGCCGCAGCCGTAAATCGACGTATCAGCCTGCTCGTGCTCAATAGCCGGGCCGAACGACGCATGGACGAGCAAGCCGCAAGCGGTTCGGAAGAGTTTGATTTGCGCGAAGCCATGCAGGAGACCGAGGGGCCAATCAGTATTCATATTCCCGGTCTGCCTGAAATGCCTTCTGCCTTGCCAGTGGTGCCCTAGGGCTTGTTAACAGGCCCGACGGCCCAGGTGTTTGGGCTGTGCTTTTTGTTTTGTTGTTCTAAGCCATAACCAGGAAGGAAGTGTTCATGAGCTCCGGCGTAGATCTGAGTCAGTTTTACGAAACCTTTTTCGATGAAGCCGATGAGTTGCTGGCGGACATGGAGCGCTTGCTGCTGGAGCTGGATCTGGACGAGCCTGATCGCGATCAGCTCAATGCCATCTTCCGGGCCGCGCACTCAATCAAGGGCGGTGCAGGCACGTTTGGTTGCTTCGGTCAGCTGGCTGAAACTACCCACTTACTCGAAAATCTGCTCGATCTGGTCCGTAATGGCGAGATGCAATTGCGCAAGGACATGATTGACCTCTTTCTGGAAACCAAGGACGTGCTAACCGGACAAGTCAATGCCTACCGCGAGGAACAGGAGCCTGACGAGGAAGCCTATACCCGTATCTGCGCGCAATTGAGGCAACTGGCCCTGGAGCAAAAGGGCATTCTGGCAACGGACGCGAAAGGAACCGAAGCGATTCTGCAAGCCGAAGCGGAACCCGAGCCGGAACCGGCTGCCAACACGGATGGCTTGCCACTGTGGGTGTCCATGGGACCGGTATCGGATAAAGATGCGGAGGCGCTGCAACAAGAAATGGAGTTGATGGGCACCATCGTCCATCAAACCCGTGAAGGCGATCGCCTGGATATCTGGGTGGAAACCACAGGTTCAGCGGACGACATCCTGGCCGTTTGCTGCTTTATTCTGAATGCCGACCAGGTGTCGGTAAAACCGGCTGCTGCTCCTGGGCAAGCGGCGGCTCCAGCATCCGCCGCAGCTTCTGCTCCTGCCGCCGCCGTGGCTGTCGAGCCCGCCGCTGTCGCTCCGGCCGCTCCAGCACCAGCCCCTGTTGCGGCTGAACCTGAAAAAACCGAAACGCCTGCTCCTGCTGTTGCCCCTAAAGCTGCCGACAAACCCGCCAAGGCCGCGGCTCCCAAAGAGTCCGGCACGATCCGCGTGGGCGTGGAAAAAGTTGACCAGATCATCAACCTGGTGGGCGAGCTGGTCATTACACAAGCCATGCTGGTGCAAACTGCCTCGACGCTGGACCCGGTCGTGCATGATCGTCTTTTGAATGGCATCGAACAGTTGGAGCGCAATGCGCGCGATCTGCAAGAGTCCGTGATGTCCATTCGCATGATGCCGATGGATTACGTGTTCAGCCGCTTTCCGCGTGTGGTGCGTGAAAGCGCGGCCCGCATGAACAAGAAGATTCGTCTGGTCACCAAAGGGCAGGCCACCGAGCTGGACAAGAGCCTGATCGAACGCATTATTGATCCGCTCACGCACCTGGTGCGCAACAGTATCGACCACGGCATTGAAATGCCCGAGGATCGTCTGGCAGCGGGCAAGGAAGAAGAGGGCGTGCTGACCTTGTCGGCCCAGCACCAGGGCGGTCATATCATCATTGAAGTGGTGGACGATGGCGCTGGTCTGAACCGCGAACGTATTCTGAAGAAAGCCATGTCTTCGGGCCTGCCTGTCACCGAGACCATGCCGGACGACGAAGTGTGGCAACTGATTTTTGCCCCCGGCTTTTCCACCGCCGACAAAGTCACGGAAATTTCCGGACGCGGCGTGGGCATGGACGTGGTGCGACGCAATATCCAAAGCATGGGCGGCCATGTGCAGCTGTACTCGCGCGCAGGCAAGGGAACGACCACCCGTATTGTCTTGCCGCTGACGCTGGCGATTCTGGATGGCATGTCGGTCCAGGTGGGCAATGAGGTGTTCATCCTGCCGCTGGCTCACGTAACCGAATCCATGCAGCCCACAGAAGAGCAGTTGCGCAGCGTCACCGATACCGATCACGTCATGTTTGTGCGTGGCGAGTATCTGCCCCTGATTTCCCTGCGTGACATCTTCTCGGTTGAAGGGGCCGAGACTGATGTGACTCGTGCGATTGCCGTTATCTTGCAGGCCGAAGACATGCGCTTTGCCTTGCTGGTCGATCACCTGATTGGTCAGCATCAAGTCGTGGTCAAGAACCTGGAAGCCAATTATCGAAAAATTCCGGGTATTTCTGCTGCCACCATTTTGGGCGATGGCAGCGTAGCCCTGATTGTTGATGTTTTTGCCTTGCAACGTCTGGCGCGTGACCCCGCCTCGACGTGGGCCTGATTATTCGGAGATCTTTATGTCCAACGACTTTACTTCCCACTCCGAAGCTGCCGAGGCTGGCGGCAAGGAGTATCTGGTATTTACTCTGGGCGACCAGGAATACGGCATCGATATTCTGAAAGTTCAGGAGATCCGGGGCTACGACTCCCAGACCGTCACTCGTATCGCCAACGTGCCCAATTTCATCAAGGGTGTTACCAATCTGCGTGGCGTAATTGTTCCTATCGCAGACTTGCGGGTGCGTTTCAATATGGAACGGGTGGAGTACGACCACCAGACCGTCGTGGTGATTCTGAACTTGCACGACCGAGTAGTGGGTGTGGTGGTGGATGGTGTCTCGGATGTACTGGTGCTGCAATCGTCCCAGATCAGCGCTGCCCCCAGCTTCGGCACCGCCTTCTCGACCGAGTACCTGACCGGTATCGGTACGCTGGGCGAACGTATGCTGATTTTGGTGGATATTGAAAAACTGATGACCAGTGAAGAGATGGCTCTGGTTGACAGCGCAGTGGCCTGATCGCCCGAGTCTGCAAAGACTTGCCAGGCGGGGACTTGTTTAACGGGTCCTTCAAGGAATGTTCGGGCCGGGGGAGGCGTCACAAGCGCCTCTGATGTTCGGATCTACTCTAGACAAGGTGCTTGCAATGCTGGATGGATTACGTTTAGCCAATCTGAAGGTGCGGACCAGTCTGATTCTGGTACTGGTGTTTTTTTTAGCAATGCTGGTGGCAGGCGCCGCTCTGGGGATTTTGTCCTTGCGCGCCAATAACGGTGCGCTGCAAAGCATCGTGGTCAATCAGCGTGTAGGCTCGGCCATGTATCAGGCCATCGAGCGCTACAAAGAGACTCAAACCCTGATTGGACGAGCGGCCATCAGCTATGTGGTCAGCAATGATCTGCAAAACCAGGACTTGATGGCCGAGTGGAGCGATGTGGCTCCCAAAACCTCGGCGATCAGCTCGGCAACCCGTGATGCCCTGGACGCCACGCGCAAGCAGTTTGAGCTGGCCCAGGAATCCTTCTTTGAATACCAGGGTGTCGCTACCCAGCTGGAAGGCACCAACGATTACTACCAGCGTGTCGACGCGGCGTTCATGTCCCTGATGCAAGGTGGCGTGCTGCCCTTGATCGCCTACCTGGAGCAAGGTGATATTGCGGGTTTCCGCAGCTATGTGGCGACTACCACCAAGTTCCTGGAAGAGGATCTGTACAGCGCCTTGAACACCTTGCAGGAAGCTCAGCAGCGTTCTATCGACTCGCAATACCAGAAAGAAAACGACCAGTACAACATGGTGATCCGTCTGGTGGGTCTGGCCATGGTGCTTTGTCTGTTTATCTCCTTGGCCGTGTATGTGTTCTTGAATCGCATGGTGTTGCGCCCCTTGCGTCAGGCTGGTGCGCACTTTGATCGCATTGCCAGCGGGGATCTGACCCAGCGCGTGGAAGTGAAGTCCACCAATGAAATTGGTGTGCTGTATGACGCCGTGCGTCGCATGCAGGGCAGCTTGCAGTCCATGGTGCAAACCGTGCGTCAGGGCGTGGAAGAGATCACCTTTGGTTCGCGCGAAATTTATGTGGGCAATACGGACTTGAGCAGTCGCACGGAAGAGCAGGCCGCCTCCTTGCAGCAGACTGCGGCCAGCATGGAGCAGTTGGCCAGCACGGTTCGCCAGAACTCGGACAATGCCCAGCAAGCGGACCAGGTTGCCAAGAATGCTTCCGAAGTGGCTCTGCGCGGTGGCCAGGCGGTCTCTACCGTGGTGCAAACCATGGAAGACTTGTCGGCCAGTTCGGGACAGATTGCCCAGATCGTGAACGTGATCGACGGCATTGCCTTCCAGACCAATATTCTGGCCTTGAACGCCGCGGTGGAAGCCGCCCGTGCGGGCGAGCAGGGCAAGGGTTTTGCGGTGGTAGCCGGTGAAGTACGCAGTCTGGCCCAGCGCAGTGCGCAAGCGGCGCGCGAGATCAAGGGCTTGATCGAGCAGTCGCTGGCCAAAGTGAAAGAAGGGACTCGACAGGTGGATGAGGCGGGCAAGGTGGTCATGGAAGTGGTCAGCTCGGTACAGAGCGTAACGACCATCATGGCGGAAATTTCCTCGGCTTCAAACGAGCAGTCGGAAGGAATTGAGCAGGTGAATCGGGCGGTTGCGCAAATGGATGTGGTTGTGCAGCAGAACGCGGCCCTGGTCGAGCAGGCTACCGCTGCGGCGGGCTCTTTGCAGGATCAGGCAACCCGTTTGTCCGATGCGGTGTCGGCGTTCAAAGTCAGTGCGCAAGACATTATTGATGATCCGTTTGAAGCGCCCGAGCCGGAACGATTACGTTCTACCGAGCGTCTGTCGGCGGGGCCTTTTAGCGGGACCTTGGCCAGCCTGTAGTTATATGAGCACATCTGTGGAACCTTTTGTTTATACATTGCCCTCGATCCCGCAAGCCTCGAGGGCCGACTGTGAGCGAGCCGCGCGCTTGCTCAAGTCGTATGCGGGCATCATCTTAGGTACCCACAAAGAAGATATGGTTGCCCGCACGCTGGGTATGCGCAGTCAGAACGCGGGCATGCGCGAGGTACGCCAGTACCTGGATATTCTGGAACAGGACACCCATAGCCAGGAGTGGCAGGACTTCGTCAACGCCTTCACCATCAATCACACCGCGTTTTTTCGGGAACAGCATCACTTCGATATTCTGGGCAAGTTTGTCAGTACACGCGGCAAACCCCTGGATATCTGGTGCAGCGCCGCCTCTACGGGCGAGGAAGCGTATTCCATTGCCATGACGGTGCGCGAACACTGCCCCTCACCGGATGTGAATGTGTCCATTCTGGCTAGCGATATTGACTCGGCTGCCTTGGACAAGGCCCGTCAGGGCGTGTATACCCTGGAGCGCATTCAGCCCGTGCCCGATTTGTGGCTGCCGCGTTACTTTCAGCGTGGCGTGGGCGCTCGCAAGGGGCTGGCACGCGTCAAGCCCGTGTTGCGCAATATGGTGGAGTTCGAGGAGTTCAATCTGGTGGGGCCGGCCTGGCCGTCTTCCAGCCGTTTTGATGTGATCTTCTGTAGAAACACCATGATTTATTTTGATCGTGATGATCAGACACGCATTCTGGAGCGCTTTGCCGCCGTCACCAAGCCTGGCGGACTGCTGTTTGTGGGGCATTCCGAGAACTTCTCCTACCTGACCAAGGCCTTTCGACTGCTGGGTCAGACGGTGTATGTCCGGAACTAGGGCCCATTAGTTTCACCCCGCCCCAAGCTCTGTTGGCGTTTGAAATCGGGATTATGAGTAGCATGAAGAAAATTCGAGTTTTGTGTGTAGACGATTCCGCCCTGGTGCGCAGCCTGATGGTGGAAATTATCAACAGTCATGCGGATATGGAAGTGGTGGCCGTGGCCCCCGATCCGCTGGTGGCGCGCGAGCTGATCAAAGAACACAATCCGGATGTGCTGACGCTGGACGTCGAGATGCCGCGTATGGACGGGCTGGACTTTCTGGAGCGCCTGATGCGCTTGCGTCCCATGCCCGTGGTGATGGTGTCCTCGCTGACCGAGCGCAATTCGGACGTGACCTTGCGTGCCCTGGAGCTGGGCGCGGTGGACTTTGTGACCAAGCCCAAGCTGGGCCTGCGGGACGGCTTGCTGGATTACTCGGACCTGATTGCCGACAAGATCCGCGCCGCCTCCATTGCCCGTCCACGTCGTGCGACCCCGGCCCCGGCAGGGTCCGCCCCGGCTCGTCGCCTGACGCACAACTTTTCGACCACTGAAAAACTGATCATGATCGGTGCATCCACAGGCGGCACCGAGGCCATTCGCCAGGTGCTGGAGCCTTTGCCGGCCAATTGTCCGGCCATCATGATTACCCAACATATGCCAGCCGGTTTCACGCGCTCGTTTGTGAACCGTCTGGATGGACTGTGTTCCATGCAGGTGCACGAGGCCGAAGATGGTCAGCGCGTGTTGCCCGGCCATGTGTATCTGGCTCCTGGTGGCGTGGCGCACATGAAGCTGGCCCGCTCGGGTGCCAACTATGTGGTCAAGCTGGTGGACAGTGAACCTGTCAACCGCCACCGGCCCTCGGTTGATGTGCTGTTTCACTCTGCCGCCGAGCTGGCCGGACGCAATGCCGTGGGTGTCATTCTGACCGGCATGGGCAAGGACGGCGCGCAAGGTTTGCTGGCCATGAAACAGGCCGGTGCCATGACTTTTGCCCAGGACGAAGCCACCAGCGTGGTCTTTGGCATGCCGCGTGAAGCCCTGCAAATTGGCGCGGCGGACATCGCCTTGCCCTTGGGGCAGATCAGCGAACGAATTCTAGCCAGTGTGGGGGCCTTTGGGCACCGTGTATAAACGGTCCTGAACGCACTGGCATGCTACTCATTTGGAGAATGTAAATGGTACAAAAAAATATAAAAATTCTCGTCGTCGATGACTTTCCCACCATGCGCCGGATCATCAAGAACCTGCTCAAGGATCTGGGATACGAGAATGTAGACGAAGCAGAAGATGGTCAGATGGGCCTGGAAAAACTGCGCAACGGCAATTTCGAGTTTGTGGTCTCTGACTGGAATATGCCGAATCTGGATGGACTGGAAATGCTCAAGCAGATTCGTGCCGATGCCAACCTGTCCTCTTTGCCTGTGCTGATGGTGACCGCCGAAGCCAAGAAAGAGAACATTATTGCCGCCGCCCAGGCGGGCGCCAATGGCTACGTCGTCAAACCCTTTACCGCCGCAACTCTGGAAGAGAAGCTGAACAAGATCTTCGAGAAAATGGCCGGTTAATACGGAGTACGTCATGGATCCACAGCAAACACCGAATCATCCCGACCCCCAAAGCGTACCGGTTGATCTGGTCTACCGCATCGCCAATCTGACCCGCCTGCTGCGGGAAAGCATGCGCGAACTGGGTCTGGATCAGGCCATTAAAGATGCCGCGCACGCGATTCCGGATGCCCGTGATCGTCTGCACTATGTGGCTCGCATGACTGAGCAGGCCGCCAACCGGGTACTGAACGCGGCCGAGCAGGTGCGTCCTTTGCAGGAGTCCTTGCAAGAGGATGCCCAGGCCCTGGATGCCGAATGGGAACAGTGGTTTGAACAGCCTCTGGACCAGGACCAGGCCCGCGAACTGGTCAAGCGTACTCGAGGCTTCTTGCGCGATGTGCCCGTCAAGGCCCAGCAGACGCAGGACAATCTGCTGGAAATCATCATGGCCCAGGACTTTCAGGATCTGACCGGGCAGGTGATCACGCGCATGCTGGGTGTGGTTGGCACTATCGAGACCGAACTGGTCCAGGTGCTGGTCGATAATGTCCCCACAGAAAAACGCGAAGAAACTCAAAGTCTTATCAACGGCCCGGTGGTCTCGCCGGTAGCCTCGGAAGTGGTCACCAGCCAGGACCAGGTGGACGACTTGCTGGCGAATCTGGGCTTTTAATCCTCGCCCAAATTCGATCATCGCGTTCGCTTCAGAAAGGCGCTGCACCTTGCAGCGCCTTTTTGCTTGTGGGGAACAGCCTGCTTTTATCGGGCTTTCTCCGCGCTATCAGAGCCGCGGTGCTCTTTTAGAATGACCCCGCGGCCTGCAGTGCGAACGCGACATTCGTGCTGGGCGCGTGATTCATTCTTTCAATTCCTGCGTCTTGGCAGTCCATGGCAGAAGACAGCGATCTCGAAAAAACAGAACCGGCCTCACCCCGGCGCCTGGAGAAGGCGCGGGAAGAGGGGCAGGTGGCGCGTTCCAGAGAGCTGACGACATTCCTGATGCTGCTGGCCGGGATTGGCGGAATCTGGGCCGGAGCCAGCTATTTGTACGAGACTTTTGGCGGCATTGTGCGTCGCAGCGTCTGGTTTGATCCGCGCGTAGCGCACGATCCCAGCGCTATGGTGGTACAGGCGGCCGGTCTGGCAGGCGAAGCGTTAAAAGGTCTGGCACCGCTGTTCCTGCTGCTGGTTGTGGTCGCGATCTTTGCCTCGATCGCCCTGGGCGGCATGAGCTTTAGCGGCAAGGCCTTGCAGCCCAAGTTCGAGCGCATGAATCCGGCCAAGGGCATCAAGCGCATGTTTTCCATGCAGACCGTGATCGAGCTGATCAAGACCCTGGCCAAAGCCGGCCTGGTAGGTTCGGTGGCGGTGTATGTGATCTGGACCGAGCGCGAGCAGATGACGGCTCTGATGTATGTGCATCCCACTGCGGCCATAGCCACGGGGATGACGCTGATCATCAAGTGCTGTGCCCTGATCGCCGCCAGCTTGCTGGTGATTGTCTTGATTGATGCGCCCTGGCAGTTGTGGAGCTTTTACAAAAAGCTGCGCATGTCGCGCCAGGATGTGAAAGAAGAACATAAGGAAAGCGAGGGTGATCCGCATGTGAAAGGGCGCATCCGGCAGCAGCAACGGTCCATGGCCCGTTCGCGCATGATGTCTCAGGTGCCGGGGGCCGATGTGGTGGTTACCAACCCCACGCATTATGCGGTGGCCTTGAAGTATCAGGACGGCAAGGGCGGTGCCCCCCGTGTGGTTGCCAAAGGCACGGGGCTGATTGCTGCCAAGATTCGCGGGCTGGCCGCCGAGCACAAGGTGGCCATGCTGGAGGCGCCTGCGCTGGCACGGGCCTTGTACTTCAACGTGGAGCTGGAGCGCGAGATTCCTGTGGATTTGTACTCGGCCGTGGCCGAAGTGCTGGCCTGGGTTTATCAGCTTCGTAACTGGAACAAGGGGCAGGGCGAGCGCCCGATCATGCCCACCCGATTGAAAGTGCCAACTGGCATGGATGAAGGGCCACTGCGTTCGCGCAAACACTAAAAGCAATGAACAATTTTTTTGCCTTACTGAAACAAAACGGTGGTCAACACGCCCGGCTTTTAGCCGGTCCGGTGCTGATCCTCATGGTCATGGCCATGATGATTCTGCCCTTGCCACCGTTTCTGCTGGACCTGCTGTTTACCTTTAACATCGCCCTGGCCGTCATGATCCTGCTGGTGGCCATGTTCACCAAAAAGCCGCTGGATTTTGCCGCTTTCCCGGCAGTGCTGTTGTTTGCCACCCTATTGCGCCTTTCTCTGAACGTGGCCTCGACGCGAGTGGTACTGATGAACGGCCACAAAGGTCCGGATGCTGCCGGTCAGGTGATTGAAGCTTTTGGCCACTTTCTGGTGGGCGGTAACTTTGCCGTTGGTCTGATCGTGTTCGTGATTCTGGTCATCATCAACTTTGTGGTGATTACCAAGGGTGCTGGCCGTATTGCGGAAGTGGGGGCACGCTTTACCCTGGACGCCTTGCCGGGCAAGCAGATGGCCATTGATGCCGACTTGAACGCTGGCCTGATTGGCGAAGACGATGCCCGTCGTCGCCGTACCGAGGTTTCGCAGGAAGCCGAGTTTTACGGCTCCATGGACGGTGCCAGCAAGTTCGTGCGCGGGGACGCGGTGGCGGGCTTGCTGATCATGGTCATCAACGTGATTGGCGGTCTGATTATTGGTGTCCTGCAGCATGACTTGTCTTTTTCGGAAGCCGGTCGCGTTTACACCTTGCTGACCATTGGTGACGGCCTGGTCGCCCAGATTCCAGCCCTGATCATTTCTACTGCCGCCGGTGTGGTGGTGTCGCGAGTGGCGACGGATGAAGACGTGGGCCAGCAAATGGTCAGCCAGCTTTTCCGCAATCCCATGGTGCTGTACATCACCGCCGGTATTCTGGGTTTGATGGGTTTGATTCCCGGCATGCCCAATCTGGTGTTCCTGCTGCTGGCCGCGATATTGGGTGCTGGAGCCTGGATGATGCAAAAGCATCAGCTCGAGCAGCAGCAGCAAGCCAGCGAACCCAATGATGAAGTCCTGGCCGCAGCCGATTCTGCCGCCAGTGAAGCCAGCTGGAATGATGTGTCCATGGTGGACCCGCTGGGTCTGGAAGTGGGTTATCGCCTGATCTCTTTGGTGGACCATGCGCAAAACGGCGAGCTGCTGCATCGTATCCGCAGCTTGCGTAAAAAGTTCGCACAGGAAGTGGGCTTTTTGCCGCCTGTGGTTCATATTCGGGACAATCTGGAGCTCAAGCCCAACGACTATCGCATCCTGTTGGCCGGGGTGGAAATTGGCCGGGGTACCGCCACGCCAGGGCAGTGGCTGGCCATTGATCCCGGTGGCGTCACCATGAAGCTGCCCGGCACACCTACCACGGACCCGGCCTTTGGCCTGCCCGCCGTGTGGGTGGATGTCAGCATGCGCGAGCAGGCCCAGATCGCGGGCTACACCGTGGTGGATGCCAGCACGGTGATTGCCACGCATATCAATCACTTGCTGCATCGCCACGGGGCCGATTTGCTGGGCCGTCAGGAAGTGCAGCAATTGCTGGATCACGTGGGCCGCGAAGCGCCCAAGCTGGTCGAAGATTTTGTACCGCAAACCTTGTCCCTCAGCCTCTTGCTCAAGGTCTTGCGTGGTCTGTTGGCTGAAGATGTGCCGATTCGCGATATGCGTAGCATTGTGGAAACGCTGGCTGAACACGCACCGCGCATTCTGGCTCCCGGCGCGGTTCAGCCCGGCCAGGAGGCTGGCGAATTGCTTGCGGTTCTGCGCGTGGCCTTGGGACGCGCTATTGTGCAGCAGTGGTTCCCTGGCGAGGGCGAATTGCGTGTGATTGGTCTGGATGCCCGTCTGGAGCGGGTCATGACGCAGGCGCTGACCAGCAGTGGTGCGCTGGAACCAGGTCTGGCCGAGTCGGTACTGACCGATGCCATGCGTGCGGCCCAGTTCCAGGAGGAACATGGGGATCCGCCCGTGCTGGTTGTGCCGCCTGTTTTGCGGGCCACCTTGTCGCGTTTCTTGCGTCACCACATCCCACAACTGGGTGTCTTGTCCAACGCTGAAATCCCTGAAGAACGCATCCTTCGGGTCACCACCATTATTGGTCAGTCTGAATGAATATAAGTCGCTTTTTTGGTAGTACCAGCCGGGAAGCCATGCGTCAGGTGCGCATCGCTTTGGGCCCCGATGCCTTGATTGTGTCCAACCGTCGTGTCAATGGCGGCGTTGAGATTCTGGCTACCGACTCCAGCTCGGTACCGGGGGGCGCCACCGAACGTGCGCCCATGCCCAGCAGTGCGCCGCATCAAGCCGCGGGGATACGTCAGCAGGAAATGGCCCCGCCGCCCGCTGCCGACAATGTGATGGGTGCGATTGGGGCATTGCGTGGTGCCCTGGAAGGCCGCATGGATGATCTGGTCTGGAGTCACCAGATGCGGCGCTCGCCTGTAGCGGTGAATCTATTTCAGAGTCTTTTATCGCAAGGCTTCAGTACTGCCTTGTTGCGTGCCATGCTCAAGCGCCTGCCTGAAGAGCTGGGCGCGCGGGCGGCCTTGCAATGGGTGCGGACCGAGCTGGAAACCCATTTGCCGGTGCTGCGTTCCGAGGACTCCTTGTGGCAGCCCGGCTTGGCCTTGGCTCTAGTGGGCCCCACGGGTGTGGGCAAGACCACCACGCTGGCCAAACTGGCTGCGCGTGCCGTGCGTCGTTTTGGTCCCGATAAGGTCGTTCTGCTGACGACTGACACCTATCGGATCGGTGCGCACGAGCAACTGAAAATTTATGGCGACCTGATGCGGGTAGCCGTGCATATCGTTCAGGACGTGGCGCAACTGCGTAGCGTGATGCTGGGTGTGCGGCCCGATCAGGTGATCCTGATCGACAATATGGGCATCAGCCAGCGCGACCGTTATGTGCGAGAACAAGCTGCATTGCTGGCCAGTGCCGGACGCCGGGTGCAACGCTTGCTGGTCCTGAACGCCGCCAGCCAGGGCGATACCTTGGATGAGGTCGCCCGCAGCTACACGCAAGATGGTGGCACACCGCTAAGCGGTTGCATCATCTCCAAAGTGGACGAGGCGATCAAGCTGGGTGGCCCGCTGGATACGGCCATTCGCTTCAAGCTGCCTATTCATTACGTGTCCAACGGCCAGAAAGTGCCCGAGGATTTGCGTTTCATGAGTGCCGCCGAACTGGTCGATTCTGCCTTGCAGGTGCGCGGGAACCAGCGTCCCTTGTACGCGCCCAGTTCCGGTGATCTGGCGGCCTTGCTGGAAAGCGGTGGCCAGTCCGCCCAGGAGCAACAGGCTGAAGAAGAACGCCGTGCGCGTGTCTTGCCGCGTCTGTTGTCGGCTGCCTCTGCGGGTGGCCCTATCGCCCTGGAGCAGGCCCGTCGTGCAGCCGCCGACCTGGACGAGCGTCTGGCCTGCGCGGAAGCCTACGATTTCTGGCGCGATCTGCATGCGCAAAATGCCCCTGTTCAGGACGGGGCGGCGGCACAGCGTGCCGAAGGCCTGATGCGTGCCGCGTGTCAGGAAGTCAGTGAGGGCAATGTGTCCCGCTTGCTGGTGATCCATGCCGATCATCAGCTTGCCGGTAGCCAGGAGCAATGCTCGTTCAGTTTCCTGTTCAGTCCTAAGGGCCAGGCCTTGAGCGTGCCGTATTATCAACGCCAAACGCCCTCCCAATGGTCGGATGTACGGGGCGTGCGCAGCATGGAACGGCCGGGCCCGACACAGGCACTGAACCAGGCCATGCAGGTCTTGAATGCCCAGGCCCAACCGGTAAACTTGCTGCATATTTTTGAAGGTGGTTCGCCCACCATGTGGCGTCAATGGGCTGATATGGAAGCCGACTGGCTGGCCCTGATTCCGGGTGCGACTTCCTTGTGGCACAAGGACGGCAAGACCACGCCTAATGCCCTTGGCAAACAGCTGGCCTTTCACGCGATTCCTGATCTGGCAGCACGATTGCATCTGGAAACGTTGGGCCGCGCCAAGCAGGGTGAAATCGCCCTGTGGTACGCCGTCGAGCCGGTGCAGTTGCGACAACGCAATGCCGAGCCTGTGCATCTGGACCTGATCATCCTGCGCACCGTGCGTCGTCACGACGGCAAAGTGTTGAAAACCCGTTTTGCCTTGGTGCACCAACGTGCAGGCTCCGAGGCTATCGCCCCGGCCAGTCTGGCCTGCTACATGATGCTGCGTAGCGAAGTGCAGGAAATGGCGCGCTTGCTAAGCACTGTGCGTGGCATTTTGCCTACCAGCAATTCCGAGTTTGAAGAAGAACTCAACTTGCTGGCCGCCGCCCAATTGACGCTGGCCGCCTGGGATTTGCTGCAGGCACCGGACAATCTGGGTGTGCGACAACTTAGCGCACGCTTGCTGGGCAAACCGGGGCTGAAGTCCAGCCACGCGGTTGATGCGCTGGTAAAGATGCTGGTGTTGAAGGAAGCGATGAGCTAAATTCAGCAAGATTGAAAAAGCCTGCCGTGTGACAGGCTTTTTTATGTCTGTCAGAGCGCAGCTTTGGCTTGGCCCTAAACCTTCAAGCTCAAGGAAGACTGCGTATTCTGCGTTTTGCCGGACGCGTCGTAAAAGGTATTGCGACCCGTGAAGGCTTCCAGGGCGTCCAGGTTTTGCTGGGTGTCGACCAAAAAGGTATCCACCAAAATGCGGTTGTTGTCGCTGGCGTTGCGCACCTTCTCGCTCAGCTCGATCAACTGTTCTAGTTCTTCTTCCAGTTCGTCTTCTTCAGCCGCGTAGCGCAGGCCCTGGAGGTTGTTTTCCAGTTCACGTGCTTGCAGGAGCTGGGCGCGAGCCTGGTCCTGTTGCTCGATACGTTCAACCAGCTGATATTTGCGCAGGGTGATCTGGGCCAGTTCTTGTGGCTCGAAGCTGCGCAGCAGCAGGGTGTTTTCTTCTGCCAGTAGCTGCTCGAAGTCCAGCAGGGTTTGGCGTTGATCGGCAAGACAGGTTTGCAAAGACATGGCCGTTTCAGGTGAGTTACTTGAGAAGATCGCGCACAGAGGCAATCAGGGAGTCGGCGATCCGACTGGTGTCAATTTTGAGCTCGCCGGCTGCAATGGCCTTGCGCAAGGCCTCGACTTTTTTCATGTCGACATCGGCACTGCTGTCTTGCAGGGAATTGAGCTGGCGGGCTGCAGCGCTGAAGTCCACTTCGTTGGTGCTGCTGCTGTTGTTGTACGCGTGGCGCGCACGAGGGGATGCCGTGCTGCGCTCTGCGGCAGACGTTTCAGCAAGGGGTGTCTTGAGGGGGGAGGGGCTGATCTTCACGTGTTTCTCCGTGCGGCCTGTTCTTTGCGTTGATCTTGTAACGGCGCTCTGGACGCAAACTTTAGCATGCTCATCCGATTTAGTTTAGAGAACGACCTGAACCGTGGATGCATCCAGTACCGTGGCTGAAATCACTTGCCCCGAACTGGCCTTGATCTGAATCTGGGTGCCTGGTGAGCCGCTTTGCAGCGCCTGGCCCTCGCCGGTCGCTACAAAACCCATACCGCGCGCAATGGTGCGCACCATCTGGCCGCGTGTTACCGACTGCGGGTCGCGTAGAGCCGAAGCCCGTATCGCATTGCCCAAAGGAATACGCTGGCTGGCGACATACCCGATGATCTGGTTGGGATCAATGACCACGCCATTGGCCAGAGCCAGCAAATCCCCCTCGCGCTCAAGCAGATCGTCCTGATTGATGGTCTCGCCCGGATTGATGCGGCGGTTGGTGACGTAATAGTGTCCCTGAATAGACAAGGTGGCGCTGATGGAGGTGCTCCAGCTTTGTGGGCTCAGGCAGCGCACGCCAATACTCATGCGCGATCGCAGGCGTTGACCGCTGGGCAGAAATATCTGGTTCTGGGTGCAGGCAGGCATGGCGTTCAGGCGCGCGCTGTCCAGGGTGATCGTGGCGATACCGGGATACATTTGCGCCAGCTTGAGCAGATAGTCCTGCGCCTGGTCCTGCATGGCTTGCACGCTCAGCGCCTGAACGCTCTCTTGAGCGCGCACGTTCGCTGTTGCACCCAGGGCGAACAGGCATACGCAGATCAGGAGTCTATATAAGGTCATGACTGAATTTTACGGACTCAGTCGCCAGGTCAAGAGCTGAACTGGCCGATAAATTGCGTTTTGTTCCCTGATTTGTGAAGCAGTGCCTCTGGCTACCATTCTGTTATAGCGGTGAAAAGGCGTGCGCGCGTTCACCTGGATCTCAAACTTGAACACAGAATATTGGCTTGACTCCATGATTGATCGCATCGGTGAGCACCTGAAGTTTTACCAGACGGCCCTGGCTGTGCGCCAGGAGCGCCAGGAGGTGCTGGCCTCCAATATTGCCAATGCCGACACGCCTAACTACAAGGCCAGGGATATGGACTTTACGGCCACCTTGAAGGCCGCTTTAGGGGGGCAGGGCCAGATGGCATTGCCCAATACCAGTTTGTCCTTGACCTCGGCCCGTCATATTCCCGCCCAGGCAACCCGTCCGCCCAGCACGGACGAGTTGCTCTATCGCGTTCCTGTACAACCTTCTCTGGACGGCAACACGGTCGAGATGGATGTGGAGCGCATGCAATTTGCCGATAACACCTTGCACTATCAAAGCACGATCAACCTGGCTTCCCAGCGCTTGAAAGGCTTGATGGCGGCCTTGCAACAGTAATAGCGAGTCTTCATGTCCAGTTTCAGTATTTTCCAGATTGCCGGTTCTGCTCTGACGGCACAATCGCAGCGCTTGAACGTGTCGGCCAGCAACCTGGCTAACGCCGATAGCGTGGTTGGACCCGATGGCCAGCCCTACAAGGCCCGCCAAGTGGTGTTTCAAATGACTCCTCAGGGCAACAGCCCCGTGGGTGGCGTGCAAGTGGTGGGCGTGCAGGAAAGTGATGCGCCCGGCCGTTTGCAATATGACCCCGGCAATCCCTACGCCGACGAACAAGGCTATGTGACTCTGCCCAATGTGGATGTGGTGGCCGAGACCGTCAATATGCTGGCCGCGTCGCGCTCTTATCAGGCCAATGTGGAAGTGGTGAACACCTCCAAGAACCTGATGTTGCGCACCTTGACCATTGGCCAGTAAGCCGGTTTACGGAAGATAGAACATGAGCACAGTCAATAACGATCGCACCGCCCTGGACCCCACCGCAGGGGCCATGGCTGGTGTGGATGCCCGCAACAAAAGCGCCATGGCGGAAACGGAAGACCGCTTTCTGACCATGCTGATTACGCAGCTGCGTAATCAGGATCCGCTCAACCCCATGGATAACGCCCAGGTCACGACCCAGATGGCGCAAATGTCCACGGTGGCGGGGATTCAGCAATTGAATAACACCTTGCTGGCTGTGGCCGGGCAAATGGACGTCAGCCAGTCCATGCAGGCCGCCAATCTGATCGGCAAGCAAGTGCTGGTGCCGGGCTCGAAAGTGTCTCTGGGGACCAGCCAGGATGGCGAAAAAGTGGCCATGCCCTACGGCATTGATCTGGTCAGCGGAGCGACTTCGACCGTGGTTCAGATCAAGGACAGCAGCGGCAAAGTGGTTCGTGAATACGATCTGGGCGCCAAAGACGCGGGCGTGTACTCGCTGGAGTGGGACGGCCTGGATAACGATGGTTCACCGCTGGCCGACGGTTCGTACACCGTCAGTGTATTGGCCAGTAATGACGGCACGGCCGTCACAGCCAGCCCATTGACGCATGGCAAGGTCGATAGCGTGGCTTACACCTCCAGCGGCTTGATGCTGGACCTTGGCCTGGCGGGTTCGTTCTCCCTGCTGGATATACGCAAAATCATGTAAGCGCCGCTTGCCCCAACAGCGGGCTGGGCCAACACGACATTAAAAGGAAAGTTCATGAGCTTCGGACAAGGATTGAGTGGCTTGAACGCCGCCTCCCAAAACCTGGATTCTATTGGTAACAACATCGCCAACTCGGGCACGGTGGGCTACAAGGCCTCGACCGTGCAGTTTGCGGACGTGTATGCCAACTCGCGCATCGGTCTGGGTGTGCAGGTATCGCGGGTCAGCCAGCGTTTCTCGGTAGGTAACGTCAGCAACTCGGGTAATCAGTTCGACATGGCGATTGACGGTGCAAACGGTTTGTTCCGCCTGGAGCAAAGTAACGGCGCTGTCCTGTTCTCGCGCAATGGCCAGTTCTATCCGGACAAGGCGGGCTATCTGGTTAACGCCCAAGGTCATTACCTGACCGGTTACGGCCCAGGTGGTAGCCAGCTGGAGCGCTTGCAAGTGCCTTCGGCCAACGTGCCTCCCAAAGCCACGACAGCCCTGGATTTCAAGCCCAACCTGCCCGGCGGTGCCGAAGCAATTCCAACGACAAAGACGCAGCAAAAAGTTGATGCCAACGGTGATCTGGTATTCAAGCCCAAACTGGATGCCAACGGTAATCCTGAAATGACTCCCAAGCTGGACGGTAATGGTGATCCCGTTCTGGATGGCAGCGGTAACCCCGTCATGGAGCCCGTGATGGAACCAGACATGGAAACCGTTGCGGTCAATGTGTTTGATCCCAAAGACCCCACCACTTACAGCAACGCATTCAGCTACTCTGTCTACGATTCGCTGGGTAACAGCCACGAGGTTTCCCAATACTTCGTCAAGCGCCCCGCCAATGCGGCCGGTGAGAGTGTGTGGGACGTGTATTACATGGAAGGCAGCACGCCCTTGTCGCCTGCCAGCGCGACCTTGACCTTTAACGGTGCAGGCGTGATGACCAGCCCCAATCCGGCTACCGTCAATCTGACCCTGGCCAATCCGGGCGGCAATGCGTCGCCAGCGGATGATCTGGTGTTTGATGTGCGTTACACCGGCACCACCCAGTTCGGTGGCGAGTTTGCCAAGGGCAAGCCTTACCAGGATGGTTACGCCACGGGTGAGTACGCTGGCATGAGCATCGACAAGGACGGCACCATGATTGCCTCCTACACCAACGGTGTAACGCAGCGTCTGGGTTCCCTTGTTCTGGCTGACTTCAGCAACCTGCAAGGTCTGAGCCCTGTAGGCGGTAACGCCTGGGCTGAAACCGGCGCATCGGGCCAGCCTATCCTGGGTCGTCCCGGCGAGAACGGCTTGGCCACGATCAAGGGTCAGGCGGTGGAAGATTCCAACGTGGATATGGGTCAGGAACTGGTCAATATGATTATTGCCCAGCGTACCTACCAGGCGAATGCCCAGACCATCAAAACGCAGGATCAGGTTCTGCAAACCCTGGTCAACCTGCGTTAAGAGCTGTCATGGATCGCCTGATTTACACCGCCATGAATGGCGCCCAGCGCACGCTGGAGCAACAAGACGTCATTACCAACAACCTGGCCAACGTGAACACGTCCGGTTTTCGCCAGCAGCTGGCGTATTACCGTTCCGTACCCGTCACAAGCGATGTGGGTTCGCAAACCCGCGTAGGCACGGCCACGGTGACGCCTGGCAGCCGTTTTCAACCTGGCGCCATGGCCGAGACCGGCAATGCGCTGGATGTGGCCATTGCGGGCGAGGGCTGGTTTGCCGTCCGTGCGCTGGATGGTCAGGAAGCCTATACGCGGGCAGGCGATCTGGTGGTCAATGCCCAGAACCAGCTGGTGACACAAGGTGGCTTGCCCGTGCTCAGTGCCGATGGGCAGGTCATTGAAATCCCGGATCGCGGATCGATCACGTTCTCCAGCGACGGTCAGTTGACCGCGCTGGGTGCGGGTGACAACCCACGCGATATCCAGGTGATGGGTCAATTGAAGATGGTCAATCCCCCTTCTGCTGATTTGTTGCGGGGGCAGGATGGTTTGTTTCGCATGAGCAATGGGGCGCCGGCCCCGGCTGATCCGTCGGTACGCATGGTTTCGGGCTTTATCGAGAAAAGCAATGTGAACCCGGCTGAAGCGATGGTGGCCATGATTGCCAATGCGCGCCGCTTTGAAACCCAGATGAAGGTCATCCAGGACGCCAGCGCACGCGAAGATCGGGCCAACTCCCTACTTTCTTTTAATGGCTAAGCCGCGCTGATTGCGCAGGCGTTAGCTGCAAGGATTACACACACATGATTCGCTCTCTGTGGATTGCCAAGACCGGTCTGGAAGCCCAGCAGACCAATATGGACGTTATCTCCAATAACTTGGCCAACGTGAATACCACCGGCTTCAAACGTACCCGTGCGGTGTTTGAGGACTTGATGTACCAAACCATTCGTCAGCCTGGCGCTCAAGTCGGTGCTGCCAACCAGTTGCCTACTGGCTTGCAGGTTGGCACCGGTGTGCGCACCGTAGCCACCGAGCGTATTCATACCCAAGGTGACATGAAGCACACGGGCCACAATATGGATATCGCGATTCAGGGTAGCGGTTTCCTGCAGGTGGAAATGCCGGACGGCACGTTTGCCTATACACGTGACGGTAGCTTGCAGCGTGACCAGAATGGTCAGTTGGTGACTGCTGGCGGTTATCCCATTCAGCCCCCCATCAATATCCCTGATAACGCGCTGGAACTGACGATTGGCCGTGATGGCACCGTGTCGGTCACTCAGCCTGGTGCAGCCGGTACGAGTGTGGAAGTGGGCCAATTGCAATTGAGCACCTTCGTGAATCCGGCCGGTCTGCAAAGTATGGGCGAGAACTTGTACATCGAAACCGATGCCTCGGGTGCCGCCAACTTCCTGCAACCTGGCATGGACGGTGCTGGTCTGGTCATGCACAAGTACAACGAAACCTCCAACGTCAATGTGGCCGAGGAACTGGTCAATATGATCAGCACCCAGCGTGCCTACGAAATCAACAGCAAGGCCGTTTCCACGGCTGACCAGATGCTGGCTCGCCTGACACAGCTGTAAATCTAAAGAGATCGTGACAATGTTCCAAGCTCTGATGAGCCGTCTTGCCTTGTGTGCGCTTGTAGCCCTGTCCGGTTGTGCGCTGGTGCCCCCTGAAGATGTGGTAACCGGCCCCCTGACGGCGGCCCCGCCACCGGCGGTGCCTGCCGCCGTGGTGGCCAATGGCTCTATCTACCAGCCCTCGGCTTACGGTAACTATCCGCTGTTTGAAGACAGACGACCACGTAATGTGGGCGACATTGTCACGATCATGATCCAGGAGCGGACCAACGCGGCCAAGAATGTCTCGACCAATACGGATCGGACCGGAAGCGGTGGTCTGGACTTTACCGGCGTTCCAGCTTTCCTGCCTAACGAAGTGGGTAGCAAGCAGAACTTTGAAGTCAGTGGCTCGAACAAGGCCCAGGGCAAAGGTTCCAGCCGTGCCGACAATACCTTTAGCGGCACCTTGACGACGACCGTGGTCGGCGTTTTGCCTAACGGCAATTTGCAGGTGGCCGGTGAGAAGCAGATCGCCATTAACCGTGGCAGCGAGCACATCCGCTTTTCTGGTGTGGTGGACCCACGCTCCATTACTGGCAGCAATACGGTGTCCTCCACCCAGGTGGCCGATGCCCGTATCGAGTTTCGTAGCAAAGGGGTGATGGACGAAGTCCAGACCATGGGTTGGCTACAGCGTTTTTTCCTGAATATTTCTCCGTTCTGAGCCTTTTGCTTGCTATGGCGTTTTCCATGAGTCGTACTCGTTTTTCTTCTTGTCGCCATGTGCTGCAGGCAGCCATGCTGGCGGCGGGCCTGTTGCTGGCTCCGGTCAGTCAGGCCGAGCGTATCAAGGATCTGGCATCCATTCAGGGCGTGCGAGACAACCCGCTGATCGGCTACGGTCTGGTCGTGGGTCTGGATGGCAGCGGTGACCAGGTGCGTCAGGCTCCTTTCACCCAGCAAAGCTTGACCAATATGCTGTCCCAGTTGGGGGTGACCATTCCCCAGGGCAGCAATATGCAGCTCAAGAACGTGGCGGCTGTCATGGTGACGGCCCGTTTACCCGCCTTTGCCCGTCCTGGTCAGGCCGTGGATGTGGTCGTGTCCTCCATGGGTAATGCCAAGAGTTTGCGTGGCGGGACCTTGTTGATGACGCCCTTGAAAGGTGCGAACGGTCAGGTCTATGCCATTGCCCAAGGCAACTTGCTGGTGGGTGGGGCAGGGGCCGAAGCAGGTGGTTCCAGCGTCCAGGTCAACCAGCTCAATGGCGGCACCATTCCAGGCGGCGCAACGGTTGAGCAGAGCGTACCCACGACTTACGCTCGGGATGGCGTGATCAATCTGGAAATGAATTCCTCGGATTTCGGTACAGCCCAGAACGTGGTGGCGGCCCTGAACAAGCAGTTCGGCCCTTCAACTGCAACAGCGCTGGATGGTCGCTTGATTCAGGTGCGCGGTCCCTTGGACCCCCAGGCTCAAACCGCCTTTATTTCGCATGTTGAAAACCTGCAAGTGAATCTGCCACCGGCACGTGCCCGCGTGGTGATCAATGCTCGTACGGGTTCGGTGGTCATGAACCGCACGGTCACGATTGATGAAGCCGCCATTGCCTACGGCAATCTGTCCGTGGTCATCAGCCGTCAACCGCAGGTCAGCCAGCCGGATACTCCTTTTGGTGGTGGTCAGACCGTAGTGGCTGACAGCACCCAGATTGAAATGCGCAGTGATAGCGGCTCCCTGCAACGCGTGAAGACCAGTGCCAATCTGGCCGATGTGGTGCGCGCTTTGAACGCTTTGGGTGCCACCCCTCAAGACTTGTTGTCCATCTTGCAGAACCTGAAAAGCGCGGGCGCTTTGCGGGCCGATTTGGAGATCATCTAATGACGGTGCAGTACTTCCCACGTCCGGGCACGGGAACGCAGGTTTCGATTTTTGACCCGCAGCAACTGGCCCAACTGCGTCGGCAAGCCGGGCAGGACGGTCAGAATCAGGCCACTCAGCTGCAAGTGGCGCGTCAGTTCGAGTCCCTGTTCATTCAAAATATTTTGAAGCAGGCACGGGCAGCCAATCCCGAAGGCGGCCTGTTTGATACGCAGTCGGTGCGCATGGCACAAAGTCTGGGTGATGAGCAACTGGCCATGCAGCTGGCTGACCCCGGCATTGGTTTGGCCAAAGCCTTGCAGGCCCAGATGAGCGGGCAGAACAGCGAGCCATTTGGTGTCGCGTCCCATGATCCGGAAGCGGCCTCTTCGCGTCGGGCGGATTTGCGTTCGCGCATGCCTAATGACCGTTCCATTGATGCAGCATCGATTGCCGAGCTGATCGACAAGCTCAGCAATAACAATACGGTGCAGCGCGTGTACTCCGCGATTCAGGGTGCGCCCAATCATATTCGTCAGTTTGTGGACCGCATGAACACGGCCGCCAAAGTGGCTGCCGAGGACAGTGGCGTCCCGGCCCAACTGATCTTGAGCCAGGCAGCGCTGGAGTCGGGCTGGGGCAAGCGTGAAATCATGCACGCAGATGGCTCCACCAGCCATAACCTGTTTGGTATCAAGGCCACACCGTCCTGGAAAGGTAAAACGGTAGAGGTCATGACGACGGAATATCAGAACGGCGTGGCGCGCAAAATGACGCAGACCTTCCGTGCTTATGACTCCTATGCCGAGTCGTTTGCGGACTACGCGCGCCTGATCGGTAATAACAAACGCTATGAAAGTGTAAAACAAGCGGCTTCGCCTCAAGAAGCGGCGCAACGCATTCAGGAAGCGGGCTACGCCACTGACCCCTCCTACGCCAAAAAGCTGATCTCCATCATGGCCTACTTTGATGGCGGCAAGTCTTAATTATTGATACAGGTCTAAATATTGCACCAAGGTGGTCGTTAAAAAGCAGCATGTTCATTTTTCGCCTTGGACACTACGGGCCGGGCAGGACAGAAAGGATTTGATATGAATCTCGCCAACCTTGGTATTACCGGCTTGTTTGCCGCTCAAAAGCGCATGCAGGTGACGGGCCACAATATTAATAATATCGATACCGCTGGCTATAACCGCCAATCGGTCCTGGTTGAGACGGCTGGCTCGGTAGGAAGCGGCAATGGCTATTACGGCCGTGGCGTGCAGGTGGTTACCGTTCAGCGCTCCTACGACAACTTTCTGTATCAGCAGTTGGTGCGCTCGCAAACTACCGGTGCGGCTCTGGTTAGCTACGGTACGGAAATTGCCCAGCTGGACAATCTGTTCTCGGACCGCACGGTCGGCGTCAGCCCCGCCTTGCAAAACTTTTTCAATGGTCTGGAAGCCGTGGCATCGCAACCTGCGGATCCTTCGGCTCGCCAGGAACTGCTGGGCCGTGCAGAAAGCCTGGCTACCCAGATTCGTGACGCGACATCCTACATGAACCGCGTCAACGAGAACATCAATACCCAGGTCGGTACCACCGTTACCCAGATCAACAGCTATCTGGAACGGATTGATAACGTCAACAAACAGATCGTTGCTGCCAAAGGCACCACGCCCGGTCACGAACCCAATGACTTGCTGGACCAGCGCGAACAGCTGGTGTCCGAGCTGGGGCAGCTGATTGATGTGCGTACCGTCGAGCAGGATGGACGGATGAGCATCACCACCGCTGGCGGCCAGATGCTGCTGGGTGGCGAAAGTATTTACCCCTTGCACGCCGTGCGTTCGGCTGAAAACCCCGAGCGTATGGTGGTCGGCTTTACCTCCGCACTGAATGTGGACGGCAAGATGGTGGTGTCCGAGTTCCGCGAGGGCACCATTAAAGGCGGCACCTTGGGGGGCTTGTTGCAGTTCCGTCAGGAAAGCCTGGAGCCGGCTATCAATGCGCTGGGGCGTTTGGCTGTGGGTCTGGCTCACACGGTGAACGATATTCACCGTCAAGGTGTGGACCTGAAGGGTGAGGCGGGCAAAGACATGTTCAGCGTCAGCGGCCCGAAAGTGATTGCCAATGGCAATAACCCGGTCAGCAGCGGTGTGCCTGGTGTGTCTTTCTACAAAGACCCTGTTGATCCGGCTGATCCCAGCAAGGGCTACACCCAGCCAGTCGACAAGCTGACGGGCGACAACTACCGCATCGAGCGCGTGGATGGTCGTTTCCAGCTGCGTAACTTGAGCAGCAACGACGTTACCCCCTTGAACGGTCCGGACAAGAACGGTGGCATTACCCGGGTGGATGGTCTGGAAATTGATGTCTCCGGCTTGAAGACCCAATCTCAGGATGGCGACTCCTGGTTGCTGCAGCCCACCGTCAATGCAGGCAGCAGCTTGCAGGTGGAGATCAAGCGTCCACAGGATATTGCTGCAGCTGATAAAGATACCGGTTCGGCTAACGGTGCCATCGCCCAGAAATTGGCGGACTTGCGCAATAGCAAGGTGCTGGCCGACGGCTCCTTGAGCCTGAACGATTCTTTTGGTCAGATCGTGAACCGTATTGCGGTGCAAACGCAGCAAAACGGCACGGCGGCCAAAGCCCAGTTAAAGCTGATCGAGCAAAACTATGCCGCTCAGCAAACCTTGTCCGGCGTGAACAAGGACGAGGAATACATCATGCTCCAGCGTTATCAGGAGCAGTATCAGGCCGCTGCCCGTCTGATTGACGTCAGCTCCCAGATGTTTGACACCCTTTTAGGCCTGCGTAGTTGAGTACGGCTCTTTAGTCTTGAAATTGGAACCTTGCTATGCGTATTAGTTCTTCTCTTTTCTTTCAGACGGGCCTGACTTCGATCAACAAGCAGCAGTCCGATCTGATGCGGGTTTTTCAGCAAATGGGTTCGCAAAAGCGCATGATCACCCCATCGGATGATCCGCTGGCCTCGGCCCAGACCATTAATCTGGCCCAGTCCCAGGCCATGGACAAGCGTTACGGTGAAAACCGTGAAGTGGCCATGCGTGCCCTGGGTGAGGAAGAAAACCTGCTCAATGCCGTCAACCTGCAGTTGCAAGGCGTGCAGACCCGTCTGGTGGAAGCCTCTACCGGCACCATGTCCGACGCGGACCGCAGCACCTTGGCCACGGTGGTGGAAAGTGCTCTGGATACTCTGTTTGGCTTTGCCAATACCAAGGATGGTTCGGGGCAATACCTGTTCTCCGGTGCCAAGGGCACGACACAGGCCTTCGAGCGTACGGGCAATACCTTCAGCTACACGGGCGACACCAACAGCCGCAATATTCAGGTTGAGCAAACTCGTCAAATGGATTCGGCCGATCATGGCCGCACCATTTTCGAGCGCGCCAATCCCGGCTCGACCGCCTATTTCACCCAGGCCAATGCCAATACGGGCTCGGCTGTAGTCAGTGCGCCTAATGGCAACTCCTCGCTGGCCGGTGCCCAAGCCCATTACACCATCCGCTTTACTTCGGAAACCGAGTACGACATCGAAGTGAATGGCGCGGTTGTCAGCCAGGGCGTACTGGACGAGAACGAGCGCCAGCGCATTAATTTGCCCGGTGGCGTCAGCGTCCAGATCGAAGGCAAGCCTGCCGTCGGTGACAGTTTCGAGGTCAGTTCGGTAGACAGCACCAGCTCGGCAGACATGAACATGTTCAACACCTTGCAATCGGTGGTTGAGGCCCTGCGTAAACCTGTCAGTGGCGATCCCGCTGGGCAGGCAGAGTTCCGCAACACGATGAACTCGGCCATGCAACGTATCGGGGAAAACTTCGATAACGTGCAGACCGTGATTTCCTCGGTGGGTACGCGCATGAACGAAATTGATGCCTTGAGCGCCAACGGCGCGGCTCGTGCTTTGAACTACACCAATGAACTCTCGCGTCTGGAGGATCTGAATATTTTTCAGGCTTCCACCGATCTGGAGTTGCGCAAGGCTGCGCTGGAAATGTCGGCCATGGCGTTCCAGACGATTCAGAGCATGAGCTTGTTCAATATGAATCGCTAAGCCTGCGTTCCTTTTTTGGGTGGTTTTTCCTTAAACCGGCAGTCAAGCACCACGTGCGGGAATCTTCTATGCTTTTTAAGAATTTGAGTCTAAAGGTCGGCATGACCTTTTGTATTGCTGCTCTGATGGCATTGACAGTGGCCATGGCAGGTTGGGCGCTGTATTACTTTCATGGCCTGCTGGCCCTGGGTTCGGGCGACAAAGTCTTGCGCACCCTGCAAGAGCAGCAGAGCACGTTCAATATCGTCCTGACCGTTGTGCTGGTGCTGGCCGTGCTGCTGGGCCTGGCCGCGATCAGCTACTTCTTCCGCCGTGTGGTGCGTCCCTTGGGCGACTTTGCCGCGTACTTTGATGCAATTGCCAAAGGCGATCTGACTCAACGTATTCGCGTGCTGACCGCCAATGAAATCGGTGATCTGTTCGAGTCGCTGGGCCGCATGCAGGAATCCCTGGTCAAGACCACCACGACGGTACGTCTGGGCCTGGAAGAGATCCATGCCGGTGCGCAGGAAATTGCCCAGGGCAATACCAATATCAGCAGCCGTACCGAAGAGCAGGCCGCTTCCTTGCAGCAGACCGCTGCCAGCATGGAGCAGTTGGCCGGCACTGTTCGCCAGAACGCGGACAACGCCCAGCAAGCCAACCAGTTGGCCGCCACGGCATCGGATGTGGCTCATCGTGGTGGTAGTGCCGTCAATGAAGTGGTTGCAACCATGCAAGGCATTTCGGCCAGCTCCAACAAGATTTCCGACATTGTGGGCGTGATCGACAGCATTGCGTTCCAGACCAATATTCTGGCTCTGAACGCGGCTGTGGAAGCAGCTCGTGCAGGGGAGCAGGGTAAGGGTTTTGCGGTGGTGGCCGCCGAGGTGCGAGCCCTGGCTCAGCGCAGTGCCCAGGCCGCGCGTGAAATTACCGCCTTGATCGAGGACTCGGTACGCAAAGTGACGGAAGGTTCCTCGCAAGTGGAACGTGCCGGCGCCACCATGCAGGAAATTGTGGACTCCGTGCGTCGCGTGACCGACATCATGGGTGAGATTACCGCTGCCACGATTGAACAGTCCTCCGGGATTGATCAGGTGAATCGCGCAGTCTCGCAAATGGATGAAACAACGCAGTACAACGCCCGTCTGGTGGAGCAGGCCGCTCTGGCATCCTCTGGCCTGAGCGAGCAGGTGACCAAGGTCAACCAGGCCATCGCTTTCTTCCGTTCGCCCGGTACGGAAGTCATTGACGTCAGCGCGCGCCGTGTGGCCAACCGCCGCAGTGTGGCCGCTGCTTCCTCTGAAACAGAACACCGTCGTAGCCCCGCCTTGAACGGCAGTGCCGCGGCCACCAAAGCCAGCCCCCCCACCAAAGGCTTGTCGGCACCTGCCAAGGCTGCACCGGCCGCCAAGACTACCGCTGCCCAGGACGATAGCCAGCGCCTGCTGCGCCCGGACCTGAGCAAAAGCAGCAGCGCTGCTTCGGATGATGATTGGGAGGAGTTTTAATGTCTCGCACCCGACTGAGTACCTGGGTCGGGCTGGGACGTAAGACGCTGATAGGCTTGTGCTTGCTGACCCTGGTTGCGTGCGCCACCCAGGGATCCTCCTTCAAGGCCTCGGGGTTGAATGATCTGATCCTGGGCCAAAGTACTCGTGCCGATGCCGAGCTGTCCTTGCAAGGTCGTCCTCATCAGGTCTACCGACAGCTCGATGGCAGTGAAATGGCCGTGTGGTTCCAGGGCACAACCCTGGCAACGGATGCGGTCTATTTTCGACAGGAACTGTGGCTTCAATTTGATGCCCAGGGGCGTTTCCAGCAAGTGGTCAAACGCAGTCATATTCCTTCCATGTATCGCGAGCAAGCGCGTAGTACCACGACAGGCTCGGTCACGATTGAGCACCCTGGCACGGACATGATCACCATCTTGCCGGTCAGCCACTAGAGTTTTCTTTGGATTTAGCAAATGCTGGGTATTGAAAGCAGTCTTCCGTCCGCGTCCCGCGCTTCTAAACGTCGTTCCTCAAAATCATTTCGCCCCAGTCTGAAGTCTGCTTCGGGCCTGAAGATCAGCACCATGCTGATGATCTGCATGGGCTTGTTCATGGTCCTGATTGTGGCCGTGGGCGGCCTGGCGGCTTACTACCTGCAGCAAAGCGGCGATGCGCTGCGTACCATCAATCGTCAGGCAGATCGTTCCGCACAGGTTCTGCAGCTCAATAACAATATGATGGAAGCGCGCCTTAGCTTGATGAGCGCAGCGCGCTTTTATCAGGAAGCTGGCATCGATAACGACGCCAATATGCTGCAAAGTGCAGACAATCTGGTGATTATGGCCAACCAGAAGCTGGATGAGGTACGCAAGGCCTTTGCAGATATCCGTGCCAATATGCCTACCGAACCGGAGCTGCGCCGACTGGCCATGGGTTTGGTGGCTTCCTATCAGGCGTATCTGGACGATGGTATCGAGCCTATGGTTCAGGCCCTGGAGACACGCGACTACAGCACTTTTTACTTCGTCAGCGAAGGTTTTGGTGTGCTGCGTGCGGCCACTTTCCAGTTCCGTATTGAAGAGTTGAGCAAGTTCTACAACGATCAGACGGATCTGTTGCTGGAGCAAGCTCAATTGCAAACCCGTGTTGCCAATAGCGCGATTGGTTTGGGCTTGCTGATTGGCTTGGCCATTATTGTGGCGCTGCGCCTGGTGCTGGGCCGTACCGCTTTGGCTCCCCTGCGTGAAGCCGGTGTGCATTTTGACCATATTGCCAATGGCGATCTGACCAAGAAGATTACCTATCGTTCGGCCAATGAAGTCGGTGTTTTGTATGATGCCATGCGCCGCATGCAGCAAAGCTTGCAAGGCATTGTGCTGACCGTTCGCCAAGGTGTGGACGAAATTGCTTCGGGTTCCTCGCAGATTTTTGCAGGCAATACTGACTTGAGTTCCCGTACCGAACAACAAGCCGCCGCCTTGCAGGAAACGGCGGCCAGTCTGGAAGAATTGGCCAGCACGGTGCGTCAGAACGCAGACAATGCTCATCAGGCAGACCAGCTGGCTCATAACGCCGCCAAGGTTGCTCGCCAGGGTGGCGAGTCGGTCGGTGCCGTGGTCAATACCATGAACCAGATTTCTGCGCGTTCCGGCCAAGTGGCAGACATCGTTAACGTGATTGACGGTATTGCTTTCCAAACCAATATTCTGGCTTTGAACGCCGCCGTGGAAGCCGCCCGTGCCGGTGAGCAGGGCAAGGGCTTTGCGGTGGTAGCGGGCGAAGTACGCAGCCTGGCGCAGCGCAGCGCGCAAGCAGCCAAGGAAATCAAGGGCCTGATTGAAGCCTCGCAAAATGAAGTCCAGACCGGTACACAGCAAGTGGCCAGCGCGGGCGACATTATTCAGGAAGTGGTGCGCGCGGTAAATAGCGTGACCACCTTGATGAGCGAGATTTCCTCGGCCTCTCAAGAGCAAACGGCGGGTATCGAACAGATCAATACTGCCGTGGCACAAATGGATGCTGTGGTGCAGCAAAATGCCTCGCTGGTGGAAGAGGCGGCTGCGGCAGCAGGCTCTTTGCAGTCTCAATCCGAGACCCTGGCCGAGGCGGTCTCCCAATTCAAGGTCCAGGAAGGTGATGTCATCGATATGGCCGAGCGTGACTACGATCGTTTGCGTTAAGCGCTTTGAGGGGAAAAACAGGCGCATGCCTATAGTTGAAATCCCCTAGAAAAACAGGGTCCGCGAGGGCCATGCTGCATGGCACAATAATTCTTTGCCTATAGCCAGCAGAGACGCCCATGTCCTTCGCGATTCCCGGTGAATCCGTGGCCAAGACGGCGGTGCGCCAAAAGGCGCCCGGCATCTTGGCCTGGTTGATTGCTTACCCGCCTTTCGATCAGATGCAGGCGCAGCACTGCGATTACCTGATCGAGCATAGCGAGCTACGGTTTTTTTCAGCCGGACAGGTGCTGTTGGAAGAAGGCGCGCGTGTTGACCAGCTCTACCTTGTTCGCCAAGGTCAGATCTCCAGCCAGGAACACGGGGAAACTCACGAGTATGTGGAAGGGGATCTTCTGCCCGTGCGTGAACTGGTTTCGGGTCAGGCTCTGGGCAGTGATTACCTGGTACAGGAAGACTGCTTTACCTTGTGCGTGGCTGGTGAAGCCGTTGCCCATCTGCTGACCATCAGCGAGCCTTTTCGGGATTACTGCTTGCGTGGTACCAGCAGCCTGCTGGCCTCGGTCTGGCGCAGTGCCCAGAAAAGTGCCAGCGCCGACCTGGGTGCCAGCTACACGCTGGACATGAGTCTGCAAGCCCTGACAGAACGCGGTTTGCTTAGCTGTTTGCCGGATTGTCCGGTCGAGCAGGCGGTCAAGGATATGCACGAGCGTCAGGTCAGCAGCATGGTGGTGGTCAATCCGGACCAGCATTTGCTGGGCATCTTCACCTTGCGAGACTTGCGCCGTTTGGTAGCCGGTGGTCAATACGATCCGACCCAGGCCATGTCTCAAGTCATGACACCGGACCCGGTCTGGCTGGCTCCCCAATCCTCGGCCTTTGATGCAGCTTTGCTGATGGTAGAGCATCAGATTGGCCATATCTGCCTGGTTCAAGACCATAAAGTCGTGGGCATGGTGTCCGAGCGCGATGTGTTCTCCTTGCAGCGCGTGGATCTGGTGCATTTGTCGCGTGCCTTGCGCTGTGCTCAGGACGTGTCCGTGCTGGTGCGTCTGCAGTCCGATATTGGTCGGCTGGTGGATGCCATGCTGGCTCACGGTGCGCGTTCTGAACAGCTGACTGCGGTGATTACGCGTTTGAATGATCACACGGTTCAGCGCACGATTGAATTGAGCTTGCCCGGCTCCGGGCTGGATGGCATCGAGTTCTGCTGGCTGGCTTTTGGTAGTCAGGCCCGTGGCGAGCAAACCCGTCATACCGATCAGGACAATGGCATTTTATTTGCCGCCCATTCGCCCGAACAGGCCCAAGCCCATCGCGCCCTGCTCCTGCCTTTTGCGCGTCGGGTGAACGAGGCCCTGGACCGCTGCGGGATGGCCTGGTGCACCGGCAATGTCATGGCCAGCAATCCTGACCTCTGCCTGTCTGAAGCCGAATGGCTGCATCGTTTCCAGATCATGATTGAACGGCCTGCGCCCGAGCAATTGCTGGAGTCCACGATTTACTTTGATTGCCGCGCCATCTGGGGCCAGAGCAGTATGCTGCAACGCATGCAGCGCCGGGTACTGGGCATGGTGAACGATAACCCTGTGTTCCAGCGCATGCTGGCTCAAAGTACCTGTCAGACCCGCATTCCCAGTGGTAAAAAGCGCAGTCGTCTGGAAGCGCTGATGGGGCAGGGCGATGACAAGCTGGACATCAAGAAACAGGCCTTGGCACCGATGGTGGATGTGCTGCGTGTGCTGGCCCTGGCGCATGGTTGCGAACTGGCCTCGTCCATGGACAGGCTGGCCGTGCTGACTCAGCGCGGTGTCTTCACAGACGAGGAGTCAGAGGGCCTGCGCGAGGCCTACCGCTATTTGCAATTGCTGCGCTTGCAACATCATCAAACCCAGTTGCAGCAGGGGCAGGAGCCCAACAATCTGGTGCGTTTAAGTACGTTAGGTGCACTGGATGCACGTGTCTTGCGTGAAGCCTTGTCGCAAGTGCGCCGTGCCCAACGTATTCTGGCTTTCCGGTATCGCTTATGAAACTGCTTTCCTGGCTTCCTTGGCGTAAATCCTCTTTTGCCGCACGCAGTCCCTCCTTGTCCTGGAGCGGGGTGGACGAACTGGCTTTGGACGAAGCGGCCTTTACTGTGCTGGATCTGGAAACCAGTGGTCTGGAGCCCAAGCGCCACCATATCGTTCAGATGGGTGCGGTCCGCTTGGAAAATGGTTCGATTGCCCTGGGCAATATCTGGTCCGGTCTGGTTCGCACTCAGGGCGAGCGCAGCCCTGATAGCTTATTGATTCATGAGATCAGCCCGCAACAACAGGAAGAAGGCGAGCCACTACCCCTGCTGATGCGGGACTTTGCCCGCTATTCCGAAAATACGGTATGGGTCGCCTGGGATGCCGACTTTGATCTGGCGTTTCTGGACCGTGCCTGGCCGAAGGCGGGCCTGGAGCAGGCCCGGCCTTTGGCTCTGGATTTGGCTGAACTGGCTGCGTGTATATTGCCCGACTGGCGTGGTCGTCGTCTGGGCCTGGACGATTGCCTGAAATATTGTGGCCTGCCGGTAAGTGACCGCCATGATGCTTTGGGAGACGCCCTGGTCAGTGCACAGTTGATGCAATTACTGATTGGGCGCGCCAAGCAAAAAGGCGTCCTGACCATAGGCCAGGCTCGGCGCTTGATGCAATCGCACAAGCAGCGGCAGGCGCACGCGTTTTAAGAGCCTGCCAGTCCCAGCGCGACCCGCATCATGGCTTCGTAGCCGGAGTTGAATAGCTGGGTCAGGAAGGGCGTAGTCTGAGGAATGACCACGGTCAGCAAGGTCAGGCCGACTGTCAGCGTAATTGGGAAACCCACAGCAAAAATCGTCAATTGCTGGGCGGTACGGTTCAAGATCCCGAAGGCCAGGTTAATGGTCAGCAGCACAATAATCAGTGGCAGGGCCAGCAACATGCCTGATACCCACAATTCGCTGCTCCAATCAAGCAAGGCACCCCAGCCATTGATGTGCAGGTCCACGCCGATGGGCAGCACATGGAAGGTGCGCACCAGCACACCCAGCAAGAGCAGGTGGCCGTTCAGGGCCAGAAAGGTCAGCACCGCAATCACGTTCAGCAGCCGCGACAGCACGGCGGTATTCGCGCCGGTAGCGGGGTCAAAGAATGAGGCAAAAGACAGGCCCATTTGCAGGCCGATAAACTCGCCCGCTGTCTGTACCGCTGCAAACACGATGCGCATGGTCAGACCCAACGCGACACCGATGAACACTTGCTGCGCGGCAATCAGCAGGGCCTCGTAAGAGGCCGTAGGCAGATCGGGTAGAGGCGGTAGCGAGGGCGCGACAATCAGGGTCAGGACAAAGCCCAGACCCACTTTGGCCCGCTTGGGGATGGCCGATTCGCTGAAAAAGGGGACCGTGGCCAGAGTGGCCAGAATACGGATGAAGGGCCACAGGAAAGCATTGAGCCAGGCATAGAGCTGGGCGGAGTTCAGGTCGAGCACGGCAAGCCTAGGGCCTGTTCAGTGGGCAAGGCATTGCACTTTGCCAGTCACGGATTTGCGTACTCACGGAAGGCTCCTTGTCGCGCTGGTCAGTCTTAGTTGACCAGCCCGGGAATGCCACGCAACAGGCCCTGCATGTAGTCGACCATATTGTTGATCAACCAGGGGCCCAGCAGCACCACCGTAATGCCCATGGCCAGTAGCTTGGGGATGAAAGACAGCGTCATCTCGTTGATCTGGGTGGCTGCCTGGAAAATACTGATGCCCAGACCGACCACCAGCACCACGATCAACATGGGACCGGCCATGGACAGGGCCAGTTTCAGGGCGGTATAGGTCATGGACATGACGGTTTCGGGAGTCATGACAGTCCTTTATTGGTAGAAGCTGCGGGCGAGGGAACCCAGCAGCAGATGCCAGCCATCGGCCAGCACAAACAGCATGAGCTTGAAGGGCAGCGAGATAGTCACGGGTGGGACCATCATCATCCCCAGGGACATCAGGACGCTGGCAATCACCAGGTCAATGATCAGAAAGGGGATAAAAATCGTAAAGCCGATCTGGAAGGCGGTTTTCAGCTCGCTGGTTACAAAAGCCGGCACCAGTACGCGCAAGGGGACATCTTCCGGGGATTCCAGTTCTGCCACGCCCGCCATATCGCCAAACAGCTTCAAGTCCGCTTCGCGGGTCTGGTGCAGCATGAAGGTTTTCAGGGGTTGGGCACCTTGCTCCAGCGCGGTTTCAAAGCTGATCTTGTTTTCCGACAAGGGCTTGTAGGCGTCCTGATACACCTGATCAAACACCGGTGACATCACAAAGAAAGTCAGAAACAGGGCCAGGCCTACCAGCACGGTGTTGGGCGGCGCCGTACCTGTTCCCATTGCATTGCGCAGCAGCCCCAGCACGATGATGACGCGGGTAAAGCCGGTCATCATCAGCAAGGCCGCTGGCAGGAAGGACATCATGGTCAGCATGGCCAGTGTCTGGATGCTGAGTGACCAGGTTTGCGAGCCGTTCGGGCCTGCTGTGCTGGTAATGGCCGGAACAGCCTGGGCCCAGGCCTCGGAAGGCAGGAGCAGGCTGATCAGGGCCAGAAGCAGCATCAGGCCGATGCGCTGGGTGGGAGAGAAGAGTGCGGTCATGATGCGGTCAGCGGGGCGCACGGTGCTGGTCCAGATGGGCCTGGAAGTCCGGCTCGGAGCTAGCGGGCGTTGTGGTGTGCAGCAGGCTGATCTGCTGAGGGGTGATGCCAATCAGAATTTCGCGGTCATCAATCTGGACCAAGGCCACGCTGCTGCGCGGCCCCAGGCGTTGATTGTCCAGAATCTTGATGCGTTGCTGGTTTTTGTTTTTCAGCAGCCCGCCTCGGCGGGCAACCCAGGCTGCCGCCAGAATCAGGCCTACAACCAGCAGCAGGCTGAGCATGATTCTGACGAGCTGGGCTTGTTCCATGTTCTAGCGGCGGCCGTTCAGGCGTTGGATACGATCCGATGGAGTCACGATGTCGGTGACGCGAATACCGTATTTATCGTCTACCACGACCACTTCGCCTTGGGCGATCAGGTAGCCGTTCACGTAAATATCCAGCGGTTCGCCAGCCAGACCGTCCAGCTCCACCACGGAGCCCTGGCCCAGTTGCAGAATGTTCTTGATGGTCAGACGTGTGCGACCCAGCTCCACCGACAGCTGGACCGGGATGTCCATAATCATGTCGATATCGGTGGTGGCGTTCGCTTCGGCGTGCTCCATGGGCGGGAACAGATTGCTGGCAGGGCTGGGTTCGTGCACAGGCGTGGCCGCGCTTTGCTCGGCCAGTGCCGAGGCCCAGTCATCCTCCAGGGGCTGTTCCAGTCCTTGGGCTTGGGTGCTGCTTTGGCTGCCAGCCTGTTGCTCAGCCATCGCGGCTGCCCAGTCGTCCTCGGGCGCAGACCGGTCGTTAGGGTTGTGAGGGTCGCTCATAGGGACTTACCTTTAGTCAAATCGCTGTCGTTGGTGGCCAAGATGTTTTCTACCCGCAAGGAGTAGCGGCCACCGGAGGTGCCGTAGCGGCATTCCAGAACCGGCACGCCATCCACGTGGGCTTCAATAAGAGTGGGGATTTCAATTGGCAAGACATCATTGGCCTTTAACTGGGTCAGCTCGGCAATGGTCATGTCTATATTGACGAAGTTGGCAATCAGTTCAACTTCGGCGCTGCGCACTTGTCGTGACAATTGCTGGGTCCAGCGCTGGTCGATATCGTTGGTGCCTTTGTCCTGCAAGGGGCGGGTCAGCAGATCGCGCAGCGGCTCGATCATGGAGTAGGGCAGGCAGATATTCAGATTGCCACCCTGGGCACCAAATTCAATATTGAAAGAGGTCACCACCACGATGTCATTGCTGCTGCTGATGCTGGCAAACTTGGTATGCATCTCCGAGCGCATGTACTCCGCTTCCAGCGGGTAGATGGACTCCCAGGCACCGCAGTAGCTCTCCAGCGTCAGGGTCAGCAAACGCTGGATGATGCGCTGCTCGGTCGTGGTGAAGTCCCGGCCTTCGACGCGGGTGTTGTAGCGGCCATGGCCACCAAACAGGCTGTCGATAATCAGGAAGACCAGGTTCGGGTCGAAGGTAAACAGCGACACGCCCCGCAAGGGCTTTAAGGCAACCATGTTCAGGTTGCTGGGCACGGGCAGGTTGCGCTCGAAATCCGAGTACTTTTGAATACGAATGGAACCGACGGTGATGTCTGCGTTGCGGCGCATGAAGCTGAGCATGGTTGAGCGCAAACGACGGGCAAAGCGCTCGTTGATCAGCTCCAGGGTCTGCATGCGGTGACGCACTACCCGGTCTGGCGAGGTCAGGTCATAGGCCCGTACGCCAGTCAGGTTTTCGTTCAAGGGCTTGGTGTCAGCGCCTTCGCCGGTAACACCGGCCAGCAGTGCATCGACTTCGTCTTGGGATAGGAAGCTCTGATACGACATTTATTGGATGACAAAGGCGGTGAACAGGACATCATTGATGTTCGGTACAGCAGTGTTGGGCGCGTAGGGCTCTTTCAGGCCGGCGCTCAGCTGTGCAACCAGGGCTTGACGCCCTTCGGAGGTCTGGATGTAGGTGGGGCGCTGTTCAGCCAGAATCTTGAGCACGCGATCACGCACCATGGGCATGTACTCCACCAGCATGGAGCGCGAACCATCGTCCTGGACACGCAAGGTGATGCCCACGTACAAGATGCGCGAGCGGCCATTCTCGTTCAGGGTGACGGTAAAGGGGTCCAGCGGCGCAAAAATGGGTTTGGCATTGACCTTGACCACCGGCGGTTCGTCCGGGGCAGGGGCCGCTTCAACTGATTGGCCTTTTTCTGCCCAGGCCAACCAGGCAGGCGTGCTGCTTTGTTGCAGGGAGTAGTACAACGTTGCGCCCACGCTAGCGGCGATAATAAACAGAACCAGCAGACCGGTTTTCATCAGGCGTGCAAGTTTGGTGGGTGCTTTTCGGGCCATGTGATGTGAGCGATGTATTTTCTAGCGTATTACAAACAGACAAACGCATGTCGGGCCTGAGCCTGACTGCATGCCTGAGCTATTGTGCCGGAGGTCAGACAGGACAGGCCCGGCGAATAGACGCTGCTTTTCGAGCTTAATCATGCTTTTTGCCGGGCTGTCTGTGGGACTGTGAATCAGGCGAAGGTATCAACCAGCGCGTCGGGGTTCAGCGAGCGTGTGGCGCTGCTGTTCACCAAGGGGCTGCTTTCGTCAGCGGAAGCCACGCCGTTCAGGCTGAAGGCGGGTTGATCGCCTTGATTGCCCTTGGCGGCCAGTTGCTCGTGAAAGGCCTGGTGCGAGGCGTGCTGGTCGCCTACGTCAGCCTGTCCCAAGGTCAGCCCGTTTTCTGCAAACTGCTGTTGCAGCTGCTGCAAGGATTGTTCCAGGGCGTGGCGGACTTGAGCATGGGGCGAGGTGATCATGGCGTGGGCCATGCCATCTTGCATTTGCAAGGTAATGCGCAAGGGGCCCAGTTCGGGTGGGTCCAGACGAATGTCGGCGCTTTGAACGCCGCCTTGAGCCTGTTGGGCCAAGGTAATCATTTGACGACCCATGGCCGCCCCCCATTCGGGGGACTGGACCGGCGTGGCAATGGCCAGCGTCAGGGGGCTGGGCAAGGCGGCCGGGCTGTTGGCCTGGACTGCGCTGGGTGCGGCGCCAAGTTGGGCTAGCAGGGAAGCATCCAGAGCGGGCAGGTTCAGATTCACGCCGGCACGGGCATCGTCAGCAATTTGTCGTCCAAAGCTAGCCAAGGAAGCCGACGCTTCATCCATCAAACGTGACTGGGATGAGGGCACATTAGCGTCGATGCCAGTGCCTGGCGGGTTGTTGTTCAGTACTTGTGCTGTGTTCACCGCTGATTTGCGAGTAGTGGTGGCGGCCAGCGGATTGCTGGTTTCAACGGCTTTAGGCAAGACCAGTTCGGCGCTCAGATCAAGCTTGGCTTCTGCTTCAACAGCGTTCAATGGCGCGGTCTGAGCTTGACGGCTACTTGGCTCGGCGGCCAGATTCTGGCGTGTGTTGAGAGCGCTCAGTGGCAGTTTGCTATCGGTTTGGGCACTTTTTGGGTCGGCCTTGCTGCTCTTGATGGCCTGTACTTGCGAAAGAATCGACAAGGCCATGGCAGGCAGGCCGCTATCGGCCGGGGCATCAGTGTCAAGTTCCAGATCGCTCTGATCGGCAATCAGCAGGGCCGGGTCTTTGATCAAGGGGTCCAGCTCGCTGGCACCAGCCTGTTCGGCCACGGCGTCAGCCAGCTTGGGGCTGTCGGCGGGAACCTGGGTTTTGGTGCTGTCCTGCTTGGCGGCTGCTGGTGTCTTGCCAGCCCCTTTGTGTTGCACCTGCTGCTGTTGGGTTTGCAGATGCTGGGCAAAGCCTTCGTCTTTGGGCGCATGCGCAGCCGCAGGCCCGGCCGTGTTAGTGACGGGGGCCGAGGGTGCGGCAGGGGCCGCAGGTAAAACCGAAAGAGTGGGCGAAGTCATGGCGGCGCTTGTTTAATAGGCGGTCTGGCTACGAGTAAAGAGACGAGCAGCGATTTCATCGCTGTTACGTTGTTCCATTCTTTGTTGCTGGACTTGCTGGGTCTGGAGACGGCGGTCGATCAAGGTTTCATACGCTTTCAGGCGCTGCTGATGGCCATACCAGACCTGGCGTCCCTGTTCCATTTTCTCTTCCAGCGCTTGGATGACACTATTTTGCTGGGAAATGGCCTGGTCCAATGTCACGATAAAGCGCCGGAAATTGTGGTAGTTCGCCATGGTTACCCCAGTTTGGCCCACATCCAGCAGGCGCTGGGCGTAGTCCTGGCGATAGGTCTGCAACATTTCCAGCTGCGACTGGGCCGCATCGCGTTCTGTTCGCAGCTCCTGCAGATGGCGGGCCGCGTCGTCCACATTGTTCTGACTGAGATCGACCAGCGTATGTAAAGAAGCGTTGGCTTTCATGGCTATTGCTCGCTATTGAGAACGGCGTTCAATTCATCGAAGGCGCGTGGCACGTCCACACGTTGCTGCATGCCCTGGCGCAGATAGGCCTCCAGCCAGGGGAAACGATCAATGGCCTGATCAATGGCAGGATCATTGCCACGGGTATAGGCGCCCACGGCAATCAGGTCGCGGTTGCGTTGATAGCTGGAGAGCAGGCCCTTGAAGCGGTGCACCATCTTGATCTGTTCTGGCTCCACAATGCTGGGCATGACCCGCGAGATGGACGCTTCGATATCAATGGCCGGGTAATGGCCGGTTTCCGCCAGACTGCGCGACAGCACAATGTGACCGTCCAGAATCGCCCGGGCCGAGTCGGCAATCGGGTCTTGCTGGTCGTCGCCCTCGGTCAGCACGGTGTAGAACGCGGTGATCGAGCCGCAACGGCCTTGTGCATTGGGTTCGCCATTGCCGGCGCGCTCCACCAGGGCCGGCAGCTTGGCAAAAACGGAAGGAGGGTAGCCCTTGGTGGCGGGCGGCTCGCCAATTGCCAAGGCGATTTCGCGCTGAGCCATGGCATAACGCGTCAGCGAATCCATGATCAGCAAGACGTTCTTGCCTTCATCGCGGAAAAACTCGGCCAGTCGGGTGGCGTACACCGCGCCTTGTAGACGCAGCAAGGGCGAGACATCAGCCGGAGCAGCGACAACAACCGAGCGTTGCAGGCCCTCTTCGCCCAGGTTGTGCTCAATAAATTCTTTAACTTCCCGGCCCCGTTCACCGATCAGGCCTACGACAATGATGTCGGCCTGGGTGTAGCGGGCCATCATGCCCAGCAGCACACTTTTACCCACACCGGAACCGGCAAACAGGCCCATGCGCTGACCACGGCCTACGGTCAGCAAACCGTTGATGGCACGTACTCCTACGTCCAGAACCGTGTCGATGGGACTGCGCTTCAGTGGGTTGGGTGTGGTGTGGCTGAGCGAGACGCACGCTTGCGCGTCGATCGGGCCCAAACCGTCCAGCGGATTGCCGCTGCCATCGACCACGCGACCCAGCAGGCCGGGGCCGACCGGGACATGGCGCGAACGCGCCTGGGCGGGCAGGCTGTCCGGTTGATCGGAGTCGGGCAGCGGAACCGGCGGCTGCAATTGAGCTTCAACCGGTACAACACGTGCACCGGGAGGCAGGCCGGAAATTTCGCTCAAGGGCATCAAATACAAGGATCTGCCTTCAAACCCTACAACCTCGGCTTCGGCCCAGATGTTTTGCGCGGCAGACAATTCCACTTTACAAGCGGCTCCTACAGCCAGCTTCAAACCTGTAGCTTCCAGCACTAAACCCGTGGCGCGGACAACGCGGCCACTGCGCAAGCAGGGCTCAATGGCCTGGACCCGTTGCTGTGCCGACAGCATCTGGGCGCGCCAGCGTTCGGGGGAGGAGGCCAAAAGGGGCGTTGCCATCAGGGCTCCGAAGAGACGGGCAAGCCCAGGCTGGCCAGGGCGCGTTTCCAGCGAGTGGCAAAGGTGGCGTCAATATCGCCGTAGCTGGAGCGCACACGACATTCACCGCGTTGCAGTTGGGGGTCTTCTTGCAGACGCCAGGCGCGGGGCTCGCCTTGTTCAATCAGAAACTCACGCACCAGGCTGATGTCGTCCGGGTGCAAGCTCAGTTCCAGGGCGCTGGTATCGCCTGGATCACTACGCAGTACTTCGGCAACCAGATCGCGGATGCGGCTGGGTTCGGCCTTGATGGTGCTTTGCAATACATGCTCGGCAATACGTGTCGCCAGCTGAATCAGGGATTGGCCCATTTCCTGATCCATCAGTTCAATGGACTGGGCGCAGTTCTGGTTCAAGGCGACAAATTCCTTGATGTACTGGTCAATCTGTTCTTGTGCCTTGGCCATTCCAGCCGCCATTCCGGCTTCATAGCCTTGGGCATGGCCACTTTCCTGGCCTGCTGCCAGACCAGCAGCATGGCCCTGGTTGTAACCGGCCTGATAGCCCTGGGTATGGCCTTCTTCCTGCGCCTGGCTGCGCTGGTTTTCCAGATCGCGCTGCAGTTCTTCCGGGGTAGGAGGGACGAACTCGGGCTCTTCCGGTTCCGGGGCGACGACAGGATCATCCAGCCCCTGCATTTGCCAGCGGCTCCAGCTTTCCTGAAGTTCCGAGTAGGCCGAGGCTTTACGGTGGCTGGACATTTACAGGCTCCCGCGCAGGCGGTTCGTGCCTGGGCACAAGCGAATAACGGCTTGGACGGGCAGGAGCTGCCCAAACGAGGCCGTCTTAGACATACTCGTCCCCACTCAGGCCACCCAGCGTAATCTGACCGGCTTCGGCCAGGCGACGGGCCACCTGCACAATGGCTTTCTGTTCCTGTTCCACCTTGGACATGCGGATCGGGCCTTGGGCGTCGATGTCTTCGCGCAGCATTTCGGCAGCACGGTTGGACATATTGCGGAAGAACTTGTCGCGCAACTCTTCGGGCGCGCCTTTCAGGGCAATCGTCAATGCAGAGGTCTCGATTTCCTTGAGCAGCAGCTGAATGGCAATGTCTTCCACATCGGCCAGGTTCTCGAACACGAACATCTCGTCCACGATGCGCTGGGTCAGGTCGGCGTCCATGCCGCGCAGACTGGTCAGGACGGACTCTTCCAGGCTGGCGTTCATGTAGTTCAGCATCTCGGCTGCCGTGCGTGGACCACCCATCTTGCTGCGTTTGGCACCCTGGCCCGATAGCATGCCGTTCAACACTTCGGTCAGCTCGTTCAGGGCCGTGGGCTGCACGCCGCCAAAAGTAGCAATACGAAGGACCACATCATCGCGCAAACGATCCGGTATGTAGCCCAGAATGTCGGCGGCGCGATCACGCTCCAGATGCACCAGAATGGTGGCAATAATTTGGGGGTGTTCGTCGGCAATCAGCTCGGCCACGCTGGAGGCATCCAGCCAGTTCAGGGCATCAATACCGCTGCTGGAGCCTTCGCTGTTTTCCAGCAAGTCTTCGATCAGGCCAGCGGCTCGGTCCGAGCCCAGCGCCTTGTTCAGTACGGAGCGGATATAGGCGTTGGAGTCCAGTGCCACCGCCATGAACTGGTCGGCCTCCTGGCGAAAGCTCTCCAGAGCCGCGTCCATATCGGCACGGGTCAGTTGCTTCAGGGACGCCATGGCGGTACTGAGCTGCTGCACCTCACGAGGCGAGAGGTGGCGAAACACCTCGGCGGCGGCATCTTCCCCCAAGGACATCATCAAAATCGCACTGCGTTCGATGGAATCGTCCGGTTTAGCCGTTTTCATTTTTTTCATCTTTGTTTAACCAGGAGCGCAACACCATAGCCACGGCACGTGGGTCATCGTGAGCCATCGTGCGGGCGGTGTTCAGATTCTCTTCGTAGCGGCTCATTTCGGCGGCACGTTGTTCAGCAGCCTGTTCGCGAGCAGATTCTTCTTTCTGGCGCTCGACGCGGGCGTCAGCCACCGCCTTGGCCTGGATCAGGCCCTGGATGATGGGGTTGATGACGATGCGCCATGCCATGAACAGAATGAATGCAAAGACCAGATACTTGACCAGTTCCATAGCGAGCTCGCGGTACTCCGGATTTTTCCAGAAGGGGGTATCAATATCGCCTTGTTCGTTGAACTGTCCGTTCACCACGCTCAGGCTATCGCCTCGATCAGCCGAGTAACCGACGGCTTGTTTGACCAGATCGCGGATCTTGTCCAGTTCTTCCTGCTCCAGCGGCTGTTGGTCCTTGTCCGTATTGCGATAGTTCACCACCACGGCTACCGACAGGCGGCTTAGCTGACCCAAAGGACCTTTGACGTGGCTGATGGTGCGATCCACTTCGTAGTTCACGGTGGAGTCGTTACGCGCATTGCCGGTGTTTTGCAGCAAGCGGGCCTGTTCGGCCAGGGACACCAGTGAAGGGTCTGTACCGGCCGCTGCAGCGTTTGCGGCGTTGGCGGTTTGTGCGGCGGCATTGGCCGGCTCAGTTGCCGGAGCAGCCGGGGCTTGGGGCTGATTTGGCGCAGCAGGCGGGTTGACCAGATTGGCGGTGGCATTGTTGGGAGCCTGATTGCTCAAGGCACCGGGCACGCCCTGGGGCTGCTGCGGGTTGCGTTGCAAGGAAGAGCTGGTCTGCTGGCTGCGTACCGCGGCCTGACCGGGTTGCTGATTGGGCTTGTAGACCTCGGACGTCTGCTCGCGGCGCGAAAAGTCCACTTCAGCCGTCACCTGGGCGCGGACGTTGCCAGCACCGACCAAGGGGTTCAGCAAGGTCAGGATGCGCTGGACGGCTCGGTATTCAATATCGTTTACAAAATTGCGCTGCTGATTATCAGCACCCATCTCGCCAGTGGGGGCGGTTAGCAAGCGGCCATTCTGGTCAATGATGGACACCTTGTCGGCTTGCAGATTGGGCACGCTGGAGGAGATCAGCCAGCTGATGGCGGAAACCTGGCCTTCGCTCAGGTCGCGGCCCGGATACAGCGACAGCACTACCGAAGCGGTCGGAGACTGGCGGTCACGTACAAACAAGGTTTCACGCGGCATGGCCAGGTGAACGCGCGCTTCCTTGACGGCATGCACGGCCTTGATGGAATTGGCCAGCTCGCCTTCCAGGGCGCGCTGATAGGTGACTTGCTCGGTGAACTGGCTGGCGCCAAAGCGACTTTGATCCAGCAGCTCGAAACCGGCATTGCCACTGCGCGGCAAGCCTTGCGAGGCCATTTGCATGCGCACATCATGCACACGATCTTGCGGCACCAAAATGGCGGTACCGTTGCTGTTGAACTGGTAGGGCACGTTCATCTGGCCCAGGGCCGAGACAATCGCACCGCCATCGCGGTCGTCCAGATTGGAGAACAGTACCTGGTAGGTAGGGCCGCGGCTCCACAGCAAGAGGGCGACAATCAGAGCAATCAGTGCGGCACCCAGCCCGATCAGCGCTACCTTGGGCAAGGCGCGCAGTGTGTCGTAGCCAGGAAGTTTGTTCAGCAACTGTGCTGTCTGACTCATGGGTGAGGCAGAGGCAGGGTTCTGCATGGAATCAGGGGAGTTCAAATCAGGACGTGCTCAGGCAGCATTAAGGAAAGGGCGGCGGGCATGAAAGAATCAGGCGCTTATACCGGCATACTGGCAATTTCTTGGTAGGCGGCCACTAAGCGGTTGCGTACCTGGACGGTGGCCTGAAAGCCAACGCTGGCTTTTTGCAGGTCAATCATCACGTCGTTCAAGGAAATTCCGGGCTCGCCCATTTCAAAGGCCTGAGCCTGGGCATTGGCCTCATTCTGCGCCTGGGAAACCCGGTTCAAAGAGCGGGCCAGCTCGGCGGCAAAACCACCGGGAGCGGCGCTGCTGGCCGAGGAGGACACAGAACTGGAAGCCCCGGCCGCTTGCGCAACTGCGCGCATCTGGGCCAAAAGGTTTTCAATGCTGGAGAGATTGGAAATCGACATATTCGCTTGCCAGAAAGTCAGGATGGGCCACGCGCACAGGTGCGGGCAGCTTGCCGTGCTTAATGTAACGTTTAGAACGCGAGGCTAAGCAGGGTATCTAAGCCCAAAAACAGGGGCTTTTCAGCCCTTATAAATAGCAGGCTCAAGTTTTTGGGGCGTCGTGCAAAGCCTGCAAGGCTTGTGTGGCCTGGGGATGGCCTTGTTCCAGGGCGTAGAGCCAGGCCAGCAATTCAGCCACGGCTTGATAGAGCTGAGGGGGGATATGACGGTCCAGGTCTACCTGCATCAGCAGGCTGACCAGTTCGGGGGACTCGTGTACGTACAGACCGTGCTCGCGGGCGGTCTCGACAATTTTTTCGGCCAAGGTTCCGTAGCCTTTGGCGACCACTCGTGGTGCACCGTCCTTGGGGGCGTAGCGTAAAGCCAGAGCCTGGGGGCGAGGGGTGGGAGAATCATGGCTCATCGGGCTGGTCCTGCGGCAGGGTCGGGTCGGCTTCAATCTGCAATTGGCTCAGGATCAGGCCCTGGTCTTGCAGACGTTCGCGCAAGGGCAGGCTGTTCTCGTCCAGATAAGGGGCGGATTGATCGGCCTGAATATGGACCAGCAATTGCTGGTTCAGGAGGTTGAGCCGCAAGGTGATTGGGCCCAGCGTGGGCAGATCCAGTTGCAGGGTGCTGGACCAGTGTTCGGTTTCATCGTCCGACTGAGCCTCGTGTCGTTGCACCGTCCAGTTCATGTCGGCATCCGGCCAGGCCTGTCCTTGCCATTGCAGGTTCTGGTGGGCCAGCGTATCCAGTTGCTGACGCACCAGCAGGCTATTGGCCGGGTCCTGGTTGCTGGCCTGGGTCTGAGGACTCTGGCTTGTGCTGGTATGTGTTTCGGCCGCAGGGCGATTCAGGTTTTGCGGCTCTTGCTGTAATTCGCCAACGCTGCGTTGCCCAAAGTGCAGATCACTAAGATGAGACTCGTAGAACAACCCGCTTTGTTGCAGGGCCTGCGGCAAGGCTTGGGTGAAATGCTGGGCAAGGGCGGCGGTGCTGCTGGTGGGCAGTGCGCCATGGGCTGTTGCGCCAGTGGCCGCAGTGCCTGCGCCAGGCATTCCCGCAGGTGCTCCTGTTCCAGCGGCGCTGCTGCCTGCATTCGCGGCACTGGCAGAGCCTGTATTTGCTCCACCTGTTGCGGTGCCGCCGGGCAAGGGCAGTCGCTGTTGCGCCGGAGTCGCAATTGTGCTGGCAGTATTTTGTGCTGTGCCTGAGCGCGTACCCGCCTGGCTGTCGCCACCCGGGCGCGTGGATTCATTGCCGTCCGTTTGCATGGTGGGGCGGCCAGGCAGCAGGGCCTGTCGTCCCTGGATAGCAGGAGCTCGATCCGGGAAGCGCTCCAGCAAGGACAGAATCAGTTGGGCGGTGCGCCCCAGCGTTGTGGGCGCCGAGCTGGTGGTGGCCGTATTGGGGCCTCGTGCATTCAGAGCCGGGTCGGTCGAGGTTTGACCGCTTTGTGTGCGGATATTCCGGCTATCGCGACCCTGGGTGTGGGCGCGGGCTTGATCTACGCTTTGGCGTTGATCACGAGCCGTTTGGTTTTCGGCGCGCTCGGCGCGTTGGCTGCCCGGTGTCTGGCTGATGGCGTCCGGCCGGGCGCCCGTGGCGATATTGCTTTGCTGTCCAGTGCTGATACCCAGAACGGCATCAAGCCGTTGAATAAGCAGCGTCCCCAAAGGGGAGGGGCCGCCTATGCTCATGGGTGAACGCTAGGGCTGTAATACGCTTGCAACACAGTTTGCTGGCGCTTCATATTGCCCAGCAGTGCACCCAGGCGGCCCAGTTCGGGAGTGGCCAGATGACGGATCTGGGCATCGTCCTCCAGAATTTGGGTCAGCAATTGACGGCGTGCCTGTTTTTCAGTAACAGACAGGTCTTCCATGTTCTTGAGCTTTTCCACGGCGAGTTGATAGTGTTCGGATTGTTCAAACACATCCTCCCAGCGAGCCGTTTGGGCAAGCTCCAGCATGTGACGGGTGATGCTGGCGATAATTTGATATTGATCGACGATCGGGTTAGAGGTATCGCTCATGTTCGTACCAGGCGCTAAAGGCGCAAAGGAGGTTGGAGGTGCAGGTCAGGAACAGAGCCTGTCCTGCGAGCCCCGGAGTCAAGCTGGCTGCTTGGCACGTTGGGTATCAACATTGCTGCGCCAGGCATCGGCAATATCGGTCAGCAAACGCTCGGCCAGCGTCAGCTTTTCCGCGTCATTGCGAAGGTTGGCCAACATCAGATTGTGCAAAATCAGGTCATAGGTAGCGACCAGATTGCGGGCCAGCTCTCCGCCCTTTTCGGTATCGATCGCCATTTTCAAGCCGCTATCGACAATATCAATAGCCTTCGATAAAGACTGCCCCCGCCCGGCAATATTGCCCTGCTCCATGTGCAGGCGCGCCTGCAACATGGCGGTGCGTGCACCGTTGAACAAGAGGGTAATCAAGTGTTCGGGGCTGGCGCTTAGGACTTCAGTTTCCAGGCCGACTTGAGCGTAGGCACGGACCGATTGTTGGCCAAAACGACGAGAGGGGGCAGGGTAGCTCATGGGTTATTGACCACTCTTGGTGTTGCCTAGCATGGAGAGCTGCTGGGTAAGGTAGCTGCTGATGCCCTCCATCTGATTAACCATTACATCCAGTTGCTGGAACTGTTTGCGCAAGATTTCAATTTTGCCTTCAATCCGGTCCTCGGTGGCAAGGTATTGCTTGTCCAGTGTTTTATTGGTTCGCTCGGCTCCGGCTTGAGCGTTATCAATGAAGCCGTCGCTTTTAACGTATTCGTCGGCGGCTTTGTGGACTCGTGCGCCTAAACCAGTGGCACCACCAAAAAAGCTTTCGACCTCTGCTGGTTTTTCAGCTAGTACCGCATTTAATCGTTCACTATTGATGACAAGATTGCCTGTTTTGGGGTCGGTGCTAATCCCAATGCTATTGAGAGAGCGTAACTGCCCCTGGTCTACGTTTTGGTCTATGGCTTTACGTAGACTATTTTGAGCACGGCGGACAATCGAGTCACCGGTTAAGGCCGAGGCGGTTTTTTGTTCGACGTTGTAGGCGGTCAGGTTCCTCGCAGTATCGTTAAGGGCGTTATAGGCTGAGACGAAGTCTTGGATAGCTTTCGTCGTAACGTCATTATCACGCTCTACGTTGATGAGAATAGGGTCTGCGCTGACCTTGTTCAGGGTGATTTCTAACCCATCTACAGTGTTTTTCAGCACATTTTTAGCACTGTGAATAGTGATGCCATTTAGCGTGAACTGTGCGTCAGTGGCCGCTTTTTCGGATAAAGCCCCTAGTGGTGCGTTATCGTCATTTGTGCTGTTTTCAGAGGTGAAGGAAAGTAGGTTTTCTAGTGTTTCGTTACCTTGAACCCGGATTTTGCTGACCGCAGATTGTTCGCCTGTGTCACGGGCGTTTAGCTGAAGCTGATAAGGATTAGTGGTATTCCCGTTGTTAATGATGGTGGCAGTCACGCCTATGTCTGGGGAGGCATTGATGGCTTTCATAATGCCTTGTAAAGAAGTGTCTTGTCCGCTCAGGTCCAAGGTGTGTTCTTTGCCGTTGGCCAAGGTAATCGTGATTGTGCCGTCGTTACCCAATGCGTCTGTTCGGCTGGACTGAGCCGTCATTGTCAGGGTCTGAGCACTGGCTAAGTGATCAATCGTTAACTCGTAGTGTCCTGGTGAAGCATGGCTGATGCCTTTTACGGTCGCGGCGTCACTACTTGCATTGGTCTTTACGGCACCGTAGGTCTGTGCCTTGCTAAGAGTCTCTGCTGTGGACTGGACGTTCGTAATGGCACTCTTTAGCTTGCCATAAGCTGAAATACGGTTCGTATTTGCGTCGATCTTGGCTTGAATAAGCTCAAGTTGAACGTTTTCTACCTTACGCAAGTTATCGAGTAGGGTGTTAAGGGGGAGTTGAGAACCCACCCCAATAGAAGAAATAGTAGCCATAATCGCCTCAATGTTTAGGTAATTGTGCCTTAAGTAAGCAAATTAGAAAGGCCCGATAAAGTGAACTTTAGTCCTTAGTTTGATGGTTCGCGCTAAGCCTGAGTGTTGATCATGGTGCCTTGTAATTGAACGATCATCCTAGCCACTTGGATTACTGCTTCGGATGGTACTGTGCGTAGGACCTCTCCGGTGTTGCTGTCAATAATTGATACGACAAGTCGCTGTGCATCTTCATCCATATCGAATCGCATCCCGGTCGCCCAGGCCTCCATACTGGCATTCAGATTTTCCAGTGACTCATCTAGGGTACTGGTCATGCCGACTTGGGCCAAAGGTGGCGTTGATCCGTTGTTGTGTAGCCTGACTTCGACGCTGCTCGGTTGAACTGTCGGGCGGGCCCTGTTAAGGAGGGCGTCGTCTGACGGCTGTGTACTAAACAAAGCTGTAGTGTTTGACGAAACTGGATGGGTCATTCGATCTCTCCAGAGGGTGTTCTTGATAACAGACCATAGTGGCGAGCGTGCTACACCCGCGTGCCTGTGAGATTGATGTACAAAATACCGAATAGTAACGACGGCTTAACCGCTTTCTTTAGTTTTTTTTTGATTGTTTTTTGTGTGGGGAGGGCAGTCAAATACGGAAACAGGCAGGCGAAAGTTGGCTTTATCTAGAGAATGTCGCCGTGAGAGGAGCTGCACAATAAGGTACCCTATTTTGGATTTCTCATTTTCATGTTTCGTTCTGAAGACTCTCTGGTTGAGCAATATGCTCCGCTAGTGCGTCGCCAGGCCTTACAACTGGCGGTGCGCTTGCCCCCCAGCGTGGAGCTGGATGACCTTATGCAGGCGGGCATGATGGGGTTGCTTGACGCAGTGCGACGTTATCAGGTCTTAGCCGACGCTCAGTTTGAGACCTATGCGATTACGCGGATACGGGGAGCCATGCTTGATGAGCTGCGTAGCCAAGACTGGCTGCCTCGCAGTGTGCGTACCAAGAGTCGACAAATCGAGGCAGCGATCAGTACGTTGCGACACCGTTTGTTACGTGAGCCTTCTGAGCCGGAGATTGCCCAGGCCCTGAATATCAGCCTGGAACAATTTCAAAGTTTGCTGGAGGAGGCCTCTGGGGTTCAGGTGATTCATTACGAAGACCTGGCTCGCAAGGTGGAGGGGGGCGACGCGCTCAGTTTCTTGGAGGATGGAGACCCCGAGGCGTCATATTTTGATAATCCTCTCAACCAACTTGTTTCTCAGGGGTTGCGGGTCGCCTTAATGGAGGCTATCGACGCCTTGCCCGAGCGAGAAAAAATATTATTCTCTTTGCAATTTGAACAAGACTTAAATCAAAAGGAAATTGCATTGGTTATGGGCGTAACCGAGGGTCGAGTGTCGCAGTTGCGTAGCCAGGCGGTTGCCCGCATCCGGGCTTCTTTAGTTAAGACAGAGTGGGGGCAGGCCAGCAATGAGCTGGAATATCAGTTTTTGCTGTGATTGAAAGCTACGAGTTTTGCTTGGTGGCGTTGTTCACGCGCTCTACTTATCTTCAGTGTAATCGAATAGTTTTTATTTCTTATCAGAGTTCAAGGCATTTTATGCGTAAGGTGGTTTATACCGTTGCAACAAAGGGGTTTTGCCTTGCGGAGCAAAATTGCAGTTTTAGCGACCCGAGTATTGATCGGATTTGCTTCACAGATGATGAGAGTCTCACGTCTGACTGGTGGACAGTTGTTGCTCTGGAAAAAGGGTTTCTAGACTCACATCGTGAGTCTAGAAGGCCGAAATTATTGCCTCATAAGTATCTGGAAGGCTATGACTGCTCTTTGTATATAGACAGTTCATTAGTTTTTAAAACCGACCCTGCTGATATTTTTGACGTATACGCATCTCAGACTGATTTTTCTTTTTTTTGTTTTCCTCATCCTCGTAATTGTATTTATAAAGAAGCGGAAGCTGTTATTGCTTACGCTTATGAAGATGAGCAGACAGTTAGAGGGCAAATGGATGCCTATCGATTACAAGGCTACCCCGAAAATAATGGTTTAATTACCGGGGGGATGCTCTTGAGGCATCACCATCATCCTGTTTTGAAGGAATTGTCCGAGGAGTGGTTCGAACATGTGTTGGCCTACTCTAAGCGGGATCAGCTTTCTTTTGATTTCTTGGCTTTTAAAAAGCAATTTTCTTACGGTACATTTCCTGGGGTAATTTCAGATAATCCGTTGGTGGATTGGCAGGCTGGGAAGTGGGGGCGCGTTGCAGCAGACTTTGACTCTAGATCATACTTGGTTTCTGCCTTGTCTGCGAGTCGTGATGGTGTTGGCTCATTAAATAAAAATTTATTTAAAAGAAGAAATAATTATTTAAATGCTTTGGCAAATAAGTATAAATCAGACAAAGGGGATATTTATTATAACTCCCATGCGTATGCTGAAATATACGATAAATATCTCCAGGGACTTAGAAATCGCCCTGTTACTCTTTTAGAGCTTGGCCTGTTGCGGCATGACGTCCAAAGTATTAGCCCCAGCATATTAAACCAGGCTCCTAGTTTGTCCATGTGGCATGATTATTTTCCTGCTGGCGAGATACATGGGTTTGATATTGCTGATTTCTCTGGCTATTGCTGCCCCCCTGGTGTGCAGGTTCACAGAGGTGATATGGGCGTTACAGACGATTTGATGGCAATGCTCAAAAAAGTTAACTTGCCTTTAGATATTATTATTGATGACGCCAGCCATGCCAGTCATCATCAGCAGATAGCTTTTGGTACGTTGTTTTCTTATTTGGCTCCCGGTGGGTTTTATTTCATAGAGGATTTAAATTACCAACCGGTTTTATTAGAGCGTCAGGGTGATTTTAAGACGCTAGATATTTTAAGAAAAATCGCATCTTCTAAACCTTCTTTTTCAAATTATATAAATAGTGAAAATTTAAAAGCTATTGTTGCTGATATTGAGTATGTAAGACTTTACGATAGCTGTGACCGTGCGTCTGGTGCTGATTTTCGCGATTCTTTTGCGGTTATAAAAAAGAAAAAACGAGCGAAGGCAAAAACAATTTAATATTAAAGATAAAGATATGAGCGATTTATTAGAAGATTTGGTGTCAATTCGTGATTTTTTGGATCAGGGTCAGCTGTTAGAGGCTCGTGCTATGTGCGCGCAGGTACTCATGTATGATCCGGGAAACGAGCACGCTACCCAGATTTTAGGGATGGTCAGTGACAAGTTGGCGATGGAAAGTGCACAGCAACGTTTTACTGGCCCGGTGTATCAAAAGTGGTTGAGTTTTTTTCATGATTTCATTCGGCCTGAGGGGTATATCGAAATAGGAGTTGCAGATGGAAACTCCTTGCAGTATGTGAATCCCTCAACTAAAGCAATTGGCGTGGATCCGGCTTACGTTATTAATAAGGATATCCGATCCTGGAGTAAGCTTTTTAAAATCGAGAGCGATCAGTTTTTTATGGATTTTGATCCTAAAGAAGAGCTGGGTCATTCTTTGCTTGATTTTGCTTTTATTGATGGTTTGCATACTTTTGATCAGGCTTTAAAGGATTTCATAAACATAGAAAAAGAATCACATGAAAAAACAGTGATTGTATTTCATGATATTTATCCTGTAGACCCTATTAGTGCTAATCGTCAACGTTTAACCAATTTTTGGTTAGGAGATACTTGGAAAGTAATTCCTATTATCCGTAAGTATCGACCAGAACTAACTGTTTTTACTATTCCAACTTACCCAAGTGGTTTGGGTGTGGTAACGGGCCTGAACCCAAGTTCGACGGTATTAGAGACTCATTTTGACGAGATCGTAGCTACATATATGACGATGCTGGATGAGGACGTGATGGCGCCAGAGCAGCATTTAAATGTAGTACAAAATGACTTCCAATACGTATCCGATCAGTTGAATGTGGCTTGGGGCCAGGAAGCTTAAAGTGAGTGGTGAATGACTAGTCAAAGTCAGAGTTTGGTGTCTGGTGTTAGAACGATGGTCATGGGAAATGTGTCCGGGAAAGAAAATCCCGAAGCAGGCGAGACAACAGGCTGGGGCTGTGAGAATTGGATAGCGGGTCGGACACCGACAGCCGCACGTATTTTCGCATTAAAAAGCATTCTGGCTGCCCAGACGTCGCCGTGTAGGGTTGGCATCCTGATTGTTGCTGACGAACAGAGTAGTCAGGAACAAGTATCGCGTACCTTACACAGTGTGCAATCCCAGTGTTTCAGTGCGTCTTGTATCTGGCTGGCAAGCTCGGGTGATCAGCATCCAGATGGTGACACTGCTGCAATTGGCTTGGAGATTTTGGATCCCAAGGTGTCGTGGCAGGAGGCGTTCAACCGTAGGCTGAGCCAGGCAATAGACCTTGACTGGGTATGGATACTTCATGCGGGTGATGAGCTGTTTGCGCACGCGCTTTTGCAGATGCAGGTGTCCATTTTACAAAACACTCAGGCCATGGCCTGGTATGTCGATGAGGCATTTCAGCGGGAGGGGCAAACGCTGAATGTTCTCTTGAAGCCCGACTTTAGTGTGGACTTGTTTCGTTCTTATCCTTATACCGGTCGCTCTTGTGTGCTCAGTGTTACAGCTTGGAGAACCTTGGGTGGATTGCAGGAGGGCTTAGGGGAGGTAGCGACTTTAGATTGGCTCTGGCGTTTGGTCGAGCATGCTGGGCCACCTGCCATTGGGCATGTGCAAGAAGTTTTGCTGCATAGTCCTCAGAGCCTGTTGGATTGGTGTAGCCAGGATCTTATATCCCAGAAAGTCAAATTGCTGACCGAGCTTCATTTGGAGCGTATGGGGATCAATGGCACGGTTGAACCTACGGCCACCCAGGGAGTGTGGAGGGTGGACTATGCGCTTGCGCAGCGGCCTATGGTCAGTGTGATACTTCCTCTGGGTAATAGCCTGCCCTTAATCAAACATTGCCTGGAAGGTTTGGTTAAGCACACAGCTTATGACAATTTGGAAATTATCCTGGCTAAAAGTGCAAGCTCTGATCCTAAGCTGAGTCTCTTTCTTACCGATTTGGTACAGGGGGCGACAGACTTAATCAAAGTCGTTGAATGCAGTCCCAATGCTGGTTTGGCGGGCTTCAGTAATGTGGCTGTGCAACAGGCAAAGGGGGAGGTGCTGCTATTTTTAAGCGATGAGGTCTCCTTTACCTCGACGACACGAGAGGATTGGTTAGAGCGTTTACTGAGTATGGCGCTGCGCCCTGAGGTAGCCGTGGTTGGGGGGCGGTTGGATTATCCCCAAGGGCGGGGAGTGAGCGAATATGGGATGACCTTGGGTTTTGGGGAAGGTGTTGAGTCGGTCTTTCATCGTAGCCCTAGCCAAAGCGTTGGCTACATGAATCGCTTGGTGGCTCAGCAAAATACCAGCGCCATCTCTGCGAGCTGCATGATGGTACGACGATCGGTTTTTTTTGAGCTTGGGGGGTTTGATGAGCAAGCCTTTCCACAGCAGTTTGCAGATATTGATTTATGTCTGAAAGCAATACAGGCTGGGTATTTGTTGTGCTTAGAGCCTGATACTGGCTTAGAGCATCTTGCCGTTCTAGAGGCTGGCCAGACAACTGAAAAAGTCGCTCCCAGTCAACGTACTTTGAGCAGCTTGGACGTTAAACAAGTGGATGTATTGTATGAGCGGTGGATGCCGTCCTTAGCGCAAGACCCTTACTACCACCCCGCGTTTAGTAAAAGTTCGCCAGGATTTTCTTTAGCTCAAGAGAGCGCGCGAGTTTATGACCCTTTACCGGGCAGGCCGCTGCCGCTTGTCGTCGTAGTCCATGCGGATTGGTTCGGTTGTGGATATTATCGAATTCTGCATCCTTTTCAGGCATTAAGTGATCAGCTACAGATAGAGGGCAGTCTGTTTTTTAATGCCTTGAGTTTTTTTGATGTGGTTCGTATTCAGCCAGATGTGATTGTGTTGCAGGGCACGTGGAATCAAACAGATATCCTGGAGTTGATTCAACGGTGTCGGAAGTACACGGGCGCTAAGATTGCCTTGGAGTTTGATGATTTTTTGCCCAATATCCCTACCCGTAGTATTCACCGTAAACAGATGAGTCAGGGTGTACTGAAGTTGATGCGTCGGGCTATTGAGCAGGTGGATTGGTTGGTCGTTTCAACGGAGCAGCTGGCTAATGAATACAGGGCCTATCATGACGATGTTCGAGTCGCGATGAATGGACTCTTGCCCGCCTGGTGGTCCGGTTTGAAATCGGCCCGCCGTAGTGGGAAGAAGTTGCGGGTGGGCTGGGCTGGAGGTGCAAGCCACACTGGGGATCTGGCGGTCATTCAGCCGGTGGTACGAGATTTGCAGCACGAGGTTCAGTGGGTGTTTATGGGGATGAAGCCGGACAATGTCGTGTGTGAGTTTCACGAAGGTGTGCCGATTGCTGATTATCCCGAGAAACTGGCCTCTTTAAATTTGGATTTGGCGCTGGCACCTTTAGAGCTTAACCAGTTTAATCGTTGTAAAAGTAATTTGCGCTTATTGGAACTGGGGGCTTGTGGTGTCCCTATTATAGCGACCGATATCGAACCTTACCGGGACTCAGGGTTATCTGTGACGGTTGTGCGTAATCGCCCTCAAGAGTGGGTTAAGGAAATTCGTAAGCATATAGAGGATCCAGAGCAGTTGGCCCAGCGTGGTGATACCTTACAGGCGGAGATTTTTGCCTCCTGGATGTTGGAAGGGCAGTTTTTAGAGCAGTGGCGTAAGGCGTGGGGTGCCTAAAAGCCAAGAGGTAGGATTGAGCAGAACGATACCTGGTCAATACTTCTCTGGCAGCTTTTATTCTCTTTTTCTTTTTGAAATGACAAAAACCCGGATTCGATAAAAATCGACTCCGGGTTTTTGTTGCTACTACTTATTTAAGTATCCAGTATCTAAATAGAAAAAACGCGCCTTTTAGATACTTCAACTTTAGTAGATTAACGCAGCAAAGACAACACGGTCTGAGGTACCTGGTTGGCTTGTGCCAGAACCGATGTACCAGCCTGTTGCAGAATTTGCGCACGTGTCATGTTGGAGACTTCGACGGCGTAATCTGCATCTTCAATGCGCGAACGCGAAGCAGACAGGTTAGTGATGGTGTTATTCAGGTTCGAGATGGTGGACTCGAAACGGTTTTGAATGGCACCCAGATCCGAGCGCATACCGTCCACTTTGCTGATGGCAGCATCGATTTCTGCCAGAGCACCGCTGGCAACAGTGCTAGTGCTAGTGCCACTAACGGTCGTGGTTGTGATGCTCAGACCGGAGGCGTTAATGGCGCTGGTACCACTCAAGAGGGTGCTGGAACGAGCGTCTGTGCCTTTGATGTTGATGATGTCGCCATCACGGGCACCAACTTGAATGTTAATGCCACCGCTGGCCGAGCCATTCAAGACAAAAGTGCCGTTGAACTCACTTTTTGCAGCAACGCGATCAATTTCAGCCATACGGGCTTTAATTTCTGCGTTGATGGAGTTCAAGTCGTCTGTGGAGTTAGTGCCGTTATAGGCTTGAACGACTTGCTCACGAATACGTTGCAAGTTGTTGTTGATTTCGTTCAGCGAACCTTCGGTTGTTTGAGCGATGGAAATACCGTCGTTGGCATTGCGGGCTGCTTGTGTCAAGCCGCGCACTTGCGATGTGAAACGGTTGGCGATAGCTTGGCCAGCGGCGTCGTCTTTAGCACTGTTGATGCGCAGACCGGAAGACAGGCGCTCAATAGCCTGACCCAAGGCACCTTGCGATTTGGTCAGATTGCCCTGGGCAACCAGCGACAGGTAGTTGGTATTAATAACAGACATGGTAACTCCCAATATTGAGTAGAGCGGCGAAACGGTTTCGCCTTTTGCCCAGGAAAGCGTTGGTGTTTTGCTAGGCCCCAGGGGGCTGACTGCGCTTTCGACACACTGCGTTCTTCCTGTACAGACTTATTAACGGAAGGGGTAAAAAACTCTTTAGGGCTTGGTTGGGAAATTTTTTGGTTTTTTGTTTTTATGCCTGGGACGTTGGAGCTTCATACGGGCTTATTTGGGTAGGGCAAGGTGCTGTTTGAACGATGCTTTTTCAGCAAAATGCCGTGCTTTTTCTGTCCAGTGGGTACAGAGTGTGAGGGGCCTTGTAGACGGAGAAGATCAGCAAGGGACGGCTGAATGCAGTGGTATATTGTGACAAAAAATTGGGGCCAGTTAATTAACGGCCCCTTTTTCCCAAAGCTTAATCTGGCGGATTCAAACCGCGAAGCCGCCCTTGCGTTTACACAGCAATAGGCTTGCCATCCGCACGCTGTATCACCACGGTCGAAGAACGCGGACGTACCGTATTCATGCTGACGACCGTGGCGTCATGCGTGTCGTAGGCCGGCCAGTTCGAGGGGTGCTGAATGTTCAGGAACAGGCTGGTGTGGTCCGGCGTCATGGAAAAGCCCGTAATTTCGGCTTCGTTCGGGCCTACAAAGAAGCGACGCAGATCGGACTGGTTGCTGGCGTTGATGGCCGGGCCGGTGCCCGAGCTGTCCGCCAAGGCACCCGGAATCACGGCCAGCATCTGGTCGTTGGTGGCACGAGCAACATTGTTCTTGCGTCCGCCGTCGATGCCGTTGTCGGTCTGAATCCACAGAATGCCACGGCTGTCGAAGCCCAGGCCGTCGGGGCTGGCCAACTGGTTCAGGTCGGTCAGGCCGGAGCGGTTGGTGTCCGCGTCTGCACCCGAGTCCGAGCCGAATACGAAGATATCCCACTTGAACTTGTTCGAACCGGGTTCGTCGTGCCAGCGGATGATGTGACCGTTGACGTTGTTCAGGCGCGGATTCGCGGGGTTGGTGCCAGTGGACGCGTTGCGGCTGGTGTTATTGGTCAGCGTCAGGTAGATGTCGCCATTGCTGGGGTGGGTGGCCGTCCACTCGGGGCGATCCATCGGGGTGGCACCGACAAAGTCAGCGGCGCCCCGGGTATTGATCAGGATGGCGTCGAGGCTGCCAAACTCGTCTGCCAGGGTACGGCCATTCTTGCCCACTGTGGTACCCGTTAGCGGCAGCCACTCGCCAGAGCCATCTTCCTTGAAGCTGGCCACGTACAGCGTGCCTTTGTCCAGATACTTGGCACCCACGGCCAGGCGATCCGTGCGCTGGGCGTCTTTCGGGTCCCAGTTGGCTTCGGACACGAAGCGGTAAACGTATTCAAAGCGCGAATCGTCGCCACTGTAGAAAGCCAGAGGTTTGCCGGCTTCGGGCTTGCTGTAAGCGCAGCCTTCGTGAGCGAAGCGACCCATGGAGGTGCGCTTGGTGGCAATGCTGCTGGGGTCGTAAGGGTCGATCTCGACCAGGTAACCAAAGCCGTTGACTTCGTTGCGCCAGTCCTCGGTGGCACTGGCGCCCGTTGCGGTCACGTTAAAGCGGGCGAATTCCCCCAGGACTTCCGAAGGATCCTTGGCGGCCGTTTCCCACTGATAGCGGCCAACGGGACCAGCCGACACGCCCACACGCTGCTGATGAGGCGGGCGGATGCCGGTATTGACAAAGCAGGCTGCCCAGTTCTCTTCAGCGGTGATGTAGGTGCCCCAGGGCGTGGTGCCGTTACCGCAGTTATTGTTGGTGCCGCGCACTTGCGTGCCGTTGGGCGAGAAGGGGGTCTTGACCCAGTCCGTGCCACCCACAGGGCCAGCCAGTTTCATGGCCGTGGCCGAGGTGAAGCGGCGGTTGTAGCGCGAGTTCTGAACGATGTCCCAGCGGCCATTGGTACGACGAATATGGATGATGGCCACGCCGTGGGCGTTGATTTCCTTGCGTACTTCTTCTGCCGGGCGCTTGCCATTGACCAGGGTCGGCCCATTGGGGTGCAGGGCTTTTTCATCAATGTATTCGTGGTTGACGGCCAGCAAGCCCTCGGTAGAGCTTCCTTCCAGAGGGAAGAAGTGCATGCCGTCATGGTGCATGCCCATGGAGTTGAGCAAGTCGTTGGAGCTGTTATTGCCGTTCTTGTCCCAGGGCAGGGCATTGTCATTGATTGGCGTACCCCATGGGGCCAGTACATGGGCGATGTAGCCGGGAGGTACGACACAGCCGTCGGTCATGGAGGTGGGCAGGGATTCAAAACCCAGTTTGACGCTTGCTGGTGGTTCCGGATCAGGGCCGGGACCGGGTTTCGGGTTCTCGCCGCCGTTATCAGTGGAATTGCCTCCTGTGCTGCTGTTATCGCAACCAGCCAGACCAAAGCTGCTCATGGTGGCCAGGGCGGCTGCCAGGCCACCGCGCATCACGGCGCGGCGAGTCATGCTTCGTTCCAGGATTTCACTAAAAGGGGTGTTCTGACTAGCGTTACGAACAGTCTTGTCGGAGATATGTTTGCTCATAGTGATAAATAGCGCCAAGGCTGAGTTGTAGGGGTAGCGCTCATGCTAGTGGTTTAAGGTGAAAGGACTATGACACTTCTCCTCGTGCGGGGGTTTTGCGCAGGACAGCAAGATTGGCTCACAATAAGAGGTTATTGCATGCGGCTATTGAACTACGCATAGACTGTGGAAATGTCTACATCATCCTCTCGCCCTGACTCGCCCGAACGCCGCCTGCGTCGCATGAAGCGCAGCGCATTGGCTTTGCTGGCGCTGACTATCTGCCTGTTCCTGCTAAGCCACGCCATGATGCGGCAGGGCGAGGCGGCGCCCATTGCCGGATTTTGGCCCTGGTTGCGTGCCTTTAGCGAGGCCGCCACCGTCGGTGCGTTGGCAGACTGGTTTGCCGTCGTGGCCTTGTTCCGCCACCCGCTGGGCCTGCCGTTTCCACATACTGCGATCATTCCCAACAAGAAAAACAGCCTGGGTGAAAGCCTGGGCGTCTTTGTACGCGACCACTTTCTGGACTCCGCCATGTTGCTGGAAAAGCTGCGCAGTCTGGACCCGGCAGCGCGTTTGGGGCAGTGGCTGTCGCAACCTGAACAAAGCGAACGTGTCAGCCGTGCCTTGCAAACTGCCATGGGCGAGGCTCTGCGCCTGCTGGACGAGCGCAGCGTTAAACAAGCACTGACCGATGGCGTACGTGGTTACTTGATGCGGGTGGACATGGCCGGTTCCAGCTCCCAGATTCTGGGCTTGTTGACGCGCAATGCCCGACACCAGCGCCTGCTGGACGAAGTCTTGCAGCAATTGGGTGGCTATTTGTCCAACGAGGCAGTCAAACAGCGTGTGGCTGATGTATTGGTGCGCTACGCTCAGCGGGAGTGGCCCAAGCTGCTGGCCATGGTCGGGGTAGTGACTTCGGTAGACGAGTTATCGGGCAAGATGGCCGACCGTCTGGCGCGGGCTCTGGTGGATGAAGTGCAAACCATTTTGAGCGAGCCCGAGCACCCCTTGCGCAAGGATTACGAGCAATGGGTACACGACTATATCCAGCGCCTGGGTCAGGACCCGGACTTGATGGAGCAGGTAGAGGCGATCAAGCAGCGCTTTTTGCACCATAAAGATGTGGGTGAGTACATTGATGGCGTCTGGACGGATGTGATGCGTGTTGTGCGCAATGATCTGGCCAAAAAGGATTCTTCTGTGGCGGCTCATCTGCGTCAGGTGGCGCAGGATTTGGGGACACGCTTGAATACGGATGCGACGCTGCGTGAAACCTTGAATGAACACATGCTGTCCGCAGCAGCGGGCCTGGCCGAGCAACTACGTGAAGGGGCCAAAGACCATATCTCGCGCACCGTGCGTCAATGGGATGACAGGCAACTGGTGCGCGAGCTGGAGCTGACCGTGGGCACGGATCTGCAATACATACGCTTTAATGGCACGGTGGTGGGCGGTTTGGTTGGCGTAGGCCTGCACGCGATTCTGTTACTTGGTTTGGTCTAAAAAGAGCCTGCCAGATCAGCGTCCTGTCAGCGCCTTGGCCGTGCCTGGAAAACAGGGCAGAGCATTTCTGACCCGAGTGGGCTGAATCCGCTGCCTTATCGAGGCAGGAGTAGGAGGGGGCGGGGCAGCGAGACGCTCAGCGCTTTGCCCCCACGGCTTTCTTATCAGGCAACTTTCAGCAAGGGAACTGGCTCCTGGGTGGCATTCGGGTCGGGGGCGTAGGTAGAACGGCCAGTCGACCCCGTATTCAGAAGCTGGATGGACAGTTTCAGCTCTTGTGCCTGACGGCTGAGCTCATGCACTGTCACTCCCAAATTACGAGCCAGATCGGCGTTGTCATTGGTATCGCTGTCCATGGTGGAGACAGCGTCGTTAATCTGCGCCAAACCGCTGGCTTGCTCATTGGAGGCCGTGGAGATTTCGCTGATCAGATGCGTCACATCGGAGACGGACTGCATGATTTCATCCATGGTAGAACCGGCCCGTTTGGCATGATGGGCGCCGGTTGCCATGCGCTTCAAGGAGTCTTCCACCAGGTTCTTGATTTCCCCGGCGGCCTGCGCACTTTTCTGCGCCAGACTGCGTACTTCACCAGCCACGACCGCAAAACCTTTGCCTGCCTCGCCCGCACGGGCGGATTCCACGGCTGCATTCAGCGCCAGAATATTCGTCTGAAACGCCAGCCCTTCAATAATCGACACAATATCGCCAATGCGCTCGGAGCTATTGTGGATGTCCTGCATGGTGCTGACCATGTCCTGCACCACTTCGCCTCCACGCCTTGCGGTAGACAGGCTCTGGTCGGCCAGCTGATTGGCCAGCCTGGCATTGTCCGCGGTCTGCTGCACATTCATGGTCAACTGCTCCATATTCGCGGCCGTGCGCTGCAAGGAGCCGGATTGGGCGGCGGTACGGTGGGATAGTTGGCGGTTGCCGTCCTCAATCTGTGTAGATACATCCAGAGAAGCCTGAATGCCCTGATGCACATCGCGGGCAAGGCTCAGCAGGCTCTTGCGCATCATGTCCATATAGAAATACAGCTGTGCAATTTCCTGGCTACGGGTGTGTTGTGGGTTCAGGTCGATCAGCAAATTGCCCGTCGCAATTTGTTGAGCGATATGGGTGGCACTGTGCAGGGGCTGCATCATGCGCTGGGTCACAATCCAGCCATAGGCCAGAGTCGCCAGACTGAGCACCCCCAGCGAGGCCAGCCCGGCGGTCAGATAGGTGCCGGATGCGCCACTGCCCAATAGCAAACCGACGCTCAAGGTCACCAGGCTGCCCGTCAGAATCCCGAAGCGTAGCAAGCTGGCGCGCAGGCTGCGGTTCAAGGGTTGGAGCAGGGTGTTCAGGGCAGAGCGCCAGCCTCTGGCCTGCAACTGGCCTTCATGCAGACGAAAGCCGCGCAACCCTTGCTGCTGGATGGAGTGGTACAGATATTCTGCTTCCTTGATCTCTTTGGGCTGGGCGCGTACCCGTACCGAGGCATAGCCATTGACGCGGCCATTCTCTATTAAAGGAATGACGCGGGCCTTCACCCAGTAAAAGCCGCCGTCTTTGCGGCGGTTCTTGATCAGCCCCGACCAGGATCGTTGTTGCTTGAGGGTCTGCCATAAATCCTGAAAAATCACGGCCGGCATGTGGGGGTGACGCACGATATTGTGGGGTGCCCCGATCAGCTCATCATGGCTGTAGCCGCTAACCTCGATAAAGACCGGATTGGCGTAGATGATGCGCCCCTTCAGGTCTGTTTTGGAGATTAAATAGGTTTTTTCGGGTACCTGTGTTTCATGAGACGTAATGGCTTGGTTTTCACGCATGATCTGGCCCTGTTAAAGACGTAGGCGGAAAAGGACAGATCATTATGTTTCATATTGACTCAATTTTGTTACCTGGTATTTGCATTAGAGTCTAAATGTGTCAATGTAATGACAAGCAAAATCCAGGGTTTCAGAGCAAGGTTACAGTGGTCTACTTCCTTGATTTTATTATTAATTATTATTTTCAAGTATTCCGGGTATCAAAACCGATCCCGGAATTATTGTTTTGTCTAGCTGTCAGTTTTATCAGGATCAGCAGAGCCGCTGCCGATCCTGATTTTATAGTTTAGCGACGAATCGCTTCCAGGCGGGCGTTCGCTGTTTTGGCACTTTGAACCTGAAAGGGCTGCGTGTTCTGGTAGGACAGTACCTGCATGGTGGGAGCCTTGCTCAACTGAGCCAAAGCAGGAGCACTTTGGTTGGAATCGACAGAGCCGGTATTCAAGGCCTTGATGGCATCGGCCAGCTCGGAGGCTTCGGAGGCCAGGTCGCTCATGGTGTTGCCCAGATCCTGTACCAGGGCGGCATTCTGCTGGGTGACTCCATCCATCTTGGCCATCGCTTCGTTGATCTGATCCAGACCGCTGGCCTGCTCGATCGACGCGGTGGAGATCTCGCCGATAATATCCGTGACACGTTTTACCGAGTCCACGACCTCACCCATGGTGGCGCCCGCGCGGGCAGCTTGTTCGGCACCCACGGCCATACGGCTGACCGAGGCATCAATCAGGTTCTTGATCTCGCCAGCAGCTTGGGAACTCTTCTGGGCCAGACTGCGCACTTCACCGGCCACCACGGCAAAGCCACGGCCAGCCTCACCGGCACGGGCCGATTCCACCGCCGCGTTCAGTGCCAGAATATTGGTCTGGAAGGCAATGCCTTCAATGACGGTGACGATATCGCCAATGCGGCGCGAGCTGTCGTGAATGCCTTGCATGGTCTGTACCACTTCATTGACCACTTCGCCGCCACGCTGAGCAATCTGCATACTGGCATCGGCCAACTGGCTGGCCTGATTGGCGTTATCTGCGTTCTGACGCACGGTTACCGTCAGTTCTTCCATGCTGGCGGCGGTTTCCTGTAAGGACGCAGCCTGATCTTCGGTGCGCGATGCCAGATTGGTATTGTTGACTTCCAGAATGCGGGCCGCATGGATAGAGGCATCAATCCCGGTGCGTGCATCACTGGCAATTCCCACCAGACTCTTGCGCATCAAATCCAGACAGAAGTAGAGCTGGCCAATTTCCGAATTGCTTTCGCTGGAGTTGATGTCAATATCCAGCTGCAAGTTGCCGGTGGCAATTTGCTGGGCGATCAGGGAGGCCTGGTCCAGAGGGCGGATCACACGCTGGGCAATCAGCCAGCCGTAACCCATCATCACGGCACTGGCCAGACACAAGCCACCTGTCAGCCACAAACCCGAGCCTTGAGGTACGCCCCCCGTCAGGGCGAAGTACAAGGCGGTGCCGGTCGTGGCCAGAGCCAGGGTGCCCATACGGAACAGGCTGGCACGCAAGGAGTTGCTGAAAGGGCGGCGCAACTGACTCAAGGCCTTGCGCCAACCGGTAGGCACAGCACGGCCTTCATGCAGGCGTACACCTTTGGCGCGGCCTTCATTAATGGCGGCGTACAGGCTTTCGGCCTCGTCGATTTGTTCCTGGCTGGGTTTTACGCGTACCGAAGCATAGCCAGCGACGGTGCCATTTTCGTAAATAGGCACCGCCATGGCGTACACCCAGTAAAAACCGCCGTCCTTGCGGCGATTCTTTACCACGCCCATCCAGGGGCGCTTGCTTTGCAAGGTATCCCAGAAATCCTGGAAAGCCTCGGGGGGCATGTCGGGGTGGCGGACCAGGTTATGGGCCTTGCCGATCAGCTCCTCACGGGTGAAGCCACTGATCGCAATAAAGGCTGCATTCGCGTAGGTGATCCGACCTTTCAGGTCAGTTTTTGAAATAAGGTACTGATCGGCCCGGACGCGAACCTCGTCCTGGGTAATGGGGAAATTCTTACGCATTCATCATCCTGGAGGAGAACAACAAAGGGGACGCGGGGGGCCGTCAAGCCCGCATGGGCCATGCAAAAACGGGGCATAGGCTTCTGTCTGTCCGTGATCGACCTGAATTGTCAGAAACCTTCTATTTTTGCGAATGGCGGAGCAGAACAAAGCGTGAAACTGTTGTCTGATCCGGCCTCTGACTGAGCGCTTGCTTGTCATTTATGGCAAACACATACAGTTCAAACGCTTAACGGCAGGCAGGCGAATTTCTTTAGGCTTAGATGTTCATGGGTCATAATTTGAGCATCTGAAAATATGGTACCCACTGTAATTTCGGATAGCGTCCCTGCCGCCCGCCGGAGCAGGGCGGGCCTCGCTTATAATCCGCCAGATGCGCGCTGGCGCGATTCAGAAGGAGAATATGTGATCGATACGCAGGAACCTGTAGTCAGTGCTGAGCTGGTGGCTGTTTTAGTGGCTGTCACCGATGGTGAGCCTCGTGTCTTGACCACGGATGCCGGGCAGGCCTTGCCCGCCGGACCGTTTCAGCACACGCACCGTTCTTTGCAAACGGGGCTGCGCGATTGGGTGGAAACCCAAACCCATCACCCGGTGGGGTATGTGGAGCAGCTGTATACCTTTGCAGACAGGGATCGTTTTGACGCGCAGGGCACGCGTATTGTGTCGGTCAGCTATGTCGGGCTGACGCGTGAAGTTGGCCAGCCGGATGTAGCCCAGGTGATCTGGCAGGACTGCTACCGTTACTTCCCGTGGGAAGACCGACGCGATGGTGCACCGGACATTATTCAGAAAACCATCGTGCCTGCCTTGCTGGACTGGTGCGAGCAGGACGAATCCTTGCGGGCCTTGCGCCGCCAGCGCGTCAATTACAGTTTTGGCCTGGAAGGGGCGATCTGGAACGAGGACTTTGTTTTGCAGCGTTACGAGCTGCTGTATGAAGCGGGCTTGTTGCCCGAGTCCTGTCGCCGTCGCCAGCGTGAACAGCAAGAGCTGGGCAAGCATTACGAGCTGGGTCTGGGCATGCGTCACGATCATCGCCGTATTCTGGCCACTGGCTTGGCACGTCTACGCGCCAAAATCAAATACCGTCCTGTTGTGTTTGAACTGATGCCGCCAGAATTCACCTTGCTGCAATTGCAGCAGGCCGTGGAAGCCTTGGCAGGGCGGGGACTGCATAAGCAGAACTTTCGCCGTTTGATTGAACAGCAAGCCCTGGTGGAAGAAACCGGCGCCATGAGTGTGGGTGGTTCAGGCCGACCCGCCAAATTGTTTCGCTTTCGTGGAGACGTTTTGTTTGAACGGGCCATCTCGGGCAGTAAATTGCCGCTGGCAAAACAAGCGCGTTAAAAAGCGGGCCTATGGCTTGACAGTGCTTATGCTCAGGAATAGCATAAATGCACCGTGCCATTAGGCCTTATTTTTAGCGATTTAAATACTCATAATGAGCATAATTAACGCCTCCGAGCCGACAGCGCAAGCTGCAGAGACACGAGCTCACCGTATTCCTTCCTTGCCCGACGTCATCCTGGAACCCTTGGTGCGCGCCACCTTGCAAGAAGACTTGGGTCGCGCTGGTGATCTGACGACGGATTCCATCGTTCCCGCAGCAACGCGCACGCAAATGCGCCTGGTGGCCCGCGAGGAAGGTGTGTTGGCTGGCCTGGATCTGGCTCGTCTGGCCTTTACCTTGCTGGACCCTACGCTGCGCTTCGAGGCCCAACTGCAAGATGGCGATGTCCTGACTCCGGGGGCGCAGATTGCGGTCATTAGCGGCTCGGCCCGTTCCATGCTGACGGCAGAGCGCTGCGCCTTGAATTTCCTGGGGCATTTAAGTGGCGTGGCATCGGCAACTGCCTCCATTGCCCGCGCGATTGCGCCCTACGGCACGAAAGTCACTTGCACCCGTAAAACCATGCCCGGTCTGCGCGCTGTGCAGAAATACGCAGTTCGAGTCGGGGGCGGCAGCAACCATCGCTTTGGTCTGGATGACGCGGTACTGATTAAAGATAACCACATTGCCGTTGCCGGGGGTGTCAAAGCCGCGGTGGAAGCAGCCCGTGCCTATATTGGCCATCTGGTTTGCATTGAGGTGGAAGTCGATACCCTGGAGCAGCTGGATGAAGTGCTGGAACTGGGTGTGGACAGCATTCTTCTGGACAATATGGACACCGCAACCTTGACCGAGGCCGTGGCCCGCGTCGCAGGCCGAGCCAAAACAGAAGCCTCTGGCCGTATCACTCCTGAAACAGCCGTAGAAATAGCCCGTTGCGGTGTAGACCGAATCGCAGTGGGCTGGATTACGCACAGTGCCCGTGTGCTGGATATTGGTCTGGACGCTTGAGTAGAGAAACGTGTTAGCTGTAATGGCGGGTTTTCAGGTGGGGAAGCGGGCGGCAGCAGCCGCCTTGCTGGGAATGGTGGCGCTAGGCTTGGGTAATCCAGCGGCGCAGGCAAGGGAGGTGGCAGCCGAGCAGGCTGTGACATATCCCCTCAAGCCGATTACCGTGATCGTCACCTTTCCGCCTGGCGGCGGGACCGACTTGCTGGCCCGCAAACTGGGCCCCAGGCTGGAAAGGGCGCTGGGCCAACCCGTTATTATCGACAACCGACCTGGTGCCAGCGGCAATATTGGTGCGCGGGCGGTAGCTTATGCTCGCGCTGACGGCTACACCTTGCTGATGGCCAATAGCTCTTTCGCTATCAATCCTGGCGTATTTCGTAACCTGGGCTTCAAACCCAAAGAAGACTTTGCGCCGATTGCGAATATAGGATTTGTGCCCTCCGTGATCGTGACCGGACACGGCTCGGATATTCAGAATCTGGAACAAGTTCTGGAGCAGCAGTCCGAACCGGCCTTGGCTTATGCGTCCTGCGGAAATGGCACTCCTCAGCATCTGGCCGGAGAGATGCTCTATGACTTGCGAGGCACGACCTTGCTGCATATCCCGTATCGCGGCTGCGGCCCCGCTTTGAACGATGTGGTCGCGGGCCAGGTGCCTTTAGGCATTGTGACCTTGTCCAGCGCGGCTACCTTGATCGAGTCCGGACACTTGCGCGCCCTGGCCGTCACCTCTGCCCAACGCAGCCCCGTTCTGCCTAAAGTGCCAACCGTGGCTGAAGTCAGTCATAGTGATTTCGAGCTGGACCAATGGCACGGCCTGTTGGCCCCGTCTCACACGCCTGAACACATTATCAATACGCTGAACCGCGTCGTGCAAAAAGCCCTGACGGACCCGGCCATGCAATCGCAGTTGCTGGCATTGGGTTATACGCCGCAAGAAGGCAATGAATCAGCACAAGCCAGTGGCTTCAAGGCCATGATCTGGAACGACATCGACCGATTTGGGGCCTTGGCCTACAAGATTGGTTTGCAGGTGGATTAGGGCGGGTAGGGTCCTGCTTTGCGGACTGGTTGACTCCTGGAACGCCAGCGACGGGTTTTCCTCTGATAATGTTCCGGCATCCGAATGCATCAGATCATGCGGCAATATGCCCAGTTTCTATATGAATCTTATTGGTCCCTCAGACAGTTTGAGGCCCAGGCAGCGGTTTGGGCTTACCTGGGCCAATATCTATAGAGAGGCGAGGGGCCGATAGCTGAGCTTGTGTCTGTCTAACAGTCAGTCGATTGTGAACTGACAGACAAGCCCAGCTTCTATTTAGAAGAAGCTGTCTTCACTGGGCGCCTCAGGAACAGGCTGGGTCGCAAACCAGTGTTTTTCCAGTAGCAGGGTATGCGTCAAACCATCCTTGCTGCAGTTGGAATCGATCTCGATCTGGCCGCGCTGGCTGCCGCCCGCATTGAAATTATCGGCCTCTACTTCGGCAGCGGCGATATAAGCCTGCAGGTTCAGATCAGGCTGACCACGATCCAGAACAAACTGACGAATCGCTTCAGTGCCTAACTCGTTAAGGGTGTAGGTGTAGTTCATGGTGTGCTCCTGATAGAGGGCCTTGAGAATATGCGGCCATAGATCCAAATCCTAGCACAGGGTAAAAGGAGCCGTGTGCATCGAGGCACTGTACTGCGCGATGTAAGCCCTCCATCTAGCTAACCATGTGACACGAGCAGACAGATGGCGTTGCAACGGAAGGCGTATTGTCGAGTACTCGAACGCCTCGATACCAGCGTGGCTGAGCCCAGAATTTTGCCGTGCAGTTGCCAGGGGATCACCAGCTAGATCCCCCGCAGCCTTTGTGACTTAACTGACCATGCCTGGAGTGGCGAGAATCAGATCCCTCATTGCTTGGTGGTAACGGACATAGCCGGTACAGCGGCAGATATGGTTTTGTAAACCTTCCGATACTTTGGCTTCAACTTGTTCACGTGAAACGGGCTGCTTTTGCAGGGACTCGTACAGCACAATTCCCGCATTTACAAAGCCGGGGGTGCAGTAACCACACTGAAAGGCAAAGTGCTCCAAAAAGGCTTGTTGTACAGGGTGCAGTTGCGTGACCTTGTCCTGTGCATCCCGCTGGGCATGGGCCTCGATCGTGCGTATTTTTTTGCCCTCAAAGTAACTGGCTGGTGTGATGCACGTTTGTATCTCTTCGCTACGTCCGTCCGGGTGATCCACGATGACAACACAAGCATGGCAAATCCCCATTCCGCAGCCTAAATGCGTGCCGGTCAGCCCTGCATGCTCATGCAGAAAGTCGATCATGGGCAGATCTGGGCTGACGTCCATTGTTTGCAAGTCCACCCGATTAATGTTGAGGTGTAAGGTCTTAGTGGGGCTGCTCATGCCAAGCGCTCCTTGATTTTTTCTGCGGTCACAGGCAGTTCACGAAAGAACTGTCCTGTAGCGTGGTTAACACCGCTGACAGCGGCAGCAATGATGGGGATCATCACCACTTCGGCAATTCCCTTGGGAGAGTCCGTCTCGGAAATCTGGTCCAGTAGTTCGAAACAGGTGTTCCAGACGGCCACATCCTTGGCGCGAGGTAGGCGATAGCGGTGAAAATTCCAGGAGCCATCGCCGGGGCCACCTTCGTGCAGCGGTAGATCCTCGAACCAGGCCTGACCCAATCCCATGGCTAACCCCCCCTCGGCCTGACTCATGACTAGTTGGGGCACGATGGGCTTGCCGCAGTCGATCCACGTATGTGCTGACAATAAGGTCTGTTCACCACTTTTGCTGTCGATCTCCACTTCCGTTAACACGCCAACGGCGGAGTAATACAGGTAACCGCCTCGACGACGTGACACAGGCGGGTAGCTGATATTGCGACGCTCCAGTCGCTGATAGCCATTACGCGCCTTGGCCTGTTCGGTCTTGGTGCCTGCTCCATGGCGCAGTGCCAGCCCATCCAGCGGTAGTCGCAGGTTTTGGCCAGCTACCTCAAAGTCGGCCTCGGCCCACTGGTAGCGGTTAAACGCATGCAGCACAACACCAGTAACCAATTCCAGCTCGTGGGCGCGCTTGGCCAGTTGTGGCAGTGTGAGGGGTTCCAGACCTCCGGTGCTGAGCAGGCCATCGTCGGTCCAGCTGGCGTCCTCAGGGCGTACGGTCAAGGGGGCGATTTGACCACCACCGTAACCTTCCCCCCAGATGGACAGGGCGGCTGGCCATAGTCCATACAGAAACAGCAAGCGAGCCGCTTCCGAGGTGCCGTGAGAACCAAAGTAGGAGGAGCTGCTGGCGTAGGAGCCGGAGGATAGAACCGGTGTCCAGCGTGGATTGGTTTGATGTTTGTCTTGATCAGGCTGTTTTAAGGTGTAGGGGTTGTGAGTAGCCTGCATATCCAGCTCAGGCCAGTCAAGATGTGAAGCCTTTACCGTGTGTGCAGCGCGGCCAACCCACTTGGCACAGATCACTGCTTGGGACGTTGCCGAGCCCGTACCAATTTCTACCGTCGAGGTGCGAAGGTGGACTTGCCCTTGCTCATCAATTTCGATACCAGAATGGTCTCCTTGCGCGCCGGTGCCATAGTTTTTCATAACGCAGGCAAAGCCCACGCCATACAGCTTGCCTGGGTTACTGGCTTCAAACTCTTTCTTTTTCTTGTCCCGCCCGGTCCACAATGGATGTTGATGTGCTTTTTCTAAAATCTCCCTGGCACGCAGGGAGCCCGCCGGAATCCCTCCTTCCATATTTTTCTGACCGCTGCGCATGACGTTCTTGAGGCGTAATTCGATGGGGTCCATGTTCAGGCGAGCGGCTGCTTCGTCCAACATCAGTTCCATGGCAGTCATGGTCTGTCCCTTGCCATAACCACGCATGGAGCCGGCCTCCACCGCGCGCGAGGCCAGTGCAATTCCCCAGGAGTCGCTCTTGGGCAGATAGTAAATACCCTGTGCGCTTTGTGCACCGCCTGTGGTGACCGCCCAGCTGCACGTAGCCCTGCCTCCACCGTCCGTTATGCTAAAGCTCTGGTACTGCATGATCTTGCCGCTCTTTCTGTCGATAGCAATGCGGTTGTTCATGCGGTTGGAGTGTCGTTTTTGACCAGCTTGAAACTGCTCAAAGCGGTCATTGGCTAGCCGTACGGGCATATTGTCTGTAAACAGGGCAGCAACAACTCCGTAGTGGTTGAAAGCGCTGTGCTCCTTGACCCCGTAACCTGTGGCCGTACAGGGGTGGACAATGATGTTCTCCAAACCAAATTGGGATGCGGCCACTATGCCCGCAGCTTCTGCACCATCCGCCCCCGGGGTTTGGGAGCCGACCACCATTTGCAGCTCTTTGTTTTTGTTGTCATACCAGCAATTGATGCACTCCGGTTCTAAAGGGGCGCCGTCGATCGATTGGGAGTAGTACTCACCATCGAACACGAGCCAGTCATTAGGTGGTTGGTCGAAACGTTCTTGCATCGCTTCGCTCAAGGCGATGGCCTTCGCTGTATTGGTGTTTCCCTTGCTGGACGGCCATACAGGTGAGTTTCCCTGAATTTTTTCCGGAAACACGACTCCGTCCTTCATGCTGGAGAATATATCGTCGGCCCCTGGAGTATCGCCCTCTACGCGGATATAGCGTGCCCCACCATAGGCATCTATTTCCCTGAAGCCTGTCTTGTCTCCATACTTCAGCACGGCGGATCTCTTGCTGGCATTTTTAGCGCGGCGGTAGCGATCAAAGTCTTTGTAGATCAAGATGGCGACCGGGTGCCCTAAAAAGCGTGCCGTCTTACCGGTGGCCAGTAGCATCTCGTCGTTGTAGTAGTCAGGCAGTTCCAGTTGTGCCTTGGCGAGGTCCTGGGCCTGGATCAATATATCGGGTTGTAGGTCGGCACCTAGCGCTTCCAGGTCCAGGCCGATGTAACGATGATCAGCTTGAGCGGCGCGCAGGATAAAGGCGTGAGCCTGATGCTCTGGCCAACCGGGCATATCTTTGGCGCGAATGTCACGTACAAAAAATTTGCTGCCGGTGACTTGTCGCGTACCGTCAATCTTGAAGGGTACTTGTCGCTCTATGCTATTCCAGGGCGTAGGGCGGGAGTCGTGTTCTCCCAGAAGTGTGGCCTGTGCTGCCTTGGGTATAAAAGGCGCCATATAAATGGATACGCCGGATACGACACTAAACTTCAGGAACTGTCGCCGATTAAAAGGCGCTGTACTCATGCAGGACCTCCGGATAATAAAAGATACGTCGCGATATTGAGAGCAACATTCCGCCTTCAGATGCGTAGTCGTACAGCATCGTTGAGCGTGGCTGATGATAGGGAGGTGTCAGAACCCGAAGTTGGGCTTTTGGCCAAATTTCATATGTGTGTCTCCGAATCTTCGTATCAGGTAGGACCTCGCCTCGCCTTTTTTGTAGATGGCGTAGCGGGACCTGATTATTTTTTAGTTAGCTGGCTAGCTTCATAGGCATGAAGCATTTCTGATAGTGGCGGAGAATATCTGAAAATAGCGTGATAATGGTTATATTGTTTATGTTATGTTGATTTTTATTGTTGTAAATCAGTTGCTTATGGAAGCCCTTGTTGTTGCTGGTGTTTCTACTTAGGCAGGTTTAAATGGTTCTTGGGTGTGGTTTTAACGTCCTGACTCTACGGTCCTGGTGTGTCGGTTGTCTCCATGTGGACTAAAAAGCCAGCCCAATGGGCTGGCCCGATGCGCTGATAGAAGAAAATCTAGAAGCTGCCAAAAATCGTACCCAACGTAATCACGGTGATCAGCGCAAAGATAGGAGCAGCCATTGTCACCATGGCGATATTGCCATAGGACTGACGGTGGTTCAGCTTGCAGATGGACAGCAAGGTAATGATCGCGCCGCAATGGGGCAGGGTATCCAGACCGCCCGCTGCCATCACCGCCACTCGGTGCAGCAGTTCAGGGCTGATGCCAGCTTGCTGAGCCATCGCCAAATAATCCGAACCCAACGTCTGCAAGGCAATACTCAAACCACCTGAAGACGAGCCTGTAATCCCGGCCAATGTCGTCATGGCGACTGCTTCCGAGATCAGTGGATTGCCAGGAGCCACGTTCAACACAAAGTCCCGAATAATCGCAAAGCCTGCCAGGCTGGCAATTACCGCGCCGTAACCAACTTCAGAGGCGGTATTGAACAACGGCAGCATGAAACCAAATACGCCTTTATTGATGCTCTCGCGCAGATTCTTCCAGTGACCCAAGCGGCTGATGATCAGCACCAGGTTCGCGGTAATCAAGGCAATAATCAGCGCCCACAGACCCGTAATCTTGGCAGGATCAACCTGAGGGAAGCGCTCGGCCATGAACTCGAAGTTCGTGCCGGGGAAAATCCCATAAGTGAACAAGGCATTGACGCCAATCACCAGAATCAGCGGCAAGATAGCCAGGAAGATAGGCATGGGTTTCTGACCATGCGTACTGTGATCGTCGCTGGCATCAAAATGATCCTGACCGTGGTCGCCATAGCCTTCGCCATTCGCAATAGCTTTGCGCGCACGCGACTGCAGCCACCACAAGCCACCCAAAGCCATGATCAAACCACCAATAATCCCCAGCCCCGGTGCAGCAAACACGTTAGTGCCGTAATAAGGAATAGGAATCGCGTTCTGAATGGCAGGCGTGCCAGGCAGAGCCGTCATGGTGAAGGTAAAGGAGCCCAAAGCAATCGATGCGGGAATCAGACGCTTGGGGATGCCTGCGGCGCGAAACAGATCCTTGGCGATCGGATAGATGGCAAAGGCCACCACGAACAAGGACACACCACCATAAGTCAGTACGCCGCACACCATCACAATGGTGGCAATAGCATGACGATGTCCCAGCTTGCGTGTAATCCACTGAGCAATCGCCTGAGCCGCACCGGAGTCCGCCATCAACTGACCAAACAAGGCACCTAACAAGAAGATGGGCAAGAACTGAAGCACATAGCCGCTAAGCGCGCTCATGAAGGTGGATGTGTAGATGGGCAACAAAAACCCGGAGTCCCCCGAGAGCAGCACAGCCAGGGCGGCCATCAAGGGAGCCAGCAACAGAACCGTCACCCCCCGATAAGCGAAGAACATCAGCAGCAAAAGCGAGACAACAATAGCAAGCGTACTGGCCATAAACAAAGTTCCTGTGGAAGGTCCGGATCACGGACGTCAGTCAATTAACAAGGACGGGTCAAACGCCAAGCAGGCAGTGTAGCAATAGGGAATGACAAACAGGCTTGATAGGGCGCAAGGGGGAGGAGTAGCAGGAAAAGGCCGGGTAGTTTACTTTTTGTATCATTTGGATGGGTGGCAGGAGCAGGCGTTGAAGAAGGGAAGCTCAATGAATACAAGGGCTTAGCGTTTTCATAGGAGAGAATTATCAAAAAGATGAAAAAAGATCGAGATAAGTGCTTGCTAAAAGACGAAACCTTGCTATAATTTCTTCTTCGGCGCATTAGCTCAGCAGGTTAGAGCGACGGAATCATAATCCGCAGGTCCCCTGTTCGAATCAGGGATGCGCCACCAGAATACCTCTGTTAAATCAGGACAAAAAAGCCACCCAGTCGGGTGGCTTTTTTGTTTTCTGCGGTTGGGGTGTCAACCAAGTTTCGACGCAAGATTGGTTGTCACCAACAACTTCCTAAGGTGTTGTGTGCCATGTCAAGGACGGGCACGGAAGCCGCAGCCCGGCTTGCCGGGACCGGATGAGTACCCGGCGAAGCGAATCCTTGACACACCACTGATCACACACGCTATTGGTTGGGTTGCAGGGTGCTGTTTGCCCTGCAACCCTGCCACGTGGCGAACGTGGGGTTTGGGGCGAAGCCCCATTACTAGTAGACAAGATAAACATGTTGAAAACGCTTGCTGTATTTGGAGTAAGCCAACGCTGAGCATGCCAGATTCTGGAAGAATTCCTAACTGCCTGAATTTATGTTGGGTAATTGTGGGTATTCATATACAATTAGGGTACCCAAACAAACCCAAAGAGAGGTTATATCAGCTATGCCCCCACCATTTGACAGCCAAGGCGCTTACTATTCACAAGCGCCCCAGGTACAGCAGCACGAAATCGGACGAATTCGCCAGTTCATCATGGAGCTGGAGTGGCAACAGTCGAATCTGTTTTCGCAATTGACTCTTCTTGGTACACGCCTGGTGACCCCTGAGGATCGACTGCGATACGTCAATTTGTTGGCTCAGTACCACCAAAATCAAGATAGTTTGAACCAGCACGGGACAGTGTTACAGGAGATGTTGGCGCTCCTGCCTGTTGAGCAAGGACGTGTTCAAATTTCTGATCAGGTCAAGCGTGAGATATATCACCTGTATCACGCCAGCCGCTACACACAAGAGGCGCTCGCTTCGCAATATGGTATTTCGCAAAGCTCCGTACAGCGCATCGTCACAGGGCCTGCTCCAGCCCCATTGAATGGGGTCAATACGGCCAGCTTGGGATGATTCCCGACGGCTGCAGTGCTACCAAGCCACCTTCTGGTGGCTTTTTTTGCATATCGAGTCGGATTCTGCTCATAGGTGATGCGGCAGCCTGTGATTATTACCCGCTCTTATTTCAAGGCTCCGCAAAAAGGCTAAGATACCAAAGGATTTAGCATTCTGGCTGAATCAAGATGGTCAGGAGCAAGATGCGCATACCGCATGGTCGTCTTCAAATCTTGATGCCCCAAGATGCGCTGCAAAGTCAAAATATTGCCGCCATTGATCATAAAATGGCTGGCAAAGGTGTGACGCAGAACATGGGTAAGCTGCCCCATCGGCAACTGAATACCAGCGCGTTCAATGGCCTCCTTAAACGCACCGGTACAGCCGGTGAACATTGCACCCATGTTCCGATGCTCAGCATGATGGGTAAAAATCTCGTCCTGCATTTCCTGGCTGATAGGTACTGCCCGCGCCTTGCCTGTTTTCGTGCGGGCGAACTGGATCAGTCGCTGCCGTACCTGCTGTGGTTGTAATTGCTCTGCTTCGCTCCAACGGGCACCCGTAGCAAGGCAAATCCGTGACACCAAATCCACATGCGGGTTGATCGATTTTTTCAGCTCGACCAGAAGCACCGCGATCTGCTCCTTGGTCAGATAAGACAGCTCATTTTCTTGTACCTTGAACTGGCGCAGGTCTTTCAGCGGATTGTCTCGTTTCCAGACACCAAGCCGAATTAGCTCATTGAACATGGCCCGCATGTATGCATGCTCACGGTTTATGGTGTTCAAGGAAATGCCTGCATCCAGGCGCTGGCTACGATACCCCGCAAAAACCTGTGCATTAAACTCACTGCCGATGGGGTTTTTTAGCGCAGTGATAGCGGCCTTAATCCGCTTATAGGTATCCTCTGCCGCCCGCAGCTCTTTGCCATGATGGTCAAACCAGATGGTAGCTAATTCATCCAGCCGCCGTAGGTCTTTCTTCTCCGGCATCCAGTCCGCCTTACTGTTGGCGTTCGACTTGACCCACACTTCCCAATTCTTCGCTTCTGCCTGAGTGCGAAACGTTTTGCGTAGACGCTTCGCACCTCGCCCTCCAGGCTGAATATCTACCAGCCATCCTGTATCAGTCCTTCGTATCGTCATGCCTTGGTTCGTAAAACATAAAAAATTGATGTTGATGAGCCGTGCGTGGGTCTGGCACAGGTACTTCGTCTCCGTGAGGGTTGTTCGACTTTTCCTTTGATAGTCGAGCAAGATGATTGGCTCTTGCTTCCTCCCGTTTCTGCCAGATGTCTTTCAAAGACTGGTACTGCTCTGATGAGCACTCGTCGTAGATTTTGTCCACTAAAACACTGTCCCACCATCTTGCGAACACAATCGTGCGTGCCAATGCCTTAATCGAGTTTTCCAGGGTGTCTATGCTTTCAGATAGCACTCGATCTTTGAACTCTATTGAGGCCTGAAAGTAGCGTTCAGCCAGGGGGTCTTCCATATGCGCGCGCTCAGGCAATGTTGTTGCAGTTACTGGGGCGATATGACCGTTAGCAACATCAGTTATTCCGGTCATTAACCAAAAAGCGTACTGCGGACGGAGTTTGCCTAGAGCCGCTAGCACCTCTGTGGTCGCTCGCTGCCTCTGTTCGTGGATGCTTCGCCACGTACGAGCATTGATCTCCGTTATTTCTTCAAGGCGCTTCCAGAAACTCCTTCTTTCTAAGTTTCGAGCGCTGTCCACTAGTTCTTCGATCAGCAGTAGTACACGGGCGTTGAACTCTATTGACATCGCAATAAATCCTCTATATTGTGCGCTCTATTGCTACTCGCAATTTTATTGCGAATTCATCGTAGTGTATTTCGAGCGGGTAATTTATACAAATGGATAGTTTACTTGTTGCACATAGCAATCCTATAGCGCTCTCAATGCCATTAATGACGCCAATCGCGTTTTCTCAGGCTATGGGCATAGAGCACTCGGTCTTCCAGGCCCAATGTAATCGTGGCTATTGGCCCACCATCAAGGTTGGTAAACGAGTGTTTATCAATGTCGAGGCTGTACGAATCAAAGCGGCACAACGTGCAGCGGAGTTCGCGTTATGAAACAAGGATGCGGCTTAACTCGAGAACTAATGGTGCCTGTTATCTGGCAGAAAGCTCCTTTTGCGTTCCAAGCCTCCGCCGCAGCCCCCGCAGCGGGGCGAGGAGGTGCGGCGGAGGCGCGGAGCGCCGAAGCATCTTACGTACCAGTTACACGTAAAGTTAGTCTCACAGATGAGAAAAAACACTCTCTTGTGAAGGTCTGATTGTGAGTATTCCGATCTTCATAGACTGGGTGACTATCAGACAAGAGCGGCCTGAAGGAGGGGTTCCGGTGCTGAATGGCGGCAAAGTCATTCGCATAGATTCGGATGGCTCAATTGATTGGCAGGTTGATCAAAGGCTTGGACTGGAAGGTTCCTTTGATAGTCGAGTGGATATTCGCTGTGACGGGGTAGGAGTGGAGTTCAGTGGGAATATTGCTCGCTATAACCGGCGAGACAACTTATTCGGCTACCAGTGGGACGAAACTATCTCTCGTATTAATAGCTTGCTCAACCTGCACTCGATTCCACCTTTTACCAAGGGGAAGCTCTTTCGTTTTGCCGACTCAGGCTGGACATGGACCGGTGCCAGAGTATCAAGAATAGATGTGACGATGAACTACGCCACTTTTTCCGAAAAGGCAATCCAGGCGGTTTTATCTTCTCTTGCGGGACACCATATTGGTCGACAAAAGGGCGTGTTGAGACCGGATGGCGCAACGATTGAATACGGCTCAGGCAGTAAATATGTGTACGGAAAAATTTATGCCAAGCATGTTGAGTTTGAGCGCCACTTCCGCCGTAAATCTGGTTCCCATGTTGATACTGAAGTAATTGATTTTTGTAGGAACTATGGGGTTCTCAGAGAGGAGTTTAGTCTCAAAAGTCGCTTTTTGACCCAGCGTGGAATGGCTTATCTCGGAGCGATAAAACAACAAGATTTGAATGATGTTTTTTTGAGCCGCTCCCAGTTCACGAGGTTTGAGAAAGTGAAATACGAAAGCTTTGACGACTTGCCTCGCCATCTTCGAGCCACTTATGTGAGTTGGCGTGATGGTTTTCCTCTTGGCCTCTCCCTGGCCACATTTTACAGACACCGCAGTGCGTTGCTGGAGTACGGCATTGATATTTCTGTGCCATCAAATGTGATGCGTTTACCAATCCGAATACGCACTATCGACGTGGCTGCCTTGGAAGCACCGGAGTGGTATCGCCGGAAATACGGTTAGGAATTTTCGCGCCGGAATACGCCGAGCCGGACTACGCGCAAACAGGCGAAAAGGAAATAGAAATGGCAATCGAAAGATGCAAGATCATGGGCGTCAAATTCTTCTCCGGGAATATTGATGGCAAGAATATCGACAGTGGCAAGGTGTATATCGAGGAAGCATTGGATTTCACGACTGGGCGTGCCAAAGGCTATGCCAGCCAAGAGTATTCGCTCGGAAAAGCCGAAGCGGCTCAAGCAATCATGCACTTGGAATTCCCATTTGTTGGAGAAGTCGAGTTCATGCGTGTCACGAACGGCGATGTGACTAAGAACATTGTTATGGGGGTGAAGCCGGTTGAGCGCATTCCTAAAGATCAGAAAAGCGCCTAAGCCTAGCTCTCGTCATGACACGCATCTATCTCCAGTACTGCGACATTAGCACCGAAGCCGGAACGGATTGCCCTGTGCAGCATCGCCAGCAGATCGTCATTGAACGCGAAACGCTGGAAGCCGTAGGCAACCCGATTCCGGCGCTTAATGCTGCCGATGTTGCCCAGGTATTCAGCCTGGGACTGTCAGTAGTGGTGCTGTTCTTCCTGCTGGGGCGTGGTGTTGGAACCGTATTGAACCTGATCCGCAGGGGTTAGGTAGATCCGATAGGCAGGCGGTTTCCTGCCCAACTTAAAGAAGAAGGAACTTCCTATGAAGAAGCTGAAATTTAATTTCAAGCCGGTGGCTGCCGCCTTGGGCGCCACTGCTCTGATGCTGGCATCGGGTGCAGTTATGGCCCAAGAGGCGGGCAGCATTGACTTTACTGCGATCACTGGAGCATTTAAAGCATCGGACATCATGACAGCAATTATCGCTGTGGCCGGTGTATTGGGAGCGATCTACGCCACTATGACCGGTGCCAAGATGGCATTACGTTTGATTCGCGGCGGTTGATCCAACAGCATAAGTAAATCAGGCAGGACTGGCCACCCGCCTGATCTATTTTTTTGAAGGTGAAAGCTGTGATTACTTCGCTTTGGTATCTCGTTATTTTCGCTTGGAGCATTGTTAGCGCTTGGGCGCTAATCAAAGGATTGGAATAATGGCCTTATCTAGTTTGCGTTTTTTTTTCTTGGCTTGGTGCTTGCTTATCACACCAGTCACTTATGCCCAAGCCCTGCCCAAGCCCGAACCAGAGCGTGTTTCCAGGGCTATATCGGGTGTTTTGCAGGAAGGCATTCAGAAGCGTGGTTTTGCAGCAAATGATCCTCGTTTTATGAATACGGTTGCGCGAGCGACTCCTGTCCTCTCTATGAGTGCAGGCAGCACAGCCGCAGTGGTTACTGCCGGGGCGATCACCGCACCAGCCTGGGCTACGGTAGCTCTTGCAATAGGGGTTGGAGCAGTTGTGTCTTATGCAGTAAGCCTGGGAATCGATACTTTAGTCGATTGGTTCTTCCGGAATGATGGATTAATAGACCAGTCCAGTGCGGAGAACAGTGCCTATCCATCTCATGCTTTTAATGCTGGGGATCGCGTATGGACATACAAAGATTGGGGCGGCGAAGCACACTATGGTGCAAATGCTGATGCATTGGCGCGTGAGCATCGCTATACAGATATGAAGCGGCAGGGCTATACCAATATTACAGAGCCGACTTGCTTTGCCGACGGCACAACAAACTATTGGTGTGGAAATTACAAGGTTTCCTTGTCAGGCACCGCCCCGGTTGGTTGTGGTGCAGGTATGCAAGCTATTGGCGCTAATTGTGCTTCCTTTTCATATCCTTTACCCAACTCATTCCCAGATGTTCAAGGCTTAACGCCACAGCAAGCTATTGATAATCTGACAGAAGAAGAACTCGATAAGCCTCTAAATCCGGTTCTAGTTGCTGCCTTGGCTAACCGGGCATGGCAAGAAGCGGCCCTTGAGCCTGGCTATGACGGTTTGCCATACCCACAAAATGATCCTCTTACCGCAGCAGAAGTCACTCCCTGGGTGCAGGCTAATCTTGATTTAGCCCCTACGGTAAGAGATTTTGTCTCCCCGAATCCGACGACCAGCAACAACAATAATCCGTGGGCTTTGCCAGCAAATCCCTCGTCTCCTGCTCCGACTCCTGCGTTACCTAATCAGAACACAACCAACCCAGGCGCAGAAAACCCTACAACAAATCTTGGCCCCGATCCTGGTATTGGTTTTCCAACGTTAGAAGCTACTCCCACTGCACAGCAAATTCTGCAACCTATTTTAGACATTGGAGAGCGTTTTCGTGGATACGAGCCATTTTCTCATGCTGGCGAATGTCCCCGCCCGACCCTTGAGTTGTACGGCACTCACGTACTCGATGCACATTGCATCTTGATCGATAACAACAAAGCCATCATCCAAGATGCCATGTTGCTGGCATGGGCACTGATTGCGCTATTTATCGTTTTGTCTGCGTGAGGTCATCATGTTCGGGATCATTCTATCCGCATTGAGTAGTGTCTTGACTTGGGTGTTTCGTTCCATTCTTGTGAAGTTTGTGCTGTTCTTCGCGCTGTATTTCATTACATCGGAGTTTGTCGGCTTCATCGTGAAGTTACTACCTGGATCAAACGCTGTTGATGCGGCGTTTTCTGGTATCGGTGCTGCAACGTGGTACTTCCTTAATGTGTTTGAAGTTCAGGCAGGAGTTGCAATGGTTGTTTCTTCCTACACGACGCGCTTCATCATCCGACGTATACCGGTCATCGGATAAAAACTATGCCTATCAATGCTTACACCGGCCTGATGGGATCAGGGAAAAGCTATGAGTGTGTGTCCTCTGTCATCGTGCCTGCTGTTAGGGCTGGTCGTCGCGTAGTCACGAACGTGGACGGTATCGATAGCGATGCAATCCGCGCCTATTGCCAGGAGAAGTATGGTGTTGAACCGGAGGGTCTGGGATCGGTCGTCCATTGTAAAAATGAAGATGTGGGGAAGGCCGACTTTCTGCCTTATGGCGAGAACGTTGATACCTTTTGCCAAGCCGGTGACATTATCTGTATCGATGAGGCATGGCGTTTCTGGGGGACAGACTGCAAGCTGCTAGCTGAACATAAAGTGTTCTTTCGAGAGCATCGCCATTTTGTGCATCCCGATACCAAGGTTTGTTGCGACCTAGTGCTAATGGTGCAAGACATTTCCGACTTGCATCGCATTCTCAAAGTCGTGGTTGAAGTTACCTTCAGAACCACCAAGATAAAGTCGCTGGGCCTGAACAAGACCTACCGTGTGGAAGTGTGGGAAGGGTACAAGCTCACGCAGAGAGGTCGTGTAGCCGTTGAGAACAAGCGATATAACGCACAAATTTTCCCACTCTATAGCAGCTATACGGGTGGGGCAGGCAAGGAGCTGCAAGTTGATGGTCGCCAGAACGTCTTGAAAAGTCCGAAGCTGTGGATTTTGGCCATTGTGGTCATTAGCGTATTTAGCTTCAGTATCTATACGTTAATAGGTTTTTTTGGTGGTGGAACGAAAATTAATAATGCAACCACATCAATTGCTTACGGTGATTTCAAGACAGATTCAGCGTTGCCTGCTTCCACACAGGTAGAGCGCGCCCAACCCCGACAAGCTATGTCCGCGTCCTGGCGGCTGGTTGGCACCATGCAGTCAGGTAAAACGGTCTACACGGTTATCCAGTCTAACGATGGTCGTATACGGCTTGAGCATCCTTCCAACTTTCAAAATAGTGGCTCAGCAACGATTGGTGAGGTTGATGGCGAACGCATCACCTCCTGGACCGGCAGTAAACCCACATCTAAAGGCCAATAAATGAAACTTCGAATCCTGGCATCACTCTTATCTTTGGCTCTAACTGGGACTGCTCAAGCCAAGTTGGTTAACCTTGATTTGCAAGGCGCAAGCATCGCTGAAACAGTGCAGCTTATTTATCGAGAGTCTACCAATACCCCTTATGTGCTCGCTCCAGATGTTCTTGAGGATGAGCGACTAATTTCCTTCAGGTATACAGACAATCAGGGCAAGTTTCCGCTTTTTATGCAGTATTTTTTAGACAGCCTGGGCTACACGGTAGAACGAAAATCTGGCGTGGATTTTGTGCGTAAACGTGTTGAGGGTGAGCCTCCTATTCAAGCTGAGCACATCTACATTTATCAGCCACGATACCGCGAAGTGTCTTATCTATCGCGGACTCTGACACCGTTGTTCAAAGGGTCATTCGTTACAAACCGCAGTGTAAGGGCTACGCCTGAAGCCAGTCCTAAGAGTGAAGTGTCAGCATCTTCGGCTGCCTCATTGATTGATCAGTCTTCGGATGTATTGGTGTTTGCAGGTGCCGAAGAAGAAATTCAACGTTTACGTGAATTGCTGCCTCAAGTCGACCAGCGCGTTGGCGAAGTGGCAGTACGGGGCTTGGTATATGAGGTGAGCAACAGTGACCGGCAAGGCTCAGCATTTGGACTGCTGGCGAACTTACTTGGAGGGCATGTAGGTATTGGTATAGGCTCCACTGCTACAAATTTGGGTAACTTTATTCAGATCAAAAACACCAGCCTGGATGCTGTTTATTCCATGTTGTCCAGTGATAGTCGTTTTAAGGTGGTGTCGTCACCTGCTCTTCGTATCCAGTCCGGTTCTCAAGGTGTTTTTTCAGTGGGCCAGGAGGTGCCTGTACTAGGCGCACTGTCATACCCACAAGGGGCAGGTCAGGCTGTTCAGTCCGTTGAATATCGTAGTTCCGGCGTGATTTTTGATGTTCGGCCCGTTGTAAAAGAAAGCATCATTGATTTGGATATCACCCAACAGCTTTCTAACTTTGTGAAAACAACCACGGGGGTTAATAATTCCCCAACGCTAACGAAGCGAGAACTAAAAACCAAAGTAGGTATGGAAGATGGGGATGTCATAGTGTTGGGTGGGCTTACTGAAAGTAAGGACACTAACACCCGAGACGGCCTTAGCTTTTTGCCGCGATTTCTCCACACGACAGGATATGAACAATCAAGTAGTGAAATTCTTTTGGTGCTTCAGGTGCAACGAGTGCCAGGATCTGACTTGTGATTCTTGGTCATGACCAAGGGTTTGGTGTGAGTTGACCGCCTACGCTTAAGCAGGGAGAATTGTCGTTGAAATTAACCCTGCATATTTTAGAACGACGGCTTTTGAAATGAAAAAATCTCTAGTTTCTACGGTAGTATTTGCGTCAGTAGTTCTCACTGCTTGTGGAAAAAGCGAAGCAACACAGACGGTTGATTATTATAAAAACCATGATGTTGAACGTAAGGAGATGCTTGAGAAGTGTCGGAATGAAATGGGTGCGAAAGCGGCTGTATCAGATAATTGTATTAATGCTACTAAGGCGAAAACAGCACTTGAAACTAGTGCTAGCAGAAATACTTACACTGAGCTAGAGGTTCTTAAACCGTCAGATTTAAGCGACCTAGGGAAATAATTGAAAATATGGGTTTCTTATGAGCTCTGGCCAGCCCGAACGTAGAGCCGCTGCTGATTCTGCCCGGGCCTCAGTGCGGCTTGAGGGATTTTCTGTTCCAGAAGGCGCATTGCTTGAGTCAGAGAGATTTATTGCTGGTGAAATTGATTTTCAAGAGCTCATAAACCGCCTCTATCGGCAAGCCAAGAAGAGAACCAGTTAGGATTTTTGGTGTAGTGCTCAGTCTCTGCTGAGGCTTAAATGGTGGCAGATTCTCTACCTGGCTAGCTAAGCTGCGTCATCAAATCTCTACTCTGAGGCAGTCTTTTCTATGTCAAGGACGGGCACAGAAGCTGCAGCCCGGCTTGCCGGGACCGGGTGAGTACCCGGCGAAGCGCATCCTTGACATTATTCCCTGATAAAACACGCTTTAGGTTGGGTTGCAGGGTTTTTGACCCTGTAACTCTGCCACATGGCGAATGTGGGGTTTGGGGCAAGGCCCCATAGTACCGCTACGCTATAGCTGCAATTACGAATACTTACTACGTTATTTTTTCTGTATATGCAGTGCGTTAATTAATTTTTGAAAATCTCGAATTTTAATAAGGATACATAGATAGATGGCGAATCGGATTGAATATGCGCTCTATATGGAAGGTTGGTCCTTTGAGGAAGGTGATGAAAATGTTTTAGTGCAACACGCTCAGCGTGTTCTTCCGAGTGAGTACCAGGAAGTAATGGGAAGTCATATATACTGCCCTGTTTGTTTTACAAATCTATCTAGATCGCCAAAGGAAAAGGCATTATTTTCTAATAACCGGTCAGCGCGTTATAACCACTTACCGAGATATGTGGAAGTTGACTGCCCCCTTCGTACAAAGCAGACCACTGGAAAGTTATATCCTAATGTTGAGCTAGCACGGCAAGCAATAGAAAGCGGGGAGCTTGCAATTATAGATTCGTTTGTTATGGATTCTCCTGAACAGGTCGTTCCAGACGAAAACCAAATTTATGATGATGTTCATGTAGATCAAGCTGGACCAACTGTCGCAGTACCTCTTAGTAGTCACAATGGCGAAAGTTTCGAAGTTCCTAGTAAAATTACAACGGTAGCAGGCATATGTAGGGGTTTTGATCGAAATTTATATAAATATTATTTGTTGCCGGGATCTTCATCCGCTTTTTTACTTCAGTCGCTACTTATTGATATTCGGAGTGTCCAAGATGTAGATGAAACCCCAAGACTGTACTGGGGGATAGTTGAATCATCTACGGCCATGGGAGCGGCAGATTGGAATCTACGGATGACGAAGCTGTACTGCCATCGACGAGCTATAGATTTTCATATAAAGGCGGTTAGATCTGAACAAGAAAGGAAGGGGATTAATGATCAATCGCAAGATAAGATTGTAATTTTTTGGGGGGCAATAACGAGGAATGGTATTGGGTTGTGCGTAGAAAGACCAGGGTGGGGGGAGTACGCAGTTTTGCCTACGCAATATAAGAACCTCTTATTGGATTAGTGACTTTATGCCGTGTTGGTGATATGGCTGAGATTTATCTGATACAGATATTTTATTTGTTTTCAAGATAAATTATGTGGGAAAGTAGTCCGCTGATCACTAAAGAAAATGACGCGTGTCTAAGAGTAACTAGCAATCCAATAATCAAAAAATTATCAGCTATTTGGTAGTTAAGAGGGATCATCTGCCTATATCAGGAAAAAATATGTTTTAAATGTAGGTCTTGTGTGGTTTATAGATATTTAAAAACTACTAATTTCGTTGATGCTTAGATGTCAACAAAGCGTCAACCGCATAGCAAAACATAGCGTATTCATAGCGATGGATGGGTGGTCTAACCATTTGATTGCAAAGATAAAGCATCGCTAATGCCTTGCCATCAAACTGAATCATAATCCGCAGGTCCCCTGTTCGAATCAGGGATGCGCCACCAAGATAAAGAAAACGGCCCACAGCAATGTGGGCCGTTTTTTATTGCTCGTCGGGATGATGGAAAGCCGTCGGTGTTTACTTATACTGGGCTCATGACAAAACTCATCATCCGCCCCGAGACTTTGGCTGATTTTGCTGCCATCGAGACCGTTACAGAGGCTGCGTTTCGTGATGCGCCTCATACGAGCCACAACGAACAGTTTATTCTTGCTGCCTTGCGCGATGCGGGAGCATTAAGCGTTTCCCTGGTTGCGGAGCAGGGTGGCTTCCTTCTTGGGCATGTCGCCGTGTCACCCGTTTCCATCTCCGATGGCACCTCAGGGTGGTTTGGGATTGGCCCTGTCTCTGTGATCCCAAGGCTTCAGGGCCGTGGTATCGGGTCGCAGTTGATGCGTGAGGCCTTGGGGAGGCTTGCCGAGCAGGGTGCAGCGGGCTGCGTTGTTCTTGGTGACCCATCCTACTATCAACGATTCGGATTCAAACCTGAAGCCAGGCTTGTGTTGCCGGGCGTCCCTCCTGAGTACTTCATGGCCATGTCCTTCGGGCAAGTTGTGCCAGCCGGTACGGTTACTTACCACCCGGCATTTAGTACGCCGGTTTGATGTTGGCGATTAGGCCGAGCAAGGCGTTCAGGATGGTTTAGTTTTATTAAAGACGGTAGCCTTGCCATAGTCTGCTGTGTTTCTTGCCCAACTCAAGGTTAGGCTCATGAACTTATTCAAACGTGCTGGAGCCCTTGCGCTGTTCGTACCCGTCCCGGCTTTGGCGTCCGATGGTTTGCTGACCCTGGTTGCTGGAATTCCTGTTCTGCTTGTAGCGACCATTGTTTTTGCCGTGCTGCTGGCAATACGGTCTCGCAACCTCATCAAGACGCTGGCGACGATCCTGTTTGTCCCAACCTTGCTATTCGGCCTTTACAGCGCCTTGGATGCGGTCACCCTGTTGCGCGATTTTGGGACGGAGAACTTCAGCATTGGCCTTGCTTTCTTTGCGCTATTGGTGCTGGTTTGCGTGTTGTTCTTCCTGATCGTTCGTGGGCAGTCAAAGACACGCTAGCGGCTAGATGATGGGCTTTGTTTTGACCTTGTCCTTGCATATAAGGGGGGCAATTCTGTTGAGGCAGAGTTAGACGCTTTTGAGCCGGTTTATCGCCCGTTCATCTTTACACCTCATAAATTCGCGCACTAACAATAAGCGAAATCGGTCTTTTGACCCTCAAGTTCTTTTGTCTATTCTGATTCCTCGACCTAAGGGCTTATCAAGCCGCCACCATCATCGAGGAATGCTTCATGTCGTTGACGAAAACTCTGCAGCATCTGGGCCTGGCCTTGGCGGCCAGCGTCGTATCTCTAAGCGCGCAGGCCACCAGCCTGACCGTTGCTTATCAGACCATTCCCACTCCATCCAATGTGCCTCAGGCCGATGGCGTTTATGAAAAAGAAACGGGCGCAAAAATCGACTGGCGCAAGTTTGATGGTGGGGCAGAGGTCATCAACGCCGTCGCTTCGGGTGATGTGCAGATTGCCTATTTAGGCTCCAGCCCTTTGGCCGCCGCAGTCAGTCGTAAATTACCTATAGAAACCTTTTTGGTCGCAGCTGAGTTGGGCACCAGCGAAGAGCTGGTGGTGCGTAACGGTTCTGGCATTCAGGCTCCGCAGGACCTCATTGGCAAGACGATTGCCACGCCCTTTGTGTCCACCAGCCATTACAGTCTGCTGGCTGCGCTCAAGTATTGGAAGATCGATCCCAAGCAGGTCAATATCATCAATCTGACGCCGGCCAATATTGTGGCAGCCTGGGCTCGTGGTGATATTGATGGTGCTTATACGTGGGACCCGGCCTTGAGCAAGGCCAAGGAAAGCGGCAAGGTGCTGATCAGTTCAGGGGAACTGGCCAAGCTGGGTGCTCCGACTTTTGATGTGTGGTTAGTGCGCAAGGATTTTGCGGAAAAACATCCGGATATTGTGTCGGCTTTTGCGCGTGTCACCTTGACTGCGTACGAGGGCTATACGCATGATCCTGCTGCCTGGGTAGCCAATGCAGATCACATCAACAAGCTGTCCCGCTTGACTGGTGCGACGCCTCAAGAAATTCCCAATGTTCTGGCTGGCAGCGGCTTTTTATCTGCGGCTGATCAAATCAAAACTTTAGGTCAGCCCACTGCCAAGGCCTTGGCCGATACCTCTGCCTTCCTGAAAGAGCAGGGCCGTATCGACGAGGTCTTGCCTGATTACGCGGGTTACACCACCAGCAAATATGTCGAGGCGGCTGCCTCGCAGGCCAGGTAATTCTGATGGCGCAATTAACACTGAATCACGTCAGCGCACGTTATCCCGGTGCCAATCATTTGGCGCTGCGAGATGTGTCGCTGCAATTGGGGTCGGGGCAGTTGGTGGTGGTGCTGGGGCCTTCGGGAAGTGGCAAGACTACCTTGTTGAATCTGATTGCTGGCTTCACCTTGCCCAGTGCTGGAACGATTATCTTGGATGGCGAACCTGTGCGCGGCCCTGGGGCTGATCGCGGTGTGGTGTTCCAGGACGACGCCTTGCTGCCTTGGCAGACGGTTCTGGAGAACGTGGCTTTTGGTTTGACGCTGCGGGGGGAGTCCAAGGAGCAGCGGCAGGCTGTGGCCCGTCATCAATTGGCTCTGGTAGGGCTGGAGGGCTTGGAGCAGCGCCGTATCTGGCAATTGTCTGGTGGTCAGAAGCAGCGGGTGGGTATTGCTCGTGCTCTGACGGCGGACCCGCGTGTGCTCTTGCTGGATGAGCCTTTTGGGGCGCTGGATGCTTTCACCCGCGAGCAGGCTCAGACGCTGCTGTTGAATGTCTGGCAGCGTAGCGCCAAGCCTGTTTTTCTGATTACTCACGATATTGAAGAAGCTGTCTTTCTAGCTACCGATCTGATCATTTTGGGTGGTACGCCTGGGCATGTGGTGGAGCGTTTGGGGCTGGATTTTGGGCGACGTTACACCGATGGGCAGCCGGTGCGTCAGGTGAAGTCCTCACCAGAGTTCATCGCGGCGCGAGAACGTGTGCTGGAGCATGTGTTCTCGGCGCATCCTGTTGCGGCTTCGTCCTGAATTTAGGAGATTGTTCATGAAATCCTCTGCCGCTGGCGAAGTTCTGCAAGCAGGCGATATCGCAGGTTTGTCGGGCGCTTCGTCTTTAAGTGTGTGCAGCGATTCCAAGCCTAATCAATCAGCGTCCACTAAACCTCGGCAAACGTCTATTGCCGTGATCAGTTTGCTCACTTTAAGTGGGGTGTTGTTCTTGTGGTGGGCCCTTACCGAGTGGGGCTATGTGGACCCGCTGTTCCTGCCTTCACCCCAGGCTGTGCTGAGCCGTGTTTCTCGTTTGTTCTCGGTGGGCTATATGGACGCCACAGTGCAGCAGCATTTGGTGGCCAGTTTGTGGCGGATCAGCTTGGCATTGATTGCGGCTGTTCTGTTGGCGATTCCTACGGGTATCGCGATTGGCCGTAATCGTATTGTCCAGGGCATTCTGGACCCTTTGATTGAATTCTATCGCCCGATTCCTCCGCTGGCGTATTTGCCTTTGATCGTAATCTGGTTTGGGATTGGTGAGCTATCAAAAGTACTGCTGATTTATCTGGCGATTTTTGCGCCGATCACGATAGCGACAGCTGGCGGAGTGCGTAATGTGGATCCGGTGAAACTGCGTGCGGCTCAATCTTTCGGGGCGACGCGTGCTCAGTTGCTGCGTTACATCATTATCCCCAGTGCCTTGCCTGATATTTTGACGGGCTTGCGCATCGGTTTGGGAGTGGGGTGGTCAACCCTTGTGGCTTCGGAGCTGGTTGCTGCCACGCGTGGTTTGGGATTCATGGTTCAGTCAGCAGGGCAGTTTCTGGCAACTGACGTGGTGATGGCGGGGATTCTGCTTATCGCCTTGGTGGCGTTTGCGCTTGAAATAGGTTTGCGTCGATTGCAGGCCAAGCTTGTTCCGTGGCACGGGCAAGCGCGTTAGCAGCCGGGGATGTGATTGTTCGCCTGGAGTTTTTGGTGCAGAGGTTCAGAGTTGATGTTGTGCGGTGTGAGTAGGTCGGCTCCCGTTCGAGCCGACCTGGACGTCCAGGCACCGTAGCATTGCGTCAAGACATGGTTACTGCTTTGCTGGTTTATGCCTCAGCTGCTGGATTGAACTCACGGATCCCCTAAGGCCCTTGGTTAGTGTGCGCACAGCAGCCTTAGTGTGAACACAGCCAGTCAGCTCAGCGCTTGGCAGCTCACACTGACCGAGTCAGCCCACCATCCACCTTGATGTTCTGTCCCGTAATGTAGCCGGCTCCATCCGACAACAAAAACGCAATTGTCGCGGCAATTTCCTCGGTTCTTCCATAACGTCCCATAGGCACACTTTCTCGCCGTTCTTCGGTCGCCGGCAAGCTATCAATCCAACCAGGCAGCACGTTGTTCATACGTACATTCTTGGCCGCATAACTGTCCGCAAAAATCTTGGTGAAGCTGGCTAGCCCGGCGCGGAATACCGCCGAAGTGGGGAACATCTCCGCAGGCTCAAACGCCCAGGCTGTAGAAATATTCACAATAGCCCCACCACCTTGCGCGGCCATGATGGGCGCTACCAGTCGTGCTGGACGCACGGCATTCAGAAAGTAGACATCCATGCCTTTGTGCCAATCCTCGTCGCTGATCTCCAGAACCGGGCCGCGTGGACCATGTCCGGCGGAGCTGACCAGGGCGTCGATACGCCCCCAGCGCTGCATGGCCAGGTCAACCAGGCGCTGTAAATCTTCGTTAGATTGATTCGAGCCAGTCAGGCCCACACCGCCCAGTTCTTTAGCCAGTGCCTCGCCCTTGCCGGACGAGGACAGGATGGCGACGCGATAACCATCTTGAGCCAGCCTGCGGGCCGCAGCGGCGCCCATGCCCGAGCCGCCTGCGCTAATAAGTGCTACTTTTTCTACAGTCATGAGAACCTCCGTGTGCTGAGATTAATACTATTATTTCAGCTGTAAATGGAAAAATCATGCGATAAATAAACCTTCCAGGATGTAGAAAAACTACTGTCAAAAAAATGATGAAATCTCGCCGTTCATTGCCTCCGCTCAATGCCTTGCGTGCTTTTGAAGTGTCTGGCCGTCGTTTGAGTTTCCGTGCCGCTGCTGATGAGCTGGGCGTGACTCAAGGCGCGGTCGCCCAGCAAGTCCGGGCTTTGGAAGAGCATCTGGGGCTGGCGCTGTTTCAGCGTCATCCGCGTGGTTTGCAGCTGACTTTAGCGGGCGCGGCCTATTTGGCCGAGGTGACTCGTGCTTTTGACACTTTGGCTGATGCAACAGGGCGCTTGTTGGTGCGCCCCGATACAGTCACGATCAGCGTCACGCCCACGGTGGCGGCCAAATTGCTGATTCCCCGCCTGGGGGATTTGCAAGCGGTCTTGCCCGATGTGGAGCTGCGTACCGTGGCAACCGAGGCCTTGTCGGATTTTGAGCGCGATCAGGTTGATATTGCCGTGCGCCTGACTCGTCCGCCTTTTGCGGCGGATTTGGAGGCCCAACTGCTGTTTCGTCAGGATCTGGTGGCTGTGGCCAGTCCTCGTTTGATAGGGAACATGACGCTTCCATTGTCGATTGAGCAACTGCGTGCTTTGCCTTTATTGCATGATGCTCACGATCATTGGGCTACGTTTTTGAAAGGCAGTGGCAGATTGCCGGGCCCGGTGTTCAACCAGACAACGCTGGCATTGGATGCAGCCATGGCGGGTCAAGGTGTGGCTTTGGCGTGCAGGGCTTTTGTGGCAACAGATCTGGCCGCTGGGCGTCTGGTGCAGGTGGCGGAAGCAGGGACTTTGGGGCCGGATTTCTATCTGGTACGCAAGCGATCAGCGCCGGTCAGACAGTCGGTGGAGGCAGTATGGGATTGGTGTTTGAAGAGATTGTTAATTCTTTAGCCTGATGCGCAGTTTGTTTGCTCTTTTTAAGGGGGCTGACGTTGCTATGAATGAGGTACGGCTTGGCCGCAAGCCCATTGCCATGGTTGATGTGAATCTTGCGTTTTTGGCCTTCCTGATGCAAAGGGCTAAACTGGCCGCACTTCTGGTGCAGCAGCACCCAGCTTTTTACAGGAAAAAAATATGAGCACACCGCTTCCCTGTCCTCAGTGCACCTTGGAAAATACCTACCATGACACGGAGCAATGGGTATGTGCCGATTGCGGCTATGAATGGCAAGACGCGGACCCGGCTGCCGAATCAGATACCGATGACGATGAGCTGATCGTTAAAGACAGCAACGGTAACTTGCTGGCTGCGGGCGACGATGTGATTCTGATCCGCGACTTGAAGGTCAAAGGCTCCAGCACCTTGAAGAAAGGTGCCAAGGCCAAAGGCATACGTCTGGTTCGTGGTGACCACGAAGTCGATTGCAAGATTGATGGCATCAGCTACTTGTTGAAGGCCATGTATTTGAAGAAAGCCTAAGTACCCAAACTTGGTTTTTTTGCAGGCGCAGCGTATAGATACGCTGCGCTTTTTTTATGTCTGCAGACAGAATAAGGCATCCAGGCGACAGCAACTATCAGCTAGCGTATTGATGGCAGGTAGTAGCAAACAAGGCGCTGGACGTGTATATAATAATGAGAATGATTATTAATTAGATGTTAACCTGATTGTCTCTATGTCCAAGCTGACGGCGGCGTTCCTGACCCATTACCCGGATTTGATCCGCTATCTGCGCAGGCGTACTCACTGCTCTGAACTGGCGCAAGATTGCGCGCATGACACCTGGCTGCGTTTGCTGGAGAAGGGCAAGCAGGTCACGGCAGACAACCACCGGGCTTATGTGTTCAGAGTGGCTGCCAATATTGTGGCGGACTGGTATCGGCGTCAAACACGTGAGCAGGCTGCTTTCGATGGCTACGCCTTGAGTGTCGCCCATCACCATGCCCCGGATACGTATGAGGAAGTGCTGGCCAAGGAAACCTTGCAGCGTCTGGAGCAGGCCTTGATGGCCCAGTCCCAGCGCAGTGTGCGGATTTTCATGATGCATCGCTGTGAAGAGATGAGCTACGCGCAGATCGCCCAGAAGTTGTCAGTGTCCGAGAGCACGATTGAGAAACACATGATGCGCATTTTGCTGGTGGCGCACCAAGTCTTTAATTCCGCAGTATGAACGCGCAGCCAGATTCGGCCTGGAGCCGAGTAGATGAAGACGCCGCCCGCTGGGTGGTGCGTAAAGAAGGCACCAAGCTGGAGCCGGACGCCCTGGCCCAGTTCGACGCCTGGTATGAAGCCGATCCGTTGCATGCCCAAACCTATGATGCCTTGGCGGCCAGTTGGCGGCGGCTGGATCAGGTTTCGGTGCTGCCCATCGCCCGTAAAAAGAGAAAGTCACGCGTCAAAACCCTGGCCAGTGCCTGTGTCTTGATGGGAGCGTCTTTTTACGCCTGGCAGATGTTTGAGCTGCAAGGCTCGATCCGCAGTGGGGTGGAAATCACTCAACTGAGTTTGCCTGATGGTTCGGTGGCGATTCTGGACGCACAGACTCGTGTGCGTCTGAATTTTGAAAATGGCCAACGACAAGTCAGCGTGGAGTCGGGGCGTGCCTTCTTTCAGGTGGTGCCTGCTTCGCCCCAGACAGGTCCGTTCACCGTGCAGGCCGGCCCGGCACAAGCGACGGCTTTGGGAACGCGCTACGAGGTCAGTCTTAAAGATCAGATCAGCGCCGTGGCGGTATACGAACATACCGTGCAGGTGCAGTGCCAGTCTTGCGATACCTCGCAGCCAGTAATCTTGCAGCCGGGGGATAGCGCCACGGTAGCGGGCGGGCAACTGCGGGCGCAGTTGGCTCAGCCTGCAACGTCCACGTATGCGGAAGCGGCGCCTGCCTGGGTGAACGGCTTGCTGAGCTTTGATGATGTCAGCTTGAAAGAAGTTGCCCGTCAGTTGGGGGAATACACCCATCGAGTGATCTGGATTGGCAGCGAGCAGGCGGGCTCAATGCGGGTGTCCGGTGTGGTGCAAGCGGCTCGCCCAGCCGCTGCCCTGAACTTGCTGACCCTGGGCCAAGGCTTGCAAATCAAGGAGTTACCAGGGCTTATAGTTATTTACTAATGATAACTATTATCAATTAAAAAATACGATGGCAATCAGGGGTGAGGGGGGAGGGGTAGCACAGCGTCCTGAGGGTAGTTGTTTACATAGGATGCTCAATCATGAAGTGCGCTTTGCAGGACACGCCGTCTCTTTTTGCCTTGCGCAGGCAAGCTCGCCCCGGCGTGACAACCAAGTCTCTTTCTTCTTCCCAAGGCTCGCGCTTCAAGCAGGGGCAACTGGCTTTCTTGATGGCCAGTGTTTTGTTCGTGATGCAGCCCATGCCGGCACACGCTGCCGGGCCTATTGTGCTGGATATGGCCTCTCAGCCTTTGGCCGATGCACTTTTGCAAATTGGCCGTCTGGCCCAGGTGGAAATTGCGTTTTCACCGGGACAGATTCGGGAAAAGCGAGCCGTGGCCTTGCAGGGCGAACTGACGGTTGAGCAGGCCTTGGATACCTTACTGGCCCCTTGGGGACTGGCGGCCAGAGCCCAGGGCGATCAGCGTTATACGATTGTGACGGCTACTGTTGCCAAAGGTTTGTCCGTGCTGGAGCCCGTCCGTGTACAAGGCCAGCGTGTTGGTGAACGCAACTATACCCGCGAGGAACTGGATCAACGCGCAGCGGGTAACCGTGATCTGTCCAGCCTTCTGGCCGATAACCCGGCCGTGCGTCAGAACGAGGCCGCAAAAACCAGTGCCAACCGTGGTTCTCTGGCGCTGGAAGATATCAGCTTCTATGGGGCCAGTCCGTTCCAGAATCAGTTCCAGATTGATGGCATCAGCTCCACCAATCAGATTGATCCAGCCAGCCGCAATTTGAATTTGCAGGTAGGCAATGTGCCCGCCTACTCCCAGGCCTACAACCTGGACACGAATATGCTGGAAAGCGTGACGGTGCTCGATAGCAGCATTCCCGTGGAATACGGCCGCTTCACTGGGGGCGTGGTCGATGCCAAGGTGCGTGATCCCAAGGGCAATAACAGCTTCCGTGCGGACTTCAGCTACAACTCCTCCGGGTTGACCTCCCAGACTGTACCTGAAGAGCAAAAGAAAAAGTTCGGGGCAGGCGAGCCGGGTTTTACCCCTGCCTGGACCAAGCGTTTTTCATCCGCCATGCTGGATGTGGGCATTACGGACAATACTGCGGCCTTGATCAGTGTGTCCCGTCGTGAGTCCAGCATTGATCGCACCATGCGCGTCTTGCACGAGAAGGAGTTCAGTGATGTGAATACGAACTCCAAAGACCGTGTCGATAATGTGTTCGCCAAAATCCATACCCGTTGGAGTGCCAGCACGGATTCCGCCTGGACCTTCAAGTACGCGGACCGGCGCGAGGATCTGGTGGATTCCGGCATCACGGCTAATCGGGTTCAGTGGCAGCATCAGCAAAAAGCCTATGGTCTGGGCTTTGACCTGAACCATGATTTTGGCTGGGGGCAGGGGCGCTTGCAGCTGGGTTACGACCAGATGAACAGCTACCGTAATTCCGACGGCACGGAATATATGGTCAATATGGTGTTTCTGCCCAATGGCCGCCCCGACTACACCTATATCAGCGGTGGTTTCGGGCAGGAGTCCACCGAGCAACGCAATCTGACCATGAAGACCCGACTGGAGTTCAAGCCGTTTCAGACCGGGGCAATCGAACATACGCCCTACGTAGGTTTTGAGCTGGCCCATACCAAGGGAGAGTTTGTCCGAGATCGGGATGCCTACGGGGGGCAGAGACGCCATTACAGCGATGGGCAGCCCAGCAAGGTGCAGGTCTTGAACTATTACCGCGCTGGAGAGGTGGGCGTCAGCTATACCAATGCGTCCGTTTATGTATCGGACCGCATGTCCTGGCAGCGTCTGGCCCTGACAACGGGCTTGCGCATGGATAAGGACAATTACTTTGGCAATACCAATCTGGCTCCGCGCACCTTGCTGGAATGGGATGTGCTGGGAACGGGTGAAACCCGTCTGTCGGGTGGCTGGTCGCGCTATTACGGCATGGATATTCTTGGAATTGCCATGCGCGAGCGCAAGAGCCAACTGCACACCTTGCTGGTGACGGGCGGCAATCCGGTAGACCGTCCTTCGCATACGGCCTACAAGCTGGATGGCTTGAAAACCCCGTATGACGACGAGTGGGCCTTGCGCTTGCAGCAACAGCTGACGAACAAAGTGGCCGCCGAACTGGCCTATGTGCGCCGCTATGGCCGTCAACAAGTCTCTATCGAAGGGCAGGCGAGGACGGGCTACACCTACACCAATAATGGCAAGTCCAAAACCGATGCCTTTACCTTGAGTCTGATGAACACGGCCCCTTGGACCTTGGGCGAGAGCTTGTGGACGGGACGTGTGGATGTGACCTATCAGCACAGCAAGCGTAATAACAAGTTGGCCGACGGTTATGACGGTGAAGCCGAGGCACAGGAGGAAAACATCTATTACAACGGCGACCTGATACGCCGTGGTGATCGTCCAGTGGGGGACTACAACCTGCCTTGGCGAGTCAGCGCTGGCGTAACCGGCATGTGGGCGCGGTATGGCTTGCAGATGAACAACCGGATCAATTGGAACAGCGCTCGCATGGATGTGCACTATGTGGGTCTGAATCGGGGTGATGGGCTGGAGAAGTATGAATCCGGTCGGGTCGGTTCTTATTGGACCTGGGATATGCGTCTGGACTGGGAGCCAGCCATGCTTAAAGGTCTGGGCCTGGGGCTGGATGTCCTGAACGTGCTGGACAAGCAAGCGCCCGTGGTGGTCTCGACACCAACCTCGGTGCTGAACCCGAACCTATATCGCACAGGACGAGAGCTGTGGCTGCGCGCTTCCTATCGGTATTAAAAGGGGGACAAGCTGGCGCAAGTTTGCTGATGGTAGCACTGGCAACAGTGCTGTCAGGGGCAGCTTGCGCTGCGGGGGGAGTGGAGACAGGAGCGGACCAGAAGCTTGGCTCAGGTTTAGCTTCTGCTCCTGTGGTCACTACGGGGCCTTCCGCTTTGGAGACAACAGAGCAATCCTGTGGAGCTAAGGACATGCTTGAGGCCAGGTGTCTACGCGCCCTCTATAAAAATGTCCCCGTCCAATGGCCAGCGCCCACCATTGATCCGGGGCAGTCCTGGCAAGAGTGGGGGCCCGTGCCTGGGCCGGGCTCCAGCGCCCAGTCCGAGGCGGCAGAGGATGCCAAGAACAGGCAGATCGTCTCCTTGGGGGCACGCCTGTTTTTTGACAAGCAGCTGTCGCAAAAAAAACAGATCTCCTGTGCGTCCTGTCATCAGCCCGACAAGTCCTTTACCGATGGCAAGGCATCAGCCGTAGGGGAGGATGGCTTGATGGGAAAACGCCGTACTCCACCCTTGTTTGCTGCGCCTTTTGCTAAAGATCTGTTCTGGGATGGCCGTGCTCGAACCTTGCAGGAGCAAGTTGTCGGCCCCATAGAAAACCCGGTAGAAATGAACCATGCCTTGAGTGACTTGATCCCACGTTTGCAGGACTCGGAAGACTATAGACAGGCATTTCAACAGGCCTATGGCGCATCCTCATCTAATCCCATCGACGCCGAGCGATTGGCCCGTGCCTTGGCCGCCTATGTAGTTACCATTCGCCCGGCAGCAACGCGCTTTGATGATTTTATCGCCGGGGATACGGCTGCCTTGAATGATCAGGAACTGATCGGCCTGCACTTGTTTCGTACCAAGGCACGCTGCATGAATTGCCATAACGGCCCCATGCTGACAGACAACGGTTTTCACAATATCGGCCTGTCTTTTTACGGGCGTCGCTTGCAGGATCTGGGACGATTTGAATGGACCCGAGACCCTGCGGATCTGGGGCTGTTCCGAACACCCAGCCTGCGCAATGTTGCCAAGGCAGGTCCCTGGATGCATAACGGTTTGTTCCCCAGCCTGGATGGCTTGTTGCGTATGTATGACGTGGCAATGGGGCCGGACCCTAAAGAAACCGGCCTTTTGGTGCCGCGTAAATCGGAACGGATACAGGTCTTGAACTTGAGCGATGAGGAACTTCAGGCTTTGCTGGCCTTTCTGCAGGTCCTGTAGCGATCAAAGCGATTCAGACTTGATTGCGGGGCGCATAAAAAAAGCGATAGTGGCGGACCACTATCGCTTTTAAGCTCATTGGAGGAGGGCCGTTTTATTTCAGGCAGGCTTTGATTTTCTCCAGATCCGGGCCATCAATCGGACGTCCCAGATTGAAGGGCATGGAGGTTTCGCGCCAGTCCTTGTAGTCATGCAGGTATTCCATCTGGCTGGCATATACCTTGGCCGCATCAGGATTGCTGCAAGCCATGGAAATCATCACCTCGTTGGTGACTTGCTGAATAGTCTTCAGGCTTTCATCGTCCATGCGGTGGATTTCCACGCCAGCTTTCTGGAAGGTGCGCAGACCTTCTGTCGCTTTTTTCTCTGTAAAAGCAATGGACCACATCATGGTGGCGTCGGCGGCAATTTGCAGTTTCTCCTTGGCCGAATCACTGAGTGCATCCCAGGCGGTTTTATTGATCATGACGCCAAACACGGAAGCGGACTGGTGCCAACCCGGCGTGGTCCAGTGCTTGGTGACCTGATGCAGCCCGGCAGAAACGTCCACGTTCGGCGTGGAGAACTCGGCTCCCTCGATCACGCCACGCTCAAGCGATTGATACAGTTCCTGGCCAGCCATGGAAACCTGCGTGCCACCAATCTTTTCCAGCACCTTGCCTTGTTCGAGGCCAGAGAGGCGCAGACGCTTGCCCTTGATTTCTTCCAGATTGCGAATCGGCACATTGGTATGGAAGCCGGATTCGTTATTGGTGATGGCGTAGGGGAGGTACACCATGCCGTACTTGCCGTAGATCTCGTTATAAAGCTCGGCGCCACCCCATTCCTTGATCCAGTTGGCGTAGTCAACCGCGTTGAACAGGCTGGAGTGTGTTCCTAAAGGGGAGAAAGCGGGGTTGCGGCCTGCCCAGTAGCCCGGCCAGTCGGCTCCGGCTTGTATGGTGCCGGACTCCACCGCGCTGAAGACCTCGCCGGTTGGAACCAGTGCGCCGCCTTCAAAGAACTCGATTTTCAGTTCGTCGCCGACCAGCTTGTTAGCCAGCTCTACCCATTTCTTGTCCAGCTCCACCAGCTCGATCGAAGCGGGCCAGGTACTGGTCATGGTCCACTTTTGTGCCGCCTGGCTCAGGCTGGTAATGCCCAGCAGGGCAAAACCCGTCAAGGCGAAGAGTGCCTTCTTTGTCAGTTTCATGGTGTCTCCTTGTTTTATTTAAGTTCCGTACAGGACGGTGGGTAGCCAAGTGGCCAGGCCAGGGAAAATGGCCAGCAAGATGCACATCAAAATAATCAGGGCAATGAATGGAATGACACCGGTAATGATCTCCATGGTTTTGACGGATTTGGGCGTAATGGCCCGCAAGTAAAACAGTGCATAACCAAAGGGAGGGGTCAGGAAAGAGGTCTGCAACACAACGGCGACCAGAATCACAAACCATAGCAGGCTGATGCCCATCTCTTGCACAATGGGCAACAGAATCGGGAAGGAAAGCAGGACAATACCGGTCCAGTCCAGAAAGCAGCCCAGCGCAAAAATAATCAGCAGCATCACCACGATAAGTAGCCAGGGCTCCATATCCAGGCCACGCATCAGATCCTGTGCGGCACCCAGACCGCCGGTGATATTAAAGACGCCGGTAAAGGCGGTTGCACCCACCACGATAAATAAGATCATGGAGGAAGTACGGCCCGTTTCGTAAAGCGCATTCAGGAAAATGGACCATTTGAATTTGCCCCGGAAAATAACGATCAGCAGGGACAGCAACACCCCAATGGCCGAGGCTTCCGTGGCCGTTGCAATACCGGCCAGCATGGAGCCCAGAATGCCCAGAATCAAAAAGATAGGAGGCACGGCTTCCACCAGCAGCATGCGGATCAGGGCGGGCTTGGAGATCTTTTCATCAGGCTCCACCGAGGGGGCACGTTCCGGGTGACGCCAGGCTACGAACACCACCCAGACGGCATACAGCAGGCCCAGCAGGACACCCGGTATCAATGCACCAGCGAACAGCTCACCGATGGACAGGGGAGAGTAGCTGGCCATCAAGATCAACATGATGGACGGTGGAATCAGAATGCCCAGACAGCCGGAGGCCGCAATAACACCGGTGGTCAGCTTGGGGCAGTAGCCGTATCGCAACATGGGGCGCAAGGCCATCATGCCGGTGACGGTAATGGAGGCGCCAATAATGCCGGTGGTCGCTGCCAGAAGGATGGAGATGAACACCACGGCCAGTGCCAGCCCGCCACGAACGCGGGACATGAGCAGGCGCAATGCTTCGAACATCTTGTCAGTCACTTCCGAGTCGGACAGAAAGCGCGCCATCAGGATGAATAAAGGAATGGCGATCAGGGTGTAGTTGTCCAGGACATCGCCGTAAATGCGGTTGACGACAATGCCCAGAACCATGGGCTTGCCAGCCACCATTGCGCCGATGACGGCGGTACTACCCAGAACAAAGGCCAAGGGATGGCCCATGAATAGCCCAAGCAGGAGCAGGCCACCCATGACAAGTGCAATCAGTTCAGGCGTCATGGTGAGCGGCTTCCTTCTGGGTCAACAAACGAATAACTTCAGCAATGCCCTGGAGCAGCAAAAGCGCGGCGGCCAGGACCATGGACATCTTCAAGGGATAGACGGGCAACTGTACTGCGCCGTACGTGGTTTCGCCTTGCGCCAGCGAGCGCATGGCGAAGTCGTAGCTGCGTGTCAGAAATACCCAGGCAAAAGGGAAGAAGAAAATCAGATAACCCGCAATCTCGGTCCATTTGCGAACGGTGGGGGAAAAGCGGTTGATCAGCAAATCCACCCGGACATGGGCCTGATGTTTAAGTGCGTAGGCGCCCAGCATCAGAAAGTAGAACCCATATAGCTGCTTGGTGACGTCAAAAGTCCAGCGAGTGGGCTGATTCATCACATAGCGCATGAACACTTCGTAAATAATAATGGCGGAGAAAATGATGGCAATAAAGGAAATGAGCTTTCCTATCCATTCATTGATTGAGTCGATTAGACGCAAAACCATGCTTGTCCCTTTTGTACGTTTTTATTGGCCACACACCGGGTTTAGTCTATGAGTAAGCTCCAAAGCGCCACAACTTGGGTTTACCCTTACGTAAACTTGAGTTTAATAATTAAGGGTAATAAGGCGTAAATAAGGGTGATTTTCTTGGGAAATCGTGCTAGGCCTGAAGGTGAAAGCCAGATTTTCGGGGCGACAATGAGCATGAAAAAAGCCACCCGTTCGGGTGGCTTTTTGCTGCCGGGCTCCAGCCTCGTTCCAGATCTGCTGTCCAGGGACAGCAAGGTGGAGTGTTGCCAGTGTGTGCCAGCCAAGTTGTGTAGAACGTGGCCAGACCCGACTGCATCAGCACGGCTCCGGGTAGAGCCGTGCCGTGTACTTCAACAACTTAGCGCATGTTTTGCGCGGCCAGACCCAGGGCCAGATCTTGCTTCATGCGTTTCTTGTAGAAAGGCAGGCAGATGAACAAGGCCAGGAACCAGAATGGCGTAGCCATCAGGCCGATCAGGGTTTCTTCTTCCTGGCTGAACAGGTACAGCGCAAAGGCAAAGAACGCCAGGGTCAGGTAGCACATGGGAATCGCAAAGGGCATTTTGTAGCTCGATGCGGCATGGGCCTCAGGACGAATGCGACGGTACTTCAGGTAGGTGATCAGAATCACGGCCCAGACAAAGATAAAGCAGATGCTGGCCACGGTGGTCACAATGGTGAACACACGCATTACGTCGCCTTCTGCGTAAAGCAGGAACAGGCTGGACAGCAAAAGGGCGCAAGAATAGATCAGACCATTACGGGGAGTGCCGTTACGCGACAACTGGCTGAATGCCTCTGGAGCCAGCTTGTTCTTGGACAGACCGTACAGCATGCGGCCGGTCGAGAACATGCCACTATTGGCCGACGACAGGGCCGAGGTCAGCACCACAAAGTTGATGATGGCAGCCGCTGCACCCACGCCAATCAGCAAGAACATGTTTACAAACGGGCTCTTGTTGGGCGCCACAATGTCCCAGGGGGTGACGGTCATGATGGCGGTCAGGGCCAGCACGTAGAACACAATCACGCGAACGGGAATCTTGTTGATGGCTTTGGGCAGGTTCTTGGCAGGGTCAGCCGTTTCAGCCGAGGCCGTACCCACCAGCTCGATCCCCACGAAGGCAAAGATGGCGATCTGGAAGGCCGCAAAGAAACCATGCAGGCCATTGGGGAACATGCCGCCGCGATCCCACAAGTGGGTCAGGCTGGCTTTTTCGCCGGTTGGGCCGACAAAGCCGGTAAACAGCAGGTAAGCACCCACACCAATCAGGGCCACAATAGCGATGATCTTGACCAGGGCGAACCAGAACTCCAGCTCCCCAAACAATTTGGCCGACAGCAGGTTGAAGATCAGCAAGAAGGCAATGCATGCCAGGCCGGGTAACCAGAGCGGAATGTCCGGCCACCAGAACTGGGTATAACCGGTAATGGCGACAATATCCGCAATACCGATAACCACCCAGCAGAACCAATAACTCCAGCCCAGAAAGTAACCCATGGTGGGCCCGAGAATATCGGCGGAGAAATCCACAAAAGATTTGTATTCCAGGTTATGCAGGAGCAATTCCCCCATCGCCCGCATCACAAAGAATAAAAAGAACCCAATGATCATGTAGGTAAACAAGACCGAGGGTCCGGCCAGGCTAATGGTGCGGCCTGATCCCATAAATAGCCCTGTACCGATAGCGCCTCCAATTGCTATCAGTTGCAGGTGCCGGTTTTTCAACGAGCGCTGCAGTCCAGATGAGTGTTGCTGAGACACACTGTTCTCCTAATTTTTTTTCGTTCAAATGCGTAATTATGACTGTGCTGCGAGAAAACAAAGGGCACAACCCGTCCTCAAGGACGGTTTTCTTGATGCCGATCTAAATAAGCTGAGGAGCGCACAGCAGTCCTCCTTGTTCTGACGACATGAAATGTCAAAACAGACCTGTGTGCGATTAAAAATGGGAATAGGGATGTGGTATGCCAGGCGGCCAGAAAAGGCGCCTGACTATCTGCTCATAAATAGGCTCCGGACGAATAGGTGAACACAGGCCATATGGCCTCTGTACCCCCTCTGTCCGTTTACCTGAGAGCTTATCCATCGGTTCGCGATGGTCCCCTTCGGTGGGCACGGGTGTGCCTCTCTCCAGATGGTCAAAGGTTCAGGATTCTTTTGCCTGAGAGATTCCGGGGTCGTTGCTCCGTCGGCGCTTCATCAAAGTGAAGACTCTCACCTGAACCGTTATTGACGCCGCTATTGTATAGACAGGTAAAAAGCGATGACTACTAGCGTTAACCTGTAGGCTTTTAATGAGAATAGTTCTTGTTTGTTGAGCGGTTTTGTGGCTGCAGAGCCAGCCTCGGGGATAGTGCAGGGGCGTGATGAAAGTAGCGGCGTCGAGTCTGGCCAGATGTCCTTGAAAGGGACCGTGTTTTTTGCATGGAAGCTATGCCGGAATGCTTTGGCGTTGAAACAGAAATCGGCCGACACCAGCCTACAATATTGGCTGTCTGGCAATTTTTGTACCTCGCAATATGGTCGAATCGATTCTGCAACTTATCGAGCAACACGGTCTGTTGATCGTGTTTTTCAATGTCCTGGTGGAGCAGGCGGGGGCGCCGGTGCCGGCCTATCCGGTGCTGGTGGTAACGGGTGCCTTGCACGGGTCCGGTGGCTACAGCCTGTGGGGCTTGCTGGGTTTTGCCGTGCTGGGCGCGATGATTGCGGATTACGGCTGGTACCTGGCTGGGCGACGCTATGGTGGCAAATTGCTGGCTTTGCTGTGCAAAATTTCACTATCGCCGGACTCCTGTATTCGGCAGACCGAATCCATTTATATGCGTTGGGGGGCACCGTCCTTGATGGTGGCCAAGTTCATACCCGGCTTTGCTTCCATTGCCAGTGTGTTGGCCGGTACGGTGGGCACACCCAGAAGAAGCTTCCTTTTTTACGACATTATCGGAGCTGCGGTTTGGGCGGGCTCTGCCGTATTTTTGGGTTCCTTGTTCAGCTCGGCGGTGGATGAACTGTTGAATGTGCTGATCAGCCTGGGTGTGGTGGGCGGAATCCTGCTGGCACTGGCTTTGGGCGTGTTCATTGCCAGAAAGTGGTGGCAGCGCCATCGCTTCATGAAGTCCTTGTGCATGGAGCGTGTCAGCGTGCAGGAACTGCACCAGATGCTGTCCTCGGATACGCCCCCCACGATTGTGGATGTACGTTCGACTCTGATGCAGGCGCAAGGACGTATTCCGGGGGCCATCAGCCTGGCCTTGGGTGAGGCCACATTGAACCTGATTACCGACGGGGAAATTATTGTGTATTGCGATTGCCCCAATGAGGTGTCCGCAGCCTTGGTGTCCAAACGCTTGCTGCAAAGTGGCTATAGTCGGGTGCGCCCTTTGGAAGGCGGATTGGAAGCCTGGCGGGCCGCTGGTTTTGATATACAGCGCGACCCTGATCAGCCCGAACCGGCCCTGTAAAGGAAAACGGCAGACATCAAACCATGTCTGCCGTTTTTGCAAGATAAAGACACTCAGCATCAGCGCCCCCAACCAGGCCAGACGACTCGCGCTGATAATCAGCCAACTGCCCAGCAATTGAACTGTGATAGTCAGCACGGCGAATAAAGCCTGGGGCTCCAGTCCGAAGTGGGCCATTTCCTTTTTTGCAGCGCTGAAGCCCCAAACCTTGTTCACACCGCTCCACCAGAAAATGTAGGTCAGGAGCAGAGTAGCCAGTACAAAATACACTCGTGAACGCAGTAATTCTTGTATGACGTGGTTCATGATGCCTCCTCCTTGGGTGGGGCGTTCAGGGCTTGTGGACAGATGCTTCCAGCGTGGAGCGTGCGACGGCCAGTGTTTGCTGGCTCAAGACCAGTCCACCCATGACCAGTGCCACTCCCACCAGTTGCAGCGTGGTGGGCCAGATGCCCTTGATCAGCGCGTCCAGAATAAAAGCGGTCACAGGCACCAGCAGCATGAAGGGGGCAACAGTGACGGCGCCCAGTTGCTTGATGGCACTGAACCATAGCGCGAAGGGACCAGCCGTCAGTACAGTTGCCAGCAGGAACAGGCCCAGCCAATGCACAGGGATAAGCTGGCTTGGAATGTCCTGCGTCAGCAGCACAACCACACTCAGTTCCACACCGGCAATCAAGAGCTGCCAGCCGGTAAAGCCCAGCAAAGGGATAGGTGGCGCCCCCCATTTGTTCATCAAGACCCCGCCCATCGCAATGGACAACATGCTGCCCAAAGCGGCGGCAATGCCGATCAGATCCAGAGTGGCGTTGCTGGACAGGACAACCAGCGCCACGCCCAGTGCACCCAATAGAACGGCTCCAATCCGCGTTAGGGCGGGGTGAGCACGCAAAATGCCCCAGGCGATAAAGATGGTGGCCAGTGGTGCCAGCGCCTGGAAGATGGCGGCCACGCCACCGGGCAGACGGGTGGCAGCGATAAAGAACAGACCAAAGAACAGGCCGGTGTTCAGGGTGCCCAGCACGGCCAGGCGCCCCCACCAGGCACGGGGCGGCAGGCTGCGTACCAATGCCAGCAGGACGATGGCGCCTCCCAGCGCCCGGACAGCAGCCAGGAACAAGGGATTAGGTGGCAACCAGGTCGTGGTCAGAATGTAGGTAAAGCCCCAGAGAATAGCGGCAGTGGCCGCGGCCATTTTGGCGTTCATGTCGATGCACTCCCCATCATGAATAGTTCGATGAAGAGACTATAGGAGTGCAACGATGGCTTGAATAGACAAGAATATGGCCATCAGCGTTCCATAATTAGAACGACTGAGTGGCGGCTGGCTTTGGGTAATTTGCAGCAGGGATTCAGGGGGCGGGCGTATGCAAAATAGTGACGAACTCCTGGCCCAGAAAATCCAGCAGAGCGCGTACCGCAGGCACCAGGCCTCGGCGTGAAGGAAAGACGGCATGTACCACGCCGGAGCGGGGGTTCCAGCCGGGGGCCACATCCACCAGTCTGCCGTCCTGCATGTACGGAGCGATCAGCATGGCCGGCATCTGAACGACGCCAATTCCCTGCAAGGCTGATTGCAGCAAAGTCATGCGGTCGTCGCAGACCAGACGGGGTTGGTAGGGCACTTCCATCAGGGTGTTTTCTGCGGTTTGCAGTTGCCAGGTGGGATTGCGCTGCAGATGCTCGTCGCTCAAGGCGGGCCAGCTACCTAACTGGTCCAGCTTGGGCAGCCCACCCATGCGTTCGATCAGGGCCGGGCTGGCAACCAGATACTGTGTGCTCTCGCCCAGGACTTTCATCACCAGACCGCTGTCTTCCAAAGGAGGGAAGCGGACGCGCAAGGCCACATCAAAGCCTTCGCGAATCACGTCCACGCGGCGGTTGGTGCTTTCCACTTCCAGCTTGACCTGCGGATAGGCCGCCATATAGCGGGCCAGCAATTCATTGACGCCGTAGTCCAGCAAAGCCAGGGGGCAGCTGATGCGTACTGAGCCTTGCGGCTCGCTGCGATGGCGCTCGATGATGTCCTGAGCGGAGTCGGCCTCCACCAGCATGGCTACACAGCGCTGGTAGTACATCTGGCCAATTTCCGTGACGCTGAAATGGCGGCTGGAGCGCTGAATCAGACGCACACCCAGGGATTCTTCCAGAAAGGTGATGCGTCGGCTTAGCTTGGATTTCGGGATGCCCAAAGCCCGTCCGGCCGGTGCAAATCCCCCGTGGTCCACGACCTGTACAAAGTAGTAAAGGTCATTCAAATCGCGCGTGGATGGGTGTTTGGTGTCGGGCATGTCATTACATGGCCGGTGGAACCGGGCAGCTCATATCGCCTTCTTCGCAGGACAGGTAGGTGCTGAAGTTCTTGATACGGGCCTGGGTCAATTCATTCCGGCAAGTGGTGATCAGCATGGAGTGAATGCTGCCGCCTTCGGTGTTGATCGCAGCAAAGTCGCATTCTGCATCCCTGAAGCTGATCCAGGCCCGTTGGGCGTTACGCAAGGCTTTGAGGGTATCGGCATCATCTTTCAGACGATGGTTGATTTCCTTGTAGAGCCTGTTCAGTTCGGCGTCCGAGTTCTTGTACTCGTTGCTAAAGCACTGGTTCATGGCATTTTGATTGCTCATGCTGTCGCAGTCGGCCGCCTGAACGGAAGAGGCGCTTGCCATCAAGCTGAGTCCTAAAGCGATCAGGCCGGTGTTCAATGCTTTTTTCATGAGGTTCTCCGGGTTTGCGGGCGTTGATAAGCGTATGAGTCTGGGTTGAGTCGCCAGGTGCAGCGCGTACTGCCTCTTTGCTTGGGGCAGGGTGTAAATCCTACTACAGAAGCGCGACAAGCCTGGTGCTTTGCAGGGTGACAATTGGGGTCCATAAATAGCATTGAGCCGCATCGTCTTGAATCGGGCACATAGCCCGTCCAAGCCGATGCGGCTCAATGATTCTGTCAGCAGGAGTCAGTGCAGCTTATTCGTCGTTGCTGTGCAGAAAGCGATACACCAGAGCGCCGATCACACCACCAATCAAGGGAGCGACCCAGAACAGCCACAGCTGCTCCATGGCCCAGGTGCCCTGGAAGAAGGCCACGCCAGTAGAACGCGCAGGGTTCACGGAAGTGTTGGTGATAGGGATGCTGATCAGGTGAATCAAAGTCAGTGCCAGACCAATGGCTACGCCTGCCAGGCCGGCGTGACCACGCTTGTGGGTTGCGCCCATGATGATGAACAGGAAGAAGGCGGTCAGCACAATTTCTGCGATCAGGGCTGCGTTGCGGCTGTAGTTGTCGGGCGAGTGCTCGCCAAAGCCGTTGGAGGCAAAACCTGCCACGGGATCGAAGCCGGTTTTGCCGCTGGCGATCAGGTACAGAACACCGCCGGCCAACAGACCGCCGAGAACCTGGGCAATGATGTAGGGAATGGCATCACGAGCGGGGAAGCGTCCCCCAGCGACCAGGCCCAGCGTGACAGCCGGGTTGATGTGACAACCAGAGATATTGCCGATGGCATAGCACATGGTCAGCAAAGTCAGACCAAAGGCCAGGGCTACCCCGGCAAAACCAATCCCCAGTTCAGGGTAGGCAGCGGCAAAGATCGCACTTCCGCAGCCCCCAAAGACCAGCCAGAAAGTGCCCAGCGTTTCTGCGGTGCATCGTTTTAATAAAGACATGATATTGCCCTGTTAGTCATTTAACACGGCTGGATTCTAGCGATAAGCGGGAAGCGCTAAGTGCTTGAAAGGAAAACAACTGTCAAAAATTTTCCTTTGTTTAGGGTGGTGTTTTTTTATAGTAAATGTGAGAAATATCGGTGGCGTGGCGGCTTGTGTCAGGTGTAGGATTTTGTCTGGTTTATGAAGAATTGTGTTGACGATTCTGACGCTGAACATCACTCCCAATTCCCTCACATCCACATGCCTCACTCCCTTGAATCCTTGATCCTGTCTCTTGAAGAGCGCCTGTTTGAGCGTGCCACTCGTCAGGATGTGGCGGCGCTTGGCGCTTTACTGGCCGACGAGTTTGTAGAGTTCGGAGCCAGAGGCGCGGCGTGGGGTAGAGCAGAAGTGCTAAACGATCTGCCTGAACAGGATTTTGTGCAGCGCCACCTCAGCAACTTCAAGCTGACCATCCTGTCAGAGGATGTCGTCCTGGCGACTTATGTGTGTGAGATATCAGGTGATGAAAAGCCGCAACAATCCTTGCGCAGCTCCATCTGGAAGCAGAGTCAGGGGCGTTGGCAGATGGTGTTTCATCAAGGAACCCGCGTTGCCCAGGGGTAAAAAAGGGCCGGAATTTGAATGGCCCACCAAAGCGTGAATTGTTGTTCAACACTCGGGGGCGGTTCAATCTTGGCCCTTTCTATTCGGATCGCGCTTACGGCTGTTGCTGGATGAATGCCGCTGTCATGGGGGATACCTGGTGGAAATCAAAAGCCTGATGGTAGATCTCTCCACTCTTGGCTTCCACGGTTAGCCATAGTTGATGTTCCAGTTCGCTATTGGGCGGAATGACGATTTCTACCGCTCGTGTCCAGCGCGTGTTGCTGAAAGCTTGACGGGGCGCAGGCATAGGCTCGGGCTTGCTCACGTGCAGATAGGCGCGGCGTATATGTGGGTCGCAGGCCTGGCAAAAGCGAATCTGAAATGCTTTGCGATGAGCGCCGGTGGGCCCGCTGATGGGGGCTTTGTTATTCGTCTCAGCCAGAGCAAACGACCAGGGGCCAATCTGGCCTTGCAGGGCATGGTTGCCAAATACAGGCTCGGGGCCTTGTTGCGCCAGATAAATCATGAAGGCGGCAGGGATGGCCAAAAGGCCGCTGGCAAAAACTAGGCTGCGTGTGGAAAATCGTGATGCTGTAGGCGCCACTCCAGCGTGAGTTGGCTCTGTACGTGTAGCCCCAGCGCTAGTTGAAGCAGCGCTTGAATTTGCCGCCGCCACTCCATTTTTCCCAGCTATAGCGTCACTTGATGTCGATGCAGTGTTGCCCGCTCCAACCGCTTTAGGCGCTGCCTTCGCAACTGGTGCAGGTTTGGCCCGCACAGGTTTCTTTTCCTGCCAAGGCCACCAGGGCAAGTAAAAGGTCAACCCGGCACCGGCCATGGTCAGCCAACCCAGCCAGGCAACGGTGCCCATGCTCCAGCCCCAGCCTTGCCAGCATAGAGCTAAAGCCACAGCCAGCAAGGGCCAGCCGAGCAGACGAAAGATCCGCCTTTCCTTCTCGCTGGGCATGCGATGCAGCAGGAATTCCCCCTGGCGATCACTGGCCAAAGCCAGGCAGATAAAGCCCACCAGGCTGATGATAAAAACGGCCAGATTCAGCCACAGACTGGTATTAATCATGGCAGCACTCCGGCGGGCATCAGCACAGCGCTGAGCACGGCGATCAAGGCCGTAGGCAGAACCATGCCCACCCAGGCGCGGGTGGCGCTTTTAGTGCTGAACACCCACATCACGGCGATGGTGTACCAGACAAAGCTCAACATATTCGCTGCCAGAACGGCCTGGGCTCTAGGCAAAGGCCAGAGCACGGTCAGCAATACTGTGGCAGCAGCGGCCAGGGCGTAGCCGCCGACAGTGGCCGCCACAATGCGCGACAGCACTTGCAGGCGGTAGCGGGAAGTCAGTCCACTCATCCGTTCATTCCCGCAGTTTGCAAGCTGGCCGGGGCAGCGGCTTTTTTAGGCAGGCTGGCAATGTGCCATTTGCGTTTCATTTTTACGGTGATATAGACAAAGATAGCGGCCAGGCCAAACATGGTCAGGTCAAAGCCTGCCAGGCCCCAGTCACCATGGATGACGGTGACACCCAGGTGACGGTCGGTCGTCAGCAGGTTCAGGACAGGAATCAAGGCGTAGGCGGCGGCTGTCAGGTACAACAGTTCCAGCCAGGCGCGTTTTAATGGTCGCCAGGAGGCATACAGGAAGGACCAGCCCCAGACCAGGAACAGAGCATGAAACTCCCAGGCGGCGCGGTCGGCCATATTCACAGGCAAAAGGCGGTTGGCCCAGAAGTAGGCCGCCAGCCCCAAGGGCAAACCGGCCAGAGTTCCGGCATTCAGGATTTCTACTAAACGCAGGCCAGCGGCATCAAAACGCTCGGATGCGCTAAGCGGGGTGGCTTTGGCCTTGCGCTTTTGATGCTGGGTACGACGCTTTACCGTCCACAGCACCAGACCTGTCCCAATGACGGCGCAGCCCAGCAAGCCTGAAATAAAGTACAGCCAGCGCAACCACCATTCGGCAAACACTCCTTCGTGCAAGGCCAGCAATACGCGGTGAGTGTCTCCGGTGACATTGCTATTGTCCTCCGGCTCCATGAGGCTGCCATCAGAGGCGTTAAAGCGCAGGGTCTCGGCACGGGTCCAGTACACGCCCGTGACGCCGGTGCGACGCAGTTCTACATAGGCTTGGCTATCTGCCGGATGGGTAATCTGCACCGAGGCAATGCTGTTCTTGCCCCAGGCTTGTTCTGCGCTGTGCATCATCTCGCCCAGGGGAGCCTGCGGCATGCTCACGGGCAGGAAGTCGCGTTTTTGCTGACGAATATCCTGGAAGTAAGCCTGCCGTCCTTCTTCTGTCGCGCCATACATGACTTCTCGCCCGGTCGGCATGTAGATGGACATGAAAAAGATCAGGCCCGTGTAGGTAATCATCAGGAAAAAGGGCAGGGACATCACGCTGACGACATTGTGCGCGTCCAGCCAGGAACGCTGCCCCTTGCCGGGCCTGAAGGTGAAAAAGTCGGTGAAGATTTTCTTGTGAGTCACCACGCCTGTAATCACGGCCAGCAGCATCAGCATGGTACAGATACCGACCAGCCAGATAGCGACCGGATAGGGGAGGTAGTGCAAGGCGTAATGCATGCGGTACAGGCCGGTGCCACCAGCAGTTGCGCGGGGTTCCACTTCCGGCTGAATCTGGCCGGTGACAGGATCCAGTTTTTCTCCCCCGCGACGGCCACGTTGACCGGGCTGGGGCATTTCTTCCCAGGCAATGGACAGCCCTTGCGTGGCACGCGGGTTCAGGGCTTGATGCGGCAGGGTAATGGTCCAGGCTTTGGACTCTGCCGGGGCATGCGCTTGCAACTGCGTCAGGGCCTGATCCAGCATCTGGCTGGATTGCTCGGGCAGGACTTGCATGGGCAAGGGGCGCTCCGGCTCCATCCAGCGAGTGATTTCATCGTCCATATAGCCAGCCGTGCCAGTGACGAAGACGAAAAACAGGATCCAGCCCACCACCAGACCGACCCAGGTATGCAGCCATGCCATACATTGGCGAAATGACTCTTTCACGCTGACGCGCCTCCTACTACAACACCGTCTCCGGATGCTGGATTGATGATCATTAAACCGAGAAAAGCCGTGCTTGCTTGGCAACGGTGGGTGACGGATGGAGTCCGCCATTCTTGTACGCTGCGCTCATCACGCAAGCTTCGCTTTTCAGTAAGCAAGTTCTTGGTGACAGAGAGGGAAAGAGGGCATCAGGCTTGAAATAACGGCAGAATAATAGCAATCATTCTCATTTCGGTGTTGGGAATTTCCAGCTTTCAAGGCTTTATTCAGAATTTAATGCGGCGCCATAGCTGTTTTGGCGTTTTCCATAGGGAAAAACGCGGTTGAGAGGGAGGCGGGGCGATGAGCTGGTGAGACTCGGGCGGGAATAAGTCTTGTCGGTTCCGGGCTGAGGGCTGAACGCCGGGATGAGGCAGGAGGGAATATGCCTTGCAGGCATTCCACGCCACTCGCAAATCTTATGGTCTATGGAGTTGGACCAGAGAGTGTTAACTGCCGGTTGATGAGGTCAGAATTCCCATCAAAAAGGCCCCGGCTAGCAAAGTGCCGGGGCCAGCTGGATTTCTGCTTCGCCGGGAGTTTTAGAGCACCACAAACAGCAGCCAGACGACGACTGGGGCAATAACCGTGACGGCAGCACCGTACAGCAATAGCTGACGGAAGAAGGCATCACGCGACACTCCCTGGGCATTGGCCAGTACCAGTGCGCCATTGGTGGAAAAGGGGCTGACGTCCACAATGGTGGAGGACACGGCCATAGCCGCAATAAAGCCCACCGGCCCCACGCCGCCATCGCCTTGCAGAAAGGGCACCGCCAGCGGAATCAGCGAACCCAGCACGGCGGTGGAGGAGGCAAACGCCGACACGACCGCGCCCACAAAAAGCAGCAGCAAGGCCGCCATCAAGGGAGAGGTCAGCTGGGCAACACTATGGCCGACAAAATCAATCGTGCCCATGGATTCCATCACGCCCACATAGGTGCTGACACCCACAATCAGCATGATTTCAGGCCAGGACACTTGGCCCAGTGCGCGTTTTTGCAGATTGGGGGCCATCAAGGTCAGTACCAGACCGATGGTGATCGAGGTAAAGCCAATATCCTGTTTGAAAAACAAAGTCAGCACGGCCAGGATGAACAGGCCGACCAAGGTAAGAACGCGATACCAGTGGGGGGCCTCGTTGGCACCATTACCGGCTTCGACCAGGGCATCGGGGCTTTTCCGGGCGGTCTTGCGCTCTTCACCAAAGGCTTCGGCTTCAGCGTCGCCAAACACTTGCGGACCACCCGAGCCATGGGCCACGCGGGCAACGTTTACGTCTGCCGAACTTAAGTCCACTTTCTGACGCATCAGCTTCAAACCGCCCATCCACACGAATAGCAAAATGGACACGGCCAGGTTGATGCTCAGGCTGGCCATCATGGTGGCCATTTCATTCAAGGGCAAACCGGCGGCGCTGACCACACGGTTGGTGATGCCACCGTAAATACTGATGGGGGAGAAGCCGCCCCCTTGGGCGCCATGAATCACCAGCAAACCCATCAAGAGCGGGTTGATGCCGTACTGGCGGGCAAAGCCCAGCGCAATCGGGGCAATGATGGCAACGGCGGCCGGGCTGACGGCACCCACAGCGGTCAATGCGGCCGTGATCAGAAACATGATCCATGGAATGGCGGCGATGCGGCCACGCACGGCTCGCACGGCCATGCTGACCAGCCAGTTGATCGTGCCATTGTTCTGAGCCAGCGCGAACAAATAGGTAATACCGGCCAGTGTTAGAAACAGGTCAGCCGGAAAGCCGCCCATGATTTCCTTGGCGCCCATGCCCGCCACCAGCGTACCCACCAGAAAAGCGCCTACAAAAGCAATCAGCCCCATATTGATGGGTAGGGCGGTCGCCAGTACGAACATGCCTCCTAAAACGGCAATGGATAGCCAATGCATATGTCTCGTCTCCTTGTAATTGAACCTTTTGCAGGTTTCTGGAAACGACCATATCAGTGGCGGTATAGGGCTATCAATAAAGCTTATGGGTGAATGATTACGCTAAACGTAATGATTAATCAGGGGCGCGATGGTTGAATGTTCAATCAGCATTTGTCTGGTGCAGCAGAGAGAACAGGGGGGGCGGATTTGATGAGCGGTTCGCTGCAGCGTAGTGGCTTGACGCGTGTGGGCGCTACCTTTGGGTTGCTGAGCCAAGTCCGGCTTTGCCCGCCCATGCGCGGGATTACTGCCGGTCCAGTTCAGCCAGTAGTTCGCTGCTGTGGATCGTGCGCCCGAAGTGATGTTTCCACAATTTGATACCCAGCTCGCCGGAGCGATCCAGGGACGAGCCAACCGTCAGATCCGTAATCAGGGTGGGGTGCAGCCCGGCATCAAACAAGGCAAATCCGGCAGCCAGCACGCAGGTATCGGTTTGAATGCCGCAGACCAGAATGCGATCAGCCTGACATTGCTGCAAATATTCCATTGCAGCGGGGCTGGGGGCGTAGCCGTGCTTGATGAAGATTTGTTTGGCATCGACCAGGCAGCGATCGCTGCGCGGCGGACACCAGCCTAGCTGACTGGAAAAAGGGGTTTGAGACTCGTCGTGCAGTTCAATCAAGGCCGCGCAAGGCAGGCGGGTGCTCAGGGCGTTAATGCCGTCGATCAGCCAGGGGGGCGGTGAAAAGCAGCTTTGCACATCGACAACAAGCAGGATCTGTCGCATTGCAGTGGGCTCGGTAAGAGTGCTTCAGCGAATGTCAGGCGGAGCTCGCCAGGGCCATTCTGAAGCGCCGTCAATCAAGCCCTTATTGAAACACGGAGTCAGGCGCTTGGGCGGGTCCAGGTCAGACGTGCACCGACGATAATGCCCAGCACCGCCAGCAAGGAGGTGGCCGACAAGGTGGACAAGCCGCTTAAGCCCTGGCCTATGGTGCAGCCCAGGGCCAGCACGCCACCTACGCCCATCAAGGTACCGCCTGCCATGGAGCGCAGCATGTGGCGGGGCGACTCAAAACCTTCCAGCTTCCAGCGGCGACGCAGCAGGGCGCTCAGCAAGGAGCCGGCCACCACACCCACCACAATCATGATGGTAAAGCGCGGGCTCATGCCGGTGGAGATCATGGCGTATTGAATGCTTTCCCCAATCGGGGCGACAAAGCTCAGCGAGCTGACGGGTAAAGGCTCGAAGGGATCATCGCCCAGCCAGCCGGTAGTCAGCCAGCCTGCCACAATCAGCAGCCCTACAAATGCTCCGGCCAGCAGATCATTCAGGCGTTGGCCGTCCTGGCGACGCAGCAAGGCAAAAGCGATCAGGGCGGCGACGAGGAGGGCAATCACCATAGAGCGGAGGGGACCCTCGGACAGGGTCGCTGCGGGCAGGGTGACACTGCTGGCTTGGGCGATGCTCATGCGCAGCGGCGCCAGCAGGCCCGTCAAGGTGACATAGGCGGCGATACCCAGACAAAGCACGACGACAAAGGAGCGCAGATTTCCCTGTCCCAACAGAACCAGAGCTCGGGCGCCGCAGCCATTAGCCAGGGTCATGCCTGCCCCAAAGAGCACACCTCCAAGCGGCACCAGCAGCCAGGAGAAAGTGGGGTTCAGGTACAGGACCTTGTCCAGACTGATCAGCCCGTAGCCCGCCGCCAGTTGTGTCCCGGCCAGGGCCACGGCCAGCGCCAGGGCAAAGCCCTGAAGCTTGTAGCCGCTACGCCCGGACCAGCGCTCGGTCAAGCCACGATAAAAGCAAAAACCATTGAGCTGGCCACTAATGCCAAAGAGCAGGCCAATGGCCAAGCTGACCCACAGTACAAGTTCTGTATTCATCATGTGCGCTGGATGTTAGGACCGGGTTGGAACCACTTAGCCTTTGGTGCCCCAGGTGTCGCGACTGATCGCGGCATACCAGGCCTCGCCATACTGGGCTTCCTGCTTGCGAAAGGCCGGGCTGGCTTCTTTAGGGCTGACCCCGCCGGACGCTTCAGCCAGCTTGTCATCGGCAAAGGCGTACAAGTGCCCCACAGAAATGCCATAGTCGGGAGCGATCAAACTGTAGCAGGTATTGCTCAGTGTGGCCTGTGGCGCAGGCTTGCCGCTCAAGGCATTAATGATGGCAGCCGCTGCCAGCTTGGCTTGCGTATTGGCAGAGAAACCGGACTTGGGCATGGGTGAGGCAATGGTGGCATCGCCCACCACATAGATGTCCTTGATCTGCTCGGACTCGAAGGTATGCGGGTCAATTGGCACCCAGCCGCTGGCGTTGGTGACACCGGCCTGTTCGGCAATGGCTCCGGCTTTTTGTGGCGGGATCACGTTCAGCACATCGGCTTTGTGGATCTCGCCAAACTCGGTTTCCACGCTCAGCTTGGCGGCATCCACGCGAGTGACTTTGCCGTCTTTGGAGAACGGCACCCATTCGATCATGTCGCCATAGACTTGTTTCCAGCCATCCTGGAACAGGCCCTGTTTGGAGAAGCTGTCTTTGGCATCCAGAATCAGGATCTTGGACTTGGGTTTGTTCTGCTTGAAGTAGTGAGCCACCATGCTGGCGCGCTCGTAAGGGCCGGGCGGACAGCGGAAGGGGTTTTCGGGGGCTACCATAATGAAGGTGCCGCCGTCGGGCATGGCATCCAGCTGACTTTTCAGCAAACGGGTTTGATCGCCCGCTTTCCAGGCGTGCGGGGCCAGCAAGGAAGCGGCTTCGTCATAGCCTTCCAGCGTGTTCCAGCGAAAATCAATACCGGGTGAGAGCAGCAGCTTGTCGTAAGACAGCTTCTGGCCCTTGGCCAAGGTCAGGGTTTTGGCCTGGGAGTCGACCGCGGTGGCCAGGTCGTGAATGACATCGATACCGGCTGCGCGCAAATCATCAAAGCCGTGGCCTTGCTGTTCAAAACGGCGCAAACCAGCCAGATACAGATTGGTGAACGGGCAGGTGTAAAAGGTGGTGGCCGGTTCAATCAAGGTGACTTTCAGGGATGGATCACCGCGCTTCAAGTAACGGGCAGCGGTTGCACCGCCAAAGCCGCCGCCGACCACAACGACATGGGCCGAGCTGCTGCGCGCGTACACAGGCAGGGTGCTCAAGGCCAGACCAGCCACACTGGTTTTACCGACACGGCTCAGCCACTGGCGACGGGAGGAGTTCAAGGGGGTGCTCATTCTTAACGTCCTTCCGCAACGCTGCGAGGGGTGGAGGAGATTTCAGAGAAATGACGTGCCAGGGCTTCCAGATCCGCGTCCTGGTAGCCTTTGACCAGACGACTCATGATGGTGGTGCCTGCCGGAGGTGTGTCCGAAGCAAAGGCGCGCAGTTGCTCCAGCAAGGCGGCTTCGGGACGGCCTGCCAGCGAGGGAATGATGGTCGTGGAACGCCCATCCGGGCCGTGACAGTTCGCACAGGAGTTGGCCACCGTTTTGATGTCCAGTGTGGAACTGGCCCAGGCCGGCGCGGTGGCACTGCTGGCCACGAGCAAGGCGGGGGCAAAAAGGAGACGACCTACCAGAGAGAGGGACATGGGCATTCTTCTTGTCAATGTGCATCGTTGTAGGAAAGGACGCTCAGCGTAGCATTCCCCTTACGCCCACCTTGTATGACTATATAGAACACTGTTATGAACTCAGCGCCCGTTAAGGGCGCTGAATGGGGCAGGTCAGGGGGCCGGGCTGGAACTGATCCGCAATCAGTCGCTGATGCTCAGCTCCGTCTGGCCGGTAATGACAGCGCCTTGATCGTCCGTCCAGCTCATTTCCAGAGCGCCGGAACGTCGTGCGACAAAGGTAAATTCAATGTACGGGTTTTGGGAAATCGCGGTTTCCGGCTGCCAGTTGAACAAGGGCTCGCCGTTAAAGGTGGCCTTGAATTCGTGGATGATGTTGCGCGGCACAACCTGGCCTTCCTTGCTCAGGCGCAGACCGCTTTCCATACGGTGTTCGACCAGGGCGCGCACGCGCACAATGTCGCCCGCCTTGGGCTTGGCATTGCTGATCCAGATACGTGGTTTACTCATGAGTGCCCCTTGTTTACATGCCGCAGCCGCCAGCAGTCACCGTGATGTGATGCTGGGCGCTCAGGACGCGGCCATCGCTTAACCGTGCCAGGGCGCGGATGGTTTGGGTTTCAATCAGGCGCAGGCGAACTGCGACTTCCGTTGTTCCGGCCAGGGCGGTGAAGTTGAAGCGGCAGGCCAGCGGATGCGGGTTGCCCTGAGCCAGAATGATCAGCTCCTGGCAATACAGCTCGTCGCTTGCGGGCAAGTCCAGCACCACTTTGACGGGCACTGCGGCGGGGTTGTCGCCCAGAGCGGGCATATCCAGCTTCATGCCTTTTTCTTCTGGGCTGGCGCCTTTCAGGAACTCGTCCACAATGGCTTGGACTTGGGCCGCAGTGGCCGGTTTCAGCAATTGATCAAAGGCAACTTGCGCATGCAGATTGAGGGGCAGCCACGCGGCACCCAGTCCGGCGGCACTGCCCAGTACAAGCTGGCGGCGGCGGACAAAACGGGAGGGAAGTTTAGAGGAAGTCATTGAAACGGGTCTTGATCCACTGGAAGTCTTCTTGAACAAGGTCGGAGGTACGGACATCCATATCGATCTGGGTTTGCAGAACCTTGCCGCTTGCGTCCAGCTCGTAATCAAACTTGACCGAGATTTCTTCTTGCGGATCTCCGTTGACCATCATGTAGCAAAGATTATCCGGCAGCACGGGCACCACTTCCTTGCCCGCGATACGTTCGGCCAGGTTCTGGGAAACAATCTTGGCTACGGCGTGTGCCACGTGGGCGCTCTTGGGGTAGTGGCCGAACTGGTCGGAAATAAAGCCCATGGAGTCCCCCACCACGTAGACATTGTCGTCGTCGCGGGCAGTGAACAGGCGTGGGTCAATATTGGCCCAGCCCGTGGGTTTGCCATCGGGGCCTGTACCGACCAGGCCTGCGTTCCAGACCATATCGGCGGCCTGGTGTGGGGGCATCAGCACCGCGTCGTCAAAATCAAAATCGCCGGCGGTGGTCTTGATGTGCTTCTTGAAGGGGTCTACTTCGCGTACCCGGGCATTGGGGACGTGGGTGATGATGTCCGGGTACAGCTCCTGGAAGGCTGCGCGGTATCCCTCGCCAATCGGGGCAATGGTGGGCTTGGGGTCCAGAATGATGATCTTGCCCGGAATCTTGTTGGTCTTGATATGCCAGGCCATCAAACAGGCGCGCTCGTAGGGCGAGGGCGGGCAGCGATGCGGTGGCGGGGGCAGCGTCATCACAATGGTGCCGCCCTTGAAGGCTTTGAGCTTGTTCTTCAAGGCAAACATCTCGGCATTCGGGATGTAGGCGTTGGGAAAGTGCTGGCGGGTGTATTCCGCCGCGTAAGTGTCATTGCCAAACCAGGCATCGTAGGCATTGCGTATGCCGCCCGACAGGATCAGGTAGTCGTACTCCAGCGCGCCTTGGGTCGTGCGCACGGTTTTCTTGTCGCGCTCGATGGCGGTGACTTCGGCATGAACCAGGCTGTAGCCGTACTTGATGGAGGGCGCCAGCATGTCGTGGTTCAGGAAATCCGTGTTGACGATGTCAATCAGCCACTTGTTGCTCATGGGGCCGGACCAGAACGTGGGGTTGCGTTCGATCAGCACCACTTGTGCCTGGGGCACCAGTTTGGACAGGTGCTTGGCGGCCGTCATTCCGCCCCAGCCGCCCCCACAAATGACAATGCGCGGGCCTTTGGTGTGGCGCGGCAGGATTTGGCTGGTGTTGGTGATGATGGCGGGGGCAGACTGGCTGGTGGAGGGCAGAACCAGGGTTCCAAATGCGGCAGCGGGCGTGGCCAGCAGGAAGTTTCTACGATTCATTGTATGTTCCTCGTGATCATGACATGACACACGTCAATCAGGATAAGTAGACCGCTAAGTGCGAGCCAGTATAGCCAAGAGTGCTTTGATTGCGTGGGGATTTTTTATCGGCTGAAGTGAGTTGTTCAGGCCTCAAATACCGTTTGGCGCTGAAATGGCGGCGCTTTTCACCAGGCGTTCTTGTGTGGGGGATGGCAGGGGCAGTTGGCCCGGACGCGGTGCGCAGCGGCATCCCGGATGCAAGGGCGGGGCTAGACAAACAGGATGGACAGGCTCAGGAAACAACAGAATTTCCGGATTTTTACAATTAAAAAGTAACGGAGCTATCTTTGTGGACGCAATCGGAGGATAGTTCAGGGAGAGAAAATTTTTTTCTCTGATCGTCATTACATTTAGGACTTATTTTGAAGACAGAAATTGGTATTGTGAAGTGGTTCAACAGCGAAAAAGGCTTCGGATTCATCGTGCCGGAGAACGGCGGCAAGGATCTCTTCGCACACCACAGTGAAATTCAGGGAACCGGGTTCAAAACTCTGGAAGAGAACCAACGCGTTTCCTTCATCGAAGGTGCAGGCCAAAAAGGCCCATGCGCAACTAAAATCCAAATTCTTTGATGATGGGCTTGCCTGAAACAGGCAAGCACCGCGTCAAACAGAAAAGGCCGGACCCTGATGGGCTCCGGCCTTTTTTTATTGCGTGGCTTGGTTTCAACTGCCCTGGTCGGCAAGGGGCACGGTCAGACGCGCTTCCAGTCCGCCACTTTTGCGATTCAGCAGCTCCAGCGTTCCGCCATGCTGGGTGGCGATAGCGTTCACAATCGACAAGCCCAAGCCATAGCCCGCCTGTTGTTGCGAGCCGCGCCAAAAACGGTTCATGGCCAGATCCCGTTCGCTGTCGCTTAATCCGGGACCGTGGTCCAGCACGCTGAGACGCAGATAGCCCGGCTCTCCTGCTTCAATCCGCAAGCTGATCGGTTGCTGGGCTTTGGTATAGCGCAAGGCATTGTCGATCAGGTTCTGTACGGCCACTGTCAGCAGGGATTTTTCAATCTGTACCGGGCCGGGTTTGCTGCGTATATCCAGCGTGATCTGGTCTATGGTGTCGCCGTAGATGGCTTTAAGGGCATGCAGGGCAGCGTATACCGCCTCGTCGGCCTGGCTACTTTCCATTCGGGCGCTTTGCCCGTCCAGCCGTGCCAACTCCAGCAGCCGCTGCAAAATGTTCTGTAGCTGTTGCACGCCCTGGTCTGCCTGGCTCAAGGCCGTATCCAGCGTGTTGCGTTCTCCAGGACGTTGGGCAGCCAGATGGGCAACTTGAATATGGGTTTTGATTCCGGTAAGGGGTGTACGCAGTTCGTGGGCAGCGCTGTCGGTAAAGCGGCGTTCGCGCATGATGGCGGCTTGTTGCCGCTCCAGCAGTTCTTCAAGGGTTCGCAGCAAGGGTTGCAGCTCAACCGGGACGTTGACTTTGGGCAGTGGGCTGTCGTCCCCGGGACGACGGCGCGACAGCATGTCCCGAATTCGCTCCAGGGGAGCCAGGCCGTGACCGATACCAACCCACAAAAGCAGCAGGCTACCAAACAAGGCCACGACAAAGGGCAGGCCAGCCGAGAGCATGATTTCCCTTACCAGTGCTTCGCGTATTTCTATGCTGTCGGCGGCGGCAATCTGAATATGGCCTTCGCGCAGCACAAAGGTGCGCCAGCGCTTGCCACCATGCACGTGCGTGCCAAAGCCCAAAGCCACTTGTGACATATCCGGGCTACCCGCAGTTCGGCTGACCGCCTGAATTTCTACTTCGCTGCGCACCACACTGATTTCGCAAGCCACCCCATCTCGGGCAATGATGTCCAGGGGGCGCTCCGCGGATTGGGCCAACTCCTGCAAGTTTGGAAATTGGGCCACCAGTCCGGCCACCATGCGGGCCGATGCTGCCAGTCGGCTATCCAGCGCTTCACGCAAGGAGTGGCGTGCATCCATCAGCATCCAGGTGGCGACCGCACTCCAGAGCACGGTCAGGGAAATGCCGATAACCAGCAGCAATCTAAGGCGTAGGCTCATGGTGTGAAATACCTAACCGGCAGGCCCCAGTTTGTAGCCCAGGCCCCGCACGGTCTCGACAATATTGCTGCCCAGCTTGCGGCGCAAATGGTAGATGTGCACATTGATGGCATTGCTTTCCAGATCCTGATCGTAGCCGTAGACGCTGTCGCACAGTTGTTCGGCACTCAGGATGGTGTGCGGTTTGCTGAGCAGGGCACGCAACAAGGAGAGCTCACGGCGCGCCAGACTGACTGGCTTGCCATCCAGGGTGACATGGCCGGTGGAGGCACAGAAACTGAGCCGCCCATATTCAATGCAATCTGTTTCGTGGCCCGCTACACGTCGTGTCAATACATGCAGGCGTGCCAGCAGCTCGTCCAGGTCAAAAGGTTTGATGACATAGTCATCGCCCCCACCCAGCAGCCCTTCAACCCGGTGATGCAGGGCGTCGCGAGCCGTCAGAATCAGAATGGGCAGTTTACGGCCTTGTTCGCGCCAACGACGCAGCAGCGTCAGCCCGTCCTGATCAGGCAAACCCAGATCCAGAATACAGACATCAAAGTGCGAAGACAGCAAGGCCGTGTCGGCCAGGCTGGCCGTGCCCACGTGGTCCACGGTCAGCCCATGCAGTCGCAAGCCCGCCACAATTCCGCTGGCGACGAGCGCATCATCTTCAACAAGTAAAACGTGCATTCTCCCCCCCTGTGGTAAATGCGGCTTGTGCAGGCAAAGCCTGATGGTTATTACGTTTCGGCGTTCATGTTAGCAGCCTTGAGGGCAGGGGCGAGAGGGAAAGTTCTCTTAATTTGGCCTTAATCCTGATCCTCTACTGTGATGTAGATTGCATTGCATTTGTATCTCGGTACTTACTTTTTTAATAAAACCGGCTTGGGCAATGACGTTTCTTTAGGCTTAGCCGCATGACAGATATCGGGCATTTATTCACATGACTCCTATATTAGGAATATTACTGGCGACCAGTTTTGTCGCTTCTTTGGTGGCACTGGGCATTCTTGTCTGGGCCGTGGCAAACAAGCTGATCTTCGTTGGGAAGAACGAAGCTGAGACCATCTTCATGAAAGGTGAGCTTGGTCAGCCGGATGATAGTGCTTCCTTTGGGGGGGAGAACGAAGCACAGACACATCGCTTTGACGTTTTGCGTGCCGGTATTGACCGCAGTGGTCGGGGGCCGGTTCTGCTTCTGGTCACGGTCGGGATTACCTGGCTGCTGATCGGTTCGGTGTTTGGCGTGATGGCCTCGCTGAAATTGCATTGGCCCGATTGGCTGGCCGACGTGGCACAAGTGACCTTTGGTCGTGCGCGTACCTTGCACCTGAACATCGTGGCTTACGGCTGGTTATCGGTGACCGGGATTGGCGTGGCCCTGTGGTTGCTGCCGCGTATTTTTCATACGCCTTTGCGACGTCCCAATATGGTGTACTTCGGCGCTGCCTTGTGGACCCTGGGGGTATTGGGCGGCACGATTGCCGTGGCCAATGGCTGGTCCGACGGGATCGAGTGGCTGGAATTCCCCTGGCAGATCGACATTCTGTTGGCAGTAGGGGGCTTTTTCCTGGCCTGGCCTGCCATTGAAACCGCCGCCAACCGCAAATCGCGCCACATCTATGTGTCGGGCTGGTATTTCCTGGCCGGTATGGTCTGGTTTCCGTTCCTGTTTCTGGTGTCCAACATCCCCGGTCTGCACATCGGTGCTCAGCAAGCAACCGTGAACTGGTGGTTTGCTCACAACGTGCTGGGTCTGTGGCTGACGCCGATGGGTGTGGGTGCGGCGTACTACATCATCCCCAAGATCATCGGCAAGCCCGTGTATTCCTACAACGTGTCCTTGCTGGGTTTCTGGAGTCTGGCGCTGTTCTACAGCCAGGTCGGTATTCACCACTTGATGGGCGGTCCGGTGCCAACCTGGGCCGTCACCTTGTCCGTGGTGCACAGCATCATGATGTTTGTGCCGGTGATTGCCGTGGCCATTAACCAGCACGTAACCGTTGCGCAGAACCTGTGGGCCTTCAAGCAATCCATGGCCCTGCGTTTCGTCTGGATTGGCGCGCTGATGTACACCTTGTCCTCCTTCCAGGGTTCGCTGGAAGCCATCCGCTCGGTGAACTCAGTGACGCACTTCACGCATTACACCGTCGGTCACGCTCACCTGGGCGCCTACGGCTTTGTGTCCATGGTGATGTTCGGCACGCTGTATTACATGATGCCGCACATTCTGGGACGTCGCTGGCCCTTCCCGGCTCTGATCAAAACCCATTTCTGGCTGGTGACGGCAGGCTTCACGATCTACGTGCTGGCTCTGAGCATTGCCGGTGTGGTGCAGGGCATGGGCTTGATGGACCCAGGTTCAAGTTTTGGCGAGATCACTCGCAAGATGGTTCCGTATCTGGAAGCCCGCTCTATTGGCGGCACCATGATGACACTGGGCCACTTTGTCTTTGCGGCTCACTTTGCCTTGCTCTTGCTGCGCAAAGGTTCCGCTGTTAATGCGACTCCTACACTTGCTCGGGCAGATGCGTCATGAATCGACTCTTACCTTTACTAATCGGGGCCATTGGCGTGTTGCTGCTGGCTACCTTGATGCTGGTGATTTTGCCAGCCTGGCAATTGCGTACCTCGGAACCGCCGGAGCAGTTGCAACCCTATACCGCCCAGCAACTGCTGGGGCGTGACGAGTACGTGGCCAACGGCTGTTTGTACTGTCACAGCCAGCAGCCACGCTCTACCGGTCAAACCCTGTTTGATACGGCACGTGGCTGGGGCCGTGCGTCTACACCGGGCGATTACTTTTACGATTCGCCCCACCTGCTGGGCACCATGCGTACCGGCCCGGACCTGTTTAACGTCGGTGCGCGCATGAAAAGCCGTGACTGGCATTTGACCCACCTGTATCAGCCCCGTGCGATTTTTGACTGGAGCCTGATGCCGTCCTATCCCTATATGTTCGAGCTGAAAGACCAGGTTTCCGAAGGCGATGTAGTGGTGCGTTTGCCAGAGTCCCTGCAGCCTGCGGGCAAGCATGTGGTTGCTCGCAAGGAAGCGCTGGACTTGGTGGAGTACCTGCTGGCTCTGGATCGCACCTATGCGACCAGCGCGCAGGAACTGGATAAACGTGACCGTGGCTACGATCGTCGCCCCGCTGAAGCCTCGACGGATTCGGGCGCTAAATAGGACAAGTCATGACAATGGAAAAAGTTTCTAGTTCGCCCCAGGTCGAGAACATCGACCCCACCTTCGAGCCGTGGGAGCCACCGCGTCCCATTCCAATCTTCCTGTTGGCTGTGCTGTTCGCCTTGGCCTTGGCCGGTGTGGGTCTTTACCTGCACGATCTGGCGCCACATGCCGCAGCGGACAAGCCGACCGCCGCTATCGTTGCTTCCAATGCAGGCGGCACCCCTGTGGTGCCAGCCATTCCCGCACTGAAGGATGCGCCCGTACTGGTGCATTCGGGGCAGGGCAGTGTGTGGAGCTGTGCTTCCTGCCACGGCGAGGCCGGTGAAGGCGCAGGCATCACTCCTCGTTTGGCCGGTATACCCGAGGCGTATCTGCTCAAGCAGCTGGAGGATTTTGCTCAAGGTACACGCCTGAACGAGTCCATGCAGTACGTAGCTCGCGGTTTGAAGCCTGAGGATATGAAAGAGCTGACTGCTTACTACGCCAAGCTGCCTGCTCCCGCCATTAATGTGCCCAGTTCGGAAGCGAACCTGGCCCGTGGCGAAGCCCTGTTCCATAAAGGGGACTGGAAGCAGAACGTGCCTGCATGTATCAGTTGCCACGGCAGTCAGGGTGAAGGCGTAGGTACGTCTTTCCCGCCCTTGGCTGCGCAACAGGCCGAGTATTTGTTCAGTCAGTTGTCGGCCTGGAAAGGCGGCCATCGTCACAACTCGCCGCAAAGCCTGATGGATGACATCGCATCGCGCTTGTCCTACGAGGACCTGTATGCGGTTTCCTATTACGCCGCCTCGCTGCCAGCCAATGGCAAGCAGGCGAAATAAGATCAGAACAGAGAGCTTTTTATGAAAGACACTCAAAAAAATGGTCGCAGCAAATCCACCATGTCGGGTGGACGCAGACTGGCCTGGGGGGCCGGTATTGGTGTGCTGCTTTTTGCGATTGGCTACGGTTTGAATGCCAAGGGCTGGTTGTCCTTTTCCTTGGGTTCGCCCGACAAGGGCACTATCCAGGTTGGCGAGGCCACCTATAGTCGTGAGGCCATGGAAGCCGATCGCAAGGCACAGAGCAAGGACAAGCATTCGGTCACGGCTGGTATGCCGGTAGGCGCAGATGGTTACTACGTGCCACCGCCAGAGAGCAGCATTCCGGATACGCCGTATGGCGAGGCGGTTCGTCGCGGTCACAAGATCTTTATGGAAACCTCGACCACGGTGTCGGATCACGTGGGCAATACTTTGGCTTGTGTGAACTGCCACCTGGACGGTGGTCGTCGTGAACACTCTGCGCCTATGTGGGGAGCCTATGTCAGTTATCCCGCCTATCGTGCCAAGACCAAGGCGATCAGCACGCTGGAAGATCGCATCATTGGCTGTTTTACCTATTCCATGAATGCGCAGGCCTCGCCCTCGGGTGTTGCGCCGCCCGCTGGCAGCGATGTGTACCGTGACTTGATGACTTATATGTACTGGATGTCCGATGGGGCGCCTACGGGTCAGAAGTTGCCGGGTGCTGGTTTCCCCAAAGTTAAAAAGACTGAGCTGGGCTATGACGTAGCACGCGGTAAAGAGGTCTATACCAACAACTGTGTCTTGTGTCATGCGGTCGATGGCCAGGGGCAGAAGGATGCCGAAAGTGGCGTGGTGTTCCCGCCTTTGTGGGGCCCCAACTCGTATAACTGGGGTGCAGGGATGGCTCGTATTGATACGGCTGCTGGTTTCATCAAGGCCAATATGCCTTTGGGTAAACCGTTCTCCTTGTCCGATCAGGATGCCTGGGACGTAGCGGCTTACATCAATAGTCATGAGCGTCCCAAGGATGCTCGTCAGAAGGGGACGGTTGAGCAAGCGCGTGTGGAGTTCCATGATGGCGAGGAAAGTTACTACGGTAAGGAGGTGAACGGCGTGATCTTGGGTGGGGGCGTGGAGAAGTAAGGCTTTGGCCTGTTTGCTGTTTGTTTGAAGATGAGACCGCCTCAGTTTCTTTTGGGAACTGAGGCGGTTTTGTTTTGGGCTTCTTCTTCTTCTTCTTCTTCTTCGTTTTCCTGAGTGTTGAGGAGTGGGGGTGTGTGGAGCAGGAGGATTGGGAGATAAGGAGTGCAGAGAGCCTGCATGTTTAGATAGTGACTCGTGAAAACGCCGGTCTGGGCCGGGGGGCCGTCCTCCGGGCTTGGCTCCTTGCCGGTGCTGCGCACCGGTGCCCTGGTCAGGCTTGCTATTCGGGCGCATCCTGAACTCGCGAAAGTGCCTTGTCCCCCGGACAAGGCACAAGCATTTCGCTCAAACAACAGGACGCTTGAACCCCGAATAGCAAGCCCGCCTGCGGCAAGAAGCCTGAATCGCCCAGAGGACGGCCCCCCGGCCCAGACCGGCTCACAATGACTATAAATATGTGACTTCCGTTCTGTTGGGATCTGGCTATATGTGGTTTTTTCTGTTGCCGTAGGTGCGCAGGGGGCTTGAGGGGGAGGGGCGAGGTTTATTGGCTAATCGTCGTTTTCAACAGTTGGCGGAGAGGGTGGGGGATAGAGAAATCGGGCCAACTGCTAATTATCGAGTGCCTGGTGCTTCACTGGAGCATGAATCTTGTTGAGGATCTCCTGGAGCACCAAGCTGTAGTTTGTAATCTGTAGCATGTAGCTTGTCTTTGAAGCCAAAGCGCCTGTCACCATGGTTGTTGTTCAGGTAATCGTAGGTACATCGAGAGACGAGGCCAGTACCGACATTGACGAAGACAGGTTTGTACGTCATCAGACGTAGTGTCATTGATTCCGTGTTCAAGGCGAGTCGAACATCAGCCATTAGCCATTAGCCATTAGCCATTAGCCATCAGCACTCAGTAAACCAATAAGCAGCAATCAGTTGCCGCATAAGGATTGTCTTTGCAAATAATCGCTGAGAGCTGTTTCGGTCCTGCTGGGGTGTTGGGGCGATTCAGAGTACTGGCCGCAGGCGAGGGCTCGATCGGGGGTACAAGCGTCCTGCTGTTTGAGCCGGACGTTTGTACTTGGTCCGGGGGACCAAGTACCCGGCGAGTTCAGGATGCGCCCCGATCGAGTTCTCGACAAGGGGACCGGCGCGCAGCGCCGGCCAGTGCTCAGCCCCGACACCCCAGCAGGACCGAAACAGCGCCTTCCCAGAGACTAATTAGCCAAAAACAATCTCTAATTGCGAGCGAAGAGCCGAAAGACCCTACAAAGCCACCAAGCGCTTCAAATCCAGCAAGGTGAAATGCCCATGATCCAGCCACCCGCCGGTATCAATGAAAAACACATTCCCTAATTGCCGCATCTTGTGCGTCGTCTGATGCCCATGCACCAAAGCCCGAAGACCCTCTACCATGCCATCGTAGCCAGTCACATAGCGATCCCTGGACCACATACAGACATAGCGGTCATTGGCATCAAAACCCTCGGTATGAATGTGCTGCCAATTGTCGTAGGGAAAGTCGGCATGAACCATACCCACCAGTCCCAAGGGCGTTTCTATTTCCATCGCCAAAGGCAGGGCTTGCAGACGTTGAGCGATCAGTGCCTGCTCGTTTGAGGTGCAATCGTCCAGCCATAGCCCACCATGCACGCGATGGTCCACTTCCTGAATAGGCTGCCCAATCGCCCGCCGCCAGGTCAGCTGCTCGTGATTGCCACAAATTGCATGAAACCAGGGCAGGTCCAGCCACTCCAGAACATGATGCGACTCCGGACCGCGATCCACCAGATCGCCCACCGAAAAAAGGCGGTCCTTGGACGGATCAAAACGAATCCGCTTTAAAGACGTTTTCAGCTTGGAGAAGCAACCGTGAATATCGCCAACCGCAATATCGCGTCCCAAGGTGTTCTGGCTGAAGTGTGCTACCTGCATGATGATGAAACCCGGACTAGATCAAACGTGCTCATCACGGTACTCAGGGCGGCAGGCCGAGTCAAGAAAGCAGAAGAAGCGCAATAACACCTCCTGCAGAACAGCCCATAGCGAAGAGTTTGAGTTGTGATTTGGCTGCAGCCGGACGAAGCTTGGGGGCAAGTCGCACGTACAGATCTGCTTGGTCTAAAATCCTTTGATCCTTATATCTTCTCTACCAGAATTCCGAGGTTTTCATGTCTCAAACCAGCACTCCCGTTGATCCGGACGGCCTGCTTGAATATTCGGTGGTCTACACCGACCGCGCCTTGAACCATATGTCCAAGACCTTCCAGGAAGTGATGCGCGAAATCTCCCGCACGCTCAAGCAGGTCTATCAGGCACATTCGGCGATTGTGGTGCCGGGCAGTGGCTCGTTTGGCATGGAAGCGGTGGCCCGTCAGTTTGCAACGGACCGCAAGTGCATGGTGATACGCAATGGTTGGTTCAGCTACCGCTGGACTCAGATTTTTGACATGGGTTCCATTCCCGCCAGCACCACGGTTCTGAAAGCCCGCCCGATCGAGGAGGGCAAGCAAGCCGCTTATGCGCCTGCACCTATCGAAGAAGTGGTTGCCGCAATTCAGGCTGAAAAACCGGCCCTGGTGTTTGCGCCGCATGTGGAAACGGCCTCCGGCATCATGTTGCCCGATGACTATATGCGTCAGGTTGCGGATGCCGTACATGCGGTGGGCGGTCTGTTTGTGCTGGATTGCATTGCATCGGGCACCGTGTGGGTGGGTATGAAGGATGTGGGTGTGGACGTGCTGATCAGCGCGCCGCAAAAGGGGTGGACCGGCTCGGCATGTTGCGGCCTGGTGATGTTAAGCGAGCGTGCTCGTCAACACATTGAAACCACGACCAGCACCAGTTTTGCCTGCGATCTGCGCAAGTGGCTGCAGATCATGGAAACGTATGAGAACGGGGCTCATGCCTACCACGCCACCTTGCCTACCGACTCCTTGAAAGTGCTGCAAGAGGCGATGGCCGAGACGGAAGCTCTGGGCTTTGACTGGATCCGCAATCGTCAGCTGGAGCTGGGCCGCAAAGTGCGCGCTCTGCTCCGCGAACATGGTTTCCGCAGCGTGGCGGCACCGGGCTTTGAGGCACCGGGCGTAGTGGTGTGCTACACCACGGATGACGGGATACATTCGGCCGCGAAGTTTGCCAAGGCTGGTTTGCAAGCCGCCTCGGGTGTGCCTTTGCAGTGTGATGAACCTGCTGATTTCAAGACCTTCCGAATTGGTCTGTTTGGCCTGGACAAGCTGAACAATCTGGAACGCTCGGTGGAGCGTTTGGCCAAGGCGCTGGATGCGATTGAAGAGCAGTAAGTTGCTGCAGTAGCGGTTGCTACAGGAGAAGGGAGCCTTGCATGGCTCCCTTTTTATTTTTGCTCCCAAGTAGAGTTCGGCTTGCTTCTTCTTTGCCTACTACTTGGTGGCATCCCCAGGGGTTTTGGGGGCTTGATTGAGTTCGCCCATGGCAAAGGCCAGGTTCACAGAGCCGACCAAACCTGCGGTATGAGCCATAGTCTGGGCTTCTTGTGCTCCTAATAGACCGCTGTGCGCTTCGGTCAGCAAGGTCATGCCGGTCAAGCCTTCCTGGTAGGATTCCAGCGCACCTTGGTAGGTGATCTGGGCCGCCTCGACCAGGCTGGTGGCGGCTTGATGAGACTCCAGAGCAGCTCGCAGTGCGTCGGCAGCGATGATCATTTGCTTGTAGGCGTCTTGCTCGGTTTTGGCAACGCGTTCGCGCGCGGTGTCGGCACGCAACTTGGCTTCGCGCACTTGCTTGTTGCGTAGCCCAGCGTCGTAGATCGGGATATTCAGGGCCAGCACGGCGCCTCGGGAGGAGGATTGCGGGCTGACTTCGGGCAGGCTGCCTACACTTAATGAACCCATGCGTTTGGAAATAAAACCCATCAAGGCCAGCTTGGGCATGAAACTGGCTTCGGCTGAGTCTATGCCTGCCAGACTGGCCTGATGGGCGGCTTGCAGGGCCTGTACATCGGGCCGCTGGGCGATGGCTTTTTTCAGTGTGTCATTGCCAGGGATATCCAGATTCTCGGGCAGGGGGCGGGTGGCGCTATCGGCGACTTTCAGCTCCGTTTCCGGGGACAGGCCAATTGCACCCAGCAACGTTTGATAAGACTGACGTGCCAGAGTGCTGGCATTCACATGGTGCAAACGAGCCTGGGCTTTCAGTTGTCGTGCCTGCGCGACTTCAATCTGGGTGCCCAGCCCATTGCGCTGCCGCTCCAGGGCGATATCTTCAATCAGTGCCGCATTTTTCAGCCCTTGGGCAGAGATTTGCTCGCGTTGGCGGGCCGAGTTGTAGTTGAAGTAGCTGATGGATACTTCCGCAATCACGGCCTGATGCACTCCACTGAAGGTAATCCGGCTGGCCATGGCCAGTTTGTCGGCCGCCTCTTGCAAGGCGGCGCGTTTGCCAAAGTCGAACAGAAGCCACTTCAAGGTCAGGGAAGGAACGGCGCCACTTAAATGGGTGTCGTAATCCACATCGATTTCTCTACCCAGAATGTGCACGCTGCTGTCGCGGTCGCTGCGCATATAGCCGCCCACCACGCTGGCGGAGATCAAGGGCAGGTAGGTGCTTTCCACCATACCGGCAGCTTCTGCGGCTTGTTGGGCCTCGCCCCAGGCAATGCGGGTGCTGGGGTTCAGGCGTTGGGCCAGGTCGATCAGTTCTGACAGGCTGTATTCGTGATGGGCTTGCACGCGGGGCGCTGGCTGGTTTTGATCCGGGCCGCTGTATTCGGCCAATGTCAGGCGAGGTGGTTCCGGCGCATCTTGCTCGGGCATGGCCTGGGCCATGGGTTTGTGATTCGGCGCCGCGCAGGCGGCCAGAGTCAGGGCGGCCGTCACAGCCAGAGTCAGACGCAATGCAGGAAAACAAGTCATAGACATAAACTCAGGAGGCAGCAGAATGAGTCAGCAGCGTAGCAGCATACTGCTGTCCGCCTTCAAGGACGAGTTGCACGGCCATGCAGACCAGCAAGAACCCCATGATGCGTGAAATGGCATCGACGCCGTTATGCCCGATCACACGCACGATGCTGAGCGAGGAGCGCAGGCAAATGAAAAAGATCAAACCAATCAGGATGGCCAGAATGATGGGCGTGGCCACCAGCACCCATTCTGCATAGTGTCCGCGCATGCCAGCCATTTTGGAGGAGGCACTGATGACCAGTGCCATGGTGCCGGGGCCGACCGTGGAGGGCAGGGTCAGTGGAACGAAGGCGATATTGTTGTGGGCGGCGGTGTTCTGATCGGCTGCCTTGGAAACCACGTCGCTGACAGTGGGAGGAAACAGCATGCGAAAGCCGATATACGCCACAATCAGCCCGCCCCCGATACGCATGTCCACCATGGAAATGCCCAGTGCCGAAGTAATCCACAAACCGGCGTAGTAGGTAATCAGCAAGGCCAGAATGACATACAGCGTCGCCTGACGCAGTTGCTGCTTCTTTTCTGCTGCGCTCAAGGTTTCGCCCAATGACAGGTACATCACCATTGAGGTCAAGGGATTGGCCAGGGGCAGCAAAAATGCCAGCCCCAGACCAAGCAATTTGAATAACTGCATCACTTCGTTGGGCATGGGAACTCCTTGATGAGGTTTCAGCCGGGCAGGGCGTTCTTGTAAATCTTGCCGTCCTTGATGATCAAGAGCAGGTTCTGTTCGGGCTGCTCCAGAAAGCTCAGGCTTTGTTCGGGTTCGCCATCAATCAACAGCAGATCGGCCAGGGCACCGGCTCGGATTACGCCCAGCTCGCCTTCGTACGGTTGGCGCAGGCCCGACAGTTGCAGCAGCCGGCCATTATCTCCGGTCGCCATTTTCAGCACCTTGAGCGGGCTGTAAAAACGGGTCAGCTTGGACAACATGCGGCCATGGTGTGGTAGATGGGCGGGGGTGAACAGAATGTCCGTGCCCCAGGCGGTCTGGATCTGATATTTATCGGCCAGCTCGTAGGCACGTACGGTTCCTACGGCAACTTGTTGTTGCTTGGCCTTGCTGCGTGGGTCGTGCTGGACGTTGGCGTCTTCATCGGCCAAAAAGGGTTGCAGGCTCCACCACACGCCTTCGCCAGCCATCATGCGGGCGGTTTCGTCGTCGGCAAGTTGGCCGTGTTCGATGGATTTCACGCCTGCCTTGATCGCACGCTGAATACCACGAGCGCAGTACACGTGCACCATCACGTAGGTGCCCCAGTCGCTGGCGGCGCCCACCGCGGCACGCAGTTCGGCATCACTAAATTGCAGTCCTTCCAGTGGGTCGTACAAGGAGGTGACACCGCCCCCGGCCATCAGCTTGATCTGGCTGGCGCCCAGCATCAGTTGCTCCCGAACACGACGCAGGACTTGGTCGGCACCATCGGCAATGCAGGTTACACCTGCTCGTTCGGTGTGGCTTAGCTCGCCTTCTGCGCGTGGCACTTCGTAGCGCATACGAAAGTCTGCATGGCCGCCGGTTTGCGCAATCATGGCGCCGCTAGGATAGATGCGCGGGCCATGCAGCAAGCCCATATCAATACCGCGTTTCAAGGAGAAGCTGGGGCCACCGGCATCGCGCACGGTGGTAAAGCCGCGCAGCAAGGTGCGCTCGGCCTCTTTGCTGGCAATCAAATGCAGGTCAGCCGGGTCGGCCATCATGGCGGTCATCTGGTCGACAGCGCACAAGAGGCTATGCCAGTGGGCGTCGATCAGGCCAGGCATCAAGACTTTGTTCTGGCAGTCCATGACGGTGGCGTCGGTCGGAATCTCGGCAACCGGCATGACGGCAGTGATGCGGCCCTGGTCAATCTGGACGGCCAGCCCGTTTTTCAGCTCTGTTGTTTCACCATCAAACAGGCGCAGATTGCTCAGGATCAGTTTGGGAGCCAGGGCGATGGGTTTCTGATCCAGGGCATTATTGGATTGGAAGGCCGGGCCTGCAGGGGCCGCGCTGGGGGCGAAACTGGCTGATGCACTCAAGCGCTTGTGAATGAAGGGAATGGAGGGGTGGGCGCAAACACAGGCTGGCAAGCCATGACGATAGGCTTGGCGTTGTTGGCGCAGGGCAGGGGACTGGCCCAGGTAGGAGTAAGTCTGCATGGCGTCCTAAAAAATCAACGATAAATGAAAGGAAGGCGGACTCAAGACATACGCAGTTCGATCAGATCCAGCAGGCGGACCCGTTCGCGAGCGATTTCATCGGATATCTGGTGTGTGCGAGCTAAAGTGTAAACGGCCTCACGCGCGGCGTGGAGGGCCCGGATTTGCATGTCTTTTTCCAGTGCTTGTTCTGCCAGATCCGGCTCCAGTCCGTCGCCTTGAGGGCTGTGAGCAATAGTGCCCAGGACGCGGTCGGCCATGGCCGTGTAACGCGCCCCTGAGGACTGGGGATTGTGAGCAATCAAGTCATTCAATGTCTGCGCCACCGACTGGGCGCTGGCGTGACGTACGGCTTGCTCGGCCCGTTCTTCCTGCTCCTGACGTCGGCGCAGGGCAGGGAAGCTTACTCGTTTCATGATGGGTGGCAGGGCCAGGCTGGCCGTCAGCAGTGACACGATAATGACGACGGAGGCCAGGAAAATGGCCAGATCTCGGGCAGGAAAGGGACTGCCATCGGCAAGAGTGAGCGGCAAGGTCATGACACCGGCCAGGGTGACGGCACCTCGTACCCCGGCAATGGACAGCACCAGCACCAGGCGCGGGTTGGCTTGGGCGGTCTCAGCATCATGATGCAAGCCCAGCAGGGACAGGCCGCGTCGTAGCCACAGGTAAGCGTAAACGCATAGAAAACGCAGCAAAATCAGGGTGGTACACATGGCGACCGCGTAAACCAGCAGCCAGGCTGGATTGTGGTGGCCGGTCTCCTGGACAACCTGTACCGCTCCGCGAAAGATAGCGGGTAGTTGCTCGCCCAGCAGGACGAACATCATGCCATTCAAACTAAGTTGCAAGGTGTCCCAGACGGTCTTGCGCTGCATACGGGTGGCCGCCAGTGCATTGCCCGAGAGCTCGGCGTAGCTCATGGTCACGCCTGCCGCGACAGCGGCCAGAATGCCAGAGGCCTCCATTTGTTCGGCCAGGAAGTAGGACGCAAAAGGCAGAAGCAGGCTGAACAGAACTTCTGGCCCTGGCTCTTCGCCCCAGCGGCGCACAAAGAGATTACGCAGAAAAAGCAGGGCACGCGTGGTCACTACGCCCACGACCAGGCCGGCCAGCGTTAACCACAGGAAGTTCTGGCTGGCAGACGAGATGGAAAAAGAGCCGCCCAGGGCCAGGGCTACAGCAAGTCGAAACGCAACCAGACCGCTGGCATCATTGAACAGGGATTCACCCTCCAGCAAGGCCTGCAGTCGCGGCGGCAGAGGCACGCGGCGGGTAATAGCCGAGACGGCAACTGGGTCAGTTGGCGAGACAATGGCGGCCAAGGCGAAGGCCACTGGCAAAGGCATGGCAGGAATGAGCCAGTGCAGCACGTGGCCTAATCCGAATACCGTTAAAAAGACCAGAATAAAAGCCAGAACCAGAATGCCAATTCGGTCCCGAATTAAACTTTCCTTGGAAATGCGCCAGCCATCCAGAAATAATAAGGGCGGCAGAAACAGATAAAAGAACAGATCCGGATTCAGGGTCATCCCATGATTGAACCAGCCGGCAATTAGAAAGCCGAGCAAAATCTGTACGAGAGGGGCAGGGATGGCAACAGGTATTATCTTGACCACGCTGTTACTGATTAGAACGGCGGCCAGCATGCTTAAAGTCAGGTTTACGTCATCCATGGCAACTCTGTGTAAATAACCGAGGTTATTGAGACCCTATCAGAAAGATGCTTGTCACTATACTCGTGAAAATCATAGATACACAGTTGCTTAATCAGGTAGGGATATAAGGGATGTATTTGACAGGCTCGGGTACAATTCATCGCAGCGATCAGGGCGCCATGCGCAGATCGGTTTAACAATAATCAGGGAGATGCCACGCATGCGTGCGCTACTAGCCGGTCTGGCTGTCTTGCCCTTGTTGGGGGGATGTTCTCTTGCACCTTCGGTCTATATGGCGGGTTCGTATTTCCCGGCCTGGCTGGTGTGTGTGCTGGGAGCCGTGCTGCTGACCTTACTGATTCGTTGGGGGCTGATTCGTGCGGGAGTGGATGATGCCCTGCCCATGCGTTTGCCTGTCTATGCCTGCTTGACGCTGGCACTGACCTTTGCCGCACTTCTTCTATTCTTCGAGTGACTGAGCCATGACCCAGGCACAGAAATCCTCCCCCCGTAAAGGCGCTGCCCGCCTGCTGAGCGTGCTGATTGTTGTCGCCGCCATTGTCTTGGCATGGTGGTATTTGCAGCGCTCTGCCAACAACCCTTTGTCCGAAGACGCGGTGATCGGTGCCGATGTGGTGCACATCTCCAGCTCCTTGCCTGGGCATATTGAGCGCATGATGGTGCGTGACGGTCAGTTCGTCAGCCGCGATGAACTGCTCTTTACCGTAGACCCGGTGTTTTATCAGCTGCGTCTGGAACAGGCCCAGGCTGAACTGGCGCTGGCTCAGGCTACGCTGGACATGAAGCAACGGGCTGTGCGCGCAGAAGGGCATAACGCCGTCATTGCCGATGATCAGATTACCCGCGCTAAAACCAATTTGACGATGGCCACGCAAAGCCAGCGTCGCTTGGCGAATCTGGCGGCCAAGGGCTATGTCTCCCAACAGCAATTGGATGAAGCCAATACCTTGCTGCGTGATGCTCAAGTCACCTTGAAACAGGCAACAGAGCAATCCGGGGCTGCTCAGGCTCTGGTCGGCAATACGCAGGCAGAAGAAGCCATGGTGCAAGCGCGACAGGCAGGTTTGGCGATGGCCCAGCGTGACCTGGAACATACTCAGGTCAAGGCACCGCACAACGGTCGTATCGTGGGTTTGCGTATCGGCTCGGGGGAACATCTGATGCCCGGCACTTCTGTCTTTACCTTGCTGGATACGGATTCCTGGTATGTCACGGGAATGTACCGTGAAACGGATCTGAAGGAGATCAAGCCAGGGGCCTGCGCCACGGTGTATGTGATGTCCGATCCGTCGCGCAAGCTCTCGGGCAAGGTAGAGGAAATTGGTTGGGGCGTCAGTAGTCAGGAGCAGATCAATCTGCCGCGCAGCCTGCCCTATATTCAGAAATCCATGAATTGGGTACGGGTAGCGCAACGCTTTCCGGTGCGTATCCGTCTGGATGCCCCGCCCGAGGACTTGATGCGCATGGGTGCCTCGGCCACCACCATTATTCATCGCGATGGCAACTGCTAAGACCGGCGTGTCGGGTCTGGCGCGGCTGGTCTGGCAAGACTTGCAGCCCACCCCCGGTCGTCTGGCGCAAAGCTGGCGCGTGGCGGTGCTGTGCGCCTTGATGGTGCTGCTGGCCATGAACTACGGTATTCCCGAGTCTGCCGTCAGCTGCTTTGTGATCTTCTTTGTGATGAAGTCCGATGCCGGCGAGAGCTCGGTACTGGCGCTGGCTCTGGTGGTGCTGGTGTCCATTGTGGTGCTGCTGATGGTGCCACTGATTCAGGTCACGATTCAGTATCCGGCCTGGCGTTTGCTGGCCATGGTGCTGACCTCCTTTGTGCTGTTGTTTCTCGGGGTAGCCAGCAAGCTGGGGCCTTTGGGCGGGATTATTGCCTTGGTCATCGCCTTTGTGCTGACCTTGCTGGGCTATGTGCCCTTTGGCGAGATTGCTACCCGTGCCGTGCTTTATGCCTGGTTGATGACCTGCGCCCCCATGGGCCTGGTGCTGATCTTCAATCTCTGTTTTGGTTTGTACCCGCACAAGGTGTTGCGCCGTGAGCTGGCAGCGCGTTTGCGTTTGTCGGCCCAGGGCTTGATGGGGCAGGCAGATACGCAGGATTTGTGGGACGAACTGGCTTTGGGAGTCAGTGCACAACAGAAGCGACTGGGCTGGATACGGCTGTTTCATTTGCGGCCTGCACAAGAGCAGGCAGAACTGGATCAGACCATCTTGAATACCTACCGAGCCTTGCTGGCGGTTGCCGTCTTGCGCGATCAGCATCTGGACAATGAGCAGGCCACAGCATTTGCCCAGATTTGTGAACGCAGCGCACAGGATATTGAACAAGGGCGTTTGCCGCAGATGAATGATCTGCCCGAGCTGTCAGCCTCCAGTTCTTTGGCCGAACAAGATTTGCGCGATGCCTTGCTGGCCTTGTCGGGGGCAGTGTCTATTGGCAAAGCGGATCCGGAACATGGCTCCTTCATGGTGCCCGACGCCTTTAGTAATCCTGTTTATCAGCACCATGCCTTGAAGGCGACGGCAGCAGCGGTGCTTTGTTATCTGATCTATAGCGCGGCAGACTGGCAGGGCATTCATACCGCCATGATTACCTGCTACGTGGCCGCTTTGGGCTCTACCGGGGAAACCGTACACAAGCTGACCTTGCGGATTGTGGGCTGTTTGCTGGGGGCGGCACTGGGCTTTATCACCATCTTGTTTGTGATGCCGCATCTGCTGGATATTGGCGGCTTGATGGTCGTGGTATTTCTGGTGTCCCTGTTAGGGGCCTGGGTATTTTATGGCCCGGAACGTATCTCGTATGCCGGCATTCAAATTGCCTTTGCCTTTTATCTGGTGACCTTGCAGGGCTTTGGTCCCAGCTTTGATCTGGATTCAGCCCGTGATCGGGTGATCGGTATTTTGCTGGGCAATGCGGTGATGTACGTGATGTTTACCCAGATCTGGCCTGTCAGTATTGCAGGTTCGGTACGTCAGCGTTTGGCCAAGGCTTCTGACAGTTTGAGCGGCCTGGGCAGCTTATGGCAGGAACGTCCCGCCCAGGCGGTGCAGCAGTCAGCCAGCGTCGCGCAGGAGCTGTCGGCGGCCAAATATGGATTGGCTCTGATGCACTTGGAACCAGAGCGTTTGCGACCCGACCAGCAGCAGGCCCAGGATATGCAACGTCAATGGCAGCAGTTGCGCCAGCAGTTCATCGGCCAAGCCTATATGCCTGTATCTCGCCACCGAAGCGATTGATAACCCTCATTACCTAGAGGTGATTTTCCCGTCCTTGACGGCTCGTAGAATGGCCCTCACTTCCCATTATCGGGATCAAAAGAAGCGCCGAAAAGGCCTCGGTTCGGTCGGAGACACCCCCGCATACCTACTTCTTTCTGCCTATGTCTGCACCTTGTTGCGGGCAGGGCAGGACTCGTCTTTGCTCGGCGTTTTCTTTGATTCAGCGTGTGAGAAGTCTCTTGCCCCCTTTGGGGCTGGAACTGTCCATTACTGATTCCTGATGACGGCAACGTACCGTTTCAGACATCACAATACTGATAAAGGAGCATGAAGTATGGCTGAGCAAGAATCCGCATTGCGGCCAGGGCAGGAGGCCCTGGTCCCTCCGCTTGCTGGCGGTTGGTTGCAGAAACATTTTGCCTATACAGAGCGCGGCAGTTCTCTGCGTCAGGAGGTCTTGGCAGGGCTGACGACATTCCTGGCAATGGTTTATTCCGTATTTGTCGTACCGTCCATGCTGGGCAAGGCGGGCTTTGATACCTCGTCAGTCTTTGTGGCCGTGTGTCTGACCAGTGCTTTTGGCTCCCTGCTGATGGGGCTGTGGGCGAATCTGCCCATTGCGGTGGGCTGTGCCTTGTCCTTGACTGCGTTCTTGGCTTTTGACTTGGTGCTGGGCCAGCAACTTAGCCCGGCCGTCGCCCTGGGTGCCGTGTTCCTGATGGGCCTGATCTTTACCCTGATTTCCGCTACCGGGATTCGTACCTGGATTCTGCGCAATTTGCCCCTGGGCATCGCGCATGGCACGGGTATCGGAATTGGCCTGTTCTTGCTGATGATCGCCTCCAACGAGGTAGGTCTGGTGACCCGTAATACGGGCGCAGGTCTGCCGGTTGCCCTGGGGGACGTCACGTCCATGCCGGTCTGGCTGAGTGTGCTGGGTCTGGCAGCGATTTTTGGCCTGGAGCGCCGTCGTGTCACGGGCGGTATCTTGCTGGTGATCTTGGGTCTGTCGGCGGTAGGCCTGATCTTCGATCCCAATGTGCGTTTTACTGGCCTGTTTGCCATGCCTAGCCTGCTGGGCGAGAACTCCTTGATCGGTGCCATGGACATAGGCGGGGCCTTGAATGCGGTCGTCCTGCCCAGTGTGCTGGCTCTGGTGATGACGGCCGTGTTTGATGCGACCGGCACGATTCGTGCTGTCGCGGGCAATGCCGGGCAATTGGACAAGGATGGTCAGATCATCAATGGCAGTCGCGCCCTGACGACGGACTCGCTCAGCTCTTTGGTGTCAGCCAGCTTGGGGGCTTCGCCTGCCGCCGCCTATATTGAATCAGCTGCCGGCACAGCCGCCGGGGGACGTACCGGTCTGACCGCGGTGGTGGTTGGCCTGGGTTTCCTGATGCTGATCTTCCTGTCGCCTTTGGCCGGTCTGGTGCCTTCCTATGCGACTGCGCCTGCCTTGATGTATGTGGGCTTGCTGATGCTGGGCGGCGTGCGTCATCTGAATACCGAAGATACGGTCGACACCATGGCGGGTCTGGTGTGCGCCGTGTTTATCGTGCTGACCGTCAATATCGTCACAGGCATCATGCTGGGCTTTTGCACGCTGGTGCTGGGTCGCCTGTTCTCGGGTGAACTGCGTCGCCTGAATGTGGGCACGGTTCTGATTGCCATTGCCCTGGTCGTTTTCTACCTGGGTGGCTGGGCCTTATAAAGCAGGGCTTGGGAAGGGCTGGTGTTCCCCTTTACACTAGCCCTTTTTCTGAAAACCAAAGGGGTACCTGTGCTGGTCGCATTTGATTTTGATGGCACGATTACAGACAGGGACAGCTTGCAGGACTTTATACGTCGCATGCGAGGCTGGCCAGTCTGTATTCGTGCCTATTTAGCTTGCGTGCCTCGCGTCCTGGTCTGGGATCGCGGTCCGCAGCGTCGTCAGGCGATCAAGCACCGTTTTCTACGCAGTGCCTTGGGTGGTTTGAGCCGGGAGCAGGTTCAGGCTTTAGCCGACACCTATGTGCGGGACTATGTGCCGCAGATTGTCCGCCCGGAAATGATGGAACGAGTCCGTGCCCATCGAGAGCGGGGAGATACGGTGGTGCTGGTCAGTGCCTCGCCGTCCATTTATTTACAGCCCTGGGGGCAAGCACAGGGAATGGCTCAGGTGCTGGCGACAGAGTTGGCCTTTGATGATCAACAAGGTTGTGTGGGCATGGCCAGCGCCAATTGCTGGGGGCAGGAGAAGGTGGATCGCTTGCAGGCGTGGCTGGGAGATAAACCCGTGGAGCTGGATATGGCCTATGGTGATAGCCCCGGTGATGCGCAGATGCTGGCCCATACGCGTCAGCCCTGGCTGCGGGGACGGGATGCCGCTCTGCCGGCGCTGGAAGTCCGATAGTCGATTGTAGGGTTTGCTCTGTACCGCTTGGGTTGCAGGCTTGGCAGCCTGGTGGCAGGCCTACAGTCCAGGACGGGAGATCAAGATAGCAAAATGCCCGACCAGAATCTGCTTCTGGTCGGGCATTTTTTCGGAGTGATTTGCAGTGATTAAGTCAGCGGAGATCAATCCCGACGCAGGGGTTTGATCCTGGCCGATGGTTTAGTTCTGATTGCGCTTGATTGCCATACCAATCAACAAGCTGGCCCAACCTTGGGTCAGCAAATCAATACCCAGAATCAGGCCCAGAATCCATACACTATTGCCGGGCCAGCCTGCGGCAATGATCAAACCGGCTGCCAGTGTAATCAGGCCGGAAAAGGCCATCCAGCCGCCACCTGCCTGGGCCCGGTTCTGAAACCAGATCCAGAGTCGGAATGCGCCGGAAGCAATCAGGAAGGCGCCAAAAATCAGGGTCAGGACGGTGGCACCTACCAAGGGGTTGCTGATGGCAATCAAACCGGCGAACAAGTACAAAATGCCGCTCAAGCTCCAGAACAGAAAGCCGCGCCAGCCTTTGGAACTCCATGCATGAGCCAGATGCAGCACGCCGCCTATGGTCATCAGGATGCCGACGTACACCACGCTGGCAACCGTGGCGCCAACCACGTAGATCAAGGCGATCAGACCCAGAATAATCAGGGCGATGCCCAAACCAATAAACCATCCTGGTTTCAAGGGCAGTTGACGTAGCAACTCAGAGCGATTGTTGTCATGTGGACTTAGAGCCATCTATGTACTCCTTGCAAGGTTAAACCGACGCTACGGTCTTAACTTTACTCCAGACCCGGGCAAGGGCCTAGTAATATGCAAAGAGCCTGCTGCAGAAACACGAAGGCCCTACCGTTGCGGTAGGGCCTATGGGCCGCTCTGGCGGCGGTGAACTGTCATGATGACAGTTTGGGAAAGCTGTGTTTCAGACAGCTTACTGACACTATGTCAGTGGTTTCAATGTACGTTAGCTAATCAAAACCAGCCAATTATGGAAAACCCGGAAGTCTGAAACAAAGCCCTTCAAACCGGTAAAACAGGCGGTTTGAAGGGGTGGGAACAGGGCCTTAGTGGCCGTGTGCGCCCTGGTGACCCTGGCCAGCCTTGGTGTTCAAGGCACGGACTGGAGCGCTGATTTTCAGCTCTTCCTTTTGACCGGCGGCATTCTGGATTTCCAGGGTGAGATCCACGGAACTGCCCGCCTCAACCTGTTTGTCCAGACCCAGCAGCATGATGTGGTAGCCGCCGGGTTTCAGTTCCACAGCCTTGCCAGCGGGCAGGTCGATTTTTTCAACCTGGCGCATGCGCATGACTTCGTTTTCCATCGCCATTTCGTGTACCTCTACCTGTTTGCTCAAGCTGCTGCTGGCGCCCAGCAATTGGGCGTTGTCGGTGGATTGCAGCACCATGAAGGCGCCGGTGGCTTGCTGGCCGGGAACCGTGGCGCGAACCCAGGGATCGGTCACGGTGACTTCGGCCTGGGCCAGGGTGGGCAGGCTCAGCAAGGCGGCCAGGGAAAAAAGAGAGCGAGCAATAGTACGTTTCATGTTGGTAATCCTGTTGGGGTTCACTTGCTCAGAGCCAGTACCTGGCGGATATCAGCCACGGCTTCTTCAGCCGTTTGCGTATGACGCAGGGCGATCTGCAACTTGCCTTGTGTGTCATACACATAGGTCAAGGCGCTGTGGTCCATGGTGTAGCTGGAGCCGGTAGGAACCTTTTGATAGAAGACTTTGAAGTCGCTGGCGGTTTTGGCCAGCTCTTCCTCGGTGGGGCGCAGGGCCACGAAACTGGGGTCGAAAGCCTGCATGTAGGCCCGCAGCAGTTCGGGCGTGTCGCGCTCCGGGTCAATGGAGATAAACAAGACTTGCAGCTTGTCGCCATCCTCGCCCAACTGTTCCTTGATGTCGACGGCACGAGTCAGGGCTGTCGGGCAGACGTCGGGGCATTGGGTAAAACCAAAGAAGATCAGCACGATCTTGCCGCGATAGTCGGCCATGGTGCGACGTTGGCCTTCGGTATCCAGCAAGCTGAAATCCTTGGCAAAGTCGGCACTGCTCATGTCTACACCTTCCAGATTGCGAAAGGCGGGCTGCTTGGGGGCCTTGTCGCCGCAGGCGCTCAGGACCAGAGGAGTCGCCAGCATGGCAAGCAGGAGCTGGCGGCGTGAGAAGGAGGCGTTCATAGAAATATCCCGCTAATTGACAACATAAGATGGCTGCGCCGGGCAGCCGAGGCTGGTCAGGAAACGAGCGTGGAGGGGGGACCGCGCGCACTCAGGGGCGGGCCCGTCAGGGGAAGAACGGGAACCGCCGCCTGTTGGGCAGTGTCCCAGGTATGTCGTGGTGTAGGTGTCAGATTCCAGGCAGGGCTGGGATCATCATTCAAGGCTTTTTGCGCCTGGGCCTGGGCGAACAGACAGGCCGCATGCAGGCTGTGTTGTTCGTCGTGCTTCGGGCCGCCAGGTAGCTGGCTGCTCCATTGCGCCAGGAAAGGGTCGCCCTGAACGCACAGGCTGAGCGCGGCTGCATTGGCCGGGTCGGCGCTGGGCATGTAGCCGTTGGGGATCAGACCACGCAAAAGCAGGGCGCAGATTGCCAGCACCAGTAAAAACCGGCTGCGAGTACCTGAGGTGGGGAATGCGCAGTGCCTGATCATGATCAGAGCATTCTAGTACAGATGGAAATCAGTTTGCCCAGATTCTGTGGCACAGTAGACGCCTATCATCAAGGAGCTTGATATGCGACAGATTTATGGGGTGCTGAGCGCCTTGGTCATGGTGCTGGGGCTGGCGGCGTGTTCAACACCGGATCGCTCTGCAGACAGCAGCTGGAGTCGACCGTCGGGCGTTGAAGTTTACGGGGAAGTGGATGCGGGGGTAGGGACCCGGCGGCAGTCCCACTAGGGAGACTGCCGCTTGCAGCGTTAAGCCAGAGCTTGGCCTGCGCTGTCAGCTGCATCCTGTTTTTTCATGATTTCTTCAGGATCAGCTTCATCATTCAAGTACGACAAGGCTTTGCTCAGGCTATAGGCCGGTTCAAAGGAGTCGGGGTTAGCCATAGGCCAGCCCACACGGAAAATCGTTTGACGATAGTGGCCGCGCAAGAGTTCGCCTTTTTTCAGATCCGGGAACAGAGCCGACATCACGCGCACTTCGCCGTTGCTGATACGGCGGGCAATATGGTGAGGACGTAGCTGGTCCGGATGTTCCAGGCCCGCCGCACCCAATAGTTCAGCCAGGGCTTTGAGCGTATTGCCATGGAAGCTGGCCACGCGCAGGGATTTGTCATCAACCACCAGGGCTTTTTGACGCTGCGGATCTTGTGTCGCCACGCCAGTGGGGCACTTGTCGGTATGACAGGCCTGGGCCTGAATGCAACCCACGGCAAACATGAAACCACGCGCGCTATTGCACCAGTCAGCACCCAGGGCCATGATGCGGGCCATATCAAAGGCGCTGATGATCTTGCCCGAGGCACCCAATCGGATTTGTTCGCGCAAACCGATACCCACCAGCGTGTTATGAACCAGGCGCAGAGCCTCGCGCAAGGGGGTGCCGACGTGGTCAATGAACTCCACGGGGGAGGCACCGGTACCGCCTTCAGCACCATCGACCACAATAAAGTCCGGTGTGATACCTGTTTTCAGCATGGCTTTGGCAATGGCAAACCATTCCCAGGGGTGCCCGATACAGAGTTTGAAACCCACGGGCTTGCCACCGGACAAGGTACGCAGCTTGGCCACGAATTCCAGCAGCTCTACGGGAGAATGGAAAGCGCTGTGGCTGGGTGGCGAGTTACAGTCCACGCCTTCCGGTACACCGCGTGCCAGGGCAATTTCAGGCGAGACCTTGGTGCCGGGCAAGATGCCGCCGTGGCCAGGTTTGGCCCCTTGCGACAGCTTGATTTCAATCATCTTGACGTGATCCTGAGTGGCACGTTCGGCAAAGCGTTCGGGCGAGAAGTTGCCTTGTTCATCGCGGCAACCAAAGTAGCCCGAGCCAATATTCCAGATTAGATCACCGCCATGACGCAGGTGATAGGTGCTGATGCCGCCTTCGCCCGTGTCATGCGCAAAATTGCCCATCTTGGCGCCCTTGTTCAGGGCCAGGATGGCATTGGCCGACAGCGCCCCAAAACTCATGGCGGAAATATTCAGCACGGACAGCGAATAGGGCTGGGTACAGTCCGGCCCACCCACCTTGATACGGAACTGTGAGTCCTTGATGTGCTTGGGCGTCATGGAGTGGTTGATCCACTCGTACCCATTGTTGTAGACCTCCTGGTGAGTACCAAAAGGCTGCTTGTCGACCTGCTGTTTGGCGCGCTGGTACACCAGGGAGCGGTCCGCCCGCGAAAAAGGCAGTTGCTGCTCATCGCCTTCCAGAAAGTACTGGCGAATCTCAGGGCGTATGGCTTCAAAGATAAAGCGCAGATTACCGATAACCGGATAGTTACGACGAATGGCGTGACGAGTTTGAGTGATGTCCACCAAGCCCTGAATGCACAGGGCCAGCCCTGGTATCGCCAGCCATAGCCAGCTTGCGCTTCTGAACAAGGAAAGCAGCAAGAAAAAGGCGGTCAGGCCAATGATGATGTAGAAGGCGGTGTAGCGTGTCAGCCACTTTTGCATAAAGACTCCTGCCAAGAAAACGGGGTGACGGGCAGGATTTCGGGTACCTGCCGGTCAGGCTGCCAACATCATAGAACGCTCCCGTACGGTTTGACCATGCCTGGATGGCGATAGTTTATGAAAACTAACAAACAACCATGGAGTGGCTGAAAAAGGGCGGGGCAGGGCGCAAATTGTTTAGTTTTGAAAGGCTTGATGGAAACCAGGGAGGCTGTTGCGGTGCAGCATGAAACAGGGTGTTCTGCCTTGAAGCTTATGTCTGGCGGGCAGGGCCGGAGCTGCCATAAACACGATATTCAGCGAGTTTTAATTGAATAGGTAGGTAAGCTATCTATATAATCATGCTTTAGCCTTTGTTCTGTCCCCTGTCTTTTATGTTTCCCTCTCTTTCCTGGATCCAGCTGGATCGACCTGCGCTTGTGCATGGCCTGAATTTGGCCTTGGCAGCGTGGCTGTCGTTCACCATCGCTGTTCTGCTTTCCGTTGATAACCCGTTTTGGGCTGCCATGCCGGTGTGGGTGCTGTCGCAAGCGTATCGGGGGCTGGTGTACGAGCGGGCTTTGTGGCGGATTTTGGGAACGTTGGTGGGGGCCGGTTTGGGATTGGCGTTCCTGCACTTGCCCAATCCTTATCTGCAATTGCTGGGGATGGCCCTGGTGGTGGGGGTGGCCTCGGCCTTGACCCATGTGTTTCGGGGCGCTTTTTCTTACTTGCCCATGCTGGCGGGGATCACGATCGGCGTGGTGGTCTTGCCCTCGGTGCTGGCTCCGGATGCGTCACTGGATTTGGCCTTGTCGCGAGTGGAGTGCACGCTGATCGGGGTCGTGGTCACCACCTTGCTGTGCTCGCGGACAACGCCGCGCAGTCAGCGCAAAACGTATTACGAGCGCGTACGTGTCCTGGCGGCGGATGCCTTGCGCATCGCTGCTCATGCTTTGGGGCCGTCTTATCAGCAGCCGGATCAGAGCTCGTGGAGCCGTGTCCGCCAGGAGATTGTAGATCTGGATGCCCAAGCCCGTATTCTGGCGGCAGGCTCTCTGGATGCTTATCGACGCCTGCCTTATGTGGATGCGTTTCTGTACGCCGTGATTGAGCTTTTGGCCGCCAGCGCGCTGATTGTCCAGCAAAGGGAGCAGGGCCTTTCGCCTGCCGCGGATTATGCACGCGACTTGCGGGAACAGGCACAACGCTTGCAGGACGGTCTGAGTTTGCGGGTGCTGGGCAAGACAGCCTTGCGGCAAGAGGGGCAGATCAGTCTGGCGCGCTTGCGCCGTGCAATGGGTCAAATACAAAGGGCGGAGCAGGGCTTGTTCGCTGAACGGGTGCAGCCCAGACGGCACCGTTTTCTGACGACGCCTGCTGTTTCGGTGGATTGGCCCTTGGCAATCCGCACAGGTCTGGTCAGTGGCCTGGCTGCTTTCACTGCAGGTGGTATCGCTTACGCTTTGGCCAGCCCCGCGCTGGAGTTGATGGCGATTGGGGTGTGTACGTTCTCCATTATTTTGGGCTCCATGCCGCGTCCGCAACTGATGAGCCGAACCATGTTTACCGGGATTGCCGTGGGCGTGCTGGTAGCCAGCTTTTATCGCTACTTCGTCCAGGCACACCTGGTTGCGGACTGGCAGGTCATTCTGTCCGTGCTTCCTTTTTTGGTGGTCGGCGGTTTGTTACGTGCCAACCGTCCTACGTCGACCTGGGCATTGGACGCGAATATGTGTTTCCAGCTGGCCAGTCAGGCCGGGATGGCGGCGGTTACTTGGCCCATCATCTTGAAGGAGTCCTTGCCTTTGCTGGCGGGCTCTGCGGTCGTGTGCAGTGCTTTCTTTCTTTTGCCTCGCCGGACTCATCCTCGTGGCCAAGCCTTGGTCAGACGTGTGGTGCGCGAACTGTATCCCTTGATCAAGCGTTCGCGCCCACGCCTGTTCCGGGTCTGGCGTGCGCGGGTAGCGCGTCAATGGGTGCGTCTCTGGCACTGGATGGGCGAGCAGACCCCTCATGGTTTGCTGTCCTTGATCAACCTGGGCCATGGCGTGGTCGCGCTGAAGCGGCTGGCCAAACGCGGAACGGAGCAGCAAGCTTGTGTGGAGCTGGTCTGTGAGTTGCTGGAAGGGTTTGAGCATCAGCCCGTGGAGTTGGCCCAGCAATTGCTGCGTCTCAGCCAATCCTGTACCGACATGGTATTGAGGCAGGCGATCATGGATGTGGCGCAGTCCTTGCAAGGGGCGCAAGCGGTTCTGGTTTATGCTTACCCGCCTGATGCTACGCCGCGCGCTGTGGAGACTTCCTGATGAATCACCAACTTTATGAACGATTTGGCCTGTCCATGATTGTGCTGGCGCGCCTGTATCGTCGTGAACTGGATCAGACGCTGGTGCGTTATGGCGTGTCCGAGGCCACCATCCTGCCGATTCGCTATCTGGCCCAGTTGGGGGAACCCATACGGCAAGGGCAGTTGGCACGCATGATGCGTCTGGAAGGCCCCACCCTGGTGCGCCTGATCGACCAGTTGGAGTCTGGCGGTTTGCTGGAGCGTGTGCCCGACGAGCAGGACAAGCGCGCTCGCCTGTTGTGTCTGACTGAAAAAGGGCGGGACTTTCACGAACGCCTGCTGGAATTGCTGCGCCAATCCCGTGCTCCCCTGTTTGAAGGGATTGCGGATGCAGATATAGAAGCGGCCTTGCGTTGTTTTGACGCGCTGGCCAGCAATCTGGGGCTGGAAGCAACGGATATGTCCAGCCTGTTCGGGGATTGATCAAGTGCCTGGGCGGGGCAGCGTAAGCGCATGTTCCAGATGGTGAGCAGAAAGCAGGAGCTGGTTTCCTGCTTTTTTACTTTATGGTTGAATAAACCGTCCTTGTTTCAGCAATAAGGAGGGTATGCCATGAACGATGTAGATCTTGCACGCTTGGTCAAAACCATGACCGAGGCCCAGCTGACGCTGGCAACCGCAGAATCCTGCACGGCAGGGTTGATTGCGTCCACGCTGGCTGACCAAGCGGGGGCGGCAGCTGTACTGGACTGTGCTTTTGTGACGTATTCCCCGCAGGCCAAGTATCGCTGCCTGGGCGTCGATCAGCGGGTGCTGGCGGAAAATAATCTGTGCAGTGAGGCAGTGGCGCGGGCCATGGCCAAAGGAGCCGCGGAATTGACCCCGGCCAATTTGATCATTGCCAATACGGGGGTGGCTGACGATATTGCGGAGCCGCAGATTCCGGCCGGCACGCAATGTTTTGCCTGGCTGTTCAAGCCACAGGATAAATTTGATCCTTTGGTCGTCTATACGGAAACGATTGTTTTCGATGGCACGCGGGATGAAATCCGCCAGCAAAGTGCGAATCATGCCTTGCTGCGCATCGAGCATTGGTTGCGGCTGGTTAAACAAGAACGCCAGGGTGTGACCCCTGGCGTTTGATACCGCTAACTGGACAAGCTAAGCCTGTAAAGGCTTAGTTTTCCAGGTATTTGCGCCAGACGCGTGGCAGGATACCGCCATGACGCCAGTACTCCATGTCCTCGACCGTATCCAGACGCACATTCACCGGCACGGACTGGGTGCTGCCATCCAGGCGATGGATGATCAGCTCGGCCTGCGAGCGTACACCCAGGTTTTCTTCCAGGCCCTTCACATCAAAGGTTTCGGTGCCGTCCAGACCCAGGGTGTCGGCATTGGTGCCGTCCTGGAACTGCAAGGGCAGCACACCCATACCGACCAGGTTGGTGCGGTGGATACGCTCGAAACCTTCGGCAACCACCGCCTTCACGCCCAGCAGAGCAGGGCCTTTTGCGGCGGAGTCGCGGGAAGAACCGCAACCGTAGTTCTTGCCAGCAATCACCAGCAAGGGAACCTGACGTTCCTGATAGGTCTGGGCCGCTTCAAAAATACGCATCACTTCGCCTTCCGGCATCACCTTGGTGACGCCGCCTTCCACGCCGGGAACAATCTTGTTGCGCAGACGGATGTTGGCGAAGGTCGCACGTTTGACCACTTCGTGATTGGCACGGCGCGTGGTGTAGTTGTTGAAGTCTTTTTGCTCCACACCCTTGGATAGCAGGAAGTCAGCAGCAGGCGTACCCAGGCTGATCGAACCCGATGGCGAAATGTGGTCGGTGGTGATGGAGTCACCCAGAATCGCCAGCGGACGCATGCCGCGCAGGTTGGCCACGGGAGCCGGTTCGCGCTGCAAGCCGTCAAAGTAAGGCGGTTTGCGGATGTAGGTGCTGTCGGCTTCCCATGGGTAGTGGCCACCATTGCTTTCGCGGGCCAGGGCATCCCAGGGTTCGCCACCGTCGTACAGCTCGGCATAGCGTTCGATGAACAGGTCGCGGTCGTACGCGCCGTGGATGGCTTCCTGAACTTCTGCCGATTTGGGCCAGATGTCGCTCAGGTAGACGTCTTTGCCGTCCTGATCCTTGCCCAGCGGGTCGCGGGTCAGGTCTACATTCAGGTTGCCGGCCAGAGCGTAGGCCACAACCAGGGCGGGCGATGCCAGGTAAGCAGCGCGCACGTTGGCGTGGATACGGCCTTCAAAGTTACGGTTACCCGACAGTACGGCGGTGGCAATCAGCTTTTCGGATTCAATCGCGTTGACGATATTGGCAGGCAGTGGGCCCGAGCCACCGTTACACGTGGTGCAACCAAAGCCGGCAATGTTAAAGCCCAGCACGTCCAGGTCGTCTTGCAGTTGAGCGCGCTCCAGCACGTCAGCTGTTACTTGGCTACCGGGCACCAGCGAGGTCTTGACCCAGGGCTTGCTGCGCAAACCACGAGCCACGGCGTTACGGGCCAGCAAACCGGCGGCCATCATATTGGCGGGGTTAGCGGTATTGGTACAGGAAGTAATGGCGGCAATGACCACATCGCCATCATTCAGCACAAAGTCCTCGCCTTCCACGGGTACGGCACGTTGCGGGTCGTAAGGACGGCCAGCAATTTTCTGGTGATGAGCGGGGAAGGACTGGGCAGCGGTGTCCAGATCCAGGTGATCTTCAGGGTTGCTGGGGCCAGCCAGGCTAGGCTTGATGCTGCTCAGGTCCAGTTTCAACACGGTGTCGTAAACAGGAGCGGGAGCGGCCGGGTCGCGCCACAGTTTTTGAACCTTGCTGTATTGCTCGACCAGATCAATCTGTTCTTGTGGACGGCCTGTCATGTGCATGTAGTGCAGGGCAGCGTCGTCGATGGGGAAGAACACCGCGGTTGCGCCGTACTCTGGTGCCATATTGGCGATCATGCCACGGTCGCCCAGGGACAGCTCGTCCACGCTGGGGCCAAAGAATTCGACAAACTTGCCCACCACGCCCAGTTCGCGCAGTTTTTGCGTAATGACCAGAACCAGGTCGGTAGGCAGCACGCCGTCATTGAGCTTGCCAGTCAGCTCGATACCCACCACGGCAGGCAGGGCGATGGCGACGGGCAGGCCTACCATCACGGCTTCGGCTTCAATACCTCCGACACCCCAGCCCAGAATGCCCAGGCCGTTAACCATAGGCGTGTGGCTGTCGGTCCCGACACAGCTGTCGGGGTAGACCAGATCCACGTCCTTGCCTTCTTCGGTCCATACAACCTGACCAATATGCTCGATGTGCAATTGGTGCATGATGCCTTTGCCAGGTGGCACCACTTTCACGCCGTCAAAGTTGCTGGAACACCAGCGCAGGAAGGCAAAGCGCTCGCCGTTACGTTGGTATTCACGTGCCAGGTTGATGTCGGCTGCCTTGGGGTTGGCCCAGCTGTCCACTTGCAGGGAGTGGTCAATAATCACGTCGATAGGGACTTGAGGGCGCACGCGGCTGGCGTCACCACCGGCTGCTTGTACGCCTTCGCGCAAGGCGGCCATGTCCAGCAGCATCACCAAACCCAAAATGTCCTGACCAAAGACGCGGGCAGGGTAGAAGGTGATGCCGTCGCCCACCTTGCGCTGGAGCAGGGAGTCAATTTCCTGATCCACGTCGGCGTGACGCACGGCCTTTTGACGACAGAGGTTTTCCAGCAGAACGCGCAGCGAGTACGGCAGCTTTTCAATACCGGGGATGTCGGCGATAGGAACGTAACGTACGGAACGTCCGTTCAGGGACAGCGTTTCTAGGGCAAGAGACTGAGACATGGCAAACGATTCATCCGTAATAAGAAGCCAGGAAAGCAGGGCCAACCTGAGCAAGAATAATCAATAAAATTATGCGTCTGGAGCCTTGATAAAACAATTAAATTGTATTTTGTTTGTATATAATACAATAAAACGATCCAGGATCGCTTCGATTTTTAGGAATGTCGGCATGAAAAGCCAATCCAATTCTTTGCATGTCACCTTGGCGCATCGCCTGCTGGACTACGTGCGGGCAGGGCATTTGCAGGCCGGGCATCATTTGACGGAACAATCGCTGGCCGAAGCGCTGGGCGCGTCGCGCTCGCCCATACGGGGGGCGCTGGCCTATCTGGCGGAAAAAGGCATTGTGGGCGCACAGCCGCCCCGACGTGGCTTATATCTGTTGAAAGGGGCCGACCAGCTTGGTGTGATCGAAGAAGAGCTGGGCACCAGCCAGGACGACCAGATCTATCTGCAACTGGCCCGCGACAAGCTATCTGGTATTTGGGGTGACACCTTGTCGGAGAACGACGCCATGCGCCGCTATGGCCTGACACGCGAGCGTGTGCGCCGCATTCTGGCTCGTGCTGCCAATGAAGGTTGGATGGAACAGCGCGCCAGCAAAGGCTGGTCTTTCCTGCCCATGATTGACGGCCCTCAGGCTTGCGAAGAAAGCTATACCTTGCGCCAGATGCTGGAACCAGCGGCCATGCTGCTGCCGGGCTTCGCCATTGACTCCACTGTCTTGCGCCGGGTGCGTTTGCAGCAGCAGGCCTTGGCCGACGGGGGCTGGCGTCATGCCGGACACGCGGAAATGTATCAGGCCAATGCCACCTTCCATGAAGCCTTGGCCTCCTTGTCCGGTAACCGCTTTATCGCCCAGACCGTGACACGCCAGAACCAGTTGCGGCGCTTGCTGGAATATCAGGAAACCCTGGATCGGGAACGTATTCGTCGCCAATGCCTGGAGCATCTGGCAATTCTGGATTTGCTGGAAAAGGGCGAACGCGCTCAGGCCTCCGCCCTGCTGGCCCGCCATCTGGGCAATGCCAGTGAAGAGAAAGTACAGCAGCTGGAGCGGCAGCAGCAGCAACGCAGCGGCCAGCCCGGCGCTTTTAGTGAATCGATGGTCTCTCACGCCGAACCCATGGAGGAGACGGCGCAATTTTCTTTAATGGCGCAAGCCAAGAACCAGGAATAACGTGATGAAGCAAAAATCCCTTCCCGCCGTGTTCATGCGTGGTGGCACCAGCAAAGCCTTGATGCTCAATATTGCAGACCTGCCTGCCGAGCGCGACGACTGGACGCCTCTGTTTTCCGCTGCCATGGGTACGCCGGACCCTTATGGTCGCCAACTGGACGGCATGGGCGGTGGTGTTTCTTCCTTGTCCAAGGTTTGTATTATCGGCCCGTCCAGCCATCCGGACGCGGACGTGGACTATACCTTTGCGCAAGTAGCCATCAAGGAAGAGAAGGTGGATTACCGTGGCAACTGCGGCAATATGAGCTCGGCCGTCGGCCCTTACGCAGTAGAGCAGGGCATGGTCAAGGTTGAGGATGGCGAAGCGTGCGTACGCATTCTGAATACCAACACCAACAAGATCATTCACGCCCACTTCACGGTTGAAGATGGTCAGCCCCGGTACGACGGTGATCTGTCCATTCCCGGCGTAGGCGGCACGGGCTCGCCTATCCGTCTGGACTTTGTGGAACCTGGTGGTGCCTCTACTGGCTCCTTGCTGCCTAGCGGTGAATTGACCGAGTGGCTGGATGTGCCTGGCGTAGGCCGTATCGAGGTGTCGCTGGTGGACGCGGCCAACGCAGCGGTGTTTGTACGCGCTGCTGATGTAGGCTTGACCGGTTTGGAACTACCCGACTGGCTGGAAGCTCACCCCGAAGTGCTGGAGCGTCTGGACGCAATTCGTGTGCAGGCGTCGGTACGCATGGGCATTGCTCCCGATGTGGAAGCGGCACGTCAGATTCGCATCGTGCCCTTTGTCTGCATCGTGTCGCCGGCTCAGGACAACCCGACCTTGTCTGGCGACGTGGTTCCTGCCAAAGAGATTGATCTGGTTGCCCGCGTGATTTCCAATGGCCAGCCGCACCGCGCCTTGCCCTTGACGATCTCGCTGTGCACTGCTGTGGCTGCTCGTTTGACGGGCAGCCTGCCTTCGCAATGTCTGTCTGACTCGGTTGCCCCTCAAGGTCCACTGCGTCTGGGCATGCCTTCCGGTGTGCTGACAGTGGGCGCGGAAGTGGAAAAGAAAGATGGCCAGTGGTTTGCCAAGGCCGGTTCTTTCTATCGTACGGCGCGTCGCCTGTTTGACGGCCGTGTGTGGGTTCCTGGCAAAGCCTTGAAGGACTAATCCACGATACGCAAGTCCTGCGAGGGCGAACGCCCGAAGCGGGACTTGTAGTCTGCACAGAAGCGGCCGAAATGGTTGAAGCCGCAACGCAAGGCAATCTCGCTGACCTGGGTGCCCGGCACGGCATGACGAATGGCTTGCTGGGCCGCTTCCAGACGAATCTGTTTCAAGAACTGCATGGGGCTCAGCCCCCGCTCCGTACGAAATGCCAGCGTCAGGCTGCGCACACTGGCGCAGGCCGCGGTGGCAATCTGCTCCAGCGTCAGGGCCTCGTCCAGGCTGGCCCGCATGAAATCCTCCGCTCTTTGTACCCGGCGCGAACTGGCCGGGCGCACGCTTTGCTGCAATTGCTGGCTGTAGTTACCCGGCTGGGTATGAAACAGATGCAGCAAAAGATTGTCCTCGGCCTGACGCGACCACTGGTCCATTTCGGGCGGCAAATGCCCGCCATAAGCCAGCAAGCTGCCAATCTGGTGCTGCCAGGCGCAGCCGTGCGGCGAATCCAGAGACATGCCAGCAGCAAATTCAATGGGCCGATCCAGGCTCAAGCCCAAGGTCTGACGGGCCACTTCTTCCAGCCTGTGGCGCGGAATCTTCACTAAAAACTGTTCACAGCCCTGTTCCCAATCCAGTTCAACCTGCAGGGAAGGGGAGATCACGCTGGCGATTTTGGGGTTGGCCTGGACGTACTCCCGACCAACCCGAATACAGGAGCGTCCCTGTATCGGCACCTGAAACAGCAGGAAATCCTCCAGAATCCCCGGCGATACCTGCACCGCCGCGCCATATTTCAGCAAGACAAAGGAAAAGCTGTGGCTGCTGGCATAGCGCAGGGAAGCATCGACCGGGCCGTCATTCCAGGTCAAGCGGTGCTCGGTTAAAAAACCGGCCGTCTCGCTGCGTGTCTGGTCCGGGCAGCGCGATTCAAAGCGCGGCGCACTGTGTTGCAAGGGGGCCAGCCCTGACATAAACCACGCTTGCATGATGTGTGTCTCCAAATTTTTGCCGGTTCGGGATAAGGCTTGCCATATCTGGATAGCCGCCCATTCTGCGCCGGTCTAATGTATTTCAAACCTAAAACAGTAGTCCTGCCCCGGCACCTTAGCAGATTGGGATACGACTGGGAATTGCTGTATTCACGTAGTCCCTTGGGCCCGTCTTTTCTGGCTTGCAGGACAAGCGCCGCAAAAATCACGGGCGTCAGTGGTACACAGCTTCCGGCGTATTGGGGGTGGTCCAAGGCAGAACTAAAGTCCAGTTTTTTGAAAGACAGAGGACGGAGACAAACATGAAAAAACAAGTGGCGTTCTGTATGAGCACGCTGGCCTTGGCCCTGGCCTGTAGCCCGGCATCCAGTCAGGAAGTATTCAAGGTGGGGCTGCTAACCACCTTGTCTGGCCCTGGTGCAGCCATTGGCGCAGAAATCCGTGATGGTTTCGAGCTGGGCCTGAACCACTCGGGTGGCAAGCTCGGCGGTGTGGATGTGGCCTTGACGGTGCTGGATGATCAGCAAAAACCAATGGAAGGCCGCCAGGCGGTGGACCGTCTGGTCAAGCGCGACAAGGTCGATGTGATTACCGGCATGGCCTTCTCCAATGTACTGCTGCCCGTGATGCCGACGATTTTGAACAGTGACACGGTCTATATTTCCGCCAACACCGGCCCGGCCGATTACGCGGGCGAACGTTGTCACCCCAATTTCTTCAGCGTGTCCTGGCAGAACGAGGATATTCCCGCTGCCATGGGCAAGTACGTGACCGATCAGGCGCACAAGAAAGTCTATTTGATCGCGCCCAACTACCCCGGTGGTCGCGAGTCCATTGAAGGCTTCAAGCGTCTGTTCAAGGGCGAGATTGCCGACGAAGTGTATGTGAAGGTCGGCCAGATGGATTACGCCGCCGAGCTGGCACAAATGCGAGCTTCGGGTGCGGATGCCGTGTTTTTCTTCCTGCCCGGCGGCATGGGCGTGTCTTTTATCAAGCAACTGATCAACTCGGGCCTGTCCACGCAACTGGCGGTGTATACCCCCGGCTTCTCGGCTGATCAGGACACGATTGCCGCGATTGGCGAGTCCATGAAGGGCATGGCGAATGCCGCCCAGTGGTCGCCCGATCTGGATAACCCGGTCAACAAACGCTTTGTGGCGGATTTTGAAAAGACCTACGGTCGCCTGCCTTCCATGTACGCCTCCCAGGGCTACGACGCCGCCTTGTTGCTGGATGGCGCACTGAAGGCTGATCCCAAGGCCGCTACCGACCGGGAGGCCCTGCGTAAAGCCTTGCGCAGTGCACCGTTCGAGTCCGTACGCGGCGCCTTTGCCTTTAACAACAACCAGTATCCGGTGCAGACCTACTACATGCGTGAAGTGGCCCCGAATGACAAGGGCCAGATGAGCAACAAGATTGTGTCCACCGTATTCGAGCAGTTCCAGGATCATTTTGCACCGCAGTGCAAGATGGAAAAGTCATAAAGAGGGTGCGTCAAGCATCCGGCAGCAAGGAGGTAATGATGAGCTATAGCAACGAACAGCTGTCCGCATTGGTGCGGGGCGACAGCGTACATAAATCGGTCTATACCGACCCCGAGATCTTCCGTCTGGAGATGGAACGCATTTATGGCCGTGCCTGGATCTACATCGGCCACGACAGCCAGGTGCCTAATCCCGGCGACTACCACACCACCTTGTTGGGCGGCCAGGACGTCATCATGGTGCGCGGCAGCGACAAGAAGGTGTACGTGCTCTACAACCGTTGCCCGCACAAGGGCGCGAAAGTGGTAGCGGACGGTTGCGGCAATGCGGGCAAGTTCTTCCGCTGTCCTTACCACGCCTGGACGTTCAAGCTGGACGGTCAGCATCTGGCCGCTCCGATGAAAAACGGCCTGGAAAACACCTGTTTTGATCCCAAGCACCCGGACTTCTCCATGCGCCGTGTGGCTCGTGTGGAAAGCTACCGTGGTTTTGTTTTTGCCTGTCAAAGCGCCCACGGCCCGGACCTGAAAGAGTTTTTGGGTCCCATCATCACCTCCATCGACAATCTGTGCGATCGCTCGCCCGTGGGTGAAGTGGAAGTGGCCGGTGGCAGCTTCAAGGTCTGGCAGCCCTCCAACTGGAAGGTGTTCTACGAGAACCTGCACGACACCATGCACGCCAACGTGACGCATGAGTCGTCCTACGTGGCAGCCCGCGAGCAGGCCCAAGACTACGGCTCCATGCCGCTGGAACTGCACATCATGGACGGTAACGGCGAGCCCTACGGTTTCTGGGAAAAGCTGGACCTGTATGCCTTTGATAACGGCCACGGCTATATGGAAGGGATTTTCAATCCCGGTGCCATCGAAACCGACCCGATCACCAAGGCGCACTACGAAACGCTGAAAGAAGCCTACGGTGAAGAAAAAGCCTTGAACATTCTGGGCGAGAACCGTCACAACAGCATTATTTACGGCAGTGGCTCGCCCCACACCGTATTCCAGCAGTTCCGTGTGATTCGCCCGGTGGCGGTGGACCGCACTCATGTGGAAATCCAGCTGTTCCGTCTGAAAGGTGCGCCGGACGATATTTACAAGCGCGGCCTGATGTACGCCAACCTGATCAACTCGCCGTCGTCCAACGTGATGCCGGACGACATCGAAGTCTATGGCCGCTGTCAGGAAGGTAACCAGACCAATGGCGGAGACTGGATCAGCATGCACCGCTATGACGGCACTGACAAGCCTATCGAAGGCGGTATGGTCGCCACCAACGGCACCAGCGAATTGCCCATGCGCAATCAGTTCCGCGCCTGGAAGCATTTCATGACCACCAATCTGTACGACGCGCCTGCGCAGTCGGAAGACAGTGGTAAAGCCACGGTGCGTTCGGCTTCTGGTGAGCCCATCGCCCCCGCAACACAGGCTTAAGCGGGCTGCTGTCCGAGCCAAGGAGAATTCTTATGTTGTTTGATATTGATTTTGACGTCAGCGTGGATCAGGTCACGCCTGTGAACCTGAGCCTGGAAGCCATCCGTGAAGTGGAGCAGTTCATCTATCACGAAGCTCGTTTGCTGGACGAGCGTCGCTGGCAAGCATGGCTGAATCTGTGGACCGAGGAGGGCATGTACTGGATTCCTCACAGCTACGATCAGGAAAGCCCTTACGAGCACATTTCCCTGTGCTGGGAAAACAAGCTGCTGCGTGAATTGCGTATCCGTCGTCTGGAAAACCACCGCAACTGGTCCCAGCAGCCAATCACACAGTCCTGCCGTGTGCTGGGCAATGTGATGATTGATGGCACTGATCCGGAAGGCTATCTGGTGGTGCGTTCCAGCTTCCACTCCATGGAGTGGCGTGGCAAGGATCCGGTCTACCGTGTGGGCAGCCTGATTCACAAGCTGCAGGCCCAGGAGGGCGGTGGCTGGAAACTGCGCATGAAGCAGGTGAACCTGGTGGATCGTGACGCGGTTCACGGCGCTATTCAGGTGTACATCTAATGTCGGCAGCCCATCACACAGCCTTGCTGGCCCTGCATTATCAAAACGACGTCCTGCACGCCGATGGCCTGATCCGTGTGGGGGTAGAGGCCAATAGCCCCCAGCGTCAGGCCTTGATCGAGGCCGCAGGCCGTTTGCTGGCGCAGGCTCGCGCACAGGGCGTGCCCATTGTGCATGTGCGGGTGGGCTATCGGCCCGACTATGCCGACCTGCTGTGCAATGCGCCGATTCTGCACAATGTGAAACGAATCGGTGCCATGAAGACTGGCAGTTGGGGAGCCCAGTTCTTTGACGGGCTGGCTCCCTTGCCCGATGAGTTTGAAGTTCACCACACGCGTATCAACGCTTTCTTTGGTTCCGCGCTGGAGCCAGTGGTGCGTCGTTTGGGCGTGGAGCGTCTGGTGATTGCCGGTGTGGCTACCCATTCTGTGGTCGAGAGCACCGTGCGCCATGCGGTGGATATGGGCTATGAGGTGGCGGTGGTGGCCAGCGCCTGCGGCGCTCCACCCACTACGCACGAAGCCTCCCTGGCCAGCATGAGCCTGATTGCTCATATTGACCGGGACGAAGATTGGGCGACGGTTTTCGGCGCGCCACAAGCACAGTAGGAGAAGGACATGCAGCAGGACATGAAGGTGAATTTACAAGGTAAGGTCGCCATCGTGACCGGGTCCACGCAAGGGCTGGGGGCGGACATCGCCCTGGCTCTGTGTGCCGCCGGTGCGTGGGTGCTGATTGTGGGCCGCAGCCAGGAAGAGGGTCAGCGTACCGAGGCGCGTTTGCAAGCGGTGGGCAAGGCTCAGTTCATGGCCGCCAATATTTGCGACGATGCCCAGCTGGATGCCTGTGTACAGGCGGCTCTGGCGCAAACCGGGCGCATTGATATTGTGGTCAACAATGCCTGCTCGTATGGCGATGAAGGCCTGGCCTCCAGCCGCGAGCTCTGGCATCAGACGCTGGACGTGAACCTGATCTCCAGCGCCATTCTGGCCCAGAAAGCCACGCCTTATATGGGGCAGGGCGGGGTCATCATCAATATGGGCAGTACGGGTGGCAAGTTTGGCGTGGCTGGACGTGCGTTGTATCCCGCTTCCAAAGCGGCCATCCTGCAGTTCACCAAGAGTCTGGCGGTGGAGCTGGCTCCCTCGGGCATTCGTGTGCTGACAGTCTCGCCCGCCTGGACCTGGTCGCCGTCCGTTGAACGCATGAGCGGCGGTTCGCGTGAACTGGCCAACCAGGTCGGTGCACAAGTGCATCCTTTGGGCCGTGTGGGTTCGGGTGAAGAGGTTGCTCAGGTAGTGCTGTTTGCCGTGTCGGGCGCGGCGTCCTGGATGACAGGGATTGATCTGCCCGTCGATGGTGGCTTTTCCGTGCTCGGGCCAGAACAGGGCAAGTCGCCCCGTCACTGGTTTGAACGCTGGCAGGCGCAGTCGTCTGGCTCGTAAATAGAAAAGTGCGGTAAAAGATGTCCAGGGCTTGTTGACACCTGTTTCTTGCTGCGTGTTCACAAGCCCTGACCCCGTTCAGGGCAATTTAAAAAAGGTGTGGGATGACAGACTCAACAAATAAAAAATCGTATGCCGTTATTGTGGTGGGCAGTGGCATTAACTCCCTGGTGTGTGCCGCCTTGCTGGCGCAAAAGGGCAAGCAGGTCCTGGTGCTGGAGCGTAACGACCGTGCGGGTGGGTGTATCCGCACCGAGGAACTGTTCCCCGGCTTTACCCATGAATTGCTGTCGTCCTGGTACCCCTTGTTCACCTCCGGTGCGGCCTATGCCCGTCTGAAAGACGATCTGGCTGCCCAGGGCGTGGAGTTTCTGGAAAACGGCTACACCACGGGGGTGGTGGGCAGCGATGGCAAAGGCCTGGCCCTGCGTCACGATGTGGGTGATTCCATTCAGCGTATCAATGGTTTGCAAGCTGGCGATGGCGATGCTTTTGGTGCCATGTGCAGCCAGTTGTTCGAGCGCGATGCGGGCCTGACCTTTGGCTTGCTGGGCACAGAACCTTACAGCCGTGGCTTGTTGGGTCTGCTGTTCTCGCAATGGCGCAAGCGTCGCATGGACGGCATGGTGCAGTATGGTCGCGAGTCGCTGGAATCCTTCCGTCGCTGGGCGGACCGGGAGCTGAAGGATGACCGCGTGCGCGGCATGATGGCCCCCTGGGTTCTGCATTCGGGCCTGGGCCCTGATGATGCCTGCTCGGCACTGATCGGCAAGCTGACCTTTGCGGCTGTGGTCGCCGGTGGCATGCCCGTGGTGAAAGGCGGCGGCCAGAATCTGGTGCGTGCTCTGTGCGCTATTATTGAAAAAGCCGGTGGCCGTATTCAGCTGAACACGGAAGTGGAAGAAATTGTGCTGGACGGCCAGAAGGCTCGTGGCGTGCGTGCCGGTGGTCAAGTCTACGAAGCCAGCCATGTGGTGTGCAACGTTACACCGCCACAGCTCTATGGTCGTTTGTTGCCGGGTGCTCCCGCCCAAGTACGTGAACAAGCCAATGCCTACCGTTTTGGCCGTGGCGACATGCAGATTCATCTGGCGTTGGACAGCATGCCCAACTGGAGCGATCCAGAGCTGCTGAAAGTACCGTTGCTGCACTTGTCCGACAGCCTGGAGGACGTCAGCATGAGCGTGGCCCAGGCCAATAACGGCCTGATCCCGGCCAAGTTCACCGTGGCGATCGGCCAGCCATGCTCGCTGGACCCCAGCCGTGCGCCGGAAGGCAAATGGATACTGTGGATGCAGATGCAGGACATGCCATCCAAGCTGCGCGGCGATGCTGCTGGCAAGATCGACGTGCCAGAAGACGGCAAATGGACCGAAGAAGTCAGCAAGGCCGTGGCCGAGCGCATTATCGACCAGCTGGAAGGCGTGATGCCCGGTTTGCGTCAGCAGATCGTGGGCCAGAAAGTGCTGTCGCCTGCCGATCTGGAGTCCATCAACTGCAACCTGGTGGGCGGGGACCCGTACTCGGGCATTTGCTCCCCTGATCAGTTCTTCTGGATGCGCCCTTTTGCCTCCAGTAACGGTGCCCGGTCTCACGCCACACCGTACAAGAACGTCTATCACATCGGTGCATCCACCCACCCAGGCCCAGGCCTGGCAGGGGCGTCGGGTTTCATGGTGGCGGAGCAGATTCGTTAATCCTGCTTGTTCCTGGGCCTGAGGCTTGATGCCTGCAGGCAGAATAACCGGCCGGGGTAGGTGTTTTGCACCTGTTCTGGCCGGTTTTTTTTGCTTCTTGGCATTCAGCCAGAAGGGGGGATGAGGGGGAGTAAAGGAGCCGGAACCTGAAAAGTGAGCAGTTCGGGGCGTTTATCGCCTAAAAAAACAGGGTTCTCGTGAATACCTCATGCGCCAAGCCCACAATAGTTCGGTATTCTGTGCATGTTTTCTGCTGCCCTGGCGGTTTCATGCTTGGGGCCTCATTGTTTAGCCGGAGTTTTATTGATGCACGCTTTTCGCCGTTCGCGCCTGTGTGCTTTTTTGTCCTTGTGGCTGCTGGCTGTGGTGCTGGCTGTTACCGCTGTCCCTGTGACGGCCGAGACGGTGGCATTGACGCCTGCGCAGGCCAGTGAATCCCTGAATGAATTGCGTGACACGCTGCAAACTGTCCAGGACCGTTTGCAGAAAAATGATGGCTTGGGCGATTCCGATCTGGTTGCCTTGCGCAATCAGTTGCTGCTGGCGCAAGAGCAGGCTCAGGAAATGAGTGTGCGTCTGGAGCCTGAGCTGTTGAGCGTGACCGCGCGTCTGAATCAGTTGGGGCCTGTGGATGATCCGGCGGGGGAGTCCGAGGACATTGCGCGCCAGCGTGCTCAATTGCAGCAGGCGGTGACCGAGCTGGACGGCATGATCAAGCTGGCCCGTTTGATCGGCGTGGAAACAACGCAAGGCCTGGATCAGGTGTCCAAGCAGCGCCGCGTAATTTTCCAGGCGGAATTGGGTCGGCAGTCGCAGTCCGTGTTGACACCACGCTTCTGGCGCAATGTGTCGCGCGATTTGCCCGGTGATCTGGCCAGGGTCGAGCGCATGCGCAAGGATCTGGCCCAGCGGGTAACAGATTTGCCCGCTTATGTGCTGTGGTCGGCAGGAGCCTTGGCTCTGGTCTTGCTGGCTTTGTCGGTCTGGGCGGTACGGGGGCTGGAGCGTTTTACCATCAACCACACCAAGCCCTCGCGCTTGCGACGCTCTTTTTATGCGACGGCCTTGATTGTGCTCTACAGCCTGACGCCCGGTTTGCTGGCGTCGGTGGCGGCAGGGCTGTTTTACTGGAACGGCAATCTGGCTCCGGATCTGTCCAGCTTTGTGTCCAAGTCCGTATTCGCCTTGTATCTGGGTGGCTTTGTGACCGGGATGGGCCGCGTGCTTTTGTCGGCGCAGCGTCCTAGCTGGCGCTTGCCTCCCATCCCCAGCAATGTAGCTTTGAAGCTGGCATGGTTGCCCATTGCTCTGGGCATCATGGTGGCCTTGACCTGGATGTCGCAGCAATTGCTGGGCCTGATCAACGCCACGCTCAGCACTACCTTGCTGGTCAACAGCTTTAACACGCTGACACTGAGCATCTTTATTGCCATTGCAGCCTGGAACTTGAGCCAGGGGCGTGAGAAGACCCCCGTTCCAGAGGGCGGCGAGGACCCGCAGAAAACGGCTTCGGTTCAGCAGGGGACGACCTGGTTACGCGCCATTCCTATCACCCTGGGTGTGGTCATTGGGCTAGGGATGATTGCCTTCTTGCTGGGCTACATCGCCTTGAGCAGTCTGATTGTGCAAGAGGTCTTGTGGCTGAGTCTGGTGATTTGCACCTGCTATGTCCTGGTCGCACTGATTGCGGATATCGGTCAAAGCCTCTTGCTGCAATTTAAAGAGAAGCGCGCCGCTAATGAATGGAGCAGTACCCAATTGCGTGGCAGCAGCCAGATCGTGATCGTGCTGTCCGGAGCATTGCGTTTATGCCTGATTATTACGGCGATTACCCTGGTCTTGCTGCCTTTTGGGGAAGACCCCACGCAGTGGCTGCAGCGTCGTTTGGGCTTTTTGGTTAAAGGTTTTTCTTTAGGTCAGGTTCAGTTAAAACCCAGCTCGGTCCTGCTGGCCGTACTGATTCTGGTGCTGGGCATTTTGTTTGTCAAAGCCTTGCAGCGCTGGGTTGCCAACCAGCTTTTACCCGCCACGCGTATCGATCCGGGTATGCGAGTGTCTACTGCTAATCTGTTCAGCTATGTGGGCTACTTTATTGTGGTGGCTACGGCGATTTCGTCTCTCGGAATCGGTCTGGAGCGCATGGCCTGGGTGATTTCAGCCTTGTCGGTGGGTATCGGTTTTGGCTTGCAAGCGGTGGTGCAGAACTTTGTATCGGGGCTGATTCTATTGGCCGAACGTCCCATCAAAATTGGGGACTGGGTCAGCCTGAACGGGGTAGAGGGCAATGTACGCAAGATCAATGCCCGTGCCACGGAAATTGAAATGTTCGACCGCTCCACCTTGATCGTGCCGAACTCCGAATTCATCACCAAAACCGTGCGTAATGTGACCTTGAGCAACCCCTTGGGGGTGGTGAAGGTCAAGATCAATATGCCTATCGACACAGACGCTAAACGGGTACGTTCTATCATGCTGGATGTGATGCAGAACTACAGCGACGTGCTGGCCGACCCGGCGCCGGATGTGACGCTGGACGGCTTTGATGCTAACGGCTTGCAGTTTACGGCGACCTGCTATGTAAGCTCGCCTCGCATTGGCAGCCGGGTACGCAGTGTCCTGATGTTCGATATTCTGGATGAATTACGCAAGGAAGGTCTGGCGTTGCACCATACTCAGACCATGACGGTATTGCCCAATACACCGGTCGCCAGCCAGAGTGAAAGCGGCAACCCCTTGCTGAATGATTGAACCTCGATAAAAACAACAGGCAGGCCCCAGGGAGACAACAGCCATGAAGACGCTACGACTAGGTGTGCAGGTCTTGCTCTTGTTTATTGGCCTGCTGCTGGGGGGCGGGTCTCAGGCACAAACCCTGTCCGAGATTGAGCAAGAGCGTCAGCTGATGCGGGAGCTGCAGCAGGCGCAAGATGAAGTTCGCCTTTTGCAGTATCGCCTGGAAGGCAATCAAACCTCCATACGACGCGAACGTAGCTACGAGTTCGAGCAGAAGCTCACCCATGCGCGCGATCTGTCCAGCCGGGTCGTGCAAAAGCTGGAGCGACGTAGCCGCTTGTTGCGGGCGCGCTTGCAGGAGCTGGGTGAAGATGCTGGAGACGAGGCAGACCAAACCACACTTCATAACGAGCGTCAGCAATTGAGACGGGCTGACGCGGCCTTGCGCGCAGACTTGCGGGTAGCACGCCTGGTGCAACTGGAAACGGAACAGACAGGTCAGCTGTTGCGGGATGCGACAGCGCGCTATGAACATGCCAAGCGCTGGCAACGCAGTGCTTCCCTGGTCTTGTTGCAAAGTCTGCCTGGATTGAGCGAGGCCTGGCCGGCGGATCGGCAAAAACTGTTCGACTTCGCTCAGCAGTGGCGTGAAACCTGGAAAGACACGAGCTGGCAGCAAAGTAACGCATCATTCGGGATGGTGATCGCCGTTCTGATCATGGGGTTTGTTTTGCTGCGACTGATGCCGGTGTGGATCAGCCGTTATTTACCGACAGGGCGTTTGCGCCGCTCCAGCCTGACTCTGGCCAATTTCCTGTTGTGGTTTTTTGTCAGCTTGATTCTGGTGGATCAGTTGATTGAGCTGTTCTTCGATCGCCCAGGCATTAGCGCCATGCAGTTTGAACTGCTGGCTACCTTGAAGTTCGGAGCGGCAGTGGCGGCGGTGGTGCTGGCCACCATGAAAGGTATCTTGATCCAGAGTCGTGCCTCCTGGCGCTTGCTGCCCTTGTCGACTCAGGCGCAAGGGCGAATGCGTTATTTTGCACTCGCCTTTTTTCTGATTGCCTATCTGGACATTGTGGCGACCTTTTTTAAAGGTTCGATAGGAACGTCAGACACGTTTCAAGCCTTGATGGATGGCATCACCAGCCTGCTTTACCTGGTCTTGTATGGCTATGGCTTGTGGATACTGCGGGCCGAGCTGTTTGGCCAGACCGAATCGTCGGGGCAGGACTCTGTCAGAACAGCGCGTAGCTGGGCGCGCCTGGTCTTCAAAGGGGCCGTCGCCGTCTATATTCTGGTCGCTGGGCTGTTCATCGGTGGGTGGCAGGGCTTGTCGGATGATTTGATGTCCCACTTCATCACCATGCCTTTGATCTTTGGCTTGATTGCCTATGTCTTCATGGTGTGGCTGCAGGACATCTCGGACTCCTTGCTGGCCTATTTGCACAACCGCAGCCGTGATCCTGATGCGGCACCGATTCGCGTGCAAAGCCAGTTCATTGTTGTGTTTTTTGCTATCGCCCGGATGAGCGTGTTGCTTCTGGCGATCTGGATGGTGAGTGGGGATTGGTTAACTGAACCCAAACAGATGCTGGAGTCGGGACTGGATGTCTCGCGTGAGGCCTTGCGTCTTGGAGCGGTGCAGTGGCGCCTGGACTTGTGGCTGATTGCCTTGGGCGTGATGCTGGTGGGAGGTGTTCTGATTCATTTTCTGCGCACCTGGCTGCGTCAGAATTACATGCCTAACACCACGCTGGAGCCGGGCCTGCAAAATGCGATCGTGGGCATGGTTGGGTACGTTGCCTATTTTGTTCTGTTGGTGATCTGCCTGTCCATGCTGGGTGTGCCGATTGAATCGGTGACCTGGATCTTTACGGCCTTGACGGTGGGTCTGGGTTTTGGCTTGCGAGGCATTGTGCAGAACATTGCCTCTGGCCTGATGCTGATGGTCGAGCGTCCCGTCAAAGTGGGAGACTGGGTGGAGGTAGAGGGCAGCGAAGGCAATGTGCGCCAGATTCGCTTGCGGGCGACCTATGTTGAGCGCTTTGATCGCACCATGGTCATGGTCCCCAACTCCCAGATGATGGGGCGGCAGGTGCGTAATCTGACTTACACCCCGACCTCCTTGGGCGCGATCGAGTCCCGCTTGCTGTTTCCGCTGGATGTGGACGCGGATGCGGTCATGCAGATTTTGCGTGAGGCCGTACAGTCCGAACCGGAAATTCTGACCGAGCCAGCCCCTATCTTGTCTTGCGACGGAATTTTTGGGGATGGGGTGGCATTCAGCACCCGTTGTTTCATCAATACCATGCGAGTCCAGCGCCGGGTGCGCAGCAATCTGATGCTCGATATTCTGCGGCGCTTGCGTCAACAGGGCATCAGTCTGCATCCGGCCCAACGCTGGGTTCAGGAAGCCATGGACAAGGACAGGGCCGAAGACCCCGACCTTTAGGGTTTTCCCAGTGATTGAAAGCTGAAATATTCATCCGTATAATTTGTTTAGCCACACTAAACAGAATAGACGCATTATGCGTATCAGGATGGATGAGACATGAGCAAGAAACAGTCCCCACAGGACGAGGCCCCCGTATCGCCGTGGCGTGCCGCCAGCGCAGCGGGTTTGGGCACCATGATCGAGTATTACGACTTTCAGCTGTACGGCGTCCTGGCTGTGACGCTAAGCGTGCTGTTTTTTCACGCCGGCAATGAGAACGCGGCCTTGCTGTCCACATTGGCCGTGTTTGGCGGCGCCTTTCTGGCACGTCCCTTAGGCGGTATTTTCTTTGGCTGGTTTGGCGACAAGCATGGCCGTACCGCTGCCTTGATGTTCACGATTGTGGGCATTGGAGTGGCCAGCGCCTTGATGGGCATGTTGCCTACCTACGCCACGCTGGGCCTGGCTGCACCGGCCTTGCTATTGCTGTGTCGTTTGCTGCAGGGTTTTTTTGCCGGTGGTGAAATTACGGGCGCGGCCACCTATGTGGCGGAATGCTCGCCTCCCGGCAAGCGCGGTTTCTTTGGCGCGTTCAACCCGGCCGCCGCCACTTTGGGCTTGTCCCTGGCCACCGGCGTCGCGGGGTTGGTGACGGCGCTGGTGGGTAAGGAAGCCATGCTGGATTGGGGCTGGCGTATTCCCTTTCTGCTGTCCATTCCGCTGATCATTCTGTGTGTCTGGGCTCGTTCACGTATCGAGGATTCGCCGCGCTTTAAGGAAATGCTCAAAAGCCATCACCCCGAGCATTCGCCTTTGTCCTTGATTGTGCGTGATTACCGCCGTCCCCTCTTGCAAGTCATTGCCATTGGTTTTGCACAGAATGCAGCAGGCTACGTGGGCGTGGTCTATCTGAGTACCCATTTGATTCACACCCTGAAATACGACGGCACCGCGGTGTTCTGGCTGATTTCCCTGGTCACCTTGTGCTCGGCCTTCATCATGCCTTTTGCCGGTGGCCTGTCTGATCGCTTTGGCCGCAAACCCTTGCTGACGATTGGCTTGCTGGGCTATCTGGTGCTGGTGCCGCTGACGATGTGGGTCGCCTCCTGGGGCAGTTTCCCGCTGGCGGTGATCGCGGTGGCCGTGTCCATTTTGCCCTTCATCGTAGTGCAGGCCGTGGGCTACCCCTTGTATGCCGAATTGTTCCCTACGCGAGTGCGCTATAGCGGCGTGTCGCTGGGCTTTAACATCGCCACCATTCTGGGTGGAGCGACGGCGCCATTCGTGGCGTCCTGGCTGACGGGCCTGACCGGTTCGAGCATGGCACCTGCCTTTTACGTGATGGTAGTGGCGCTGATCGGGATTGTGGCTTTGAGCACGGTGCAGGAAACCTCTGGCCGTCAGTTGGCCGATTGATTTTCAAGGAAGTAAATGATGTCCGGATATTTTCTTTATCACTCCATTGGCATGTTCGAGGGCAAGGAAGCGGCCATGCGTGCCGAGCTGGATCAGTTCAGCCAGGTCTGGTCGGCGCAGGACGATGCCCAGTGGGGGTACGCTCTGGGCCAGAAACAGGCTTTCATGGATGCCTGGGCCCGTTTGATTGGTGCTGATTCCAAGGATATTGCGCTAAGTGAAAATGTCACTGGCGGCCTCTACAGCATTCTGGGTTCTTTGCCTTCGCATGTGCTTAAAGGACGTACCTTGCTGGTTGCGGCCGATTGCTTTCCCAGCCTGCATTTCCTGTTGCAAAAACTGGCCTTGCGCCTGGGCTTCACCTTGCGCACCGTACCTTTGAGTGCGGGCCTGTCCTATGTGACGGACGATGATTTCATCAATGCCTGGGATAACAGTGTGGGTTTGGCCCTGGTGACCTGGGTCAGCTCTACGTCATCGCACCGGGTGGATGTGGATCGCATGGCGCAATGTGCGACGGAGCACGGCAGCCTGATGGCGCTGGATTTGACACAAGCTGCCGGGCTGGTGCCGTTCACCGTGCATGAAGGCGTGGCCTTTACCTTGTCGGCCTCCTTGAAGTGGGCATGCGGCGTGTCCGGTGCCAGCCTCTTGCATGTGCGTGCAGATTTGATCGAGCAGTGCGAGCCGGAGTTTCGCGGCTGGTTCAGCCAGGAAAATCCCTTTAACTGGAATCTGGACCAGTTCAGCTATGCTGACGGCGCGCGTCGTTTCGACCACGGCACACCGGCTATTTTGGGAAGTATTGCGTCCCTGCCTGGCATGCGTTTCGTGCTGGAAACTGGCGTAGAAAAACTGCTGGAGCAAAACCGGGCATTGACGGCGGTCTTGCTGGATCGTGCGGCCAAAGCCAATTGGCCCGTGCTGACCCCATTGGCCGAGAACGAGCGCGGCGGCAGCATCATGTTGCGCGCCAGCAGTGCCCAACGCGCTCAGGCTATGGTGGATCAGCTGCGTGAGCAGGAGCTCTATTGCGATCAGCGTGACGGCGTATTGCGTCTGTCGCCCGGTAATGTCTGCACCGAGCAGGATGTACTGCGCTTGTGCGACACCTTGCAAGCCGGTTGGTAAAGGAGGAGGGGATATGGATAGCCAAACCTGGGCTCATCAGGCCAGCCGTCGTATCGAACGATCCGCCAAGGTCGTGATGGACTATATGGCGGATCTGGATGCGCTGGGACGCTGGTCTCTGGGCTGCTTTGACACCGAAACGGTGGAGCCTGGCCTGGTGGTGGGGACGTCCTTGTTTGATGGTGGCCAAACCCATGTCAGCGTGGAGATTCTGGCCGAGCAAGGGCTGATTCGCTATTGGGTAGGTAGCGCCACACAACGTACGCCGCGCATCAGCGCCATGGTGCAGCCGCTGGATCAGAATTCCTGCATCTTGATCATGCTGGCGACACGCGGTGCAGACATGGATGAAAACCGCTGGCTACGTTTGCAGCGTTGCCATGAAACCGAGCTGGACCTGATCCAGGCCCAGCTGCACAGCGCCGCCTAGTGCTCGTGCTTAATAGCTTGGTGGGGTGATCGCCACAATAAAGCGCACATCCGTGTCGTAAGGATTGCGGTAGGCATGGGGCAGGCTGGAGTTGAAATAACAGCTATCGCCCGTTTGCAGACAGTGCTGATCATCCCCTACATCGACCAGCAGCTGGCCTTCCGTCACCAGCACACATTCCTCGGCAGGGTGGCTCCAGCGCTGCCCGACCGAGCTTCCTCCCGGCGGCAAGAAGCCCGCCAGCATTTCAATACTGCCAAAGCCCGGCGACACCCGCTGGTACTGCACGCCCGAAGCGGATTGAATGCTCATGCGCTCGTTCTGGCGCACCACCGCCACTTGCTCCACATTGTCATCCAGCAGGGAAAACAAGGGCGTATCCAGCGCACGTGCAATTTGGCGCAGGGTATCCAGACTGGGTTGGGTCAAACCGCGTTCCACCTGGCTGATCAGGCCGGGGGAGACTTGGGCAAGCTCGGCCAGCTTGCGCAGAGACAGTTTTTTATGAAGTCGGACTTGGCGAATACGCAAAGCGGCCATGTAGATGCGGGGGTAGGTAGTAAAGCCGTCATTGTAGGGCAAGCCCGCAGGGCTGAGGAGCGCGGGACCTGGCCCACCTGCTGCTTACGGGCCAATCGGTTCAAGTCTTTGCCATCGGCTGGGGATCGTCGGCCCATTTTTCTTTGATATGCAGCATTTCAGGCAGGCATTTATCCAGCAGAGCGATCAGTTGCGGGTCAAAGTGCTGACCGGATTGTTCGCGCAGATAGCTGATGCAGCTCTCCACACTCCAGGCTTTCTTATAGGGTCGCTCACTGGCCAAGGCATCAAACACATCGGCCACCGCCACGATGCGGGCGGGCAGGGGGATATTCTCGCCTGTTAAACCATAGGGATAGCCGCTGCCGTCCCATTTTTCATGGTGATACAGCGCGATCGTGCGTGCCAGTTTCAACAAGCCATGCGAGTGCTGGCCAATAATGCGGGCGCCAATCAAGGTGTGCGTACGCATGATTTCCCATTCTTCGGGCGTTAGCTTGCCGGGTTTTTGCAGGATGGAATCCGGGATGCCGATTTTGCCAATATCGTGCATGGGTGCGGCGTGCAGCAGCTCGTCGGCCGCTTCGCTGGAGTAACCCAGCCAATGGGCCAGAATGCGCGTGTAGTGGCTCATGCGGATGACGTGGCGGCCAACTTCGTTGTCCTTGTATTCGGCCGCTGTCCCCAGGCAACGGATAATCTGCAGGCGGCTGTCGCGCAGTTCCTGCATTTGTACCAAGGACAGATGGTTGCGTATACGTGCCTTCAGAATCGCCGGGTTAAAGGGTTTGGAGATGTAGTCCACCGCCCCCATGTCCAGCCCCATTTGCTCATCCTGCGGCTGCGAGAGCGCAGTTACAAAAACAACGGGGATGTGGCGGGTTTTAAGGTCGGCCTTCAAGGCTCGACAGACTTCGTAACCCGACATTTGCGGCATCATGATGTCCAGCAAGATCAGGTCCGGTAGGTCCCGTTGTGCCAGCTCCAGCGCCTTGATGCCATCTTTGGCAAAGAGCAGCCGGAAATCCTGTTGCAGCGTATGGCGCAGAATCTGCAGATTGGCGGGCTCGTCATCGATGAGCAAAAGGGTGGGGCGCGGCGAGGTAAATTCATTCATGGCGTGGCGGATCCTTGGCCAAGCTCGCATTCAGGTCTTTGATCAGCTTGGACAGGATCAGGCTGGCTTGAGCAAAGTCGAACACGTCGATGGTTTTATTAAGATCATTCAGGGTATCGGTTTGCCCTGTGCTTTCCAGATACTGACAGACCACTTGCAAGGCAGGCTCGTCCAGCTCGTTGAGCAAGACGCTGCTATGCAGAATGTGGAGATTGTTCAAGGCAACGTCGGGGGGATGCACCACGACCTGTTGAGCGTCTGAATAAGTAGTCGGTGGGCCGTTGTGACCAAGTTCGTGAGCGATGCGGTTGAACATTTCCTGCAACTGTTCAATACGGCGACGCATCTGGCGAGTTTGACCACGACGAATTTTTTCTTCCAGCTCGGCGCTGAGGGCAGACACTTGGGGCAGGCCCAGATTGCCGGCGGTGCCGCGAATGCCATGCAGGCTGCCCAGCACAATCTCCCAGTTCGGGGATGCCTGCTTGATTTCATCGAGCGGGTAGCGGGTATGCAGGTCAGACAGAAAGCTCAGCAGAGCGCGGCGCAGACGGACCTGGGAACCCCACAGGCTCAGGCCCAACTCCCAATCGATCAGGCTGCTCTCTTGTGGTTCGACGCTGTGCTCCAAGGGGCCGGTGGGGGGCAGACCCATCACCATGGCAATCTCCTGCAGCAAAGAAGGCAGATCCAGCGGTTTGGTGGCAAAGCCATTCATGCCGGCCTCCTGGGCCGCATGACGGTCGGACTCCATGACACTGGCAGTCAGCGCAATCAGTGGCAAAGGCAGCCGCGCTTCGCGGCGTTCCTGTTCGCGCCACCGGCGGGCGGTTTCCAGACCGTCCATCTCGGGCATGTGCACATCCAGCAAGGCCACATCAAAATCTTCTTTGGACAGCAGCTCCAGCACTTTGTGACCGTTGTCGGCCACTGTCACGGAATGTCCGTGCTGCTCCAGGGCCAAGGTCAGCAGTTCCTGATTCAGGCTGATGTCATCGGCCACCAGAATGCGCAGCGGCGGCAGGCGGGGCACGGGCTGATCGTCCGGGCTCAGGCTGGGTTCCTTGCCCGGTTCCAGGGGAATACGGACTTCAAAGACGCTGCCCACACCCAGGGTACTTTCAACCTTCAGCGTGCCGCCCATCAGATCCACCAGCTGGCGGGCAATGGATACGCCCAGGCCGGTACCGCCAAAACGGCGGCTGATGGATACATCGGCCTGTGTAAAGGGGGTGAACACATGGCGCAACTGCTCAGGAGTCATGCCAATGCCGGTGTCCGTGACGCGGATGGAGACGGTATTGCGCCCTGGTTCGGGATTGACATCCACATGCACCGCTCCGCTTTGGGTGAACTTGATGGCATTGCCGATCAGATTGTTCAGCACCTGCTGAATCCGCATCGGGTCGCCCTTGTAAAACTGATGCAGCTCGGGCGCATGGTTCAGACGGAACTCGAGGTTCTTGGCATCCGCTGCCAAACGCAAGGAGGCCACGACCTGATTACACAATTCAATCAGCGAAAAATCCACTTGCTCCAGCTCGACCGAGCCGCGTTCCAGCTTGGTGGTATCCAGAATGTCGTTCAGCAAGGCCAGCAAGGAGTGGGCGGACTGGTTGATGATGGCAAGGTGCTTGTTTTGCTGCGCATTGATCTGATCATTCAGCATCAAGTCGCTAAAGCCAATAATCGCGTTGAGCGGGGTACGGATTTCATGGCTCATATTGGCCAGAAAAGCAGTCTTGGCCTGGGCTGCCTGCTCGGCTTTTTCCGCACTTTGACGCAGGGATTCGGTCAGTGCCTTGTAGCGGCTCATGTCAGTGACAAAACCGACAAACAGCGGGTCACCCGGCTGGCGTACCTTGCCTACGGCCAAGCGCATCGGCAGCAAGCTGCCATCCTTGCGCAAACCGGTGACATCCCGGCCTACGCCAATAATTTTTGGGTCGTTGGTGCGTAAATAATTGGACAGATAGCTGTCGTGGCGCGAGCGGTCCGGCTCGGGCATCAGCATGTTCACATTGCGCCCCAGCACCTCGCCAGCCTTCCAGCCAAACAGGCGTTCGGCTGAATGGTTGAAGTCCAGAATGGTGCCGTGGCTGTTGATGGTAATAATGCCGTCAATCGCGGTATCCACAATGGCCCGGTTGTGCGATTCGCTTTCTTCCATCTTCAAGAACAACTGGCGGTAGCGCAGCAGGCCGTTGGCCGCGGTCACCAGTACCGTCACCGTAATGGTGAAGGTGGACAGCACCATGGAGGCAAAGGTGCTGTTGAAGATGATCATGTCATCGGGCGGTGTGGTCTGGCCTATAAAGCGGGCGGCCGCCATGCCGGTATAGTGCATGCCGGAAATGGCCAGGCCCAGCACAATGCCGCTGATGACCACGCGTTGCAGCAAGGTCAGGCGGGTGCGATGCAGGCGAAAGCGTATCCACAAGGCCAGCGTGGCCAGTACCACGGCCAGCACAATCGACAGGAAGAAGGTGATGGGTTCATAGCGCAACACCGGCGCCATACGCATGGCAGCCATGCCACTGTAATGCATGGTGCCTATACCCAGACCCACCAAAATACCGCCCACAATCAGGTGCGAGCGTTGTACACGGGCTTGCGAGAGAATTTGCAGGGCGACCCAGGATGCCCCTACGCTGGGCAGAACCGACAACATGGTGATGGCCGGGTCGTAATGGACGCTGGTGCAAAGTTCAAACGCCAACATGCCAATAAAGTGCATGGTCCAGATGCCACCGCCCAGGGCGATGGCACCCGTACAAATGGCAATCTGGCGGTGTATGCGCAAATCAGCCATGCGGGCAATATGGGCCGTTTGCAAGGCCATGCCCGAGGAGAAGATGGCAACCAGTAGCGACAGGATGACCAGACCACTGTTATAGCTGCCAACCAAGAAGGGAGCCATCTGGTCTGCACTGATGAAGAACTGGTCGAGTATCCGCATAGGTGCTGATGTCCGAAGCGGCCCATGGGGCCAAGTTAGACGAAATGTGTCAGGCTCCCCCTGCCTGTCAGAGGGAATGTAACGGTGAAATTCGGATAGGTTACCGAGTTTGTCTCTTACTGTGCGCTTTTTTGTATGGATTCAGCAAAAAAATTCATGGCTAGAGCAAGGTTCCTGTCAGCAACATCGCGGCCACGGAGAAGTAAATCACCAAACCGAGCACGTCCACCAGCGTGGCCACCAGGGGAGCCGAGGCACTGGCCGGGTCAAAACCGACGCGCTGCAAGATGAAGGGCAGCATGGAGCCAATACAGGAACCGAACGTCACAATGCCCACCAGAGCCAGCCAGATGGTGAAGGCAATCAGCAAGGAGTGCTCGCCATAGTCGTACAGGCCCAGGTGTTGCCAGATTTCGATACGAATAAAGCCGATCGCCCCCAACATGGTGCCCAGCACCAGACCCACCGGCAATTCGCGCAGCAGTACTCGCCACCAGTCGCGCACCCGGACTTCACCCAGGGCCAGACCGCGAATCAGCAAGGAAGTGGCCTGCGAGCCGGAGTTACCGCCGGAGCTCATGATCAAGGGAATGAACATGGCCAGGACCACGGCCTTTTCCAGCTGTATTTCGTAGTACTGCATGGCACTGGCGGTCAGCATTTCACCCAGGAACAGAATGGCCAGCCAGCCTCCCCGTTTGCGAATCATGGTGCTAAAGCCCGCTTGCAGATAGGGTTTGCCAATATGTTCGGCACCCCCGAAGCGGTTCATGTCTTCGGCGGCCTCGTCCATCAGGGCGTCGATCACGTCGTCTACCGTCACAATGCCGATGATGGCATTGGCCTCGTCCACCACTGGAATGGCCAGAAAGTCGTGGCGGCGTATCAGTTGGGCCACGGCCTCCTTGTCCGTCAGGGCCTGCACGGCAATGGGGCTGTCGCCACTCCACAACTCGGTCAGGGCCGCCTGCGGGTCGGCGCACACCAGCTTGCGCAAAGGCACCACAAATTGCAGTTGTTGCTTGTCGTTGACCACATAGATGGCATAGACCGTTTCGCGGGTACTTTCCACTTCCCGAATGTGCTGCAAGGTTTGTGCCACATTCCAGCTCATGGGCACTTGCAGAAACTCGGTAGTCATGATGCCGCCGGCTGTGTCTGCCGGATAGTGCATCAGACGCATGATGGAGGTGCGGGTGCGCTGGGTCAGGCGGCCAAGAATCTGCTCCTGGTCTTCATGGTCCAGGTCTTGCAGCAAGTCGGCCATTCGGTCTTCGGCCAGTTGCTCCAGCACTGGCAGGCGTTCGGGACGTGTCAGCTCCATCAAGAGCGCACTGGCCCAACGCAACTCCGGCACTTCCAGCAAGGCTTGCAGGCGTTCGTTGTCCAGCTCCTGGGCAGCGAGCAGCGCGGGGCCTTGCTCCAGCTGATTCAGGGCCAGAACAATATCGGCAATCGGGGTTTGAGGGCCAAGTAGCTCAGTTGATGGATGCGTGGACATGCAATACTCCAGTGGGCGTGCAGGTACAGGGTCTTGAGTTCAGGACGTTGGCACCGGGCCAACAGACCGTAAAGCGAACCGGCTCAGTTCGCACGAAACTCGCTAGGATAGCGTTCTTTGCGGATACGTGCTTCCCAAGCCGGGCGCAGGAAACGCCAGGCCGCTGCATTTTGTCTGGGAAATTGCTGATGCTGTGGTCTAAGTATGTCTGTGAATCGATCCATGATTTACCCATAGAACCGCTCAGTGCACTACCAAGCTGAAACTCAGCGTGATGAAGAATATCGCCATCGTAGGGAGGTCTGCGCTGGAAGTCAAAGCGATTGCAATGATGCGCAAAAAAATGATTTGTGCTGTTAAGGTGAGGCTTGTGCCCCTGCACCGAACTTGAGACGGTTAAGAGGGTGCTATAGTGCCCGCTTTGCCGCATAACGGCGACTCGACCCCGGCGGGCCAAGGCCCACTACACGATCAGGAACAACCATGAGCAATGCGATTAATTTTGACAAAGGCAACTACCGCTTCATTCCGACCGGCGTGAACCGCTTTTCGGGCGGGGTGGCCGCTCAGCCCGGTTACGAGATCTGCCGGGTCGTGTTTTCTGCCCCCGTGCCATTGAAAGAAGGTTTTGACTTGATTCAGGCCGTGCTGGAAGCAGAAGAGCGTCCCTTGACAGCCTTGTGCGCCTGCGAGCTGCGCTCGCCCGAGCCAGTTAGCGACAGCGACTTCAACAAGTTCAATGAGCTGTATCTGGAAACGCTGAAAGAGTGGGGCCTGGTCAAAGGCAAGCATAATCCGGTCGCCCGCAGCAACGTGTCGCCGCTGGTAGGCGCACCTGCCGAGCCCAGTTTTTACGCTTTCAGCTACACGGTGGAAACCGATATTGAAGAAGCCACCTTTGTGATCGCAGGCAGCTGCGAAGTCCCCGAAACGCCCGACGACTACATAGAGAGCATTGTGGCCTACCAGGACGTGTCGCCTGAAGGGCTGTTGCAGAAGGCGCAATGGGTTCTGGGTGAAATGGAGCGTCGTCTGGAAGTGTTGGGCCATGAATGGGCTGACACGACGGCCACCCATGCGTACACGGTGCACAATCTGCATCCTTTCATGGCTACTGAACTGGCTCAACGCGGTGCGATCAACCATGGCTTGGGCTGGCACCTGGCCCGTCCTCCCGTCAAGGATCTGGAGTTTGAAATGGATTGCCGCCGTATCCTGAACGAACGCGTGCTGACCATTGATTAATTGATCAGCCCTTAAAACAAACAGGCCCACGCTAGCGTGGGCCTGTTTGTTTGATGTCTGGCTGTTTATGCCTGGCTATAAGCTGCCTGGCTGGCAGACTGCTGATAGCGACGACGCACAATCAGGCCCCACGCCAAGCCCAGAACGGCGGACGCCAAAGAGCCGCACAGAACGCCCAGCTTGGCAGCATCCAGCAAAACGGGCTCGGCAAAGGCCAGGTTGGCCACAAAGATGGACATGGTAAAGCCAATACCGGCCAGCAAACCAATCAGGGTGACGCCGGCCCAATCCATGCCGGCAGGCAGGGTACATAGCCCCAAGCGTACGGGCAACCAGGTGCCCAGCAAGACGCCCAGGGGCTTGCCCACAATCAGGGCAATCGCCACACCAAACAGGGCGCTTTGTGCACCGGCGGCATTCAGGTCCAGACCATTCAGGCTGACCCCGGCATTGGCCAGCGCAAACACCGGCATGATGATGAACGCTACCCAGGGGTGCAGCAGTGCAGGAATACGCTGGACCGGAGGCAGAATCTCGCGTTGAGCCAGCTGCATTTTCTGCAGCGTGTGCATGACTTCGTGGGTGTCATGCTGGCTTTCCAGTTTGGTGGCCAGTTCCAGATTCAGGTGACGGGCCTTGCGAGGCAAGGGCAGGGCGCGCACAGGGCTCATCATGCCCAGAACCACACCGGCCAGTGTGGGGTGAGCACCTGTCTTCAACAAGCCAAACCACAGGATCGCACCGGGAACGACATAGGCCCAGGCCGAGCCTATGCCCATTTTTTGCAGACCCAGGACGGCCACAATACCAACGGCTGCAATCAGGAAGGCGCTATAGTCCAGGCCACCCGAGTAGAAGAAGGCAATGATCAGGATGGCGACCAGGTCATCAATAATGGCCAGCGCCAGCAAAAACACCCGCAAGCTGGGGGGCAGGGAGCGGCCCAGCAAGGCCAGCACACCCACTGCGAAGGCAATATCGGTGGCAGTCGGAATGGCCCAACCCATCAGCACCTTCGGGTCGGGATTCATGGCGGCGTAGATCAGCGCCGGCAGAGTAATGGCGGACAGGGCAGCACAGATAGGCAGCATGGCCGAGCGCCAGTCGGACAGGGCACCGTCATGGATCTCGCGGCGGATCTCCATCCCGACAACCAGGAAGAACAAGGTCATCAGAATATCGTTGACCCAAAAATGCAGATCTTGCGAGAAACGCCAGGAGCCCAGCTCCAAGGTCACTTGGGTGTGCCACAGGGCAGAATAGCTATCGGCAAATGAAGAGTTGGCCCAGATCAGGGCTATGGCGGCAGCCATCAACAAGACCACACCGCCCAGGGCCTCGATATGCAGGAGGCGTTGCAATTGGGCTTGCAACTGGCGGGTCAGAACATGGGCGCGTGGCAAAGGCGCACCGGAAGAAGGGTGGGACATGGTCGGCAAATCTCCACAAGGCGGCCCGACCTTGCGTATGTAATTAACCTGCCTTGCTGCACCATGCCAGCAAAACACCCTGCGCAATTATAGGGATGGAGCCTCTTTAAGGCAATCGTCAGCTTGGGTCTGCGTCGGGCGCAATATGTATGGGAATCGTGACTGGCCCATCGTTGGTCAGGCTCAATTGCATATCGGCACCAAACACGCCGCACTGGGTATCAGGCAGCCGGGTGCGGGCCATGGCTACCAGCTCGTCAAACAAGGGCTGGCTGATTGCAGGAGGCGCAGCGCGGCTGAATCCTGGGCGATTGCCCTTGCGCGTATCGGCCGCCAGGGTGAACTGGCTAACCAGTAATAGCTGACCACCGGCTTGCTGCAAGTTCAGGTTCATCTTGCCTTGCTCGTCCGAGAAAATGCGCAGGGCCAGCAATTTATCCAGCAAGCGTGTGGCTTGCTCGCGGGTGTCACCGTGCTCGGCACAGACCAGAACGGCCATGCCTGCGCCAATTTTTGCGACAGTCTGGTTTTCAATATCGACCTGGGCCTGACGTACCCGTTGAATCAAGGCAATCATATTTATTCACTAAAATCAGTGGCCGACAGATTTGGAGAACAGATTCACAATCAGCACACCCACCACAATAAAACCGATGCCAATCATAGCGGCCAAATCCAGCTTCTGCTTGAAGACCACCCAGCCAATCAAGGAAATCAGCACAATGCCCACTCCACTCCAGATGGCATAGGCCACCCCAACCGGCATGACGCGCAGACTGAGTGACAGAAAGTAGAACGCACCCGCGTAGAACATGATCGTGAAGGCGCTGGGCATCAGGCGCGTGAACTGTTCGGAGCGCTGCAGCAAGCTGGTGGCGATGATCTCGAAGAGAATCGCGATGAATAAATGCAGGTAGGCGAGGCTTACAGGGGTCATTGAAAATCAGGGTTGGAAACTGAACCAGCCAGGTAGCAGCAAGACACTGGCCCACAAGGCGGCCGAGGCCCAGGATGAGATATGAAAACTCAGAGGCGACATGGCACAGGTGCCCGCAATCAAGGGGACAGTTGAGCGCAAGGGACCAACAAAGCGGCAGGCCACAATACTAAACCATCCCCAGCGTGCAAAAAAAGCCTGCGCTTTTGCATACAGATGCAAGCGCTTGCGGGCCCACTCGAAGTGGAACAGATTGCCGCCGTAACGCTGGCCCAGAAAAAACGAGATGGCATTGCCCAGGCCGGCGCCCAGTGTCACGGACAGCCAGATCGGCAGCAAGCTCATTTCCCCGGCGCCGACCAGGGCACCGACGGATAAAAGGATGGCTGTACCCGGTATGATCAGGGCCAAAAAGGGCAGGGACTCGACCAGGCACAAAGCGAAAACAGCGGGGGCCACCCATTGTGGGTTGGCGCTGATCAGGGCTGTGGCCTGTTCTGCAAAATTGCTTAGGGTGCTCAGCATATCAACCAGAAGGAAGGGACAGCATCATTGCAGTCTTTTAGTTCAGGGCAAGGCTCAGAATCAGGCGGTCCTTGTGCTGCAAACCGTCCTCAAACAGGGCCTCGTCGTAATGGTGCAGGAAATAATCGGGCTCTACCGCTATCACTCGAAAGCCGGCGCGCTGGTAGAAAAACAGGGGGTAGCCAATGGTGCCGGTGGCCACATATAAGGTTTGCCCACCTTGTTCGCGTACATAGCTAATCAGGGCAGACAGCAGCTTGGCACCCAATCCATGACCCTGGTGCGAGGGCTGAACGGCGATGTTCATCAGCTCCCAATCCTGGGCGTTCCTGCGCTGCAAAATAGCAGCCGCCACGATGTGTTCCTGATCTTTGATACACCAGGCGTACGGTGTGTCTTTGTAGCTTTCAATCAGACTCGTGCTGGGATCGGCTTCCAGCAGCAAAGCCATGGGCAGGCTGGAGCCATGGACCTGTTCAGCTTGTACAAAGTCGTTGCTTTGGCTCATGAGAAATCCCCGTCCACGTAAAACCATTGGCCTTGTTCAAGGACAAAACGGCTGACTTCATGCAGACGGTTCGCCCGGCCATTCAGACGGTTGCGAGCGACAAATTCCACAATCGCTTCCGTGTCGGAAACACGTTCATGACGTCGCACATCCAGGCCCAACCATTGCAAACCTTCCGGATTGGGTTCCAGCGAATGAGGGCGGGTGGAGCTATGCCAGGTGGCCAGCAGATAGTCCAGATCGTCGCGCACAAAAGCGCTGTACCGCGAGCGCATCAGGGTAGCCGCATCGGGGGCTTGCAAGTACTGCGGGCCTTGGTGCCAAGGGCCGCAACAAACTTCGTAGGTTTTGGGATTGCCGCAGGGACAGGAATTTTTTGAAGAGGAAGACTTTTTCAAGAGCGTAACTGCCAAGACCAAAGAATGGCACAAGCATACCTGAAAGCAGGTACTGGTTTATGGCGCCACCGCGACGAAAAGTAAGGATTTACAGACCAGGTTTTGCTGTAGCTGGATCGCTTGTCAGGCGGGGGCGTTCGAGGGAGTACGGGTGTTGGTAATGTCTGATTGGTTCATCGTATGGATAAAAAGTTCCAGGCCGAGCATCCAGCGTTTGGTAGCGGCGGTCCGATGCTGTGCTGCATCCTGACTTGTGATCCCTAGTGTCCCCATAAAAAAACCCGCCCGCAAAAGCGGACGGGTTAGCGGCATGCGATTCGCTGCGTCGAAGGGGCTTATTTAGCCGCGTCGATGCGCTGTTGCATACGCTGGGCGCGTTCTTTGGAGCCGGGGTGCGAGCTCATCACGCTGCTTTCGCCGCCGTCCAGAGCTGCCAGTTTTTCAAAGGCAGAAACCAGACCCTGGGTCTTGAGCTTGCGCTCGGTCAGCAGGTCAAAGGAGTAGTCGTCAGCGTCGGATTCTTGCGATTGCGAGAACTGAGCGTTCAGGAAGGCTTCGGACAGCTCGCCCAATTGGCTGGAGTTCAACTGAGCAACCACACCGTTACCGGTGGCGGCAGCAGCGTCACGAGCAGCGGACAGGCCGTAGGCGGTTTGCATGGCTTTCTTGCTGTGGCCCAGTTCAACGTGGCCCATTTCGTGACCGATCACGCCGCGCAGTTCGTCGTCGTTCATCTTGTCCATCAGACCGGCATACACACGGATACAACCGTTAGCCATGGCCCAGGCGTTCACTTCCTGAGTCTGGTAAACCTTGAAGTTCGGTGTTTGACCGTTCAACTGTTTCGCCAATGGCTTGACGACACGTTGCAGGCGCTTGTTGTACTTGCTGTTGGGGCTGGCCACTTTGTTTTCAGCATCCATCTGCTTGCAGGACTGATCCGACAGAGCAATCACTTCCTGATCGGACAAATTGAACGCTTGGACAGCCTTGCTGCCGGCACCGACCATGCCACCCACATCCATTGTCTGGCAGCCTGCAGTCAGGCCAGCGACGGCCAGCATAGCGGCCAATGCACCCATACGAAAAGTCATGAACTTCCCCTTCTACTTATATAAAGAGAAGCGATTTTAATGACTAGGCGGCGAAGGGTTCCTGTATAAAACAAACTTTAACAATTGTTGTGGGCGTATTTACAGTTTATGGAAGGCCTTGATGGGCACGATAAGCGATGTTCGCTGCATTTGTGCTCAACCATCGCCTCAGTTCCGGCTCCTACACCCATATGCATGGCCGAGAAGTTCAGGCTGATGCCAGCCTGTGCGGATTCACTGTCGGTATGGATCAAAAAGCTTTGTACGACCGGGGAAATCATCCCGTTGATGCAAACCAGATCAGCACCATGAAGCTGCCTAGCCAAGGCAGGTGGTTCAGTAAAAAGGGCAAGGAAACCAGGCTGCCAAGATAAAGTGCGGCTACAAGGTTCAAGGCTAGCGGGGCTGGCAGGCGATCCGCCAGCCGCCCCATTGGCCAGTTAACATTCCCGCCTGAAACCCCCAACACCAGCGACCCGCTGATCCCCATGAAAATCAGACCAATGGCACGTCCTTGCAGGGAAGGTGGGACCAATTCTGTTGCCAGTGTTGTTGCCAGCACACAGACTACCGCGCTGGCACAAGCCATCATCACTCTTGCCAAAAATAACAGCGTAAAGGAAGGGCTGAGGGCGGCCAGGACATTGCCGAAGACGAATAGTGCCAAGGCACTCAAGTACAGGGGGCGAGGGCGCAGCCGATGTCCCAATAAAGGGACGCATGGCGCCATCAAGGCAAAACTGAGGGAGAAAACTGCCGTTAACTATCCGGCCAGGGCCACTGAGACGCGCAGGTCCGAAGCCACATCCAGTACTAGCCCAACAATGATGTTTTCTGCTGTGCCCGTGACGAAAGTGGCCAAGGCAAACAAGAATACGCGGGGATCCATGCTCTCTTTCCTCTGAACGTGATGACCACGCCAGAACCTTCCGTCGTGGTTAAACCAGGCGAACGGGTTTCGAGGCAGAGCTTCGGTTATCCCTGAATGAATAAAAGCCGCAGATTGTGCGACTTTGAAATACAGGTGCAGCTTGAAATGGGTGGTGCCCCCCCCGTGAGTCGAACACGGCACCAACGGATTATGAGTCCGCTGCTCTAACCAAGCATGAGCTAGAGGGGCAACAAGTCCGCAATTATTACATAAAGTCTGTGTTTGTGCCTAGCGTAGCCACGGCTAGAGCAAGAGATTCAAGCATCTGGAGGGCCAACTGTATTTGCTCGCGATTGGTAGCACCTTGTTGTGTATCCTTGGCGCACAATGAGCGCGTCTAAAACCCAGAGAATAATGATGAAAACACTTATTTTAGCTTTGACCATGACAGCTGTTCTTTCCGCCTGTGCCGTCCATACCCCCCGGGGATCGGTGATCGTGGATCCGGATGGTTACGGTGGATATGGGCAGCGTCACTGTCCACCTGGCCAGGCTAAAAAGGGCAATTGCTAAGCAAGTACCGCAGGCTGCCCCCTTATTTGCGCTGATAGCGTTTGCTGCCTGTGCTGGTTTCGCAATAGCGCCCTCCACGAGGGCCGGTGCAATAGGTTCCACTGGAGCAGGGGCAGGCGCTGCTGGATCGCAGCGCCTGTGGCCTGGACTGCGAACTTTGTCCTGCAGTGCCGGTGTATGCAGGACACGACCGCTTGCTGCCGCTGGCTGAACCATCACGGCATACAAAGACTTCCCCCTCGCAGTGCGAAATGCCGCCTTTTTTGCCTGAGCAGGGTGTATTTCTTGCTTGAGTGTGCAGAGGTAGCAATGCCATGATCAGGCATAGGAACAGCCATTTCATTCTTGTCTCACATGCCAGGGACGAATTAGTCACTTCGGATTGTAGGGGGCTGTGTTCGATTCACTGGGGGGGCACCAGAATTCAGACTGGTTTTGGATGCTTTAGTGGAGTCCGGTTGATTAATAATGATAACGACAAGAAATGATGGTGATGCTTGCCTTGTCTACGGCATAGACCAGGCGATTCGTGTCATCAATGCGTCTTGACCAAAAGCCGGACAGATTTTCTTTAAGCGCTTCAGGTTTGCCTATGCCATCGAATGGCGCACGTCGTACTTCCTCTATCAGTCTGTTGATACGCTTCAATGTCTTGCGGTCCTGGCCTTGCCAATACACATAGTCAATCCAGGCAGCGTCAGTCCAGCATAACAAACGGTCAGTCATCGCTCAGCTCGCGTGGCATGGCTTTGCCAGCACGATATTGTTCGATAGAGCGGCTCAGGTGTTCCGCATTAGCGGGGGAGCGCAGCAAATGGACGGTTTCCATCAAGCTGTTGTAGTAATCGAGTGACATGACTACAGCGTCTTCCGCATCACGACGCGTGATGATGGTGGTGCTGGCGTCATCGACTACGCTATCCAGTACAGCTTTCAAGCTGTTGCGCGCTTCTGAAAACGAGATGATTTTCATGGCAACCTCACTTGTCCAATTCACTGTACAAGTCTAATGGAAATAGAATGACTTGTACAGATTACTGTACGGGTTAAAGCCTTTGATGGAGGAAGGAGCCAGGCGCATGCAGTGAGCTTATTCTCGCCCAACCCACCCTCTTGCACTCTGCTATAAAGGACGTTTCGCCTCTTCTTTTCAGGTATTGCCATGCGAATCTTGATGCTTGCCCCCGCTTTATTGTTAGCCGCTTGCCAAACTACGGCGCCCACCGAGAAAGTCGGCAGTGAAGCCTGGCTGGAAAAGGTGGATCGCCAATTGGCTGTCTCCGATGGGCAAGGGCATGGCCCTGACTATGGCTCGCAGGAGTGGTGCAACGTGGTGCATATCCGTTTGTATGGTCGGCGCTCAGCACAGCCCGTCCCTTGTGATCAGGTCTGGATGGAAAAGGTCGATCAGGAAATGAAAAAGCGTTAAGCCGTATCATGCATGGCAGCCTGCGCTGCCAGCTTTTTACGAACGCCGATAGTATTTCCGGTGCTCCACCATGGTGCCAATGATTTCAATAGCATGCTGGTCGCTGCGAATGGAAGGATAGTCTTCGTTCAGCGGCACCAGCTCAAAGATTTCTTGCCCACCTTCATCTATGCACAAGAGCCGGTATTTCTTGAAGGTGGCTTCTTCTTCGCTGTTTTTGGCGACCACATAATCACCGGGGCGGGGCGTGAGCTCGCAATCCACAATAATCCGGTCGCCTTCCTTGAAGTCCGGCAACATGGAATCGCCCTTGATCTGCAAGGCAAAGGAACGCTCGGACAGACACAGGTCTGTCAGCAGATATTCCACTTCTTCAAACGTGAAGTTCTGACCGGGATCCCGAAACACACCTGCCTGCACATAGTTCAGCAGGGGGATACGCCGCTCGCCCATCATGGCGTCTTGCACGTTGGAGTCAAAACCGTGCTTGGCCCCAAAACCATAGCCTTGCTGATCCAGGCTATGCGCTTCCAGACCCACTTCTTTTTCTATGGCTCGCGCCACTCGTTCGCCAATGCTGCGCCCACCGTTGTAGGAGGATGACAGGTACTGGGCCAGTTGCGCCCGTGTGCGCCCAATAGAGCGCGCAAAGTCAGCCGCGTTGCCGTGAGCGCGGTCTTCAATCAGGCGTTGCAGGTTTCTGCGGCGAATCGAGTAAATATCCATACTCGACATTAAAACAAGAAAAAACTAAACATGGGTTTAGATATTTCTTTTCTTTACGTTTAGAACTATCTATACTCAATGCATGAACGCTAAACACATCATCGAAGAAATGGGCGGTCGCCGAGCCGTATTGCGTATCACGGGCTTGAGCAAAGGCCGCATATCTCAATGGGAGAAGGCGGGTGTCATACCGCGCGTCTGGCAACTGGTCTTCCATCACATGAACCCGGTGGTGCCGGCCCCAGCACCCAAAGAAAGTTCTAGAAATATCTAAGCATTTACGACGGGTTTGGCTTGCAAGCCATGCCTGACAGTTTGACTGTGTCATGGGGTGACGCAGTTCTTGTGCCCTTGGGGCATTGCCTATCAATCGGATGTTCGTGGCCTGTTTGGGCCAGGGATCCTGCTGCGCGTCATATTTTTGCAAATACATCAGAGGCGTGCGGTTTTTCAGGCGGGGGTGCCATGAAAACACGTATTCACAACCATCGACACGAGTTTGCTTGTCGATGGCTCACACAGTCAGGAGCGTGCCTATGAGCAATATGCCGTGGTTTCGCGCCTATACCGAGATGGTGGACGACGAGAAATTGCGTCTGCTGGCTTTCGAGGACAGATGGCATTACGTGGCCTTGCTCTGCCTTAAGGGGCAGGGCGTGCTAGACAGCGAAGACACGCTGATGCTGCGCAAGGTGGCCGTCAAGCTGGGCCTGGACCTGCGTACCTTAGACGATGTGGTGCGCCGCTTAAGCGAAGTGGGCCTGATCGACCAGGAAACTTTGCAGCCTCTGGCGTGGGACAAACGCCAGATGAAATCCGACAGCAGCGCGGAGCGGGTGGCGCGTTTTCGGGCCAGAAAAAAACAGGAACAAGACGGTAACGAGGGCAGTAACGCGTCCGTAACGTTACCGAAACGGCCGGGTAACGCGCTAGATAAAGAGACAGATAAAGAAGGAGATACAGATACAGAAAAAACAAAAGCAGGTCGCAAGGCTCCGGCGCTGGAGTTCTCTGCCTGGCCTGCTGAACCCCGTGCCGAAGTGATCGCAGATTATCTGCGCCATCGTCGCGAGATCAAAGCGCCCTTGACGCAAACCGCCCTGAACCGTCTGGGCACCGAAGCCCACCGTGCTTTGGAAATGGGCTACAGCGTGGACGACTTTCTGGCCGAGTGCATGTTGCGTGGCTGGCGCGGGGGCAAGGCCAGCTGGCTGGAAGGACGCAACGAGCCCCGTGCAGGTCAGGCGTCGGGCTTTGATCCCCTGGCTTATGTGAACCGTCATCGGCAACGCGAGGAGATAGACGATGTCATCGATATCTGATTTTTCCAACCCCTGGCTGCTGCGTCATACCAAGCTGGAAGGCATCAGCCTGATGGACCATTTGTACAACCGGCTCAATGGCATTTATCCGAACAAGTTCCGCTCCAACTTTCGGGACAAGCAAGCCATTGAAGATTGGAAACAGGCCTGGGCCGAAGCTTTTGACGAGGAAGGCGTCTCGCCCAATGACGTGGCACTAGGCATCAAGAATTGCCGTCGCATGTTTGATTGGCCCCCCAGCTTGCCGGAGTTCTTGCGTGCGTGCCGCCCTCAACTGGAACCAGAAACCGCCTTTTTCCAGGCCGTGCGTGGCATGCAGGCACGAGTGCGAGGAGAAATGGGCGAGTGGTCACACCCGGCTATCTATCACGCAGCAATCAGCATTGGGCAGTTTGACATGCTGAATCAGGCCTACACGCAGCTGGAACAACGCTGGCACAAAGTGCTGGGAGATCAACTGGCCAAAGGACAGTGGGCAGAAATCCCGCCGCCTCGATTGGCCCTGACCTCCCCGCAAGACTGGGAGCAAGGGCGCCGGGAAGGGCAACGACGCGTGCGCGACCTGGCTCAGGTGATTTCGGGCGACACCAACAAGGACCCGCGAGTCTGGGCGAATCGGATCTTGGCCCGCCCGGAAGCGTGTTCCTTGGCTGTGCTGAAGATGGCCAAAGCAGCCTTGGGCAAGGAGTGAACCAGCCATGGATCTGACAACACGACTTCATCAAGAGGTGCATCAGGCGATCACCGGAGCAACTGCCCATCGCTACAGCGAACTGCTGGCTTTGCAGCGGAGCGGCCAGATCAGGCATTTGGTACAGCAGCCATCCTGGAGTCTGGTGCCACGGCTTTTCAGCCACCTGATACCTGCCGGCAGGATTTGCTATATCGCGGATTTTGCCTACACGGACAACAGCAGCGGCGATCGCATTGTGCAGTTAAGCGGCGATCCAGAAAGCCTGCTCCAAAGCATCAAACGAATTTTGCTGACCCGGATGCACGGTATCACCGTTCATTGGGCTTGAAGGAGGAACCCACATGACAATCAAAGCAGAAAAAAAGCAGGGCCTGAGTGGTGACGACTTGCTCTGGAACTGGGCCCGTTGGTGCTGGTCCGGGCAGACCGTGGGCAATATGGAACGCTACGTTCCGTGGCAAGAGGACTTCAGGCCCATACATCAAGACCACGCTTTGGCGGTTGACGCCCTCTACCAGCGCCTGCCGCATTACCAAGCCATGGTCATCCAGGCCGAGTACCCACGCAAGAATGCTCAGTACGGCCATCTGACCGCCAGCGAGCGCCAGGCCACAGCTCGTTTGTGGATCAAGAAGGTTACGGGCGCGGTCCTTCGGGATGAGGACTACCGCCGCCATTTGATGGATTTCAGAATCACAGTCGAGAAGGAGATTTTGCGGTGAAGTATGCAGCCGAAGTCATAGACCTGTTAGCGGCCTATCCGGGACGAGAGTTCCGCATGATCCAGATTGTGCGGCACGTCAGCAAAGGCATGGAGCTGTCTACAGCCCAACGCAACGCCATGCGTGAAGGGGTCAAGCGTGTGCTGGTGCAATTGCAGGATTCAGGCCAGGTGGACAAGATCAAAGAGGGTGAAACCTCTGCCTTTTATGCCTGGCGTTGCAGTCTGCAACATGGGCCGCTATGAATCTGCAAGGCTAATTGCAATAATGGGCGTGCAAAGTTGCGTCCAATACAAACGAAACAACCCCGAGCAAGAAATTGCTGCGGGGTTTTTTATTGTCTGGTCACAACAACCTACGCACAGTCATCGATTGGCCATCAAGCAGATGGCCAGGACCGTTCAGGAGAACTACACAAGATGAACTTTGAACAGATCAGTAAAGCCATTATTGATCACATGGTGGCATTGACCGGGATTGCTCAGGAGCGCATCGAGTATCCCAATGCGCACGCGGCCTTTACTCCGCCGGATACAGGCGTCTGGTGCCGTCTGCTGATCAAGAATACCGACTCGGAAATCTCGGGCATGGGTGCGAAACCCTACACCCGCAAATCGGGCGAGATTCTGATCGAGTGCTTTGATCGTTTGGGTCAGGGCCGTCAGGAGCTGGATCGCCTGAGCGATGCCCTGGATGAACACTTTTCCTTCTGGTCTGAAGGAGCGTTGGAATGCCTGGGCCTGAGCCAGGTCGACGTGGCAGCGGATGACCCGCAAAAACGGCCTCAACGCGAAGAGTTCTACCAGATCAACCTGACCGTCCCGTTTCGGGCCGGTTAATTTTTTACCTGTTTTTTTGTGCCGACCTCGCGTCGGTTTTTTTTGCCTGCATACAGGAGAGATGCATTATGAGTTCTGGCGCTAAAGTTACTAGCTACCTGGTTAAAGAAACCGTTCCCGGTGTGACCCCTGGTTCGGGCTGGCAGACGCTGCGCGTCACCGGCAACACACTGACTCCGACTCTGAACAAGGAGGAGTCCGAAGAAATCACCGATTCGCGTATTGGTCAGGGTTCAATCGTGACCAGCATTGATATTGGTGGCGACATCACGGGTGAACTGTCCTACGGCACCTTTGACGAGCTGCTGGCCGCTGCCTTCTACGGCGAGTGGAAAGAGAACAAGCTGAGCGTGGGCGAGACCCGCAGTACCTTCAGCCTGGCTAAGGCCTATCGCGATGTGGATGTCTACGCGCTGTTCAAAGGTGCACATGTCAGCACCTTTGCCCTGGAAGTGCCTGAAGAAGGCAAAGCCACCGTGACCTTCACCATGTCTTGCCTGGATTACGAAGACAAGGAAACTCCCTTTGCCACCGATCCGGCCGAGCCCAGCCAAACCCCGTTCATGTCCTCGATCAGCGTGGGTGATGTGAAAGCCAATGGTGTGTCCCTGGCTGGCCAGGCTTGCGTATCGGGCCTGACCCTGAACATCGACAACCAGTTGCAGACCCAACGCTGCTTTGGTGCCGAGCGCTTGGGCCCCGGCGCCCTGATTGAGACCGCAGCAGCCATCACCGGCACGGTGACCCTGGCTTGGTCTCAGAAGGCCTGGGAGCTGTGGAAGAACCAGTTCAAACGCACCCCGATCGCCATTTCCTTCCCGATCACCGACTCTCTGGGCAACAAGTACGAGATCGATCTGCCTGCCATTGAGGTCGATGGTGATTTGCCTAACGGTGCCAAGGGCGACATTCTGAAAGTGGAGCTGAACTTCACCGTGGCCAAGCAAACTCCCGTGCTGACTCGTAGCCCTGTTGCTGCGCCTGCACCTTAAGGAGTGATGACATGGCTTTGAAGATTAATCGACTGGAATCGGTGCTGAGTCAGGAGCGGTGGGAGGATTATGACGAGGACGTGTCTTTCAAGATTGCGGCGCTTGATACCGAGGCTTATCAAATAGCCTTGGAGCGAGCTCGCCGCTTGATTGCACGGGAAGATGCAGGGCATTCACTGGCGGCTATTCGTGTTTCAAGTAACGATGTCCGCGAGCATGATGTTCAGTGCCAGTTGTTGAGCACGTATATCGTCAAGGACTGGAAGGGTGAGGTCCTTGATGAAGCGGGCAATGTCATTCCTTATTCGCCCGAGAATGCGACCAAGTTGTTGTCAGAGAACACAGACCTTTTTGTCTGGGTGATTGCGACAGCGGCCCATGTTGCGGCCAATGCGAAGAAGGAGGCCCAGGAAACCGTGGAAAAGTCCTCGCCCGGTTCCAGTGGGAAAAAGAGTGGGCCGGGCAAAATGAAAAGCGCAAGCTGATTCATTCGACTCTCGGTGCTCAGATCCCGGATGAACCTCCCAGTGATCCAATTACGGATCATGTCATCCGTGTTTATTGTGCTGCAGACCGTTGTCGAAGTGTGATTGTCGGAATGGGCGGTGCGGTGCCATTGCCCCTTTCTACCGAGAACATAAGCGCCGTGGTCCAGGCATACGGAACCCCACTGCCCCGGCAAGAGTTGGATATGGCTGTGTTTGAGCTTGATCGCTTGGAACGCAGTTGATTGTCTGGTGGTGGGAGCAGGAGGTGGGCCAGCTGGGGTTGCACGTTTACCTGGCTGGCCCAATTGTTTTGATAGGGTTCAGGGCCTGAGATTTGAATCAGCGTCTATGTGCGGTTTTCCCTGCTTTGGCAGGGTTTTTTTTATCTGGAGAATTTGAATGGCGCAAGAGTCTCGATTGACTATTACGCTCGATACTCGGTCGGCGGAGCAAGGTGCCAAAGATCTGACGCTTGCCCTAAATGCAATGGAGGCGGCTGGCATTCGTGTTGCGGCCATGTCGGATCGAGTCAATGGCAGTATGGCAGGCGTCAGTCATGCGACCCTCTCAAGTGCTGCCTCAGCCGCTGTGATGGACCGAGTGTTGAAGTCTGCCTTAAGTAGTTTTTTGGCCATGGATTTGATTGAGATGGCCGAGCAGTGGGATAGCTATGCCGAGCGTATGGCGGTTGCGACGCAGTCTTTGGGCGAGTACGACCAGGCCCAGGCACGAGTGGCGCAGCTTGCTCAGGCGACATCCCGCCCTATTTATGAAACACGTGAAGCATTCATCGCACTTTCCCCGGCTTTGCGGGAGATCGGTCTTGGTTTTGATCAAAGCATGGATGCAGTAGGGGCTTTTTCTGGACTGTTGGCAACGAATGGGGCTAGTGCAGATAGCGGCGCAGTCGCCATGGAGGCGTTTGCCAATTCGTTTCGTACCGGTGCAGTTAATGCCAGTGACTGGGCGCAGATTACTGGTACTGTTGATTCCCTGATTTCCCATATGGCCGACAGCACAGGGAAAACGACGGCAGAGATTGATCAGTTGGGCAGGAGTGGGCAGATGTCTGCCCAGATGTTGGCTCAAGGTTTGGCATCTTCTTATATCCCTGCCTTGCAGCAACTGGAGTTGATGCCCAAGACAGTCAGTGGCGCGCTGACAAACTTGAACTCGGCATTTAGCGAGTACGTAGGCAATACGAATAACTCCTTACAAGCAACGACATTGTTGGCTTCGGGAATCAACTTCATTTCTCAGAATTTTGAGTCGTTTGCAGATGTTCTGGGGACTGTAGCCTTGGGGGCCTTGGGTGTCTATACGTCACGGACTATTGGTGCTGTTGCGGCCTCTGTGAGTGCCACTGTAGCGAGCCATACCAAGGCTGCTGCTACGCTTGCCGCTGCCAGAGCGGAAGCACAAGCTGCGGCTGCGGCTTTGGCAAGCGCACAAGCGAATCTTGGGTTGACTACGACCCATGCGCAGGTGGCAACAGCAAAGCTGGCGGACGAGGCCGCCACAAAGCGCTTGGTAGCCGTGCAATCAACCAGTGTAAGTACTGGTAGAGCATTGCTGGGCGTGTTGGGGGGGCCGGTAGGGCTTGGTGTTACAGCAGCACTCGCAGCTGGGTCGTTTTTGCTCTTTAGTAATAATGCAAATACTGCAGAGAAAAGTGCAAATAGTTTCCGTGGCTCGGTCGATTTGCTTAGTGTGTCACTCAATAAAATGGGAAGGGCTGCACTTGAGAATACCAAGTGGAAAATCGGAGAAGAACTGGTTGGTTTAGGGAAGGACATAGCTTTTTACAAGATTCAGCTTCAGAGTTTGGGCTCGCAGATGCATGCGATGCCAGATAAGAGTTCGCCTTTATATGAGCAGTTGAGTCGCCAGAGTAGGGATCTTTTTGAGACATACGAAGTAGCGATGACGCGGGCGGAGGGCTTGCGATTAAAGTCTGAAAAGATTACAGAGTTGCTCAGTGCTCCTATCAGTGCTGGTGTGGAACAAGCATCGGAGGACTTTGTTAAGTTTGAATCCCAGATAGATCGTCAGATTGCACTCACTGGTAAAGCTAGTAATGCTGCATTGCTTCGATATGATCTGGAAAAGGGTCTGCTTGGGAAAATGAGTGATGAAGAGCACAAGCGAGCCCTTGAGAAGATCGAGATGTTAGAAGCTGTTGAGCGTGCGGAAGAGGCTGCTCGCAACGCTGCTGGGGCTGATATGGGAAGTCAGCAAAAGAAGGGAGTGAATCCGTTAGTTCAGGGGTTGCAGGATCAGGTAGCAGTGCTCGGGATGTCTGAGCGTGAGATGTTTAACTATCAGCTGCGACTTTCAGGAGCCTCAGAGAAGGAGATGGGGCTCGCAAATGCGTTGTTCGAAACTAAAGAGGCTTTTGAGCAGGCAAAAGTAGCCCAGGACGCATATAAGTCGCTTATGTTGGAGTTGAGCACAGAGGAAGAGCGCAGTACGGATACTTTTAAAAATAGAGTCCGTGTTTTGAATGAGGCGGGATTGTCTGCCGATGAATATTCCAATGCAATACAAAAGCTGGTGCAAAGCAGCATCTCTGTAGCACCTCAGTTCAATGAGCCTACCAGTACATTGGGAGGGGGGATTGGAGAGTTATTGAATGTCACACGAGGTGAGGCTGCACTGGATGAGTGGCGGGCAAAAGAGTTGGCAGAAAAGGCTGCGTACTTTGAGACCTTGGAAGGTATGGAGGAGGAACATGCTGCAGCTATTTTGGAAATAAATACGCGTTACAACGAGCAGCAGTCGATTCTATCTGAAGCATGGCGGTCAGCGACATTATCTAGTTTTTCTACTGTGACTAGTGATGCTATGCAAATGCTGAAAGCGTTGGGGCAAGAGGGATCGACAGCTTATAAGGTTCTTTTTTATGCCAATAAGGCCGCTAGCATTGCCCAAGCAATTATTAATACAGAAGTCGCTTACACCCAGGCTATGGCGATTCCAGGTGGAAAGGGACTGGCAATAGCGCCGTGGATTCGCGGGATGGGCTACGCCTCGGTCGCTATGATTGCGGCTACTTCTTTGAGCGGGATGGCTCATGACGGTCTTGACCAGATACCGCGTGAGGGCACCTGGTTGCTGGATAAAGGTGAGCGGGTGCTTAGTTCTAGACAAAATAATGATCTCACTTCTTATCTTCAAAGAGCTAACAAGACTTCTGCAGGGGGCGCACAGTCAGCTCCAATTAATGTCGAGGTGAATATTTCTAGTAATGGTTCAGCCCAAATGCAGACTAGTGGTGGCAGTCAGGTAGATGCCAGGCAACTAGGTGAATTGATTGCCGGGCAAGTTCAGAAAGTGCTGGCCAGTGAAATGCGGCAAGGCGGCTTACTGTGGAATCAACAACAAGGGTATGCATGATGAATACATTTACTTGGGCGGCGGAACAGCAAAATATGGTGCAAGAGGTTGAGTTCCAGGTTTTGTCAGCCAAGCTGGGTGATGGTTATGTACAACGGGTGGGCAAAGGGATGAACTCCAAAGACGCCAAGTGGTCTTTGGTGTTTTTGGGGCGACAGCAGCGTATTGATGAGATCACAGAGTTTTTGGATGAACATGCTGGATGGTGCTCTTTTCTTTGGACCCCACCTGGGCAGAGCACGGCGATTGTTACCACTTGTGGTGCCTATTCGCAGGAGCATCAAGGCGCCGATGTTTGGCGACTGTCCGCAACTTTTGAGAAGGGGTTTCAACCATGACGATTACTGCAGATCTACAAAAGTTGGAGCCTGGTGCCATCGTGGAGTTGTTTGAGCTTGATGCTGAAGAAATTGGTGCTGGCACGTTTCGTTTTCATGGCTATTCGCAAGATACACCGATTTGGTGGCAAGGAAAAAGGTATGAGCCATGGGCTATTCAAGCGACAGGATTTAAACGCGCAGGTGAAGGGCGCCAAGCGACTCCTAAAGTGCAGGTGGGAAACATTGGTGTGGATGCTCAGGGCAAGCCTGTGCCAGGGGTGATTTCCGCCTTGTGCCGGATGTATGGGGATTTAGTTGGTACACGATTTATTCGGCATCGTACCTTAGTGAAATATCTTGATGAGGCTAATTTCCCGGAGGGTAATCCTGGGGCAGATCCTGCGCAGTCTTTTCCTCTTGAGGTGTGGCTGATTGAGCAGAGGTCTGCCAGTAATGCCGAAGCGGTAGAGTTTGAGTTATCCAGCCCGTTGGATTTCCAGGGGCAGCGATTGCCAGGACGCCAAATTATGACGTATTGCTCTTGGACGCGTATCGGTGGCTATCGTGGGCCTTATTGTGGTTACACAGGTTCAGCCATGTTTGATAAGAATGATCAGCCAGTGCAGGACCCTGCTTTAGATCGTTGTCCTGGTTTTGTCCGTAGTTGCCAGTTGCGGTGGGCTAGTGTTCAGAACTGTCAACCTGAGGAAGCAGAGATTTCATTTGGTGGTGAACCGGCGGCTGATCGCCTCCGTTAACGATTGCGATGTATTGGATGACCGCTATAGGCGGTTTTTTTTATGGGTGTCATATGAATAAAAAAACCATCGAAGCGATTAATGCGCACGCCTTGGCTGAGTATCCACGTGAGGCAGTGGGTTTTGTGGTGGCTAAAGGACGCAAGGAAATTTATGTGCCCGGAGTGAATGTGGCTAGCGAGCCTGAAAATTTTTTCATAACTCGTCCGGAGGATTGGGTGCAAGCCCAGGAGCAAGGTGAGTTGATCGCTTTTGTGCACTCACATCCGAATATGTCGGCTGCGCCCAGCCAGGCGGATCGTGTGGCATGCGAGGCAATGGCTGAATATGTAAAACCTTTGGAGTGGTTGATTGTTTCAGTGATGCCAGGTGCAGGTACTCCTCAGGTACGCGAGATGGAGTCCTTCCGCCCAGAAGGTTATCAGGCCCCTCTGATTGGTCGTCAGTTTTATCACGGGGTACTAGATTGCTACACCCTGGTGCGGGATTTTTATCGTCGTGAACGGGCAGTGGTTTTGCCAGACTTTGAACGTGAGGATGGTTGGTGGGAGGGGGATGAAGAACTGTATCTTGATAACTTTGCCAAAGCTGGTTTTGTAGAAGTTGAGGATGGTCCCAAAACTGGTGATGTGATCCTTATGCAGCTGCGTAGCGATCGGGTCAATCATGCGGGGGTGTATTTGGGGGCCTCTTCCTTGGCTGAAGCCTCGCATTTACACCCTGTGCCCGATGCAATGCTGCACCATGCCTATGGTTACTTATCTGAACGAGTCCCTTACGGCGGTTATTGGGCACAGATTACTCGCAAGATTATTCGACATAAGGAGTTGTTGTGATGGCCACAGCATCGGTGAGTCAAGAGCTACGCACGATACGGTTGTATGGCAAGCTCGGTACCCGTTTTGGTCGGGTTCATCATTTGGCAGTTAATTCTCTGGCAGAAGGCGTGCGGGCTTTATGTGTGTTATTGCCCGGTTTTGAGCGAGAACTACTGACCTCGGGGGACCGAGGTATCTCTTATGCATGCTTTCTATCCACAACGAATATCAACGAGGAAGCGTTGGAAGCACCCGTAGGCCAGGAAGAAATACGGATTGCGCCCGTGATTCGAGGCTCGAAACGAGGGGGGCTTTTTCAAACAATACTGGGTGTGAGCTTAGTCATTGTTGGTGCTTTGGTTGTCGGTGGTCATCCTGTGCTTGGATATGGGTTGATGGCTGCTGGTGCTGGCATGACCCTGGGCGGGGTATTTCAAATGATCATGCCTATGCAGGTGGGGTTAGGAACAGCGGATCAAGCAGAGAATAAAGCGTCCTACAACTTTAATGGTCCAGTTAATACGACGGCCCAGGGGAACCCTGTTCCGCTAGGGTATGGGCGAAAAATAGTAGGTAGTGCTGTAGTTTCAGCTGGGATTTATTCAGAGGATCAGATGTGATGAGACTTCTTGATTACAACATTGCGGCGCCTGCGGGCGCCGTTCCTGTTTCTGGGGGCTACAGCGTCAAAGGTCACAAGGGCGGGAAGGGGGGCGGTGGCTCGACTCGTACACCGGTTGAGGACCAGGATAATCTGCACAGTATTGCTTATGCCTCGATTATCGATCTGGTCAGCGCTGGTCCTATTCATGGGTTTGCAAACAGTAGCAGCCCTTTGCGCTCTGTATACCTGGACAAAACGCCTATTGAGAATGACGATGGCAGCCTGAATTTTACAGATGTTCAATTGGAGTTCCGTGCGGGTACACAGGACCAACGGTACATTCCTGGTTTCCCGGCTGTGGAAGCTAGTTCGGCGGTGAATGTAGAGCTACGTTCAGACCAGCCATTCACACGATCTATCCAGAACATACATATCTCGGCTGTACGAGTAGGGTTGTCGGTGCGTGGTCTGAAACAGCAATCCGCTACAACCGGTGACATATCTGGCTATCGTGTTGAGTATGTGATTGAGTTGTCTACCGATAACTCAGCTTTTGAAGAAGTGCTACGAGCTGCCTTCGACGGTAAGACAACCCAGCAATATGCACGTTCTCATCGCATTGATTTGCCACGTGCGCAGGTAGGTTGGATGCTGCGCGTGCGTCGGACTACCGTTAATGCCAACAACTCTACGGTGAGTGACGTTACATACGTTGATTCCATTACAGAGGTCACTGATGCCAAGTTGCGTCGTCCGATGTCGGCTTGTGTTGGTCTGCGTGTGAATGCCAAGCAGTTTCAGAGTATTCCTTCGCGTGCCTTTGATTTGTACTTACGGGTGGTACGAGTACCTAGCAACTATGATGCGTGGACACATACTTACTCCGGGAGCTGGGATGGTACTTTTAAAGTTTCCTGGACAGACAACCCTGCCTGGATCTTCTATGACCTGGCCACGAATGCATGTGATGGCTTGGGGCGTCTTCTGCCCGCAGCTTGGTTGGATAAGTGGTCTCTTTATCAAATTGCACAATATTGTGATGAGCAGGTGCCCGACGGAAAAGGTGGTACCGAGCCCCGCTTCTCCTGCAATGTGTATTTGCAGGATAAAGCGGAAGCATGGAAAGTCTTACAGGATTTGGCATCGGTTTTTCGTGGGATTGCTTATTACGCTCAAGGGTCGGTGCAAGCAGTAGCCGATATGCCACGGGATCCGGTCTATACCTACTCGAATGCCAACGTAATTGATGGCGTGTTCAATTATGTCGGATCCAGTTTGGCGACTCGTCACACTGTTGCTTTGGTCTCCTGGAATGATGAGACTGATATGGGGCGGGCCAAGGTGGAGGTTGTTGAAGACCCGGAAGGCATGGTCCGCTACGGCGTAAGACAAGTTGAGCTAACAGCATTTGGGTGTACGTCTCAAGGTCAGGCCCAACGTATGGGACGGAGTGCTTTGTTTACCTCCCGTATGGAAACTGAGGCAGTTACTTTTGCGGTGGGTTTGTCAGGTAATTTGGCTCAGCCAGGGCAAATTATTGAAATTGCCGATTCACATTTGGCTGGGCGTCGTATTGGTGGTTTGATTCAAGCAGCAACTGATGTTGAAGTGACACTGGATGCTTCTGTTCGAGTCGTATCGGGTGATCGTTTGACGGTCGTATTACCGAATGGTGTTTCTCAGTCTCGCCTTGTGGTTGTTGAGGATGGCGAAGAAATAGAAGGACAAGTCCTGCTGGTTGACTCACCGTTTAGTCAGACTCCTGAGCCAGAGTCGGCTTGGTCTATCAGCTCGGCTGAATTGTCGACTCAGAAGTACCGAGTAGTTAGTTTGTCGGAAGGGGACGGCCTGAAATATACAATTAAAGCTGTCCAGTATGTGGATGGCAAACATGCCGCGATCGACTATGAAACCCGCGTGGAAACTCCACCGGTTAGCGTTGTTCCCCCGCCTGTTCAGAGCATTCCGGGTAATGTCTCAATCACCTCTTATCATGTCATTGATCAGGGGCAAGCCCGACATAATGCGGTGATTTCCTGGGATGCCGTTCCCAATGCTGTTGCCTATGAGGTGCAGTGGCGTCGGGATAATTCCGAGTGGGTTGTAGTTCCGCGTACGGGCTCCACCAGTGTCGAAGTTCCTAACATCTATGCAGGTGCGTATCGTGCACGTGTACGCGCGATTAACGTCCTGGATGTGTCCAGCCTGTGGGGCAACTCAGATCTGACGGAGTTGTCTGGCAAGTTGTCTGCACCTTTGCCTGTGACCGATCTGAGGACCAGCTCCATTCCTTGGGGTATACAAGTCAAATGGAGTTTTCCAGCGGATCCGAACATCATTGAGCGCACCGAGATCAGGTATAGCTCGACTCAAAGCTTTGCAGATTCGCTGAGTGCCGGTGGTTTTGCGTATCCGACCGATTCATTTGAGCAAACAGGTTTGGCGGTGACGGCTCAGCATTTCTTCTGGGCGCGTCTGATCGATAAAAACGGTACTCAAGGACCGTGGTTCCCGGCAGAGTCAAAACCTGGTATTCGGGGTGTGCCTTCTACATCGGCCAGTGACTATAACGAGCTGATCACCCCGTCCATTGTTGAGGGCGGCCTGGGCGAGCTGCTGATGGGTAACATCCGCGACATCCCCAAAATCCGCGATTCCGTGGGAGATCTGACTCTTGAGCTCGGTGAGCTGAATCAACGGGTTGATGAGGTCAATGGCCAAGTACAAGAGCTGCTTCTTGCTGATAAATGGGATTCGAAAAAAGCCTATGCGGCAGGTGCTGTCGTCTTTGCCAATGACAAGATGTACCGCGCTAAAAAGGCTGTACCGGCAGGCAAGAAGATAACGGATGCGGCGTATTGGGGGCTGATCGGAGACTTTGCCTCGATCACTGATGGTCTCGGTGCTTTGGCGGTCCAGTCGCAGGAGACGATCAGCCGGGTAGAGAGTGCAGAAGGCCGGATCCAGGCTAATGCTCAGCAGATCAATACGGTCGCAGGCCAGGTGAATGATCCGGCAACGGGCCTTGGTGCCTTGGCTTCCTCCGTGCAATCCATGCGCACCCAGGTTGAGCAACTGGAGGGTGGACTGCGCTCCTTGTCTGACTCCACCACGGCGCTGTCCAGCAAGGTAGATGGTCTGGATGCCGCGCAGCGTGGCTTGGCAACGGCCGTTAATTCCTTGGGTACCCGTGTGACGGCGACCGAGGGCAAGCTTGATGCACAAGCAAGCAGTATCACGCAGTTGACGGCCAGCGTGAACAGCGCCGATGCCAAAGCCGTTGCGGCGCAAGATGCGGCAGCGGCTGCCGCCACTGCCGCTGGGGCAAAAGGGGAGGTGATCTTTGCAACAGCAGCTCCTGCGGCTGCCAAGCGCCTGGCACAAAATCTGTGGATCGACACAAAAAACAATGCTAATACCCCCAAGCGCTGGAATGGCAGTGCCTGGGTGGCCGTAACAGATAAAGCAGCAACGGACGCGGCAGCCGCGGCAGTGGCTGCAAAAGCTGCAGCAGATGCGGCGCAGGCTACCGCGAATCAGAAAGCGGATGCTAGTGCAGTACAAGCCTTGAGCAATCGTGTAACGGCGACAGAGCAGGGGGTTAGTGCGCAGGCGCAAAGCATTACAAAGCTGGAGACTGGGCTTGAGTCGTTGACAGCCCCCGCCGGCAACTTGCTGCTGGCGTCGAACGTTGAGCAAGTTCGGGCCACACCTGTATATCTATTTGGACGTTACAACCTGACTGAGGACTTTGTTCCTGCCCAGGGCTATACCTTGGTGGTCTGCTATACACATAAGCCCGCGGAGGGTGATACGGAGTCGCGTATTGGTGTGTGGGCGGGTGGCAGTTCAAATCGGGTTGCTGATCTGGAGCGCAATGCTGACCAGTCTGTCCAAGTCGTCAAATTCACCAAGGCTGCTGCCAATGCCTTGCCGCGTGAATTGCGGTTTTACTATGCGCCGTCCCCGGGCAACCATGCTGGTCAGGCAACTATCCATTGGGCAGCTTTGTATCTTGGTGACGTTGTACCCGCTATGCAATGGCAGCCTAACCTGGCAGAGGTGGTAGAGGAAATGTCCGCCAACTCCTCGGCTATTCAAGGTTTGACCAGTACAGTCACACAACAAGGCAGCTCCATTTCTTCTCAAGGACGTGACCTGACGGCTTTGCAAAATACCGTCAATGATCCCAAGACGGGTTTGGCAGCTACAGCGGGGGCCTTGAACGAAACCAACTCTCGGGTAACTAGCGTAGAGGGCCAGCAAGATGCCTTGGCTAACAGTCAGCTGGTGCTGAATGCAGAAATCAAACGCCAACAGGCGGGTGAGGATGCAGACCTGGAACGAGTGCTGAATCAGTTTGATACTCAGAAAGAGCAAACCCAAATCCGGGCGTCTTTGGCTGAGTTCAAGAATGTACAGGCTGATGAGAATCGTGCATTGGCTGAGTCTATTACGACTTTGGAAACGGGTATTGGTAGTAATTCGGCGGCCGTTGAGCAGGTTGCTCGTTCTTTGACGGAACTGGATGGCAAGATCGCTTCCAGTTGGGGGGTGAAGCTGCAGGCGAATCTGAGCGGGGTGAAGTATGTCTCCGGTGTGGGTCTGGATTTGACCAACGAGTCTGGCGTGATGCAGTCGACCTTTGCTGTTTTGGCTGATCGTTTTGCAGTGATGCATGCCGCTAATGGCAATCCAGCTACAGTTTTCTCGGTTCAGGGCGGAGCGAGCATTTTAAATTCCGCTTTGATTGGAAATGCGAGTATTACAGATGCCAAGATAGCTAATGGTGCTATCACAACGGCAAAGATCGCAAATGCATCCGTGGGAAGTGCGCAGATAGCAGATGGATCTATTACCACTGCAAAAATTGGTAATGCGCAAATTACTAATGCAAAAATTGGATCTGCGGCAGTAGATACATTAAAAATTTCTGGAAATTCGGTAACTACTGCTATTTTCTTAAGCGGTGATTCTAGAGATGTCAGCATCTATACCGCTGTTCCGGCGCAGGTGTTAGTTCTGTACTTGGATACCAGAACGGGGCAGGTTGGCCAAACTCATCCATCTCAATTAGCTATAAATCCACTGCCGGTGAAAATTAATTGGAATACTGTGCTTTGGTCAAGGTTGAATCACTCACTTATTGGCTACACTAATTCGTCGGGGTCGGGTGAGGGAAATCCACCCAGTTATCCTATCTACTCTCAAAGGGGGGAGGTGAATATGGCTATTTCATCTTTGCCCGCAGGTAATTCGACAATAAGTCATCCGGGAGGATTGTTAGCATGTTTGGTTTTGATGCGTTAGAAGGAAATAAATCTATTACTTTTTATGATGGAATTGGAAGAATAACGGGTTTTTTATCAGGCCCTCCTGGGGTAATAGAAGCTAATAAAAAAATAAGCGATGAATCTTGGATTGATGGAGAATATTCAGATGAAATTTATTATGTAATTGACGGGGTTGCGAAATTCCGGACGGAGATGGATGTTATTGTTAATGGAAAGATTCTAAATCAACTCCCAATGCCATGTAAGGTTTTTATTAATCAGTCGGAATATCAAGTGGAAGATGGAGAGGTTGAGCTGGTTTTTGATCAGCCAGGGATCTATAAAGTGAAAATATCTGCTTGGCCTTTTTTGGATAAGGAGATTGAAATTGAAAATTAAACATGTAGAACCATATGCTAAATTGCGCAGAGATGGTTATATGAGTGTTTCTGATCAGTTAGATGCTTTGTATAAGTTAGCAAAAAAAATGGAGGAAAATGGTTTTGTTATGCCAATTGATGTTAAAGAGTGGATTGAGAGTTGTAGTGCTATAAAGAATAAGTATAAAAAAAATTAATTTTATTTTGAATTGATAATAAATAATGGAGGTTTTGTTTGTAGTAATTTAAAGTGTGATTGTTTTTAGGTGAATGTCCGCCAAGAGCGGTTTTTTTTTGCGTGTTAAATAAATATGTATCACTCTATCGAACAGGTTTTTGAAAACGAGATGGGCAATCGATATGCACCAGAGTTAATGGCTGGTATGGTTTGTAGCCTGATCGATATTTTGGCGGCTGGTGTAGAGCAGTCAGCTGCCACTGAGACAATAGAGATTGCCGTTCAAACTTTGGAAGAACAGCATCATGTCTTAATGGAGGTCGGCAATGGGTTGGCATGACGTTGGAACAGTCAAAGTAACGCTGAATAGTGCGACTGTTACAGGAACCTGGACACAGTGGCTGTCAGGTGCTCGACAAGGTGAGGCATTCGTAGCCCCGGATGGTCGGCTATACGAGGTAGCGAATATTGCTTGTGATACTTCGTTGACCCTGGCCAAACCTTATTTAGGTGCCACAGGCACCGCTCAGAAATATGCACTTGCGCCGATGCAGGGGTATGTCAAAGAGCTGGCTGACCGAGCAGCAGGACTGTTGCCTGTCTTGGCTGATCTGGGCACGGCAGCCAAAGCAACTCTGACAGACTCCAACCAGGACGCGACTGCAGGGCGAGTCGCATGCATTGGTGACTGGGGGTTTGGTGTTGGCAGCTCAATCGCGGCTGATCCTAATATTCTTAACAACACAGTCAACGGTTTTTATCAATCGGGCTCTGGCAGTACGGAGGCCCCTGACAACAATACCGGTGCTGGCTACATTAAATTTGGCTGGAGTGGAGCCTACTATAGCTTGCTATATGCCTCTCCAATAAGCGACAAACTCTGGATTCGAAACGTCCAGAACCGGATTGCCAAGCCATGGCAGGAACTCTTGACGCATCGAAATACGATGGTCGACAGCAATGGCTTTATTAAAAAGGCGTCCCCTGTCATTCAGCTTGGTAGTACGGGCATTGAGAAGACCATGCATCCTGAAATTGCCGCAGCCAAGTTTGAGCGCCTGGGAGCTGGCCACTATCTCTTGCGCCAGGTACCGCTACTGAGTCGTGACGGCTGGTATATCGAAACCCCGAAAGATCGAAATGGCAATGTGTATTTCACCTTGGACTACGAAGAGTGCGAGCAGGACCAAACACTGACGATTCGTACCTATGAGCCTGATTACAGTACTGGACCAGCGATCAATGGCAAAGCCCTTGATATCCTTCCCGACCGTTTTGTAAGTTTGCGATTTGCCGAGGAGCCATCTCCGGCATTACAGGATTGTGATCCTGTCGAGTATCCAGCCGCTTGAATAGCGGCTTTTTTTATGGAGTACGAATAATGAACACTCAGCATTCTGGTGCGCCGTTTTTAGTATGTGCCCAAGTAGCGGCTGAGGGGCATCACTGTCAGCAAGGAGTATGGAATGGCTTGGTATGACTTGGGGACTGTAAAAGTCACCGTAAATAGCAGCACTGTGACGGGCACCGGCACGAAGTGGCTGGCAGGTGCCCGGCAGGGCGAGGCCTTTGTTGCCCCTGACGGTCGACTGTATGAGGTGTTGAATATTGCGTCGGATACCTCCTTGACGCTGACTAAGCCTTATCGCGGTGCTACGGCTACAGGTCAGCCTTATGCTTTGGCCCCCATGCAAGGCTATGTCAAGGAACTGGCTGATCGTGCAGCTGAACTTGTGCCTGTGCTTGCAGAAATCGGTACAGCAGCTAAGGGGACTTTGGCGACCTCTACGCAGGACCCCGCTCCTGGACGCGTCATGCGTACTGGGGACTGGGGATTTGGTGGTAGCGCTGGAGTGGATGGGGAAAAAACCATTTTGTCGAACCCCATCAATGGCATCTATCGATCTGGCTCTGCAGATGTAGGCAAGCCGGATGGGACTAGTAGCGGGTCCAGTTACCTTAAGTTCGGCTGGGGAGGTACTTACTACGGATTGCTGTATGCCTCGCCGGTGCGTGATGCTTTTTACATGCGTACAATCAATAACGCCAATGCCAATGCCTGGAAAGAGCTGATGACAGTGGGCCGTTCGGGTCTGGGAACTTATGGTGCCATGGCAGGTATTGATGTGTTCCCAGGCTCGGACTTGGCTGCTCTCAATATTGGTGCGGGTATGTATTACTACACCGGCACGATTGGCGAGGGGTCAGATATTCCATTTCCTGCAGGGACAGGGAATAAGGAAGGGGTCGTCTTGCATCGGCAGTCCGGTTCGGCAGGGGCGCAGTTGATTGTGAGCAACAGTGGGCGTTTAGCCTGGCGTGGCCGACGCTCCGGCACATACGGAGCTTTCAAGGAGGGGCTGGCTGCCGGTGATTATGGTTTGGGCGGAGCTCAGGCAAATCCTCCGAATACTCGTGCAGGGGTTAATCCTTCTGGGTGGTATTACGGTACTGGCGCGACCACTTGGGGAGGTGGCCAGTTCTTTCTGGACTTTCCGTATGGTACGACAGCCATGAACGCGGGTTTTCGGATATCGACAGATCCGTATTCTGACCGTTTTTACATGAACGGTGCCGTATCCGGAAAGAAAGAATATCGTCCGGCGTGTCAATTGGTCCATGACAAGAATATTGTGGGGGATGTAAGCGCGGGTTCGGTTATTCAAACTGGATCGAATTCCAGTGGTGCTTGGACAAGGTTTGCTGATGGAACTCAGATTTGTTACGGCGAACAGTACTTCCCTGGTAATGGCTGGAATAGAAAACCTTGGCATTATCCAGTCGGTTTTGTGAGTAAACCTATGGTCACTGTGGCAGGCGAGGGTGATAACGGGGGCTTTGCTGCTGCCCCTATTCTGGAGGTTCAAAATTCAGGTGTGATTTTTCATAAAGTGACTGATTCTCCTGAGAATGACAATTGGGCGCGTTTTCACTGTATAGCAGTTGGAAAATGGAAGTAATGATTGTCATGGTCGTCTTGACACAAGCACGCTAGAGAGTTGGAGATTACCGCGAAAGCGGTTTTTTTGATTTTTAAGCTACGCGTTGAAGGCAGTGGCGTTGCAGTATAGGGATGGCGCGCCCTGGGTAATAGTTACAGCGGATCAGTTTATAGGAGGATAGCAATGGCTTGGTATACCGCCGGGACCGTCAAGGTCGCCGCAAACAATGCCACAGTCACCGGAACCGGGACAAAGTGGCTTTCTGGAGCGCGTCAGGGTGAGGCATTTGTGGCACCTGATGGGCAGCTTTATGAAGTAAAGAATATTGCGTCAGACACATCTTTGACGCTGACGCAGGTTTATCGAGGTGCGTCTGCCAGTGGGCAGGCCTATGCTTTGGCTCCCATGCAGGGTTACGTCAAGGAGTTGGCAGATCGAGTCGCTTCGCTACTTCTGCTTTCCCAAACTGAATGGGAGTGGGATTCGGTTTTAAAAAAGACAGATTTGCAAGCTGCTCCTAACGATCCGACAGCCTGGAAAATTCTTACTAATGGTCGAGCATTCGGCTTGGGTAGTTTTGGGGCGGCAAACTCATATGATCATTGGCCCACGGCATCGCTTGACGATGTAGATGTCCCGGCAGGCATGTATTACGTAAGCACGGCGATTACCGACAGACCGACCACAGCGCCTGGTGTTGTATGGCATCGTCAGACCGGTACGGTGGGAGCCCAAATTTATGTCTCCTCCGATGGTGGTGTGGTTCACCGAGGGCGCCGGTCCGGAACATATCGAGCCTGGCTGAGCACCTTGAATGTCGGTGAATTTGGATTAGGTGGTGCTACAACCACCCCATCCAATGGCAGGGATAGTTCCAATCCATTTGGCTGGTACTACCAAACACGGGCGGTAACGTGGGGTGGTGGTTCTTTCTTTCTTGATATGCCCTACGGCAGCAATATGAATGCGGGGCTGCGCCTTTCTACCGATCCTTACTCCGATAACTTTTATTTAAATGGTGGGGTCTCGGGCAAGAGGGAATACCGCCCAGCCTGCAAGTTGGTTCACGACAAGAATATTGTGGGTGATGTGGCAGGTGGCTCCGTTGTGCAATCGGGGTCAAATTCAAACGGCAATTGGATACGGTTTGCCAATGGCACTCAAATTTGTCGTGGGCAAGTCACATTCAGTGGTAATGGCTGGAAGCCGTCCAGTCCAGTGATCTCTTATCCCATGGCGTTTACTGCGCCCCCCACTACGGTGATCCAGCCCCTGTCTGACGGCTCTGGATATTATGCCGTGCCTCAAATGGGGATGGGTTCAGGGGCGGGTAGTTTCTTTATTCGCGACACTGCCGGCATTGTGGATACTGGCACAAGTGCCGCAGTTGACTATGTAGCAATTGGAGTGTGGAAATAATGAATTTCATCATCAAACTATGCCCCCAGGTCCCTGTGGATATGGTCCAAAAGATCAGTCTGGAGCGTTCGGGCACCATTCTGAAAATTAACCAGGAAGAGCTTGATTTGTCCTTTATGTCCCCTGGCGATGTTCTGCCAGCCGGCGCAATCGAGCATCCCTTATTGAAGCAGGCCTCAGTTACCCGTCATGCTGACAGCGTCGAGATTGATCAACTGCTTTTTCATATCGCGGCGGATCAAACAGATCCGGCAGCATGCTTTCCTGAGCCGGTCGTGATCAGTGAGGACGGCTTGGTTGCTTTACCTGAGCAATGTCCATCGCCAGCGCCCGCCCCAGAGTTGCCTCCTGAAGCTGACTTTGAAACAAACCCTGAATCTGAAGTAAAGGAGGAAACCGATGCAGATCAATATTGATAGTAGTAAGGTCGTGACGGCAGCAGCTCAACTGCAGACGTATAAGGAAAGCAAGATTACCGCTTTGTCGGCAGCTTGCCGGGCGGCTATCAAGGACGGCTTTGAGTCCGAGGTTTTGGGTGAGCTTCACCGATACCCTAGTAATGAAACTGATCAATTGAATCTGGCCAGTAGTTTGGCTGATTCATTGTTGCCTGGTCTTGCCGCTGATTGGTCTACACCATTTTGGTGCGCGAACCAGGCCGGCGATTGGGCTATGCGTATGCATACGACCGAGCAGATTCAGCAATTGGGTCGAGAGGCCAAGGCACGCATTGTGAGTCTGATGCAGCGTAATGCGCTGTTGGCTGAGCAGGTTCAGCAAGCAAATAGCAAAGCCGAAGTGGATCAGTTTGAGTGGTCTGCGTAGACCTATCATTACTTCTTGAAAATTGTTCCCCCCGGCCCGCTTGAGCGGGTTTTTTTATGTCTGCTGCACCCATAAAAGGGATGCAGCAGACAGGGCAAATTTGAATAAGGAGAAGGGCCTGTGCTGAATAACGACGCCGCTCACCTACCCATAAGCACCGGCTCGGCCCTGCTTATTTATGGTTGGACGATGCAGGACTTTGTGCTGACTTTATGGGCGGCTTATGTGGTGATTTTGATTGTGACCAAGCTGCCGGACTTTACTCGTGCGGCCGCGCGGATTGTGGGCGGGATCCAGCGTGCCTGGCGCCAGCTCAAGGAGTGGAAGCATGGATCTGAAGACTAAGCTGGGTGCAGGGGTAGTCTCGGCGGCGATTGCTTTGGTTGCCGCCTGGGAGGGGCGCTCTTTGATCGCCTATGTGGACCCCGTCGGCATCCCGACTATCTGCGACGGCTACACACAAGGAGTCAAGCTGGGTGACATGGTCAGTCCGCAGCGTTGCGACGCCTTGACGGAGCAGGAGGTTCGTCGCGCTTTGAGTGTGGTGGATCGTTCCGTTAGCTACCCCTTGCCGGATGAGGTACGTGTAGCGCTGAGCAGCTTTGTTTACAACGTGGGGGCCGGGGCCTATGCCAATTCGACCTTGCTGCGCAAGCTACGGGTTCGGGATATAGCCGGTGCATGTCAGGAGCTGGATCGTTGGGTCTATGCCGGTGGCCGCAAACTACGGGGGTTGGAGCGGCGGCGTCAGGCCGAGAGGCAGTTATGTCTATCAAGTCTGCATTAGCAGGGGCTGCTGTTCTGGCAGCCCTTTTTTTATGGGGGGCGCTTTATGGTCAGGAGCAGTATCGCAAAGGCTATGAGCTGGCCCAGGCGCAGACCAGGGCGGCGCAGTTGCAGGCCGAGGTTCGTGCACGCTTGATGGAGCAACGATTACAAAAGGAGGTGGAGGATGTTCGAGTCACTTATCAAATGCAGCTGGATGCGGCTCAGCGTGTTGCTGTGGCTGCTCGCGCCGATCTTGACGGCTTGCGCAGCAAGCTCGCCGCCGCCAATGATCGTGTCGCGGCTCAGGCTGCCCGAGCCGGACATGCGCTGGATGCAAACGCCCGAATTGCCAGCCAGCTGCGCAACGTGGTCGGCCTGTGCGCAGAGCGATACACAGAGATGGCAGGAGTTGCTGATGGATACCGGAGCGCTTTAAGCGGTTTGCAGGGGTATGTGTTGGCCTTGAGGAAATAGGGCCCCACGGATGGAAACAGCCCAAGGAGTTAGCGCTTCGTGCGCTTAGCGCTGCAGGCCTTCGGTTTGATAAAACAGTTTCAGGTCGCGAGGGCTGCCTAGTCTGACTTTAGGCAAGGTGCTTGCCTCGAAAATGCTCAAGTATTTGTGGCGATTGGGCGGGGTCACGATGGCGATATGGCGGATCATTTGCCATTTCACACTATCTTTACCGCCTTCCAGGGCTCCACGACGGTTGCGCTCAAACAGGGTGCGCCGGAAGTAGCGCAGCAGGCTGGTAGCGGTGGAGACCTCTAGCACGATGAAACCTGTAGCACGAGCCAGACGTGGGGCCAGGTGGCGCGTGTAGTTGCCTTCCATCACCCATTGTTCTTGCGCAATAGCCGCCTGGTGTAGCGCAACAAAATCTGCTTCGGGGCGGGGCACCCAGTTGCTATGGGGCAGGTGGTAGAGCTGATCCAGATGCACGGCCGGGATGGCCAGCTTGCGTGCGATCGCGTCAGCCAGGGTGGATTTACCGCTATTGGATGGGCCAAGAATGCAGATGCGGGGGCCTAAGTTCTCAAGAAGGGGCATGGTGCAGTGATGGTGTGATGTCGCGCTTGGTAACAAGGCAAGCCCAACACCGCCATTTTAATTAGAACGCTGATGATATCTGCTGTTATGGTTAAGTTTCAAGCCATGAACAACAGGAGTCACTATGTCTGCTTATGTTAAATTGCGCTCGGCCGTGGCGCTGGCTTTGTTATCAGGCGCGCTGTCGTTTCCTGCCCATGCCCAGTACACGGGCCCGTCGGAGATTGGTCAAACGACGGTTGCGGAGATCCTGAAAAATCCCGTCAATGATCAGGACGTGCGGGTGCAAGGTCATCTGCTACGTCAAACGGCGCACGACAAGTTTCTGTTCTCTGATGGCAGCGGGGAAATCGTGGCGGAGATCAAGGCCAAGCATTTTGCGGGTCAGACTTTGGATGAGAAAACCAGGGTGGAGCTGATTGGCCAGGTCGATACCAGTTCCAAGCGCCCGCCCGAAATTGAGGTGGATTTTTTGAAAGTTATGGACTGATAGCCCTTGCTTGATGCCCCGTCTTTCTGCTGCCTGATTATCCCCATAGGCGCTGCTCAAATGTGACGCTACACTGGCCGGGTCGCGGTGCAGGCCGCTTTTTATTTCCGTGTCCAGAATGGCTAAGATCCTTCCCATCTTGATGTTGGTCGTCTCCAATGTGTTCATGACCATTGCCTGGTATGGGCATCTGAAATATCCCAATAGCCCCTTGCTGAAAGTCGTTCTGATCAGCTGGGGCATTGCTTTGGTGGAGTACTGCCTGGCGGTGCCGGCTAATCGTTTGGGGCATACCGTCTACAGTGCCGCGCAGTTAAAGACCATGCAGGAGGTCATTACCTTGCTGGTGTTCGTGGTGTTCTCGGTGCTGTATCTGAAAGAGAGCTTTACGCTGAATCACCTGCTTGGCTTCACACTGATTGGTGCCGGTGCGTTTTTTATTTTTTATGGGCCGCTGAAATAAGAGCAAGCCTCATCACCGTTCAGGCATAAAAAAAAGCCTCGCATGTCGCAAGGCCTGAAGCCGGATAAATAGGGAGGTGAAAAATGTTATCCGGTATTTCCATACTACGGATGGGCAGGCTTGCTGACTAGGTTCAAAGCATAGCAGTGAGTAACTATTTGTGGCTCCGAATGTGCTGTTTCTTATGGGCTTTAGAGGATCTGAACCAGGACAGTTTGCTTCCTGGCTCGAAAAAAATGTCCCTGAAATAAATAGCCCCAAGGCCGGAATCAACTCCAAGCTTGGGGCTATGCGATCACGTCGTCAGTGCAAAAAGCGCTTGGACGACCTTGCTGCGTGAGTTACTTGCTGACTTGTTCGGACTCTACAACCATGTCCAGAACATCGGCCTTGGACGAGGCGTCTGCAGGCACATTCTTCAGTTCGTAGCGGTTGATACGCAGCACGTTACGAACGCCAGGAGTATGGGTGTAGCCCTCGATGTCGCCGTAGTAGTACATCCAGTCACCCGTGTAGGTCTTGACGCCCGAATCGCTGTACTGGATCTCGCGTACCTTCAGGCACTGGTAGTTTGGAATCAGGGGGTGGGAGCACTTCTCTTTTTGTGCAGCCACTTCCAGGAACACACGGGTAGGCTCGCTGCCGTAACGGGTCGTTGCAGTAGGTTCACCTTTCAGGCGCCATTTGGTGCCGTCTTTAAAGTTCAGGGTAAGGACCGGTGCTGGATTATCCGGTGCGGAATCGGCCTTGGCCATGCTCCAGTCTGTCGCTGTAGGCAACAATTTGCCAACGGCTTGTTCGTTGCGCATCAACTCGGGGTCCGAGCACATTTTCATGGTGCTGACTGGCGAGGTAAAGGTGATTTTGGAACCGCTGATGGTGTAGCCGCTGCCCAGGACATTACACAGATTGTCTACCGACATCATGGTGTCAGTGAAATTCAAGGTGACTTGCTCGCCGCCTGCGCCAGGTATGGCGGGGGCTGGCTGGCCGTCTTTGCCGGTAGTGGCAAACAGACGCCAGTGATAAGCCTGCAGAGAGGTTTCTTTATCCATTTGGCGCTCGGAAGTCGCGGTGTTGCTGTTGTTTGGAGCCGCGCAAGCGGCCAGACCCATTAAGGCCAATGTACCAATCGTCAACTTGAGGGTGTTTTTCATGAGTGGTTTCCTTGATGAGTCGTGGGCTGCATTGGGAGTGTCAGCCCGGGGTTGAAAAATAAAACAATCAGAGTGGGGGTGTTCTGATGGAACGGTCCCACTCCCGATCAAGCTTGGGGTAAAGCTTGTACTTGATTATCCAGACTTTCGCGCAAGGAGTTTGGCAAGGATAGTAAACGTGCCAGCTCGTCCAGATACGCGCGTTCCATATAGCTTTGCCCATCAATGACGATGGCACTGGTCAAGTAGATTTCAGCGGACATCTCGGGCGTTTGCGCCAATTGGGCGATGGCTTGCGGGTCAACCGGTTTGAGCAGTTCTTGCGACAGCCAGAGACGGGCTTGTTCGGGGGCAGCCATTTTGCTGATTTCCGCGTCAATCAATTCGCGCTCGGCATCACCGATATGGCCGTCTGCCTTGGCAGCGGAGACCAGAGCGGCCAGGATGACCATGGCATGGGTATCGGCCGGACCGTTGGAAGCCAGCGGTAGCGGGGCGGCTGGGATCGCTTGCACGGGTGTTGGGGCCGCTTGCTGGCCCGCATTTTGTTCCTGCCAGTTCTGATAGACCTTGACGGCCAGGGCACCCAAGGCAGCGGCTCCGCCGTACGCGGCCATGGAACTGCCCATTTTGCGGAACTTCTTGTTGCCCAGCAGGACGCCCAGAACGCCGCCTACCACAGCGCCGCCACCAAAACCACCGGCTTGTTCACTGATCTTCTTACCCAGGCCGGAGGAGTTCAATTGGCCTTGACCTTGTTTTAGTGCGCTTTGGCCGCTTTGCAGAATTTGTTGCAGCATTTGCTGAAGTGACATGGGATCGCTCTATGAAAGGTAAACAGTAGCTTCGTTATAAACTACTTTATTGTGTGTGCCCGCGTACAATTGTAAGCAGACCTGCCAGAGCAAATCGTTCAAGAAGACGTGTGCGGCACGGGGAATTTGGTATCTTATGCCAGATCAATCCATATAAGCGCGGCTGCGCTGATATCAAGGGGGGAAGGGCTTAACTGGCTCTGCACATTATGAAATTGACTCGAACTGCTTTCGCTTTGTCCGTTGTTCTGGCCGCTCTGGCCGCACCGGCTCAATCACAGGTCAAGATTGGCGTGATCGCCTCGGCCACTGGACCGACCGCCGTGGTCGGTTTGCCGCAGCGCAATACCGTGCCGCTGCTGCCTACCAAGGTTGGCGATCTGACGGTTGAATATGTCTCCCTGGATGATGCCAGCGACCCGAACCAAACGGTGACGCTGTTCAAGAAAATGATTTCCGAGGACAAGATTGATGCCTTGATCGGGCCTACCGGCTCGCCCAATGCCATGAGTCTGATTCAGTTTGCGGCCGATTCGGGCACGCCTGTGCTGGCACCGGTGGGCGCGGCGTCCGTCGTGCTGCCCATGACCGAGCAAAAGAAATGGGTTTTTAAAACGACCCAGAACGACGACATTATTGCTCAGGCCCTGGTCAAGCATATGGTCGATACCGGCGTGAAAACAGCCGGTTTCCTGGGCTTTAACGATGCCTATGGCGAGAGCTGGTTGACTGTGTTCAAGGAACTGGCCGAGGCGAATAATATCAAGATTGTGGCCACTGAGCGTTATGTGCGTTCCGATACCTCGGTAACAGGCCAGGCCTTGAAGATTTACGCGGCCAAACCAGACGTGGTCCTGGTAGCCGGCACTGGCGCTGCGGCTGTTCTGCCACAAGTGACGCTGGTTAAGCAAGGTTACAAAGGGCAAATTTACCAAACTCACGGTGCTGCGCTGCCTGCGTTCTTGAGCCTGGGTGGCGAGCAGGTTGAAGGCACTATTCTGGCGGCCAGCCTGATGTTGGTCTTGCCTGAAATTGCCGATAGCAATCCGTCCAAGCCTATCGCGCAGGACTACATCCAGCGCTATACCGAGCGTTACGGTCAGGCTCCCGCTACATTTGGTGCCAACGTGTACGACGCTGGTCTTTTGCTGGAAAAGGCAATTCCTGAGGCGGCTACCAAGGCCAAACCCGGTACGCCGGAGTTCCGTTCGGCTTTGCGTGATGCGCTGGAGCAAACCCGTGATCTGGTGGCTACTCAAGGTGTGTATACCATGTCGCCCGAAGACCATAGCGGCTTTGACGAGCGTGGTCGCGAGCTGATTACGGTACGTAATGGCCAATGGCATTTGCTCAAGCCTTAAACAGGTTTTAAGGCAGGCATGGAAAAACGCGGCTTAAAGCCGCGTTTTCTGTTTTTCTTGAAGGAAAGTGGATGGAGGACCGGCTTGCTTAACCGGCCTGGCTGGGAAGGCTGAGCAAAATATGAGGCTCTTCAACTTCAAGCTCAGTTTTCAGGTACTTGGCACCAAAACGGCTGAGCGCCACGATCAGTTTGGCGGGAATGCCATCCAGAAGAATGTAATAGTCCTCCTGGCCCTGCTCAATTTGCTGGACCACATCCGGTTGAGAGCGTTGCCAGCCTGCGCCTCCAAGATGGGTGATTCGTTCGTAAGGGTCCCGACGCATATCTTTCGTGACGTATGCAACCTCGATCATTTGCCACCTCATGAAGTTCTTGTTGGGACCTTCATCATTGGGCATATGATGGCTGACAGCCATTAGGGATTTTACGAACCTTGAGGTTTAGACCTTCAAGGCCTTGACCAGATAGGGATCCAGGTCTGGTTGACGCAGCAACCAGTTCTTGTAGTCCTGTGGTACATCGGCAATGGCCATGCCCTTGTGTTTGCCAAAATGCAAAATGGTGGGAATCCGGGCGTGCTCGGAGAGCTGCCACAACTGTTCCCAGGTATTGATGTTTTGCGTCAGGCCCAGCAAGTATTGCAGGAGTGCCAGGCAATTACGTACATCGGCCAAGGCGCTGTGCGCATTGCGCAGGCGCTCGCGGGCGTTGGCGCGATCAATGTGATAGATCAGGGCGGACTGGCTGTAGCTGTCCAGGCCTGGAATCAAGTGCCGGGCCAAGGCCAGAGTGCAAATCCGCTTGATATTGGGCGAACCGGCCACGCCCCAGTCGTAGTCCACGTTATGGCCAATGATGTATTGGGTGTCGGCAGGCAGCTTGAACTCGGTATGCGACGGGCAGTCTTGCAGCTCTTCGTCGTAAATGTGGTGGGTGGCCAGCGCACCCAGAGAATTGGCTTCGTCAGGCCGGTAGCGTTGCTCGAATTCTTCATTGACCAGCAAGAAGACAGGGTCGCTTAAACGCAGCCAGGCTGCCTCGATGACTTGAGGTTTGGCAGTGCCGGTGGTTTCAGTATCAAACAGCAGGGCAGACATACGGGAATCGCTAACAGACAAAGCCGTCATGGTAGTGCATGTGCCCCGCTTTGCCTATACGGGTTTCAGGCGAAAGCCTTCGGGAACGCCCCAGCGATTGGTGCGTAGCAGCCAGTGGGTCTGGCAGCTCAGGCAGCGGTACTGGGTCTCATGAGCCCCGTCAGGAGAGGGAGGATGCTGTCCCAGTAAACGCAAGTCAGCATGCGCTTGGCTAGTACTTAATCCCTGTGGCAAGGTTAAACACGCTTGGCACAAGGGCGAGCCGTAAACTGACGCCATATCACCGCTCCCTGATGTTTTGTTTCGTATTGACACATCAGTATCGGTTTGCTTACGGATAGCGTCAAGTCTTCGTTTGTGGTTCGGCGAAATGATAGGAAAAACTCTGATCCCGACCGGCACGTTTTGCCTCGTACAGGGCTGTGTCGGCCTGACGAAGCAGAGCATGCAGATCCAGCGTGGAGGCTTCCAGAGTCGCGATACCCAAGCTGGCCGTCATGGTCAGTTGCTGCTCGTTATCCAGGGCCAGGGGCCGCAGAGCAATACTTTTGCGGACGCGCTCGGCCACGGCATGGGCTTGGGTGGCGCTGCAGTCGGGCAGCAAGATGCCAAATTCCTCGCCACCCAATCGACCGCACAAGTCTGTATCGCGCAAAGCCAGGGAAATACGCTGGGTGATGGCGCTCAAGGCCAGGTCACCGACATGGTGGCCGTGGGTGTCGTTAATGGGTTTGAAGTGGTCGATGTCCAGAACAATGACGCTGACAGGAACGTGCCTTAGGCGACATTGAGTCAACATGGTCTGGCTTTGCTGATAAAAGGCCTGCTTGTTGAGCAAACCGGTCAGGGCATCGTGGTGAGCCAGCCGCTGGAGTTTTTCCACTGCCTGATTACGGGCTGAGATCAAGCTGGCACTGGTAATGGAGGCGAGTGCAATGGAGGCAATGCCGATGCGCAGCGACAGCAGATCCAGCGAGGTATATAGCTGGCTGGGCAGGAAGTAGACCGGCTGGCTCAGGGCGAACAGTGTCCAGAGCACATAGAACAAGGTCAACAAGGTGGTGGAAAAGAGCGAGTAGCTCAGGGCGCACCACAATAAAGGCAGGACGGGAAAGGCCATGGAGCCGGGGCCGTCAATCAGCAAACTCAGCAAGCTGGTCAGTAATAAGGACAGGGCGGGTGCCAACTGGGCCAGACTCATCAAATGGGGCTCGTTCCAGTACTCCATGAAACGGCGTATGGGGCGGGCCGGGGCAGTCAGGATGACGGGCAAAATAGCGGTGTAGGAGATCATGCCGGTCAGCATCCAGGACAGGATGGCCAGCGACAAGGCTTGAGAGGTATGTAAAGACAGGGCAATGCCGCCTAGCAGGGCGGAAAGGGCACAGGCCAGCCCGTAGTAGGCAGCCAGGGTCAGCATGGCCTGAGGCCGGCGCAAGGACAGGTCCAGCAGCGGATTGCGGGTGATCAGCCAGTATGCCAGCCCGACGCCACTGACATTGGCCAAGGTTAGCAAAAGGGCAATAGGCAGGGGATTGAGGGCGATCAGTTCGGCACACAGATAGGCCAGAACAACAATGACCCAGTTAAGGAACTGGCTGGCCCAATCCGGGCGACGAATGAACAGGCCCAGCAGCACGGCCTCGGCAGGCCAGAAGATGGTCAGGGCGTCGTAATGGCGCAGCTTGGTGCCCAGCAGGGTCAGGATCAAGACCAGGCTGAACAGGAAAAAACGGGAGAGATAGGAATAGCGCCGCGGCGGGCGCAAGCAGGAAGCCTGCTTTGATTTCATATCCGTTGCCATAGGAGCGCACGCTCGTCGTGGACGCTTTACAGCGTCGGATAAGTTTCAAGCCGCCACTATTTTAGGATGAAAGCAGGAATGTTTCTTGCAAATTGTAATTATCTGTTTGCAAATGAAATAAATACGGGGAGTTGGGTTCCGCTCCCCGTATTCATTAGCAGGCAAAGCCTTAGTTCAAGGCTGGCAAAGGGTGGCGCGGAGCCACGTGATGCACGTCCTGCAGGCGGAAACGGAAACGCACGTTGGCGTCCTGGTTCTGTGCGTCTGCCGTATAGGTGGTGCAGCCATGTACAGGCGAGCTGAAAATTACGGTACCCGCCATGCGAGGGCCGTTCTTGGGTTGCAAGTAAACGGTATCGCCAATGCGAATATCGGTCTTGTTCAAGGCAATATGCTCAGGGCGCGATACCAAACCGGTTGGATAGATATTTTTCATAATTTTTTTCCTTATCGTGTGGCGTCATTACATCGTTTTTTTATTGAGATTTGATGACACCATGATGGATCGGACTCCACACGGAGGCCAAGCCATTGCTATTTCAATGTAGAGCCGCGCTGGTCGAACAAATGTCAGGCAGACGTGCTCTGTGGCAGCATGGACAGCGCCTTATTCGTTTGCCAAGCAAATGGACGGAGCGAGTCCGCTACGATGCAAAAAATAAGTCTGGATGTGGCTGTCGTCGCCGTGGTGAATGAATACCCGCATGTTTGGGGACATGCCAGAAGGTCAAAGGGACCTGTTTTGCGTGGGTACATTCAAAAAAATGTTGATCGCACTTTCTTGATGTAATGGTATGTTGGTGCAATCAATTGACTATTAACTCATAGCTTTGCGCTGTTGTCAAGTGTTGGTGCGAAATAGATTTTCAGAGTCGATGTTTCTGATCCACTTCTTTGCAATCAGTCTCCAAAGCAGGGGCAGGCAGGCGCTCAGCCTGTTTTAGAATAAGTCCCTTAACTTGCCTTTTTTGTTGCGACTCATGATTACCATCACTGGCCTTTTTACCCATCCCATCAAATCCTGTGCCGCCCAGGCCCATCCGCAGGGCGTGGAGGTCAGCGTTGCGGGCCTGGCCTTTGACCGAGAGTGGGTTGTTGTTGACCAACAGGGCGTATTCATGACTCAACGTCGCTGGCCGCGCATGGCCTTGATTCAGCCAGTGGTGCAGGACGGGCGGATTACTGTGCAAGCGCCTGGTATGGATTCTTTGTCCTGGTCTCTGGATGCCCCGGCAGGGGATAACGTCGCTGTGTCCGTGCGTATCTGGAGTTCAGATACCTTGGGCCGGGACGAGGGCGATCAGGTCGCGCAATGGTTTAGCGATTTTTTGCAGACTCCTTGCCGGGTATTGCGTAACCATAGCCGCGCCAGGCGTTATGTACTGACCGAGCGTGTGCGTCCCTGGGAAGAAAAGTCCCAGGGCTGGCGTCAGATTGGTGATCAGATCAATGGTTTTGGTTTTGCAGATGCGCTGCCTTTTCTGTTTACCAATGAGGCGTCCCTGGAAGAGCTGAACCGCCTGGTGCAACAGTCAGGTGAGCAGGCCGTACCCATGAATCGTTTCCGCGCGAATGTGGTATTTGAGGGCCTGCCCGCGTATGAAGAAGACTATGTGCTGGGTGTCAGCAGTGAAGGCTTGAGCTTTGCCTTTATCCGCCCTTGTACTCGTTGCCCTATGCCCAATGTGAATCAGCTGACAGGGGATGTGGGTACCCAACCCGGCCTGGCCTTGGCACAAAGCCGTCAGTTCCCGCAAGGGACCTTGTTTGGCATGCAGGCCATGCTGGTTGAATCCAAACCTCAGAGACTGAGTATCGGCCAGACGCTGGATGTGGAATACAGCTTTTAAACCTTGAACCACACTGGGTCAGGCGTAGTCCAGGGGCAGACGGGTCGTGAACTTGATCTGCTCCATGGCGAAACTGGAACTGACGTCGGTCAGCTCTATTTCCGAGATCAGGCGCTGGTAAACACGGTCAAAGCTTTTGATGTCAGGCACAACCACGCGCAGCAAATAGTCGGTATCGCCGCTCATGCGATAGAACTCCACAATTTGCGGGATCGCCTCCACCACGGCCGAAAACTGGCTGTACCACTGTTTGTTGTGCTGATTGGTCTTGATGGCCACAAACACCGTCACCCCGACATTCAGCTTTTCAGAGCTGAGCAAAGCCACCCGTTTTTCGATATAGCCTTCCTGCTCCAGGCGCTGTATGCGTCGCCAGCAGGGTGTGCTGGACAAACCCACCCGATCGGCAATTTCCTGGATGGCCAAGGTGGCATCGTTTTGGAGGATCTCCAGAATGTGCTTGTCGAATTTGTCCAGCATAAAAATAATTTCCCAATAATCTTGCTGATTGTAGGTTTTTATTCTCGGAATTCTGCCTACAATAGCGTGAAAACGCAATAATTGCCCTTGGGCTCTTGCGTAGACTGTTTCCATTCATCTCTAGCGATCTGGATCAGGAAAACAGCATGCAGGACTGCAATTATCAACATACCCGTTTGACCCATGTAGGACGGGACACCAGCGTGTCGGCTGGTTTTGTGAATGTACCCGTTTGTCGCGGCTCCACGATCCTGGCCGACAATCTGGAGCAATGGGCGCAGCGCAAGGAGCCTGACAATCCCTACGCGTCTTATGGCCGTTTCACCAATCCCACCTTGCAAGCCTTGACGCAGGCCGTGGCCGAGCTGGAAGGCGGTTTTCAGGCCAGCTTGTTTCCCTCTGGATTGGCGGCCTGTACTCATGCCTTGTTGGGCATGCTGGAAGTTGGAGATCATTTGCTGATACCGGATTCAGTCTATGGACCGGTACGTGCGTTTGCTCAGCAGGTGCTGGCCAGCCGCATGGGTATTCAGGTGCAGTTTTACGAGCCGTCTGTGGGCGAGGGCATGGCCAGCCTGATTCGCCCCAATACCAAGGTGGTGTACGTAGAGTCGCCCGGTTCGGCCACTTTCGAGATTCAGGATATTCCTGCGATTGCTCGCTGCGCACAGGCGGTGGGGGCGTATGTGCTCTTGGACAATACCTGGGCTACCCCCTTGTTCTTCCAGCCCTTCGAGCATGGTGTGGATGTATCCATTCAGGCGGCCACCAAGTATCTGACCGGGCATTCCGATGCCTTGCTGGGAATTGCCACCGCGAATGAGCGTGCCTGGCCGTTGCTGCGCCGTGCTGCACATGATTTTGGTCAGACAGCCGGTCCTGACGATGCCTTTTTGGCGCTACGCGGCATGCGTACTTTAGGCGTGCGTTTGCGCCAGCATCAGGTCAGTGCCTTGCAGATTGCCCGTTTTCTGGAGAATCACCCGCAGGTTCAGCAGGTGTTGCATCCGGCATTGGAATCGCATCCCGGTCATGCTATCTGGAAGCGGGATTTCACCGGCTCTACCGGCTTGTTTGGCCTTGTGCTGGAACCTTTGAACGAAGCGCAGTTATCCTGCTTTTTCAGGACCTTGCGCCTGTTTGGCATCGGTCTGTCCTGGGGTGGGTTCGAGAGTCTGGCTCTACCCATGGATATGCCCAAACGCAATGGGAAAGCCTTGTTCGGGGAAGGGCAGTTATTGCGTTTGCATGTGGGGTTGGAAGAGCCCCAGCACTTGCAGCAAGACCTGGAACAGGCTTTGGACGCGGCTTATGCGCTCAACACGTCCGGAGGCACAAGTGGGCTGCGTTTAGTTGCCCAGCAGGCTTAACTGCTGGTTTTCCTGCCTGGCGATCAGGCGACGCGTCTGTTCTTCACTGATGTCCAGGCTGGGATCATCCAAAGAAGGTTGAGCGGGGCTGGAGATGCTTTCTGCAATCCGGTTCCAGCGCAGTCCCAGTTTGCTGGGTTTGGCCGGGCGACGACGGCTGCGCGGGGCGGTTTCGTGCTGGTCAGGCGAGTACTGGGTCAGATCAAACTGGCCAGTGACGATCCCGACTTGCTTGAGCAGAACCATGGCCTGCAAGGGGCTTTTGAAACTGCGCGGATCTTTGCTGCGGGCGGTAACCAGCACGGCCTGACCGGCACGCGTGGCCACTTGTACAAAAAAATGATTGCCTTGTCCTTTGATGGACACACCTAAAATCCCCCCGGCTTGCGTGGCGGCACGCAGCTGCTGCAGGGTAAAGGTGACGATTGCGCCTTGACAGGGCAAAGAGGACATAAATTAGCGCTCAATAAAGAAAGCCCGCCGTTGCGGGCTGGTCGGGCAAATAGCTGCGTCCCCAAAAGAGGGGACTCAAGGGCGACATTATGCCAAAAAATAGGCGGTTCGTGGCTTGGACGGCACAAGACGGAAGGAAGTCTTGTGCGGGCTGGCACTCAGACGGCGGCCTGGGCGCACAGGCGCGGCAGAATGTGATTAGCCAGCAAGGGAGCTAGCGTCAGCGAACGGATTTCCTGCGGGCTGACCCAGCGTGCTTCTTCCAGCTCGGCGGCGGCCTGGATTTCCCGGTTTACCGTCAAGGTGAAAACGTGGGCATGAACCACGTGACCAGGTTCATTGGCGGCGGGGCTTTCAAAGTATGCTTCGTAGCGGGCCGAGGCGGTTTCTTCTGCTGTCAGGCCCAGTTCTTCGTCCAGTTCGCGTTGCAGGGCTTGCAAGGGCGTTTCACCTGCTTCCAGCTTGCCGCCTGCCTGCATGTAATAGGCGCTGCCACGTTTGCGGACCAGGAGAATTTGGCCTTCAGAGTTGGTGATGTAGGCGGCAGCCAGCAAGATGACAGGATTGGACATAGGTGTTTCAAGCAAAAAGGGTCAAGCCAGAATCGGTTCAAGCAGGCTATTTTTGCACAGGCTCGGAAGGGGTGTCATCCAGGGTTTTGGCACGCAGCAAATAGCGGGTGGCGAAAATGCCTGGAATCAAGAGTCCGAGTCGATACCAGCCCAGGTGACTGGTCAGCCAGGCCGAGACGGCCAGCGACAGCCACAACATGATCAGCGCCCGGCGTTTGGCCTGGCGGGTCAAGCCCTGGCCGTTCTCCCAATTGCGTAGGTATGGGCCCAGATGGCGTTGATCCAGCAGCCATTGATGAAAGCGGGGGGAGCTACGGGAAAAGCACCACGCGGCCAGCAGTACAAACGGCGTGGTAGGCAGCAAGGGTAAAACAGCGCCGGCAATCGCCAGCGCCACACAAATCCACCCGGCAAACAACAGGGCGTAACGCATCATGTTTAGCGGGGAACGCGTCCCAGCATGTAGAACTCGTCATTGCAGCGCATGGACATGAAGTTGGCCATGCGGTTACTCAGGCCAAAAAAGGCACTGATGCCGGCAATATCCCAGGCGTCCTCGTCGCTGAAGCCGTGCTCGTGCAGGGCCTGGAAGTCGGCGTCTTCAATCTCCTGAGCGTTTTGCGAGACTTTCATGGCAAAGCTCAGCATGGCTTTTTGGCGCGCCGGAATATCGGCCTTGCGCCAGTTCACGGCAACCTGGTCTGCTACCAGGGGATTCTTGGCGCGGATGCGCAAGATGGCACCGTGGGCAATCACGCAGTAATGACACTGATTGGCGGCGGAGGTGGCCACCACAATCATTTCCCGGTCTGCATGGCTCAAACCACTGGGCTTTTCCATCAGCGCGTCGTGATAGGCGAAAAAGGCACGGAATTCGTCAGGACGGTGGGCCAGGGCCAGAAACACATTCGGAATAAAACCGGATTTTTCCTGGACGGCTTCAATTCGACTGCGAATATCCTCGGGCATTTCGGCCAGCGTGGGGACGGGATAGCGGCTGATAGCGGGTTGAGCGTGGGTCTCGGGCATGGCTTGTCTCCAGGTAAAAATGGATGTTCTAGTTCATCGAGTAATTAAATCCAGCTACGCAAAGGTGTCCAGGGTCGGTCAAGACGATATAATGACATATTGATCCTGCCGCGGGCAGGGCTCTACAAGAGAGCCTTACGGGCGGAACTGTACTTGCACACCACTACTGACGCGATAATGACAACCATCCTTGAATCTCTTCCAGTCGGCCAGAAGGTCGGCATTGCCTTTTCCGGTGGCCTGGACACCAGCGCTGCACTTTTGTGGATGCGCAACAAGGGCGCGATCCCTTACGCCTACACTGCGAACCTGGGCCAGCCTGACGAACCCGATTACGATGCGATTCCCCGCAAGGCCAAGGAATACGGTGCCACGCTGGCCCGTCTGGTGGACTGCCGTCAGCAACTGGTGGCTGAAGGGATTGCCGCCTTGCAGTGCAACGCCTTTCACATCACCACCGGTGGCGTAACCTACTTCAACACCACGCCTATTGGCCGTGCTGTTACCGGCACCATGCTGGTTGCCGCCATGAAAGAAGACGACGTCCATATCTGGGGCGACGGCAGCACCTACAAGGGCAATGACATCGAGCGTTTCTACCGCTACGGTTTGTTGACCAACCCTGAACTGAAGATTTACAAGCCTTGGCTGGACCAGACCTTCATTGACGAGCTGGGCGGCCGCGCCGAGATGTCCGAGTACATGCAGGAAAACGGCTTCGACTACAAGATGTCGGCCGAAAAAGCCTACTCCACCGACTCCAACATGCTGGGTGCCACGCACGAAGCCAAGGATCTGGAGTACCTGAATGCCGGTATCAATATCGTCAAACCCATCATGGGCGTGGCTTTCTGGCGTGACGATGTGGCCGTGGCTGCTGAAGAAGTGCGTGTGCGCTTTGAAGAAGGTCAGCCTGTCGCCCTGAACGGCGTGGAATTCTCCGACCCCGTGGAACTGATGATGGAAGCCAACCGCATTGGTGGCCGTCATGGTCTGGGCATGAGCGATCAGATCGAAAACCGCATCATCGAAGCCAAGAGCCGTGGCATCTACGAAGCCCCTGGCATGGCCTTGCTGCACATCGCTTACGAGCGTCTGGTCACCGGCATCCACAACGAAGACACCATCGAACAGTACCGCATCAACGGTTTGCGTCTGGGCCGTCTGCTGTACCAAGGCCGCTGGTTTGACCCACAAGCCATCATGCTGCGTGAAACCGCCCAGCGCTGGGTGGCTCGTGCCGTAACTGGCGAAGTGACACTGGAACTGCGCCGCGGTAACGACTACTCCATTCTGGACACCGTCTCGCCTAACCTGACTTACAAGGCCGAGCGTCTGAGCATGGAAAAAGTGGACAGCATGTTCTCGCCACGCGACCGTATCGGTCAGCTGACCATGCGTAACCTGGACATCGTGGACACCCGCGACAAGCTGTTCACCTACACCCAGGCTGGCCTGTTGGCTCCTGCTGCTGGTTCGGCTGTGCCTCAGCTGAAAGACAGCAAGAAGTAAGACATGGCTTGCAGATCGGGGTGGCTCTGGGCAGCCCTCTTGATCTGAAGCAGCAGTATCAAAACACCCCAATATCGGTTGAATCCGATATTGGGGTGTTTTTTTATGGGATGGGCCTAGCGTTCTTGAACGGCTTTGCTTAATGCTGTCAGCGTTTGCTACTGCCTTGAGCTAGCAAAGAGGGACCTATAGTCAACTTGGTTTGACGAGACCATCAAGGCCAAGCAGCAGTTGGTGTACGCCGTGCATCCAATCAGTCGATCAGTTTCCCGCTTGGCTCATGGAAGGCGAAGGGGCCGTCGAATTGGCCGACGGTGGCAGTATGGGTCACGATCTGGCCAAGGCTGTCCAGCGCATGAACGGCATAGCCGGGCGGTTCCAGTGTCCAGGCCGACGCTGCGTCTTCAGCCAGATCCAGACAGACTTGATGCGCCACCGATGGGGCGGTGCTGGCAATGGTGCCGCCAAAACGGATCTGGATATTGCGATGCAAATGCCCGCTGATCACACGTTCGATATTGCTGTGTCGGCGCACAATCGCTTCCAGTTGTTCCGCTCCTTGCAGCAGGCCTATCTTGTCCATATGGCCGATCAAGGTGTTGAAAGGAGGGTGATGCAGGGCAATGATGGTGGGGCGCTCAGGCTGTTGGGCCAACTCGGTACTTAACCAGTCCAGTTGTTCCTGATCCAGACTGCCCGCGCTGGCTCCCAATACCGCACTGTCCAGGGCCAGCAGTCTAAGCTCTCCAATGTCCACGCTGTAGCAAACGGGCCCGGCCTTACCCAGATAGGTATGTTCGGGAAAGCTCTCGCGCAGTTGCTGGCGGTCATCATGGTTGCCCGGCAACAAATACACCGGGATGGAGCCCAGCGGTGCCAGCAAGCGGCGCAAGTGCGCATATTCCTGTGGTCGACCAAAGTCGGTCAGATCGCCCGTCAACACCAGGGCATCCGGTTTCTGGGGCAGGGCTAAAGCGTGGTCGATGGCGTCCTGCAGATAGGGGGCGGTATTCAGACGGCCATAAGCCAGCCGACCTTCTTCCCGAATATGCGGGTCCGTCATTTGAATCAGTAATGTTTTCAGCATCGTTATCCGCTTGCGTTAAGAGAGTGGCACGGTACCGGGCATCAGCTTGCCGGGGTTGATGTGAATTCCCACTGTACTGCCAAGGACGGCTCCGTGATCACGGTCTACCTCGGCAATCAGAGGGGCTTGTCCGTCCACGTCCAGGGTCAGTTGCACCCGTCCGCCCATAAAACTGCGTTGTCGCACTTTGGCACGTGCCCAGCCGCTGGGTGTATCCATGCAAACGCTGATGTCCTCCGGGCGAACCAGCAACTCCTGCGCCCCGCGCAAGGTCTCGGGGCAAGTCAGGCTCAGGTCTGCCAGACGGATTTCGTTATTGAGCAGGCTTTTTTCGCTGCGTTGCAGGACGTTGACCCGCCCGAGGAAGGTAGCGACAAAAGGGTGGGCCGGATGGCGGTACAGGCTTTCGCCATCGCCAATCTGAATGATGCGGCCTTCGTGCATGACGGCCAGACGGTCGGCAATGGCAAACGCTTCCTGCTGATCGTGGGTCACATGAATGGCCGTGATACGCAGGCGTCGCAGCAGCTCGGCCAGCTCGTCGCGCAAGGAGACTTTCAGCTTGGCATCCAGGGCGGCCAGCGGCTCGTCCAGCAGCAGAACGCGGGGCTGATTGGCAATGGCACGTGCGATGGCAACGCGTTGTCGTTGCCCACCCGACAAGGCGGAGGGCTGGCGTTTTTCCAGACCATTCAAGCGCATCAGATCGACCAGCTCACCCACCAGTTTTTGGCGTGCGGCCAGATCCATTCCCTTGATCTTCGGACCATAGCCGATATTGGCTTCCACCGTCATGTTCGGGAACAGGGCGTAATGTTGAAACACCATGCCGACCTCACGCTTTTCAATCGGCAGATGGGTGACGTCCTGGCCGTCGAACAGAATGCGGCTGCCGGCATCGGGCATTTCCAGGCCGGCGATCAGTCGCAGCAAGGTGGTCTTGCCGCAGCCCGAGGGCCCCAGCAAAGCCATGACTTCACCGGGGGTGATGTCCAGGGTGCTGGGATGCAAACCCCGTGTGCCATCGGCATAGGTTTTGGCGCAGTGTTCGATACGCACCGGTAGGTGTTTATTTTCCATAGTGTTTCTCCAGCAAGCGCGCCAAGGTCTGCAGCCCCCACAGCACGGGCAAGATGACGAGCATGAAAATCAGCGTATAGGCCGAGCCCACCTCGATACGCATGGACGCATAGCTATCGGCTAGCCCCACGGGCAAGGTGCGGGTCAGTGGCGTATGCAGCATCCAGGTCAGGTTGAACTCGCCCAGCGACAAGGTGAAGACCATCAGGCTGCCAGCCACAATCGCAGGCAGGATGGCCGGCAGCAGGATGCCGAAAAAGATTTGCGTAAAGCTGGCTCCCAGCGAGCGGGCCGCTTCTTCCAGATCGATCAGGCTGCGTTTTTGCAGAGCTGCCGTGGTCGTGCGCACCATAAAGGGCAGGGTGAACACAATGTGGCCCACCAGAATGAACCAGAAGCTTTGACGAAAGCCTTGCAAGGAGCCATAGGCCAGCAGTAGAGCCAGGGCCGAGGCCATGCCGGGGACCGCCACTGGCAAGGTCAGCAGTTCTTCAAAGCTTCGGGCCAGACGGGAGCGGCTGCGTGCCAGGGCATAGGCACAGGGGACGCCCAGCACAATGACAGCCAGCACACAAAGCAGCGCCAGCTGCAGGGATAGCCAGACTGTGCTGCCGTAGTTGGCCCAGACGTGCTCCACCCATTTCAGGGTCAGGCCACTTTTCAGTCCAATACGATAATTGTTAACCAGCCCGGCCAGCACGGAAACCAGAATGGGGCCGAGCAGGAATAGCACGGTCAGTCCGGTGACAGCCAGAAGCAAGGGGGCAGGGCGATGGGGGTTTGAAGCCGTTTTCAGTTTCATGGTGCCCTCAAATAACGACCGAGGGATCGCGGACCAGACGCCGGGCCAGCCACAAGGTAAACCATGTCAGCAGCCCCAGGGAAATGGACAAGCTGGCCGCCAGGGTGAAATTCGCATAGTTGGTAAATTCGTTATAGATCGTGATGGGCAGCACTTCGTAGCGGCTGGACAGGGTGAACGCCGTACCGAAAGCGCCCATGGAGGTGGCAAAAACAATGGCACCACAGGACAGGGACGTGGGGGCCAGTTCCGGTATCCAGACATCTCTGGCGATGTCCCAGCGTGTGGCTCCACAGGAGCGCGCGGCTTCCTCCAGATTGCGGTCTATGGATTCGGCGGCTGCGGTGTAAGTAGCAATGGCGCGGGGCAGGGAAAAGTACAGATAGGCCAGAAACAAACCCAGCAGGCCGTAGGCAAAGGTCACTCGCCCCAGCCCCAGATCCTGGCCGATCTGGGCCAGCAGCCCCTGCCGACCGCCCAGCAAGATAATGAAAAAGCCCACGATGACGCCAGGAAAGGACAGGGGCAGCGTCATCAGGGAGAGCAGCAGGCGCTTGGCTGGCACGCGATAGCGAGCCATCACGATGCCGACCATGGCACCCAGCACCAAGGTGGCCAGGGTCACGATGGCGGACAGGAGCAGCGTTTGCAGCAAGGCCTGCAAGTACCGCCCCGATGTCAGCACGACCCAGTAGGTGTGCATGCCTTCTTGTGCGGGCAGGGCCAGAAGCTGTACCGCGGGCAAGAGCCAGAATGCGGCAAAGAAAGCGACGGCAGGGGCCGAGCATAAGGGCAGCAGGTATTTGCATTGCATACGCTAACTCCACATGGACCGCTTAGCGGACCTCTGCCAGATAACGCTCGGCAAAGGGTTTCTGACCCTGTGCCATGCGCTCATAGTCAATGGCCTTGGCACGCGCGTATTCGCTGTCGGGCAGGAAGCGCGCCTGGGCTTCCTTGCTGACGGCGCTGCTGCGAACCGGGCGCAGGAAAGCATTGGCCCAGATGGACTGCCCTTGCTCGGACAGCACAAAATCCAGCACCTTGCGTCCCTGTTCGGTGTGTGGAGCCTTGTTGACCAGGGACATCACATACGGCACCACAATCGTGCCTTCCTGGGGAATCACGAAAGCGACGTCCTCGCCATCCTTGTACTGAGCGCGGTAGGCGCTGAAGTCATAATCCAGCAAGATGGGGATTTCGCCGGAAATCAGGCGGGCGTAGGCGGTTTGCTTGGGAACGATGGGATTGTTCTTTTGCAGGGCCTTGAACCAGTTGATGGCGGGATCAAAGTCGTCCATATTGCCGCCCAGGGCTTCGTTGATGGCAACGGCACCCACATAACCCACAAAGGCGGAAGAGGGGTCCAGATACCCGACCAGGCCTTTGTATTCGGGCTTGAGCAGGTCGTTCCAGGAGGCAGGCACAGGCACATTGCCCAGGGCCGACTTGTTTACCATGATGCCCATGGTGCCGGAGTGGATTGCAAACCAATGGCCTTGCGGGTCTTTCAAGCCTTCGGGAATCTGCTCCCAGCCCTGGGGTTTGTAGGCCTGGGTCACGCCTTCTTTCTGGGCCTGAATGGCAAAGGTGATGCCCAGATAAGTCACATCGGCGACCGGATTGGCGGACTCGGCAACCAGCTGGGCCAGGGACTGGCCGGAGTTCTTGTTATCGGGTGGGACGGTAATGCCGGTGTGCGCCTTGATGGCCTCGATCTGGCTCGCCCAGTCGGCCCATTCAGGTGGACAGTTGTAGCAAATGGCGGTTTGCGCGGCAGCCGCGCTTCCCACGGTCATCAGGGCCAGGGGCAGTGCCAGGCGGCAAGCCAATGTGCTCAGCATATGTTTCATGGTCGATCACTCCAGTCAATAAGTGGTGTCAGGCAAAAGCCGGGATTGGCTTGAACGCAGGGGGGCGGGAGCGGGTCCCGAAGAGGAAAGGGGCTTCATCCTGGATGCGCCCGTGGTGAACAAGGGGCAGGGGCGCAGGACTCGCCCGGGTTGAAGGTGTAGGGCAGCAGAACCGAGGCCTGCGCGGGAACCGTTTTTTGCTGGGCTACCGCTTCCAGCAGCAGGCCGATGCACTGGCGACCAATTTCTTCATTGGGCTGTGCGATGGTGGCCGGGCGTGGAAACAGTTCAGCGCCCAGGGCGATGCCGTCAAAGCCGATCACGCTGATATCGTTGGGAACCTGCAGGCCAATCTGCTGCGCCGTGCGCAGACAGCGAATGGCAATCAGATCGTTGGAGCCAATCATGGCTGTGGGGCGTTCTGGTTGGCGCAAGAGTCGGGCGACGCTGGCAAGATGCACGTGCTCAGAAGACGGTGCTTGCCTTTGCTCTCCTTGATCCATGAAAGGCACTTCCAGCAGTGGCATGGGCACCAGGCCAGCCTTGTCCATTCCTTTCAGATAGCCACGGCTGCGTTGCTGGGCGCGATCAGAAACGTGCAGATGACCGCTTACCATGGCAATGCGGCGATGGCCTTGCCTTGCCAAGTGGCCGATCAATTCAATCATGGCCTGCTCGCCGTTGACGGTGACGCAAGGATGCTCGGGATGCAGGTTGTACGCCAGTACGTAGGGACAGCGTGTCTTGCTCAGCCGACCTAAAGCAGGAGAGTGAGCCGGGTTGGAGACCACCAGCACAATGCCTTCCACATTGCTGGCCAGGAGCAAGGCCACTGCCTGGGATTCACGTTCCAGGTGGTAGTCGGTAAAGAAGGGCAGGATGGCATAGCCGCCGCGGGCTGCGGTATCGGCGATGCCCTTCAGGCACTCGGCAAAGACGGGGTTGAGCAAGGTCGGCAAGACCACGCCGATGACTCGGCTGCGCTGGCTGCGCAGACTGCGTGCCGAGGCATTGGGCTCATAGGCCAGTGCGTCGATCGCGGCTTGCACGCGCAGGCGGGTTTTCTCACCCACCTTTTCCGGCTCATTGAGCACGCGCGATACCGTAGCAACCGATACCTGTGCTGCTCTGGCGACATCCAGTATTCCTATGTTGGCCATGACACCCAGCCGTCAAAATGAAAACGATTACATTTGAGCAAAGGCATATGTCAGGCAAATGACGGTCTTGGTTTTTTGTGTGCAGCAGGAAGCACCTTGATGCCACTTATACGAGCCTGATCGCAAACAGATCCTGGTCTTGATACGGCCAGTTCTACAGTGAGTTCTCCTGAACAACAGGCCTGCGCGGTCAGGCTTTTATCTCATGAAACCCATTCTTGTTTTGCAGCACGAGGTCACGCAAGGGCCGGGGGTGCTGCTGGATCATCTGGAGAGCCACGGTCTTCCCTATCACTTGTGCATGTCGCCGCTGGATGGCCGGGCGCCCGTGTCGGCTCGTGATTACAGCGGGGTGGTGGTGCTGGGCAGTGATCGCAGTGTCAATGATCTTTTGCCCTGGATAGAGCAGGAGCATGCCTTGTTGCAGGATGCGGTTCAGCGTCATGTTCCGGTTCTGGGGCATTGCTTCGGGGCACAACTGCTGGCGCGTTCCCTGGGGGCCCGCGTGCAGCGCAATCCGTATCCGAACATAGGCTGGGGTCAGGTCTGGAGCAGTCCCTACGCCCGGCGTGTCATGGGCCTGCCCAGGCGTGCCATGCTGTTCAACTGGCATTACGACACCTTCCAGATTCCCTCGGGGGCCAGCCGGACTTTATACGGCCCTCATTGTCTGAATAAAGGTTTCTGCCTGGGCCCGCATTGGGCCTTTCAAGGCCACCTGGAAGTGACTGCCGACAGCATCCGTCAGTGGTGTGATCACGGCCGCTGCGAGTTGGAGCAGGTATACGGTCCGGCGGCCCAGGATGCAGAACATATCTTGTCGGGCCTGGATCAGCACCTGAGCACTTTGCACCTTATTGCCAGACAGACTTATCAACGCTGGACAGATCAGTTGCTGGAGCGTGCCGGTGTCGCCCTGGCCCAAATCCATATGCCGTCTTTATACGCGGGCCAGTAAACACTGCTCTGAATTTATGCCGCCACTCCTAGACTTTCTCTGTCTGCTGCAAGTCAGCATTGATCGGGGAGTTCGGGATGAGTGCGTCCTTTTTTACGGTTCTGGCAGGAGGGATTTCTCTGGGGCTGTTTATCTATTTGTTCTATGCCTTGCTCAAGGCCGAAAAATTCTAAGTTCAGGCCAGCAAGTGTTCATTGTGGGAACAGGTGTGCATATGAGTGATTTTCTATTTTTAGCGGTGCTGTTCGCGTTCTTTGCGATGGCGACCGGATTTGTTCTTGGTCTTGAGAAGCTGTAAGAGGAGCTGTCATGCTGGACGATCTGATGCAGTTTCTAGTTATTCTGGCCGTCTCTACGGTCTTGTTAGTAGTGGTGGGTAAATGGATTGCCCATTTTTTCAGTAGCCCCAATCACAGCTTGATCGAGCGTGGCACGTATCGGCTGCTGGGCGTGAATCCTGAAGAGAAAATGTCCTGGAAGCGATATGGTCTGGCGCTCTTGTTGAGCAATGCCGCCATGTTGCTTCTGGGATATATTCTTTTGCGGGTGCAGGGCTGGATTCCGGGCGACAGCCTGCAGCGCGCCGCACAAACGCCTGACCTGGCCTTTAATACGGCTGTGTCTTTTACGACCAATACCAATTGGCAGGCGTACTCGGGTGAATCCAGTCTGTCCAATTTTTCCCAAATGGCGGCCATCACCTTTCTGATGATGATCAGTGCCACAACGGGTCTGGCAGCGGCAGGAGGTTTCATCCGTGGCTTAAGCCGTAAAAGCTCGGCGGATATTGGCAACTACTGGGTGGATTTCACCCGCTCCTTGTATCGCTTGCTCTTGCCGTGCAGCTTCCTGCTGGCCTTGCTGTATATCTGGCAGGGTATGCCACAGACACTGAGCTCGGATGTCGTGGTCAATACGCTGGAAGGGCTCAAGCAGCAGATAATTCTGGGGCCAGTAGCCAGCCTTGAAAGCATCAAGCATGTGGGGACTAATGGGGGCGGCTTCTTTGGTATGAACGCGGCTCATCCATTTGAAAACCCTACGCCGCTGACTAATACCGTGCATATGCTCAGCATGTTGCTGGTGCCTTCGGCCCTGACTTACGCCTTTGGCTCCATGCTGGCTCGTCGTCGCCAGGGTTGGGCTTTCTTTGCGGCCTTCCTGGTGATGTTCATCGGTTTTCTGTCCCTGATTTATAGCGCTGAACAGGCAGGCAATCCTTTGCTGACTTCCCTGGGTGTGGACCAGACCCAAAGCAGCACGATGGGCGGTGGCAATCTGGAAGGCAAGGAACTGCGCTTCGGTGTGGCGCAAAGCAGCTTGTTTGCCACCGTGACTACGGCTGCGACTACCGGCTCGGTCGATGCCATGCACTCTTCGCTGACTCCTTTGGGTGGCCTGGTGCCGATTGCCCAAATGATGCTGAACAACGTGTTTGGCGGGATAGGCGTGGGCTTTATCAGCCTGGTCAGCTACGCCATTCTGACGGTGTTTCTGGTGGGCATGATGATAGGGCGTAGCCCGGAGTTTCTGGGCAAGAAGATCGAGGCGCGGGAGATGAAGTACGTGATGCTGGCCATGCTGGCGCATGCCTTCAGCATTCTGGGCTTTACGGCCTTGGCCAGCGTGCTGCCATCCACCATGGACAGTCTGTCCAATATGGGGCCGCATGGTTTCAGCGAAGTGCTGTACGCCTATACCTCGGGTACGGCCAATAACGGCTCCGCCTTTGCAGGTTTCAACGCGAACACACCATTCTTCAATACAACGATAGGGCTGGCGATGTTGGTGGGGCGGTATCTGACCCTGCTCCCCCTGCTGGCTTTGGCCGGTGCGCTGGCTGCCAAGAAAGCAGTTCCTGCGGGTCCAGGCACCTTGTCGACGGCCACCCCCTTGTTCACCGGCCTGTTGATTTTCGTGGTCCTGGTGGTGGGCGGGCTGACTTTCCTGCCTGCACTGGCGCTGGGCCCGATTGTGGAGCACCTGTTGATGCTCGATGGCATTACTTTTTGAGGATTGACTGTCATGTCTACCCATCAATTTATGGTTTCGACACCGGCGGCACCGACGATGAAAAGCTTGTTGCGTCCCGTGCTGCTGTCTGCCGTGTTTTTTATGCTGTTGACGGGCATTGCCTACCCGTTGGCCACGACCTTTATTGGCACCGCCTTGTTCCCGGAGCAGGCAAAGGGCAGCCTGATTCAGCGGGACGGGCAACTCGTGGGTTCGCGCCAGATTGGTCAGTACTTCAGTCAGCCCGAGTATTTCCATGGGCGTCCCAGCGCGACGCTGGGAGCCGATCCGGCTGACTCCTCCAAGAGCATTGCGCAGCCCTATAACGCGGCGGCCAGTGGGGCCAGCAATCAGGGGGTGCTAAGCAAAAGTCTGCTGGAGGCTGTGGCAGAACGCAGCAAGGCATATCGCCTGATGAACGGTTTGGCAGAGGATGCTCCTGTGCCTGTAGATGCTGTCACAGCGTCGGCATCGGGTTTGGACCCGCATATTTCGGTGGCCAACGCCCGTTTGCAGGCCGTCCGTATCGCCAAAGTGCGCGGTATGCCGCTGGCTCAGGTCCAGGTCCTGATTGATCGCTATACCAGTGCTCGTCAATTAGGTGTGCTGGGCGAGCCACGCGTGCAGGTCTTGGAGCTTAATCTGGCGCTGGACATGGCCAAGCGTGCCCAGCCCGCAGTGCGTTAGGAGCAGGTGTCATTATGTCTATTACTGATCTGAAAGCCCCGCAAGAGGCCGAGCGTTCGACGGCATTTCAGGCCGTACCCTGGGGCACGGTGTGCAAGGAAGCCTTCAAGAAATTGTCGCCTCGGGTGCAGTTCAAGAACCCGGTGATGTGTGTGGTGTATCTGGGCAGTATCGTCACCAGCTTGCTGGGCATTCAGGCCTTGATGGGGCAGGGTGAGGCCCCCGCTGGATTTATCTGGTCTATTGCAGCCTGGTTGTGGTTTACAGTCCTGTTTGCCAATGCGGCCGAAGCCGTGGCAGAAGGCCGTGGTAAAGCTCAGGCTGATGCGCTGCGTTCTACGCGCAAGCGGGTCATGGCCAAGGTTCTGAAAGACCCCGCCCGTGATAGCCGCGCCTGGCCTGTCCCCAGCGACGAGCTGTTGCCCGGTGCCTATGTGCTGGTTGAGGCGGGCCAGATTATTCCGGCTGATGGCGAAGTTCTGCAGGGGGCAGCGTCGGTAGACGAGTCCGCCATAACGGGTGAATCGGCGCCGGTTATCCGGGAATCGGGGGGCGACTTTTGTTCCGTTACGGGGGGAACCCGTGTTCTGTCCGACTGGATCGTGATGCGGGTCACCGCCAAACCGGGTGAGGCTTTTCTGGATCGCATGATTGCGATGGTGGAGGGCGCCAAGCGCGGCAAGACGCCGAACGAGATTGCCTTGAATATCTTGCTGGTTGCCCTGACGCTGATCTTTCTGCTGGTCTGCGTGACCTTGCTGCCTTTCTCCAGCTTTGCAACGGTGCTGACCGGCCAAGGTTCGCCCGTTACGATTACCGCCTTGATTGCTCTGTTGGTGTGTCTGATTCCGACTACCATCGGTGCCTTGCTGTCGGCGGTAGGTGTCGCCGGGATGAGCCGGATGATGAAAGCCAATGTGCTGGCCAGCTCGGGCCGCGCTATCGAGGCGGCGGGAGACGTGGATGTTCTGCTGCTGGACAAGACAGGCACCATTACGCTGGGTAATCGGGAGGCCTCGGCCTTTTTGCCTGCGCCGCAGGTATCGGAACAGGCCTTGGCAGACGCAGCCCAATTGGCATCGTTGGCGGACGAGACCCCCGAAGGACGCTCCATTGTGGTGCTGGCCAAGCAGCTTTTCAATTTGCGTGGTCGTGAATTGCAAGGTGCGCAGACCATTGCCTTTAGCGCCCATACACGCATGAGCGGCATTGATATCGAGGGTCGTCAGATTCGTAAAGGGGCGGCAAATACCATGCGCTCCCATATCGAGTCCCAGGGCGGCGTGTTTCCTCGCGAACTGGACACTTTGGTCAATGAGGTCGCCCGCCGGGGCAGCACACCGCTGGTCGTCACTGAAGGTAATAAGGTGCTGGGTGTGGTGGAGCTCAAGGATATCGTCAAAGGCGGTATCAAGGAGCGCTTTGCCGAGTTGCGCGCCATGGGCATCAAGACTGTCATGATTACCGGGGACAACAAGCTGACCGCCGCTGCCATTGCGGCCGAAGCCGGGGTGGATGATTATCTGGCCGAGGCCACGCCCGAGGACAAGCTGCAATTGATTCGGCGCTATCAGGATGAAGGTCGCCTGGTTGCCATGACTGGCGACGGCACGAATGATGCGCCTGCTCTGGCGCAGGCCGATGTGGCCGTGGCCATGAACAGCGGCACCCAGGCGGCTAAAGAGGCCGGCAATATGGTGGATCTGGACAGTAACCCCACCAAGCTCCTGCGTGTGGTGGAAGTGGGCAAGCAGATGATCATGACGCGCGGTGCCCTGACCACCTTCAGCATTGCCAATGATCTGGCCAAGTACTTTGCGATTATTCCTGCGGCTTTTGTGGTCACGTATCCTGCTTTGGGTACCTTGAATGTGATGCAGCTGCATAGTCCGGCTAGCGCCATCCTGTCGGCAGTCATTTTCAATGCCTTGATCATCATCGCCCTGATTCCTTTGGCCTTGCGGGGTGTGAAGTATCGGGCCGAACCGGCCAGCCGTTTGCTGAAACGCAACTTGCTGATTTACGGCTTGGGAGGGCTGATCGCACCTTTCATAGGCATCAAGCTGATTGATTTGCTGCTGACGCCGTTTTTTGGATAAGAGCGTAAGATCAATAGCAATTTTCTGGATGGAGTGTGCAGATTCATGTCACTTGAGGATAGGCCGGACCCGGATGAGCTGCTGCAGGTGATTGGCGAGGATCCGCACCAGCCTCGTCGTGGGCAGCTCAAGATTTTCTTCGGCGCTTGTGCGGGCGTAGGGAAAACCTACGCCATGCTCAAGGAGGCGCATCAACGCCAGTCCGAGGGCGTGTCCGTGGCTATCGGGATTGTGGAAACCCATGGCCGCCAGGAAACCCAGGCTCTGATTGACGGTTTGCCCGTGCTGCCCCGCAAGGAGTATCAACGTCAGGGGCGGGCGGTGACGGAGTTTGATCTGGATGCTGCCTTGGCCTCGGGTTATCAGCTGCTGCTGGTTGACGAGCTGGCGCACTCCAATATTGAAGGCAGTCGACACGCCAAGCGCTGGCAGGATGTGGAGGAATTGCTGGATGCGGGCATTGATGTGTATACCGCGCTCAATGTGCAGCATCTGGACAGCCTGAATGAGGTGGTGGGCGGCATTGTCGGGGTACGGGTTCGGGAGACGGTGCCAGACCGGATTTTCGATCGAGCGGCCGATGTCTTGCTGGTGGATCTGCCGCCGGATGATCTCTTGTCTCGTCTGAGTGCGGGCAAAGTGTATCTGGCCGACTCGGTGGCCCACGCGCGTCAGAACTTCTTTCGTCGCGGCAATCTGATTGCTCTGCGTGAGTTGGCTTTGCGCCGGGTGGCGGATCGGGTCAATGCGGACGTGCATGTGTATCGGATCTCCCATGCGATACGGACAGTTTGGCCGACACGTGAGTTACTGATGGTATGCGTCAGTGCCGATAGCGCCCAGGAAGCTCTGATTCGGGAGGGGGCGCGCTTGGCCCAGCAATTGCAGACGCCCTGGATTGTGCTGCATGTGGATACGCCGCAGGAAAGCGGGCAGATCAAGGCGCAGGAAGCACTGGTGCGCTTGGCGGCCAGTGCTCAGCATGCCGGAGCCGAATTTGCCAATATTGCCGGGCAGGATGTCGCGCATACGATTCTGGCCTATGCCCGTCAACGCAATGCGACCAAGCTGATTCTGGGAAACTCGTCAGCGCGATCTATCTGGCCCTGGCGCACTCGCCTGTCCGAGCGCCTGGCGCGCAGCAACCCTGAAATTGGTTTGCTGCTGCTGCGTATGGATACGGTACAGCGGCCCATACGGCCCCTGGAGCTGGAACAACCCATGGCACAAGGCAAGGCCTTGTCGATTGCGTCCATTATTTGTGTTGTGACCACCTTGCTGGCCGAGAAGCTCTTGCCCTTTTTCGAGCTCTCCAACGTGATCATGCTGTTCCTGATCACTGTGGTCTTTATTGCCCTGCGTTTGGGACGACTGGCGGGAGTATGGGCTTCTTTGCTGTCAGTGGCGTTTTTCGACTTCTTTTTTGTCGAGCCGCGCTATTCCTTTTCGGTAACGGATACCCAATATGTCTTTACCTTCGGCGTCATGCTGGGAGTGGCGCTGATTATTGGCCAACTGGCTGCCAAGCTGCAGGCCGAAGCCAGGGCTGCCCGTGATGGTGAACGCCGTGCTGCGGCATTGACTCGTGTCAGCCGGGACTTGGCCGGAGCCTTGGCCCTGGAACAAGTCCTGGCGGTCTGCCGCGATACGCTGGAACCTTTGTTCGAGATGCAGGTGGTACTGGTGGTGCCGGATCAGCAAAACCAGTTGGTAGCGACTCGTCATACAGGCTTTGTAGAGCTATCGGTGGCGCAGTGGGTGTTTGATCATATGGAAGCCGCCGGTAATGGCACTGAAACCCTGAGCGGTGCCAGTGCCCTGTATCTGCCCTTGAAAGGCCCCATGGCCCCGCGTGGGGTCTTGGTGGTGCAGTCCGGCGGAGCCGCTTCCTTGAGGACACCGGATGGACGGCGCTTGCTGGATGCTTGTTGCTTTACCTTGGCCCAGGCTCTGGAGCGAATTCATTATGTGGAAATCGCCCAGGATACGGTGCTGCGCATGGAGGGGGAGAAAATGCGCAATACCTTGCTATCCGCTGTCTCGCACGATTTACGCACGCCCTTGACCGTGATTCGAGGCCTGGCAGAAACGCTGGAGCAGCCCAAAGGCTTGAGTGAAACCGAGCGCACGGATATTGCCCGATCGATCCGCATTGAATCGGACGAATTGCGCCGCCAGGTATCCAACCTGCTGGATCTGGCGCGTATGCAAAGCGAAGGGGTGAAGTTGCATAAGGAATGGCATGCCCTGGGCGAGATTGTGGGGATTGCCGTTGCCCGTTGCTCAGCGGCTTTGCAGCCTCGCAAGGTGGTGACCGAGTTTGCGGCCGACCTGCCTTTGATCGAGGTGGATGGTGTTTTGCTGGAGCGAGTGGTGACGAATCTGCTGGATAATGCCGCCAAATATACGCCCGTCACCAGTACGATTTCCCTGCGCGGCCTGTGTTCGGGTCAGTTCATGTATTTAATGATCAGTGATGACGGGCCAGGCTTGCCGCCCGGTGATCCCGAGCGCTTGTTCGATACGTTTACCCGGGGGCAGAAAGAGTCCTCTGTGGCAGGTGTGGGCTTGGGCCTGGGCCTGTGTCGCACGATTATTGCCGCACATGGTGGTACGATCAGCGCCAAGCCGCGTATGCCCCATGGCGTGATCTTCGAGATTCGCCTGCCCTGGAAAGCGGCTCCCCGTATGGATGATGACGAGCTACTGACATGAACAAAGCCCAGATACTGATCGTGGAGGACGAATCCAATATTCGTCGTTTCGTGCGAATTGCCTTGGAGCAGGAAGGCATGTCCGTGATTGAGGCCAGCACGCTGGCGCAGGCGCGCATGGATGCGGCAACCCGTCGCCCTGATTTGATGATTGTGGATTTGGGTCTGCCCGATGGGGATGGCAAGGACTTGATTCGTGATCTGCGCAGCTGGGTGTATTCGCCCATTCTGGTGCTGTCGGCGCGTGAGCGAGAGGAAGAAAAAGTAGCAGCCTTGAATGCAGGGGCGGACGATTATCTGGTCAAGCCCTTTGGCGTACCGGAGCTGCTGGCCCGGATCCGGGCCTTGTTACGGCGCTCTCAGCTGGTTCCGAATGTTCAGACGGCTTCTTCGCGGGTTCGCTTTGGGAACGTGCAGGTGGATCTGGCCTCCCATGAGGTCACGCGGGACGGGGAGGCGGTGCATTTGACACCGATCGAGTTTCGCTTGCTGACGGCCTTGATCCGGGGACATGGCAAGGTGCTGACGCACCAACATTTGCTGCATGAAACTTGGGGAGCGGCGTATTCCGATCGGCCTCATTACCTGCGGGTGTACATGATGCAGCTGCGCCAAAAGCTGGAAGAGGATGCGGCACAACCCAAGTATTTACTGACTGAGTTGCAGGTTGGCTATCGCTTGGCGGGTTTGGAAATACAGGAGTAAAGCGAATCTGGTGTTGATGTGGGCGGTGTTGCTTGAGATCGCTTATCGCATTGCCTGACGCTTTCAGGACTTGAGTTTGGCGGTTAAAGGATCAGCAGTACGCCAGTTTAGAACGTATATTCAAAGGGATTATTTGAATCCCGTTTGAATAGGCGTGTGAAGCGATCCGGTATTAAAAAGGGGATACGACGTATCCCCTTTTTATGTCATTGAGCAAAGTCTGCTCCGGGTAGAAGCACTCAGGCTTCCAGACGACCCAGAATCAGGAACTCCATCAACGCTTTCTGTACGTGCAAGCGGTTCTCGGCTTCGTCCCAGACCACGCTTTGTGGGCCGTCAATGACTTCGCCGGTTACTTCCTCGCCACGGTGAGCGGGCAGGCAGTGCATGAAGATGGCTTCTGGGTCGGCCACATCCATCATTTCCTGATCCACACACCAGTCAGCAAAGGCTTTGCGACGCTCTTCGTTTTCGTCTTCGTAACCCATGCTGGTCCACACGTCGGTGGTGACCAGGTGCGCGCCCTTGCAGGCTTCCAGTGGGTCGTCGAATTCACGCAGAATGCTGGAATCCGGGTTGCCGGTGCGATCGGATTCCAGGTGGTAGCCGTTAGGGGCCGACACATGCAGGGTGAAGCCCAGGATTTCCGCCGCTTGCAGCCAGGTGTAGGCCATATTGTTGGCGTCACCAATCCAGGCCACGGTCTTGCCCTTGATATCGCCACGGTGTTCGATAAAGGTGAAGATGTCGGCCAGAATCTGGCAAGGATGAAATTCGTTGGTCAGGCCATTGATGACCGGCACACGCGAGTGGGAGGCAAAGCGCTCCAGACGGGTTTGCTCGAAGGTACGAATCATGACGATATCGACCATGCGTGAAACCACGCGGGCGGTATCTTCGATAGGTTCGGAGCGGCCCAGCTGCGAGTCGGTGGTGGTCAGGTGAATGACCGAACCGCCCAACTGATACATACCGGCTTCAAACGAAACACGGGTACGGGTGCTGGCTTTTTCAAAAACCATCGCCAAGGTGCGGTCGTGCAATGTGTGGTGCGGCTGATAGCGTTTGAACTTGTCTTTGATCAGGCGTGCGCGTTCCAGCACATATAAAATTTCGTCGTGAGAAAAGTCGCGAAATTGCAGAAAGTGCCGAAGCGGTCCTGCTTGCACGATGGCATCCATAAAAAAATCCTGCGGATAAAGAAAGCCATCTTAACCTGTCCGGCTATTAAGAGCAAAGCCGGTCTGTGGCGGGGAAGGGGAAACCGTTTGGTTTTGGAATAAAGCGAGAGGGCAAAGTAATGATTAGCAATAAATTGTCAAGCGGCTAATTTATTGAATCCCGGGCTTTGCGTGGCCGCGATCGGATACAATGCGTGGCGAGAAAGGAAAAGGTGCAGCATACCTGAACTGCACGATGAGCGATTAATTGTTATGACAGAGCCAGTGAAGCAACTTGTAATCCATGGTGTGACCCGGCAGGATCAGCGCTTTCGTCCCAGTGATTGGGCAGAACGCTTGGCCGGTGTAATGTCCCAGTTTCGTCCCGCTGGGGCGATGGGTGGTCATCTGACCTATTCGCCCTATGTGGTGCCGCGATTGATTGACGGCGTGCGATGTGTAGTGGTGGATGCTCGCCTGCGAGAGCTTGAACCTTTGGCCTGGAAATTCGTCTGTGGCTTTGCCGATGATAATAATTTAAAAACCAGCGGCATTGACCCCGACAATATGGACCCTGTCGATTCCTGATTCAGACAGCGCATTCAATAAGTCGCCACCGCGAAAACGGTAGGCGACTTGTTTTTTATACGGTAAGCGGCGTGAGCACTTTGCCGGTTTTTTGATACTGCAATACATTTTCCAGCGTCAGCGAGAGCATGGCTTCGCGTGTCTCGTGCGTTGCACTGGCCGTGTGCGGTGCCAGAACGACCTGGTTCAGATCGCGCAAGGCCTGGGGCACCTGGGGTTCATTCTCGAACACATCCAGCCCGGCAGAGCCCAGTCGTCCTTCCTGCAGGGCGGCAATCAGTGCGCTTTCATCGACCACGCTGCCGCGGGCAATATTGACCAGAATCCCTTTGGGACCCAAGGCGTTCAGCACGTCTATATTGATCAGCCCCCGTGTCTCATCGCCACCGACGGCAGCAATCACCATGATGTCTGCCCAATGGGCCAGTTCGATCAGGGAAGGCTCGTAGTGCCAGGGCACATCGTGACGTGGACGGCGGTTGTGATAGCGCAGTTCCATATCAAAGCCACTGGCGCGGCGGGCAATGGTCTGGCCAATGCGTCCCAAGCCCACAATGCCCAGCTTCTTGCCGCTGACCCGCGTCCCCAGCCCGAAACCATTGGGTCTGTCCCACAGACCGGCGCGCACGTAGCGATCCGATTCCGTCACACGGCGAGCCGCATCCAGCATCAAGGCCCAGGCCATATCGGCCACGCAATCGTTCAGAACATCAGGAGTGGTACTGACCTGAATACCGCGCTTTTTGGCGGCCTGTACGTCGATGGAGTCGTAGCCTACCCCTACGCTGCAAATCGCTTTCAAAGCGGGCAGGCGGTCCATCAAGGAAGCGGGGGTAGCAGTGACAGCGCTGGTCAGGAGTACCTGTACGCGTTCGATCTGCTGGGCAGAGAGCTGGTTCAGGTCCTGGAGGACAATGCGCTCGAAATGACGGTCGATTTCGTCAAAAGAAGGGTGCTGGGCCAAAGATGCCAGTTGCAGCACGATGGGACGTGTCATGGGGACTCGCTAATGAAAAAGCAAATCCATAACTTAGCATGATTGGCCTGCATGTTCAGGCAATGGTTTTGTGGCTAATAAAAAAGGGGTGCTAAGCACCCCCTTTCTAACTGGTTTTTAGGCCAGAGCCGATTAAACCATTAAAAATCTTCAGCAATCAGGCCAGGGCCTTGATAGCAGCAGACAGGCGGCTCTTGTGGCGGGCAGCCTTGTTCTTGTGAATGATGTTCTTGTCGGCAACGCGATCAATGATGCTGGTCGCTTTGCGGAATACTTCGTTAGCAGCGGTTTTGTCACCGGCTTCGATAGCCTGGCGAACGCGCTTGATAGCGGTACGCAGCATGGAACGGATGCTGGCGTTGTGTTTGTTGCGAGCCACTGCTTGGCGGGCGCGCTTGCGTGCTTGTGCGGAATTAGCCATTTTTAATAAAGCCTAAGTTTTAAAGTTTAATCGGCAAAGACAATTATTCTAGGATACTAAGCCCGCTTTGTAAAGTAAGAGGGGCGAATGCCTACGATAAACAACATGCCGAAATAGGAAATGCCGCTGGCAAGCAACACGCCGCCCAGATACAGCACACGCAGCAGGGGCGTGGCTCCCAGGCTGATCCAGTCGATATAACGGTCAGCCAGCAAGAGGACGGTGGCCAGAGCAGCCAGGGCGGGAATAATCTTCAGGAAAAAACGTAACCAGTCATGATTGGGCTGGTAAATCCCGCGCTTTCGCAGCATGACCAGCAAGGTCAGCGCATTGACGGTGGCACCCAGGCCAATCGACAAGGCCAGCCCTGCATGGGCAAAGGTAGGCACCAGTACCAGGTTAAAGAGCTGGGTAATGATCAGGACGGCAATGGCGATGCGTACGGGAGTGCGGATATCCTGGCGGGCGTAAAAGCCGGGGGCCAGAATCTTGATGGCCAGCAGGCCCACCAGGCCAACCGAATAGGCACCGACTGCCAATTTGGTCTGGGCAACATCAGCGGCAGCAAACGCACCGTAGTGAAACAGGGTGGCGACCAGGCCGTCGGACAGTAAGGCCATGCCCAGGGCGGCAGGCAGGCCCAGCAGCAGGACCAGGCGCAGGCCCCAGTCCAGCAAGCCGCTGTAGTTCTTGTCGTCCTTGCCGGCATGGGCGGCCGACAGCTTGGGCAGCAAGACCGTGCCCAGTGCCACACCTAGCAGGGCAGTGGGGAACTCCATCAGACGGTCGGCAAAGGACAGCCAGGTCACGCTGCCGGACTGCAGCCAAGTGGCGATATTGGTATTGATCAGCAGGGAAATCTGCGCAACAGAAACGCCCAGAATGGCGGGCAGCATCTGTTTAAGAATGCGCTGCACGATAGGGTCGCGGCGCGCTTCACCCAGTCGTAGCGAGAATCGTGGCAACAGGCCCAGACGGGCCAATGCGCTCCATTGCACCAGCAATTGGGCCAGACCGCCCACCATCACCCCAACGGCCAGGGCGTAAATGGGTGTTTCCATATGCTGGGCCAGAAACAGGCTGGCGCCAATCATGGACAGATTCAGCAGGATAGGAGTGAAAGCCGGAACCGCAAAGCGGCTCCAGGTGTTCAGTACCGCAGAGGCAAAAGCCACCAGCGACATGCAGATGATGTAGGGGAACATCATGCGCGTCATGGTGATGGCGGCACCAAATTCGGTTTGTCGCTCGGGGGCGGTCAGGCCACTGGCCATGGCACTGACGACCCAGGGGGCCGCAACAATGCCAATGGCAGTGACCAGCATGACAGCAAAGGTCAGCAGCAGGGCGACGCGGTCCAGCAATTGCTGGACCTTGTCCTGCTCGTGCTCCTTGCGCACCTGCCCCAGGATGGGGACAAAGGCTTGTGAAAACGCTCCTTCTGCAAACAGGCGTCGCAGCAGATTGGGAATGCGAAATGCCACCCAGAAAGCGTCGGTGAGCGGGCCCGCCCCAAAGGCGCGGGCAATCAGAATATCGCGTGCCAGTCCGGTGATACGAGACAGCAGCGTCAGGCCACTAATTGTGGCCGCTGAGCGAAACAAACCCATTGGAGCCGATACAGAAAGTTATTTTGGTGCCATACGAATAGCGCCATCCAGACGGATGGTTTCGCCATTGAGCATTTCATTAGTGATGATGCTCTGCACCAGTTGGGAGAAATCTTCAGGGCGACCCAGGCGCGATGGGAAAGGAATGCTGGCCGCCAGGGAGTCCTGAACTTCCTGAGGCATGGCAAACATCATGGGGGTGCCGAAGATGCCGGGAGCAATCGTCATGACACGGATGCCGGTCTGGGCCAGATCGCGGGCCAGAGGCAGGGTCAAACCGACCACACCGGCTTTGGAAGCACCGTAAGCGGCTTGGCCAATCTGGCCATCATAGGCGGCTACCGAAGCGGTGTTGATCAGCACGCCACGCTCGCCCGAGGCTTCTGGGGTATTGCTGCCCATGGCCGCGGCCGCCAGACGACACATATTAAAGGTGCCGACCAGGTTGATCATGACAGTTTTCTGGAACAGGTCCAGCGTGTGCGGGCCATTGCGTCCTACCGTGCGCGAGGCAGGAGCCACGCCGGCACAGTTGATCAGTCCGAACAGGGGGCGGGCGCTGTCCTGGCAAGCCAGATCCACGACGGCCTGGGCATCTTGCTCGGAAGTAACATCACAGTGCTGATAAAGTTGGCCCAGCTCTTTGGCCAGAGCCTCACCGGCCTCGTCCTGAATATCGGCGATCACCACGCGGGCGCCATTTTCAACCAGCATACGTACGGTGCCTGCGCCCAGACCCGATGCGCCGCCGGTGACAATAAAAGTCTTGTTATTGATTTGCATGAGCTTGTCTCCCTTGGATAATAAACAACCGGCCCTTTTGGGGCCGGCTGAATCTTGACTTACTTAGCTTGCCAGGGCGTCCACAATGCGCTGGCGGATCTCATCGACGCTGCCCACGCCGGAAATCTTGCGATAGGCCGGAGCTTCTGGGTCGCCGGTGGCTGACCATTGCGAGTAGTAATCGACCAGAGGGCGGGTCTGCTCGCGATAGACAGACAAGCGGTGGCGTACGGTTTCCTCGCGGTCATCGTCGCGCTGGAGCAAGGGTTCGCCCGTCACATCGTCCACACCCGGGGTTTTGGGTGGATTGAAGGTGACGTGGTAGCTACGACCGCTGGCAGCGTGGATACGGCGGCCGCTCATGCGTTCGATGATGCTTTCTTCCGGTACGTCGATTTCGATCACGAAGTCCAGTTTGACCTGGGCATCCTTCAAGGCATCAGCCTGGGGAATCGTGCGTGGGAAACCGTCGAACAGGTAGCCGGGCTCACAGTCGGCTGCTTGCAGGCGATCGCGTACCAGGCCGATGATCAGGTCATCCGAAACCAGGCCGCCGGCGTCCATGATTTTTTTGGCTTCTACACCCAGCGGGGTTTGGGCTTTGACAGCGGCACGCAACATATCGCCCGTGGAAATTTGTGGAATACCAAATTTCTCGGTGATGAAAGCAGCTTGAGTGCCTTTGCCGGCACCAGGGGGCCCGAGCAGTATGAGTCGCATGAATTCCTCCAGGAAATGCGTCGATCCGATTCTCGCTTCAGTATGATGCGTTGCAGCATATTTAGCGCATTTTTTATTCGGATAGAGCAGAAAAAAGATCTTTTATAACCGATTTGCGAAGTGAGCGCGTACTCTTTCCAGGTCTTGTTCGGTGTCTACCCCGGCAGCAGGAATCTCCTGGAGGCGGTGAACCATAATCTGGAAGCCGTTTTCCATGGCTCGCAGTTGCTCTAGAGACTCGAAGTGTTCCAGTGGCCCACGAGGTAGCTGGGCGTACTGCTGCAGGAAGCGATTTCGGTAGGCATAAAGGCCAATATGGTGCAATGCGGGAAGCCCGTCGGCCAGTACCTGTTCGCCACCGGCCAGCGCGTCGCGGGCCCAGGGCATGGGAGCGCGGGAAAAGTACAGGGCGCGGCCTTGCAGGTCGCAAACCACTTTGACGGCATTGGGGTTAAAGAGTGTCTCGGCGTTCTTGATGGGCGCGGCCAGCGTGGCAATGTCGGCCTGTTCGCTGCGCGCCAGCAGCTCGGCGGCGGCATTGATGTGTTCGGGCTGAATCAGGGGTTCGTCACCTTGCACATTGACCACGATCTCGTCCTCGGACAGCTCCAGCAGGCGAGCGGCCTGGGCCAGACGGTCGGTGCCGGTCGGGTGTTCTGCATCGGTCAGCAAGGCATTGAAACCATGTGCCTGGACAGCCTCCAGCACTTGCGGTGAGTCCGTCGCCACCCAGACCTGACGCGCCCCGCTTTGCGCGGCTTGTTGAGCGCAACGCACGATCATGGGTTGGCCAGCAATGTCGGCCAGCGGTTTGTTGGGCAGACGGGTGGAACCCAGGCGGGCAGGGATGATGACGGAAAAAGTCATATCAATTGCTGGAAGGTTCCTGCGCGTCCAGTTGACGTGCTTCGTTGATCAGCATGGTAGGGATGCCGTCCACAATGGGGAAGGCCAGTTTGTCGGCCTTGCAGACCAATTCTTGCTGTTCGCGGTCGTGGCGCAGCGGGCCTTTGCACAAGGGGCAGACCAGCACTTCGAGTAGGCGAGCTTCCATTATTGAACTCCGGGTAATGTGGGTAAGGTTGAGCGCCGTTCGCGCAGCAGGCTATCCAGTTCAGCAATCCAGTCCGGGCGTGAAAACACGGGCTGGACATCCACAACCCACAGGCGTGGGTCGTTCAGGTGCTGGCATTTTACGGCGTCTTTACGGGTAATGAGTACCGGCCCCTCATGCAGGACCTGAAAGTCCTGAGCTTGCAAGGCGGCATGGTCGGGCAGGGGGAAAGTCTGGCTCAGATGCAGACCACAAGCGCGCAGCATCGTGAAAAAACGGGCGGGCTGGCCAATGGCGGCCAGCGCCTGCAGTTCTTGCTGGCCGTATTCCTGATACCAGTCCGACCAGCTCAGGCGACGGCCCGAACTCAGGTGCTCCAGCTGATAAGGACGCAGGCTCATGCTCAGGGCGCGGCCAGGCTCGGCGGGTTGAGGGGTGGAAGGCGGCGTTTGGTCGGCCACAATCTGGCTGATCAGCCAGTCCACGCGACGCAGGCGTTCTGGGCTTTCACGCAATGGTCCCGCTGGCAGCAGCAAGCCATTTCCTACACCGCGAGCATCCTGTACCACGACTTCCATATCGCGTTGCAAGGCCAGATGTTGAAGGCCGTCATCCGAAATAATCAGGTCGACTGCCGGATATTTCTCGAGCAAAGCCTGGGCCGCCAGCGCACGGCGAGGGTGAACGGCGATGGGGGCCCGGGTTTGGGCGGCAATCAGGGCGGGTTCATCGCCAAATTGTTCGGCGGCTAATTGGCCCTGGCCTACGCGCGGGCTGGGGCCGATCTCTACCCCGTAACCTCGGCTGACAATGCCGGGTGTCCATCCCAGGGCGCGCAATTGCTCGGTCAGAGCCAGGACGACGGGGGTTTTGCCTGCGCCACCCACGATGATATTGCCCACCACGATCACCGGCACCGGGCTGCGGTAGGATGCGGCGGGATCTTGCTCGTAGCGTTGCTGCTTGCGCTGTACGAAGAGCGCAGCCAGCGCTGAAAGCGGGCGCATCACAAGGCTGAACCAGCCTTTTTTCTGCCACTGCTGGTGAAGCCAATGAGTCAGGCGGACGCGCGCACTCATGGGGCCTGGGTCGCAAAGTGAATGCGATGAATGCCAACCTGACGGGCGGCCTCCATAGCCTGGACCACCGCAAAGTGGGGGGCTTGGGCATCGGCCAGAATCAGCAGGCTGCTGTTTTCGTCAGTCTTTTCGCTCGACAAGGCGTGGCTAAGGGGAGAACCACTGCTGGCATCCAGCCACATGCCGTTCAAGGCGTAGCGCCCGTCCTGGCTGATGGCCAAAAGCAGTTCCGTGGTCTGGGCGGCCTGGGCCTGAGCCTGGGGCAAGGAAACATCCAACTGGCGATAGCGCACGAAGGTGCTGCTGGCAGCCAGGAAAATCAGCACCACCAGCAAAACATCAATCAAGGGCACCAGATTCAGTTCCAGCGTGTCCTGGTCTTGGGCTCGGCGAAAGCGCATTAGACGGCCCTCTGCGCCAACAGACGATCCAGCGCACCCGCTTCCGTTTCCAGGCAGTGCAGCAGGTAGTCTGCACGGCTGCGAAAGTAGCGGTGAAAGATCATGGCCGGGACAGCAATCAGAATCCCCAGGGCGGTGTTGTACAGGGCCACGGAAATGCCACGGGCAATCAGGCTGGGGTCGCCACCGGCGGGGTCGTAGGCAGCAAAGATGTCGATCATGCCAATAACCGTACCAAACAGGCCCAGCAAAGGGGCTATCACGGCAATGGTGCCCAGTGCCGGAATGTACTTGTTCAATTGGTAGCTGATGTCTTTGCCTTCTGCTTCGACCGCGGACTCACGTACGGCGGAAGCTTGGTGGCGGTTTTTCAGTACGGTAGCTAATACTCGACCCAAAGGGGAGTTATCGTACAGGCGGGGCAGGGACTCGTCCTGAATCCGGTTCTGGGCCGTCAGCTCGCTGATCTGGCGTGCCAGTCCGGCCGGTAGAATTCGTTTGCTGCGCAGAGCCAAAAGACGCTCCAGGATCAAACCCAGGGCAAGAATGGAGCAGGCCAGCAGGAACCAGACAGGCCAGCCAGCGGCATGGATCAAAGTAAGCACGAGTCTATTATCCGGTCACGAAATAAATCAGCGCTTATTGTAGAGCCCCTGTCCGCATTGCGGGAATGTTCCGGCGCGAGCGCGGTACACTTTACGGTCTTTTCCCACAAAGCACGGCCAAACCCCTGATGTATTTGAAGTAATAGGTGTAGTGCTAAAACTATCCACAAAAACTGTGGATAATTCTGTGTATAAAACATCCCATAGTGGCTCGGGCGGTGGTTTAGAGGTTCTCTGGCTAATTTTCGACCATCTTGGTGTTTTTATAAATAGTCTTTAATTTCAATGGCTTATCCGGTTTCGGTAAAGTGCTGCATCAGGTGTTCAACGGAAGCCATTGTCTTGGCGTCTATTTGACAAAAGCATGACAGTTGTGGATACGGAGCGGTGGAAAACTAGTTCGGGGCGAGTAAAAAACAAAGAATATGATGCATTATCAAGAATCTAGAGCACCTGCGGTATGGACCGTGGCACAGTTGAATCGCCGTGTCAGCCAGTTGCTGGACGAGCACATGCCCGTCGTTTGGGTTAGCGGTGAAGTGTCCAACTTTACCCAGGCCGCTTCCGGGCATTGGTACTTTTCCATCAAGGATGACAAGGCGGCTGTTCGTGCCGTGATGTTTCGGGGGCGAGCCCAGGCCGTGGGATTTGTGCCGCGTGCGGGCGAGCGCTTCGAGTTTCGTTGCTCGGTTACCTTGTACGAGGCACGCGGAGACTTCCAGGTTCAGGTGGAAGGCATGCGCCGCGCCGGGCTGGGGGATTTGCACGAAGCGTTTCTGCGTCTGAAGGGGCAGTTGCAAAGCGAAGGCCTGTTCGAGCCGGAACGCAAGCGTCCTATTGCCACCTTGCCGCGCAGCATAGGTATTATCACTTCCCTGGCAGCCGCGGCCTTGCGGGATGTCCTGACTGCGATGGAGCGTCGTGCTCCGCACGTGCGCATCATTATTTATCCTGCTCCGGTCCAAGGAGCAGAAGCACCGCCGCGATTGCGGCAAGCTCTGGAAACCGCGATTGAGCGGGCCGAGGTTGATACGCTCTTGCTGGTACGTGGGGGCGGTAGCCTGGAAGATCTCTGGGCTTTTAACGACGAAGGTCTGGCGCGTCTGATCGCGGCCAGTCCTATCCCTATTATTAGTGGGGTGGGGCACGAGACAGACTTCACCATTGCTGATTTTGTAGCTGACTTGCGCGCACCCACGCCAACCGCCGCCGCCGAACTGGCCTGTCTGGGGCGCGATCAGTTACTGGAACAGGTGTTTGCGCGCATGGGCGCGCTGAGCCACGGTGTGCAGCGTCATCTGGATCGGGCCTCTCTGCGTCTGGATCGGGCGGTAGCCAAATTGGTCTCTCCGCATCAACGCCTGGCCCAGCAGCAGCAACGTCTGGATCATCTGACCCAAAGGCTGCAACGTGTGGCTCGCAGCGTCCCCGATACTGCTGCGTTGCGCCTGACTACCTTGAGGGCGCGTTTGGAGCGCAGCATTCCTCAGCTGACGTCAAGACAGCAAAATCTGAATATGCTTTTCCAACGGCTGGAAAAAGGTCTGGATCATGCGCTGGTTTTGCGTCGCCAGCGCCTGGCCGCGGCCCAGCAAACGCTGCAAGCCTTGTCCCCGCGCCTTATCATCAATCGTGGATATGCCATAGTCAGGGATAGCGAGGGGAAAGTTGTAAAAAATGCGTTAGACTTAAAGATTGGTGAACGACTCGATGTCGAGTTGAGTCGCGGTCATGTGTCGGTGGATGTGGTGCGCACGCACGATCTGCTCTAGGCTGCGTCGTCCTTGTTGGATACCAAACACGGTTTTTTTTTAGAAGGAATTGAAATGGCATTCACTCTTCCAGCTCTTCCATACGAACTCAACGCCCTTGAGCCACATATCTCCAAGGAAACTTTGGAGTTTCACTACGGTAAGCATCACCAGGCTTACGTCACCAACCTGAACAATCTGGTTGCTGGCACCGAATTTGAAAACGCTTCCCTGGAAGATGTGGTCAAGAAATCCTCCGGTGGCGTGTTCAACAACGCTGCTCAGGTTTGGAACCACACTTTCTACTGGAACAGCCTGTCCCCTAACGGCGGCGGCGCTCCTACCGGCAAAGTGGCTGATGCCATCAACGCCAAATGGGGCAGCTTTGACGCCTTCAAAGAAGCCTTCACCAAGTCTGCCGTTGGCAACTTCGGTTCGGGCTGGACCTGGTTGGTCAAGAAGGCCGACGGTTCCCTGGACATCGTCAACACCAGCAACGCTGGCACGACGCTGACTTCCGACGACGTCGCCCTGATCACCTGTGATGTGTGGGAACACGCCTACTACATCGACTACCGCAATGCCCGTCCCAAGTACCTGGAAATTTTCTGGAACCTGGTGAACTGGGACTTTGCAGCCAAGAACCTGGGTTAATCATCCTGGTTGAGGGTAGCGCTCATTGGAGAGCTACCCGGCAATAAAAAAACCGCCATGCGCATGCTGGCGGTTTTTTTATGGCGTCAATGAAAACAAGCCATAGGGCGTGTGCTGCCGTGCCTTGTTTTTGAAGACCTTACATCTGGGATTGCTGGTAGTTTTCCAGGCCCACTTTTTCGATCAGGCCCAATTGCTTCTCCAGCCAGTAGGTGTGGTCTTCTTCCGTGTCGCGCAACTGGGCCAGAATGATGTCGCGTGTCACGAAATCGCTGGCGGATTCTGCCAGTGCTATGCCTTTTTGCAGAGCAGCGCGAACTTCATATTCCAGTTCCAGATCCTTGCGCAACATGCCGACCACGTCCTTGCCGGGTTCAAACGCATTGGGGCGCATGTCGGGAATACCGTCGAGCATCAGGATGCGGCGTATCAGGGCGTCAGCGTGCTGTGTTTCTTCTTCCATTTCGTGGTTCATGCGCTCGTAAAGCTGCGTGAAACCCAGATGCTCGTAAAAGCGGGAATGGATAAAGTACTGGTCGCGCGCTGCGAGTTCGCCGCGCAGCAGTTGATTCAGATAGTCGAGGACTTCGGGCTTGCCTTGCATGATGATGAGCCTGTAGAGGATGCCAACGGGGGAAGTATGCCATGAGCAGGCCATGAGGGTGCTTGATCTGTGGCACCAAATGGCTAACACGCTATTCAGTTTGGCGGCTGCAATGGCAAGATCGCGGCTTGTCTTCCAATCGTGCCGGGATGCAGCTTCAGTGTTTACCGATCTCAGCCGGGTCAAGAGCTTCACGCGGCCGTTGGCGTTTTCCGAAACTGGAGCTTTTTGCTCCTTTAGTCGAGGTCTGCTATGTCTGCTGCTTTGCGTGTTCGTCCTGCCTTGTTGGGCCTGGTGGGCAGTGTCTTGGTTTTGTCGACGGGTCAGTTGAGCGCTCAGCCTTCTACACATTTGGAAGTCAAGGAAAGTCACTCTTCCGTCAAGCGGGTGGCTGGTTACCTGGACCAAACTGAACTGCCTGATAGTGTGATGCTCCTCGATCCGCCGCCGGCTGCAGATAGTGCGGCCTTTGCCCGGGATGAAGAAGCGCGTCGGGCTGCCGGGCAGCTAAAAGGGTCAGCTCGCTGGGCACTGGCTAAACAAGATGCAGACTTGGTATTTCCACGGCCCGCTCAGAATTATTCGTGCGCATTGGGAGTTCAAATCGACCAAGAGAGCACGCCGGTTATTTATCAGATGATGCGTCGCTTGTTGCCTGATGCGGGTCTATCCACTTACGGAGCCAAAAACAAGTATCAGCGGGTGCGTCCTTTCGATCTTCATAATGAAGATACATGCACGCCAGCGGATGAGGAGTTTTTGCGCAATGATGGTTCCTATCCCTCGGGCCATGCGGCTGCTGGCTGGGCATGGGCACTAGTGTTGGCGCAGATCAGCCCCGAACGAAGTAATGAGTTGCTGGCTCGTGGCCTGTCTTTCGGTCAAAGCCGTGTCATTTGCAATGTACATTGGCAAAGTGATGTGGAGGCGGGGCGTGTGATAGGCGCCGCCGCGGTGGCTCGTGTGCAGAGTGAGGAGGCCTTCCAGGCTGACATCCTGGCCGCCCGACTAGAATTGGCACAAGCGAAAGTTGCTTCAAGTGGTCAAGCGCTTAATTGCGCCGAACCGTTCTAGCGCTGCTTTGAGTGGGTAGTTCGGCTGGCGATTGTAAAAACGAGCGTCCTCATATTGGTTTGAGTGCAGGAAAGAGGGCTTCCGTCTGCTTTCCTGTGCGAGGGCGCCTTGTTTTCTTAATGCCGTGATTACCTGGCGTTGCGGGTATGAGAATTGAATAAGCTTTTCCTGCTGCGGATTCGGCTTGTCACTGTACAAGGCGCTTTGGCGCATAGACCGCCGGATCGTTCGGGACTGGATGCGCTAAAATGACCGCACTGCGGACATGCTGAATCACCAGAAAAAACCCGGCTGTACTCAAGCGCTACTATCAAAACAGTAGATTTCGAGCGCTCTTCATAGTGCTCTCGCGTGATTTTATTCAAGATATCAGGGTGAATTTCATGAGTCAGGACGCCTTTATTTGTGACGCAATTCGTACGCCTTTCGGACGTTATGGCGGTTCGCTGTCCGCTGTGAGGGCGGATGACCTGGGTGCGGTGCCTATTGCTGCGCTGATGAAGCGCAACCCCCAAGTCGATTGGAGCAAGCTGGATGATGTGATGTACGGCTGCGCCAACCAGGCGGGTGAAGACAACCGCAACGTGGCACGGATGTCCGCTCTGCTAGCCGGTTTGCCCGTGGACGTGCCTGGCGTGACCTTGAACCGTTTGTGCGGTTCGGGCCTGGACGCGATTGGTTCGGCTGCTCGCGCCATTCGCGCTGGCGATGCCTCCTTCATCCTGGCCGGTGGTGTGGAAAGCATGAGCCGCGCTCCCTTCGTCATGGGCAAGGCTGAAACGGCGTTCTCCCGCAGCGCGGGTATTTATGACACCACGATTGGCTGGCGCTTCATCAACAAAGCCATGAAAGAGCAGTACGGTGTGGACTCCATGCCCGAAACGGCTGAAAACGTGGCTCAGCAGTTCAATGTGTCCCGCGAAGACCAGGACGTGTTTGCCCTGAATAGCCAGCTGCGTGCGGCCGCTGCCCAGGAAGCCGGCATTCTGGCTGAAGAAATTACCCCTGTGATCATTCCCCAGCGCAAGGGCGACCCCATTGTGGTGGATAAGGACGAGCACCCACGTGCCACGACTCTGGAGTCCCTGACTCGCTTGAAGCCTGTCGTGCGTGCCGATGGCACCGTGACCGCGGGCAATGCCTCGGGTGTGAACGATGGTGCTTGCGCGCTGCTGGTTGCCAACAAGGCAACCGTCGAAGCCCAAGGCCTGACTCCGCGCGCTCGTGTGGTGGCCATGGCGTTTGCTGGTGTGGAGCCACGCATCATGGGTATTGGCCCGGCACCTGCCAGCCAGAAGGTGCTGGCTTTGGCGGGTCTGACTCTGGATCAAATGGATGTGATCGAGCTGAACGAGGCCTTTGCCGCTCAAGGTCTGGCGGTGACTCGCATGCTGGGTCTGGCTGATAACGATCCTCGCGTGAACCCGAACGGGGGCGCGATTGCGCTGGGTCACCCTCTGGGTGCCAGTGGTGCGCGTCTGGCGATTGCGGCTATCAACCAATTGCATCGCACAGGCGGACGCTACGCCCTGTGCACCATGTGTATTGGTGTCGGCCAGGGCGTGGCTTTGATTCTTGAGCGCGTCTAACTAAGGTTGCAGGGCAGGCAGGCCGGTGATTGTCTCACCGGCCTTTTTGTCTGCTTGCTTGAACCAGCCTTGTTCCATCTCCAAGGCATAGCGCACAGGTCGCACCGGGCAGTGGGATTGAAGATCAAAGGGTTGCATGGCCTCGATATTGGTGATCGTGCCTTCTTCAGTAATGAAGGCGATATCCAGCGGCAGAGGCGTATTCTTCATCCAGAAGCAAGGCATTCCGCTTTGCTCGAATACGAATAACATGCCGTGATCGGGGGCCAGGCTTTCTCGATGCATCAAACCTTGTGCACGAGTCTCGTCGCGATCGGCCACTTCCGCCTGGATTTGTTTGGAACCCAGGGATAGTGTCAGGGTGGGAAGAGTCTCATTCGCCTGGACCGGGGCGCTAATACAAAGCGCTGCCAGAAGACAGGCAAAAAAAACAGGGCGCGCAGGCCCCGTAGTCGTAGTGCGATACTGCATGTGTGTTGCGAACCTGCTTTTGTTAGAATCGAGAGCGCAAGAGATCTTAAGGCGAAGTAATATTAAGTGCCTGCTTGCCTTTGGGGCCTTGGGCGACTTCATACAGAACTTTCTGGCCTTCTTTCAAAGTCTTGAACCCGTTCATCTGAATGGATGAAAAATGAGCGAAGAGATCTTCGCCGCCGTTATCGGGTGTAATAAACCCAAAGCCTTTGGCATCATTGAACCACTTAACGGTCCCGGATAGTTTTTGATTGTCTCCAGTGCCTGCGGTGGTGGTAGTTTCCGACATGCTTGCTGCCTCTCAACTTAGTGTATGGTTGATACTTTTTTCGGCCCCTCCCTGGGCCTGTGATCGCGGCACCTCACTTTTTATTGTGAAGTTGACACGATCAGTCGGATGATGCTGAATTTTGTTCCCCCCAGTCAACCTATGGAAAGCACCTAGTTCTGTATTATGGCCATTGAGATCGATAAGCAAGGCGCCACAACGGTAGAGCGCCAATCCGCGCGGCTTGCCCCACCACCCATGTATCAGGTCATCTTGCTCAACGATGACTACACACCCATGGAGTTCGTGGTGAATATACTGGAGCGGGTATTTGCCAAGACCCCGGAGCAGGCCGAACAGCTTATGCTTAAAGTACATTACGAGGGTCGGGCGGTCTGTGGTGTGTATCCACGCGACATTGCCGCCACCAAGGTGGAAATTGTGCGACAACTGGCGCAGTCGCAACAGCACCCTTTGCAGTGTGTGATGGAGCCGGTGCCTGATGCTTGACCATTTAATGGTTTACCGTATTGTTCAGATCAGGCAAATTAGTCATAGAATAGCTTTAACCCCTAGTTTTACTCTTGCCGTGTAGGAGGAAGCATGATCTCCGAAGAACTTGAAGTCAGTCTACACATGGCCTTTGTCGAGGCTCGTGCCGCGCGCCATGAATTCATCACGGTAGAGCATCTGCTGTTGTCCCTGCTCGATAACGCCTCCACGCTGGAAGTGTTGAAAGCATGTGCTGCCGATATTGATGCACTGCGCCAGAATCTGCGTAAATTCATTAACGAAAATACGCCCACTTTCCCTGGTGAAGGCGAGGTCGATACCCAACCCACGCTGGGCTTTCAGCGTGTGATACAGCGTGCCATCATGCACGTATCGTCCAGCAACTCCGGTAAAAATGTGGTTTCCGGTGCCAATGTGCTGGTGGCGATGTACGGGGAAAAAGACTCGCATGCGGTGTATTACCTGCAGCAACAAGGTGTCTCGCGCCTGGATGTCGTCAATTTCCTCTCGCACGGTATCACCAAGGCCAATCCGGAACCTGCTGCCCCCGAGCCCCCCAAGGCCGCCGCTGCTGCGGAAGCCGACACGCGCTCGGACGCCCAGAAGTCCCCACTGGATCTGTACGCTATAGACCTGAATACCGAAGCCAGCCTGGGTCGCATTGATCCCTTGATTGGCCGTGAAAAGGAAGTGGAGCGTGTCATCCAGGTGCTGTGCCGCCGCCGCAAGAACAACCCCTTGCTGGTCGGGGAGGCTGGCGTGGGTAAAACCGCGATTGCCGAAGGCTTGGCGCTGCGCATTCAGCGTGGTGACGTCCCGGATATTCTTAGCGAAGCGCGTGTTTACGCGCTGGATATGGGTGCCTTGCTGGCCGGTACCAAATATCGGGGCGACTTCGAGCAACGCCTGAAGGCGGTGCTCAAGCAGCTCAAGGAAACGGCACAGTCCATTTTGTTTATCGACGAAATCCACACACTGATCGGAGCCGGCTCGGCTTCGGGTGGTACGCTGGATGCGTCCAACCTGCTCAAACCTGCGCTGTCCTCCGGTCAGCTCAAGTGTCTGGGTGCGACCACCTACTCGGAATACCGCGGAATTTTCGAAAAAGACCACGCCTTGTCGCGTCGCTTTCAGAAAATTGATGTGGCTGAGCCGACAGTGGAGCAGACCATCCAGATTCTGCGTGGTTTGAAGTCCAATTTTGAAGAGCACCACGGTGTACGTTACTCGGCGGCGGCCCTGACGGCGGCAGCGGAGTTGTCCGCCCGTTATATCAACGACCGCTTTTTGCCGGACAAGGCCATCGACGTGATCGACGAGGCTGGTGCAGCGCAGCGCTTGCTGCCACGTTCCAAGCAGAAAAAGGTTATCGGCAAGGCCGACATCCAGGCAACGGTTTCGCGTATTGCACGCATTCCGCCCCAGACGGTCTCCAGTGATGATCGCAACAAGCTGGCAACCCTGGCCCGCGATCTGAAATCGGTGGTGTTTGGTCAGGATGTAGCCATTGACGCCTTGGCGGCTGCCATCAAGATGGCGCGCTCTGGCCTGGGTCTGCCTGACAAGCCTATTGGTTCCTTCCTGTTCTCCGGCCCGACCGGCGTGGGTAAAACCGAAGTGGCGCGTCAGTTGGCCTTTGTGCTGGGCGTAGAGCTGCTGCGCTTTGACATGTCCGAATACATGGAGCGTCACACCGTGTCGCGCCTGATCGGTGCTCCTCCTGGTTACGTCGGTTTTGATCAGGGTGGTTTGCTGACCGAAGCCGTTACCAAACAGCCGCACTGCGTGCTGCTGCTGGACGAAATCGAGAAAGCGCACCCGGACGTCTACAACATCCTGCTGCAGGTGATGGATCACGGCACGCTGACGGATAACAACGGTCGCAAGGCTGATTTCCGCAACGTCATCCTGATCATGACCACCAACGCCGGAGCCGAAGCGCTGAACAAGACCAGCATTGGCTTTACTCAGCCCCAGCGCTCGGGTGATGAAATGCAGGATATCAAGCGTCACTTCTCGCCAGAGTTCCGTAACCGTCTGGATGCGATCATTGGCTTCAAGCCTTTGTCGCGCGACATTATCCTGCGCGTGGTGGACAAGTTCCTGATGCAGCTGGAAAACCAGCTGCACGAGAAGCGCGTCGAAGTGTCCTTCTCGGACGCCTTGCGCGAACATCTGGCTGCCAAGGGCTTCGACCCAGCCATGGGTGCCCGCCCCATGCACAGGCTTATTCAGGACACTATTCGCCGTGCCCTGGCCGACGAGCTGCTGTTTGGTCGCCTGGTCGATGGTGGTCAGGTCGAGGTGGATCTGGACGAGAACGGCGAGGTGGTACTGGAATATCCTTCTTCAGGACCTGATGAGCCCGGTAGCAAGGCCTCTTCGCGTCCCGAGCCGGAATTAGTCGACTAAGCCGTGAGGGCATCGCGCCCCTTAATCGTCTGTACGCACTGTGACACCGTACACGAGCGAGTCCCCGTTCAAGGAGCGGGGCTCGCTCGTTGTGTGCGTTGCGATACTGAACTTTACCGCCACAGCCGCTTTTCACCACGTGAATGGCAAGCGCTGGTCTTGGCGGTTTTTATTCTTTTTCTGATTGCCAATCTGTTTCCCGTTGTCTATCTGAGCATGGCGGGTAAAACAGTGTCGCCCACGTTTCCCAAAGCCCTGTTGCTGATCTGGCAGCAGGGGTATTGGGGCTTGTCCGTCATGGCGGGGTTGGTGGGATTCTGGCTGCCGTTGTTTCAACTGATTTTCCAGTTCTGGGCCTTGGGCCTGATTGCCCGAGAGAAACCCTTGCCGGGCGATTTCGGTATTGGGCTGCGGGCCTTGAGCCATCTGGAGCATTGGTCCATGACGGCTGTGCTGTTCCTGGGCTTGATTGTGGCCATGGTGAAATTTGCCGGGATCGGGCATTTGACGATTGCGCCAGGTCTGTACGCCTTTTTTGCTCTGACCTTCCTGCTGACCGGCTTGAGCCGTATTACGGCGGGGCGCTTGTGGCGCTGGGCAGAGGATCGTGATCTGGTGCCGGTTTCGACCCGGCAGGTCTTGAAAGAGCATCCAACCTGGAGTGCCTGTACCCACTGTGGCTTCGTGCAGTCCAGTCAGAAACCGGACTGTGACCGTTGTGGTGCAACTGTGCATAAACGCAAGCCCAATAGCCGCACACGGGTGGCCGCTCTGGTGTTGACGGCCTGCGTGTTCTATATTCCCGCCAATGTCCTGCCTGTCATGGAGCTGCGCAGCATTTTAGGCAGTAGCGCGCATACGATTCTGGGTGGGGTCATTGAACTCTGGCAACTGGGCTCCTGGGACTTGGCATTGATCGTGTTCATCGCCAGTATTGTGGTCCCCATCACCAAACTGCTGGCTTTGATGATTCTTTTGTTGGGGCGTCGTTGGCATGGCAATGCTGTACAGCGTCAACGCAATCGCATTTACGACATGGTCGAGCTGATTGGGCAATGGTCCATGCTGGACGTATTCGTGGTGGTCCTGATGGCAGCACTGGCCAACTTCCCCGGCTTGTCGCAGATTATTCCTGGGGCGGGGGCCTTGAGCTTTGGCATGGTGGTGGTTTTGACCATGCTGGCCGCGCTTAGCTACGACCCTCGCCAAGGCTGGGACCAGGATACCCACGAAGAACCAATAATAGAACCGCAAACTACGCCGTCTCCGCCTGCCTCACAGGCGACTTCCTGAAGGAAACAAGGTGCACGATCCTACAACTAATCAGCCTGACGGTCAGACCGAGCCCGCACAGCCTAGACTGATTCCTGCCAAGCGATCCCGATTCTCCTGGATCTGGATTTTGCCCATAGCTGCCGCCTTGGTGGGGGCGTCTTTGGTGCTGCGAAACTGGATGTTGACCGGACCGCGTATCACGATCAGCTTTGATTCAGCCGAGGGCTTGGCCGTGGATCAAACCAAGCTACGTTATCGCGAAGTGGATGTGGGTACGATTTCGGACATTCAGGTGTCTCCGGATCGAAAAGGGGTTTTGGTCACGGCGCAGCTCGAGCGTGATGGCTCCGAGTTCATTACCCAAAAAGACACGCGGTTCTGGGTGGTGCGCCCGCGTTTGGGCTTAAGTGGGGTCTCCGGTCTGGGCACCTTGTTGTCGGGTGTTTATATCGGTGTGGACGCGCCTTTTGAAGTGAATAAAAAAGGCGAGCAACTGGACTTTGTGGGCCTGGAAAGTCCGCCGGAAGTAACCAGTGGCCGTGCTGGTAAGCGTTACGTGTTGACTGCGCCCGAATTGGGCTCGCTGGATCTGGGTTCGCCCTTGTATTACAAGGGCATACAGGTTGGGCAAGTCAGCAGTTATGAGCTGAATGAAGAAGGCAATGGCGTGCGTGTGCAGGTGTTTGTCGATGCTCCTAACGACAAATTCGTGACGCAGGGCTCGCGCTTCTGGAACGTCAGTGGCGTCAATATGTCGCTGGATTCCACTGGCTTTAATGTGCGTACGCATTCTTTGGTCTCTGCCTTGGCAGGAGGTCTGGCCTTTGATCAGATGGAAGGCGAGCCTACGGATATTGCTCAGGCTGATTCGCAATACGAACTGTTCCCCACACAAGAGCGCGCGATGGCAGAGCCGGATGGTCCCGCGGTTGAATTGCGCTTCCATTTCCATCAGTCCGTGCGTGGCCTGGTGCCGGGCTCCAAGGTGGAGTTCCGGGGCCTGGAGTTGGGGCAGGTCTACGATGTGGATCTGGAGTTCGATTTTGAGCGTAAGCGCTTCTTTGCCCTGGTGAAGGCACGTATCTATCCGCAGCGTTTTGGCCGCCTGTACGAGCGGGTGGTGGAGGCTAGACCGGACGAGAAAGATCCAATGAGCGCCTTGTTCAAACCGATGGTTGAGCGTGGTCTGCGTGGTCAATTGCGTCCTGCCAGCCTGATTACGGGCCAGCAGTACATTGCCCTGGAGTTCTTCGACAAAGCGCCTGAAGCGGACTTTGATGAAAACGCCAAGCCATTGGTGGTGCCCGTCATTGCGGGCGACTTCGACCGTTTGCAGGAGCAGGTCAGCGATATCGTTACCAAGATTGCTGCTATCCCGTTCGATCAGATCGGCAAGAATCTGCAAAGCGGGCTGACGGAGCTGGGTCAGGTGCTCAAGCAATTGGACAAGACGACGGTGCCTCAACTGAATGGTGCGCTCAAGTCCATGGATGCTGCTGTTCAGAAACTGGGTGCCATGCTGGATTCGGATTCTTCCTTCAATACTTCTGTGGATCAAACCTTGAGCGAGCTGAAGCGCTCCTTGCGATCCCTGCGTGATTTAAGCGATACCTTGCAAAGCCAGCCCTCGGCGGTCCTGCGAGGTCGTTCCCCTGACGTGCTGCCGGAGCCTGCGCCATGATGTCTCGTTTTCTGATTCCCGTGGCGTTCGCCGGTTTGCTGACGGCTTGCGCTTCGACCACGCCTACTTACTACACCTTGCAAGCGTCCAATGCCGCTCCGGCGGCTGCGGCTCCTTCCACGCAAGTGTGGAAGGGCTTTCAGTTGCGACGCATGGATGTGCCTGCTCAATTGGATCGTCGATCCTTTGTGCTGACGCAGACCGCGGGCGGGCAGGTCAACCTGCTCAACGATAGCCAGTGGGCCTCACCTTTACCTGATGAAATGTCCCTGGCTTTGGCGTCTGGTTTGCAGGATCGCCTGGGCGTTCCCCAGTTGGCCAGCGCTGCTCCGAAAACACCGCTGTGGCAGATCGATGTGCTGGTACAGCGCTTCGAATCTGTCTATGGCGAACGCGCTACCTTGGAGTTGAGCTGGACACTGACGCCAGTTGGCTTTGAGGGGAAGGTCCAGCAATGCCGCTGGCTGGACTCCGAGCCTGCGTCCTCTGTGCCAGAACTGGTGCAGGCGCATCGCCAATTGCAGCAGCGCTGGGCGGATGCACTGGCCGCACAAATGCAAGGTAAACCTGTCCCGGTTAACCTGAGCAAAGCCATGCTCTGCGTCAGTTAACCACTTGGGTTAACTTTTTCCTGTACGGGTTAACCTGAATACGAATTTGGGTTAACCGTCAGTATTATTTCGGCTTATCGCAGTCAACAAAGCGTAACCGGGATAAGAAGCATGGCGAGCACAACCTTAGGGATTAAAGTCGATATAGAACTGCGCGAGCGCCTGCGGCGTGCGGCGGATCAGTTGCAGTGCACCCCTCATTGGCTGCATAAGCAGGCCTTGCTGTCTTATATCGAAGGAATCGAGCGCGGTGTGCTGCCCAGCGAATTGGCGCTGCTAAGCGGGGGGGACTCCGAAGCCGCCGAAGAAGGTGTACTCATGCCTTCCATCCCGTTTTACGGCTTTGCACAGGATGTGCAACCGCAAAGTGTGTTGCGCGCAGCCATTACCGCCGCCTACCGCCGCCCAGAAACCGACTGTTTGCCTTTGCTCCTGAGTGCAGCGCGTTCTTCTCAAAGTGCGCGTGCCCAGGAGTTGGCCGCTCGTCTGGTTAAAGCCTTGCGCGCCAAGCGCCGTGGCGGCGGCGTAGAAGGTCTGATCCAGGAATTCTCCTTGTCCAGCCAGGAAGGCGTTGCCCTGATGTGTCTGGCAGAGGCCTTGCTGCGTATCCCTGACCGCGCGACACGCGATGCCTTGATTCGCGACAAAATCAGCCACGGCGATTGGCGTGCACACATGGGCGAGTCCCCCTCGTTGTTTGTGAATGCCGCCACCTGGGGCCTGATGCTGACGGGGCGCTTGGTCAGTGTAAATAGTGAAAAGAATTTGTCCTCCGCCTTGACCCGCATGATCGGCAAGGGTGGCGAGCCCCTGATCCGTAAAGGCGTGGACGTTGCCATGCGCATGATGGGCGAACAGTTTGTGACTGGCCAAACCATTGCCTCGGCACTGGCCAATAGCCGCAAGTTTGAAGAGCAGGGCTTCCGTTATTCCTACGACATGTTGGGTGAGGCCGCGACGACAGCGGAAGACGCGCAACGTTACTACCAGGCTTACGAGCAGGCCATCCACGCGATTGGTCGTGCCAGCCAGGGTCGTGGGATTTACGAAGGCCCCGGCATTTCCATCAAGCTGTCCGCACTGCACCCACGTTACAGCCGTTCCCAGCGCGATCGCGTCATGCGGGAGTTGTTCCCGCGCTTGTTGTCCTTGGCACAATTGGCGCATCACTACGATGTGGGCCTGAATATTGACGCCGAAGAAGCAGACCGCCTGGAAGTGTCCCTGGATCTGCTGGACAAGCTGTGTTTTGACCCGTCTTTGGCAGGTTGGAACGGCATTGGCTTTGTGGTGCAGGCTTATCAAAAGCGCGCACCCTTTGTCATCGATTACTTGATTGATCTGGCCCGCCGCAGCGGTCACCGCTTGATGCTGCGCTTGGTGAAAGGCGCCTACTGGGATTCGGAAATCAAACGTGCCCAGGTTGATGGTCTGGAAGACTACCCCGTCTACACCCGCAAGGTGCACACGGATGTGTCTTACCTGGCTTGCGCTCGCAAGCTCTTGCAGGCCCCAGAAGCCGTCTACCCGCAGTTTGCGACACACAATGCGCAAACCCTGGCCGCTATTTATGTGATGGCCGGTCAGAACTACTACACCGGTCAATATGAGTTCCAGTGCCTGCACGGCATGGGCGAGGACCTGTACGACGAGGTAGTCGGCCCGATCAAGGACGGCAAGCTGAACCGTCCTTGCCGTATCTATGCACCCGTTGGTTCTCACGAAACCTTGCTGGCGTATCTGGTGCGTCGTCTCCTGGAAAACGGTGCCAACACCTCTTTCGTGAATCAGATTGGCGATGCCGATGTGAACATGGAGCAGCTGATTGCCGACCCCGTGGCTCAGGCCCTGAGCCTGCAACCCTTGGGTCGACCACATGACAAGATTCCGTTGCCGCGCCAGTTGTACTGGGAGGCGGAGCAGCGCTTGAACTCGGCTGGCCTGGATTTAAGCAACGAGCACCGCCTGGGTTCTTTGGCCGCTACCTTGATGCAAACCGCTGCCTTGCCACGTCAGGCTCAGCCTATCCTGGGGCAGGGCAATCCGGTCTGGGACGAGTCCAAGGCAACGATTGTGCGTAATCCAGCCAATCATCAGGACGTAGTGGGGCAGGTCATGTTTGCCACTGCACAGGATGTGGAGCAGGCTTTGGACGCCGCCAGCCACTATGCACCGATCTGGCAGGCCACGCCGGTAGAAGAACGCGCCGCCGCCTTGCAGCAAGCCGCCCAACTGCTGGAAGACAATATGCAGGACTTGATGGGCCTGCTGGTGCGTGAAGCTGGCAAGTCCTATGCGAATGCGATTGCCGAAGTGCGTGAAGCCGTGGACTTCCTGCGTTACTACGCCGGACAGGTTCTGCGCGACTTTGATAATGACGAATATCGTCCCGTCGGTGTGGTGCTGTGCATCAGCCCCTGGAACTTCCCCTTGGCTATTTTCCTGGGTCAGGTCTCGGCGGCTCTGGCTGCAGGCAACGTCGTCCTGGCCAAGCCTGCTGAACAAACCTGCCTGATTGCGGCGGCCGCTGTCGAGCTGCTGCACAAGGCAGGGATTGCTCCCGGTGCCTTGCAGCTCCTGCCTGGTGATGGCCCATCCGTGGGCGCGCCTTTGGCGGCCAGTGAGAAGGTTAATGCTGTGATGTTTACCGGCTCGACCGCCGTTGCCATGGGCTTGAATCGTCAATTGGCTAAACGCCTGACGGCAGACGGTCAGGCCGTCCCGCTGATTGCAGAAACTGGTGGCTTGAATGCCATGGTGGTCGACAGCTCGGCCTTGCCTGAGCAGGTGGTGTTTGATGTGCTGAATTCTGCTTTCGACTCGGCAGGCCAGCGTTGTTCCGCCTTGCGGCTGCTGTGCATCCAGGAAGATGTGGCCGAGCGTGTGCTGAACATGCTCAACGGTGCCATGCAGGAGCTGAGCGTGGGCAATCCCGACCTGCTCAGCACGGATGTAGGTCCGGTGATTGATGAAGAAGCCCGCTCCGGTATCGAAGAGCACATCAGCGCCATGCGCGAGGCTGGTTTCCGTATCACGCAAAGTGAACAAAGCCGCAGCCTGACAGGTACCTTTGTCTTGCCGACCATTATCGAGATCGAGCAGGTCAAGGATCTGGAACGCGAAATTTTCGGTCCCGTTCTGCACGTTATGCGTTTCAAGCGTAGCGAGCTGGACAGCCTGATCAATCAGATCAACGAACGTGGTTACGGACTGACCTTTGGCGTTCACACCCGTCTGGATGAAACCGTGGAGCGTGTCGTTTCGCGCATTCACGCTGGTAACGTCTATGTGAACCGCAATATGGTGGGTGCGGTGGTGGGTGTACAGCCTTTCGGTGGTGAAGGCTTGTCGGGTACCGGCCCCAAAGCTGGCGGCCCCTTGTACCTGCGCCGACTGCTTAGCCGTTGCCCGCAGAACCTGCCTTTGCAAGCTTGGCAGGAGCAGGGCGCTGTCTTGCCTGGTCCGACGGGCGAGTCCAATATTTATCAGTTGCACCCACGAGGTCGCGTTCTGTGCATGCCTGTCAGCGTGCACGGCTGGCAAGCTCAGCGCGAGGCCTGCGCACGCAGCGGCAATCAGGCCATCTTGCTGGACCGTTTGGGTCTGGGGGGCTGGCAGGACGCGCCTGCCGAGCAAATTGCCATGTCCGATTTGGGTGAGGCAGATTATGATGCTGTTTTGTTTGAAGGCGACAGCGACGAACTCCGGCAAGTATTGGGACAAGTGGCTGAACGCCGTGGCCCCATTGTTGGGGTTCAAGGGCTGTTGACGCAGGAATTGGAGGGGGGCGCGACTTACCTCGTCGAGCGTTTGTTGCGCGAAGTCTCGGTCAGTACCAATACAGCGGCAGCTGGGGGCAATGCCAGTTTGATGATGGTCGGTTGACATCAGATGGCACCCATTTCTATGCACACGTTTGGTCGCACATTTCACCTGGAGCGGCGGCCCTGCGTTCATTCTCACGGCACGGGCCGGCATGTAGCGCGGCTATATTAAAAAACGAAGGAGAACAATATGCAGTCCATCACGAGCTTTAAATTGGCCTTGGTTTCGACCGCGGTTTTTGGTGCATTGGCAGCGAGTCCTGCTTTTGCCGCTGACAAGGTAATCAAGCTGGGCTTTTCCGCCCCCTTGACCGGCCCGCAGGCTCACTACGGTGAAGACATGCGCAATGGCCTGGTGCTGGCGCTGGAAGAGGCCAACGCCCAGAAAATTGAAATTGATGGCGCAACCGCCCGTTTTGAACTGGTGGCCAAGGATGACCAGGCTGACCCGCGTACAGCGGTCCAGGTTGCCCAGCAAATTGTGGACGACGGTGTGGATGGCGTATTGGGCCACTTCAACTCGGGCACCACGATTCCTGCTTCGCGTGTCTACAACGACGCGGGCATCCCCCAGATCGCCATGGCAACCTCGCCTGAGTACACCCAGCAAGGTTACGACAACACCTTCCGCATGATGACCAGCGACACCCAGCAAGGTGCCGCTGTGGGTCAGTTCATCGTCAAGGATCTGGCAGCCAAGAAAGTGGCACTGATCGACGACCGTACCGCTTACGGCCAGGGTCTGACTGACCAGGTTGCCCGTGCGGTAGAAAAAGCCGGTGGCCAGATCGTGGCCCGTGAATACACCACGGACAAAGCCAATGACTTCACCTCCATTCTGACCAATATCAAGTCCAAGGCACCCGATGCCATCTTCTTTGGTGGTCTCGATGCGCAGTCCGGCCCCATGAAGCGTCAGATGCAGACGCTGGACATCAAGGCACCGCTGGTTTCGGGTGAAATGACACGCAGCGACACCTTCCTGCGTCTGGCCGGTGCAGCCGCTGACGGCACCTACGCCTCCTTGGCAGGTGTGCCTCTGTCCACCATGGCGGCTGGCGAGAAGTTTGCCAAAGACTACCAGGCCCGCTTCAAGGCAGAGCCCGGTGTTTACGCTCCATACGCCTATGACGGCGCCTGGAACATGATCACCGCCATGAAGGAAGCCGGTTCTTCCAAGGCAGAAGACTACCTGCCCAAACTGGCCGCATTGAAACGCAACGGCGCAACCAGCAGCAACATTGCCTACGACCAGAACGGCGACCTGAAAGAAATCGCCGTCACCATCTACGAAGTTAAGGATGGCAAGTGGACGATGGTGAAAACCATGGTCAGTCAGGCTAACTAAGCACGCTTGATCCTGCAGTTTGAGCCCTTCGGGGCTCATCTTTACCGTGGCCTGTGTTTGGCAGGCCCACGCTCCCTGTTCTATCGCCGTGCGCCGGGGCAGGGAGCAATGACCACGAGTCCCAATCTATGGAAATCCTGATACAACAACTAATAAATGGCCTGACCGTGGGCAGTGTCTACGCCTTGGTGGCGCTGGGCTACACCATGGTGTATGGAATTATTGGCCTGATTAATTTTGCGCATGGTGATGTAGTCATGGTTGGGGCGATGCTGGCCACGACAGTGGTGTTATCGCTGGTCGGCGCGGACCCGGCAGGCCTGTCCGCCTGGTTGATGGTGGGGCTGGCCCTTTTGGCCGCTATCCCCGTCTGCATGGGCATAGGCTGGACTGCCGAGCGTTATGCGTATCGTCCCTTGCGTCGTGCGCCCCGTCTGGCCGCACTGATCACCGCTATCGGTGTGTCCTTTATTGTGCAGAACCTAGCCATGATGATCTGGGGGCGCAATTACCTGAGCTTCCCGCACATTATTGAACCCATGGTGTTCCAGCTGGGCGACGCGCGCATCAGCTTGCTGCAAATTCTGATTATCGGTGGTGCCGCTGCGATCATGTCCGGCCTGATGGTGCTGGTGCACCGCACCCGTCTGGGCACCGCCATGCGTGCAACCGCCCAGAACCGCGAAGTAGCTGGCTTGATGGGGGTGAACATCAATACCGTGATCTCCGCTGCCTTTGTGATTGGCTCGGCCCTGGCTGCCGTCGCAGGCGTGATGATCGTGACTTACTACGGCGTCGCCCAATACACGATGGGCTTCATGCTGGGTCTCAAAGCATTTACCGCCGCCGTTCTGGGTGGCATTGGTAATTTGGGTGGCGCCATGCTGGGTGGCTTGTTGCTGGGCTTGATCGAAGCTCTGGGCGCAGGCTACATCGGCGACCTGACCAATGGGGTCTTTGGAAGTAACTATCAGGATGTGTTCTCTTTTATCGTGCTGATCTTGGTGCTGATTTTCCGTCCCTCGGGCCTGTTGGGTGAACGTGTGGGAGATCGCGCATGAGTCTGAATCAAACATTAAGTGGCGCTGGCTCTAAACAGCGCCCCGCAACGCCCGCTAAAGTCTGGGTCGGTGCGCTGCTGATTGGTGTGGTGCTGGCTATTCTGCCCTTCGTGCTGGGCATGGCGGGACAAAGCTGGATCCGCACCCTGAACTTTGCCTTGCTGTACGTGATGCTGGCCCTGGGCCTGAACATCGTGGTAGGTTTTGCCGGTCTGCTGGACTTGGGCTACATCGCTTTCTATGCCGTAGGGGCGTACGTCTGGGCCATGCTGGCATCGCCGCATTTTGGTCTGCACCTACCGTTCTGGATGGTGCTGCCAGCCGGTATCGCTCTGGCCGCCGTATTTGGTGTGCTGCTGGGCTTTCCAGTTCTGCGCTTGCGGGGCGACTATCTGGCCATTGTGACCCTGGGTTTCGGTGAAATTATCCGCATCTTCATGAACAACCTGGATGCGCCGGTCAACATCACCAACGGTCCACAAGGGATCAACCGGGTCGACACCTTCAAGATTGGCGACTTCATCTTTGGCAAGGCGGAAACCCTCTTTGGCATACGGATAACCGGGCCAGAAAAATACTATTACCTTCTCCTGCTGATCACGCTGCTGATTGTGTTCATCTGCGTGCGCTTGCAGCACTCCCGCATTGGCCGTGCCTGGGAAGCCATTCGCGAAGATGAAATCGCCGCCAAGGCCATGGGCATCAATACCCGTAATGTCAAACTGCTGGCCTTTGCCATGGGTGCAACGTTTGGTGGCGTGGCCGGTGGCTTGTTTGCCTCCATGCAAGGCTTCGTTAGCCCGGAGAGTTTCAGCCTGACCGAATCCATCTCTGTGCTGTGCATGGTGGTACTGGGTGGCATGGGGCATATCCCTGGCGTGATCGTGGGTGCCTTGCTGCTCTCTGTATTCCCCGAGTTGCTGCGCTCAGTCGTCGTACCCCTACAGCAAAGCGTGTTTGGCGACGTGATTTTGGACCCGGACGGCATTCGTATGCTGTTGTTCGGCTTTGCCTTGGTCCTGGTCATGATCTACCGCCCCGAAGGCCTGTGGCCCTCTGCAGTGCGCCGTCGTGAACGCAAAATGAAGCAGGTGCAAGCATGAGTCTGAGCATGAACCAACAAGTAAAAGACGGCGAGGTGCTGTTGCAGGCAGAAGGCTTGTCCAAGCGCTTCGGCGGTTTGCAGGCCTTGTCTGAAGTCAGCTTCAGCATCCGTAAAGGCGATATCTACGGTCTGATTGGCCCGAATGGCGCAGGTAAGACCACGCTGTTCAACGTGATGACAGGCTTGTACATCCCCGAGTCGGGCCGCTGCACCTTTGCAGGCCGCAACCTGACCGATTGCAAACCCCATCAAATTGCTGAATCCGGCTTTGCGCGTACCTTCCAGAACATCCGCTTGTTCGGCAGCCTTTCTGCCCTGGAAAACGTCATGATCGGCCGCCACGTCCGCACCCGTGCAGGCGTGTTGGGGGCGGTGCTGCGCAACCGCGCTACTCGTCAGGAAGAAGAGCAGATCGAGGCCCGTGCCTACGAGCTGCTGGATTACGTAGGCATTGCCCAGCACGCTAACGAGATTGCTCGGTCCTTGTCCTACGGCGACCAACGCCGCCTGGAAATCGCCCGCGCACTGGCAACCGATCCTATGCTGCTGGCACTGGATGAACCAGCTGCCGGTATGAACCCGTCCGAGACCGTAGTCCTGCGCCAGCTGATAGAAAAAATCCGTGGCGACGGCATTACCGTCCTGCTGATCGAACACGATATGAAGCTGGTCATGGGTCTGTGCGACCGAGTTCTGGTGCTGGAGTACGGCAAGGTACTGGCCGAAGGCAAGCCAGCCGAAGTCCAACATAACCCACGCGTGATCGAAGCCTATCTGGGCGCAGGTGCAGCCAAAGAGCTGGGCATTACCGTTGAAGAGGAAAAGGCATGAGCACAGAACCGTTGATGCTGGATATTCGGGGTCTGGATGTAGCTTATGGCGGCATCCGGGCGGTACGCGGCCTGGATCTGCGAGTGGGCAAGGGCGAACTGGTTTGTCTGATCGGTGCGAACGGCGCCGGTAAAAGCACGACGCTGAGGGCAATCACAGGCCTAGTGCCTGCGGCTGCGGGGCAGATTGAACATCAGGGCGAAAGCATCGTCGGCCTGCCATCGCACCAACTGGTACGTCGTGGTGTGGTCATGGTGCCGGAAGGGCGGGGGATTTTTCCGCAACTGACGATTGAAGAAAACCTGGCCATGGGGGCGTATACCCGCAAGGACCACCACGAAGTGCGCCAGGATATCGAGCGTATTTATACTTTGTTCCCGCGTCTGGCTGAGCGTAAGAAACAATCGGCAGGGACTTTGTCGGGCGGGGAGCAGCAGATGGTGGCAATGGGACGGGCGATGATTTCCCGGCCTTCATTGCTGCTGCTGGATGAGCCTTCAATGGGTCTGGCGCCGATCATGGTTGAACGAATTTTTGAATTGATCCAGACGATTGCTAAGGAAGGCGTGACGATTTTGTTGATTGAGCAGAATGCGCGTTTGGCTTTAGAGCTGGGAGATCGGGGATATGTGATGGAGTCAGGGCGGATTATCCTGGAAGGCCCGGCTGCGCAGTTGCTGCATGATCCGAAGGTGAGGGCAGCGTATTTGGGGGAAGAGGATTTTGCGGCGTAGGTAAGATTCAGGTTAAGTGGAAAGCCAATCAGCTTGGGGCTGATTGGCTTTTTATTTTTTGTGTTAAATCTTATAAGTAGCGCAGATTAATGTAGAGGCGTTTACTTTCGCCCCAAAGCGGACGTCTGAATTTTTTTATTACAGGCCTGTCGCTTCCACTAAATCCTTGCTATCTGCGTCATATTCAAATTTTGTCAGTTCAGATTTTAAATAATCATCATTGAGTAGTTTCATGAAGAAATTTTGGGAAACCTTTGTATCCAGAATAATATGAGTATCAGCAGCATTGACCTTGATTTTCTTACTTAAGCTCTGATGCTGTTTGATGAACTGAATGATTTGACCGTTAGTAACAGTGTCAAGCACCCGAGAATGCGAGATCGCTCTGATGACTTTGCGAGCGAATGTCAAGTCTTCTTGGACAGTTATCCTGTCCTTAAGAATTGCAGCGTCCTGAACTATATTACGAGCGGTGAGTGTGGCTAATTTTATAGTGGCGTCGGCCTTCACTGCTTCCTTAAAACCGAAGAATTTTTCAAGAATTTTGAAATTCGTGACGAATACATCGACTCCGTCATAAATAAAATCGATGGTATGTCCCATTCGAATGATGTCTTGGTCAAGCTTCTCAAAGCGATTCTGAGCTATACCCGCACGCAACAGATTGAAACCATTCCTGCGGTAAGTGTTTGTGGGGTAGTGATGCTTGTAGATTGCAAGGCTTTCGTTCCCATTACCCAATACGGCCACTATAGCTTTTAATTCTGTGACTGAGTCATTTACATGATTAAAATCGTTAATGGTGGCAGGTTTATCAAGCGTCCTTTTTAGTACCTCTAGCTGAGATGGATAGCTTGGGAGGTTATAGCGAAAAACTGCATCCTGGCGTAGGTCAATCGCTGTGAGATCTCGCAAGGCATAATTTGTCTTAAAGAATTCAAGAATCTCTAATTTCAGTTGTGCAGTCAGAGCTAGCTGAGCGTCGCTCGACAGCTCAACTCTTCGAGGAACAAACGTATTATTCTCCTTCAAAGTGAAGAACATGATGCCTACTGTTTGTGGATCATTTGCCAGATTTTGTGCGGTCTGACGCAACGCATCTATGCTCATGCTTTCCTTCCAGATACGAATTTTTCGTCTATTGTCGTAAATACTATCTTGTCTAACTCGCTGATACGCTGAGTTGTGATCATTACTTTACTGACCCCGTCAACCTCAAGTTTGTACAATCTGAACCCGAGTATTGCCAAAGTTGGATTCGCGTAAAACTTATCTGTCTTGACGTAAATTTGACCAATGACAAATAACAGAACGAACAAAGCGACGATGTATCTAATATTATCCAAATTAAAGCAAATCAGTGGAACGATATAGGTCGTAAGAAAAGTGAGGTGCTCATAGCTTAGGTCTTCCACTTTTTTTGCTATGGTCGGAAGCCCTACATTCCCCTGAGTTCTGTATTTGAATCGGGAATAACAAAGAATCACAAGCCCAATGAAAATCAACGAAATTATAGGTAACACATTGGTTCGAGCAAGCTGCAGAGTTCCCACATAATGGCAATCTGCACCAAAACAAGTTGGAATATCCACCTTGACTATGATCATCAGCACAAAAAGAAGCCAGAGCGATATTATGTAAAGCTCAAACTTCATTACTGCTTGGTGAAACTGTAGCTGTCTTTCCTGGCTTTCCATCCAACACCCGTTCCCTGGTGAATGACATCGAACGATTCGCTGCCGTCTGCGGAGAATAGCATAATGATGCTACTAGAGGTAGAGAGACCTCCATCCTGAGCTTCGTACTAAAAATGTTGAAAGCACTGAATGAAACCAGCAGCGGAGCCATGGCGTATAGCTTTGAGTAAGCTCGTCGAAGCGTGGAAAGGCCGATTCTTGTCGAAAGTAAATGGTATGGTAACTGAAAAAATAAATATGCCTCTGAATTCAATAAAAAAGAGGTTGTTTGGTGGTTTCTTTATTTAATAGGTAATTTAAGGAAAATCTTTAAGGTAAATGATGTGGATAAATTTTAAAATACGGTAGCACTAAATGATGTTTGGTTTTTGTGGAGAAGGTTATTCCAGACTGCGAGTTGGTAGATATTTTTAGTGCAAACAGTAGTTATGAGTTTTGAGTGGGATTTGGGTAGTTGTGAATTTTTACCATAGCTGCTACAGGTTGCTACGCAGCTAGATATGCTCTTGCTATCTAAAAAGACAGCAAGTCGAAAATGTGTTCTCATGCGACTGCCCCCGTTGTACAGCCCCGCCAAGGAGAACAAAAAATGAATTTAAGAATTACCGGCCGACGTGTTTTGATCTGTGGTGCTTCGAGCGGTTTGGGGATGGCCTGTGCCCAGGCTCTCGCCACTTAAGGTGTGTGCGGGTTACGCTGGTATCGCGCAGCGAACACAAGTTACAAGAAGCCGCCAAACAGAGTGAAGCCTCTACCGGTGCCACAGCTCAATGGATTGCCGCTGATCTTTCTCAGGTAGTCGGTAGACAAGCCGTAGCCGCCGCGTGCTCAGATATCGACATTTTGGTGACCAATACGGGCGGACCTCCGTCTATGCTTTTTGCTCAGTTGGAGACCACTTACTGGCAAGCCGCGCTGGAGCAAAACTTCCTGGCAGCAGTCGAGTTAATTCAGGCTGTATTGCCAGGCATGGTGAGCCGCCGCTTTGGCCGCATCGTTCACATCACTTCAGTTTCCGTTCGCTCGCCCGTGACCAACCTTGAGTTGTCTACCGCTGCCCGCATGGCTTTGACCGGTTTCGTAGCCAGTGTGTCTCGCGAAGTAGTCCAGCATAACGTGGCGATCAATAACTTGTTGCCCGGCACCATCATGACGGATCGCTTGCGGGAGCTTGGGCCTGTGGCAGAGGCGTTGATTGCCTCAGTACCAGCAGGGCGAGCTGGAACGCCAGCTGAGTTTGGTGCTGCGTGTGCCTTCTTGTGCAGCGAGGCCGCAGGTTTTATCGTGGGTCAGAGTTTATCTATTGATGGTGGTTTGGTACGAGCTACGATCTAAGTTATTAAGTTTCAGCCATGAAGGGGCACACCATGAGCGGTAAGGCAGTATCGGCTACATCTAACAGCAAAGCAGGCAGTACAACAAAAAAACAGATCGGCATTGTGCTGTTTGATCAGTTTGAAACTCTCGATGTATTCGGGCCGGTGGAAATGTGGGGTGGGATGCCGGATTACGAGATGGTCATGGTGTCTCAGCAGGGTGGGCTGGTTCGTTCGTCGCAGGGGATAGAGACACAGGCCTCTTATAGTTTCGAGACGGCTCCGCAGTTCGACATTCTGATGGTTCCCGGTGGTATGGGAACGCGTAGCGAGATCAATAACCCTGCCATGCTGGCCTTCATTCAGAAGCAGGATAAGGCAACGCAGTGGACGGTGTCGGTGTGTACGGGGTCGGCCTTATTAGCCAAGGCGGGTGTTCTGAAGCAGCGCCGAGCCACATCCAACAAGCTGGCGTTTGATTTTGCGGTGGCTCAGGATGGGGATGTGCTCTGGCAAAAGCAGGCCCGCTGGGTGTTTGATGGCAAGTACGTCACATCCTCGGGGGTATCGGCGGGGACGGATATGGCTTTGGCCCTGGTCGAGAAGCTTTACAACCGTGAGCAAGCTGAAAGCATTGCGCATTGGACCGAGTACGTCTGGAACAGTGATCCGACGATTGATCCATTTGCGCGCTAAGGTCGGTGTTTTCTGGGCGTAGTTGTTGGACGAAAGGTTTAGGAGTTGCGGGTCTTAGCGTCGGTAGCTGATTGCAGCTATTGCCATCAGCGTATCTAGTATCCCGACTTCACACGGGCCTACTTCCAGCGTTCCTTGCGCCAGGCCTCTTGCGCTGCGGCGTCCAGAAAAGTCCAGGCGACGAAGCGGCTTTGCTTTTGTCCTTGCGTCATTTCTACGGTTTTGACTTTAACCGCCTTAGCCTTTTTTAAGGCATTCAACACACCGGGTACATTCGACGCTTTGGACACCAAGGTACTGAACCAAAGCACTTGCCCGCCTACGGTCACGCTTTCTTCGATCATGCGGCGGATGAAAAGCGCCTCGCCGCCTTCGCACCAGAGTTCCGTATTCTGTCCACCAAAGTTCAGCACGGGAGCATTCTGCTTGGGCGCGGCCTTACCCAAACCACGCCATTTACGTTGACTACCGCTTACTGCCTCTTCCTGCGACGAATGGAAGGGCGGGTTGCATAGCGTCAGGTCAAAGTAATCATTCGCGCCTAGCAGGCCTTTGAAAATATGTCTGGGGGATTTCTGCTGACGTAACTTGATTGCAGCCGACAAGCCCGGGTTCGCGTGAATAATGCTTCGTGCAGAAGTCAGCGCATCAGCGTCTATGTCGGACCCTAGAAACTGCCAGCCATATTCGGTATGACCAATCAATGGGTAGATAGCATTTGCGCCCACGCCAATATCCAGGACGCGTACTGCCTCACCACGGGGAATGGTCCCCTTATTGCTGTTGGCCAGCAAATCGGCCAGGTAGTGCACGTAGTCGGCCCGGCCCGGTATAGGAGGGCAGAGGTAATCGGCAGGAATATCCCAATGCGCTATGCCGTAAAAACTCTTCAGAAGAGCACGATTCAGGGTTTTGACGGCATTCGGATCGGCGAAGTTGATGCTTTGATCACCGTAGGGATTCACAAAAACGAATTCAGCCAGCTCGGGCGTGTCTTTGATGAGGGCATCAAAGTCGTAACGGCCCTGATGGCGGTTGCGCGGGTGGAGCTGGGCCGCCGTTTTATTTGAAGTGGGTAATTCGGCGTTGGAATTACCTTTTTTTGGAGAGGGCATTGAAATCCGAAATTGGCCTGGGTAAGTCTGAATCGTGGCGCTGCTACGTTTTTAAAGCAAAGCATCAGGGCTAAAGAAGGGGCGATGTTGACTGCGCCAAGGCATTTCGCATCGCGTCCTTCTCCAGCTTTAAAGCTTAGTTCTTGCCCGTGCTGCCAAAGCCACCCGTACCGCGCTCGGTCTCGGTAGAGAATTCGTTCACAAACTGCAGCGCCACTTGCACCACAGGCTGGAACATCAGCTGGGCGATACGCTCGCCGGGCTGGATCACGTAATCCTGATCGCTGTCATTGGCCAGAATCACGCCAATCTCGCCGTGGTAGTCGGCATCAATCACGCCAATGCCTTGGGCAACACGCACACCGTGTTTCAGGGACAGGCCCGAACGCGAGGCGACGATGGCGACCAGGCCAGGGTCCATCATATTGATGGCCAAGCCGGTTTTAACCAGTGTACGGCCGCCTGCAGGCAGGGTAACGGCTTCGCTCACGCAAGCGCGCAGGTCCATGGCGGCGGAGCCATCCGTGGCGTAGCTGGGGGCTTCGATGCTCGTGCCCAACAAGTCATTGACGATGCGAGCTTCAATACGGCGGTGCATAGACGGTATCCTGAAAAAAAAGAGGCAGCGCACCTGCTTTAGCGCTGCCCGTCATCATAAAAGAGAAAAGGGATTAAAGCCGCTGGGCGATGTCTTGCACCAGCTGGCGTGCGGCCAGCAGTTTATCCTGAGCAGGCCATTGCATATGGCCTTGCTCGTCAAACAGCACCAGTTCGGTATCGTCGGCGTTCATGGCGCGCTGAGCCAGGTTGGCAACCAGTAAGGGCACGTTCTTGCGTTGACGTTTGGCTTGGGCGTGCTCGATCAAGTTGTCGGTCTCGGCGGCAAAGCCTACGCAGAAAGGGCCGTTCTTCAGGGCGGCAACCTCGGCCAGAATGTCGGGGTTGGGGCTGAATTGCAGGTCCGGCGTGGCTTGTTCGGATGTCTTCTTGATCTTGATGTCGCTGGCATTGCTGACGTACCAGTCTGCGACCGCTGCAACGCTGATGAAGATATCGGCATCGTCCACTTGGGACATCACGGTGGCGTGCATTTGACGGGCAGTTTCCACGTTGATGCGACGCACCTGGTAGGGCGTTTCCAGTGCAACGGGGCCGGAGACCAGAGTCACTTGGGCACCCGCTTCCTGGGCTGCACGGGCAATGGCATAACCCATCTTGCCGGAGGAGCGGTTGCTGATGACGCGCACTGGGTCAATCGGCTCGCTGGTCGGGCCAGCGGTGATCAGGACGCGTTTGCCTGCCAGCAGTTTGGGCTGAAAGAATGACGTCAGTTCTGCCAGCAATTGGGCAGGCTCCAGCATGCGGCCGTCGCCGGTTTCACCACAGGCCTGGTCGCCACTGCCAGGGCCAAGAATGTGTACACCGTCACGGCGCAGTTGTTCGACATTGCGCTGGGTGGCCGGGTGTAGCCACATTTCCCGATTCATGGCTGGGGCGATCAACAGGGGGCAATGGCCCCGAGCAATACACAAGGTGCTGAGCAGGTCGTCGGCCAGACCATTGGCCAGCTTGGCCATGAAGTTGGTGCTGGCGGGGGCGATCAAGATGGCGTCCGCATCCCGGCTAAGCTGGATGTGGGCCATATTGTTGGGAACACGCGCATCCCACAAATCGGTGTAGACGGTACGGCCCGACAAGGCCTGAAAGGTGACCGGGCTGATGAAGCGCGTGGCCGATTCAGTCATGACCACATCAATCCGGGCACCCTGGTCCTGGCTGCGACGCAAGAGTTCGGCGGTTTTATAAGCAGCGATGCCGCCGGTGATGCCAAACACCAGTTTTTTATTGCTAAGCATAGGACATGATCCTTACAGACTCAGGAGCGCTGTCGTTTGTTGCGGCGCATGCGCATGAACTCGTCCAGCACCAACAGGGCAGCGCCGCAGCTGATGGCGACGTCGGCAATATTGAAGGCCGGAAAGTAGGATTGATTCCAGTAGAACAGCAGAAAATCTACCACGTGCCCGTGCATCAGGCGATCCACCACGTTGCCGATGGCACCGCCCAGAATCAGGCTTAGCGACAGGCAAAACAAGGGTTGCTTGGCCGAGCGGCGCAGCATGGTCACGATAAATACCGTGGCAACGGCTGCGATGCCGACAAAGAACCAGCGCTGCCAACCCTGACCACCGGCCAGAAAGCTGAACGCCGCGCCGGGGTTGTAGAGCAGGGTGAAATCAAAAAAGGGCAGGATATTCCAACGTTCCTGATAGAACAGGTTGCTGTCGAAATACTGTTTGGTCCATTGGTCCAGGCCGACAATAAAGGCGGCCAGAGCAATCCAGGCCCAGAACTGCCGCGAGGGCAGTCGGGCCTGGCCGGGAGAAGGGGTCATGTCCTTATCAGGCATGGTGACGCACTTCGCCTTCGCCAAACAGATTGTCCTCGCAACGACCACACAGGGTGGGGTGCTCGGCGCTCTGGCCTACGTCAGGGCGGTGGTGCCAGCAACGCTCGCACTTGGCCTGTTCGGTAGGGGTAACGTCGATGCGCAAGTCGCCTTCGCCTGCATGCACATCGGCACGCGAGACGATCAGCATGAAGCGCAAGTCTTCGCCCAGGGATTGCAGGAATTCCAGATCCTGACCGTTGGCATAGATGTCGATCTCGGCAGCCAGGGAGGAACCGATGGCGCCGGTGCTACGTACATCTTCAATGCGGCGCATCACGTCGGCACGGATGGCGCGCAGGCGTTGCCACTTGCTGCTCAGTGCCGATTGTTCGCCTTGCTCGGGCAGGACATGGAACAGTTCGGTGAAGATGGTGCCGCTAGGAACCGAACCACCGTGCATGTCGCGCCAGGCTTCTTCTGCCGTGAAAGACAGGATAGGAGCCATCAACTTGAGCAGGGTCTGTGTCAGGTGATACAGCGCGGTTTGAGCCGAGCGACGTGGCTGGCCATCTTTAGCCGTGGTGTACAGACGGTCTTTCAGAATATCCAGATAGAACGCGCCCAGGTCTTCGGAGCAGAAGGTCTGCAAGCGAGCCACGATGGGGTGGAACTCGTAGCGCTTGTAGTTCTCCAGCAACTCGGCCTGCATGTCGGCGGTCATTTGCAGGGCGTAGCGGTCGATTTCGGTCAGTTGATCAACAGGCACAGCATGTTGGGTGACATCGAAGTCGGCCAGGTTACCCAGCAGGAACTTCAAGGTATTGCGGATACGGCGGTAGCCTTCCACAACACGCTTCAGAATTTCGTCGGAGATGGACAGCTCGCCCGAGTAATCGGTAGAGGCGGCCCACAGGCGCATGATCTCGGCACCCATCTTGTCGGCAATTTCTTGCGGCTTGATGATGTTGCCCAGCGATTTGCTCATCTTGCGGCCATTGCCGTCCACCACGAAGCCGTGGGTCAGCAGGGCTTTGTAGGGCGCGCGGCCATACAGCATGCAGCCCGTCAGCAAGGACGAGTGGAACCAGCCACGGTGTTGGTCCGAACCTTCCAGGTACAGGTCGGCAGGCCATTGCAGCTTGTCAGCGTGCGAGCCGTGGGTGGTGTGATCCTTGCCGCCCAGCACGGTAGCGTGTGTGGTGCCCGAGTCAAACCACACGTCCAGCGTGTCGCGGTTTTTCTCGTACAGATCGGCTTCGTCACCCAGCAGGTCGCGTGGGTCCAGGTTCTGCCAGGCTTCGATACCGCTCTTTTCGATACGCTCGGCTACTTGCTCCATCAGCTCGGGCGTGCGGGGGTGCAGTTCACCCGTTTCCTTGTGCACAAAGAAAGCCATGGGCACACCCCATTGGCGCTGGCGCGACAAAGTCCAGTCCGGGCGGTTGGCGATCATGGCGTGCAGGCGGGCACGACCCCAGGAGGGGTAGAACTCGGTGTTATCAATGGCTTCCAGGGCCATTTCACGCAAGCTACGGCCGCTGCTGTTTTCCTTGTCCATACCGGCAAACCATTGGCTGGTGGCACGGTAGATGATGGGCGTCTTGTGACGCCAGCAGTGCATGTAGCTGTGCGGGTGCTGTTCGGTTTTCAGCAAGGTGCCGGCGTTCTGCAAGGCTTCCACGATTTGCGGATTGGCCTTCCAGATCATCTGGCCGCCAAACAGGGGCAGATTCTCGGCGTAATGCCCATTGCCCATCACGGGCGTGAGCATGTCGTCGTCCTTCATGCCGTGGGCTTTGCAGGAGATAAAGTCTTCAATACCGTAGGCCGGGGCCGAGTGCACCACGCCCGTACCGCTGTCCAGGGTAACGTAGTCGCCCAGGTACACAGGGGAGCGGCGTTGGTAGCCTGCATCCACGTGCGCCAGAGGGTGATTGAATTCGATCAGGTTCAGGGCTTCGCCGGTAGCGGTGGCCACGACCTGGCCGCTCAGACCCCATTGTTCCAGGCAGGACTTCACCAGCTCTTCGGCCACGATCAGCATGGAGCCGGTGGCGCGTGGGCTGTCCAGCTTGACCAGGGCGTAGCTGATTTCAGGGTGTACGTTCAGTGCCTGGTTGGCAGGGATGGTCCAGGGGGTGGTGGTCCAGATGACGATGGCGCCATCGTCCACGCTGTCCACGCCAAAGGCGGCGGCCAGCTTGTCCTTTTGCGCGAAGGGGAAGGCCACGTGCACGGACGGGTCGGTGCGATCCGCGTATTCAACCTCGGCTTCTGCCAGAGCGGAACCACAGTCAAAACACCAGTTCACGGGCTTCAGGCCACGGAACACGAAACCCTTTTGCATGATCTTGGACAGTACGCGCAGCTCGTCGGCTTCGTTACTGAAATTCATGGTCAGGTAAGGGTTCTCCCAGTCGGCCAGCACGCCCAGGCGCTTGAAGTCCTTGCGCTGGCTGTCGATCTGCTCCAGAGCGTAGGCGCGCGCCTTGGCCTGAACTTCAGCCACAGGCAGGTTTTTGCCGTATTTCTTTTCGATCTGAACTTCAATGGGCATGCCGTGGCAGTCCCAGCCGGGCACGTATTGCGCGTCAAAGCCAGCCATATTGCGGCTTTTGACGATGATGTCTTTCAGAACCTTGTTGACCGCGTGGCCAATGTGAATGTCGCCGTTCGCATAGGGAGGGCCGTCGTGCAAAATAAATTTGGGACGACCGGCACTGGCTTGCCGAATTGCTGCATAGACTTTGTTTTCTTCCCACTGGCTAATCCAGCCCGGCTCACGTTTGGCGAGGTCACCACGCATGGGAAAGGGAGTGTCGGGCAAATTGAGAGAGTTTTTATAGTCCATTTGAAGCAAAGTAGTCGCGAGCGCGTTGTGCATCGTTGTCGATGGCGGCGATCATTGTGATGAGGTCCGGGAATTTTTCCTCGTCCCTGACAAATTCCAGAAATTCTATACGGGCAAGTTTACCGTAAGCATCCAGGCGTTGGTCCAGTAAATGCACCTCTAACAGCAGCCGTCCCTGGTCTATGACGGTTGGGCGTACCCCCAAGGAGGCAATGCCGGGCAGAGCCTGTCCGGTCAGTCCGTGCACCCGGACCACGTACACGCCGGAGCGTGCGGCACAGTGTTCAGGAACACGCACGTTCAGGGTCGGGTAGCCAATGTCCCGGCCCAGTTTCTGGCCATGAATGACATGGCCACTAATATGAAAGGGTTTGCCCAGCAGGGCACGGGCTCGGTCCAGTTGACCCACGGCCAGGGCGGTGCGCACTTCCGAGCTGGAGATGCGGCGGCCATCGGCATCGGCGACATCGTGCAGAGTCTCGACGCTAAAGCCATGGCGCTTGCCCGCTTCGCGCAACATTTCAATGTCGCCGGCCCGTTTGTGGCCGTAGCGGAAATCCTCGCCCACCAGCAGCCAACCCGTATTCAGGCCCTGGACCAGAATCTCGTCAATAAAGGTGGCTGCCGACATATCGGCCATGGCCTGATTGAAGCGGGCCAGATAAATTTGTTCAATGCCACATTGATGCAGGGCTTCGACCTTGTCGCGCAGGCCGCTGATCTGTGTGGGGATCAGTTCGGGCCGTTGGCCGCGCTGCGCAAAAAAGGCGCGTGGGTGGGGCGTAAAGGTCATTACACAGGAGCTCAGGTCCTGCTGACGCGCCATTTCATTGACGCGATGCAAGATGGCCTGATGGCCCAGATGGACCCCGTCAAAATTGCCAATGGTGACAGCGCTGCGGGCCGTGCTGTTGCGCCGCGGCAGAGAGCGATAGAGTTTTAGATCAGATTTCACAAGCGAGAGTTTACAATTTTGGATTCGTTATTTCTCGGGAAACAGGATTTTGACCGATTCCACCCTACCTTGTCGCCTTGTTGTGCTTATTTCAGGCCGGGGCTCCAACTTGCAGGCCATAGGCGAACTGATCAAGACAGCGGGCTTAAATGGCCGTATCGAGGCGGTCATCTCTAACAAGGGCGATGCGCCCGGACTGGAATGGGCGCAGCGTCAAGGGCTGCCTACCGAGACGGTTTCGCATCGCGAATTTGCAACACGTGAAGCCTTTGACCAGGCTTTGGCACGCGTGATCGACCGCTACCAGCCAGATTATGTTCTACTTGCGGGATTCATGCGCATCCTGAGCACCGATTTTGTTCAGCACTATGCAGGCAAGCTCATCAATATACACCCATCCTTGCTTCCTAGCTTTCCCGGTTTGAATACCCATCAACAGGCACTTGACGCGGGCGTGCAGTTTCACGGCTGCTCGGTGCACTTTGTGACCCCTGTGCTCGATGATGGTCCCATCATTGCCCAAAGTATCGTGCCCGTCCTGCACGACGATGATGCACAGACTCTGGCAGAGCGCGTTTTGGCAACCGAACACCACGTCTATACCGAGGCCGTACGCTGGCTGATCGAGGGACGGGTGCGTTTGCTGGCTGATGGCCGTGTCGAGGTTGCTGGACTTGCGCATCGCGGCTTTTATTTCCCCGCCTGATTGAGCGGGCTATTTGGAATTTTTGAATATTCATGTCTGATCACCAACAATCCCGCGGCCGCTCGGACCGCAAGCGCCCGTCCTCGTCTGCCCAACGTAACGAGTCTGGAGCGCGTGGTCGCCCTTATGCAGCACGCCGCGACAAACCCTCGGGTCCACCCGAGCCGGGCGCGATGGCACAGCGCCGTCTGGAGCAGGTCTCCAGCGCCTTGGGTGAAGTTTTGCAGTGGAAGCACCCCGCTGACCTGGCCTTGACACGCTGGGCGCGTACACGCCCCAAAATGGGCTCGCGTGACCGTGCCGAGATCCGCGAGGCCGTGTTTGATGTGCTGCGCCACCTGCGTCAGTACCGTAACTGGGCGGAAAGCGGCGTAGGCCCATCTACCCGTCGTCTGGCCATTCTGGGCCTGTCTACGGCTATCGGTCAGGAATCCCTGTCTTTGGGGCTGACGGAAGAAGAGCGCCAGTGGCTGGGCCATATCCGCGCCCTGAATGTGGACGGTCTGCCGGTTGGCGTGCGCCTGAGCCTGCCCGAGTGGCTGGAAGAGCGTCTGAAAGAGATTCCGGATTCCTACAAGCTGATGGCCGCCATGAACGAGCAGGCCTTGCTGGATCTGCGCGTCAACCCCATGAAAGCCGAGCGCGACACGGTGTTGCGCCAGCTGCAAAACGGCCCCATGGCTCGTTTCAAGCCGGTTGCCATGCCGTTTTCGCCCTGGGGTATCCGTATTGAAGGCCGCCCATCTGTCGCAGTATGGCCACAGTATGAGAAGGGCGAGCTGGAAATTCAGGAAGAGGGCAGCCAGTTGCTGACCGCCTTGCTGGAGCCTCGCCGTGGCGAGATGGTTATTGACTACTGCGCCGGTGCCGGTGGCAAATCCCTGCTGCTGGGTGCTTTGATGCGCTCCACAGGCCGTTTGTACGCCTTTGACGTGTCGGCCACCCGCTTGAACAAGGCCAAACCGCGCTTTGCCCGTGCCGGTCTGTCCAATGTGGTGCCTGTCGTGATTCAGGAAGCGGGCGACCAGCGTGTTCGCCGCCTGCATGGCAAGGCACAGCGTGTATTGGTAGACGCTCCGTGCAGTGGATTGGGAACTTTGCGTCGAAATCCTGATCTTAAGTGGCGTCAACACCCCCAAGCTCTGGAGCAGTACACTCAGATGCAGGCCGACATTCTGGAGCAAGCCGCGGCTTGTGTCGCACCAGGAGGTCGTTTGGTTTATGCAACATGTAGTTTCTTGCCTGAAGAAAACGAGCAGCAAGTGCAGGCGTTCTTGGACAAACATCCCGAGTTCAAGCTGCTGGATGCCCGGGAAATCTTGAAGGACAAATGTCCGGCCCTCGCGCTAGAGGGGCCTTATTTGAATCTGCGCACGGACCGTCACCAAACCGACTGTTTCTTTGGTGCGGCACTTGAACGAATCACGGAAAGTGCTTGATTTAAAGCAAGTTCGTCCTTAAATAGTGTTATTGTTAACTGGTTAGGTGGGCTACACTTTTCCGGTTTCCCTTAACACAAAGATCAGGTCTAAAAGGGTCTATGCAATCGTTTCTTTCTTTTCTTGCTGACGGATGGCTGCAACTGTCTTGGTGGCAGCTCACTCTTGTCATTCTGGCGGTGACGCATGTCACTATTGTGTCAGTTACCGTATTTCTCCACCGCAGTCAGGCGCACCGCGGGCTGGACCTGCACCCTGCGCTGATGCATTTCTTCCGTTTCTGGCTCTGGATGACCACCGGTATGGTCACAAAAGAATGGGTTGCGATTCACCGCAAGCACCACGCCAAATGCGAACGTGAAGGCGATCCCCATTCCCCTGTGGTCTTTGGTCTGGGCCAGGTATTCTTCCGTGGTGCCGAACTGTACCGCCAGGAAGCCACCAACCCTGAAACCTTGAAGCGTTTCGGTCACGGCACCCCCGATGACTGGCTCGAACGCAACCTGTACAGCAAATACAGCATGTTGGGTATTACCATCATGTTGGGTATTGATCTGTTCCTGTTCGGTCTGCTGGGTCTGACTGTCTGGGCTATCCAGATGGCCTGGATTCCTTTCTGGGCTGCCGGTGTGGTGAACGGTCTGGGTCACGCTATCGGTTACCGCAACTTTGCCAGCCCTGATACCAGCACCAACGTGTTCCCTTGGGGCATCATCATTGGTGGTGAAGAGCTGCACAACAACCACCACGCTTACGGTACGTCCGCCAAGTTCTCCAGCAAATGGTACGAATTCGACTTGGGCTGGTGCTACATCTCGGTGTTCAAGGCACTGGGTCTGGCCAAGGTCAAGAAAGTCGCTCCCAAGCTGCGTCTGGAGCCTAGCGTGCCTTCGAATGCTCCGCTGGAAGGCATCAGCCTGGCCACCTTGCAGGGCGTGATTACTCACCGCTACGAAATTCTGGCTCGCTATGCGGACATCATCAAAACCACGGCCTCGGAAGAGATTGCCCGTCTGAAGCCACAGGTGAACAAGGACAACCCGAATTGCTCCTGGTCCCTGCTGGAAAGCTGCAACGACTGGATTGGTCGTGGCGACGACGTGCTGGCTCCCGAGCAGCGTGCTGAACTGGAAACGGTAGCGGCTGGCGATTCCCGCCTGTCCATCCTGGTTCGCATGCAGCGTGAACTGGCCGGTATCTGGGAAAGCTCCAGCGCCTCCAGCGAGCAGTTGCTGTCTGACCTGCGCGCATGGTGCCAGCGCGCTCAGCAAAGTGGTATTGAAAGTCTTGAGCAGTTCGCCTTGCGTCTGCGCCGCTACGCGGCATGATGGATCGCTTAAACCCGGAACAGCGAGCCGCCGTTACTTTACCCTCTGGCCATGCCCTGGTGCTGGCCGGAGCCGGTAGCGGAAAAACCAGTGTACTGACCTCCCGGATGGCCTGGTTAATCCAGACCGGGCAGGTCAGTCCTCATGGCCTAGCTGCTGTCACCTTCACCAATAAAGCCGCGCGCGAAATGCTGACGCGGCTTACTTCTTTATTGCCTATCGATACCCGCGGAATGTGGGTCGGGACCTTTCACGGCCTGTGCAATCGCTTGCTGCGCATGCATTACCGTGATGCCGGTCTGGTGCAGACGTTCCAGATTCTGGATACGGCAGATCAGTTGGCCTCCATCAAGCGTATGGTCAAGGCCAATAATGTGGATGACGAGAAATTTCCGCCCAAGGAAATTCAGAAGTTCATCAACGCCTGTAAAGAAGATGGCCAACGTCCTGGCGACCTGGAAGCGCACGACCCTCACCGCCGCCGCCTGATCGAGCTCTATCAGCTTTATCAAGAGCAGTGCGAACGTGAAGGAGTAGTGGACTTTGGCGAGCTGCTGCTGCGTGCCTACGAGCTGTTGTCCCGCAATGCCCCGATTCGCGAGCATTATCAGCGCCGTTTCAAACACATTCTGGTCGACGAGTTCCAGGACACCAACGTGCTGCAGTATCGCTGGTTGCGTCTTTTGGCCGGTGATCAGGCCTGCATGTTTGCCGTGGGCGACGATGACCAGTCCATCTACGCATTCCGTGGCGCGAACGTGGGCAATATGGCCGACTTCGAGCGCGACTATGCCCGTGGCAATGTGATACGCCTGGAGCAGAACTACCGTTCCTGCGGCCATATTCTGGATTCGGCCAACGCGCTGATCGAGAACAATAGCGGCCGTCTGGGCAAGAATTTATGGACCGATAGTGGCGAAGGCGAGCTGGTACGCATCAGCGAACTGGCCTCGGATGCCCTGGAGGCTCAGTGGATTGTGGACGAAGTCCGCGCCCTGATCGCCGAAGGCAAGCCACGCCGTGAAATTGCCATCCTGTATCGCAGCAACGCCCAGTCCCGAGTGATTGAGCACAGACTGTTTTCCCAAGGCTTGCCCTACAAAGTGTATGGCGGCCACCGCTTTTTCGAGCGTCAGGAAATCAAGCACGTACTGGCTTACTTGCGGTTGATGGATAACGCGGACGATGACACCGCTTTCTTGCGCGTCGTGAACTTCCCGACTCGTGGGATTGGCGCTCGCTCCGTGGAGCAGCTGGCTGATCTGGCGCGTGAGCGTGGTACCAGCTTGCTGCGTGCCATTCCTTACCTGCAAGGACGTGCGGCTGCCAGCCTGATGCGTTTCTCGAACCTGATTCAGGATATGGCCAGCCAGGCACAGATCCTGTCCTTGCCCGAGCTGATTGAGCACGTTGTCCACGACAGTACCTTGCTGGCCCATTACCAGGCCGACCGCGAAGGTGCCGAACGGCTGGAAAACTTGCAGGAGTTGGTCAACGCGGCTACGGTTTTTGTGGGTGAAGAAGGCTTTGCCGAACTGCCCGCAGGTCGAGTCCCCGAAGCAGTGGCGGGCGAGTCCGAGCAGGCCATGCAGAACCCGGATCAACCGGCTGCCTCCGTGCTGGCTCCCATGTCGCCTTTGGGCTCTTTCTTGACTCATGCTTCTCTGGAAGCAGGGGACAATCAGGCCCAGGCAGGCCAGGACGCCATTCAGTTGATGACGATCCACGCAGCCAAAGGTCTGGAGTTCGATGCCGTCTTCATTACTGGTTTGGAAGAGGGCTTGTTCCCGCATGAGAACAGCTTGTTCGACCCCGGTGGGATCGAGGAAGAGCGTCGTTTGATGTACGTGGCGATTACGCGGGCGCGTCAGCGACTGTACATCACTCTGGCGCAAAGCCGCATGTTGCACGGCCAGACGCGTTACGCCATGCGTTCGCGCTTTCTGGAAGAGCTGCCTGAGCAACACATCAAATGGTTGTCGGCCCGCTATACCAGTACACCCATGCAGTCAGAGGCCAGTTCGGGCGCCTTCCGTCGTGGTCAAAGCTGGGAGTCCAAGGACAAGAGCTATTCAGCCCAGCCTTACGGCGGTCGCAGTCACACCAGCGTGCTGGAAGTGAATGGCCAGACTTTCCGGGTGGGGCAGGGGGTGCATCACAACCGCTTTGGTGAAGGCACCATTATTAATCTGACGGGTCAGGGCGACGATGCCCAAGCCTTGATTCAGTTCCGTGAAGTCGGCAGCAAGACTTTGGCCTTGGCCATTGCCAAACTGGATCCTGTTAGCTAAAAAGTGAAGCAACTACTGAATCAGTCAATCGCCGTTTGAAGGCCCCCGGAAACTCCGGGGGCTTTTTTTTATGGCCGCACAAAGCGATGGGAATTTTCAAACAGACTTGTTTTTGGCCTGGTTCTTGCATCAAGCAGTTCAATTCTCCAGTTCCTCATTCTTGGTTTCGTAGCCTCCCAAGAAAAGATTCATGTTTTATTTCCTGTTTTTGACAGAAGGATGGTGTGTTCGGAATCCCTTGCTGTATGCGGGTTTCCTGTTTTTAGTATTCTTCTTTTAGCTGCTATATGAGCGTTATATATAAGGGTTATAGATTCTGGTTATAAAGATGGTGCCCCCATAAAATCGAAGCCTAAATTAATTACAAATAACAAACATACATGGAGGCGATCATGGAACCTAGCAATCTCTCGCGCCGGCGCATGCTTTTGTCCACGGGCGGAGTCATGGCTTTGGCGGGAACGGCAAGCCTGACACCCTTGTCAGCGGCACTGGCTCAGGAAAAGGCAAAAACGCAGGCCAAGGCCCTGCCAGCCTATGCATCCTGGAAACATGCCGACAGCTTGATCGTGCATAGTGCCAACACTATTGAAACCAAACGCAGCGCTTTTGGCTCGGGTTTGATCACGCCGCTGGATCGCTTGTTCGTGCGTAATAACGTCGCTCCCCCGTCCGAACAGATCGTTGCTGATCCGGACGCCTGGGTGCTGTCGATCAAGGGTGTGAAGAAACCGAAAGACATGAGCGTCGCCGAGCTGAAACGCCTGGGTTTGGTGGCTGTGCCCATGGTGCTGCAGTGTTCGGGTAATGGTCGTGCTTTTTTCCCTGAAAAACCCAGTGGTACTCAGTGGACGGTAGGTGCAGCTGGCTGTGTGGTCTTTACCGGCGTGCCGATCAAGGCCGTGCTGGAGGCTGTGGGCGGCATGGAGGAGGGCGCCAAGTACATGACTGGTCAGGGCGGCGAGGAAATTCCTCAGGGGCTGGACCCGAACACCATTATGGTAGAGCGTTCGATTCCCCTGGAAGCCATTGATGACGCTATCTTGGCCTGGGAAATCAATGGTCAACCCATCCCCTTGGCTCACGGCGGCCCCTTGCGCTTGATCGTGCCGGGTTACACCGGGGTCAATAACGTCAAGTACATCAAGCAACTGGCGTTTACCAAGGAGCAGTCTGCTGCCAACATTCAGCAAAACAGCTACCGTTTGGCGCCTGTGGGTGAAAAGTCCAACCCCAATCAGGAGTCGGTTTGGGAAATGCCCGTCAAGTCCTGGGTGACCAGCCCTAGTGGTGAGCCTGGCGAAGAACTCAAGGCCGGCAAGGTGCAGATCCAGGGCTTGGCTTTTGGAGGCATGTCGGCAGCCAAAGAAGTGGAAGTGTCCGTGGATGGTGGCAAGAACTGGGTGAAAGCGACGTTTGTAGGCCCTGATCTGGGCAAGTATGCGTGGCGTCAGTTCGTTGCAGGCGTGGATTTGAAACCAGGCAAGTACGAGATTGCCAGTCGCGCTACCAGTGAGGCAGGCACGGTACAGCCTGAAGAGCGCGTACCTAATAACCGCGGCTATTTGAATAACAGCTGGCGCGACCACATGTTGGCTGTCACGGTCGTTTAAGTCTTGAATGTTGTACCCGCCCCGTCAGCTCGGGGCGGCTATGGAAGGGAATCATGAAGAAATATCTAGTTGCTGCAGTATCTGTATTTGTTTTTAGTACTCAAGCCTACGCTCAGGAGCAAGGCAGGGAACTGTTTCTGACAGGTGCCAAACCTATTGCCTGTGCGGTCTGTCATACCTTGGCTGATGCTGGTTCAGCCGGGGCAATTGGTCCGGATCTGGATGAACTCAAGCCAGGCAAGGAACAGATCCTGAAGGTCATGAAAGAAGGCATGGGCGCCATGCCTTCTTTTGCACAAACCATGAGTGACGAAGAGCGTGATGCTGTCGCCACCTATGTCAGCTCTGTAGCGGGTCAGTAAGTTCCACCTGCTGTAGCCAGACGCTAGCCGCCTTACCCTTTCTTCTCCTGATCCGGAGGCAGAAATTCGGTAGGCGGCTTTTTATTGGCATTGTGATGCAGGATGCGAGCGGGGCGACCTTCCTCATCCAGCCAGATCTGGCCGATTCCGGAACCATTCCATACCCGTTCCCCCTGTTTGCGCTGATCCGGCAGACGCGGGCTGATGCTCAGGTCACGGCGTTGCGTAAACCAGTTCAGAGGGGATCGCGGCGAGTAGAGCCAGCGGTTCAGCCGATCCAGCCAGTTCAATAAAGCTTCCGGAAATTCGTTCTTGATGCCGCTGCTGGTGACTTGCCATATATGTGGAATGTGCCCGCTATGGCGTACCTGTACATCGTAGACAAAGGAATAGTGCACATCGCCGGACAGAATCACATAGTTTCCGGGCGTGCGTGAATGCCTGAAGATGTTCAGCATGGTGTTGGCAGCCCCTCGGTGGGCCATCCAGTTCTCGGCGTCTACCGTCAGAGCAAAACCCGCGTACGTGCAGATGCTTTGTATGACTTCGATCAGCTTGACGCCAAACATGGGCGTGGGCGACACAATGATGGCGGCACGTTCATCCAGCAGTTCGTGCTGGAGCTCGGTCAAAGACTCCCAATCCATCAGTCCGGACGGGCGACTGGGCAAACGGCGCTTATGCCAGCGGCGTGTGCGTGTATCCAGCACGATCAGGGTAGGCTGTGTGCGCAGCACATAGTCCCATTGGCGAAACTCCAGCAGTTCCTTGATCAGCGCATCTTGAGTCTCATGTTCAAGACGCTGATATTCATCCGGCTGGCTGGTCCAGGCGGTCACCGTGTCCAATACAGACTCAAACACCTCGGGCCGGTTGCCCCAACCCTGACACAACATATAGGCGATCAGGGCATTGCCTACGATCTGCCGTGAAAAAGGATGGCCATAGGCGACGCTTTCCCATTTGGCGGACAGATTCCAGTCATCGGTGATGTCGTGGTCGTCGAAAATCATCAAGGTTTGCACGTGGGCCAAAAGGCGTGCTGCTTGGGGCAGGTCCTGACGGAAACCTTCCAATGCCAGTGACTCGCGTTGCCAGCGTTGCTGATGCTTGGGCTCCAATTGAGGAGGCTCAGGCTCGGGAATGATTTGCCATGGGATGGGGGACCAAACCAGCAAATACATGGCCATGACTTCGGCCAGCGTGACCAAGTGATTGTGTGCGTTGGCAGTGGTGAAAATCGGTTTTTCCACACCACCAAAAAAGCGCTCGCGCAGATCTTCGTTGGATTTGAAGGCAGGCAGCAAATCCGCACGTCGGTAGTAGCTGGCGGGGTGCCGGTAAAGCGATTCACTATCCGAGACGACGGCGCCTTCCAGATATTCCCCATACAAGCCTAGCCGCTCAATCAAGGCATGAATGGCCGCCAGCATGGGGCCGGCCACATCGTCGGCATAAACCTGGTCTCCGGACAGCATCAGCAAGGCAGGCCGGGCATGGGCTTGGGTAATGTGCTCACTCAAGACTGTGTCGGCCTGAGCCAAACCATCGCGCGAGGCGTGATGAGGCTTGCGGCACGAGCCAAACATCAGATTGTCAGCGCGGCTGGCCAGCACAAAGCTGGGCCGGGTTTCACCCTGGTGCAGCAGATGGGGAGCCCAATCAGCAATCCCTTGCTCCGGTCCACCTTCGATTGAGGCGAGCAAATCGTAGTGAACAAGCGTGTCTTGGGGCAGGGCTGTAGTTAGTGGTACATCCAGAAAGTGGATAAAGGCCTGCTTGCCCAACTGTACGATGCGACAGTGCTCGCTACTGAGCGAAATACGCTGGGGAGCGGCACCCTCTGCTTGCAGGACCAGGTCCAGGCTCAAGGCCGAGCTGCCAACCAGCCATAGCACCAGGCGCTGGGAATCGAGGCGACGCAAAATAGGGCCTGCCAGTACAGGCGGCAGTGTGGGGAGATGTGGGGAGAGACTCAAACGGGTGACAGTCAAAATCAGAAAAGATAATGGACAGTGTAGGGCCTATAAAGTTGCAACTCGTACTGCTTAGCTGTCTGCCACTTCCGGGCTGGCAGCCAGAAAAGCGGTAATTTGCGCGTCCAGATCGTCCTCATGCACCACGCGGACTGGAAAGCCGAATTTTTCGCTCAAAGGGGCGACAAAGGCATTCAAGGAAAAGGCCATCAAGGCATTGCTGACAACTACCAGGCTGGCGGCACAGGACACGCTCAGACGGCTGCGGTTGGCCTTGATCCATTGTGAGAATTCCTCCTTGTCCGTGCCTTCCTCTGCACCGGGCAGCTCGCGGGTCAACAAGACAAAGCGTCGTCCTTGATCCAGCAAGGCTTCCAGTTCCGCTTTCCAATTGGATGGGGCGCTGTTCGAGATCCAGATACGTGGGAATTCCTGTGTAGCAACGTGCATGTGCGGGTCCTGAGAGTGTCTGTTTATGATTTGTTTTGAATGCGCTGCTTTGTACCATCAATCAACAGGTTCAGGCCAGTGATAAAACGGCCCGTAAAATCATCGGAAAAGATTGCCTCGCGTGCCTGCCAGTTGCTGGGGTACTTTTCTTGAGCCAATTCTAAAAAAGCCTGTTTGCGTAAAGACAGGTCCAATGTGCTGCCGGGCCCCAGAGCCTGTTCTTCCATGACAAAACCCAGAATGTAGTAAATCAGGCTAAAGCTGGCCTCGGCAGCAAATTGACTGTCTGCGCCTGCCTGCATGAAAGCGGACAAAAAGGCTTCGCTGGTGCGCAGCACATTGTCGGTGACTACATAGGTACCCGCAAAGACGCGAGCGCCGTCTCGCCTTTGCAACAGGGCCTGCCGGAACTCCAGGCCCAGATGCCGAACTTGTTCATCCCAGGCTTGGTTGCTTGGGCTGTGTCGCGCCACGTTTTCTACCAACGCGTCAGCCATGCCATCAATCAAGGCTTGCTTGGCATTGAAATGCCAATACAGCGAGGGGGCCTGGATATTCAGGGCCTGAGCCAGTTTGCGCAAAGTCAGGCCTTCCAGCCCCTCCTGGTCCAGCAAGTCCAGCGCTGTCTGGATGATGTGTTCACGTTGAATACGGGGCGCTTTTGTTGCCATGTTCTCTCCGATATTTGCAACCTAACGCTGTTAGTTTATCATTCGCTCATAGACTAACAGTGTTAGTTTGTGATTTTTGATTGAGCAGGGATACGGTTATGAGCACCTCAACAACTTCAACGGAACGCAAAGCGCTGGGCCTGCGGCTGGCTCCTTGGCTGGGCTGCCTGGCCATGATTGGGCTGCTGATTCTGGCGACCACGCAGTGGAACGAGTGGACCAGTAGCCGCCGCATACAGAGCACTCAGAATGCTTACGTGAAATCCGATTTTGCGGTGCTCAGTGCCAAGGTTTCGGGCTACGTGAAAGCCTTGCCCTTGGGGGATTATGAGCAGGTCAAGGCGGGGGATCTGATTGCGCAGATTGATCCGGCCGATTACGAGCTGGCCGTGGCGGCAGCGCAGGCGGAACAGTCCAAGGCGCAGGCCCACCTGGAAAATCTGGACGGTGAAATTGCACAGCAACAGGCGCGTATTAAAGAGGCGCAAGCCAAGCTGCGCTCCGTGCAGGTGCGCGTGCGGCAATATCGTAATAATCCTTCGCGTCAGGCAAGGCTGGTCAAGGAAGGTGCCTTGTCACGGCAAGGCTATGAAAACGCCCAGGCCGATCTGGATGAGGCAATCAGCCAAGGGGAGGCCGCTACCGCGCAAGTGGAGCTGGCGAAAAACTCCCTGAAGGTTCTGCAGGGGCAGCGTGCGATTCGTACCGCTGATTTGAAATCGGCTGAAACTGCCTTGGAGTCTGCTCGTCGCAATTTGGGCTATACGCGGATTGTGGCCCCTTTTGACGGGGTCTTGAACAAGCGTCATGTGCAAGTAGGCAGCTTGTTGAACCAGGGCACGCAGATTGTTTCCATCGTCCCCCTGGAGCAGGCCTACGTTATTGCAAACTACAAGGAAACGCAGCTTGCGCATGTGCAGCCTGGGCAGCCGGTGGAGTTGACCGTGGATGGCTTGCCCGGTGGCAGCTGGCGGGGGCGCGTAGTAGAGATTGCACCCATGAGCGGGGCCGAGTCTTCCTTATTGCCTGCCGATAATGCCTCCGGGAATTTCACCAAAGTGGTGCAGCGCATACCGGTGCGTATTGAGCTGGAGCCGGGCCAGGCACAGTTGGAGCGTCTGCGCCCCGGTATGTCGGCACAGGCCAGAATCGACACGGCGGGTTCCCACGTTGCGGCTTATGACACGCCGGGTTTGAAACAGACTCGTCAACTGGCCATCGTTCGGGCTCAGGAGGGCTGACCATGCCGTTCTCCAGGCTGATGGCTAATACGCAAACTGCACGCCCCATCCTGACCGTGATGGCGATCTTTCTGGGCGCGGTCTTGACCACCGTGCAAGGGCGTCTGTTTTCCGCTGCCTTGCCGGACTTGCGCGGCCAGTTTGGCTTGGATGTGCTGGAGGCTGCCTGGTTGGGAACGGCCTTGAATGCGGCGCAGCTGATCTCCATGCCGATTGCGCCGTGGCTGGCAACCGTAATCGGGCCGACCCGGGTACTGCTGGTGCCCAGCCTGCTGTTGGGCTTGGCCGCCTTTTTGATCCCTTTCTTTGCCCATCATTACCCCGTCTTGTTGAGCCTGCACGGACTGGCCGGACTTTGTCTGGGGATTTACCTGCCACTGACGATGTCCCTGGCTTTGCGCAGTGTGCACCCTCGGCTTTGGCTGGCTGTCATGGCAGCGTACAGCTTGCGTGTTTCAACCGGCATGGATGCGGGCTATGGCACATCCGGTTTTTTACTGGAGGAGTTCAGTTGGCATTGGGTGTATTGGCCCACTGCTTTTGTGGGGCCAGTGATTGCGTTTCTGGCTTGGAAAGCCATGCCGTTGACGCCTATAGATCGCGACCAATTGCAAAACGCCGATTGGGGCGGGATGGCCTTGTTTTGTACGGGTTTGGTGCTGGCCTTTGTCGGGATAGAGTCCGCGGAACGGCTGGGCTGGACTGATTCCGGTCTGGTTGTTTCTGCTCTGCTCGGTGGCGTGGTGCTTGTGGCGGCCGCCATAGGACGTGGCATGCGCAGGCAGAACTCCTTTGCCAGCCTGATGGCTTTGAGCAATCGAAATATCCGTGTGTGCCTGATTATTGCCTGCCTGTTCGGCGTGCTGATGACACCGACGTCTTTGCTGATCCCCAGCTTTCTGACCCAGATGGGGGACTTGAAGCCCCTGCAAGCGGGTGCTGCCACCTGGATTGCGTTTGGGGCTTACCTGGCCTCGACTCCGCTGGCGATCTATCTGGCCCGACGTCTTGAGCCACGCCTGATGATGATTCTCGGTTTAAGCATCATCGCCTTCACCGCCTGGCTGGGGACTCATATTAGCCATGACTGGCGTGTGGAGCAGTTTGTTTCGATCCTGATTTTGCAGTCTGTGGGCGAGAGCACCATGTTGATCGGCTTGATTGCTGCTTTTGTGACCAATCTGAATCCTCAACATGGAGTGGCTTTGGGTGTGTACGTCCCCATTGCTCGTGTCTTTACGCCCGTTGCCGCCGCCACGCTGGTGTCTACCTGGCTGCGCATGGCAGGCGATATCAGCCGCAGCAGTCTGAGTAGCCATCTTGTAGAGGGTGACCCTCTGGTTATGGAGCGGGCTTCGGACGGCGTGGCCGCCTTGGCTCGCGTTCTGGCTCGTGAATCGCAGGTCGCTGCGCAGATCAGCGCCTACAACCTGGTGTTATGGTGCAGCTTGCTGGCCTTGTGTCTGGCCGTGCTGCTGCGTTCTTCACCCCCCAATCCCATTGCGCCTCCCTTTGCTCGACCTGTTTAGGTCCTGGCGGAGAGGCGGTTTTTTAATCAAGGAGATTCATTATGAAATTAGGTTTATGGACAGTGGCTTGCACGGCTTTGATCGCTTCAAGCGCTGCTTGGGCGGCTGACGGAACTGCACAGGTGCAGGGCCAGAGCTACAGCAAAAGTCGCGCTCAGGTGGTTCAGGAGTTGCAAGAGGCTCAACAAGCCGGTTTGCTGGATTTTGCAGACGATGAATATCCAGTCCTGCCTGCGGGCAGTGTTCATAAGACGCGTCAGCAGGTTGTGCAGGAGCTGGAACAAGCCAGAAAACAGGGCCGCCTTTTGTATGTAGCCCCATAAGGCTGTCTTGAGCTGCCTTTGCGGTATTTTGTTTAAGGTTTAAAAAGGGACTGAGACTGCCTAACGGCAAGCTCAGTCCCTTTTGCTTTTATGAAATTGCTTTTGCGGAAACGGGTTTCAAACCTGGGCTATAGGATGACGCATCAAACGCAGCGCCACCAGTACAGACAAGCTAACGACCACTGCACTGAACAGATAAGTCGCTTCCAGCCCCCAGGTTCCTGCGACTGCGCCCAGGGCAGGGCCGGTGATGCCCAAAGAAATGTCCAGAAAGGCGACATAGGCGCCCATGGCGACACCTCGGCTTTCGGGTGGTGCGCGGCGTACGGCCTCGACACCAAAACCAGGAAAGGCCAGGGAATAGCCCCATCCGGTCAAGGCTGCATCCAGGTACGCAATGGCAGGGCGGTGGGCACCCCAGATCAGCAAGAGACCCACTGCTTCCACCAGCACGCATAGCAAAGCGACGCGTGCCCCGCCCAGCTTGTCAGGCAGATGACCAAAGAACATGCGCGCAGCAATGAAGGCAAGCCCAAAGGCTGTGAATGCCAGCGAAGCATTGCCCCAGTTGCGATCAGCAAAGAGCAGGGCGATAAAAGTGGTCAGACTGCCAAAACCGACACTGCATAGCAGCAAGCCCATACCGGCGCCCCAGACCAATCCCAGGACTTGGTAGAAAGGGGTACGACGCAGCGCAGTGGGGGCGGTGGCGCGGACCTTAAGCAGCATCACCAGGGAAATCAAAGGCAACAGCGTGACGGCGACGGCGATACTGTTAAAACCGTACTCCTGGTTCACCACAACACCCAAAGGGGCGCCGACAGCATAAGCGCCGTACATGGCCACACCCACCCAGGCCATGACTTTGCCTGCATTTTGCGGGCCAACCAGACCGATGCCCCAGCTCAAGGCACCCGTCACAATCAGGCTTTCACTGCAGCCCAGCAAGATACGGCCAATCACCAGCACCCAGACCGATAGGGTTGGTGTGCTGACAAAGCTCAACGAAGCCAGATAGGCCAGGCCGGACAAGCACATCACCATCAAACCCAGCATGACGGCGTGCTTGGAGCCTTGTGTATCAGCCAGATTCCCGGCCCAGGCACGGGAGAGCAAAGCGGCTGCGAATTGAACACCGATAACCAGGCCCACGACCAGCGTACTCATCTCCAGCACATTGTGTACATGCAAGGGCAGTACGGGCAGGGGCAGTCCGATACTTAGAAAACTGACGAACACGGCTCGCGTTTTGTCCGAGCGTGGCTATGCCGGCAACAATACCAATGTGGTCGCGGAAGTGGCTGGAGTCAGCGTGGGGTCGGTGTATCAGTACTTCCCGAATAAGGACTCACTGATTGCCGCCTTGCATGAACGCCATGCTTTGCAAATGAACCAGGCTATGGAAAGCAGTCTGGCCGATACGCAGTCCCTGGGGTTGCGGGGGCGTTTGAGTGATCTGGTCAAAGCCTGGTTGGCCGCGCATCGGGTGGACCCGGAATTGCATCGGGTACTGGAAAAGGATTTTCCTTTCTTTGATGCGCCAGCCAGCGAGAGCCAGGCTGATCAAAGTATTCGTGACCGCATTCGTCAACTGCTGGAAGAGCACCGTAGCGAGGTTGCCCCGCAGGATCTGGATTTAGCCACCTGGGTAGTAATGCAAAGTCTGGAGTCCCTGATTCATGGTGCGATCATTCCGCCCGGTGTGCCGTATCCACCGGAGCAGGTGGAAGAGGCCATTGTGGACTTGCTGTGTGGATATTTGGGCTGTGCGGGCTGTGGGAATGGGGGTGAAGGGAGCTGAGTTGTCGAGCCGGTTCTCGAGTGAGTTTTGGCTCACATGAGTTTGTTGTTTGCTGGCCGGAATCACCTTAGCTAAGGCATGCAGTGGACGATGTACTGCAGCAAAACGAAGGATGGGGGGAGCATAGCCAGCTTTACGAGTGTATACCCCCTGTGCTCATGGTCCTGTCTCAGATCCCCAGGTGGCAGCAATCAGGTGCCTGCAGTCTCGCAAGGTCTCAATGTGTGTTTTACAGACCATCAAGAGCTTCCGTCAAAAAGGCGCCAATCCTTGTGGATATGGCGCCTTCTTTTTCAGGAGTTCACGAGCGGAACGGAGTCGATAGGCCTAGACCTGTCGCCCGATTTCTTCCATTGCTTCCTGAATTTCCAACCACTCTTCTTCCAGCGTTTGATGCGTCTTGGTGAGCTCACCATGTTCGGTCATCAAGGCGGGGCGTTGGTCCTTGTAGCTGTCGGAGTAAAAGTCGGGGTCTTGCATCAAGGTATCCAGTTCCTGCAAACGCAGCTGAGCTTTCTCCATGGCTGACTCCACTTTCTTCAAGCGGCTTTCCAGTGGCTTGCGTTGTTGGGCCTGCCGTTGACGCAGTTCGGCTTCCTGACGGCGTTGAGTCTTTCGGTCTGTGCCTTCAGCACCTGTATCCGCACGCGCTTCCTGGCGAGCTTCCGAGCGCGATTGCGCGCTGCGGGCCAGTAGCCAGTCGCGGTAGTCTTCCAGGTCGCCATCAAACTCCTGAACCTGGCCATCGGCCACGATCCAGAAAGAATCAACGGTAGAGCGCAGCAAATGGCGATCGTGCGATACCAGCAGCACGCTGCCACCGTAATCAGCCAAGGCTGTCGCCAGGGCCTCACGGGTATCCACGTCCAAGTGGTTGGTTGGTTCGTCCAGCAGGAGCAGGTTGGGTTTTTGCCAGACAATCAGGGACAGGGCCAGACGTGCCTTTTCGCCACCGGAGAAGGGGGCGGTCAGGCTGGTGACCATATCACCGCTGAAACCGAAGGAGCCCAGGTAATTACGCAGTTCCTGCTCGCGTACATCCGGAGCCAGACGCGCCAGATGCTGCAGGGGTGTGGAGTCCGGGTCAATGGAGTCCAGCTGGTGCTGGGCAAAGTAGCCGATCACCAGACCTTTGGATTCCAGGCGTTCGCCTTTGATAGGTTCCAGCTTGCCGGCCAAGGTTTTGACCAGTGTGGATTTACCCGCACCGTTCATCCCCAAAATACCCACACGGGCACCGCCGCGTACCATCAGACGGACCTGGCTCAAAATGGCCTTGTCCTGACCGGGGTAACCCAGATCGGCCTGATCCAATGTCAGCAAGGGATCGGGTGTGTATTCGGGCGAGGGCAGGCGAATGGAAACGCTTGATTCGTCGCGCAAGAGCGTCACGGTCTGCATGCGGGCCAAAGCCTTGACGCGGCTTTGCGCCTGTTTGGCTTTGGTGGCCTGGGCCTTGAAGCGGTCAATAAAACCTTGCAGACGCGCGGCTTCACGAGTTTGACGCTCGTAGGCGATCTGGCTTTGTTGTACGCGCTCGGCACGTTGCACCAGAAAGTCGTTGTAGCCGCCTTTGTAGCGAACCAGCTTGCCTTGATCCACGTGCAGAATCGAACGGGCCACCGCATCCAGAAACTCGGTATCGTGCGAAATCAGCAGAACCGTGCCGGGGTAGGAACTCAACCAGCGCTCCAGCCAGAGCATGGCGTCCAGATCCAGGTGGTTGGTCGGTTCGTCCAGTAAGAGCAGGTCCGAAGGGGCCATCAGGGCACGGGCCAGGGACAGGCGCATTTGCCAGCCACCGGAAAAGTCGCGCACAGGCAGCATCCACTGATCGGGGCGGAAACCCAGACCGGCCAGCAGTTGCTCGGCACGCGAGGGGGCGGACCAGGCATCGGCTTCGATCAGGGCGTTTTCCAGTTCGGCAATGGCTTGGCCATCGCTGTCGGGCGTATTGGCACGTTTTTCCTGCAAGGCACGCAAGCGCTCGTCGCCATCGATAACAAATTCGCGGGCAGGGCGGTCACGGTCTGGAATGGTTTGGCGCACACTGGCCACTTCCCAGACTTCGGGGATGCTCAGGTCACCCCCGTCCAGATCCAGCTCGCCTTGCAGCAAGGCAAACAGCGAGGATTTACCCGCACCGTTCTTGCCCACAATGCCCAGGCGCTCGCCCGGGTTGACGATGAAATCAGTATTGTCCAGCAGGACTTTGACGCCGCGACGCAGCGTAATTCCAGTTGCGCGTATCACAGAGCCAGTTGCTCCCGGCTTAACAAGAGAATCTGGTCTTCAGCGGTTTCCGTGCTCAGCCAGATCGGCTCCAGCTCCGGGAAAGCGGCGATGAAATTGTCGTACTCATTGCCGATTTCCAATACCAGCACACCTTCGGGTGCCAGGAAGTTGGGGGCCGCTTCCAGAATGCGACGCACCAGATCCATACCATCGTCGCCGCCAGCCAGGGCCAGTTGTGGCTCGTGCTGGTATTCCTTGGGCAGGTTTTGCATGGACTGCTCATTCACATACGGTGGGTTGCAAATGATCAGGTCGTAAGCGCTTGGCGGCAATTGATCCAGCAGATCGCTCTTGTACAAGCTCATGCGATCGTTCAGCTCGAAGGCATCGATGTTTGACTGGGCCACTTCCAGCGCGGCGTCGGACAGATCCACGGCATCGACCTGGGCTTGTGGGAAGGCCAGTGCCGTCAAAATAGCCAAACAGCCCGAGCCAGTGCACAAATCCAGGGCGTTGTAGATGGCATCGGGGTCCGCAATCCAGGGTTGCAACTGCTCTGCCAGCAATTCAGCAATGGGAGAGCGCGGCACGATGGTGTCGGCGGTGACGCGGAAGCGATGGCCTTGCAGCCAGGCTTCGCCAGTCAGGTAGGCGGCGGGCACGCGCTCGTTGCAGCGTCGTGAGACCAGGGCCAGATAGGCAGCGCGCTCGGACTCCAGCACGGTGGCATCCAGATACGGGTCCAGCGTGTCCAGGGGCAAATGCAGGGTGTGCAGCAGCAGATAGGCGGCCTCGTCCCAGGCATTGTCACTGCCATGGCCAAAGGCCAGCTGACAGCGGTTGAACTGACTGACGGACCAGCGCAACAAGTCACGCACGGTGCGCAGTTCCTGCTGGGCTTCCAGCAGGGAGGAATGATCGATGCAAGGGCTTAACAAAGCAGGGATTCCAATGTACGGCGATAAATGTTTTTAAGAGGCTCAAGATCAGCCACAGCAACGTGCTCATTGATTTGATGGATGCTGGCGTTGAGCGGGCCAAATTCGACCACTTGAGGGCAGATTTTAGCGATAAAGCGGCCATCCGAGGTGCCGCCTGTCGTGGACAGATCGGTTTCCACGCCGGTTTCGGTTTCAATGGCCTTGGCAAGAGCCTGGCTTAGCGGTCCGGCCTCTGTCAGGAAGGGCTCGCCACCCAGTGTCCATTCCAGTTGGAAGTCCACACGATGGCGGCGCAGGATGGATTCCACTTCGGCTTGCAGACCGGCAGGTGTCTGCTCGGTGGAGAAGCGGAAGTTGAAATGCACATCCAGCTGACCGGGGATCACATTACCCGCGCCAGTGCCGGCATGAATATTGGAAATCTGAAAGCTGGTGGGCGGGAAATCGATATTGCCGGCGTCCCACATGCGGTCTGTCAGTTCGTGCAGCGCAGGGGCGAATACATGCAGCGGGTTGATGGCCAATTGCGGGTACGCCACATGGCCTTGGCGACCCTTTACGATCAAGTGGCCGGACAGGGAGCCACGACGGCCATTTTTAATGGTGTCACCTAATTGGCGCGAGCAGGTAGGTTCGCCCACGATGCAGTAGTCCAGCTGTTCGCCACGTTCTTTCAGCACTCGGCAAACATGCACCGTGCCGTCGGTGGCCGGGCCTTCTTCATCCGACGTCAGCAGCAGGGCAATCGAGCCTTTGTGTTCAGGATGGGCCTGTGTAAATTCTTCAACTGCGTGGATGAAGGCCGCAATCGAGGCTTTCATATCCGCCGCACCACGGCCATACAGCTGACCGTCGCGCACGGTGGGTTCAAACGGGGGCGAGTCCCAGGCCGCTTCCGGCCCGGTAGGAACCACGTCTGTGTGACCGGCAAAAACAAACAAGGGCGCCAGGGTGCCACGGCGGGCCCACAGATTGGACACCGGGCCGCTGGGCAGATGTTCCAGGCTAAAGCCCGCTTGCTCCAGCCTTGCGCCCAGCCATTGCTGGCAGTGGGCGTCCTCAGGGGTGACCGAGGGGCGGGCAATCAGGGCTTTGAGGGTGTCTAGTACAGAATTGTCAGTGCTCATGTTCAGGCGCGAAGTAAATCATTAATACTGGTCTTGGCGCGGGTACGGGCATCCACACGCTTGACGATGATGGCGCAGGCCAGGCTGTACAGCCCATCGGCCGAAGGCAGGGAACCAGGGACCACTACCGAACCGGCAGGGACACGGCCCTGGTAAATCTTGCCTGTTTCGCGCTCGTAAATTTTGGTGCTTTGCGACAGGAAGACGCCCATGGCCAGCACCGAGTTCTCTTCTACGATGACCCCTTCCACCACTTCGGAACGGGCACCGATGAAACAGTTGTCCTCAATGATAGTGGGGTTGGCCTGCAGAGGCTCCAATACCCCGCCAATACCGACGCCACCCGACAGGTGAACATGCTTGCCGATCTGGGCGCAGGAACCAACGGTGGCCCAGGTATCCACCATGGTGCCTTCACCGACATAAGCGCCGATGTTCACAAACGAGGGCATCAGCACGACATCGGGTGCTACATAGGCGCCTTGGCGTACCACAGCACCGGGAACGGCGCGAAAGCCTGCCTGAGCAAACGCAGCCTGGTCGTGCTGCTCGAATTTCAGAGGCACCTTGTCATAGAAGGGAGCGGGCTCGCTGGCCATGACGCGGTTTTCGTTGATCCTGAAGGACAGAAGAATCGCTTTCTTGACCCAGTCGTTGACCTGCCACTGTCCGTCGATTTTCTCCGCCACACGCAGGGAACCGTAATCCAGCTTTTCGATCACGGTATGGATGGCCGTGCGCAGTTGAATGCTGTGTTCTTGGGGGGAGAGGGAAGCTCGCTGTTCCCACGCCGATTCGATCAGACTTTGGAGGTCGCTCATAGGCTAGGCTCTGTGAATGCAGGCCGTCTTTGGCAGTATCGGGATACAGAAGGCGCATGATGCGCGGTTTACCACCGCAGCGGCCGAGCTTGAATGGAGGCAACAGGATAACCGAGTCTGCCCCTTCCATGCACGGTTTTGTGGCTTTCTTTGTCGCTTTTGAGGACAGATGCGTGTGGGATGCAGTCTGTCAGCAAGGCCAGGAAGGTGGTGTGTTGGCCAAGTGAACTTCATGTGCAGATGTGAATGCGGAGGCCTGCAATATCTGTGTTGGATTTTTTCTGTTTACTTTATTTCTGAAGTTGTTATTCTTTTTTCTTGTGGTTCGATAATTATTTTTCTACTTACCCTTGTTTTTCTTATCGCAGCTATTTTGTTTATTTATTATTGCTGCTGCTCAATTCAATCAGCTACGTAATCAAGTATTTCAAGATAATAAAAAATAAGCATGTATTGCCATACAAGCTTTGAGTGAAATTCTTGGGCGAGGCCTGATTTGCGGGTGTGTGCTGCCTGATCGTATAGCCTGCTTCTTTCTCGCTTGTCTCTGTAGGGCTTATGTAAAAAGGGCTTAACCCTTTTTCGTCCAGGGTCATGAGTCTATCCATGTTGAGAATGAGGTGGCCTGCAGCCATGCGCTTTGATTCGGTTTCTCTTTTTACATTTTATAAAATTTATCGATTTTTTATCTGCCTAGAATGAGCGTGAAGTGTTTTTTGCTGCATTCAGTTCTTGTTTTTCATTCAAACGGAGGGCTTATGCGATCGATCCTTTTATGGCTTCTGGGTGTTCCTATCCCTATCATCATTTTGCTGGCTCTGTTTTGGCACTAAGGTGCGTGCGATCACAATCTGAAATAAGGAATCATCATGGCTACAACGCAATTTGGTTCGGATGCAGGTTTGGGGACGCAAGCCGTGGCGGAGTCTTCGCACTCCGCTGTGTCTTGGGGCGCTGTCATCGGGGGCGCGGTTATTGCCGCTGCCATGACGGTGACCTTGCTGGTAGGTGGGACCGGCCTGGGTTTCATGGCGATCTCTCCGTGGAGTAATGACGGGGCCTCAGGCACCACGATGGCTATCGGGACGATTATCTGGCTTTTTGTCACGCAGATCATTGCCTACGGTATTGCGGGCTATGTCACCGGACGTCTGCGTACCAACTGGACAGGTGTTCACGGTGACGAAGTTCATTTCCGCGATACGGCGCATGGTTTTCTGGTCTGGGCCGTGAGTGCGGTTGTCAGCGTCTTCTTGCTGGGATCGGGTGTCGCCTCGCTGGTCTCGGGTACGGCTCAGGCAGGGGCGAATCTGGCCGGGGCTGGAGTGGGAGCGGCATCGGCCATCGTAGGCCAGGCAGGCAAGGATCAGGCGCAGGGCCCCGGCTTGGGCTATTTCACCGACACCTTGTTGCGTCCGGCAGATCCTGCCAATGCGCCTGCTCAGACTGGCAACCCGGAGCGTGAGGTCAGCCGGATTCTGGCTCGCAGCCTTAAAGAAGGGGAGGTGTCCCAGCAGGATCAGGATTACTTGCTGCGTTTGGTGGCCAACCGTACCGGCTTGACGCCCGAGCAAGCCAAGGAGCGCCTGGACTCCGTGCAAAAGCAAGCCAAGGAAACAGCCGACAAGCTGGAGCAGCAAGCTCGTGAAGCGGCTGACACCGCTCGCAAGGCTGCCGCTGCTTTCGCGCTGTGGGCATTTGCGTCCTTGCTGGTAGGTGCCTTCGTGGCCAGTCTGGCTGCAACGATTGGTGGACGGGCGCGTATCACGCGTTAAGCCCCAGTCATGATGCCAGGCCGCTTATAAGTTGAGGCGGGCAGTGCAGGCCCCTGGATGTCAGAGCTCCGGGGGCCTTTTTGTTTCTGCTTCCATCAAGTTGCTGTCTGGTCAGTTCCTTCAAGGAACACGAATAAAGTTGCTGGGTGCTTGCCCCAAGCGGCGACGAAACATGGTGGAAAAGGCACTGGAGCTGTCGTAACCCAGATCCAGTGCAATCTGTGTGACGGATTGGCCGGCCGACAGCTTGGCCAGAGCCGCCAGCAGACAGGCTTGTTGACGCCATTCACTAAAACTCATGCCGGTTTGTTGCCGGAACAGGCGCGTAAAACTGCGCAGGCTTTTATTGATTTGCCCGGCCCACTGTTCTGGCGTGCTTTGAATATTGGGCTGACTTAAAAAGTCTTTGCAGAGCTGGGCCAGGGATGGGTCTTGAGGGATGGGGGCAAAGAGCGGCATGGTTTGCGCCAAACCGACTTCATGCAGAAGCAGTTGAGCCAAGGCGTCGTCGCGGCCATCTTCCTCGTACAGAGCGGGCAAGGCCAGGGAGGCCAGCAACAAGTGATGCAGCAAGGGCGTAATGACCAGCACTTCGCAGTGTGTGCTGCTGCGAGGTGCTGCTTCCGGCTCTATATATAAGCTTCGGGTGCTGGCGCTTTGCATGCGAACGCGATGGCGTTTGCCAGCTGGAATCCACACGCCACTATAAGGTGGAATTACCCAGGCGCCATCGTCGGTTTCGACTTCCATCAGCCCGGTCATGGCATAGAGCATTTGCGCCCGTCGGTGCACATGAAAGTCCAGCAGCGTGCCCGGCGCGTAGTCCGTGCCAATCGCCAGCAAGGGGCGAGGGGTGGCATCTACGCTATCCAGTCGTACATTGTGCATAAGCAAGCCTCTGGCCGGAACGAAAGTATTGTTGACCGGTTTTAGCATGCCAGCCAAAGCAGGGCGACCTATTCTTGGGTTTTGTCATCTGTGTTGATGGGCGGCTATGTATTTTCTATTGCTGTTTTTTGGTTTGCTGGCTGGCGTGACCACCGTGCTGTTTGGCTTCGGTGGCGGTTTTGTGGTGGTTCCCGTGCTGTATTCGGTGCTGATTGGCATGTATGGCGTGGACAGTCAGATGGGGCAGGCGGCCATGCATATTGCGGTGGCCACTTCCACCTGCGTCATGATTTTTGGTGCTGGCCTGTCTACCTGGCGCCACCACAAGGCGGGCACTGTGCCTTGGGGGCAAGTGCGCCCTTTGCTCCTGTTCATCGCCTTGGGGGCGATTCCCGGTGCGGCAGCAGCCATGGCCTTGAGCGGGTCCTGGGTACGTTGGGTTTTTGTGGTGTATCTGGGCCTGACGATTCTGGATAGCCTGTTTCGTTCCGGCTTCACCCAAGAGTCCAGCAATACCATGCGCCCTTTAAGCAAGGCCAGTAGTGCTGGGGCCGGGGTAATTATTGGTGCGATTGCCGCCTTTTTGGGTGTCGGTGGTAGCGTGATCACTGTCCCCTTGATGCGTCGACGCGGTGCCAGCATGACCGCTGCCACGGCCGCAGCCAACCCCTTGTCCTTGCCGATGGCGGTGGTGGGGAGCCTGACCTACGCCATGCTGGCCTGGAATGCCGATTCCTTGGGGGCCTGGCATGCAGGTTATATCGACTTGCGCGCATGCCTGGTGCTGGTGATTGGCTCCTGGCTGGGGATTCGCTTCACCTCGCGCTGGATCGGCAAGATCCCGGACAGCATTCATGCCAAAGCCTATATCGCCTTGTTGGGGCTGGTGTTTTTGGTGATGCTGCTGGTTTAAGCGTTGCAGGGGTGGCCTTGCGCCACCGATCCTTCCAAGCTTGAAGGCTTCACTTTTCCTGTTTTGAAAACTTGTGTTTTTTTGTTGAGTGCGGCGAAATGCAGTGCTTGGTGTGCTGCATTTTTCCCTATACTGAGCAGCACAGCACAAACAGGAGTGGGGCAACATGACAACAGAGATTGCAGTGGTCTTGGGTCTGGCTTTAATCGCGATTGTCTTGTTTGCTACAGAAAAACTCCGAATAGATGCTATCGCCTTGCTGGTGCTCAGCACCTTGGCGGTTCTGGGTTTGGTGACTCCCGAGCAGGCCGTGGGTGGTTTCAGCAATCCGGCCACGGTTACCGTCGCGGCCATGTTTGTGCTGGCTGCCGGGCTGCAAAATAGCGGGGCGCTGTCCGGGATTGGGGATTTGCTGAGCAAGGCACGCTCCCCTGTGCAGTTTCTGCTGCTGTTGTTTCTGGTTCTGGCGGTGATTGCTCCTTTCGTGAACAACACGGCGGTGGTAGCGGTATTCATTCCCATCGTCATGGCCGCCTGCGCACGGATAGGCATGTCGGCTTCCAAAGCGCTTATCCCCTTGTCCTATGTCTCGCAAATGGCCGGGGTCTGTACCTTGGTCGGGACCTCTACCAACCTGCTGGTCAATGCCATTGCCCGCGATCTGGGCCATCCCGGTTTCACCATGTTCGAGTTCACCGCCTTGGGGGTGATCTGTATGGCTGTGGGGTGTCTTTATTTGCTGACGATAGGGCGCTGGTTACTGCCCGATGCCCGTGGCGGCGAGTTGGTCGAGCAATATGAGCTGGGAAAATACATTACCGAGCTGCGGGTGATGCCCGATTCTTCCCTGATTGGCCAATCGGTGGGCGATGCCAAGCTGGGCGAGCAATACGGGGTGTTTGTGCTGGAGCTGTTGCGCGGCGATACCAAAGTGTGGGGCCCGCGAGAGCAGAAGATCGAGCAGGACGATGTGCTGTTGGCGCGCGGAGACTGGACCAAGCTGGATGAACTGCGCAAAGAAGCGGGTCTGGAAGTAGACCCCCAGTTCAAGCTGGAACAACAGTCTTTTGAGCAGGTCGATCAGGTCCTGACCGAGGTCATGATTGCGCCGCGTTCGCGTATCAGTGGTCGTACTTTGGGCAGTTTGGGAGCAGGCTGGCACAAGAACGCCACCGTGCTGGGCATTCATCGCCGTGGTCAGGTCTTGCGTGAGCAATTGCGTGCAGTGCGTTTGCAAGTGGGCGATATCTTGTTGATATTGACTCCGGCCGCAGAGGCGGCCGATTTGCGGGCTGACAGCAATATTATCGTGCTGTCCGAGCGCGAGGCTGAAAAGGAAATGGGCTGGCGTGCGCCGTTTGCACTGGTCACCATGGCCCTGGTGATTTTGGTGCCTGCCTTGGGCTGGGTGCCTATCAGCATCACCTCCTTGTTCGGTGCCGTGGCCATGACACTGGCCGGTTGTTTGAAAGCAGATGATGTGTACGACGCCATAGACTGGCGCATCATCATCTTGATGGCGGGCTTGCTGCCTTTGGGTATGGCCATGAGCGAGACCGGCGCGGCCCAGTTTCTGGTCGAAAATACCGTTGGTCTGGTGAAGTCCTTTGGGCCTTTGACCGTGTTGGCCGTGGTCTACCTGATGGCCCTGATGCTGACCGAATTCATGAGCAATGCCGCCGCTGCCGTCTTGCTGGCACCGATAGGAATGTCCACGGCGAAAATGATGGGCGTCGATCCCACTCCATTTCTAATCGCCGTTACCTTCGCGGCTTCCACCAGTTTTGCCACGCCTGTGGGCTATCAGACCAACACCATGGTTTATGGCGCAGGCGGCTATCGTTTTGTGGATTTCCTGAAAGTGGGTTTGCCCTTGAATCTGATTTTCTGGGTGTTGGGCGTGTTGTTGATCCCCGTTTTCTGGCCCTTCAATCCGGCTTGAAGCCGTTACTTGTACGGCAAGAATAAAGGAGACCCTAGTCATGGCCTCACCGGCCCCGCAGACCATCCGGATGATGCAAGGACGAGAGGAACCTGATTACAGGCTTGCGTCACCCGAGGGGCCGGATTGTTCCTTGGGACCTTTCCAGCGATAGCTCAGCAGCAGCACCCACAGGGTGGCCATGCCCAGTCCGTACAACATGGCTCCATAGGAAACGGAAATATCAATACCGCAGACCCGCGAGAAGCGGTCCGCGGTATCGCAGATATTCTTGATCGCCAGTACAAACAAGACGGTGTTGACGGCCATGGCCAGACAAGCGGACACCGCCCGTTCTGCCCAGATCAGACTGGCAACGGCCAGAATGGACAAGGGCATCAAGGAGTTGAGCACACTGGTATGCCAGGCTGAATACGCCTGGGAGGAGTTGAGCAAACTTTCGTTGACGTGCGCAAAGGGAAAGAGCCACAACACAATCAAAGCAGCGCACAGGAAAAAAATCAGTTTCCTGGTGGTGATGTTGAACACGATTAAAAGTAAAAGTTTGCTTTATGAGGATTTCGAGTGTAACTGAACTGTTTTATGCTTAAAGACAAGTTGTGTAAATTTCTCGACACAATTTGCGACAATTTTGTTACTTGAATATGACATAAACAGAAGAATTTTCGAATTTAATCACGTTTTCGTGACAAATTGACGAAGTCTATTCCAATCGTCCACCTGAGGTAAATTGGAGTCTGGATTGTATGATGGCTATCTGGATGAACACTGCAGGAGTAACAAGGATGAAACGTTCCGTATGGTGCTTGAGTGCTGTATTAAGTGTGATGGCCTTGCCCGCCTGGGCTGATAACCCGGCTTGCCAGTATCGGGCTGCCGAAATTCAGAACCAGATCAACTATGCTCGCCAGCATGGCAATGTCCATCGAGAGCGTGGCCTGGAGCGCGCCTTGGCCAATGTGCAGATGCATTGCCGGGACGCGGATTTGCTGCGTGATGTACAGGAAGATATCCGCGAGCAGGAAGAGGACATCCAGGAACGCCTGGATGAAATCGCCGAGAAACGGGCTGAAGGGCGACAAGACAAGGTGGAAAAGCTGGAGAAAAAACTGGAACGTGATCGTGCCAAATTGGAACAACTGCAAGATGAATTGAAAGAATTGCAGGCTCTGGGTGCTCAGTAAAAAGCGTCACCGCAAGCCCTGAGTCTTTTCCTGTTCTGGCGATTGATCGCGTTAAAAAAGCCGGAGTCAGAAATAAATACGTGCTCCCACTGGGGGCACGTTCTTTTGAATCTGAAAGGACTGCTTATAATCACAGGTGCAGTCGGCGCAATGATGTAAGCCGACCAAGCATAAAACAAGAGTGGTATGAGCAGAAAAAGTACAGGTCGTAGCGTTAAAAAAACCAGTAGTAGAAAAAAGACAGGGCAGGCAAACCCGTCCCGATTTTTGAAGTCCGTCCTTGCCGCGGCCCTGACCAGTTTCGGGATTGCAACGGCCTGGCTTCATCCCCAAGGGCCGAACTGGCAAAGTCTTGAATCGTTTCTGGTGTCCTTGGGTTGGCCAGGTGCGACGCAGCAGGATAGTGTGCCTGTTCCGGCCTCGGTCGAGGGGTATGTTCAAACCTCTTTTGCACATTGCCCCCAGTTTTTTCCCGGTTCGCGACCTGTCGTGCCCATGGCTTACACGCAAAGAGAGTTGTGCTTCAGCTCTTTTGCGATTTTGCATAGCGGCCAAACCAAGACGCCGGTGTTTGTCGTCCAGCGTCTGAACCGTCAGCAGATTCAGTCCGCCAAAGGCTTGAAGCGCACGGATCGTTTTTATGCTGAAGGCCGTTTGCCGCAGGCAGAGCGAGCCGAGCTGAATGACTATCGAGGCTCGGGCTTTTCGCGCGGGCATATGGCTCCGGCAGGGGATATGGCGTCGGAGCAGAGCATGGCGCAGAGCTTTTCTCTGGCCAATATGGTGCCGCAAAATCAGGTCCACAACGCCGGCCCCTGGAACAAGATCGAAGCCGATACCCGTAAATATGTGGCGCGTGCCGCAGGCAATGTGTATGTGTTCACCGGACCTGTGTACGAGCGCAATGCGGCGACGATAGGTTCCAGCCAGGTTGCCGTTCCCAGTCATTTGTTCAAGCTGGTGTATGACGCCACCACAGGGCGATCCTGGGTACATTGGCAGGCTAACCAGGCTTCCACTCGTGTTGGACCACCCATCAGCTACGAGGAGTTTGTAAGACGGACAGGCTTGCACTTGCTGCCTGACACCAGTCTGAAAAGATCGGGTTGAAGCAGGCACCTTGGCGTGTGGGCACTAGCCCGTTTTATTTATTGAGTATGGCGTGGACTTGATCTTCAGAAAAATACACGCTGTCCCCGACCTCGAAAACGTGGTAACTGATGTTCTGCTCGCTGACGACGCCCCTGAAATACGCCTTGGGGGTGGCTGGCAGTTGGGTGATACGAACACTGATGTAGCGCTCGCTGGTGTAAGAAACCAGCTGTACATGCATACCTTGCTTCAAATCCAGGGTGCCTGGGAAACGGTCCAGATCGTCATGGCTGACTACAACTCGAAATGCAGTGGGCCTGTGAATGACATAGGCTTCCTTCAGCTGGAGATGTAGAGTCAGGATCTGTTGTGCTTGTGTGCTGATTTGCGCGCCTGGATGTCGGACTTCCTGCTCCAGTTCGGGATTGGGCGTCAGATTCAAGATTTGGGCCAATAGCAAAAATTGTTCGTGAGTCATAAATTGCAAATTATCAGGAAAGGGAATCGACGGGCTTTGGAGGCTCAGGGTACAGTGTTCCTATTGTCCGCGATCGGTTCTGATTTCGATTCGCGGTAATTGCAATAAAGATTTTTTGTAGGGAAAACACAATGATGGTTCGACGTCTGATTCAAAGTTGCGCGGTGCTCGGTCTGGCCGCTTTGATGGCAGCTTGTTCCTCCGCGAAGCCCGGTGGTGGCCCCGTGTCAAAACTCTTTAATGAATGCACCTGGGACCGTGAGTCCTGCATGCACGAGGGCCGTTACGAAGCCGGAGAAAGCGAGTATGCCGAGCGTGAGGCTCGAGATTTGAACCGTCAGTCCGCCGCACGTTTGCGCCGTAGCGGTCTGTAAAAGGGAGTTCTCACGGCAGTGCCGGAGTTGTTCAGCCAAACGAGGTGCTGGCCGTGATTCGTGATGTGTTAGAGCGCCGGCAAACCGCTATTTATTGTGTGGCGATGTTGCTGGCCGCCTGGATGGCCAGTGTCTGGGTGATGCCAGCTAGTCTGGTCGACTGGATCAATCCAGCGCTGGCTTTCATGTTGTATGTCACCTTTGTGCAGGTGCCTATTGCCCAGTTAGGCAAAGCGCTGACCCAGCTGCGCTTTCTGGCCGTTTTGCTTCTGGCCAATTTTCTCCTGATACCTCTATTGGTCTTTGCGCTGGTGCCCTTGCTGCCAGACCACACCATGTTGCGCCTGGGCGTGCTGTTGGTCTTGCTGGCTCCTTGCATTGATTACGTCGTGACCTTTGCTCAATTAGGTCGTGCCGACGCCCGCGCACTTCTGGCCGCTACGCCGGTACTGCTGCTTGTGCAAATGCTGCTCCTGCCCTTGTTTTTGAAATTGGCCTTGGGGGAACAGTTCGGTTTGTACATCAAAGCCGGGCCGTTTCTGAATGCTTTCTTTTACCTGATTCTGATTCCGCTGCTGCTGGCCTGGGCCACCCAGTATCTCGCGGGTAAAAGTCATAGCTGGGCGCAGATAAAAACGGGTTTGGGCTTGGCCCCCGTTCCAGCCACTGCTTTGGTCTTGTTCATCGTCGTGGCGGCTGTTCTGCGACAACTGGAGCCTGCACTGGGTGTCTTGTGGCGAGTGTTGCCGGTGTATGCGCTGTTTGCCATTCTGGCTCCTGTCATCGGCTGGGCGCTGGCACGGCAAGCGCAGCTGGCCGTCCCGTTGCGACGTGCGGTGGCTTTCAGCAGTGCAACTCGCAATTCTTTGGTGGTGCTGCCTCTGGCTTTGGCAATTCCGGGGGCTTTGCCGTTGTTGCCAGCCATCATTTTGACGCAGACTCTGGTGGAACTGCTGGCACAGTTGGTCTATGTGCGTGTGCTGGCTCACTGGGGCCAAAACGAACAGGCTTGAGCGGGTTCTTGAGCAGGCACGCTTTTTATGGTTTGGTCAGTTGCCAGACGTCATTTGTAGCGGCCTTGCCCAGGCTTCGATAATTTTTTAACTCATTGATTAAAAGGGACTTTGTTTGGCCCTGGGCTGAGTCTGCTTCCAAAATGGAGAAGGGGGCGTTTGTCTGCTAATGCCTGTGCAAACCGCTCGCTTTTCAGCAAGAATTTTCACTGGAAAACCGCCGCAAAATTGCGCGGTTTTTTCTTATAGAGCTTATAAAAAAAATCACATGGCAATTGCGTAGCCAAGCTCTATGATCTGCTCCGCCTCAGTCTTGAGTGCAACATCATGTTGCGGGCATGTTCTGTGTCCGCCTTCTATTACTTAGGATATCTTCAAAATGCTAGTTGCCGCTTTTCTGGCGTTTGCAGGCCTGTGCCTGTTCGTTAATGGTGTTCGTCTCTTTTACTCTGAAGGCCATCATGCTGGCAGGCTGGTGGATGCCAAAGATGCTGCTATCGTCAACTTGTTCACGGCCGTACTGGGATTCATCTGCATGTCCCATATCTTGAACCCCGCCAATAGCACCGTGTACTCTCCCTTGTCGGCCATTTATCTGGGCCTGTTTGCCTTGACCTATTTTTGGGTAGGGGTGAACGCGTTTACAGGAAGTGATGGGCGTGCTTTGGGCTGGTATTCCCTGGTGGTCGCTTGCATCGCTGTTCCCGCCGCTTTTACAAATTTGAGTGTAGCCGAGCGGATTTTTGACTACTGGCAAGTCCTGAGCTGGTTGTCCTGGGCAGTGCTCTGGTTCATGTTCTTCTTGCTGCTGGTACTGAATAAACCCATTGCCCGCCTGACTGGGCTGGTGTCTGCCGTGCAAGGGGTGCTGACAGCCTTGCTCCCCGCGCTGCTGTATTTCTGGGGCGTGATTTAAGAGAGCAGGGCGTTTCTTGGAAAGTAAAAAAGGTCCGGTGTGAAAACTGGGCCTTTTTGCTGCCTGATGCCTTCTGGCATAGGGAAGTAAGGGTCGGTTTTCGCTGATTTCCAACCCTGATGCGCTGCGTTTTCAGCCTGGATTTCACACAAGCCGCGCGATCAGATTTCCCCCGCTCTTTTCTTCCGCTTCTGATTGTGTCGTCCGGCATCAAGCAGCACAGCACCCGCGCCTGATAGGGACAACTGATCCCCCGGGTTTCTAAGTGGGCAGTCCGTCATGGACAAACATCCACAGCCTATACAGCCATCCAGCTCATCGCGTAGCTGTGTCAGGCTGAGAATCCGCTCATTCAACATATCCCGCCAGCTCGTGGACAAGGTGGCCCAGTCCTTTGCGTTCAGTGGCCGGCCAGTAGGTAATTCATCCAGGGCTGTTTTGATGGTAGCCAGTGGAATGCCGGCGCGCTGTGCAATTTTGATGACCGCAATTTTTCGTAGAACATTCCGGTGATAGCGGCGCTGGTTACCATCGCTACGCCAGCCATGAATGAGACCTTTGGTTTCGTAGTGATGCACGGTTGCAATGGTGACCCCGCTGCGGCGGGCGACTTCACCCACGGACAGAGGGATGCTGGTATCGATTCTCATGGTGTTTGGATCTCTTGACCTCATCTATACATGAGGTTTTATAAAAGACCACTCTTGCCTATGCAAGCTTTTCAAGCGGCAGGGCTACTTTTAAAAGAATGAGTCGAGATCTTATGAAGAATCAGCAAGCTTGCGCGAGTAGCGGGCAAGGGGTACAGACCGGGTGGGGCGCTTTGTTGTCGGGGGCCAATGCCATGCGTGCCCTCGTCCTGGCCGGTGGAGTGGTATTGCATGCCGTCAATGTCTACATTGTGACCACCATTTTGCCCACGGTTGTGCAAGATATTGGTGGGCTGGATTTATATGCCTGGAATACGACCCTGTTTGTCGTGGCGTCTATTCTGGGTTCGGCTCTGTCACCCAAGTTGCTGGCCTTGACGGGTCCTAAAGGCAGCTATGCCGTCGCGGCCTTGATCTTTGCTGTAGGGGCGCTTGTTTGCGCGCTGGCGCCGAATATGTCCCTTTTGCTGTTCGGGCGCTTCGTCCAGGGGATTGGCGGTGGTTTTCTCTTTGCTCTGGCGTACGCCATGATTCGTCTGGTTTTTGCAGAGCCCTTGTGGCCTCGAGCCATGGCGTTGGTATCAGCCATGTGGGGCGTGGCAACGTTGGCCGGGCCGGCAGTCGGTGGCGTGTTTGCGCAGTGGGGAATGTGGCGTGCGGCTTTTGGATCGGTCGCCTTGATTGCCGTACTTTTTGCCGCTTTGGCATTAGTAGTCCTCCCCAAACGCGAGCAACATGCCGTGGCGGTGAGCAAGGTGGCTATTCCTGTGATTCAACTGCTGTTGTTGACGCTGGCGGTGTTGGCGATCTCTGCCGGTAGTACCTCGGCAGATGTACTGCAAAATGCGCTTGGCCTGGGCTTGGCGGGGGTGTTGGCCGTCGCTTTGCTGGTAGTGGAAAAACGTTCGTCTACCAAGTTGCTGCCATCGGGGGCGTTTCAGTTCAGATCTGCTATTGCCAAACTCTATGCCTTGATGTCCTTGTTAGTGCTGACGGTGACCAGTGGTGAAGTTTTTGCACCGCTTTTTCTGCAAGTCTTGCATCAACAGTCCCCGTTAGTAGCGGGGTACTTGACGGCGCTGATGGGGGCGGGCTGGACGGTAGGGGCAATTATCAGCTCGGGCCTGGGGGAAAAAGCCATTGCGCGGGCGATCATGGCTGGGCCTATCCTGGGACTGCTGGGTATGGTGGGGCTTGTTGTTTTACTGCCAGATACCAGTACGGGTTCCGTCCTGGCTCTGGCCTTGATAGGCGTGGGAGTAGGGGTAGCTTGGCCCCATTTGCTGGTGCGGGTTTTCAAGGCAGTGCCAGCTCAAGAGCAGGAACTGGCGGGGGCATCGATTACAACCATTCAACTTTTTGCAACGGCAAGCGGAGCAGCCTTGGCTGGAATGATTGCCAATGCGGGTGGACTTATTGATCCCGGTGGCGTGGAGGGAACGCGTCAAGCGGCATATTATTTATTTGGAATTTTTGCTGTGGCACCGCTGTTAGGGATAGGCGTGGCAAGGAACTGTCGGGCGTGAATGCTGTCTGATTAATTATGAGCCAGCTAATTTGTTCAGTATTCCGCTAGGGTTAATACTAGAGCGTCCATTGATTAGCACTTATTGATATAAGATTTGGTGCAATTGAGGCTTGGCTCTATATTTTTAATTTTCATGAAGGAGGTTGCCTTGTGAATAGTGCCCCCTTTACTAATCAGGTACCGAAACCCGATCCGCAGCCGAAGCCCATGCGTTGGCCTAGCGATTTTCCGGGTAAACACGATCGGCAGGAATAAGCTCCGAATTTAATCGGGAAGCCGCCTTCAAGGGCGGCTTTTTTGTGTCTGCGCTTCAAGGCTTTCTTTTGTGGGGCTCGGAAATGAGGAGGGGAATCTTTCGGGCTTGATAGTAGGGATATCAGGTGACGTGCCCGTTGCTCTTGCTGCTTCACTAAGCTGTTTGTTGTGGCTCAGCCATCTCTGTGCCGACTTTCTCTTTATGCAGGGCATGGTTTTTGCCTTGTCTGGCTGGCCGTGTTGAAGTCCTCCCCTGAGACTTCCTGACGACAAAATCCCTTCCTCTTGGGCCGGTTTCAAACCGGCTTTGACCTACGTCTATAGAACGATGTCTATACTCCCTTTCAGCTCACCAATGTAGTATAAAGTAACAAATATTCTTCGGTTTGTTGGTCTTTCAGTCAAATTTATGACCTCTTTATACATGAAAAATGTAGTTATCGAGTAAAAAACAGGAATAAATGTTATTTATTGTCAAATGTGACTAGGTAATATAATTACTTGCGAATGATTGTCATTATTGATTTTTTATAAAGGAAAGATGGGGATGAATCGCAATCCAAAGCCAAGCCCAAATCCGGCTCCCAGCCCAAGTCCTGATCCGGCTCCCAAGCCTGAGCCGCAACCCATGCGCTGGCCCAGTGACTTTCCTGGAAAGCACGATCGCTACAACTGATGTTTAAGTAGTGGTGTTCAGGAGAAAAGCACAGTGCCCAGCGGGGTTCCTGCGATTCTGCCCCCCGGCACGTGCTTTTTCTCAGCAGTCTCGAGGTCGATTTCAGTAAATACCGTTGGATTTATCAGATCGATATAGCGCAGCTTTGGTGGGCTCTTATCTGAAAATAACTTTGTTAGCGCGGACAAGCTTTAACTAATGATTGTGAGAGTGGGCTAGCTTCCGTACATAACAATACAAGACGTGCAGCGAGTTGATTGAGTGGTAATTATTAACGGCCAAACAATTACAAGGGAACCAAATCAATAGACGTACTTGCGGTCATGTGGATCGCTAACAGTATTGAACTGGATTCAATACCTAGGCAATGCCGGCTATTTTTTGTTTTTTGAGGAATTCGTGGGGCTTTTATGAAGCCTACGATGTTGAATGCTTGAAAACAGGCTATTAAAAGCTGTTAGGGTATGAAAGTTAAGCCGTTGATTTTGCTTAAAATTGATTTTTCTGAATCAACGGTTTTCATGCTCTGGTGCGAACGGAGAGACTCGTAAAGCCGCATGTATAAACAACTTGGGGTGAATATGCGAGCAAAATGGGAGCAAAAATTATTTTGCGTGCAGCCCGAGATAGCGACGAATCTCAGCACCGGTAATCCTCCCATCAATCTGTTTGATTTTACCCTCTGTAATTCGCTTCTGCAGGGTGTTGTAGCTAATGCGTAGGAACTTGCACGCGTCCTTGTAGTGGTAGCAAACCATATCCTCAAAGGCTTGCTGGGCACCCATTCGAGCTGCTCGCGCAAGCATAGCTTCCAGCTGTTCCGGCTGAAGGTTAATCATTGTGCTCTCCATCAAAAACCCGCCACGGGGGCGGGTAGATTCCAATCTTTGGCCGTTCTGGCCAGGACTTCCATAATTCGATCTTGCATTAGCGGGCCTGTCGGAACTCCCGCAGGAACCGCTGGCGGAACTGCTCTGTATCCAGCTCTGTGTTTCGTACTGCAGTGTTCTCTGGATTGTTCATCCAATTCCACATTGCGGTACTGAGCAGCTGGGCTGCCGTGATCTGCTTTTGCAGGCTCTCGATTTCGCATGCTACGCAGGTGCGACCGCGATGCACCTGGGCTTCACTGTGTTTCTCACAGTTGTAGTTCATGTGTTTTTCCTGATCAAAGAATTAAAGGGGCAGGCTGTCCACCCATTTGAGGAACAGCTCCCAGAGTGTTTTGCGGCCAGCTTCTGCCGCCTCGGGGGAAATGTTCATGCGCCAGGCTCCTTTGCTGCCGGCGCCTCACGCAGCATCTTAAGCAGGGCTGTCCGGTATTCACCCAGGCTTAGATACGAGATAGCGGACGCATCGCAGGCGACGAAGGCCTCAATGTTGGCCAGGGTTTTTTGTTGCTGATCGACTGGGTCTACCATGTCCAGCAGCGCGAGGATATTCAGCGGGTGAGCCACAACATCAACGAATGGCCCGAAGTGCCGATTGCATGCATCTCTCGCATCCTCGGCAGCTCGGCGCAGGCGTTTGCGCTCTTCGTAACTTAGGCTAGCCATTGACTGCCTCCATTCGTATTAACTTCACACGCACCTTGCGGCGCTTGGACTTAGGTTTTCGTGAGAACCAGACTTGCGGGGTAGACCGTGCCTGGCTGTGTGGGTGGGTGTTCATGACTGTCCTTTCATGAAGGTGATCCAGTGGGTGTCGGCGCGTTTGCCGCTCGGGTGGCCGAACAAGGGCTTGTGTGGAGTCAGCTCAAGGATCTGGCGAGTGGGGATCTGGATCTCGTTCCATTTAAAAATCAGCACACCCTCAGGCTTGAGGACGCGGAAGCATTCAGCGAAACCACGGCGCAGATCGTCTTGCCGGTCATCACCGAGGATTCCGTACTTGGCACGTAGCCACGATTCCCGGCCAGCGTGACGCAGGTGAGGGGGATCGAAACAGACAAGACGAAAGCTCTCATCTGGGAAGGGCATGGCCCGGAAGTCCATGTTCAGATCGGGCGTGATGTTGAAGGCCCGTCCGTCGCAAAGTGTGTGGTTCTCGCTGCGGATATCTCCGAAAAGAGCGCGCTGATCCTGCCGGTTGAACCACATCATGCGGCCACCACAGCAGGGGTCTAAAACATTGGCTGTCATTCTGGCCTCACGTCGATTACGTACACTTCGACCGGATCGGGTCCGAAGTGCGGATGGATGATGGTTGCAGTTGTGTAGCCGCGCCAAGGCCGTATCAGGCGGCGCTCGCTGTCGTCGCGCCGGGGATAGCCAAGCGTCAGGATGATGCGGTCGTATGCGCCGTGGCCGTCCAGGCGCGTGCGCCAGTAGTCGTTGCAGAGCCGGTATTCAAACCACTTTTCACCGGCTTTGATCTGCTCGAAGTATTCGCGCTTGAGGGGTAGGACCAAGTCACTCATGGATTTGCTTCCCATCCGTTCTCACCCCAGACCACACAGGAGCGTTCCAGCTCATGGCACAGGGATGCATATCCGTTATTGAAATGACCGTGAGTGCGTGTCTTGTGCAGGAGCACGCGCACTTCCGGATCATGGCGAAGGGTAAAAAATTGCCCCGGTTCGATGTGTCGAAGGCGGGGCAGGGGTTTGTTGCTGTAGGCGCTTTGTGTCATGCGACTTTCTCCCGAGGGGAGATCTGCTGATCGGAGTAGTTGGCCCGCACCAGGGCGTGGGCCAGTGGTGGGCAAACGCTGTTCCCGCACATACGGACCTGGGCCGTTTTGGTAAGTGGGCTGCCGTCAGGCTTCTGATCGATGATGTACGAGTCAGGAAAGCCCTGGGCGCGGTAGAGCTCGCGTGGAGTCAGCATGCGCAGGCCAATGTCCACGATCTGGTAATCGACACCATGGACAGTCACCAGCCCGAAACGATCACGGGTGGGGATTGTGTGTAGAGGCTCGTGCAAACTCACCCCATCCTGCTCATTGCCGTAATACTTCACAAGGAACGAGCGAACCTCCCCAACATGCCCGCCGCCGGCTGTCAGTGTCGGCATAGGCTCGTCATGGCCCTGACCAAACTGGTTGTTGCGTAGCTTCACCAAGTGGCTTGTCACAAGACCAGCAGGGCAGCCAGAGGCCGTTACGGTATTCAACGGCTGCTCAACATCGCGTATACCGTGGCTGAACCGTTTGCCGCCTGCCTTGCCTTCGCCATGCCCCATGTGAATCAGGTTGGCCGTGATCAGACTGTGGTGATCCACGCTGGTGACTGTGCCGATAGGATCTTGCAGGTCGCTGCCCACTACGCCTGTGTAGTGCTTGGCCAAGAATGCCGTCACCATTCCCATCACGTTTCCTGTGCTCATCCGCTTTGTCTCGCCACCGGCCGTGACTGTGTGCAGCGGCTCATCCAAGCCTGTGCCCACCGAGCCAGAGCGAAACTTGGTGATGAAACTGACGCCACCCGGCACGATGAATGGGTTTTCCGCCTCTATCACGTACCGCATCACACCCTTAGCAATGCGCCGGCATGTCGCATCAGCAAGGGGACGCTTGCGTTCAAAGATGGATGGGCACGGGATGGACCAGTCGATGATGTCGGATGCGGGGCGCCAGGCCAGCTGGCCCTTGGCTGGTTTGGCAAAGTGCGTCTGCTGCGGCCATACGATGGGCAGGCCATCACACCGAGCAACCATAAAGAAGCGCTTGCGGATGGTGGGAGCGCCGTAGTCGCAGGCCCGCAGTTCCTTGTATTCCAAGCGGTACCCAAGGGCGCGAAGTTGTTCTTTCCAAAGCTGGAACGTCTGGCCCTTACGCTCAGGGCAGGGCATACCGTCATCCGTCAGCGGCCCCCAGGTCTGAAACTCCTCCACGTTCTCAAGAATGATTACGCGGGGGCGCACGGCCTTGGCCCATTTGACGACAACCCAGGCCAGGCCGCGAATGCGCTTGGATACTGGCTTACCGCCCTTGGCCTTGCTGAAGTGTTTGCAGTCAGGGCTGGCCCATAGCAAGCCGACCGGCCGACCGCGAGTAGCAACGTGTGGATTGATCTCAAACACATCACTGACATAGTGCTCGGTCTGAGGATGATTGATGGTGTGTAGGGCAATGGCCTCTGGGTCGTGGTTGACGGCAATATCAACGTGCCGCCCCAGGGCTTGTTCCAGCCCGGTGGATGCGCCACCACCGCCTGCGAAAAGATCGACCGTGATCTCCGAGGCGATGGGCAACAAAAACTGCTTGGTGGTCATGGGTTGATCCTAGAAAAGAAAAACCCCGGTTGAGTAAATCAAGCGGGGTTATGGGGTGTTGCTGTAGTCGTGATGCTTCATAGGGGAGGCATCCTATGTTTTAGCCACAGGGGTTCGGCTATGATCCCTGCGGATATAGGCAATAGAAATTGTTTGGAGATCATGGATGAGCGAAAAAAAGGGTTGCTTTGAAATTTGGTTAATTGCAGCCCTAGCTGTAGGGGTTGCAATAGGTGTCAGCCTTGGGCTATTTGTTTTCCCCTTTCTTCGGCCGCTATTGGCGGTTGAGGGTGCTGCGGCGTGGGTGCAATCGATTGGCTCAGTCCTGGCCATCTTAAGTGCGGTATATATTTCCTATTACGAATCCAAAAAATCCAAAGAGTTGCGTGTTGAGCAGTGGAGGAAAGAAGAGAGTGACGAGAAAGCTAATCGGAAGAAACGACTAAGATCAATTGTTCGAGTGGTTGAGCGCTGTGGTAAATCAGTAATTTGGGCGTGTGGTGCAGTTACATCACCAACTACGGATTTTGTTCGACTTTTGAGATTTCAAAGATTACGGCTTGTGGCAGTTTTATCTTGGCTTGATCTACTGCCTATTTCCAATGAACCCGGAGTTTTGGTCGCTGGAGATGTGGTTAACTTAAAGTTAAAGATTACCTTGGTTATTGACATTCTTGATAATTTGGAACCTATTCCTTTGGGGCAAAGCGGCCCAGCTGAGCTAGATGAAACTGTGGCTTGGGTATCCAATTTGCTTGAGGAACTAGCTGATTACGCAGATCACTATAAAGGGGACTACGATGAGCTTCGCGTTCCAGATCTTTAGATGCGGACTTAAGGTCGCCACTCCCTTCCAGGGCTTCGACCAGATCGCTTATCATCCTGGCCAGCTAGGAGGTCATCAAGACTTCTGGGGGGGCGGAACTTTCGCTGTCAGCTGCTAGCCCCCACTATCTAGCGGTTTATATCTGTCCGCGCAGCACGGACCTGCAGGTCTGATTGGCAATTAATGCCCAGAGATCAGCGACTGCGTCCTCAATGACCTTGTGGGGGCGGACCAGCTCATACCACATGACCAGCGAGGCCTCATTGATCCGATAGCGAAGGCGGCACTCGACTGCGTACGCTTCACCACCTTCAATAACCTTGATGCCAATTTTGAAAATCTCAGGGATTTGAAGCTTGCCTTTAGCGGCTGTCCCCTGAATATCTTCTTCATAAGTCAATTCGGTTTGACCGTTAGCAAGGCGGATACCGGAAGCAAAGCTCACCTTCTTCTTGGCCTGTAGGCTGCGTGAGATTTCAAGCATGTCCGCGCCAACTGGCTCAACGATATCGGGCAGGTTGCGCTCGATGAATTCCGCGAACTCAGCCTGCTGCATGATTTTCTTGTCGCTACGACTCCACTCGACCCACTCTGCGGTGAAAGGGCAGTCGTATTTGGCTAGGTGATCCCGCCAGCCAGCGTCGTTAACTCCATGATCATTAATGACGCCGACAAAGGATGGCGGGTTTACCTTTCCATAAATCTGGCTTTGCTCAGTGGCGTGAAGGTTGAAATATTGGATAAAACTTTCCGCGTCATCCAGGGTGATCACGCCTTTCTTGCGGTCAGGCGCTGGCTTGTACTTTTCAAGCGAGGTCAGGGCATAGCCGCCTGGTACGACTGCGTATGTGTCATCCGTGGGTTTGATAGCAACCGGTTGACCCAAAGCCGCGCCCGCTTCCAAGGCTGATTCAATAATGCGTTCCATAACAGCTTCCTTTAAACAGATTTGAGGTTTTTGTATTCTTCGCGGCCAATGTCTTTCAGACCCTCAATGGTGATTTGGCGAGGGTCCTGACGTTGAAGGTTGCCTTCTGGTGTGGCCCACATGATCGAGCTACCTTTTTCAAGCTCTGGCACCGTGGACTTGATAGTGTCAGTGAGTTCAAGCTCCCCACTTTTGCCAGGTTTGAACTTGATCTGAAGCGTCAGTGAGCCTGCTTTGCCCGTAGAGATGCAGGCGTTGACGACCGCTTGCATCTTTTCGGTTAACTCGTCGTGTAGAGTTCCATAGCGAAGGTCCTGGAGGACTTCCGCAAACGTTTTATTACTCATGGATATTTCCTTTAGGGATGGGCTATGCTCACGCGGATAAATCATTGCGTGAGGTAAGGGATGGGTAAAGGGCTAAATCTAAGGCAGATAGCAGCTTGGTTCATTGCGGCTATCTGTGGGGGCGTTATTGGTGCGGTGGCCGCCTTGGTGGTGGTTGGCTGGCTGGGCGGCAGGCCTAGTATATTTGGAGCCGATTGGTGGGATGCATTCACGGCACTTGGAACGGTGGGCACTGTACTGATCTCGCTTACCTACCCTCTCGTTGGGTATATAGGTAGGCAAAAAAAACTTAAGAACGAGAACCTGACTTCTGCTGCTTATTTATCAAATCATATTTATAGGAATTTTTATTCTCTAGCTGAGATCGGGGAGCGACTCTTTTCTATACTCCGTCAGAGCTATGGGAAAGACTTGTGTAAGCTGTTTGAGGATGATCTACGGCGAGTTGAAGCTGAGCTGCAAGAGCGCAGACAACGAGATTACCCTGGTGAGGGAGGGAGGCTCATAGATGAAATGCTGCAACGAAATCAAGAGCTGTTAACTTTCCTTGAGAAATTAGATGATCCCAAATCTACAGTTAGAGTTAGTGGAGATGTCCTGCCTTATATAGAAGATTTACTTAGCTCACTAATTTGGCAGGGAGAGAGAATTGTCTCGTACCGTCGAGAGCTAAGCGGTCAGCTTGCACGATGCGGAATCGAACAGGACTTAATGTGGCCAAAAGTGCGGCCTGGCTATGATGAAAATGTGTTGGGTGGCCTAAGGTCTTGTTTAAAAAATTAGCCCTTTTTACTGTCGAGTAGCTGCATTTGCTCGGCGATGATCTCGGTAGTGAAACGTTCCTGACCGTCCTGGCCCGTCCATTTGCGGGTGCGTAGACGACCTTCCACGTAGACGGGGCGGCCCTTGCGCAAGTATTCACCCGCGATTTCAGCCAGACGGTTGTAGAACACCACACGGTGCCATTCGGTTTCCTCTCGGGGTTCTCCTGTCTGCTTATCCTTCCAGGTAAACGTAGTAGCAATCGAGATATTGCACACGGGGGCGCCACTGGCCTGGTACCGAATTTCGGGATCTCGCCCGAGGTTGCCGACGAGAATTACTTTGTTGACTGAAGCCATAATATTTAGAAGCCCGCTGCGGGGGCGATGTAGTTGAGCAGGCCAGCTGATACCGTGACCGCAGCAGCAGAGCCAAGGCACCAACCGGTGGGGATCTCACTATCAGCGGGTAGTGGCTCCCAGCCGAAACGATGAGCCATATTGGGGCGCAGGACACGCACCCACAGCTTGTCGATCAATAGCCCAGCAGTTACCAGGCCAGCGAGCAACATCAAATAAGCGAGCGCGGTCATAGCGCCTCCTGTTGAGAAAAGAAAAAGAGGCCCCGCACTCGTTCTTGAGGACAGGGCCGATAAGTCATGTGCTGTGGTATCGTTCTGCGAATATAAAAAGCAGAATATTGGGAGGGGTAATGAAACGAGGTTTTTTTGTTTTATTGCTCGCACTATTGATTACTGGTTGCGCAACATATCAACCAGGCTGGGCGAGCCCTTTAGACGAGAAACTGTACTCAAGTCAAAACTATTACAAATCATCCGGTCGATCTGATATCACCTGTTATATCGGCCCAAATCCACAGACACTTGTAGAAGATGTGATTTGTACCGATTGGCGAAATGTACCCGTTGGGGCGAAGTTGTCGCCATCCCGAAAAGGCAGCTCAGCCTATATCCCGTCAACGGGGGGCTCTGTCCATGTGCGAGGGTACTATCGAAAGAACGGTACCTATGTTCGACCCCATACCAGGCGTGCTCCACGGCGGCGCTAGGGTGCGGCTTGTTGTCTAGGCTCAGTAGTTGTTCCTGCTAGCCTCCCTCTAGTCGCAGCACTCCCGCCGCCCATGGCGTGGACGGGTTTGATATCGAATTGGTTAAGGGAGTAGGAATGCTGCGACTGGAGGGCCCCGTCTTTCCGGGGTGTCATCGGCCCAACTGTTCGACCCGTATTTCTCGCGCACCAGAGCTGCGTCCAGCCAGTGCGGATTGCCCTGATTACCAGGCCACCGGTTAAGGGATGCGCCGACGCAACCCATCAATTTGTCATCACATAGGCGGGCTGGGCTTGATTCCAGCTTGCGGGGTGTTCATGGGCACAGCACCTTTCGGATAGCCCCCGCGCCACTTAGCGTGTCCTTCCACGCTGCCGCCTATGTGATGGCCCCATGTAGGGCCTGATGCTGGGATTCCAACCAGCATGACCGTTTCCGTTTTTGGCCGTCTACGCCTCACCCTCTTTCTCCGTAAACCGCGCTTTGACGGACTGGAGACGGCAGAGATACCGCGCAGAGCCACAACCATGTTTGTGGGTGCTATTGAGCCGGACGAACGCCCCACATAGGCGGGGTGAGCAACATCGGCAGGTGGGTTGTTAAAGATCGTTGGATAGATATTACCCAAAGGTAATTAATAAAACAATACCTATGGGTAATTATTTAAACGATATGGGTAATGGGCCTGCATGCGCTAGCGGGCTAAGATCGCTGTTACGTTTTGATTCTGCTGGTTAGTTTGCGGGAGAGTGCGATGCAGTTAGGCGGTTTGCTGGTTAAGCGTAGTCATGGAGGGCGGGCCAAACGGGGGCGAATGATGCGCTCATTGAGATCGTTCGGACTGCTTTTTCCTCTTTGGAGCGTTCATTCAATTGCTGCAGGATTTAGCTTGTTCGGGCCAAATCTTGACCCAGTGAAGGATTTGCTTGCTGACCCATACTCAGCGAAGTTTGAAAATGTGGAAACTTTGCCTAGTGGAATTGTTTGCGGGGCTGTGAACTCAAAAAATTCCTATGGGGCCTACACAGGCAAGCAGATGTTTGCGATAGCTGAGGGGAGGGCATACCTTGAAGAAAAGTCAGGTATGGAGACAAGCCTCCTGTGTGTTGAGACTCGTAGTTGCGAGGACATGAAGTGTGTTCATGAAGCTGTGGACAAGAGACTCGCTGAAGAGGAGGAGCGTGCCTTTGCCCCCCGGATTCAGATGGTGGGAGAGCGCTTGGCCTATTTGTGTTTTTCTGGGCTTCCTGATAAATCAGATGCTCAAAGAGAATGCTTGGGCACTCTTTCTGTCTGTCGAGAAGAGAGCAGCCCTTCGAAGCACCTGAAATGCCTAGTTGATGAGTACGAGCAGCGCAGTAAGAAAAGTGATGCGCGAAGCCTGGGGTATACATCTCCAGGCTATCCTTGATGAAAGTGGACCTACTGGGGCGCTAAGGGGAAATGAAATAACCATGGCATGCATGCGTCAGAAAGGCTGGCATCCAGCCTCATCTAGCTATACCCCTCAAGAGAAATTTACGCCGACTAAAGTTGATCTACCTACCTGAATAAGTGTCGACCAACAAAAAAGCCCCGTGTGAACTGACTATCGTATTTCGTCATGAAAAACACCCCAAAGGTCGGTTCAATGTCCAGCTTTTGAGGTGTAGCTCAGGAGGGGCTCAGTATGTAGTCTTGAGTTTAGGCAATACGTTTGCGTTGTTCTATTTGGGGTGCGTTAGCCGACAGTCCGAGCGCCGTTAAGGCAGCGTTGGCAAAAGGGGCTGGTAGGTCTTTCTTCTTAACCTGCAGAGAAAGGTACCCGGTCAACTTGCCACCCCTTATGTAATCCTCTCTAAACCATTTTTTGAAAGCTCCAAGCGCCATTTCAGGATAAGCCCATGGTTCTTGTGGGTTTGATTTTGCTTGCGCATAACAAGAGGGGTAGTCATGATCGTACTTGATGCGCGCGCCGTAAAGCTCATCCCCAGAAATGGATAGCCAGTGCTTTGACCACGCCATACCCACACTGATATCAGGAACAAAACTCTGATCAGTATGGATCCCGTTCTGGCCAAGCGTTATAAAGAGATCATGAATAGCGTGAAAAATGCCAAAATATCCTTCTGGCACCGTGTTATGAAGCAGGGATGCACGGTCATGGAATGGCTGCCACAAGGAAGGCACTGCATTTGCTGGATCGTACCCACAGCTTTGGTAGATGAAGTCGCGGAATGATTTTCTGGCTAAGATGCGATAGTTGTGTTTTGCATCATCGGTACTGTGGGCTCCCGCCTCGAAAGCATAGTATTCAAGGATAGCCATGCACACAGCGTCGGGAAACGCATGAGTGTCCCCATACTTACCGACAAAACGAGTATAGAGAAAGTCGCCGGGATGCCCTTGTTCAAGGATGAGTCGAAGTATTACTTTGCCGCGCGGCTTAGAAACTTCATCTCCCCAGTTATTGGCAAAGCGGAGCAGCCCAGAGTGATCGATGCCGCACATTCTGGCCAGTCCACGCAAGCCCATAAACGGAGATCCGTCACCCAGGACCCCCATGTGCACACCATCAATTTCAGCCTCAACCAAAGGGTGGTGACTATTAGGCCCATTTTTGCTTGTATCTATTTGATTTTTATTGATAATGGGGTGGTGACTACCGTTTCTTTTTCGCATGATTACAGACCTTTTTGTAAAGGTTGGTTGACGCTAGCACCACAAAATCAGACAATATCCACCGACACGGATGTCATTTTCTTGGTGCTAGCAAGAAATGCAGACATCTCATAGCCACCTGAGTTTGCGCAAACTCAGGTGGCTTTTTCTTTATCTGCCAATACATTATATGACTGCTTTGAACTAGCGTCCTTCTTGATGTCGCCTTTAGGTACTAGGCGTTACAAAGACGTGCATGATTTTATTGGTTTTTTTTGTTCTGGGTTTATTTGCACCACTATATGTTGTGGTTTTTTGAGGCCAGACATGTGTTTTAATTAGGTCGTTACGGCGTAACTTATTGATTGGTCGATGCGGGTATCGATGTAGCTCACACCGAGTAGGAGTAAACGGAGTTGGGTAAACAATCAAGTAGCAACCGTCGAACAAAAAGCCCCGCTTTGCGGGGCTGGTGATATGGTCTTGCAAAAAGCTTCTAGGTGTAGGATTTAGGACCGTCAGTCTGTATGGTTCATTTCTTCAAATAGGTATGGAGCAATTGAGATCTGCTTCTGATGAGCTGCTTTTCCTACGAAGTATTTTATATCTCGGCTGTCTTCCATTTTTCCTTGTACCCGCCCAATTTGATGGACTAGCATATTGCGACCGTCTACGCTAAGCCATTGGTGAAATCTCGCCCGTCTCTTACCGTCCGAAGTAATATTCAGTTCGTTCAACTTACTTTTCAAAAATCCGTACTCAAGAGGCTCGTAGATGTATTTGTTGATAAATTTCCCGTAGTACTGGGGCCTTGATCTAGATGTGGTAGGTTGATTACCGTACAGCCTGTCCAGTTCAGCGAAAAACGAATCAGGAAAGGTATGAACCCACTTTTGAAGTCCTTCCGCCAGATACTTGGAAAGCAGAAGACGCAGAGCGTCGTGCTTACGGTCTTTCTGAAATCCTGTAGCCTCGTCAATCAGAGCGTCTATACCCACTTCGGCTAAAGCGCTTAAGAGTATTTCTGACTGGATCGCAAGTTTCTTCTGTGGTTCCGTTAAGATGTCATCCCCTGCACGTCGCGCTGCTAAATAAACCTCACACATCTTTGGAAGTAGCCCGGCTGAGTACCCGGTTTTTTCCTGCCTTCCATCAACGTATCGAATTACTTTGGTCCGGTCTAAAACCTCTTGATTTATAAAAGGTTCTAGGTTTTTTGCGGCAATAAAAGGGGGGATTTTGGTCCCATCTATCTCAAGTCGGGAATTCGCCCCTTTTCGCGGCCTCCCAAAAGCCTTAAAGATCGAGGCTGCTGATAGCACGCGTGTCTCATTCTCTAGCACAGCGCACTCTAATTCAACGTCTCCAATAGGAAGCAGCCCAGGATATACCGCTTTGGGCAAAGATTGAGATGTCCTCTGCTCTGTTCTCTCGGTGGGCTCGTTGTTGGTTGATTGCTTCAGGTTGTTGACAGATGGATTCGCCAGACCAATATCTGAAAACAGTTGCTCCGAGATACTAGTACTTAATGGGTTAATGCTGATTAGATCCTCGGGCTTTAACGCAAGGCCGTACTGCTGAGCTAATTCCATTAGTTTAAGGTGCCATTTCACTGGAATGGTCCCGGACTTGGCCCAATACGCTGCTGTGCTTTGAGCTATTCCCAAGAGTTGAGCTAGCGCAGACTGGCCGCCGAATAGATTGATGACTTCGCGTGCGTGCATGATCTTCTCCTAGGGGTTTTGAGATATTTACAGTCAGTTATTAATGGATTTTATTTTTTAGTCAGCTTTATTTGTCGCTTCTGTCCGCCTCTTGTCTTCCATGTTTTCACATGTGAGGCTAAATCTAAGTGTTTCGTGGTTAAAAAATAAGGAGCCAAATGGCTCCTTGTCTCTTCCTGCTCAATCCATCTTACGTACAGCCTCCCTGGGCTGGGGCAAATCCTTGCTCATCATCAGCCTTTCCTCAAGCTCCACCAGGCCATAACCTTCCCGCACACGGTAATAGCCTCGGCAATGTGGCGCAGATCGTAGCGCTCTTCGTCTGGGTACTCATCAATATTGTCGCTGCGAATGATCAGCGTCCCACTGCTCAAGATCATTGCTTTCTTGAGTATCAGTCGACCAGCCACATCAAGCACGTAGATACCGGCTGCTTCAATGCTCCGGCACTCCACATCCACAAACACCAGATCCCCATCATTGATGGTGGGCGACATGCTGTTGCCGCTGCCAGTCAATACCTTGATACGGGAAGGGTTCACACTCCCCACTTTTTCACGCACCCACTGCTCAAGCACATCTAAGTGCTGAACAAGTTGTATGGGGGCGTCCAGCTCCCGGCCACGGCCCATAGAGGGGGTGGGGGAGAGGTGCTCCAGGCGTACATAGCCAGGGGGCGGCGCGCTGCTGACCGCTGCCGTCAATTCCCCAGTTTCGGGTTCAAGCCAACCAGGGAAGGCGGCATTCAGTCGCTCAACATTATCCTCGCCAATACGCTTTTGGCCTGCCTTTCCTTCAGGGTAGAGCATGCGGGAGACGTAACTGGGGTCAACGTCAATCCGTGAAGCGATCTGTGAGATGGCTCCATGCCCAAGCTGCGCACGTAGCGCGAGCAATGCTTGACGGCGTTGTTCAAATTTATCCATGGGCAGATTTCAACTAATTATTACCTGTGAGTAAATGACCTGCGGGTATTGATAAATTAATTACCTATAGGTAAGATTTGTGCATGGAAACTCTTCGCACCTATCTGAACGGCCTAGACCGACCTACACAAGCTGCTTATGCCGAGAGGTGTGGCACCACGCTGGGATATCTCAGGAAAGCTATCTCGCGGGGGCATCGGCCGGATGGAGGTCTCGCCCGACGACTTGATATTGAGTCCGGAGGCCGTGTACGGCGAGAGGAGCTTCGCGAAGATATTTGGCCTGAATTAAAGGAACCCCCCATGCCCAACACCCCCGACCCCAAACCTGACGACCGTATCCCCATCGGTCCCCCTGACTGCATTACGAAAGCGGGCGCTCATGTCTAGCGGCCGCGAGCAGACAGTTTCATTGAGCGTGGATGCTTCTAGTCTGCTCGCGACGATGGAATCACTTAAACATTTTGCTGAGGTTTCGTTGGAAGTCAGACAGCGACTTCTCAGCCTTGGCGATTCCATTTCTCAGACCAGGAGCATCGATCTTGGTAGTAACGCCACAGGAGCATTTGATATCCGGATCCTGTTTGAGCCTTCCGATCGTTTGACTGAGCTTCTTGCCGCATGCCTGGCAGGGGACTTCAACGGCATGTGAATCGATGTTGAGTTTCATGGCTTGCTCCTTTTGAGACATGTTTGGTTACGTGCATTTCCAAGCATAGCTGATTGGGGCAGGCCGCCCCTTAATGAGTGGTAGTTACACCTACCTCGTCGAGCCCATGTTGCTCGTTCCAAATAAGCCGGTCGTATATGCCGGTTATGTGTTCATCGGTAGGACAGTTGAAGGCCTGATAGGCCAGCTCAGTAGCTCTATCAATGATTTCAAAGCGGGGGAGTTCTTTTTTATCCATTCCCGCATTTTCAGATTCACGACCGATTTTTTCCATTTGTAGTTCCCGTCCCTGATTAATCACTACGTACTTTTCACACTTTTACTGTAGCGATTACAAGGGGCGGGCGAAACGCTGAAATACACAGGAGTTCAGCCCAATGACAAGACGTTTTTCTTCCTTGAACTGGCGAGACGCGCTTTACAGTGCTGTCCGTCAGGCCCCAGGCGGCGTTGGCGCGGCTGCCGTATTTCTCTCAGACCGTCGCGGCCTGTCAATTCATCCCGAGTCCCTACGTCGCAAGCTGACCGGTGGTGAGCAACTGGACATCGACATGGCCTTCCTGCTGACCGAATGGCTCGATGAATTAGCCGACTGCCGAGAAAGTGCACGGGACTGGCTCATCGCTGCAGCTCACCAAGGTGGATTGCATGTGGTTGATCTGCCGCCTGAGCCGGTAGGGGGATTCGAGAACGAGGCCACGGCATTAAACGAGAAGGCACTCAAAGCAGCCGCTGAACTTGGCGAAATGTGTAGCGCCATCACCGGCACAACGGCAGACGGTCGAGTGACCCATGAAGAGCGTGAGCGTGTGGTGGCCAAGGCCTTGGATTTGATCCGCCTGTGCTTTCGCATCATCCGCAACGTGACCCGCTGGCACCGCAAGGAGGTCTCAGCATGACCAAAGCACCCTACGGGACCTACTACACCGACCTGTACAAGCTGGGCTGGTTCAAGAGCCGCCAAGTCTGCGAGAAGTTGAAAGTCGATTTCAATCTTGAGCCACATGAGCGCCAGCAGCAGATCAAAGAGAAGCTGTACGCGGAATTTGGCACCGACAGCCTGGCCAAGGTGAACCCACAGCACTTTGTGCGCGTTCTGGATGGCATGGGGCTGTTCTTCACGCTGCCGACCTCTTTGAAGGACCAACTGCGATGAAGAAAACAGAATGGCCGCAGCGCACACAGCTGCGACGCCGACAAGCACTCAAGCGCAGCGCCTTCAAAGCCAAGCCAAAGGAAAAGAAGGGCCCGAGCCTTGGGCAGCGTATTGCCCAGATAGTAGGAACAGCCCTGCAGCATCGGCCCAAACCGGTAGCTGTCTACCGCTCCGAGCAGCACCGTCGCAACGTCGCGGCACTGCCATGCGCCAATTGTGGCCGGTGGTATCGCTCCCAGGCTGCACACATGAACGGTGTTGAGTTCGGTAAGGGGCTGGGCCTGAAGGTATCTGACGCGTTGATGTTCCCTCTGTGTACTGATAACGCATGGGGGCGAGGCTGCCACAACATGCTGGACCAGGGCGGCATCTACGACAAAGCCACCGCAGTGGGCTTGCAGATCACCTGGCTGCACCAAACCCGTGATGAATTGAAACGACTGGGCCAATGGTCCGAAGAAGCCGACCGCGACGTAGAGACGTTCGTAGGGGCGTATTTGAGGAGGCAGGTGACATGCTAAGTGCATCTGACCTGATGCGTACGATAGGGCGCCCAATCGCCTATCACCCCGCCTTGGCTCGAATGGTAGGGGGCGTGAATGCCGCCATCTTTTTGTCTCAGCTCATCTACTGGGACGAGCGCATGGAAGACGCCGAGCTGGGTGTGTACAAGACCGCAGAACAGTGGGAGGCAGAAACAGGTTTGTCCGTTCGCGAGCAGACGACAGCACGTCGCCAGTTACGCGACCGTGGCCTTATCACCGAGACCCACAAGCGCATAGAGCACAAGCTGTACTTCAAGCTGGACCGTGCTGCTTTTAATCGGTTGGTTGCGGGGGCGGCTGACACCGAAAACCCCGAACAACAAAACGTCGATTCCCTAAACGCGCAAACGCAATTCGGGAATAGCGAAAGCGCAAATACCGAAACCCCCAAAGCGCCATCCCCGAACCACCCAAAGCGCAGTTCGTTAATAAAGACAGAGATTACTACAGAGACTACAGAAGAAAAAAATACCAAAAAAGAAAACCCGCCTTCGTTCAGCTTTGAGCACTGGCCTGTCAATCCGTCGCCAGAAGTCTGGGCTGATTACCTGCAGCACCGCAAAGCGATCAAAGCACCGCTGACCCAGACCGCTGCAAATCGCTTGGGGGTGGAAGCGCATAAAGCCCAGGCTGCCGGGTTCAGTGTTGACGACTTTCTGGCCGAGTGCATGTTGCGCGGCTGGCGGGGAGGAAAAGCCGACTGGCTAACGCGGGGCTTGCCGCAGGACCAGCAAGGGGGCGGGCAAGTGGCTCGGGGTGGGAAGTTCGACCCGAATGCGTTCCTGGAGCAGCGCCGCAAAGATCGGATGAAGGGAAGCCAAGGAGGTGGAGATGTTGTCGACGTTTGAGCGCGAGAGTGCCTGGTTAATGCCAGTACCCAAGCTGGATGGCAAAACGCTGATGGAGCACCTGTACGCTCGCATGGATGGCCTGTACCCCGGCAAGTGGAAATCCAACTTTGTGGGTGAAGCGGCCATGTCGAACTGGGAACAAGCCTGGGCAGAAGCATTCGATGAGGAAGGCATTGTGCCGGTGGATGTTGCCCTGGGCATTCAAAACAGCCGACGCATGTACGACTGGCCACCAAGCCTGACTGAGTTCTTGCGGGCCTGCCGTCCCTACCTGGAGCCGGATGTGGCGTTCTTCGAAGCAGTGCGCGGCATGCAAGCGCGAGAGCGTGGTGAACGTGGCGACTGGTCACACCCTGCGATCTTTTATGCAGCTGCAGCTGTTGGCCGGTTTGATCTGCTGAACCAAGCCTACCAGCAGATGGAAGGGCGCTGGAAGAAAGCACTCCATGCCCAGTTGGCCCTAGGGGCGTGGCCTGATATTCCAGACCCGGCACCTGCGCTGCCTGCACCATCGAGCACGGCTCAAAGCGAACAGGGGACAAAGGCCATGCGTGAAATGGCTCAGCGAGCTATCAGCCGTAAAGGCAAAGACCACAAAAAATGGGCAAAAGAAATCATGGGTGATCCGAGGGGCCGCACCCCCACCATTGTTCGTATGGCCCAGGCAGCAGTAGGAGAGGCGGCATGAAGAAGGGATTGCAGGCGTTAGGGCGATTGAAGGTAGGTCGGATGAACCAGACGGAAGCGGCCTACGCAAAACGTTTGGAGCAGTTAAAGCAAGCTGGTGAGATTGCTTGGTTCAAGTTTGAGGGGTTGAAGTTCCGGCTGGCAGATAACACGTTCTATACACCCGACTTTGTGCTGATGTTGTCTGACGGGGTGATGGAGGCGCATGAGGTTAAGGGGTTCTGGATGGATGATGCCCGAGCAAAGATCAAGATTGCAGCGGATATGTATCCATTCCGATTTGTAGCTGTAAAGGCGCAAACAAAGAAAGCCGGTGGCGGCTGGGCTATCGAGCAGTTTTAAGGGGGCGGCTGCATATGAAATCACAGATTGAAATCTTGTTGGGCGAGTGGGGGCGCTGGAAGCGGGGGGAGAACCGGAGTGTATTGGGTTATCCGAAGAAAGCCGCTTTCATGGTCATGCGCGTGGATGGCGGTACTCACATGGACCCATCAGAGTTTGTGTCCGATAAAGAAGTAGAGCGCTTGGACCTGGAGGTAAATGCTATACACCCGGAATATCGAGCAATCCTGTCCATGCATTATGTCCGGCCAGGGACTATCAAGGAGAAATTGGAACGACTGAGTATCTCCAGAGCGCTGTATTATTTCCGGCTGGAGTTTGCCACAAAGCAGCTGGCGTTTCAGATGGGGTTTGTGCCACCTGGTGTATCGATAGCTCAACAGGGGGCTGCAGCGCGAGGCACGTAGTTTGGGCATGGGTGGCGCTTTATACCTATGGGTTGTTACTATTTCCTATTCTTTTGCACTGGGGAATAGGATGAAAGGCTTTAAAGCGCTATCTGCTTGCGCGGCTGTCGCGGCATTTTCTTTTATTACGTCATCGACTTATGCGAGCGATCTAATCTCGGAGGAGCACAGTTTTTCTGATTCCTCCAAGAAGATTCGGTCGGAAGAGGATGCCTTGGGCGGTGGCAAGAGATTGTCAATCAAAGAAGAGGGGGAAAAGGATGGGGCTAAGTATCTATTTTATCACTCAGATGGCAGTGGAAGAATAGCTGGAGATGCCGAAAATGATTTGTCGTATCTCCGATTTGATGGGATGAATTGGTCAATATCATGCAATAAGGATGCCATGAATGACCACGTAACTTGCCGTGCAAACAGAGGAGATCTGTTGGTGTTTTACTCGAAGAGCGACGGGTTCTTGGTTGACTTGATGGGTGATAAATATCCGGGTAGCAATATATCTATACGTATTGATAACGGGCAAGTAGTTACGGCCGGAGAGGCAAGTGGGTTTTCAAAGAGCCAAAGCAAAAACATACTAGCTTCGATCAAGGATGGGGATAAGGTGGCGACCCGCTATATTGGCTGGCCATATAAGAACAATAAAGATCAAGTTAGTGAGGTATATGGCTTAAACGTAGTGAAGCAGTACTTGGTTTGGGCTGTAAGCAAAATTAAGTGAGTTGCGTAGGTATATCAAACTATTTTGTCTAGACACGTTGACGAAGTGTCTATACTCAATCAGAATAAATCCCGTAGGCTGGATATTGCTCAGCCTGACGGAAGGAGCCCTGCCAGTGATGGTGGGGCTTTTTGTTTCTGCTTGAAGGCCAAGCATACTTAAATCGGTAGATGCCGAGCCCGAGAGGGTGGGAAAGCCTTGCTGGTCTAGGGCCGTTCCTTTTTGGAGCGGCCCTTTTGTTTGGGAAAAGCCGGGGGCCCCTAGGGCATTAGACCCGGTAAGGGGGATTCGAACCCCGAGCTCTCGCTGTTCACGAGTTTTTTCAATGGGGGGGTTATATTTTTTTCCCTCCAAAGCTAATGCACATGCGCCTTCCTTGAAAAAATGGCCTCCCTTAAAAGAGGGGGGGTTATATTTTTCGAGGAGGGTTATATTTTTTGGGACATCCTATGCTCGAATACACCAGCACCGCAAAAGAGGGCGCTCGGTGGCTCAGCCGTGGCGAACGCCAAGTGCCTTACGCGACGTCACTGGCACTTAATAGGACGGCATCAGCAATTCAAAAAGCACTTGTTGAGCAGATGGGACAAGTGTTTGATCGTCCAACGCCGTATACGTTGCGCTCGCTGCGGTTGCAGCGGGCTACAAAACAGAACCTGACAGCGTCCGTTGCTTATAAAGACTTTGCAGGCAAGGGGACAGCGGCAAGTAAATATCTGCGTCCCCAGGTCGATGGCGGCAAGCGTCGCCAAAAGCGATTCGAAAATGCTTTAGGCCGGATTGGCCCGAGCGGTTACTACGTTCCTGCTGGCGGTGCCGATCAAGATGCATACGGCAATATGTCACGCGGTCAGATCGTTAAGTTGCTGTCCTACTTGCAGGCCTTTGGTGAGCAGGGATATCGGGCGAATGCGACAGATAAGAGCCGTGCACGTACCGCGAAGGTACGGCGTAGTGAAGCTGGCTACCGTCGCATCAATGGAGTCGTGTACTTCATTTCCAGGGGGAAGGGCACGGTATCGGGGAACCGGACGCAGCATTTACCGGCTGGTGTGTGGCGCAAGACAGGCACCCATGGGGCTGATGTAGCGCCGGTGCTGCTACACGTCGAGAACGTGAACTATACGAAGCGTCTACCCTTTTATGAGACCGCTGATGAGGTGTATGGAAAGCGGTTTGAGGATGAGTTCACCCAGGCTTTTGAGCAGGCCATGGCCACAGCGCGATGATTGATCCAGATAAAAAAATCACCCAGGCCAGGTTTGCTCAAATTGTGGGCATTACCCAGCCTGCTGTCAGTGGCCTGCTTGCTCAAGGTGTCTTAACTGTAGGCGACAACGCCGGAAATTGGCTCTTGTCGTACTGCGGGCATTTGCGTGAGATAGCGGCTGGTCGTACCCGTCAGTCTGATAACTCAATTGATCTGGTCCTTGAGAAAGCGCGTCTGGCGTCAGCCCAGGCAGACAAGATCGAGATGGAAAACAACGTCAAAAAAGGGGAGCTTGTTCCTGTTGCTGTGCTGGAGGAGGTGCTCGTGCGGGCAGGCGGAAAGATCGCAGCACAGCTCGACACGATACCGGCATCTTTAAAACGCCGCATACCGTCACTGACGGATTCTGACATAGGTTTCGTCAGGCGAGAAATTGCGAAGGCCCGCAACGCGGTTGCAAATCTGAACCTGGAGGATGTCGAGGCAGACGAAAATGAGGCGAAATAATGCTGGTCACGCAGAATCGAGCAGCGATTGCACGCGCTTTGCGCCGTGGCCTGGCCGGCTTCGCCGCACAAGAGCCTATCTCTTTGCGGGAGTGGGCTGAAAGTCACTTTTATCTGTCAGCTGAGTCCTCATATGTGGAGCAGCGTTGGGAAGCCTGGCCGTTTCAGCGTGGCATTCTGGCCTGTATCGGTAGTGATGATGTTCATGAGGTGGATGTCATCAAATCGGCGCGGGTTGGTTATACCAAGATCTTGCTGGCGGCGGTTGGGTACTTTGCGGAGCATAGGCGACGCAACCAGGTGCTGTGGCAGCCTACCGATTCAGCGCGGGATGAGTTTGTAAAAACTGAGCTGGACACGATGATTCGTGACGTCTCTGTGCTTCATCCTATATTCCCAATGCGGGAGGCCAGGCACAAAGACAATACGCTGCTGGTAAAGAAGTTCATTGGCAGCATGCTTCACCTGCGCGGGGGGAAGTCAGCAGATAACTACCGTCGCTTGTCGGTCAGCGTTGGGTATTTGGACGAGTTCAGTTCTTTCGATAGCAATATTGATGGGGAAGGCGATCCCGGCAAGCTCGCACTGAAGCGTTTGGAGGGGGCGACATTCCCCAAGTTGGTCGTCGGTTCCACACCGAAGATCAAAGGCCTGTGCTTAATGGAAAAGCGGGCAGAGGGGGCAGACGCTCGCTATACCTACCATATCCCTTGTGCCCATTGTGACGAGCTCCATGACTTGGAGTGGGGCGGGAAGGGTGAGCCCCATGGCTTCAAGTGGGTTGATGGTGATCCTGAAACGGTGCGCCATCTTTGCCCGCATTGCGGTGCCTTGGCGACTCAAGGTGAGTATTTAGCTGCTGCAGAGCGCGGTATCTGGGTTGGGAATGATGGGACGACCATTGATCAAGATGGCGTGTTCCGAGACTCAGAAGGTAATTTAATCCAGCCGCATCTGCGTGTTGCTTTCCACGTTTGGACCGCATATAGCCCGTTGGTTTCATGGTCCAAGATCGTTAAGGAGTTTCTGGAGGCCCACGAAAAAGCATCCACTGGTGAGGATGAGGAGCTGCGTACCTTCTGGAACACCACACTCGGTCGCACCTGGGAGGGTGAAATTGAACGCATGGAGTCCGATGAGCTGCAGCGCCGAGCTGAAGTTGAAGGCTACCGCTCTCCTGGCCTTGATGATGGGTTGGTCCCCAAGCGATGCATGCTGTTGCTGGCGGGGGCTGACATACAGGGCAACCGTATTGAGGTTGGGGTATGGGGAGTAGGTAAGGGCGGGGAAATGTGGGTCGTAGACCACCAAATCCTATTTGGGAACCCGTCTGAGGACGAAGTGTGGACCAGGCTGGATGAGCTGCTGTTTGAACGCCGATATTTGCATGAGGGCGGGCAACAGATGCCAATCTACGCTACCGCCATCGATACGGGCGGCCACCACTCTCATGCTGTCTATGAATATGCTCGGAAGAATCGTGCACGCCGGGTATATGCGATCCGGGGGCGGCCGACGGGTGAGAAGCACATCAAGGATGGTGTCACACAAGTGGACATCGACTGGCGCGGGAAGCGTGTCAAGAAAGGTGTGCGGCTTTGGTACGTCGGCACCAATATGGCCAAGGATCTTTTGTTTGGGCGACTGCAGGTTGAAGAGCCGGGTCGAGGCTATGTTCACTTAGCGGCAGATATGTCGCAAGAGTGGTTCAGGCAGTTTGCCGCTGAAGTTCGAGCGGTGCGTCGTACCGCATTCGGCTCACGTTCAGTATGGACGCCAATTCGTAAGCGAAACGAAGTGCTCGACTGCTGTGTCTATGCGCTTTGGCTTGAGGCTCACCTTGAATTGGCCAGAAAGACAGACAAATGGTGGGCGAACTTCGCTGAGAAGCTCGGCGTTGACGAGCCTGGCGACGATCCAGGCCCCACCGAAACTCCACAGAAAACGCCCGCAACTGCGGGCGTTTCTGTTTCTAAGCCACGAACACAACCGGCCACTGGTGTCAGGCGGGCTGCGGTGAGAACGGGGTCATCAAGTTACTTACGGAGCAGACGCTGATGGCGTATACGCGTGAAGATTTGGAGGCAGTGAACAAAGCGATTGCCAGCGGTGTGCTGAAAGTTCGCTATGGGGATAAGGAGGTTCAGTATCCCTCGGTTAATGATCTGATTCGGGCAAAACAGCACATCGTCGCTGAGCTCAATGCTGAGAGCGGCAGACGCAAGCCTTGGGTGTTCCGCATTCGGAATAAAGGAAAGGGGGTCTGATGCGGTATCAAACATTGCAGCAGGCCGGTTTCGTGTTACCTACCCGTTTAAATGCTGCCTCATCTTCCGCTTATGAGGGTGGTAGCGCCACGGGGAGCCGCTCCAAGAGCTGGAACCCTTCGGCGGCTGGCCCCAATAGCGCTGCTACGGGCAATCTTGGAACTATTCGCAGGCGAGCTCGGGATGCTGTACGTAATGATCCTTGGGCAAAAACAGCGGCAGCTCGTTGGGTCTCGAACGTTATAGGGACAGGAATTCAACCATACCCTCGACATCCTGACCGGGGAGTGCGTAAGGCGCTTAAGGAATTATGGTCGGATTGGGTGGGTGAGTCTGATGCCGACGGGCTGCTTGGCTTTTATGGGCAGCAAGCCTTGGCAGCCAGGTGCCTGTTTATCGACGGTGAGGCCCTGGGGCGGATTCGTATGCGTAGGCCGGAGGATGACCTCGTTGTCCCCATGCAGATTCAGCAGTTTGAAGGGGACTTCCTGCCAGTTGAGGAAACGAGAAGTCTGGCAAATGGCCATGAAATTGTGAATGGCGTGGAGTTTGACCGCATTGGTCGGCGTGTGAACTACCACTTGTGGGATCGGCATCCTGCAGAGCCAGGCGGGCTCAGGAGTAGAGCTTTACGTCCGGTACCTGCCGATATGGTTGTTCACGCATATCCGGTCCTTCGGCCAGGCCAAGTGCGAGGTGTATCTGAGCTCGCCACGGTTCTTCTGCGACTGAAAACCTTAGATAACTTTGATGATGCCGTTGCATTCCGACAGGAAGTGTCGAATCTGTTTGCCGGTTATGTCGTCACAAAAGAAGATGAGAGCGAGGGGCCAGACCCAAGCAGTTTTGCTGATCCCAGCATAGAGCCTGATGCCGACGGTGTACCGCTGATTGGTATGGAGCCGGGGTCTGTCACCTCATTGCCTCATGGGACAGATATTAAGTTTGCGTCGCCGCCTGGGGCGCCCGACAACTACGCGGAGTTCATGCGGCAGCAATTGATGGCCGCATTTGCATCCGTCGGCATGCCATATGAGACGACTGGGGACCTGCGCAATGTAAGCGATAGGACTCTGCGCGTCGTGGTGAACGAGTTTCACCGCCAAGTTGAGCAGTACCAGTGGGGGGTATTTATCCACCAATGGTGTCGCCCAATCTGGAACGCCTGGATTAACGCTATCGCGCTGTCGGGAATTATGCCGATGAAGTACTTAGAGCGTCGGCTGTTTCGGCGTGTGCTCTGGGTTCCTCAAGGGTGGGCTTACTTCAATCCCGTGCAGGACGTAAAGGCGAATACCGATGCGGTGAGGGCTGGCTTTACGTCGCGGTCCGCAATCATCCTCTCGCAGGGCGAAGACCCCGAGGAGGTAGCGGCTCAAATTCGTGCTGATAACGATCAAGCTGATTCCGACAGCTTGAGCCTGGACAGTGATTCACGCCATGCACGAAACAAAGGCGTAGGGCTTGGCGACCCAAGTGAACGTGATGATGACCCCTCTGGGGCCTGACTTAACTTTTAGGAGCCGATATGGCTAAAAAATGGTACTCAATCAAAGCAAAGGGAGCGGGTCAGAAGAAAGTCGCTCAGGTGCGCATCTACGATGAAATTGGTCCTTGGGGGAAAACCGCCAATCAGTTCTGCGAAGAACTGGCCGCGGCTGTTGTCGGCGCAAGCAAAATTGTTGTGCCGATCAATAGTCTTGGTGGTGATGTGTTTGCTGCAAATGCAATCTTTAACGAGCTAATGCGCCATGAGCTGCCGGTGGAAACTCGAGTAGATGGCGTGGCCGCTTCGGCGGCGTCATTGATATTTATGGCGGGTGACGAGCGGATCATGCCTGAGAACGCCACGCTAATGGTGCATAACGCCTGGACGATTGCGGCAGGTACCGCAGATGATCTGCGCGATACGGCAGAGATGATGGATAAGGTTCGGGAAGGCATTGTGTCCGCATATCGCCGAAGCGGTCAGTCAGAAGAAAGTGTCGTTGAAATGATGGATGCAACAACGTGGATGACCGCTCTAGATGCGCAGGCACTAGGGTTTTGCACGGCTATTGAAGAGCCTGTAAAGCTGGTTGCATCCGCGAACATTGAAGACGCCTTGGATCGCATGAGGGATGTTCCTGCTGCGCTAAGAACTCAGCTTTTGGCGGCGGCTAATGCTGCCGCAGAACCAGAACTAACGCCTCCAGCCCCTCAGGATGCAGCAACTCTTGCTGCCAAGATCTATGCGCAAAGTCGTGAGCGCGGAATCCCTCAATTGGCTGAGGCTGTTTTGTTGTCGGGTGGGCTGGGGGGCGCAGACGCGGCAACCGCTCGCCTAGAAGCCGCAGAACAAATCGCTGTCTTGTGTGCATCGGTCAAGCTGCAGGACAAGGCGACAGAGTTCGTGTCAGCAGGTTTGTCGGTCGAGCAGGTGCGTGCTCGACTTTTTGAGCATGTAGTGACTGCGGCGGACTCAATTGATATCAGCAATTTGCAGCGCGACCAGCCCTCCCATAGTTCATCGGTCCCGGAGCGGAGCGGGCCGAATCCTCAGGCGATCTACGCCAAGCGTAAAGCCCTCTCCGCATAACCAGGAGTAATCACATGCCTTTTATTGAACAGAAACCCCGTACGGCAGATTTCCTGCTGTCAGAAGCCAATGGTTCCCGCTCTCGCGAGACGGGAGAGATGGCACCTACTGCAACCGCGATCTATGCCGGCCAAATCCTGGCATTGAACGCTGATGGCCGCTACGTGCCATTTGCGGGTAAGGGCGATGAGCCGGACTCCCCTGTCAAAGCGGTCGGGGTGTTGTATGCCAATGTCCCCGCATCCGATGAACCCCAGGCTGTGGTGGTTATTCGGCGCGATGCTGAGGTGGCTGGTGAGCTGCTTTTTGGCCTGGATGCTGATGCGACCACGGACTTGCAAGAAGTCGGCGTGATCGTTCGCATTTAACTTCAACCTATCGCAAACAAACTCCAGGCCGCCTAGCGGTCTTTTTTTATTTTCAGGAGCCGTAATGGCAAATATCAATATTTTTCAGGATGAGGCGTTCTCCGTCCCTAACCTGACCGCTGCTATTAACGAGACCCCTTATGTGCCTGGCCGCATCGGCGCTCTGGGCCTGTTCGCGGAAGAGGGCATTCCGACGGTTGTCGCACAAATCGAGTATGACGGTCAGACTGTCGGGTTGGTCGCTGCCAAGCCGCGCGGTAGTGACGGTTCGTCCGTGACTTTGGCGGGTCGACGGATTATCCCAATCAACACGGTGCACTTGCCAGAGCGCTCGACCATGATGGCCGACGAGATCCAAGGGATTCGTGCGTTCGGCTCCGAGTCCGAGCTGGAGACGGCAGAGTCGCGTGTACAGAAATACTTGAAGAAACACCGTCTTCAGCTGGATATGACCCATGAGCACCATCGCTTAGGTGCCATTAAGGGGAAAATTCTTGATTCCGATGGCAAGACGGTCCTTTTGGATATTTACGATACGTTTGGCATCACTCAGGCCGAGTACAACATGGAGCTCGGTACTGCCGGCACCATCGTACGCACTAAGTGTTCCGACGTGTTGGACAAGATTGAAGAAGCTTTAGGTGCCGCGCCGATGCAGGGAGCTCGGGCCCTGTGCGGCAAAAATTTCTGGAACTCACTGATCGAGCACAAAAGCGTGCGCGAGACATTTCTGAATACTCAGCAGGCGGCTGAGCTGCGCGGCAAAGCGCCTGACAGTTTTGAACTCGGCGGTATTACTTTCGAGCGCTATCGTGGTCGTGTAGCTGGCAAACCGTTTGTGGGTGATGACGAGGCCTACGCTTTCCCTGAGGGCGTGCCCGATTTCTTCATCACACGATTCGCACCTGCCGATTACATGGAAACTGTGAATACAGACGGCTTGCCGTACTACAGCCGTGTGGAGCCCTTGCGGATGGGTAAGGGATTGGAGATTGAAAGTCAGTCCAACCCATTGCATATCTCTACTCGACCTAAGGCCATTATCAAGCTGCTGCGAGCCTGATATGTGGGACAACTCGGTCTTTGATCGGGCTTTCGACCGGGCGGGCATGCGTCAAACCGTTGTTCGCCTGGTCGACGGACAGCCCGCAAGTAAGCCGTTTCAGGCTCGCTTTGATCGCCCACAGCAGATTGTTCTTGATGGCGATGTTCACACCACTGAGTACTCGATTGAGTTCACCACATCCGATTTACAACCTGCACTTGAGTATGCCGAAGTGCTGCGAGTGGAAGTCTCCAAGGGGCAGTTTCAGGACTTCCGCGTGAAGCAGGAGCCGTTGGTCCAAGGTGACGGCTACTGGACCAGAGCAGAGCTGGGGATCATCAAGTGAAAACACGAGTTCAGTTGTATGTCGAAGGCGTGCGAGCCGCACTGCGTGCCGCGCCTGGGTTCCCTGCCAAGGTAGAAGACTCGCCTGTACGCGCCCATACATTTGTCCAGGACAGGGTTATCACTGTCCAGCCCGGCTCGGAAACGGTGACCGAGGGGGCGACGCCCCGCGTAAACCGGGTTCGTGAGATCCACCTACTGGTGCATACAGCAGGTGATAACGGGCTTGATTTGTCGGAGTCGATCTTTGGGGCAGCCCATCCCATTGTGATGAGTTTTTCTGGCCCAGGCCTTGTGCAGGTCCAAGAGCTGCGCACCGATGAGCCGCGCTACGCCAATGGCGATCTGGAGCGGCAGGTGATCACAAAGCGCTACCTGTTCTATTACCAAACCGCTGACGACTCTCTCAGCGAGTAGGAGCAATCATGAAAGAAACAAGTCCCGTGGCTGAGCGGGAGGCTGAAGTGTTGCCTCCAGATTCGGTGCATGCGGCCGGGCCTGTGGCAGCAGCTCAGAGTCCTGGCCGTGGTGGGAGCTACGTTCGCAACAAGCAAACTGGCGTTCTGAAGCGGGTCCAGTACACGGAAACGTGTAAAGACTGCGTGCTGACGCCAACTCAAAAGGGGTAGTTCATGGCTAAGTCTGCCAAGAAAACACTGTTGATGGCCAAGCTGCAGACTGCAGCAGGTACAGAGGCGGTACCGACCGGCGCAACAGATTCGATTCTGCTGCGCAATCTTACGGCCACACCGTTGAGCACAGAAACCGTAGAGCGTGCCTTGCTGCGTCCCTATATGGGCAACGCGGGTCAAATCGTGACTACGGTGTACACGCAGATCGAGGGCGAAGTGGAGTTGGCCGGTTCGGGTACGCCAGGCAAGGCCCCTGCATGGGGCGGCCTGTTGCGAGGCTGCGGATTTGCTGAAGTTGTTGAAGACGCAGAAGTGGTCTACACGCCGGTGTCTGACGATTTCGAGATGCTGACGTTGCATTACTACCTTGATGGCTTGTTCCACAAGATCACTGATGCGCGGGGCACAGTGTCCTTTGATATCAGTGCCAAAGGCATTCCGTTCATGCGCTTCCGATTTATGGGCGTGTACCACCCGATTACCGATCAAGCCGCGCCCACTGATGTGGACTTCAGTGCTTTCCAGACTCCGCTGGGTGTGAACAAAAAGAACACTCCACAGTGGAGCCTGGGCGGGTACAGCGGTTGCTTGCAGTCCTTGAATTTGGATCTGGCCAACTCACTGGTTTGGCGATCCCTGATTAGCTGCGAAGGCGCGGAAATTACGGATCGTCAGCCCACCGGTCAGATCTCGTTGGAGCTGCCCAAGATTGCAGACTTGAACTGGCCTGAAATGGTACGAAACGCTGTCCTGCAGCCGCTTTCAATCACACATGGCACGCAGCCGGGCAACATCGTCACCCTCAGCGCACCTGGGGCGCAACTGTCTGAACCTTCGTACTCGGAAGCTGACAACGTGGCCATGTTGGGCATGAACATGAGCCTGCAGCCTGGCCAGGGCAATGACGATATCAAGATCGTCGTCTCGTAAACCTACTTTCATTCCGAGGTCATCATGAGTTTCAAAATCGCCCAGCGCCCTGTGGTGGGTTACCCCGTGTCCATCACTGTCTATGACGAGAAAGGTAAAACGCAAAAACTGGAATTTATCGCCCAGTACAAGCGCTCGAAACGGCCTGAGCTGCAAGGCCTTATTGCGGCTGCTCGTAACTTGGCACGAAAAAATGCCGGTCTGGAGCCAATCGCTGAAGAAGGTGGTAAGCCGAAAGAATGGCCCTATGTCGCCGACGAGGACTTTTTCAAGGCCCATGTGTGTGGCTGGGTTGGCGTTAAAGGCGAGGACGGCAAAGACCTGGCGTTCTCGCATGAAGAACTGGATGGTCTGATCGCCGAGTATCCCGAGTTCCATCAGCCCTTGTTTGACGGTTTCTTTAGCGCTCACATTGGGGCCCGCGCAAAAAACTAATTGAGGCCGCTCGTCACTGGGCAAAAGGTTGGCGCTCGAAGTCAGAGGATTTTGAGCCTGATGCCCTGGTGCTTGAGGCGCTCAAAGCAGCCGGTGCGCCTGATGCAGTGATTCAACGCGTTCAGCAAGAAGAGTGCACCGACTATGAAGTGTGGCCTGAAAACGAAGCGATTGTTGAGGCTTTCCTTCACTTGTCTAGCTGTTGGACTGTAGTCGCTCCTCCGATGGGGGAGCTTCTCTACTTCGGTCTGCCTTCCACAGAAATTGAATCGACTTTACGTCTTTTGGGGTTTCCCAGGCGCAATCGTGCCCGAGTGTTTCGGTATCTCAAAGATATGGAACGAGCGGCCCTAACTGTTTTTTATGAGTAGCGGGTATGACAGATCGAGTTATTGGCGTAACGCTCAAAGGTAACGCCTCCCAGCTCCAGCAGACCTTTGCCACCGGCTCCATGGCGGCCAGCAATTTCGGTGCGGCGGTCGAGAAGAGTATGGAGCGGGCCAAGGCGGCCAATCAGGGGTATGCCTCTTCAGCCAAAGGGGCGGTTAGCGCACTGGAAGAGGTGCGGGGTCTGATTAAGGGCGTAGCGGCTGGCTTCTCGGTCATGAAGCTGATTGATACAGCGGACGAATGGGGACAGTATGCGAGCCGAGTGGAGATGGCCACGCGCAGTGCGGACGAGTTTGGTCACGCTCAGGAGCGGTTGGCAAAGTCTGCTGCTGTCACGTACCGATCGCTTGCTGAGACCCGCGAAGGCTTTATCAATATGTCTCCTCCCTTGCGGGAGTTGGGGCTTTCGCTTGACCAGTCCATTGATGCAATCGATACCTTTTCTGGCCTGTTGGTGACGAACGCAGCCAGCGCTGAAAAAGGCAAGTCCGCCATTGGTGCGCTTTCCACTGCGATGCAGAAGGGCAAGCTGGATGCCAACGGCTGGGGAACGATTCTGAGCACAATGCCTTCGATTGTGGATTTGCTGGCGCAGTCCATGGGGCGCAGCGTAGCTGAGATTCGTCGCCTTGGGGCAGAGGGGAAGCTGACCGCTAAGAACTTGGCAAAGGCGCTGGTCGAAGGGAATGCCGAGGTCATCAAGCAAGTTGAGTTGATGCCTACGACGGTGCGTGACGCCTTTGGCCGTCTGACCGCCGTTGCAACGGAGTTTCTTGGCAAAAATAACGAGGCAATCGGTGCCACGGCGACACTCGCCGCTGGTATTGATTTCCTGGCACAGAACTTTGATTTGTTGGCCACGGCTGTTGGTCTGGTGGCCGCGGTTCACGCAGCACGGTTTGTCGGGGCTCAGTACGAGGCGGCTAAGGCATTGTGGGTGACCACAACGGCATCGATTGCGCAGCAGCGTTCATTAATCGCGCTTTCGGCAGGGATTGCTGGCACGAGTCAGACAGCGGTGATTGCCTACGGTGCAATGGCGATGGCAGCGCGAACAGCGAGCGCTGCGATGTCGTTAGTAGGTGGTCCTGCAGGCTTGGTGACTCTGGCCCTGAGCGCTGGTGCGATTGCATGGATGAATTGGGGCAATGCAACCGAGAGTTCGATTAGGTCAATCAATGCTGCGAAGCGCCCTCTGAAAGAGCTAGAAGAAGACTTTTCTAAGCTCAATAAGACCCAGCAGCGAGGGATGGAGCTCTCCATTGCTACGGAGCTGCGGGAGCAGGAGGCAATCGTTAAAGATGCAATGGCCTCTATTCGGTCCGAGCTTACCGGTTTGGTTTATCAGGGTGGGATGGTGGGCGCCAGTGAGCCCATCGAACGGTTTGCCGCTGCTTTCAATGAGATTGTGAGCTCCGCCGATGGAGCAACCGAGAAGTCAGAGCGATTAGCAAAGGAGTTGGAGAAACTCCGTGGCGTAGTGCCTGCTGCAGTGGTCCTTAAGCTGAGGGAGATGACCCAGGGGCTTTCTGAAGGGGCAGAGTCTGTCGAGGATCTTAATCGGAAGCTGGAACGTATCCGGGGAATTCTAGCTGACTCAGGCTTGGATGGACTGGGGGACTCGCTCAAGGGCCTTACGGAGGCGGATTTCAGCAAACTTATTTCCGGTCTAACAGAGTCGCTTGATGTCATTGGGATGAGTGCCCAGCAAGCGGAGGAATATAGGGCGAGGCTTCGTGGGGCGACAGACGAGCAAGCTGCTTTGGCTGGCGTATTGGCAGGAATGGCCGAGACAGCGAATAAGCTTCAGAAAGCCACCGCAGATAAAGACTCTAAGGCGCAAGAGGGAGCAAAGGCCCTGCTTTCGTCGTTAGTGGCTCAGGAGGTCCAGTTAGTTGCCAACATTGAGAGGGCTGCTGAATATGCTCGCTTGATAGCTCTTGGAGTTGATCCAATTTGGGCAGCCATGTCTGCTGACGAGCACGGGGAGAAAAAAAGAGCGGAGGCTCAAGAAAAAGCCTTGGCCAGAGTGAAGGCCATACAGGACAACATTGCAGCCAATACCAAACTGACCAGAAAGGGCGCAGGCTCTAAGAAGCAGGACGAGGGCGAGCGCCTGCTGAAGCAGATGAAGGAACGCCTGGCGCTGTTAGGGAAAGAGACTGAGTACGAAAAACTGCTGGCAAACATTTCTTCGGGGGCGGTGAAGTTTCGCAAGGGCCCTTTGGAGGAAGAGGCTAAGAGGCTTGCCAAGCAACTGGACGATAAGCAACGTCAAATTGATCTGGAGAAAACCCTTAATACACTAAGGGAGGAGCAAAGCGTCACGCAGCGTGAGTTCATGCGTGAGCTGGATGCTTTCGGGAAAGGGGACTGGGCAAACGGTGTTCTTTCGGCGCTGTCGTCGGTGGAGGAGCGTTACCGACAGATCATCCGAGACCGGCAGAACTCCCCTCATGGCTTAAGTCCGGATGAGTTGAAGGCGATTCAAGAATCGCTACACGAAGAACTGATCATGGTGCGGGATCACTATGCTCAGTTGAAAAAGCTGCAGGGTGATTGGAGCCTAGGCGCAAGTAGCGCACTTCAAAACTATGCGGATCAGGCTGCGAATCTCTTTGACTCTGTTGGAAACATGGTTTCCAACGTGTTCCAGGGCATGGAGAGCTCATTGGTGCAGTTTGTACGCACCGGGAAATTGGACTTCGCTAGCTTAGCGGACAGCATTATTGCGGACATGGTCCGAATCGTAATTCAACAGTCAATTACGGGGCCGTTGGCCGGTGCTATTGGAGGTTTTTTCAGCCCCTTGAGTGGGGTCAGCGCGGCACCGAATTTCGCGATGGGCAGTCTGGGTGGTGGGGCAGGTGCGACATTTGGCCCAATGATGGCATTGTCTTCGGGGGGCTACACCGGAGACGGTGGCCGTTATGAGCCAGCCGGCATTGTTCATAAAGGTGAGGGGGTTCTCAATCAGGATGAGATTCGCGCCCTTGGCGGTGAATCTGGGTTCAATGAGCTGCGCCGTGCATTGCGTGGGCCAGGGCATTCGCTTGGCGGAATGGCAGGAAACCCAATGCTGATGAGTCCCTCCTCTGGAGGCCGCGAGACGCTAGCGCCAAACATCACGATTTATGCATCAGGTGATGCTGGAGGGGGGCGTACCAGTGCGCCCGATGGTTGGCAGCAATTTGCCAAAGAGATTGGTGAGTTTGTAGATGCGAAGATACGTGAGCGTGAGGTGCGGACTCAGCGGCAAGGCGGGCTGGCATGGCAGGCTAAACAAGGGGTATTCAACTGATGGCATACGAACAGTTCACATGGTGCCCGATGAAAGGGCCGGACGGCTCTAGTGCGTTTCGCACCTTTTCCGTCCAGCTTGGGGATGGGTATGTCCAAGAGGTGGGTGATGGTATCAATAATGAGATGCGGACATGGCCTTTGCAGTTTTCGGGCCTTGAGGGGGAAATAAAACCAATCCGCGAATTCTTGCGACGGCACGCTGGGTTTCGACCTTTCCGTTGGACGCCGCCGATGGAGTTGGAGCCAGGGCTATTCATTGTGCGGGAAGTGAAGCTGCAGCCAATGGGTGGGAATGTATACACGCTGTCAGCTACGTTTGAAGAAAGGTTTGCACCCTAACCGCTTTTGAGCGGTTTTTTATTGGAGGCTACATGTTTGGTGGAAACGAGAAAGGTAGCTGGGATGATATTTTTTATCCACATCGATCACGGCGCGCTGTATAGGGGCGTAGTGATACCGGCTCAGGCCGGTTTTTTTTGTGAGTGAGCAATGATTCTTGAAGACGTGCAGAAACTGGTTCCTGGCAATCTGGTCACATTGTACGAACTCGATTGTCGAGCCATTGGCGGTGATGTAGAGCGTTACCACAACCACAACGATGGTGTGATTACTTGGCAAGGCAAACACTATCAGCCATGGGCTATTGAGGCGCGGGATTTTGAGCGGACAGGCGATAGCCAGCAGCCGCTGCCCACACTTATGGTGGGCAACATTGGAGACGATTCGAGCGGGGAGCCTATTACAGGTGTTGTGTCTGCATTGTGTTTGGCGCTGGGGGATCTGAAGGGGGCTACATTGATTCGTCGGCGTACGTTCGCCCGGTATCTTGACGCAGTGAATTTTCCGCAAGGTAATCCCACAGCGAACCCTGGCGAGCATCTGCCAGATGAGCGCTGGATAATTTCCCAAAGAAGTGGTGAGTCACCCGAGTTTGTGGAATTTGTGCTCAGCTCGCCTTTGACACTTGATGGCGCACAGTTGCCCAGTCGTCAGGTGATTGCCAATGTCTGCGGCTGGTTGACCAAGGCGGCACCAGAGGGCGGCTATCGTGGGGCCTGGTGTGGATACACTGGAGCAGCGATGTTCGATAAGGATGGCAACCCAGTTACAGATCCGGCGCAAGACCGGTGCGGTGGGTTGTTGAGTGACTGCAAGAGGCGTTTTGGTGAGTGGGCGCCACTGCCGTTTGGCGGGTCTCCGTCAGCAGATCGGGTGCGATGATGCGTGCCGCTATAAAACGCGCTATCGAGCGTCACGCGCTGGCTGATTATCCGCGTGAGGCGTGTGGTCTTATTGTCGCTGTGGGCAATCGGCAGCAGTATGTGCCGTGCCGCAACATTGCAGAGGATGGGCGTGATTTTCATTTGCCAATTGATGACTACGACCGAGTCGAAGCTGTTGGCCAGATCCTTGCGGTGGCGCATTCGCATATCGACCGTGATGCACAGCCCACCGAGGCAGACTTGGTCTCTTGTGAGGAGACTGGTTTGCCGTGGCATATCGTAGCGGTTGGTCAGAATGCAGGTGAGCTAACGCCCGCTGTGCGTGATTGGCATTCATTTGAGCCATCTGGTTATCAAGCACCATTGGTCGGACGCTCGTTTCATCACGGCAGCCTGGATTGCTATGGCCTCATCCGCGACTTTTACGATTATGAGCTAGGGATTGAGCTGCTGGACTTTGAACGTCCTGACGATTGGTGGAGTAAGCCCGAGTTTGGCGAGCTGTATTTGGATAATTTTGAAAGGGCAGGCTTTCAGCTGGTCAGCGGTGAGCCCGTGTACGGGGATGTGATTTTGATGCAGTACCGCAGTGACCGCACAAATCACGGAGGCGTTTATTTAGGCAATGAGTCTTTGAAGACGCAGCCAGATCTGCACCCTATTCCAGGGGCATTGTTGCATCACGCGATGCCACGCTTATCAGAGCGTGTGCTGTATGCGGGCCATTGGCGTGACATAACGCGAATGATTGTGAGGTATCGGAAATGACAACAGCAGCACTACCGGCCAATGCCGGTTTTTTTTCGCCTGAAGGGTCGGACCGGCTGCGCACAATCCGTCTGTCTGGGGCTCTTGGCAAGCAATTTGGGCGTCTTCACCACTTTGTTTGCAATGACATCGCGGGCGCGGTGCGCGCGTTGTGCCTGATGGTCCCTGGCTTTGAGCAGGCATTGCATGCCAGCACAGATAGGGGCGTGGCTTATACATGCTGGATCGGCAAGGAAAATGTGGGCGAGGACATGCTGAATGCACCAGTCGGTACCGATGCGATTCGCATTGCACCGGTCGTGATTGGTTCTGGGCGAGGAGGTTTGTTTCAGGTGGTGCTGGGCGCAGCGTTGATCGGTGCAGCATTCTTAACTGGCGGTGTGACAATTGCAGCAGGCACCCTCAAGGCTGGCAGCCTGCTCGGGGGGATGGCGTTTGGGATGGGGGTCTCAATGGTGTTGGGCGGGGTATCTCAACTATTAACAAAGCAGCCGCAAGGGCTGACCAGCGTTGACTCGCCAGACAACGGCGCTAGCTACAACTTTAATGGCCCGGTTAATACTACCGCTCAAGGTAATCCTTTCGGTGTGCTTTACGGTGAAATGATTGTTGGCGCGGCCACGATCTCTGGTGATATGTACTCTGAGGATCAGCAGTAATGACAGTCGTGCTTGAGCCTAAACGTGGGGGCCAACGGATTATAGGGTCTGGTGGCGGAGGGAAGGGGGGTGGTAGCGCTCGCACGCCTGTTGAGCAACCCGATAGCCTGCACAACATTTCTTTTGCCGCTGTTCTTGACGCGGTAGGGAATGGGGAAATGGCGGGGCCGGTGCATGCCGACCAGCCTTTGCGCGATATCTATCTTGATGGGACGCCCATCCAGAATGCGGATGGAAGCTTGAATTTTCGAAATGTTCAGGTTGACTATCGAGTCGGCACGCAGGACCAGGAGCATATTGCAGGTTTCCCCGCAGCAGCTAATGTTGTGTCCGTTGGTGCTGAGGTGAGCATTAAAACGCCTTGGTCGCAGTTGATTACGAACCCAGACCTGTCGGCGGTGAGAGTAAGCCTGCATTGGCCACAGCTACTGACGATGGTCGAGTCAGGTAAGAACGCAGGGGATCGCGTAGGTGCACGGGTTGAGTACGCGATTGATTTAGCGATTGGCAGTGGCTCCTTTGTGAATATCCTCACCTCGGCGGTCGATGGGAAGACGGTGAACGGCTACACGCGTACCCATCGGATTGATTTGCCGGTTGGTGCACAAGGCTGGACAGTGCGGGTGCGACGTATAACGCCGGACTCCAACAATAGCGCTGTGCAAGATCGGATGCTGATTCAATCCTACGCTGAAGTGGTTGATGGCAAATTCCGCTACCCAATGACAGCATTGGTTGGCATCCGCGTGGACGCAGAGCAGTTTCAGGCCATTCCAACCCGCGCCTATCATTGGCGTGGCCAGGTTATTCGGGTGCCATCGAACTATGACCCCTTGTCGCGCACCTATAGTGGCGTGTGGGATGGAACTTTCAAGCGTGCCTGGTCGAACAATCCGGCTTGGGTGTTCTATGACATGCTGACAAATCGCCTGTATGGTCTGGGTGATCGAATTGATGCCTCAATGATTGATCGCTATGCCCTGTACCAGATCGGGGCATATTGTGACCAGTCTGTGCCGGACGGACAGGGTGGCACAGAGCCGCGATTTGTTTGTAATGCCTACTTCCAATCGAGTGCCGATGCGCTGCGGGTGATTAATGATCTGACCAGTGTCTTTCGAGGGATGACGTATTGGGCCAACGGTCAGGCTGTAGCTGTTGCGGATATGCCCAGCGATCCGGTGTATACGTACTCGAATGCGCGTGTGGTGGATGGGCGGTTTAACTACATCGGTGCGGATCTGACCACACTTAAAACCGTGGCCCTGGTGTCTTGGAATGACCCCACGGATTTTTATCGTGCAAAGGTCGAGGTGGTGACTGATTATGATGGCGTGCGCAAGCATGGCATTCGTAAGACTGAGGTGGTCGCGTTCGGGTGTACATCTCGTGGTCAGGCGCAACGAGTTGGTCTGTATCAGCTGTATACATCTCGCATGGAGCAGGGCGGTGTGTCGTTTTCGGTCGGGCTTGATGGGGTGATCCCTCAGCCAGGCAGTCTGATTAAGATTGCTGACCGAAATCGGGCAGGACGCCGTTTGGGTGGTCTGGTTCAGTCTGCGACGAGCATCAAGATCACACTGGATGCCGAGCACCCAGTAAAAATTGGTGATCGGTTAACGGTTAACTTGCCTTCAGGGCTTTCGCAAACGCGCCCAGTGTCCGCAGTGAATGGCCGGGTCGTTACAGTGAGCCCAGGCTTTAGCCAGGCCCCCGTTGCGCAGGCCGGTTGGGCTGTGGAAGCGGATGATTTGGCGCTGCAAACTGCACGCGTTATCTCCATCAAAGAGCGTGACGGTATTACGTTTGATGTGTCTGCGGTTGAGCACCATCCTGGAAAGTTTGATGCGATCGATTATGGGGTCCGCCTGGAGCCCTTGCCTATCAGCGTGGTGCCGCCTCGAACTCAAATGGCACCGAGTAACGTCCAGATCCGGGAGCATTATGTGCTCAGGCAGGGCCAGAGCCGCCACATTGCCGAAATCACATGGGATGCGGTTGAGAATGCCCTGCTGTATGACGTGCAGTGGCGGCGTGACAACAGTGGCTGGGTGCAGGTTCCACGCACCGGCGAGCGCCTTGTGGAAATCCCAGATTTCTATACGGGCGAATACAGCGTGCGCGTTCGTGCAATCAACGGGCTGGATGTGCCTTCTTTGTGGGCATACTCGGATGTAACCGCGCTGACAGGGCAAGTATCGGCTCCGCTGCCGGTCACGCACTTGGTCACGGCTTCCATTCCTTGGGGGATTCGACTGAGTTGGGGCTTCCCTACTGGGCCCAACATCATCGAGCGTACAGAAATCCGCTACAGCTCCACGCAGGACTTCGCTGATTCGCTGCCTGCAGGCAGTTTCGCATACCCCTCAGACTCATTCGAGCAGACGGGGCTGGCGATCACCACTGAGCACTTCTTCTGGGCGCGGCTGATCGACAAGAACGGTACGCTTGGCCCTTGGTATCCAGCCGAGTCTGCGGCAGGGGTGCGTGGCGTTCCCAGTCAGGTGGCCAGCGAATACAACGACCTCATTACCTCTGAGATCGTAGAGGGTGGCCTGGGCGAACTGCTCATGGGCGATATCCGCGACATTCCGAGCATTCGGGACTCGGTGGCGGATATCAACGTTGATTTGACCGCGCTCAATAAACAGGTGGGCCAGATCAACGGTCAGGTGCAGGATCTGCTGAAGGCTGATGAATGGGATGTTGGCGCCACCTATGCAGTAGGCACGGTGGTATTTGCCGATGGCAAAATGTACCGGGCAAAGAAAGCAGTCCCAGCCGGCAAGCCTGTATCGGACAAGGCGCATTGGGAGCTGATTGGCGATTACGCCTCAATCACGGCTGGTCTGGCGGCCTTGGCGGCTCAGTCGCAAGAAACGATCAGCCGCGTCGAACAGGCAGAGGGCCAGATTCAGGCAAACGCCGAGCAGATCAGCACAGTGGCGGGTAGGGTTGATGATCCAGAGTCTGGACTGGGTGCGCTGGGGTCTGCCGTTCAGTTAATGCGCACTCAGGTTGGCCAACTGCAGGATGGGCTGCAGTCGCTGTCTGAGGCGACAACCGCACTGTCCAGTAAGGTCGAAGGACTGGAAGAGGCTCAGAGTGGTTTGGCGACGGTAGTAAGCCAGCTCAGTACTCGGGTGAGGACCGCTGAGGACAAGCTGGAAGCCCAGGCATCCAGCCTCACCCAGTTAAAAACTGATCTGGGCGCTTTGGTCTCGCCATCCGGCAATCTGCTTCTGGATTCAAACGTGGAGTTGGTGCGATCTACCTCTACCTATCTTTGGGGCAGGTACAACGTGGTAGAGGACCTGGAGCCAGGGCAGGAGTATACCCTTGTGGTCTGTTACACCCACAAACCAGAAAGTGGTGATACCACGTCCGCAATTGGTATTTGGGCAGGGGGCAGCTCACAGAAGGTTGGGGAGCTGGACAAGGGCCTCATTCGCAGCGTGCAAGTGATCAAGTTCAAAAAGAGCACGGCCAACACCTTGCCTAAAGAACTGCGCTTTTACTATGTCCCTTCGCCCGGTACCCAGGCCGGTGACGCTTCCATTCATTGGGCCACGCTTTATAAAGGCTCGGTCATTCCGGCCATGGAGTGGCAGCCGAGCCTGGCGAGTTTGCAGGTACAAACGCAAGCGAATGCCAGCGCGGTTGATGGACTGTCAACGAAGGTGACTCAGCATGGCAATACGATCACCTCTCAGGGTGAGAGCCTGACTGCGTTGCAAAATGAGGTTCGGGATCCAAGCACGGGCTTAGCAGCAACCGCCGGTGCCCTGAACGACACTAAGACACGCGTGTCAGACGTGGAGGGCAAGCAGGAGGCAATGTCCAGTCATCAACTGGTGCTCAATGCTGAAATCAAGCGCCAACAAGCGGGTGAAGATGCCTATCTTGAAAGCGTGTTGAATCAGTACCAGACAAACGTGGGGCTGACACAGGCGCGTGCCGCATTGTCCGAGTTTAGAAACGTGCAGGCCGAGGAGAACCGGGCATTGGCCGAATCCATCCGCATCGTCCAGGCAGAACTGGGTGGGGTGGCTGGGCAGGCAAGCGCGGCATCAGCCGCTGTTCAAGAAACGCTGCAGGCGCTTGTAGAGCTGGAGGGCGAGTTCACGAAAGTATCGGCAGCGTGGGGGATCAAACTACAAGCTAACGCCAACGGCGTGCGGTATGTCGCAGGTGTCGGCCTGGACCTGACCAACGAGTCTGGCGTGATGCAGTCTACGTTCGCTGTGCTGGCTGACCGCTTTGCTGTCATGCATGCGACCAACGGTGATCCGGTCACGGTGTTTTCGGTACAGGGTGGGGCCAGCATTCTGAATACGGCGCTAATTGGCTTTGCGTCGATTACGGAAGCCAAAATTGCTGACGGTGCTATTTCGCGGGCGAAGATCCAGGACGCTGCCATTGGGCACGCTCAGATCGAAAATGCCGCAATTACCAGCGGCAAAATCCGCGATGCGGCGATTACACGCGCCAAGATTGGGCTTGCTGAGGTCGATACGCTGAGGATTGCCGGTAACTCAGTCACCATGCACGCAGCACGATCCGGTTCCGGGAGTTTAGTCATTAACACAGCCCATGGCGGTATAGCCAATATCATGGTGTTCTATAACGGTACCGCTTCGTCGTCAACTGTTCGACACAACAAGATCGTTATTCGTGTGAACGGATGGATACTGGCCCAGTTTCCCGCTTTGCATATCTACTCGGGCAACTCTTATCTGCCCAACATTGAGAACCCTATCTCAAAGGTAGTGAGCACGGAGCTGAATGCTGGGAATAACACCATAGACGTGTGGGCTGCAGACGTTAGCTGGAGACCAGGTATCGACCCAACCCCACCGCCGCTGCTTTCCGCCGTGGATACGGTCGTACTGTTTCATATGAGGTGAATATATGCGACCAAAACATGAATCCGTGACACTGTTTATGCCGGGCACAGGCCGCTTTAACGGGGTAGTCAAGGGGCACCCAGATTATGTTCTGGCCCCTACTATTGTTGCCTGGACGGGGGGAGTCGCTCCGGGCGCGCTTGATGATTCGTGGTGGTTCTACGGTGGGCAGGCGCGTCGGCGTCCGGCTTGCCCGGTCGTGGCAGAGGGCCTGGTGCTGCGCGGGGTTCGCCCAGGCAGCACAATTACTATAGAGGGCCAGCAGTACGAGTGCGCTGACGGCGGGGACGTGGAGCTGTCGTTTCAGTTCTCCGGAATGTACGAAATCACGGTCACGCGCTGGCCGTATTTGGATGGGAGTTACACCATTGAAAATCCACCACCAGCCGAATAACCACGCAGAACGCCGGCAACGGGAGTATCCGGATATTGGGGATCAGCTCGATGCAGTCTACAAGCTGGCCCGGCATTTGCAGGAGCAAGGCCAGCAACTACCGCCAGATGTTGATAAATGGGTGGCTCAGTGTCGAGCCGTTAAAGAGAAATATCCAGCCGCTTAAGAAGCGGCTTTTTTTATGGGTGTTCAATGAGTATTCACAAATCCATCGCGCAGGTTTTTGAGAACAACACGGGTAATCGAATCACGCCCGAGCTAGCTGGCGGCATGATTCGTAGCTTGATCGACATTCTCGCCACGGGCGTACAGCAGTCCGGCGATTCGCAGCAGCAGACCGAGCCGGCATCTGAGGCCCAGCTTCAGGAGGAGGGAAGTAATGGCATGGTATGACGCAGGGACAGTCAAGGTCACTGTAAACAGCGCAACAGTGACAGGCACCGGTACAAAGTGGCTGGCCGGTGCCCGGCAGGGTGAGGCCTTTGTGGCGCCAGACGGGCGTCTGTACGAAGTGTTGAACATTGCCTCTGATACCTCCCTGACGCTGACGAAACCCTATCGTGGTGCGACGGCTACAGGTCAGCCTTATGCTTTGGCCCCCATGCAAGGGTATGTCAAAGAGTTGGCAGATCGTGCAGCAGAATTGCTGCCTGCACTGTCGGATATGGGGAGCGCCGCCAAGGGTACTCTGGCCACATCAACGATCGATCCTGTCCCAGGGCGCGTGATGCGCAATGCAGACTGGGGTTTTGGAGGTAATTCGGGAGCGGTTGCAGACCAAGACATTCTGAAAAACCCCATTAATGGGATTTACCGATCGGGCTCAAGCGATGTGGGTAAACCTGATGGCACTAGCTCCGGATCAAGCTATTTCAAGTTTGGGTGGGGCGGTACGTACTACGGTCTATTGTATGCGTCGCCGGTTCAAGACAAGTTCTACATACGCACAGTCAATAATGCTAAGCCCAATGCCTGGAAAGAGCTTATGACAGTGGGGCAGTATGGCGTGGGCCGCTCGGGCGCAGACGCCAATTTAGACATGTTTCCAGCAGCAAAGCTTGATGATTTGAACGTGGGGTCTGGGGCTTACTACTACAACGAGGCAATTGGCTCTGTATCAGGGCTACCATTTGACAACGTAGCTGGGTATAACGCCGGGGTCGTTTTCCACAGGCAAGCCGGCACAGCCGGGGGGCAAGTGGTAGTCAGTTCCAGCAATAGGTTGGGCTGGCGTGGTCGGCGTGCTGGTTCTTACCACGTTTGGCGCGAGGCTATGTATGTTGGGGAGTATGGTTTCGGTGGTGCTCAGGCATCTCCGACCTCGTGGGATGCGCAAAAGACTGGCTGGTACTATAAGTCAGGAGCAAAGCCAGCCTGGGGCGGCGGTGGGTTTTTCTTGGATTTGGCTTACAACACAACCCACTTTAACTCTGGCCTGCGTATTTCGACGGACCCCTATACCGATAACTTCTATATGAATGGGGCGGTGTCCGGACAAAAGACATTCCGGGATGCCTGCAAACTTGTTCATGACAAAAACATTGTTGGTGATGTGGCTGCTGGCTCCGTTATTGCCACGGGATCAAACGCTAACGGAACGTGGGTGCGATTCGCAGACGGTACCCAGCTTTGCTACGGGACCTTTGGCTTTTCTGGTAATGGTTGGAAGCCTACCTCACCCGCTATTTATTACCCGCTTGGCTTTATCTCCCAACCTTCAGTATCCATACAGACCACGAATGACGGCTCCGCATACTACACCGCCGCCCAAGTGGCCATGGGTCCTGGGTTATCTGCCTTTCACATCCGAACCTCCGTTACGATTCCTGATAGCGGGACCAGTCTAGGCGGTAGCTATATTGCAATTGGACGATATAAGTGATGAATATTACCTTGGTGTTAACTCCACAAGTTCCTATCGGTGACGTAGCCCCCCTGACCGTAGTCCGTCAGGGTGAAAAAATCACGATTAATGGGGAAGTCCTTGATTTGTCCTTTATGGAGCAGGGCGATTCTTTGCCAGCTGGGTCGATTGAGCACCCGTTACTTGGTGGCGCGTCGGTCATTCGCGATGAAACAGGAATTCTGATTGATGGCCTGCTTTTTCATATCGCAGCGAGTCAAACAGACCCAGCAGCGTGTTTCCCCGAGCCTGTGATTATCAGCCATGACGGTGTTGTTGCTTTGCCTGCACAGGCCCCAGCACCCCCGTCGCCTGTTCCAGAGCCGGAGCCTGAACAGATTGAAATACCCACTATGGAGCCAGAAGATGAACATCAGGATTGATACCAGCAAGCTGCGCACTGCTGCGACACAGCTACAAGAATATAAGGAGGCCAAGATTGCTTCGTTGTCTGCAGCATGTCGGCAGGCAATTACGGCAGGGTTTGAATCTAGTGCTCTGGGTCAGCCTCATCTGTATCCCAGTAAAGAAACTGATCAGTTGAATCTTGCGGGCAGTGTCGCGGATTCGTTGATGCAAGGCGACGACGAGAGCTGGTCCACCCCGTTCTGGTGCGCTGATCTCCATGAGGTCTGGGCCATGCGCGACCATACGGCCGCACAGATTCAGCAAGTGGGACGGGAGGCCAAGACGCGCATCCTGGCGCTGATGCAACACAACGCGGCGCTGGCTGAGCAGGTCCAGTTAGCGCCTGACAAGCCGAGCATTGATCAGATTATCTGGGAATACCCAGCCGCCTAAGCGGCTTTTTTTACGTCTGCTGCTTTTGCAGCGCTTCACGGGAGACAGCCATGCCGACCGTATTACACAAGGGGAAGGACTTGGAACCGACAAGCACGGGGACATCGGCGGCTGGTCTGGCCGTCTGGAAAGCAATGGGAGGGATAGCAGGTATGGGGGCCATTGGCGCGGGCCTAGCCACGCTGGTGGTGATGTGTATTTTGCGGCCGCGCACGCAGTCTGAATGGATTGTGGGCGTGATCAGTACCGTGGTGGCCTCGATCTCGGGTGGTGCCGCTGTGATTCAGCAGTATGAGCTGCATCACTGGGCCAATAACCCGGTGGGTCTGGTGGCCATGCTTGGCTTGGCATTCGCATGTGGTTTGCCAGGGTGGGCCGTGGTGCGATGGGCGTTCAACTTTTTCGACAAGCGGCGCAAAGCCGATATTGCCGAGGTAATTGGCGAAATTCAAGATCTAGCAAGGGGAAGCAAGTGAACAAGCTGATCGAATTTATCACGGGCCTGCTGGCCCTTTTTTTCCGTTCGCAGAAAGTGGAACCCTCGCCGGCACCGGTTGAGCCAAAGCCGGTCGGTATCTCCGCCGACGGCCTGGCCATCCTGCGGTATTTCGAGAGCTGCCGGCTGGAGGCCTACTGGGATTCTGACGGCAAAGTGTGGACAATCGGCTGGGGCGATACCGGCCCCGATGTAGTGAAAGGCCTGCGCATCACCCAGGCCGAAGCCGACGAGCGGCTGCAGCGCCGGCTGACGCGTGAGTTCGTGCCTGGTGTCTTAGCTGCGCTAACTCGTCCGGCGACCCAGGCCCAGCTCGATGCCATGGTGGATCTGACCTACAACATAGGCGTATCCGCATTTCAAGGTTCCATGCTGGTCCGCTTGTTCAATGCCGGCGACCAGGCCGGTGCTGCTGAGCAATTCCCGCGCTGGAACAAATCAGGCGGCAAGGTGCTGCTGGGCCTGCGTCGCCGTCGTGCTGCAGACCGCGCTCGTTTCTTGGGCGCATCTGGAGCTGAAGCCATCAAGATAGGAGCGGCCATTGTTTAAGGCGCTATGGGAAAAGGTGGCAGGCTGGCTAGGCCTGCTGGGTGGCTTGGTCCTGGCCGCGCTGGCGCTGCTCCGCGTGGGGCGGCGTCAGGGCAGGGCCCAGGCAGAACAGAAACAAACAAAGGCGGATCTGTCCGCTGTGGAGGTAGGACGTGATGCAGCGGAAACGATTGAGCGTCTGGATGATGATGCTGTGCGTGATCGCGCTCGTAAGCGGATGCGCAGCACCGAAGGGCGGTAGCTACTGCGCCGCTGCTCAACGTCCGTTTCAGTGGCGCTCTGATGCGGAGATCAACACCACACCTATCAGAGTGCTACGTTATGTGGAAACGGACGCCGAAATCTGGGCCCGGCTGTGTCAAAGATAAAGCTGACCTTGAGTCACCTTCATCGATGCTAAGGTTTCAGAAGCCTAGAGTGCAGGTTTAATGTAGTCATTCGGACCGCTCTTTTGACTAATAATTTAAGCCATCGAGAAAAAATGCAAGTAGTTCGCTCGATACAAAGACGCCATGCGAACCTCGTTAGCCGTTGTCAATGGAAGTAATCATCCGCAAGCACGTCGAGGTCAGCACTGAGCTCGATTTTCGCCTCGTGAATAAAGGCGTCGACCTCTGCCTCGGGCAGGATAACCCTCACTAGGTGTGAACTCGAAACCTCGACTTCTGCATTGGGGTGCTCCTTTTTGACCCTGGGCTCAGCCAAAAGCTTCGTGGTCCTTTTGTCTAAGGGTGTAAACTTCTCCAAGTCACGCAACGTCTTACACATGTCGTCAAGCTCACGTCTCAGCAAATGCATCATTGTGTCCATTGTTTGGGCGCGGTAATCAGCTACCAGAGAATCGAAGTTTGGCAAGTTTCTGTGTCCCTTTTCTTCTAACAATTTTTTGGCTTCGTCACATTGTTGCATGGCTACCAGCGCGGCGAAGATGCACCCCTTAATCGATGAGTACATCTGCGTGACCGGCATGTTGTAGTCGACTGTGCCGATTCCATCCTTAGGTTCAAGCTGAGCGCTTGAGACCTTGTGATAAAAAGTACCAGCGCCGTAACAGTGCTCTGCCCAAGGGAAATTCTGCTGAACAGCCCTTAGTACCTGTGGGTATACCGTACTCCAAACACCACTAGCTCCAGGGCCACGATCTTCGGTAAACATTCGCTTTACATGAATCAGGCTACAGCGGTCCGCTTGGATGAGGCCTTCTATCACTTGTCTGTATTCAGGCTCAATCTTATTGCCGCTTTCATCGGCAATCAGTATGAAGTAGCATTCTTCAAGGCCCACTTTTTTGAAGGCCGTAATGATTTCGCAGATGGCCCGACCAGAGATCACGGTGTCCACGAAAATGAACTTCTTCGTTGGCAGGACCCGACCTAGGGTTCCATTCCATGATCGCTTGGCAAGCTTTTCAACAAGAACCTTGTAAAGCACTAAGTATTTATCTCGGCCATCTCTTTTGATTATCGCAGCAAGAACGCGGCTCCAGTATTCCCTGATTGCACCGCTCGTCTGAAACTCCTCGTTAGGATCTGCCGAAAATGGCAAGACTAACTTACTCGTGAACGGAGAGTAGATGAAGTCAACCTTCCATCGATATCGCTCCTCAGGCGTCTGCAACGCGTTCGATTCAAGCATGTAAGCGCGCGTAGCGGCTTGGACAAACGGCACTGCCCCCCGACTAGGTATAACGAGGTTTGTATAGCCTTCTTTATTCAATACACGAATGTACTCTGACAGGCATCTTGAAGCTGTCGCATAGTCAATCAAGTTTTCAACCGTGAATTCGTGCTGCCAGACTGCAGGCGTCGAATCATCAAAAGGCAGCTCCATAGTTATCTCCCTAATGTTTTTAGCCGCGCACATTAAATAGAGGGCTTAGCGTGTGAAGCTGCATATACCGAGGCCCAGGGGCGGTAAGTACTGCGCTGTTGCCTAAGGCTGTACGAGCGGTGGTGTGACCTTTAGATTAATATCGCCTTGATTACTCTATTGCACTACCTTGGAGAAGGAGTAGGGAGCATCAATTATCATGTTTTATATATTTTATTACATGATTTGTTATGCTGTCATTTTAGCAATTAGTTAACAAGGATAGTCGCTGTGCATAAGTATTTATATGAGGTGTCCCTCTCTCAGGGGCGAAGCAATCCAAAACATAGTGTTTTTTTTAATAACGTTACGGCTCTGAACGGCCAGTCCGTGGGCTACGGCGGTATAAATGGGCATTGCGTTATTAGCCATCACATGGACAGAGAAACTGTCGAACTTCTTTGCGGGCAAAATTTAGGAACAAGCGTGGCTGATTTATCAGTCATTGAGATTACCAAGGAAACCCTTCAGGATCCTAATAGCCTACATGGTTCATTTATTGGTCTCATAGAGGATTACTTCTTACCAAACGGTAGTTATCCTAATATCGAGTAGCATTTTGGATTAGGTGATTTAGGTCTAGAGCTTGGTACTTCACATTACTCATTTGCCGAGTAACCGGATGCCACTTAAAAGCAGTTTCAGGCCGCGCTGTGCTTAGCAATTCCAGTGCCGCCTCGATATCGGTCTCCGGGGGCGCCCACTCGCGAGCATCGTCTGGCGTGAAAACTACTGGTCTGCGGTTGTGAATATCTACCATCCCGCCAACTGATGCATCGGTCACGATAGCAAATCCGTGTTTAACATCATTGCCTTTGCCTGGCTGCCAGGCCGTGATCGCGGCCATAAAGAGTGGGGCGCCATCTTTACCATGGATAAACCAAGGCTGCTTATCGCCAGTCTCCCCTGTCCATTCGAACCACCCATCAGCCGGCACAAGCACACGTTTGCCGAGTAGGCCGCGCCACATTGGCGATTTCTTCAAGATGGTGTCCAGCCTTGCATTGATCACCGGCGAGCGTTTGTACCACTCGGGTTTGTAGCCCCAGAACAGCCTATCTATCTGGTCACTGCCATCACCGAGCTGGTGGAGGACGATGGGGTGTGTACCAGGCGGCACGTTGTATTTCAGGCCGCCTGCCAGCTTGCCCAGGTCGTGGGGATTCCAGTTCATTGACTCTATATAGTCGACCGGTTCGCGGGCCTGTCTAATTCGTCCACACATGCATTTCTCCATCAAGGTTTGGTTGCTGGATCTTGCTTGTAGCGCTTTAGGTAGTATGCCATGTCGCCGTCCCGACCCTGGGTGCGGTGAGGGAAGTTGAGCCGGTCTCGATGTTCAGATGCACGCATGTACCCCTGAACGGCATTCTCCATTTTGAGTGCTTCAAAGAGTGGGTTGAGGCGGTGCATGTTCTCACCCAGGCTGCTCAAAGGCATGGTGCCCAGTATGGAGTAGGTCAGCACGGCCAGTTCGCGTAGGCGTTTTACCTCGCGCAACAGGTTCATCACGTCCTGATTGCGCCGGTTGCCTTCTTGTATGGCTTTCAGTTCGCGGTAGGTAAGCATGGTAAATTGCTGTATAAAAAAACAGCAATTTAGCACTTAACTGGTTGTCAGGTGTTACAGGCTGTGGACGCAAAAAAGCCCGCTCTATGGCGGGCTCCGTCTCGTGTCGGGTGTGTTAATCAAGAAGTTCGGCTAGAGATTGTGCGTGTGGGTTGTAGTACACCATAGCCATTTTCGGGTCGGCCCATCCGAAAATCTTGCACAAATCCAGGACTTCTACTTTCTTGGAGATCATGGTTGCTGCCGTATGTCTGGTGTCATGCCAGGTAAAGCCCTCCAGATCAGCGCGTTGGCGATACTTGCGAAATAGTGCGTCGAGAGAGGCGGCTTTCACACCAAACACTAGCGCGTCGTCCCAGCCGCGCATTCTTTCAAGCAGGGCACAAGCTTTTAATGAAAGAGGAACGTCTCGCGGGCGGCCTGTCTTTGTTGTGGGCAGGTGGCAATGCCTCTCGTACACTTGCGTCCACCGCATGCCAGTTAGCTCCCCGGCACGCATACCTGTACGTAGGGCCGTCATCATACAGATGGCTACCGCCTGTCCTGTGGAGGTAACGCGCCCGTGCTTTTTATAGCCCATTTCCCTGAGCATTCTTTTGATCTCCCACCACTGTAAAACACGCTCTCGATGTTTTGAGTTCACAGGCTTACGGATCATTCTGCATGGATTTGAATCAACCCACCCCCATTCCAGCATTGCCATCTGAAACACAGAGGACAGGAGGGAGATCTCACGCCGGACTGATGCGCTAGAGATGCTTAGGCTTCTGCTGTCCCGAAAGTCTGCTATGTTTTGAGCGGTGATTTCAATTAGTGGGGCGTCGAGGGGTAGCTTGTAGCCCTCGAAGGCGGAAAGCCTTACCTGCTCCCAACGTTCCCCTCGCTTTGTTGGGGAGACTTCATCTGCATAGCGACGAATAGCTTTCCGCAACGTGTAACCTAAGCGCGGATCGCTTTCAGAAGCCTCGCGTAACGTGCGCTCCCTTTCAGCTGCCCACTCGACAGCATCACGCCTTGTCTTAAAGACTTTGCTTTCACGAACTGGGGTAGGGCGATTTGGCAGACGCATAAATATCTGCACACGATAACCGTTGTCGGTCTTTTTTATACTGGCCATGTGGGAGCAATCCTGCGAGCAAGATGGGAGCAAATTGCTGGAAAAATTGATTTTAAGGGATCAATTGATTTCAGATCATACCCGCAAGCCGTTGATTTTACTGTCTTTTGAATTATTGATATCAACGGTTTTCATGCTTTGGTGCGAACGGAGAGACTCGAACTCTCACACCTCTCGGCGCCAGAACCTAAATCTGGTGCGTCTACCAATTCCGCCACGTTCGCAACACGAAAGAAGTAGATTCTAGCTTGGATTTTCATCCTCGGCAAGTGCTTGCTCCGTATGAAAAACAAATAGATTAGGGGCCATCTTGTACTGGCCCCCAGGTGCTTTTGTACTGCTTTGTTTTACTTGCGTTTTGGGTTCGTGGCGATCAGGCCGCGTGCTTGCCAGTCGGCTTGTTGTTCGGCGCTGATCCCCAGATTATCCAGGATTTCCTGGGTGTCCTGACCCAGGTGCGGAGCAGGGCGGTAGATGGCGCCAGGGGTGTGGCTCAGCTTGGGAACGATGCCCGGTACTTTAAGTGGTGTGCCGTCTGGCAGACTGCTGTCCAGCAGCATGTCACGGGCCTGATAGTGGGGGTCCACCGCGATATCGGCAATGTCATAAACCCGCCCTGCGGGAACGCCAGCCTGGTCCAGAATTTCCAGTACCTTGTCCAGTTCCAGAGCGCTGGCCCAGTGGCCAATGGCGGCATCGATCACGCCTGCATTTCGGGCGCGACCATCATTGTGCGCGTAGTCGGGATTGTCAGCCATATCAGCGCGCCCAATGGCGTTCATCAAGCGCTTGAAAATGCTGTCGCCATTGCCGGCGATCAAGGCGTACTTGCCATCCTTGCAGACGTAGGCATTGCTGGGCGTAATGCCGGGCAGGCTGCTGCCGGCAGGCTCCCGAATGGCGCCGAAGGCGGAGTATTCGGGCAGCAGACTTTCCATCATGTTGAACACGGATTCATACAGGGCCACGTCAATATATTGACCTTCGCCCTTGTTCTGTTCACGCTGGCGCAGGGCCATCATGATGCCGATGACACCATGCAAGGCTGCCAGAGAGTCTCCAATGGACACGCCAACCCGTACCGGCGGCCGTCCGGCCTCACCGCTAAGGTGGCGCAAGCCGCCCATGGCCTCGCCAATCACGCCGAAACCGGGCTTGTCCTTGTAAGGGCCGGTCTGGCCGTAGCCCGATACACGCAACATGATCAGACCGGGGTTGATGGCTTTCAGGTCTTCCCAGCCTAGCCCCCATTCTTCCAGGGCGCCGGGGCGGAAGTTCTCGATCAGAATGTCACATTCTTTTACCAGTGTGCGCACCACGTCCTGACACTCCGCCTGTCGCAGGTCCAGGGCCAGAGACTTCTTGTTACGGGATTGCACCTCCCACCAGACCGAGTTACCGTCATGCAGCAAACGCCATTTACGCAAGGGGTCACCGCCTTTGGGGGATTCGATCTTGATGACGTCCGCGCCAAATTCGCCCAGGATCTTGGCGGCAAAGGGGCCGGCAATCAATTGGCCCAGTTCCAGGACCCGGATGCCGCCTAAAGGGGAGTTCATGTGCATATCAGTCTTGCGTAGGGAAGGTAAAGTAAGGGATCATAGTCCGGCACGGCTGTATTGTCTTGACAGGAAATTATGATTCAAAATACGTTTGTTTGGATTTACCGTGCCAGTTTCCGGTAAAATGCCGGATTACTCTTATCAATTACTCAATTTAATATAGGTCTTCAATGCAGCCCGAGGTTGAAATTCTGTCCGGCTTGGAGCGCCGAGTCGATGTGGTCGTTTCGGTGGCCGACGTAGAAAAACAAGTCCAGGCCCAGCTCAAGCGTGTGGCTCGTACGGCCAAGGTACAGGGCTTCCGTCCCGGTAAAGCGCCTTTGTCCGTTGTCGAGCGCAGCCACGGCCCTGGTATCCGTTACGACGCCATCAACGAAGAAATCGGCAAAGCCCTGGACAAAGTGATCCAGGACTCCAAATTGCGCGTAGCCGGCACTCCTAATCTGGAAGCCAAAGAAGGCGAGCCTGCTGAAGGCACCATGGCCTTTACCGCAACTTTCGAAGTTTACCCAGAAGTGGCTCTGCCTGATCTGTCCAAACTGGAAATCAAGCGTGCCAACACGCCTGTGACCGACGAAGACATCCAGCGTACCGTAGACGTGCTGCGCAAGCAACGCGCCAACTACGAATCCAGCGCTGATCGCCAAGCTCAGGAAGATGACCGCATCACTCTGGACTTTGTGGGCACCATTGACGGCGTCGCCTTTGAAGGCGGTAGCGCTGAAGGTTTCCAGTACCTGCAAGGTCGTGGCCGCATGCTGCCCGAGTTCGAGACTGCCGTTGCCGGCATGAAAGCAGGCGAAACCAAAACCTTCCCTCTGGAATTCCCTGCCGACTACACCGGCAAGGAAGTGGCTGGCAAAACTGCCGAATTCAAGATCACCGTGACAGACGTGGCCCAGCCTGTTCTGCCCGAGCTGGATGCTGAGTTTGCCAAGTCCCTGGGTCAGGCTGAAGGTGATGTGGACGCTTTGCTGGCCGACATCCGTGCCAACATCGAACGCGAAATCAAGGCTCGTGTGCACGCTCGCAACAAATCCGCTGTGATGGACGCCTTGCTGTCTGCCAGCGAATTTGACGTGCCTAACGCTCTGGTGGACAACGACGTGGAAGGTCGCATCGCTTCAGCTCGCGCTGAGCTGAAAGAGCGCGGCGTGCCTGATGCAGACAAGATGCCTATCCCTGCCGAGGCCTTCAAGGAAGAGTCCACTCGCCGCGTGCGTCTGGGTCTGCTGGTCTCCGAACTGGTCAAGGCTGCTGAACTGCAAGCCAAGCCCGAGCAGGTTCGTGCTCGCATCGAAGAATTTGCCCAGAACTACGAACAGCCCGCCCAAGTGGTGGCCTACTACTTGTCCGATCGCCAGCGTCGCGCCGAGATTGAGGCAGTGGTACTCGAAGATAACGTCGTCGAGCACGTACTGTCCCAGGCCAAGGTGTCCGACGAGGAGGTGGCGTTCGACCAAATCATGGGAACCAACTAATGTCGTCAACCTTTGTCGACTTCTACGCCTCAATGCATGGGGGGCAATCCGTTGCCCCTACGGGTTTGGGCTACGTGCCTATCGTGATCGAGCAGTCCGGTCGTGGAGAGCGGTCTTACGACATCTACTCCCGCCTGCTGCGCGAGCGCATCATCTTTCTGGTGGGCCCGGTTCATGACAACTCGGCCAACCTGATTGTGGCCCAGCTGCTGTTTCTGGAGTCGGAAAATCCTGAAAAGGATATTTCGCTCTACATCAACTCGCCCGGTGGTTCGGTCTATGCAGGCCTGGCCATCTACGACACGATGCAGTTCGTCAAGCCGGAAGTCTCGACATTGTGTACCGGCATGGCTGCCAGCATGGGCGCTTTCTTGCTGTCTTCGGGCGTCAAGGGCAAGCGTCTTGCCTTGCCTAACTCGCGCATCATGATCCATCAGCCTTCGGGTGGTGCGCGAGGCCAGGCTTCCGATATCCAGATTCAGGCCAAGGAAATCCTGAGCCTGCGTGAACGCTTGAACAAGATCCTGGCCGAAAACTGCGGCCAGCCTGTCGAGCGTATCGAGCTGGATACCGAGCGTGACAACTTCATGGCAGCTGAAGACGCTGTGGCCTATGGCCTGATCGACAAGGTGATGAACACTCGTGACGAGTAATCATCTGTCCCTACAGGGATCGATCTGACGCAGTACTATGGCTGTTCGGGGGCGGGACTTGTTCCCGTCCTTTTACCATCCTGAAGTGAAATTTAAATTTATGTCCGAAAAGAAATCGGCCGACGAGAAAGTTCTGCATTGCTCGTTTTGCAATAAAAGCCAGCATGAGGTCAAGAAACTGATCGCTGGACCTTCGTCCGTGTTTATCTGCGACGAATGTATTGATCTGTGTACCGATATCATTCGTGACGAAGCTGCGGGCGCCACTCCTGATGGTGAACGTAAAGAATTGCCCACCCCCCAGGAAATCAAAGAGTTTCTGGATGGGTATGTCATTGGCCAGGAAATGCCCAAGCGCACCTTGGCCGTAGCGGTGTACAACCACTACAAGCGAATTCGTAGCGGCAAGGCAGGCCGTGACGATGTGGAACTGTCCAAAAGTAATATTTTGCTGATCGGGCCTACGGGTTCGGGCAAAACGCTGCTGGCCCAAACATTGGCCCGCATGCTGGATGTGCCTTTTGTGATGGCAGACGCCACCACACTGACCGAAGCCGGTTACGTGGGTGAGGACGTCGAGAACATCGTTCAAAAACTGCTGCAAAACTGCGATTACGATGTGGAAAAAGCGCAGCGCGCCATTATCTACATCGATGAAATCGATAAAATTTCCCGCAAGTCGGATAACCCTTCGATCACCCGCGACGTGTCGGGCGAGGGCGTGCAACAGGCGCTGCTCAAGCTGATCGAAGGTACAGTCGCTTCGGTTCCTCCGCAAGGTGGTCGCAAGCACCCGAACCAGGACTTTGTGCAGGTGGATACCACCAGCATTCTGTTCATCGTGGGCGGTGCTTTTGATGGCCTTGAAAAGGTGATTCGCGACCGTACAGAAAAATCCGGTATCGGTTTTTCTGCTTCTGTGAAAGCCAAGTCCGAACGAGGCGTAGGCGAGCTATTCTCTGAGGCCGAGCCCGAGGATCTGATCAAGTTTGGTCTGATTCCCGAGCTGGTGGGGCGTTTGCCTGTGGTCGCCACTCTGGAAGAGCTGCACGAAGACGCACTGATCCGCATTTTGACCGAGCCGCGCAATGCCTTGGTCAAGCAGTTCCAGAAGCTGCTGAGCATGGAAGGCGTAGAGCTGGAAGTTCAGCCCGAAGCCCTGCGTGCGGTGGCCCAGCGTGCCATCAAGCGTCGTACCGGCGCTCGCGGCCTGCGCAGTATTGTCGAGCAAGCGCTGCTGGACACCATGTACGAACTGCCTTCGCGTAAAGACGTCAGCAAAGTGGTGCTGACCGAGGACGCCATTGTCGGAAAGAGTAAACCCGAATTGATTTTGGGTCGTCCTTTGTCCGATAGTGAAGCCAGTGACACTGAGTCGCCCTTGAAAAACGCAGTAGCTTAGAGATATCTCCTCGTTTGTGCACTGTCTGGCTTTGGTCGGACAGGCGCAGGCGGGACAGGGCGACAGGCGAAGGTAAAGAGAAAGGAGTGGACCTATGAAGACCACTAGGCATAAGGGCTTGTCTCTCTTTAACTCTGTAAAGTTCTGTTCTAATGGTCGTTCGGCCTACTTGAAATATCAAAATTCGCCACAATCTGAGCTACAACAGGTTAAACCGTGAAAGGGAAGCCCAGGCTTCCCTTTTGCGTCTAAGGACATTTATAGGAAATGACTATGTCTGCGAGCCAGATTCTTTCTACGGAACCTATTGAGCTGCCGCTGCTTCCCTTGCGCGATGTAGTGGTGTTCCCTCACATGGTGATTCCGCTTTTTGTTGGCCGGCCTCGCTCGATCAAAGCCCTTGAGCTGGCAATGGAGTCCGGCAACAACATTATGTTGGTGGCGCAAAAGTCCGCAGGCAAGGACGATCCCGCTCCCGAGGATCTCTACGAAATTGCGTGTGCGGCCAGTATTTTGCAAATGCTCAAGCTGCCCGACGGCACGGTAAAAGTGCTGGTGGAAGGCTTGCAGCGCGCTCGAATCACCCAGGTACAGGATGCCGAAACCCACTTCATGGCCTCGGTGGTCGAAGTGCCCGGCGACTCCGGTGATGCTGCTGAAACCGAAGCCCTGCGTCGTGCGGTGCTGGGTCAGTTCGAGCAGTATGTCAAACTGAATAAAAAAATTCCTCAGGAAATTCTGACTTCCCTGACCGGGATTGACGATGCTGGCCGTCTGGCCGATACCATCGCCGCTCATTTGCCTTTGAAGCTGGAACAAAAGCAGGGCATGCTGGAAACGCCCAAGGCTTTGGAGCGTCTGGAAAGCCTGCTGTCGCAACTGGAAGGCGAAATTGACATCTTGCAGGTCGAGAAGCGCATTCGCGGCCGTGTGAAAAAGCAGATGGAAAAGAGCCAGCGCGACTACTATCTGAACGAGCAGGTCAAGGCGATTCAGAAAGAGCTGGGCGAAGGCGAAGACGGCGCTGATGTTGAAGAGCTGGAAAAACGCATCGAGCAGGCTCAATTGAGCAAGGAAGCGCTCAAGAAAGCCGAATCGGAAATGAAGAAGCTCAAGCTGATGTCGCCGATGTCAGCCGAAGCAACCGTGGTGCGTAACTACATTGAAACGCTGGTTGGCCTGCCTTGGCGCAAAAAGAGCCGTATCAACAACTCCTTGAGCAATGCCGAGGAAGTGTTGGATGCGGATCACTTTGGTCTGGAAAAGGTCAAGGAACGTATTGTCGAGTACCTGGCGGTTCAGCAACGTGTCGACAAACTGAAGGCTCCAATCCTGTGTTTGGTTGGCCCTCCAGGCGTGGGTAAAACCTCGCTGGGACAGTCCATTGCCAAGGCAACGAACCGCAAGTTCATTCGTATGGCTTTGGGTGGTGTACGTGACGAGGCCGAGATTCGCGGTCACCGTCGTACCTACATCGGCTCCATGCCGGGCAAGGTGGTTCAGAACATGAGCAAGGTGGGTGTACGTAACCCGCTGTTCCTGCTGGACGAGATCGACAAGATGGGCGCGGATTTCCGTGGCGACCCATCCTCGGCACTGCTGGAAGTTCTGGACCCTGAACAAAACCACACCTTCCAGGATCACTACCTGGAAGTGGACTATGACTTGTCCGATGTGATGTTCGTGGCAACCAGCAACACCTTGAACATTCCACCGGCCCTGCTGGACCGTATGGAAGTGATTCGTCTGTCGGGTTACACCGAAGATGAGAAGGTGCGTATTGCTTTCGATTACCTCTTGCCCAAGCTGATGAAGAACAACGGCGTGCGCGATGGCGAGCTGGAAGTGACTGAAGATGCCGTGCGCGACATCGTGCGTTACTACACCCGTGAAGCGGGTGTCCGTTCCCTGGAACGTGAAATCAGCAAGATCTGCCGCAAGGTTGTTCGCAAGCTGTTGGTGGCCAATCCACAAGCCGGTACGCGTGCAGCTCGCAACAAGACACTGACCCAGGAAACCTTGGTCGTGAATGCGGCGAATCTGAACGATTACCTGGGCGTACGTCGTTTCTCCTTCGGCCTGGCCGAAAAAGAGAACAAGGTTGGCCTGGTGACGGGTCTGGCCTGGACCGAGGTGGGCGGTGAATTGCTGACCATCGAAGTCGCGGATATGCCCGGTAAAGGCAATGTGCTGCGCACCGGCTCGATTGGCGATGTGATGAAAGAATCGGTCGAAGCGGCTCGTACGGTTGTGCGTTCGCGTGCTCAGAAGTGGGGCATTGCCAATAGCGTGTTTGAAAAGCGTGACCTGCACGTGCACTTTCCTGAAGGCGCTACGCCCAAGGATGGTCCATCGGCCGGTATCGCCATTACGACCGCTATCGTGTCCAGCCTGACGGGTATTCCGGTCCGTGCTGATGTGGCCATGACGGGTGAAATCACCTTGCGCGGCGAAGTTCTGCCTATCGGCGGCTTGAAAGAGAAGCTGTTGGCAGCGCAACGCGGCGGCATTAAAACCGTGATGATCCCGGAAGAAAACATCAAGGACCTGGCCGATATTCCAGATAACGTGAAAAACACGCTGGAGATCATCCCGGTGCGTTGGATTGACCGTGTACTGGAAGTGGCCCTGCAAGACGCTGTAACGCCCCTGAGCGACGAAGAAGTAGCTCGCCTGGCCGCTGAGGCCTTGGCAGCCACGCGTGCTGCTGGGGCGGGGTCTGAGTCTTTCAAGCACTAAGCATCAGCAGTAGTAAGCAAGCAGTGAAACAGGCTACCTTGGGTTCAAGGTAGCCTGTTTACATTTTGGTCAGGCTGATCGTGGCTTCGAGGTTAGTCATATTGATAGCAGTGGGAGCCAGATTTTTGGGCAACGATATTGAGGGAGTTGAAAGTCGCTAGCTTGCGCGAGGGGTTTACGGCTGCTCAAACCTGTATATCGGCATGCACTTCGACCAATAAAAAACCCCATGTACCAAACGGTATATGGGGTTTTTCTCTTGTCAGGAGCACCAAGCCTGTAAAACTGCTCTGGTGACCAAGAAAGAGGAAGCTTAATGCAGCGGGCTGGTACGAATCAGACCCACAGCAATGCCTTCCAAAGACAGGGAGTCCGGGTCGGTGATGATGATGGGTTCAAAGTCCGGGTTCTCGGGCAGGAGGACCACTTGATTGCTGGAGCGCGACAGGCGCTTGACGGTGACATCGTCGCCAATACGTACCACCACAATCTGCCCATTACGCGCTTCACTGGCTTTCTTGACGGCCAGCAGGTCGCCGTCAAAAATGCCCGCGTCTTTCATGCTCAAGCCGCGTACGCGCAGCAGGTAATCAGGCGTTTGGGTGAATAGGGTAGGGGCGACGCCAATCTCGCGCTCGATATGCTCGGTGGCCAAAATAGGGCTACCGGCAGCCACGCGACCAATAATGGGCAGCAAGAGGGCGTCAGCCAGATTGGCCAATGCGTTGCTGCTGGGAGCAGCACTTTCGCGGGTATCCGTACCGAGCAGGCGTATGCCGCGCGAGGCGCCGGCAGTCAGCTCGATAGCGCCTTTGCGGGCCAGAGCTTTCAAATGATCTTCGGCCGCATTGGCGGATTTGAAACCCAGCACCTGAGCAATCTCTGCTCGAGTGGGAGGGAAACCCGTCCGTTCGATTTCAGAACGAATGATGTCCAGCACTTGTTGTTGGCGTGCAGTGAGCTTGGCGGTCATAGTATTGTCTGCTGAATATATATACAGTAAAGATTGTGCGTTACAGTTGGCGTTTTTGCAAGCGGTGAGGGCCCTAAAGGCTTACTTTTTGACCCTTCGGGCCGCTCAGGCAGACTGGGGCCAATCCTTGCGGTCCAGGGTGTACAGCACATGGGGGGCGAGTTTGTGGCCCGCCGCTACACCGGGGTGATCAAAGGTACCAGCTTGCTCTGTCATGCCCAGGCGTTGCATGACGGTCTGCGAAGGCAAGTTCAATTGAGCGGTGTACGCCACAATTTGATCCAGGCCCAGTTCGTCAAAACCAAAGTCCATGCAGGCTCGTGCCGCTTCGGTGGCATAGCCCTTGCCCCAGTACTCAGGCAGCAAACGCCAAAGAACTTCCACGCAAGGCTGAAAGTACAGATCGGCGGTCGGGCGGTTCAAGCCCACCATGCCAATGAAGGCCCCGTTTTCTTTCAGCTCGACTGCCCAGGGACCCCAGCCATGTTCGTCGATCAGGTTTTGGCTGCGCTGGGCGATGGCATCGCTTTGCTCACGGTCCAGGGTGGCCGGGTAAAAACGCAGCGCGTGGGGATCGCTGTTCAAGCGGAAAAAGGGCTCCAGGTCGGAAGCTTTCCAGGGGCGCAAGATCAGGCGTTCGGTGTTCAGGGAAATCGTGTCTGTCATGGTAGTGCTCCAAGGGCTGGAACGACAACGCCCTTCCGAAGAAGGGCGTTGGGGCTGTAGTGAGGGACAGCTTACTTCAGGACTTGAGCGATGGCCTTGGCCACGACGTCAATATTCTGGCTGTTCAATGCAGCAACGCAAATACGGCCGCTGCTGACAGCGTAAATGCCGTGTTCCTGGCGCAGGCGTTCGACTTGCTCGGCAGTCAGGCCGGAGTAGGAGAACATGCCGCGCTGTTGCAGCACGAAGTCAAAGTTTTGGGTAGCGCCGTGCTCTTTCAGCTTGGCAACCAGTTGGGCGCGCATTTCGCGGATGCGATCACGCATGCCGGCCAGTTCAGTCGCCCAAGTCTGGAACAGTTCAGGCGAGTTCAGTACCGTGGCCACAACTTTGCCACCGTGTGTGGGTGGGTTGGAGTAGTTGGTGCGAATCACACGCTTGACCTGGCTCAGTACGCGGGAGGTTTCGTCCTTGCTGGAAGTAACCAGGGTCAGGGCGCCAACGCGCTCGCCGTACAGCGAGAAGGACTTGGAGAACGAGGAGCTGATGAACATGGACAGGCCTAGCTTGGCAAACAGACGCACTACGCTGGCGTCTTCTTCCAGACCGGCGCCAAAGCCTTGGTAAGCGATGTCCAGGAAAGGAACCAGTTGACGTTCTTTGATCAGCTCGGCGATCTGGGCCCATTGTTCCATGCTGGGGTCCACGCCGGTCGGGTTGTGGCAGCAAGCGTGCAGGACCACGATGGACTGGGCCGGCATGGCGCGCAGCGAGGCGATCATGCCGTCAAAGTTCAGGCCATGCGTAGCGGCATCGTAGTAAGCGTAGGTGTTGACCTTGAAGCCGGCGCGCTCGAACAGGGCGCGGTGGTTTTCCCAGCTTGGATCGCTGATGTAAACCTCGGACTGGGGCAGCAGTTGCTGCAGGAAGTCAGCACCGATTTTCAGCGCACCGGTACCGCCCAGGGATTGCACGGTCAAGGCGCGGCCTTCGGCAATGATGGGGGAGTCGGCACCCAGCAACAGGGTTTGAGCACCCAGATTGTAGGTATTGATCCCTTCAATAGGCAGGTAGCTGCGCGCGGCGGCTTTGCTCATCATGGCTTCCTCAGCCTTTTGAACAGCCTGCAAAATCGGGATACGCCCTTGATCGTCGTAGTAAACACCGACCCCCAGATTAACTTTGCCGCTGCGTTCGTCGGCATTGTATTGTTCGTTCAAACCCAAAATAGGGTCGCGTGGAGCCAGTTCGACGGTTTCGAAGAGCGATGTCATGATGATATGGGGGCGTTAGTGCAGAAAGGTAGAAAAACAAAGCATTAATGTGATAATACGGGCTTACCCTAAAGTGTGTCTAGCATGAAATTTGAGCCTGCCTTTCAAGAATTTCCGGGGAGTTCCTTCAAACTTTTCCAACCTTATTTGCCTGCTGGCGACCAGCCTGCGGCGATTGAGCAGTTGGTTGAGGGGATTGATGATGGCTTGATGTACCAGACCCTTTTGGGGGTAACGGGCTCGGGCAAGACCTATACGATGGCGAACATTATTGCTCGCACCGGGCGTCCGGCCATTGTTCTGGCGCCCAATAAAACCCTGGCGGCGCAGTTGTACGCCGAGATGCGCGAGTTCTTTCCACGCAACGCCGTGGAGTACTTTGTGTCTTACTACGATTACTACCAGCCCGAGGCCTATGTGCCATCGCGTGATCTGTTTATTGAAAAGGACTCGTCCATCAATGAACACATCGAGCAGATGCGTTTGTCGGCCACCAAAAGCCTGCTGGAGCGGCCGGACACCATTATTGTGGGTACTGTGTCCTGCATTTACGGTATCGGTAATCCCGGCGACTACCATGCGATGGTGCTGACGTTGCGCAAGGGCGACCGTATTGCCCGGCAGGAGCTGCTGGCGCGTCTGGTCGCCATGCAGTACGAGCGCAACGATCTGGATTTTCAGCGTGGGATATTCCGCGCTCGTGGTGAAGTGGTCGATATTTTCCCGGCAGAAAACGCGGAGCTGGCCTTGCGAGTCAGCCTGTTTGATGACGAGATTGAAGAGCTGGAGTTGTTCGATCCGCTGACAGGCAAGGTCGTGCAGAAGCTGAACCGCTTTACCGTGTTCCCTAGCTCGCATTATGTGACGCCACGCGAAACCGTGTTGAGGGCGATTGAAACCATCAAGCTCGAACTGCGCGAGCGTCTGGAATTTCTGACACGGGAAGGGCATTTGGTTGAAGCTCAACGCCTGGAGCAGCGCACCCGTTTTGATCTGGAGATGCTGCAGGAGCTGGGCTTTTGCAAAGGCATCGAGAACTACTCCCGCCACTTGTCAGGAGCCGCGCCTGGCGATCCGCCGCCGACACTGATCGACTACCTGCCGCGTAACTCCCTGATGTTTATCGATGAAAGCCACGTCACTATCGGGCAGTTGGGCGCCATGTATCGCGGTGACCGCTCGCGTAAAGAAACCCTGGTGCAGTTCGGTTTCCGCCTGCCTTCGGCCATGGATAACCGGCCTTTGAAACTGGAAGAGTTCGAACGCCGTATGCCGCAAACCGTGTTCGTGTCGGCTACACCCGCTGCCTACGAGCAAGAGCATGCAGACAATGTGGTTGAACAGGTGGTGCGACCTACCGGACTGGTGGACCCGGAAATCGAGGTTCGCCCGGCTACCACGCAGGTCGATGACTTGCTGGGTGAAATCAAGCTGCGTACTGCGCAGGAAGACCGTGTATTGGTGACGACGCTGACCAAGCGCATGTCAGAGGATCTGACCGAATACTTGTCAGAGAACGGTATTCGCGTGCGCTACTTGCACTCGGACATTGATACGGTGGAACGGGCCGAGATTATCCGGGATCTGCGTCTGGGCGTCTTCGATGTGCTGGTCGGGATCAACCTGCTGCGTGAGGGGCTGGATTTGCCCGAAGTGTCTCTGGTGGCGATTCTTGATGCGGACAAGGAAGGCTTCCTGCGTTCGGAGCGCAGCCTGATTCAAACCATAGGTCGGGCAGCGCGTAACCTGAACGGTAAAGCCATTCTGTATGCCGACAGAATGACGGACTCCATGCACCGCGCTATCGAAGAAACCGAGCGCCGTCGTGCCAAGCAGATCGCCTTTAACGAAGAGCACGGTATTACGCCGCGTGGCGTGAACAAGGCCGTCCGTGAGTTGATTGATGGTGTTGTTGCCTCGGATCCAACCGCCAGCTTGCGCGAGGATGTGCCGGACGAGTTGATCCGCGACGAGAAGGCCGCTGCACGCGAGATCAAGCGTCTGGAAAAAGAGATGATGGATCACGCCCGCAACCTGGAGTTCGAGCAAGCGGCAGCCGCGCGCGACAAGTTGCAAAGACTGAAGGCCAAACTGCTGATGGCTTGATGGTTGTTGTGTATTTGCAACTAAAGCTGGACGAAAGCTCAGAAAAAACGCCGTTCTGCTACCGGCTTTCATCACTCGGGTGTATTGCTTGATTTATCTCATCTCGAGAAAGTGGTGTATCCGCTAAGCAAAGGTTGCTGCGCCTTTGGTTTATTCCAAACTTCAAGCAGCTGCGACCGGTTCTTACTGGCAGCTCCCAAACGATACCGATTTGCTGTTTTCAAGGCGATTTTCGGGGTCTGTTTTCACCCCGGTTTCGTCTTGCCTTATTTGGGGTTTTCCCGCAGACTTTGACGCATTATGAGTAAGGTTCTGTTTGTCTGTACAGGGAATATTTGCCGCTCCCCCAGCGCCGAAGGTGTCTTGCGCCAACTGGTCGACCAGGCCAGTTTGTCGGAGGCTATTTTGGTGGATTCAGCCGCCACGCATGGCTTTCATGTTGGCGAGCATCCTGACACACGCGCACAGATAGCCGCTCGTAAACGCGGTTATGACATCTCTACCTATCAGGCCCGACAGGTCCAGTGCGAGGACTTTCGCAACTTCGACCTTATCTTGAGCATGGACTGGGAAAACCACGCTGCCTTGCAGCAAATGTGTCCTCCCATTTACCGTCACAAGCTCATGCTGCTGATGCGCTTTGCCACTGACTATGAAGCGGCTACCGTGCCCGATCCTTATTATGGCGGCCAGGATGGCTTTAATAAGGTCATGGACTATATCGAAGATGCCTGCCAGGGCGTGTTCGAACTGGTTCGCAAGCGCGTCCCCAATTACCGTGCTGCCTGAGTGGCTACATAACACTTCAGTATAAGTGTAAAAACACACGCTCAAGCACGGTAGTTTCCCCTGTATTTGCTATACTGGACCAAATTGGTCGGATTTGCCGTTGGCAGTCCGGCCGCTTTCGCCTTTGGCAAGGAAACTATCATGCGTTTGACGACAAAAGGGCGTTTCGCCGTAACCGCGATGATCGATCTTGCGCTGCGCCAGCAAAGTGGACCGGTGACGCTCGCAGGCATCAGCCAGCGACAGGGTATCTCGCTCTCGTATCTTGAACAGTTGTTTGGCAAGTTGCGCCGCCATGAACTGGTCGATAGTGTGCGTGGTCCGGGTGGTGGCTATACGCTTGCGCGTCTGGCTCGCCACATCACCGTTGCTGACATTGTGTTTGCGGTCGATGAGCCCGTTGATGCCACCCAATGCGGTGGCAAGGGTAATTGCAAGCAGGGCACAAATGGGCAGAAAGGCGAGTGCATGACTCACGAGCTTTGGGCGACGCTTAGTCGTAAAATGGTCGATTATCTGGATTCTGTCTCGCTACAGGACTTGGTTGATCAGCAGCGTCTGCGTCAGCTGAAGTTGGCCGCTCAGGAAGCCGGCCAGCCAGAAGAATGTACTTTGTAGTGGGCAAGATCCGCTACTGACCCGGAGTTTTGTATGAGTCGCGCTCAGCGTATCTATATGGATTATGCCGCCACTACACCGGTAGACCCGCGTGTGGCCGACAGCATGATTCCCTGGTTGACGGAACGATTTGGCAATCCGGCCTCCAGCAGCCATCCCTATGGGTGGGATGCGGAAGAGGCCGTGGACCAGGCGCGCCGTCAGGTTGCCGCTTTGGTAGGGGCAGAGCCGCGTGAAATCGTCTGGACCTCCGGTGCTACCGAAGCCATTAATCTGGCGTTAAAAGGTGCCGCGCAGTTTTATCAGTCCAAGGGCCGCCATATTATTACCGTCCGTACGGAACACAAGGCCGTGCTGGATACCTGTCTGGCCTTGCAGGACGAAGGGTTTGAAGTCACCTTTCTGGATGTTCTGCCCAGTGGTCTGATTGATCCTCAGGCGTTTGAACAAGCCATTCGCCCCGACACCATCCTGGCCTCGGTCATATTGGTGAATAACGAAATTGGCGTGATTCAAGATGTGCAGGCCCTGGGGGCAATGTGCCGGGAGCACAAGGTGCTGTTCCATGTGGACGCCGCCCAGGCTACCGGCAAGGTAGCGATCAATCTGCAGGAATGGCCCGTGGACTTGATGTCCATGTCTGCCCACAAGACTTACGGTCCCAAGGGGATCGGTGCCTTGTATATCCGTCGTAAACCGGCCGTGCGCCTGAAAGCGCAAATTCACGGTGGCGGGCACGAACGCGGGTTTCGCTCCGGTACGCTGGCCACTCATCAGATCGTGGGCATGGGGCGTGCTTTTGAACTGGCTGCGCAGGAAATGGATCTAGACAATCAGCGCATCACCGCGCTGCGAGATCGTCTATGGGCTGGCCTGCAGTCTATCCCTGACCTGTTCCTGAATGGCACCTTGGATCAGCGTGTGCCGCACAACCTGAACATCAGCGTGGATCACATCGAGGGCGAAGCTCTGATGATGGCCCTGACGGATCTGGCCGTGTCCAGCGGCTCGGCCTGTACGTCGGCCAGCCTGGAACCGTCCTACGTATTGACGGCCTTGGGTCGCAGCGATCAGTTGGCGCACAGCTCCTTGCGCTTGAGCCTTGGTCGTTTCACGACCGAGCAGGACATTGATGACACGATAGCCGCCATCCGTCGTGTGGTTGAACAATTGCGGGCCATCTCTCCCTTGTGGAGCGAGCCTGCTTCGGAGCAGTTCGCGCAATGATATATAGTGACGCTGTCATGGAGTATTTCCTGCACCCGCGTCATGTGGGTGTCATGAACAGCAGTGATGCTGACGTGGGTACAGGGGAAGCGGGAAGTCACGAAACCGGGGCCTTGATTCGCATTCAGCTCAAGGTATCGGAGCAGGGCCAGATTCAGGATAGCTGTTTCAAGGCTTATGGCTGTGGCTGTACCATCGCTGCCGCCTCATTGGCGACACAGTGGCTGCAAGGTCGCAGTCTGGAGCAGGCAGCTCAGTTCTCGTCTACAGATGTGCAGCAAGCGCTGGAATTGCCGCCGGTCAAAGTGCATTGTGCTTTGTTGGCCCAGGAGGCGGTTCAGGCCGCTATTGCCTCGGTACAGAACAAAGGCGCGTTTTAGTTGTCCAAGCCTGAAGGCTGAATATTCTTTCAGGTTTATAGAAAGGAAAAGATTATGTCTATTTCTCTTACTCAGCCCGCCGCAGAACATATCCAGCGTCATTTGAAAAAACGCGGGGGCGGTTTGGGGCTACGTTTGGGTGTACGTCTGACCGGTTGCTCGGGTCTGGCCTACAAGCTGGATTTTGTTGATGAGCCGGTTGAAGGCGATCAACTGTTTGAAGAGCACGGCGTTAAACTGTTTGTTGATCCTAAAAGCCTGCCCTTTATTGACGGCACGCGGCTGGATTATGGCCGTGATGGCCTCAATGAAGGTTTCAAGTTCATCAATCCAAATGAGAAAGCCTCCTGCGGGTGTGGCGAATCGTTTACCGTGTAGGAACTCATGTCATTACGTTTCGGTTTGGCGGCCAATCAATTGCACCATGATTCGGCAGATGCGGCTTTGTTTCAGTGGTTGCGGCGTTCAGCCAGCGGTATTCGCGAATTGGAAGTTGAGCTTTATACGGTCGGTCGTACCTGTAATGCCATCGAGCGTTCGGGCCTGCTGGAAGGCTATGGCGGCCTGGTTCGCTATCCCTATGGTCGTGATGGCGGCTTGATGAAGCTGGTGGCCCGGGTCACGCAAAGCCCGGATGGTACACCGCCTTTTGATGGCGCCATTTATCTGATTGACCCGGTAGACCCTTCATCCATTTTTCCGGAAGCATTGGCGCTCAAGCGCCAATGCATCACGCATGGCCGTCCTTTCATTTCTACCTTGATGGGTGCAATTGAATGGATTGAAGTGGAGCGTGTCAGCCGCGGCTTGTGGCCCGATTCCAGCTGCAAACGTATTTTTGACTTCCCTAATCAAACCTTGGCCATGATTGCGCACGATGCACTCAAGGACAAGATGATTGAGTTTGCCGACAAGCATTTTGATCTGCTGTCTCGCTTTGGCCAACGCGTGGGAACCGGGACGACAAGCCGCCTGTTGAATGAGCTGGCCTGGTCTAAAGGCTGGCCTAAGGAAACACCCTGGATTCAGTCATATCTAAGTGGACCTTTGGGCGGCGATGCACAAATTGCCGAGCTGGTGCTGGAAAATCGTTGTCAACGTGTCATCTTCTTTGAAGACCCGCACGTTGCGCGTCAGCACGAGGCTGACATCCAGCTGCTGGAGCGTGCGGTGCGCGTGGTAGCTGACAAGGCTTCGTGTTTTTCTTCGCCTGAGGTGGCTCATAAATGGGCGCAGGCGGTGATGCGTTTGCCGGTGGATTAATTGCCTCCAAATCGTACTCGCAACACAGGTGCAACACGATGAGTCTATGAGCCTGGATTCGCAGTAAAAAGAGGACGCTTTCGAGCGTCCTTTTTTGTTTCGGCATGACGTGTCGCCGAGCAAGTGGTCAGGCTGCGCGAAAGTCGCTGAGAGGCGCTTTAGCGACGGTCGGGACGAGGGCAGCTTGATTCGCGCACGGGGGCTCTCTAGACTACAGTTCGTTGTTGGCAAGCACTGCAACACAATGTCGCCCGATCAATGGGGCAGTCTGTGGATACTGGAGGTAGGCTTGAATCGACGCATGATCTTGAAAGCGACCGGCGCGGGTATCGCCGCCCGGCTTGGAGTTCCTGTTTCTTCTTTGGGTGCTATGTTTGCCACGGTTCCGGCACGTGCGCAGCAGGCCGATACGTTTCCCTCCGGGCCTGTGCGTATTGTTGTTCCGGTGAATCCGGGCGGCAACGCTGACCGTATCGCACGGATGCTCGCGCAAAATCTTGCCAAATTGTGGCAACAAACGGTGATCGTGGATAATGTGCCCGGCGCTCACACCAGTCTTGGCGTCAACCGGGTAGTTCGTGCAGCCCCAAACGGGCATACCCTGTTGTCTAGCGGGGATCAGCTTGCGATCAACGCTGCCCTCGGTCGCAAGCTGCCCTATAGCGAGACGGAGGTCCGTGGTGTGACCCGCACTATTGTTAATTCGCAGGTGCTGGTAGTGCGGCCAGGGCTGGGCGTTAATCACTTCGATGATTACGTGGCGTTACTCAAGCGTCGGCCTGGCGAAGTATCTGCAGCGCTGCCGATTGGTTACGGCAGTATTTATCATTTGGCCGTCGAGATGCTTAACCAGCGTTTGGGTACGCAAACCAATAACATTCCTTACGCGGGAGGGGCCCCCGCTATGTTGGACATACTAGGTGGGCATGTGGACGGGGCGCTTATTGATATCTCTGGGACAATCCAGAACATTCAGAAGAGTGAACTCATCCCTCTGGCGGTGACCTCGCCGGAGCGTTCGAAGGTTTTACCGGATGTTCCCACTTTTCATGAATTGGGAGTGTCTGATTTCGTGATCGAAAGCTGGCAGGGCGTTTTTGTGCCACGTGCCACGCCCGATGAGGTGGTTGCCGGGCTGAATCGCGATATTACGGCTGTACTGCATTCGCGCGAATTTGCGGAGCCATTGGAGGAGCAGGGCTTTGTGATCGCGCCTGGTTCGGCCGAGTCGCTAGATCAGATCGTGGCGCGTGATATTGCCTTGTTTCGTGAAGTGGCGGCAGTTGCTGGTATCAAGCCTGAGTGAGGTCTGTCTTTACCGGCGTAGGGCTGTAATGATGCGATTGGAGTGGAGTCTGTTCCTGAACGGGCAGAATAGCTGCGTATGTGCGTATGTGCGTATGTGCGTATGTGCGTATGTGCGGCCGAAGATGCATAAGGAAAAACGCGCGGTCAAGACCGCGCGTTTTTCTTGCTTGAGACTGATCAGTCCTCGCGACGCAGGTGCGGGAACAGGATCACGTCACGGATAGCAGGGCTATCGGTCAGCAACATGACCAGTCGGTCGATACCGATACCGCAGCCGCCTGTAGGAGGCATACCGTATTCCAGTGCACGGATGTAGTCCGCGTCATAGAACATGGCTTCTTCGTCGCCAGCGTCCTTGGCCTGAACCTGGGCCTGGAAACGTGCGGCCTGATCTTCAGGATCGTTCAACTCCGAGAAACCATTGGCAATTTCGCGACCAGTAATGAACAGCTCAAAGCGCTCGGTAATGCCTTCCTGGGTGTCCGAAGCGCGTGCCAGTGGCGACACTTCCACGGGGTAGTCCACGATGAAGGTAGGGTGCCACAGCTTGGATTCTGCTGTTTCTTCAAACAGAGCCAGTTGCAAGGCACCCAGACCGGCATCGCGCAGTGGGGGTGAGTTCACGTCCACTTTCAGGCGAGCCAGCTCAGTGCGCAGGAATTGGATATCTTCCAGCTGTTCGATCTGGTAGGACGGAGCGTACTTCATGATGGCGCCGGTAATGGTCAGGCGATCAAAAGGCAGGCTCAGATCCAGCTCGCGTTCCTGGTATTGCAGGGTGGCGGTGCCACGGGCGCTGATAGCGGCTTCGCGTATCAGGTTTTCGGTGAAGTCCATCAGCCACTGGTAATCCGTATAGGCCGCGTAGAACTCCATCATGGTGAATTCAGGGTTGTGACGAGGGCTGACGCCTTCGTTACGGAAGTTGCGGTTGATCTCGAATACGCGCTCGAAACCGCCCACGATCAAACGCTTCAGGTACAGCTCGGGAGCAATACGCAGGTACATTTCCATGTCCAGCGCATTGTGGTGCGTAATGAAGGGTTTGGCCGATGCGCCACCCGGAATGGGGTGCAGCATGGGGGTTTCCACTTCCAGGAAGTTGGCCTGGGCCATGTGCTGGCGCAAGCTGCTCATGACCTTGCTGCGGGCCAGGAAGGTTTGACGGGTGTCTTCACCCATGATCAGGTCTACGTAGCGCTGACGGTACTTCAATTCCTGGTCAGCCAGACCGTGGAATTTGTCGGGCAGGGGGCGCAGGGACTTGGCCAGCAGGCGCACGCTGGAAGCATGTACGGACAGCTCGCCCTTATTGGTTTTGAAGACTGTGCCTTCCACGGCCAGGATGTCACCGATATCCCAGCCCTTGAATTCCGCGTAGTTTTCTTCGCCCAGTGCGGCTTTGTCCAGGTAGATCTGGATGCGGCCGGAAGCATCTTGCAGTGTGGCAAAACTGGCTTTACCCATGACACGCTTGAGCATCATGCGGCCAGCTACTTTCACGACTTTATTGGTTGCAGCCAGGGCATCCTTGTCCTGCTCGCCGTACTGGCTGTGCAGCTCGGCAGCGTGAGCGTCAGGGCGAAAATCGTTGGGGTAGGCGATGCCGTTTTCGCGCAGGCGGTCCAGTTTGGAACGACGCTCGGCGATCAGGCGGTTTTCGTCTACGACGGGGGCGGAAGTGTCTAGCGGTTCAGTCATTGTGTCAGTACTTATTCGTAGTGGCGGATGTCATCCAGGACGTGCTGGCCAAAATCCGGGCTGTTCAGGTGGCGCAAAATGCGCTCGGCCGTATCGTCCGGGCTGCTTAGCTGACCTTGTTGATGCAGGTCGATAAAGCGGCTCAGGTTCGGGAGCTGGTCGCGGGATTGGCTACGGATATGGCCTTGCATATCGGTATCGATCACGCCAGGGGCCAGAGAGCAAACGGCCAGCTCGGGATTTTCCAGCTTCAGGGTTTGCGTATAAAAATCCAGCGCTGCCTTGCTGCAGCCGTACACGGCCCAGCCCGAGACGGGTTTGCGGCCGGCACCGGAGGATATATTGAGCACCTGGCGTTGGGCATCCTTGGGGGCGCCTTGCAAGAAGGCGGCGGTCAGGCTCATGACACTGGCGACATTCAATTGCAGCGCCTGTGTAATGGCCTGGGCATCGAGCAGGTGGCTGGCCTGCCCAACGGGATCAACCGTGCCCGCATTATTAATGAGGACGTAGCGTTGAGCCTGTGTCTGGCTGATCAAGGCTTGCAGAGCCTTGGCAGCCTGTTGTGCGCCTTCCGCGCTGGCCAGGTCTACTTGCAGATGTTGATGAGCCCCTTGGGGCGCATCCAGTTGCAGTTCGCTGCGGGCCAAAGTGATCAACTGATGGCCAGCGGCCAGTGCCTGACGTGCCAGGGACAAGCCCAGACCGCGAGAGGCACCGCTTAGAACAGTCAGCGTGGAAGCGTGCATATTAAATACCTTGTTTCAGGCTGGCTTGAATAAAGGCATCCAGGTCACCATCCAGAATCTTCTGGGTATTGGAGCTTTCGTAGTTGGTACGCAAGTCCTTGATGCGGCTCTGGTCCAGCACATAGGAACGGATCTGGTGACCCCAACCCACATCGCTCTTGGAGTCTTCCAGTTTTTGCTGCTCGGCCATACGGTTGCGCATTTCCAGCTCGTACAGGCGGGACTTCAGCATTTGCATGGCTTCGGCACGGTTACGGTGCTGCGAGCGGTCGTTCTGACACTGCACCACAATGCCGCTGGGCTCGTGCGTAATACGAACGGCCGAGTCGGTTTTGTTAATGTGCTGACCACCGGCACCACTGGCGCGGTAAGTGTCGATACGCAAGTCGGCCGGGTTGATTTCGACTTCAAAGGAGTCGTCGATTTCCGGGTAGACGAACACGCTGGTGAAAGACGTGTGGCGGCCGTTGGAGGAGTCAAAGGGACTTTTGCGAACCAGACGGTGCACGCCGGTTTCAGTGCGCAGAAAACCGTAGGCGTAATCGCCTTCAATCTTGATGGAGGCCGATTTGATACCCGCCACATCGCCGTCAGACTGTTCCAGGATCTCAGCCTTGAAGCCCTTGTGTTCGGCATAACGTACATACATGCGTAGCAGCATGGAGGCCCAGTCCTGGGCTTCGGTACCACCCGCACCGGCCTGAATATCCATAAAGCAATTCAGCGGGTCGGCAGGGTTGGAGAACATGCGGCGGAATTCCAGCTCTTCAATACGGCTGGCCATGGCGGCACAATCTTCTTCGATGGCGGCGATAGTGGCATCGTCATCGTCCATCGCGGCAAGCTCAAACAGGTCCTGCGAATCTTTCAAACCCGTGTGCAAGGCGTCCAGCACATGCACCACGTTTTCCAGACTTTTCTTTTCGCGGCCCAGATCCTGAGCGTGCTGAGGATCGTTCCAGACGTTGGGATCCTCGAGTTCGGCATTGACTACGTGCAAACGATGAGCTTTGTCATCGTAGTCAAAGATACCTCCGTAAGGCATTTTCCCGCTCCGAATAATCGGCAAGGCGGGCTTCCAGTTGATTAAGTCGTTCCGATTCCATGATTCAGCGGCTTTCCTATATTTGATGTGCCACCCACGCCAGCCAGCAAGGCGGCGCGCGGCAAACTTCCGATTTTACCCTTATCGGAGGTCTATGGCACGTATTGGCCGCTCAGGAACCGGACATTGTGCACGTGGCTGTGCGATAGGCGGACACGGATCGGTAAGAAGGCTGCGTGGGGGCGGCGGGCAGGGCGGGAGCATCGGGCCCGGAAAGATCGCTATCCAGACTGAAATGCGCCACCACCTGGGCCAGCAAAGTGGTTTGCTCCAGCTGCTCCTGAGCGGTGTGGGCGCTGTGTTCAAGCAGTTGGCGGTTGGACTGGCCTTGCTGGTCCAGGCGCATCATGACCTGGTTCACGTAGTCGATATGCGTCGCCTGCTCCTGAGAGGCTTGGGCAATATCGGCCACAATGCTGCGCATTTCATTGACCTTGTGTTGTGTGTTGGCCATGACTTGCGCCATACCTCGGGCGGCAGCCGAGCTTTGCTCGGTTTGTTCGACTGAGCTGGAAATCAGGGTGGAAATCTGTTGCAAGGCGTCGGTGGAGCGCAAAGCCAGGTTGCGCACTTCGGCAGCAACAACCGCAAAGCCATGACCATGGACTCCGGCGCGGGCGGCTTCCACCGCGGCATTCAGGGCCAGGATATTGGTCTGGAAGGCAATGTTGCGGATCAGTTTGGTGATCTCGCTCATTTTGTTCGAGCTGTCGGCAATTGCGTCGATGGTATCGAGCAGGCTGTGTACCGCTTGATTGCCCAGGGCCACCTGGCTGGAGGTGTCTTGCGCCAGATGATCGGCGGTTTGGGCCTGCTCCGCGTTCTGGCGCACGGTGTCAGCCAGTTGATTCATCGCCTTGACGGTCTGATTCAATTCGGTGGATTGGTCCAGAATTTGTTCGCTCAGGTTCTGGCTACCCAGCACAATGGCATGCGAGCCGTCGCGTATCAAGCCGGTTTGTTCGCGGATCTGATGCACCACGGTTTGTACGCCCTGGCCGATGCCATTGAGTGCTGTAAGCAAGGTCCCGAACTCATCATGGCGACGCACGCTGAGCTGCGCATTGAGCTTGCCCTGGGCCAGCTCCTTGGCCAGATTTGCCCCTTGATCCAGTGGCTGCTTGATGGAGCGATACAAGAGGCGTAGAGCAATCGTGCTGGCCATGAAGAACAGGGCCAGTGCCGCTAATGCCAGACTGAACGCACGGTCGCTGCTACGACCAGCCAGATCCAGAGAACTGTCCAGGCGCTCGCTGAACTGGTGTTCGAACTGATCCAGTGTGTTGGTGATCTGGGCGGAGGCTTGAATGTATTGCTGGCTGAACACCAGCACTTTGGCCATCAAGGCATTGGGCAGGGCGATACGGATAGCGCCGTTACCATCTTCAAACTGGCCGCTGGCGGTTTGGATGGCCTCGGACTGAACCTGGCTAAGTGCGAGGGTCTGCTCATAGGCGGAGCGAAGCAGGTCCTGTTCAGCCGGTTCCAGCTCCAGATCCCTGAAGCGGTCCAGCATCGCCAGTGTGACACCATCCTGATCCGCCTGGGCACCCGTAAACACCGCCAGGAGGTGGCGGAAGTTTTCCTGAAATTCGATCTGTTCGCTGGAGACAAACGCGATGGCCTGACGGCTTAGCAATTCGCTGATGCGTTTGAAGTCTTTGCTAAGCGCCGTCGTTTGATGGCGCTGGGCTTCCAGATGCTTGCGCTGTTCGATGCTGCTGCTCAAATGTTGCAGGGCAATCAGCATCAGGATTAGAAACAGGCTCAGAATTGCAAAATAGGCGATGAAGCCGGTTTTGAGCGTCAGTAGTTTTTTCAAGGCGACTCCCACAAGATGTGGGGTGCGCCCGAGCGCTGATGGCTCTTGTCGCACCCCTGTCAGGCGCGCCTATCTTTGCATCTAATTGTGACAGGGGTGTGGCGCTATGTCTTAACGGCGGTGGGGAGTGCGACGAGGGGCAGAGGTCGGCGCGCCAATACGCTTGGGCAGGTGGCGGAAGATAATGCGACCTTTGCTCAGGTCGTAGGGCGACATTTCCAGGGTGACGCTGTCGCCAGCCAGAATACGGATGTGGTGCTTGCGCATTTTACCGCCGGTGTAGGCGATAACGGCGTGACCGTTGTCCAGGGTGACACGAAAGCGCGAGTCAGGCAGGATTTCGGTGACGGAACCTTGCATTTCAAGTAGCTCTTCTTTGGCCATAAATCGGGACTCCTTTAAAAATAATAATTCCCGTCTGGCCTTGCTGGGCGGGACGGGGACGGGCTTGAAAACAAGGCAGACCGACAAACCGGACAAGCGGTGTCTGGAGTCCAGCCTTGCACTAGGCCCATAAAAATCGGGGTGAATCTGTGTCTGTCAGGAATGGTTGGTTCCAGACAGGGTCAGGTGGATCAAATTGAAAACACGCCCGCCGTTCATAGGGGGATCCAGCCGGGGCAGACAAGGTCTGCCTACCTGAAAAACGGGCAAAAACACGAATACTTGCCAGGAACAGGAACCTGTATAACGACGCGCGGGACAGGCCCTTGCGGTTAAAGGTGCTGGTTGTGGTGCCAAGTAATGCACTTGGGGCGCTTGATCGGGTCAAGCTTTATTCCCAAAAGTGGGGGTGTTTCAAGGTCGATTTACCCTGGGTAGCTGCATCTGATGTTGCTAAAGTCAGACGAGCGTGGATGGGATGGGCCAATAAAATTCAATCAGCGCCATGACGTGACAATTGTATGATTATAAATAATATTTATGGATTGGTCAAAGATTGACCAGTTCTCATCGTCACAAGCAGGCAGGTAAAGGCGTAGAGGGCAGAGCATGCTTGCCTATATACTAGGCCAATCGTAACGGCGCAGAGGTGACCTGAGGAGGGATCACATGCGCCGTTGCCGTTTTTTAGGACATGCTTGTGAGCACTCAGAAACTGACCCCTGGCACGACGGCTTTACTGGTTTTACCCACGATCTTGTGGGCAAGTAATGCCATTGTGGGGCGCCTGATTCATGATCAGGTTCCGCCCATTACCCTGAATTTCTTCCGTTGGCTGGTAGCTTTCACCATTCTGCTTTTTGTGGGACGACAAGTGCTGCGACGCGGCAGTAATTTGTGGACCAACTGGAAACGCTACTCGATTCTGGGTTTGCTGGGCATAGGGATCTATAACGCTTTGCAATACCTGGCACTGCAAAGCTCGTCCCCCATTAACGTGACTTTGGTCAACGCCAGCTTGCCGTTCTGGATGCTGGTCATTGGACGCCTGTTCTTCAAATCCACCGTCAATGGGCGTCAGTTGGTGGGTGGCTTGATGTCCTTGCTGGGTGTGGTGCTGGTGCTGACGCGTGCGGACTGGCAGGAGCTGATGGCCTTCCGTTTTGTGCCGGGTGATGTGTACATGGTGATTGCCACTATCGCCTGGGCGATCTATAGCTGGATGCTCAGCACCCGTCGCCATGAGGGTGCAATCGCAGAAACCTGGGCCACTGTAGTGATGGCACAAGTGTTTTTCGGTTTGATCTGGTCTGGTGCTTTTGCCGCCATGGAGTGGCAATTTACCGACTGGCATATCGACTGGTCCTGGGGCTTGTTGCTGGCCATTCTGTATGTGGGGACTGGTCCGGCTCTGATCGCCTTGCGATGCTGGGGGGTGGCTGTTCAGCGAGTGGGCGCTGCCACGGCCGGTTTCTTCGTCAATCTGATGCCTGTATTTGCCGCCTTGATGTCGGTTTTTATTCTGGGCGATACCCCCAAGCTTTACCACGGAGCGGCTTTCTTGCTGATCGTAGGCGGGATTTATGTGTCTTCGCGTAAAAGCTGAGGCTTGAGCGGATGCGGGTGTCTTGCGACACTCTGGATGCAAAAAAAGGGACGCCCGGTAGAGCGTCCCTTTTTACTTTGTGGACTTTGGGTTCAAGTCCTTGCACATGGTTGCAGGTGTTTACTTGCCATCACCCATGCGACGGAAAATTGTCGCGACCAAGGGACCGGAAATATTGTGCCAAACGCTGAAAATAGCGCTGGGCACAGCGGCCAATGGCGAAAAATGGGCGCTGGCCAGGGCAACACCCAGCCCGGAGTTTTGCATACCCACTTCAATAGCCAGCGTCTTGCGCTGTGCTAAAGGCATGCCGCTCAAGCGTGCCAGTACATAGCCCAGGATGTAGCCCAGGGTGTTATGTACAACGACAACCGAGAACACCAACAAGCCACTGGTCGCAATTTTTGGCTGGTTACCCGCGACAACAGCGGCCACGATAGCCACAATGGCCACCACAGATACCAGGGGCAGGGCTGCCACACCGGCTTTGATCTTTTCACCCATCAGGGATTGCACAATAATGCCCAGGGCAATTGGCAGAATCACCACCTGCACAATGGACCAGAACATGGCCGAGGCGCTGACTTCCAGCCATTGGCTGGCCAGGAAGTAAATCAGGGCAGGGGTGACGATAGGAGCCAGCAAGGTGGTGACCGACGTAATGGCAACCGACAGGGCCAGGTCGCCACGGGCCAGAAAAGTCATCACGTTCGACGAGGTGCCACCGGGGCAGCAGCCCACCAGAATCACGCCAATGGCCAATTCGGGTGGCAGGGAAAAGGCGTAGGTCAGAAACCAGGCCAGACCGGGCATGATGATGAATTGTCCCACTACACCAATAGCCACACGGCCAGGGCGCACAAACACCTCTGCAAAGTCCTGGCGCGACAAGGTCAGACCCATACCGAACATGATGATGCCCAGAAGTGGAACAATATAAGCGCCTAACCAGCGGTAGTGGTCGGGAAAGTAATAGGCCAGAACGGCAAACAGTAGAACCCAGATGGCAAAGGTATTGCCAACAAAACGGCTCAGGCGGGCGATAGCCTGCATGATGAAATATCCTTCAAGGAGCACGGCTGGCCGGTGGGCCGGCGCGGTGCGGATTAGTCTGTTACGGGGAGCAGCATGGGTCGGGCCGAGTGTAGGGCCGTCCATCGCAGACCTGCTTAAGGGCTGGCGACACGACTTTCCGATGGGGTGGGATAAAGCGCTGGCAACACGGGGCTGTACGGGCAGATCTGGGTAAGGTCAGGGGTACAGGCGGTGGTGAGCGAAACGGACAACATGGCAGGCCATGTTTTTTATCCTGGAAGGCCGAGCTCGGGCGTATTGTAGACCTTGGCCGCCGTGGTATTTTGATTAGCTGCCTTGCAAATGTGTGTATTAGGAGAGGGTGGGTGAATAGAGCGGGATCACGTCTGGCGGCATACGCCTGTTTGGCCTTGTCCATGTCCTTGGTGGGCAGTTATATCGCCCTGACACGGCCGTTGGTCGCGGCACTGCCGGTGTTCTTGCTGGCCTGGCTGCGCTTTGGCATTGGCGGGATCGCCATGCTGCGCTGGCTGCGCAAACCGGCGACTGAACCCGCACTGGATCTGCGTACCCGTGGCCTGATTTTTCTGGAATCCTTTTTGGGTAATTTCCTGTTCACGCTGTGCATGGTGACAGGCATCAGCATGACCAGTGCGGTCTCTGCTGGCGTTATTTTGTCCGCCATTCCCGGGATGGTGGCCTTGTTCAGCTGGTACTTCCTGAAAGAAAGCATAGGGCCGCGCACCTGGGTGTCACTGGCCCTGGGGATGGGCGGGATTGCCTTATTGGCCCTGGTACAGGAGGACGATCACGGTGTGGATCAGCTGGACCCAGGAAAAATGTGGCTGGGCAATGCGCTGATCTTTTGTGCCGTCCTGTGCGAGTCGGCTTATGCGGTCATAGGCAAGCGCCTGACCGCCGTGCTTAGTCCCAAGCGCATCAGCGCGATTATCAATCTGTGTAGCCTGGCGCTGATTACGCCCCTAGGTTTATACGCCGCCTGGGATTTCGATTTCACGGCACCGGCAGGCTGGATCTGGCCTTTGCTGGTGTTTTATTCCTTGGCCGCCAGCGTCTGGACGGTCTGGCTGTGGATGACGGGAGTGCGTTCCGTACCCGCTTCGCAAGCCGCGGTGTTTATGGTCTTGATGCCCTTGGGTACCGCAGCAGTGGGTGTGCTGGTGCTGGGTGAGAGCTTCACCACCGTGCATGTTTACGCCTTCATTCTGGCTCTGGCGGGCTTGGTGCTGGCGACCTTGCCGACTCGGTCGAAGTCTCAAACGCATTAAGAAGGTTAGGCGCGGGATGGCCGTATTGGGACTGTATTGGATGCGCCTATTACAGAAGCCATGCGTAGCTGGGATGCCAGGGCTGCTTCTATTCAAAGCTAGTCGTAATTAAAAAAAACCGCTGCATAAGCAGCGGTTCCGGGAAAGGGACACTGGGCGATAGCGATAGTGCTTAATCCTGCCCCTGTGCATATTCAATAATAAATTGCACGCTGACGTTCCCGTTCCATTCGTTCTGATCCAGGCGATAGGCGGCTTCGATATTTTCCGGCAGCAAGGTATCGCGGTTGAACCAGATCGCATCGAAGTATTCGCCGTTACGCTCCAGGCTTAGCTTCAAGTGCTTGTTCTTCAGCAAACGCTGCTGGCGTACAAAGAACTTGTCACGAAACACGGGGGCTGGAAACCCTGCGCCCCAGACCTGTTTTTGCAGCAAGCTAGCGACGGTGATATTGATGTGCTCAGGTTCCAGCGAACCGTCGGTTTCAATGACGGGATCAAACTGATAGCGGCCGGTCAGTTCCTGTACGGCCTCTTCAAAGGCCTGCACAAACACATCGTAATTGTCCTCTTCAATCGTCAGGCCGGCCGCCATGGCGTGGCCACCAAACTTCAGAATCAGACCGGGATAGCGTTTGGAGACCAAATCCAGCGCATCGCGCAGGTGTACGTCGGGGATAGAGCGGCCCGAACCTTTGATCTCGCCTTCGTCACCTTGGGCAAACGCCAGGGTAGGGCGCCAGTACTTTTCTTTCAAACGCGAGGCGACCAGGCCGACCACGCCCTGGTGCCATTCGGGGTGGAACACGCAGACAGTGGCGCTGGTGTCCGGTTCTGCCAGTTCGGCTGCGCGCAGGGCCTCTTCGCGCATGGACTGCTCAATCGAGCGGCGATCCTGGTTCATGTCCTCCAGTTCGCGAGCCAAATTAGCGGCCTCGTCTTCGTCATCCGTGATCAGGCAGCGTATGCCCAAGGCCATATCGGCCAGTCGACCGGCGGCGTTGATGCGTGGCCCCAGGGCAAAACCCAGATCAAAGGCGCTGGCCTGCCGCGGGTCACGGCCAGCAACCTGGAACAGGGCGCGCAGCCCAGCCTGCATCTGACCCTTGCGCATGCGCTCCAGCCCTTGGGTGACGATCAGGCGGTTATTGGCATCCAGGCTGACTACGTCGGCCACGGTCCCCAGGGCGACCAGATCGGCCAGTTCGTTCAGGCGTGGGCCTGCATTGGCCTCATATACCCCGCGCTGACGCAGCTCGGCACGCAAAGCCAGCATCAGGTAAAAAATAACGCCTACACCGGCCAGGTTCTTGGAGGGGAACTCACAGCCGGGCTGATTGGGATTCACAATCGCCAGGGCATCGGGTAACTCATCGCCGGGCAGGTGGTGGTCTGTGACCAGAACTTTCATGCCCGCCAGATGAGCGGCTTCCACACCATCAATACTGGCAATGCCGTTATCCACGGTAATCAGCAGATCCGGTTTGCCCGAGGGATGTTGCTCAGCCAGTTCGACCACGGCGGGCGACAGGCCATAGCCGGTTTCAAAGCGGTTCGGAACCAGAAAGTCCACGACTGCCCCCATGCTGCGCAGCGCACGCAGGCCGACTGCACAGGCGGTAGCGCCGTCACAGTCGTAGTCGGCAATGATCAGCATGCGGTCCCGGCGGGCAATGGCATCGGCCAGCAAGACGGCGGCTTCACGCGCCTGGGTCAGCATATTGGGCGGAATCATGTTGCGCCAGGCCGGATCGATCTGGGCGGCATCGGTTACACCCCGGGAGGCCAGCAGGCGGGCCATTAAATCGTGAATCCCGGCCTGTTTCAGGGCGTGGCTGGCGGCTTCTTGAGCGGGACGGTTTTTCAGGATAGGGGTGACCACCACTGACTCCAGTTAGAGGTTTGTTTGAACAGGGACAGGGGCCAGATGCGGCGCGAGGCGGGACCGACGTGAGCATAGCGGTCCAGTCCGGTCAGCACCAGTTCTGGCATGGGCCCTGCGGCCAGGGGGGCGAGCACGGTACGATCCAGCTCGGCCAGTTGTTGCAGCCAAAGCCCCCAGTCTTGACGTATCAGGCTGTCTTGCAAGTCATCAATAATGCGCAGTTCGGCGGGCTCGGGGCCTAATTGCTGGCAGGACGCTCCGCCAAACAGCCACAAGCTGTTCACATTGGGCAGACCCGCCTGTTCGCGCTCCTGATTGTCCGGCAGGGCAAAGGCCAGCATTTGAAATTCATTGATAAGACGACGCCAGGGGCGAGTTTGCACATCCTGAGTCCACCAATTATTCAAATTGCTTTGGCTGACCAGTTCTGTGGAGGCCGCTTGCACCGTAAAATCAGCCGGTGGAGTGACACGCCACAAGGCCGGGCTGATGTACTCGAATTGAAAGCCGGTGTCGTCCAGATAAGGGCGAATGGCCTCCAGCAAGGCGCGGCTGTAGGACTCAGTCAAGGCCAGTTGCTCGCTGGGTATCAGCATGGCGCCCTCGCGAGAGGGGGCAATGTGCACCAGCTCTGCCAGCCAGACAGCTTCTTCAGGTGTCACCGAGTGGATTTGTTTCAACTGGCGTAGCCGCAAAGGGGCCAGACCTGCGCTAAGATGCTGGGCTTGGTGCGCCGTAAAGCCGTGGGCGTGCAAAAGCCAGGCTTGTGCTGGCGTGCACAGGTCCTCGGACGGGTCGCGTACCGACAGCGTGCCTTTGCCCTGAGTCAGTAACTGAACCAGTGAAGGGGCCGTCTGGGGCAAGTGTTTGATGAGTTCGCGCGCGATGGCCGGTTCCGGCAGCGCACCGTTGATTACGATCTGCATGACAGCGATTGTAGTGTTTTCTTTGAGGCGATAGCAGCTCGCATGGGATACGAATTTTGGATTGGAGCGCGGTATGCCGGCCTGGCCAAGGGCCGCAAACGGCGTGGGGGACGAAAAGACCGTTTCGTCTCCTTTATTGCGGGCAGCTCGATGGCGGGGATTGCCCTGGGGGTAGCCGCGCTGATTGTCGTGCTGTCTGTCATGAACGGCTTTCAGACCCAGGTGCGTGATCGCATGCTGTCGGTCTTGCCGCATATTGAACTGATTGTGCGCAATGCCGATCATCAGCAAGTCCTGAATGAATGGAAGTCGCTGGCCCAAAAAGCCCAGACCAATCCGGCTGTGGTGGGCTCGGCCCCCTATGTGGCCGGGCAGGGCATGCTGGTGCGCAGTAATCAATTGATGGGCGTGCAGGTACGTGGCATTGAGCCTGATCAGGAAAGCAAGGTGTCCGAGCTGGCCCAGCAAATGGTCATGGGCCGACTGGAAAATCTGCAGCCAGGCACTTTCGGGATTGTGCTGGGCGAGCAGTTGGCCAATCAGTTACGTGTCAGTACGGGCGATACGATCATGCTGATGGCCCCGCAAGGCTCGATCTCGCCAGCCGGCTTTTCGCCGCGCATGCGCCAGTTCACGGTAACCGGCGTGTTTTCCTCCGGCTATTACGAATACGATGCCAGCCTGGCTTTTGTGAACGTGGATGATGCTTCCAAGATTTTCCGCGACAGTGGCAATAGTGGTGTGCGTCTGCGTATTAAAGATATGCAGCAGGCCCCCATGGTGGCTCAGGAGTTGGCCAGCAAAATGCCGCGCAACGTGCTGGTGTCGGACTGGACAGCTAATAACCGTACCTGGTTTGCCGCTGTGCAAACCGAAAAACGCATGATGTTTCTGATTCTGGCCTTGATTGTGGCCGTGGCGGCTTTCAACCTGCTGTCTTCCTTGGTGATGGCCGTGAAAGACAAGCAGTCGGATATTGCGATTCTGCGCACTATTGGTGCCACCCCCAGCGAGATTGCCCGTATTTTCCTGGTGCAAGGTGCTTTGATTGGCGTTGTGGGTACCTTGCTGGGCGTCGGTTTGGGTACCTTGATTGCCTACAATATCGACGTGATCGTGCCCTTTATTGAAAACCTGATGGGCCGTAAATTCCTGCCTCAGCAGATTTACTTCATCAGCGAATTGCCTTCCAATCCGCAGGTCTATGACATTGTGCTGATTGCCATCGTCTCGCTGGTTCTGTCCTTCCTGGCCACGCTGTACCCAAGCTGGCGTGCTTCCAAGCTTCAACCTGCACAGGTGCTGCGTCATGACTGATCTTATCGCTCCAACCGTGCTGCGCGCGCGCGATGTCAGCGTCCACTACGAGGAAGGTGGCAACAGCATTCAAGTGCTTTCCGGGGTGAATCTGGAAGTGTGTCGTGGCGAGATGGTGGCTATTATCGGCGCTTCCGGCTCGGGTAAAAGTACCTTGCTGCACGCTTTGGGCCTGCTGGACAAGCCTGATACAGGCAGCATCGAGGTTAACGGCACCCAGACAGAGAGTTTGAATGAAAGCGAACGCAGTCAGCTGCGCAACAAGGTGCTGGGCTTTGTGTACCAGTTCCACCATTTGCTGCCTGAGTTTGATGCGCTGGACAATGTGGCCATGCCCTTGATCGTGCGTCGCATGAAGCGTCCAGAGGCGCGCGAGCAGGCTCAGCAGGTTCTGGAACAAGTGGGTTTGTCCCAGCGCGTGCATCACTATCCGGGTCAGTTGTCCGGGGGCGAGCGTCAGCGAGTGGCCTTGGCGCGTGCTTTGGTCACACGACCTGCCTGCGTCCTGGCGGACGAGCCGACCGGTAATCTGGACCGCTATACCGCTGAAGGCATGTTTGAACTGTTAAGCCGGGTCAATGAAGAGTTCGGCACAGCTTTTGTCATCGTGACCCATGACCAGGCCCTGGCCTCCCTGGCCCATCGTCAGCTGGTCATGGACAAGGGCTATCTGACCCAGGAAATCAGGTCCGAGCGCCGGGTCTAATATCTGGCAGGGGCGTGGGGCTGTCATACCGCGTCCTTCCCTTTGAGGGGCTGAGGTTTGTGGGGAGTCTCGTTATGCTTATCGATACGCATTGTCATCTGGATGCTCCCGAATTTGCTCAAGACCGAGAGCAGGTGATTGAGCGTGCCCGCGTGGCGGGTGTACGTTCGATTGTGGTGCCGTCCGTAGGTGTATTTGACTTTCAAGCTGCCCGTGAGACCGCGATGGCAGCACCCGGGGGCGTGTATGCGCTGGGGATTCACCCCCTGTTTACTCCTGAAGCGGGGGCAGTAGATCTGGAAGCCCTGGAGCAGGAAATCCAGCTGCGTCTGGACGACCCGCGTTTTGTCGCCTTGGGTGAAATCGGTCTGGATTACTTTGTGCCAGAGCTGAAAACCGAAGAGGCTAGTCGTCATCAGGAATGGCTGTATGAAGCTCAATTGGCCATGGCGCAACGCTATGGCTTGCCTGTACTCCTGCATGTGCGTCGCTCTCAAGACCGGGTACTGAAATATCTGCGGCAATTTCCGGGAGTAGGCGGGATAGCCCATGCTTTTAACGGTAGTGAGCAGCAGGCGCAGATGTTCGTACGCCAAGGCTGTGCGCTGGGTTTTGGTGGGGCCATGACCTTTGGCCGAGCCAAGCAGATTCGCCGTCTGGCGCAGGATATGAGTCTTGATGATATTGTGCTGGAAACCGATGCGCCGGATTTGGCGCCGTCCTGGTTGGTGGAGCCGGGGACTCCCTTGGCATCGGTTCGCAATGAGCCGGCTGAGGTGAAAGGAGTCGCGGAGAGTCTTGCAGAGCTGCGGGGGATGGACGTGGCTGATGTCATTCGCCAGACCGGGGCCACGGCACGACGAGTCTTGCCAAGGCTGGATGCGTTTTTGTCTAGCCAGGGGTATTAGGCTGGGGGCAGGCTTTTTGATGTTGCCAGAACTGCTTTTTCACTGGGCTTTCACTCCTGGTTTATCTGTCAGGTAAGAGGCGCGTTTTGCCTATCGGTACAAGCCGATATGAGCAAAGTGTCCTTGTTTCGACCCTTTGAGGCACGCCTGAACTCTACGCTATAGATTTGCGTGGAGATCACGATGGCAGGGCAGAGCCCATGACAGGGCGTGCGTGTTTAGCCGCTTTTGTGGCCGCAGCCACATTCACCCATTTCCTGAAGCCTTCGTATCTGGCCTTGCCTGTTTGGCCGTGGCTGGGTGCTGTGGTTGTGAGCATCTTGCTGGCGCAGCGTTTTTCTTTTGCTTATGTTCTGGTCTTTGCCTGCTTGGGAGCCAGCTACAGCATTTGGCATATACAGGGCCGGCTGGCTCAATCCGTCCCGGTCACTGACATCAATAAAGTCAGTCGGGTAGAGCTGGAAATCCAGTCCTTGGTACAGGCAGGGCCGAATTACAGACAGTTTCAGGCACGAGTCTTGAGCTCCCAGCCTCCCGGTTTGCCCGAGCAGATTCTGGTTCGCTGGAATGCGGCTCAAGGCCATCGCTCCCTGTACCGTGAGCCGTCTGTACAAAGCTTCCCCGAGCTGATGCCCGGTCAGCGCTGGCGCATGTCTTTATTGATGCGTCCACCTCAAGGAGCCCGTAACCCTCATGGCTTTGACGCAGAATGTCATGCCATGACTCAAGGCTGGCGGGCTGTGGGCAGTGTGCGGGGTCAGCCACAACGATTGGACTTTGATCCGGCGCAGTCCTGGCCCACATGGACGGAGCGTCTACGCCATCATTTGCGCAACGTCTTGATGCCCTACGTACAAGAACAACGCTGGGGCGGGGTGATGCTGGCTTTGTCTTTGGGAGATCAGGCCAGTATCGCCGCAGCGGATTGGCTGATCTTCAATCGCAGTGGCCTGACGCACCTGGTCTCCATCAGCGGCACGCACGTTACGTTCCTGGCCGTGTTGTTGGCTGCCTTAGTGTCCTGGTGTTGGCGACGTGTTCGTTGGGGGCGCTGGGTATTGGCCGAACAAGTTCCTGCTCAGGTTGCTGCGACCTGGGTAGGTATTGCCGGGGCGGGTGCTTACTGCGTCATCGCAGGCTGGGGTGTTCCTGCCCAGCGTACTTTTTTGATGTTGCTGGTGCTGGGTGTCTGCCGTATTCGGGGTTTATATTTGGGAGCCAGCCGGACTTTGCTGATTGCAGCTCTGTTTGTGGTTTTGCATGATCCATGGGCGGGGCTGACCACCGGCTTTTATCTATCTTTCGCCGCCGTTTCGGTCTTGTTCGCGTTTGGCGCTTTGATGGGGCAGGTGCCGCAGCCAGGCTCCTGGTGGCAGCGCTGGGGGCGGCGGATCTGGTTTGCGACTCAGTTGCAGGTGCTGATTACCTTGGCCTTGCTGCCCGCACTGGCCCCCTTGTTCCATGAAATATCCTTGGCTTCCTTGCCCGCGAATGCGTATGCCATCACCTTGATCGGCTCAGTTGTGACGCCTCTGGTGCTGCTCTTGTTGATTTTGGCGGCGCTACAGGCTCCGCCAAGCTGGTGCGAGTCTGTCGCCAATCTTGCTCATGCTGTATTGGATTTCACCATGCAGCCTACGATCTGGCTGGCGGAGCGCAGCCTTGCCAGTGTGCCAGTGCCTGCCCAGCACTGGGCTTGGACAGTTCTGGCTTTGCTGGGGGTACTGCTATTACTTTTGCCCAAAGGCTTTGTGTCCCGCTTGAGCGGCCTGTCTCTGTTGGTGCCCGCCTTGGCTTTGCGACCTTCTTTATTGCAGGAAGGGGACTGGGACTTGTTTGCCCTGGATATAGGCCAGGGCAGTGCGGTGGTGCTGCGTACTCGCAGTCAGGTGTTGCTGTTTGACGTGGGAAACCGCTACGGCCCTGATTCCGATGAAGGCAAACGCAGCATTGCGCCCTGGTTGAAAGCCAAGGGAATAGGGCAGATCGATACCTTGGTGTTGTCTCATGCCGATATGGACCATGTGGGCGGGACGCGCAGCGTATTGCAGGCGGTGCCGGTTAGCCGCTCCTATAGCAGCTTTGATCTGGACGCGCATCTGAATCGGGAGGAGCGTTTGCTGGCCGTGCCTGCTGGCTCCACTGTTCGCCCGGAGCAGGCCCTGCGCTGTGAGCAGGATGTGCACTGGGAGGTAGACGGCGTACGTTTCCGGTTCTGGTGGCCCCCTGCGGATGAAGCCAGACTCAAGGCCGCCTATGGCAGTGAGGAAGATAAGAATGCCATCAGCTGTGTGCTGGAAATTCGAGGTGCCCGACACAGCGCCTTGCTTTTGGGCGATGCCGGTGTGGCGCAGGAGCAAGCCATTGTGGCGGCGGGCTTGGGGCCTGTTGATGTCGTTGTAGTCGGGCATCACGGTTCCCGGACCTCCTCGGGGGCGCATTTTGTGAAACACATGCAAGCGGGGTTGGCGATTGCTCAACTAGGATGGTGGAATCGCTTTGGGCATCCACATGCGCAGGTGCAAACGCGTTGGGAACGCTCCGGCGCTTTATTCCTGCGTACCGATCATTGGGGCGCTTTGACTGTGGAGTCGCGTCCTTCGGCCCTGTATTACTTTGGCGAGCGTGATCGTCACGCCCGCTACTGGCAGTCCCCAGCACCGCCCTGACGGCAGGACAGAAACGGCATAGTAAAGCCCTCGGGCTGGGCTACAATAGTCCTTTATCTGTCAAATTCTGGTCTGAGCGTTCATGACAACTGATCTTCAGGAGCCGCGCCTTAATTGGGTTATGTGTGCCAGTGCCTCCGGTACGCACCGCATGGCGTACTGGGAGTGGGGCGATCCCGGTAACGATCAGGTTTTGATGTGCGTGCATGGTTTGACGCGTACTGGCCGGGATTTTGATCAACTGGCTCAGCGCCTGTCCAAACGTTACCGTGTGGTAGCCCCCGATATTGTCGGGCGTGGGCGCTCTGATTGGCTGATTGATCCAGCCGCTTACGCCATTCCTCAATATGTCGCTGATATGCTGGCATTGATTGCCCGATTGCAGCCGGCACGGCTGGATTGGGTGGGCACATCCATGGGCGGTTTGATTGCCTTGGGTTTGCAAGGCGCGCAAGCCATGTCAGCCTTGCTGCGTCCGGCTCGCCCCGGACCAGGACTGGGCGCCGAACCCTTGCAACTGCCCTTGGGGCGTGTCGTTCTGAACGATGTAGGCCCGGCGCTGGATATGACAGGGCTGCAACGCATTAGTGAATACGTCGGTCAGTCCGTGCTGTTTGATACCTTCGAACAGGCGGTGGAGTATGTACGTTCAGTCTCGGCTTCCTTCGGGGAGCATTCCGCTGAAGAATGGGCCGATATGTCCCGCCACGTCTTTGTGGAACATGAAGGCAAATGGCGTCGCCATTACGATTTGCGCTTGTCGCAAGCCTTTGCTCAGCAAGCGGATGTGGATTTGCAAGCGGCACAGGCTTTGTTGTGGGGCGCCTATGAGGGTTTGCCGGACAAGGTTCTGATCGTACGAGGCCAAGAGTCCGATCTCTTGAAGCCAGAAGCGGCCCAGGAAATGTTGCAACGCAATCCCAATTCGCAATTGGTGACTATTCCCAATGTGGGGCATGCGCCCATGCTGCGCAATGCCGAGCAAATCGACCATATCGACTACTTTCTTGCTGGATAGCCCCTTATGAGTGTTCAGGCCCGCTTGCCCGTTGATTTGCATTGCCATTCCATTTATTCAGATGGTGTGCTCAGCCCCGCGGAACTCGCCGCACGTGCGCATGCTAACGGTGTGAAACTGTGGGCCCTGACGGATCATGACGAAATCGGTGGCTTGAAACTGGCCCGGCAATACGCCGAGGATCTGGGCATACGCTTTGTGGACGGGGTAGAAATCTCCGTCACTTGGGCGAACAAGACTATCCACATTGTGGGCCTGGGCGTGGACCCGGACCATCCTGCCCTGCAGCAGGCGCTGCATGATGTGCGTGCTGGCCGCGAGCAGCGCGCTCGTCAAATGGGTGAACGCTTGGAAAAACTGGGCTTTCCCAATGCCTACGAAGGCGCAGTTCCATTTGCTGCCAATCCGGAACTGATCAGTCGCACGCACTTTGCGCGGTTTCTGGTGCAGCAAGGTTACTGCGTTGATATGAATGAGGCCTTTCGCCGCTACTTGGCGGATGGCAAGCCTGCTGCCGTGGAAACCGTCTGGGCCAGCCTGGAAGAAGCGGTGGGCTGGATACGTGAATCGGGCGGCAAGGCCATTATTGCCCACCCCGGACGTTACGAATTGGATGGCACCCGCAGCCATGCCTTGTACACCCAGTTTCTGGAACTGGGTGGCGTAGGTATTGAAGTGCTGACAGGCAGTCATACTCCGCAGGAATACAGCGTGTATACCCAGGTAGCACGCAGCTATGGTTTTGAAGTGTCCTGTGGTTCGGATTTTCATGGTCCCAGCGAAGGGCGTGTTGATTTAGGCGATTTGCCGCCTTTGCCCTCGGGATTGAAACCCGTTTGGCAGGAGTGGCTCTAGCAGGAGCCTTTTAAACGATGAATAAAGCCTTTGTGAAAGAGTCCGATCAGGACGATGACGACGATCTGGACGCCCCGGCCAGTGCGCTACCCAGTGGGACCAAGAATTACATGACGGTCCTGGGGTATCGCCGTTTGCGTGGCGAACTGAGCCATTTGATGAACAAGGAACGTCCCGAGGTGGTGCAGATCGTCTCCTGGGCGGCATCCAATGGTGATCGCTCCGAGAACGGCGATTATCTGTACGGTAAAAAACGCCTGCGAGAAATCGACCGCCGTATCCGTTTCCTGACCAAGCGTCTGGAAATTGCCGAAGTGGTCGATCCCGGCTTGCAGCCCAATCCCGATCAGGTGTTCTTTGGTGCAACCGTTGTTTATAGCGACAGCCAGGGTGAAGAGTTCACCATCACCATTGTGGGCGTGGACGAGGCCGAGCCTTTGCAGGGCCGTATCAGCTGGATTTCGCCGGTGGCCCGGGCCCTGATCAAGGCGCGTGAAGGCGACACCGTGGTGCTGCGCACCCCCGCCGGCAAGGAAGAGCTGGATATTCTGGAAGTGTCCTATCCCGAACCCGCACCAGCTCCTGATCTGGATGGAGACAGCCCGATTTGAACGCCGTACCGGGTCCGTATTGGAGATTACGGGGCGCCAATCGCTCCGGCCCCTCAAGACGTCTTGTCGAGCTTGCCCGGTTTGCTGTGTCTCCAGCCCCGCTTGCGGCCCCCTTGTTTGAACTGAATTTTCCCTTTTTGTGCACGCCATTTACCGATGTGACCTCTTGTGTCGCTTCCGGTTAAAATGGCGTGTTTTCTATTTCTCCCACCTTTTTTGCCCCTCCCGTATCGTGAGCCAAATCCTGTACTTTCCCGGTTCGTCCGTGCTCTCCGCATTTCGTCGTGAGCGTTTGCTAGAGCGTGTCGAGCAGCGTCAACTGCCTGTTGCCGACATTCTTGCCTTGCACGAATACTATGTCTGGACTGAAGAGTCCGGCCTGGATGCCAGTGCGCGTCAGCACCTCAGCGACCTGCTGGACGATGGTCTGCCTGCGCTGGACCCTCAGCCGCCTAAAGGCGCCTTGGTTCTGCGTGTCATTCCTCGTTTGGGGACCGTGTCACCCTGGGCCAGTAAAGCGACTGACATCGCCCATAACTGTGGCTTGCAAGCGGTACGTCGTATCGAGCGTGGCGTGCGTTACATCATCACCCCCAAGCGTGGCTTGCTGGGTGCCAAGGAACTGGATCAGGCTCAGCTGGAGCAACTGGCTGCCTTGCTGCACGACCGCATGACCGAAACCGTGGTTGGTTTGGAGTTTGACGGTCAGGCGCTGTTCACCCAACTGGAAGGCAAGCCCATCCAGACCGTGGATGTTCTGGGTGGTGGCGTGGCGACCTTGAAGCAGGCCAACGAGGAAATGGGTCTGGCGCTGTCCGAGGACGAAATTGAATACCTGATGGATGCCTTCACGCGTCTGGGTCGTAACCCGCACGATGTGGAATTGATGATGTTCGCGCAAGCCAATAGTGAACACTGTCGTCACAAGATTTTTAACGCACAGTGGGTAATCGACGGTCAAAACCAGGGCAAGACCTTGTTTGGCATGATTCGCGAAACCCACGCGGCTCAACCTGAAAATACCGTGGTGGCTTATGCGGATAACGCCGCCATCATGACGGGCGGCCCCGCTACTCTGTTCCACGCCGGTATTGATGATCAGGCCAACGAGCCTGTGTATCAGCGCCACGAAGCGCTGGTTCACACCTTGATGAAGGTGGAAACCCACAATCACCCCACGGCGATTGCTCCATTTCCCGGCGCATCGACAGGTGCCGGTGGCGAGATTCGTGACGAAGGTGCAACAGGCCGTGGTTCCAAGCCCAAGGCGGGCTTGACCGGCTTTACCGTGTCCAATCTGTGCTTCCCTGAGCAAATGGAGCCTTGGGAAAAAGACTCCCACGGTATTCCTGACCGTATCGCCAGCCCCCTGGACATCATGATTGAAGGCCCGATTGGTGGTGCCGCCTTCAATAACGAATTTGGTCGTCCTAATCTGCTGGGTTACTTCCGTACTTTTGAACAAACGGCTGGCGATCAGCGCTGGGGCTACCACAAGCCCATCATGATTGCCGGTGGTCTGGGTTCGATTGACGATCGCCTGACTCACAAAGATCCTCTGCCAGTGGGCGCCTTGCTGATTCAGCTGGGTGGTCCCGGCATGCGTATTGGTATGGGTGGCGGTGCTGCGTCCAGTATGGGCGTGGGCGCGAACCGCGCCGAATTGGACTTTGACTCCGTGCAGCGCGGCAATCCGGAGATGGAACGCCGTGCCCAGGAAGTGATCGACCGCTGCTGGCAGCAGGGCGAGAATAACCCCATTATTGCCATCCACGACGTGGGGGCGGGCGGTCTGTCCAACGCTTTCCCGGAACTGGTGAACGATGCCGAGCGTGGCGCTATTTTTGAACTGACTCGCGTTCCTCTGGAAGAGTCGGGTCTGTCGCCTGCTGAAATCTGGTCCAACGAATCCCAGGAGCGTTACGTCCTGGCCATTCTGCCCAAGGATCTGCCGCGTTTCGAGCGCATTGCTCAGCGCGAGCGCTGCCCCTTTGCCGTCGTGGGTGTGGCGACTGAAGAGCGCCAATTGCGCGTGACTTTCGGCGAAGGCCTGCCTGGCGTGGATGAAGTGCACACCCCCAAGAACATCGAGGAACGTCCTGTTGACGTGCCTATGGATGTGATTCTAGGTAAAGCCCCACGCATGGAACGCGACGTCAAGCGTCTGGACGGCGTGGCCGAACCGCTGGACCTGACCGTTATTCCTTTGACCGAAGCCATGCACCGGGTGCTGCGTCACCCCACTGTGGCCAACAAGACTTTCTTGATCAGCATTGGCGACCGCAGCGTGGGTGGCCTGTGCAGTCGCGATCAGATGGTTGGCCCTTGGCAAGTGCCTGTGGCTGACTGCGCCGTGACATTGGCTGATTTTGAAGGCGTGCGTGGCGAAGCCATGTCCATGGGCGAACGTAGCCCTAGCGCCATGATCGACGCTGCAGCCTCCGGCCGTATGGCTGTGGCTGAAGCCCTGACCAACCTGGTCGCCAGCGATGTGCGTGACCTGAAAGACGTCAAACTGTCCGCCAACTGGATGGCCGCTTGCGGCGTAGACGGCCAGGACGCCGCCTTGTTCGACACGGTTCAGGCTGTCAGCCAGTGGTGCCAGAGCCTGGGCCTGTCCATTCCGGTGGGCAAGGACTCCCTGTCCATGCGTACCAGCTGGGAGCAGGACGGTGAGTCCCGTCAGGTGATTTCGCCAGTTTCCCTGGTGGTGACCGCTTTTGCTCAAGTGGCCGATGTGCGCCGCACCTTGACCCCCCAACTGCAAACCAATGTGGGCGATACTGCTCTGGTTTTGATCGATCTGGGACAGGGCAAACAGCGTATGGGCGCTTCCGTATTGGCTCACGCCTTCAATCAGGTTGGCCAGTCCGTACCTGACATGCAGGACGCCGAAGCCATGCTGGCGTTTGTGAAGGTGATTCGCCAATTGGCCGACCAGGATCTGATCCTGGCCTACCACGACCGTTCCGACGGTGGCCTGGCCGCGACCGTGGCCGAGATGGCGTTTGCCGGTCACACAGGCGTGTCCGTGAATCTGGACATGCTGACCATCGACCCTCATGCTGCCGATTGGGGCGATTACAAGATTCGTGCCGAACAGGTTTCCGTGCAGCGTGATGAAATCACCTTGCGCGCCTTGTTCAACGAAGAGGCTGGTGCTGTTATCCAGGTGCCATTGGCCCAGCGTGATCAGGTTATGCAAATTCTGCGTGAAGCCGGTTTGTCGGCTCACTCCCACGTGATTGGTAGCCTGAACAAGACTGATCAGGTCGAGTTCTACCGCGATGGCGCTTGCATTTACCAGGCCCCTCGTGTGGAACTGGCGCAACAGTGGAGCGAAGTTAGCCGCCGCATCATGGAGCGCCGCGATAACCCCGCTTGCGCGCAGGCCGAATTCGATCGCTGGGAAGACGTACAAGATCCAGGCATCTCGCCGCGCGTCATGTTCAACCCGCAGGAAGATATTGCTGCTCCCTTCATCGCTACCGGCAAGCGCCCACGCGTTGCCATCTTGCGCGAACAGGGGTGCAACAGTCAGGTGGAAATGGCCTGGGCCTTTGATACTGCTGGTTTCGAAGCCGTTGACGTACACATGACCGACCTGCTGTCGGGCCGCGCATCGCTGGAAGGCATGCAGGGCATGGTGGCTGTGGGTGGTTTCAGCTATGGCGACGTTCTGGGCGCCGGTGAAGGCTGGGCCAAGACCATTCGTTTCAACAACCAGTTGTCGGATCAGTTTGCTGCTTTCTTCGGTCGCAGCGATACCTTCGGTCTGGGTATTTGTAATGGTTGCCAGATGATGGCCGCTTTGGCTCCCATGATTCCAGGTGCAGAATTCTGGCCACGCTTTACCCGTAACCAGTCGGAAAAATACGAAGCTCGTTTCTCCAGTGTGGAAATTGCCTCTTCGCCATCCTTGTTCTTCAAGGGTATGGAAGGGACCCGTCTGCCAGTAGCCGTGGCTCACGGTGAAGGCTTTGCCAACTTCCAGCGTCAAGGCGATGCGTCCAAGGTCGCCGCTGCGGTTCACTTTGTGGATCATCGCGGTCAGCGCACCGAACAGTACCCGCTGAACCCCAACGGCAGCCCTTACGGTTTGACCGGCGTAACCACGGCAGATGGCCGCTTTACCATCATGATGCCTCACCCGGAACGCGTGACGCGCAACGTCATGATGTCCTGGACTCCAGAGCAGTGGGGCGCCGCCGATCAGGGTGCTGATCAGATGGCAAATGGTGGATTTACTCCCTGGATGCGGATGTTTCGCAACGCTCGGGTCTGGATTGCGTAATTGCTTACGCGTATAATCGATTTTTGGACGGAGTTATAAAAGCATGCGTCTCATCAAGAAAGCACTGACCTTCGACGATGTGTTGTTGGTTCCCGCTTACTCCGAGGTTCTGCCTCGCGATACATCCTTGCTCACCCGCTTTACGCGGGACATCACCCTGAATATCCCGCTGGTTTCGGCTGCCATGGACACGGTAACCGAAGCGCGTCTGGCTATTGCCATGGCACAGGAAGGCGGTATCGGGATCATCCACAAGAACCTGACGGCGGATGCTCAAGCACGTGAAGTTGCACGTGTGAAGCGTCACGAGTTCGGTATCGTGATTGACCCGGTTACTGTTACGCCCACCATGAAGGTGCGCGATGCCATCAACCTGCAGCGTCAGCACGGTATTTCCGGTTTGCCTGTGGTTGAGGCCGGCAAACTGGTGGGTATTGTTACCAACCGCGATCTGCGCTTTGAAGACCGCCTGGATCTGCCTTTGCGTGATGTCATGACGCCTCAAGAGCGTTTGATCACCATGCACGAAGGCGCCACGCTGGACGAAGCTCAGGCCCTGATGCACCGCCACCGTCTGGAGCGCGTGCTGATCGTTAACGATCAGTTCCAGCTGCGTGGTCTGGCAACGGTTAAGGATATTGTCAAAAACACCGAGCACCCTCTGGCCAGCAAAGACAGCCACGGTCAATTGCGCGTTGGCGCTGCGGTCGGTGTGGGTGATGGTACTGAAGAACGTGTCGAGAAACTGGCCGCAGCCGGTGTGGACGTGGTGGTGGTGGACACTGCCCACGGTCACTCCCGTGGTGTTATCGAGCGCGTTCGCTGGGTCAAGAAGAATTTTCCTCGCATTCAGGTTATTGGTGGCAACATTGCTACCGCTGATGCCGCTCGCGCTCTGGTCGAGGCCGGTGCAGATTGTGTCAAGGTCGGTATTGGCCCTGGCTCTATTTGTACGACTCGTATCGTAGCCGGTGTGGGTGTACCTCAAATTACGGCTATTGCTGACGTTGCCAAGGCTTTGGAAGGTACGGGCGTACCTCTGATCGCTGACGGTGGTATCCGCTTCTCCGGCGATGTGTCCAAGGCTTTGGCTGCTGGCGCTTCCGCTTGCATGATGGGCGGTATGTTTGCTGGTACTGAAGAGTCTCCGGGTGAAGTGGTGCTGTTCCAGGGCCGTTCGTACAAGTCCTACCGCGGTATGGGTAGCTTGGGCGCCATGGTGGATGGTTCAGCTGATCGCTACTTCCAGGATCCTTCGAACAACGCTGACAAGCTGGTTCCAGAAGGTATTGAAGGCCGCGTGCCTTACAAGGGCAGTGTGATTGCCATTATTTACCAACTGGTTGGCGGCATCCGTGCTTCCATGGGCTACTGCGGTTGCAAATCCATCGAGGAATTGCACGCCAAGGCCGAGTTCGTGGAAATTACGGCTGCTGGTGTACGTGAGTCCCACGTGCATGATGTGCAGATCACCAAGGAAGCGCCTAACTACCGCGCTGACTGATCTTAGACAGTCTCTTGCATGCCAGAAACCGCCAGCCTTTGGGTTGGCGGTTTTTTTTGAGGTTTCCGCCTTTGTGTTGTGGGGTAGGGGGGGGCTCAGAATAGACGCCTCTTGCGGCCTGAGTGGGGGCGTGGGGCGGACCGCTTGCCGGTGCTGCGCACCGGTGCCCTTGGCGGTGTCGAGATACGGGCGCACTCTGAACTCACCCGGTGATTGGTCCCCCGGACCAATCACAAGCGTCGGGTTCAAACAGCAGAGTGCTTGCATCCCGTATCCCGACACCGCCCGCGGCAAGCAGTCTGACTCGCCCCACGCCCCCACCCAGGCCGCAAGAGGCTCAGATCGAGCAATATATAGCCCTGCCTGTACCTTGCACTTAGGATTTTTGTGGGTGTGTTGGCTGTTTGGTCAGGGCTCTACACAATCACTACCGTCACCGTCACCGTCACCGTCACCGTCACCGTCAAGATCACAGCAACAGCAATAGCAGTAACTACTGCTATCTCAGCCTTTGCTATTTCCACCTTGGCTGGTGCCGTGTAGCCCTTATTTCATTCAGGGAGCGACTCTTTATGAGGTGGGAGGGATGGGAATGCAGAGAACTCTAAATAATAAAAAGTGCCCCGTTTATGACGGGACGCCTTGCTTTGGATACTGCGGGGTGCGCTTACCCTAAGAGTGCTATTCAGCTATTCAGCTATTCAGCTATTCAGCTATTCAGCTATTCAGCTATTCAGCTATTCAGCTATTCAGCCATTCAGCCATTCAGCTATTCAGTTCATTAGTTCGCCACTCGTTAGCTCACAAATTAGTGGCGGATAGCTGGAAAATCAGTTCATAGCAGGAGTTGGGTATAAAACTCCCATATTTCTTATTTGGCAGGGGCTGCTTTGGTTTTGAACAGCCATTGTTGAGGCGGCCATTGAGCCAAAATCACCCCTGCCAGAGTCAGCAATCCACCGCTCACATGGTGTGCGCCCAGTTGTTCGCCCAGCAATGGGATGGCCAGCATGGCGGTCATGAAGGGCAGGATATTCAGGAACAGGCTGCATCGGGCCGGGCCCAAGCGTGTGATGCCTTGGGTCCAGCAGTAGGGCAGCAGGACGGAGGCCAGGATGCCTGCGTACAGGATCAGGGGGACTGTTTGCTCATTCAATTGAGTTTGTTCAGCCGGTAGCCAGAAGAAGACCGGCAGCAGGGTGATCAAGGCTCCCCAGGCTTGAAGATAGGTCGATTGCCAGGCTGGCACAGTGATATGCCATTTCTTCAAAAAAACACTGTAAAAGGCGTAGCTCAATGCCGCTGTCAGCATCAGCAAGTCGCCAGAGCGGACTCCTTGGCTTAGCAGTTGCATGGGATGGCCGCCGCTAATCAACCAGACTGTTCCAAACAAGGCCAGCAGGGCGCCGGGCAGCATGCCGCGAGGGCCAGAGCCTGCCAGCAGCAGACGGGTGGTCAACAGGGTCAGTAGGGGTGTCAGTGCGGTAATCACGGCCATATTGGTGGCACTGGTGCTGGCTGCTGCCCAATAAGACAGGCATTGATAAAACGCCATGCTCAGAAATCCCAGAAACAGCAGTTTGGGTAGTTGAGGACGGATCGAGTGCCAGTGTCGCCAGACAGGGCGAGCGGCAAACAGGCTCATGATGGCCAGCGCCAGCACGACTCGATAAAAACTCATGGCAGGTGCGGCGATCAGGCCGTGCGCCATTTTGGAAACAATGACATTGCCGGACCACAACAGCATGGTCACCAGCGGATAAGCATAGTTGCGCATTGGAAGCATCCATCAATAAGGAAGACGTATGCTCGCTGTAGACCGACTTGCCTGTCTTTCGCTAAACTGACTTGAATTAGCGCAAATGGGACAGCTTGTGCTTGATCCTCTTATTCATATTCCGGTTGAGCTGGCCAAGCTGCCTATTAGTGGTTTGGCGGCAGACTATCCGGACGGCCATCTTATTCACGAACATCAGCATGTACGTGCGCAGTTCTTGTACGCCGTGCAAGGGGTGATGGTGATTGATGCCCAGGAAGGGCGCTGGGTGGTTCCTCCTAGCCGTGGCGTTTGGCTGCAACCGGGTCGTCCTCATACGGTTCGCATGCGCGGGCAGGTCAAAATGCGCACGATCTTTGTGGATGAGGATGCTGCTCCGGGCTTGCCGGCGCGTAACTGCGTGCTGGATGTCAGCCCCTTGCTACGGGAGCTGATTCTGGAGGCCAGCCGAATTCCTTTGGTGTATGCGCAAGACAGTCGCGATGGCCGCTTGATGCGTTTATTGCTGGATGAACTGCGCGAGTTGCCTGTATTGCCGTTTCATCTGCCCTGGCCCGAAGAGCCGCGCTTGCTACTGGTATGTCGACATCTGGAGGCTAGCCCCGATGATGATAGAGATGCAGATGCCTGGGCCAGGCAACTGGCCATGAGCGTCAAAACTTTCCACCGCCTGTTTCGTCGCCATACCGGCATCAGCTTTGGGCAATGGCGTCAATTCGCTCGATTGTTGGGGTCTTTGGAGGGCTTGGCAGCTGGTGAGCCTGTTGTGCAAGTGGCTTTGCAGCACGGTTACGCCAGCCAAAGCGCATATGCCGCCGTTTTCCGGCGGTATTTTGGGGTTACTCCCAGAGAGTTTTATCGCTCTAAAGACAGTGCGGGCGACGCAGTTTAGTCCGCTAGCTCCAGTAAAAGCCGGGCCAGCATGTCGGGGTGTGTCATCAACGCGCAGTGCCCACTTTCCAACTCTCGGAATTCCCAGTCTTTCTGCTGACGGGCCCATTCGCGCGAGGTATCCACCCCTCTGAACGTAGGCTGTGTGCAGGAGATATAGGAGCAAGGGCGGCCATTGCCGATGACGGGGTTCTGTAAGCGCAGGGAAGAGCGGTAGACGCTAAGCGGCTGTGGTGTCAGGCGGTTACCGACAAAGTGCAGATCTTCTGTGGCATGCAGGCCCAAGGCGCTTAGTGGAGGAGGGGGGACGGCAGGAATGGCGCTTTTCCCGGCAGAGGCCACCATGCTGTCGACAATCTTTTCTGGCAGGGTGTCGAAGGTGCTGGTGCCGCTGGGCAGGATAAAGGCGTCCAGGTAAATCAGTTGTTGAATGCAGCGTGGCATGACGTCGGCGACGCCGCTAATGACCAGTCCTCCAAAGCTGTGGCCCACCAGAACCACGTTGGAGAGTTCCTCCCAACGTATCAAATTAGCGACATCATCTACAAAGGTGTTTAGGGTAATGTCCGCGCTGAGCAAGTGGCTGCGTTCGCCCAGTCCTGTCAGCGTGGGGGTATAGACTTTATGCCCTTTGGCCTGCAGCCGGGCTGCCAGGCGCGACCAGCACCAGCCACCGTGCCATGCACCGTGAACCAGCACAAACGTCAGGCTGTCGGAGACTTCGTCCGTATCTTCCTGACATTCATAGACAAAGCTGTGCGAGCGGGCACCGGAGGGGCCGGGAGCAGGGATATAGCTGCCGCCGCCTTGTTGTTGTGTGGCCTGTGCAGGTCGGGATTCCTGGTGTTCATTAAGTTCGCTCGGACGAGGGGTACGACTCGAAGACATGCTGAAACTCCCAAAATGGCTGCATGTACTGTAGCTGCCTTGCCGCATGAATGCCAGTGATGCAAGACAATTTCGGCCTGGAGTATTTCTGCGACTCCCTAAGCGGCGCTACACAGCGTAAAATAGATCCTTTACCGCTTTATTATTGGCTCGATACTTTCATGCACCAGCGAATTCTGATTCTTGATTACGGCTCCCAGGTCACCCAGCTTATTGCGCGTCGCGTACGCGAAGCCGGTGCGTACTGTGAAATTCACCCCGGTGATGTCAGCGATGAATTCATCCGTTCCCAAGAAGGCCTGAAAGGGATCATTCTGTCTGGCAGCCACGCCTCGGTCTACGCCGAAGACGCTCTGCAAGTTCCTGCCGCCGCGTTTGAAGCCGGCGTACCCGTTCTGGGCATTTGCTACGGCATGCAAGCCATGGCCCGCCAACTGGGCGGCGTTACCGAAGGTTCGGACAAGCGTGAATTCGGTTACGCCGAAGTCCGCGCCCACGGCCACACCAAGCTGCTGGACGGTATTCAGGATTTCGCTACGGCAGAAGGCCACGGCATGCTCAAAGTCTGGATGAGCCACGGCGACAAAGTTACCGCCTTGCCTCCCGGCTTCAAGCTGATGGCTTCCACGCCTACATGCCCCATCGCCGGTATGGCCGATGAAGATCGCGGCTTCTACGCGGTTCAGTTCCACCCCGAAGTCACCCACACTGTCCAAGGCGCTGCTTTGTTCGAGCGCTTTGTACGCGACATCTGCGGCTGCGTGGGTGATTGGAACATGCCTGACTACGTGCAAGAGGCTATCGCCAATATCCGCGAACAAGTCGGCGACGAAGAAGTTATTCTGGCTCTGTCCGGTGGTGTGGATTCCTCGGTTGCTGCCGCTCTGATCCACCAGGCTATCGGCGACAAGCTGACCTGCGTATTCGTGGACCACGGCCTGCTGCGTCTGAATGAAGCCCAGCAAGTCATGAGCACCTTCGCCGACAATATGGGTTTGAAGATCATCCATATCGACGCTTCCGACCGCTTCCTGGGCAAACTGGCCGGTGTTACCGATCCAGAAGCCAAGCGCAAGATCATTGGCCGTGAATTCGTGGAAATCTTCCAGGAAGAAGCCGCCAAACTCAGCAACGCCCGCTGGTTGGCCCAAGGCACAATCTACCCGGACGTAATCGAGTCCGCCGCCGCTAAATCCGGTAAAGCCACTGGCATCAAATCCCACCACAACGTGGGCGGCCTGCCAGATACGCTGAACCTGAAACTGCTGGAACCCCTGCGCGAGCTGTTCAAGGACGAAGTGCGCAAACTAGGCGTAGCCCTGGGCCTGCCGCCAGCAATGGTCTACCGTCACCCCTTCCCAGGCCCAGGCTTGGGTGTCCGTATTCTGGGTGAAATCAAGCGCGAATACGCAGATCTGCTGCGTCAAGCCGATGCCATCTTCATCGAAGAGCTGCGCAACACGGTTGACGAAGAAACCGGCAAGAACTGGTACGACCTGACTTCCCAGGCCTTCACCGTCTTCTTGCCAGTGAAAAGCGTAGGCGTAATGGGCGATGCTCGTACCTATGAGTACGTTGTTGCCATGCGTGCCGTGCAGACCACCGACTTCATGACAGCTGACTGGGCTGAACTGCCATACTCGCTGCTCAAGCGTACCTCTGGCCGCATCATCAACGAAGTGCGCGGCATTAACCGTGTGACGTACGATGTAAGCAGCAAGCCGCCAGCGACGATTGAGTGGGAATGATCCCGCGTCTGGCACGTTCAGGCATCTGAAGGCATAAAAAGCCGCTAAGCCCGCGTAATTGCGGGCTTTTTTGTATTTGCGTCTGGCATGGTCTGGCAACAAGAGGAAGCGCCAAGCACCGTTTGAGCATGGCATTAAAGCTGGTACTATCGGTTGACGATGCCATGACGGAAGCCGATACCATGCTGCCTTTTTTGTTCATTGCATGGTATCTGATTTAATTAAGATGTTGTTTTTATTGGAAAAATAAGCTGATTTTGTGATGTTTTTCAGCATGGTATCGGAGACGAGAGAAGGACAGGGTGAATGCTGACTGATACCAAGCTGCGAAATCTCAAGCCCAGGGACAAGCTCTACAAGGTGAATGACCGGGAAGGTCTTTATGTGGCCGTTACTCCAGCCGGCTCCATCTCGTTCCGTTACAACTACTCAATCAACGGACGCCAGGAGACCATCACCTTTGGTCGCTATGGCGTCGGTGGCATCACCTTGGCTGAAGCCCGTGAGCAGTTGAATGACGCCAAGAAAATGGTTGCGGCTGGTAAGTCGCCGGCCAAGGAGAAGGCCCGCGACAAGGCGCGGGTCAAGGATGCAGAGACGTTCGGTGCCTGGGCGGAAAAGTGGCTGCGCGGCTACCAGATGGCCGACTCCACCCGCGATATGCGCCGTTCGGTCTATGAGCGCGAGCTGAAGCCGAAATTCAGCAATCAGAAGCTGGTGGAGATTACTCATGAGGACTTGCGAGCGCTGACCGATGTCATCGTCGAGCGAGGCGCACCGGCCACCGCCGTTCATGTGCGTGAAATCGTTATGCAAGTGTTTCGCTGGGCAACCGAGCGTGGGCAGAAGGTCGAAAACCCTGCGGAGCTGGTGCGGCCAACCAGCATCGCCCGATTCGAACCACGCGACCGAGCGTTGACGCCAGAGGAAATCGGGCTGATGTACCAGTACATGGAGCGGGTGGGTACAAGCCCAACAAATCGTGCGGCGGCCAAGCTGCTTTTGCTGACCATGGTGCGCAAAAGTGAGCTGACCAATGCGACCTGGAGCGAGATCAATTTCAGTGAAGCGCTGTGGACGATTCCAAAGGAGAGGATGAAGCGCCGTAACCCGCACCTGGTATTCCTGTCCCAGCAGGCTCTGGATATTTTCATTGCCCTGAGAACCTTTGCCGGTGGTTCCGACTTCGTTTTGCCATCACGGTACGACTCGGATGCGCCGATGAGCGCTGCCACACTCAACCAGGTGCTGACCCTGACTTACAAAGCGGCGCAGAAAGACGGGAAGTCGCTGGCCAAGTTCGGGCCGCATGACTTACGGCGCACGGCCAGCACGCTTTTGCATGAGGCTGGCTACAACACCGACTGGATCGAGAAGTGCCTGGCGCACGAGCAAAAGGGGGTGAGGGCCGTCTATAACAAGGCTGAATACCGTGAGCAGCGGGCGGCGATGTTGCAGGATTGGGCGGATATGATTGACGAATGGACTGCTGGGAGTCGCTGATTTTTCTAGATTCTCATTGTTCAAGTGATTGAGTTTCGATAGATCAGCATGCTTTGCAGCCAAGATGAGACACACCTGGAAGTTCTGAAATTTCACGACGCTGCCAACCACCTAATGGTGGCGACCGCTTACGACCTATTGCTGCCGTCCCAACACCAAATGAATGTAATCTCTTCCAATAATTGAAAGGACGAAATAAACCGAGCCATGACAGCTTCTTCCCAAATTGACACCACCGGCTTGCTGACCATATTGGGCGTAATTGCTGCAGTTTGGGCACTGATTTCCCCTGCCAGTAGGCTTCGGCTCCGTTTTTGCATGGCATGGTGGGATTGGGTGATCGGCGGCATCGTCTTTCTCCTAATCCACTACTTGGTATTTGCTCCAGTCCTGGAAAGACTCGGACTCTACTACAGCATGGGGCCGTGGAAATGGGGGTTCGATAGTTCGAGCGCGGTTTATCTACTTCTTCTCACCGTCGTCTTCTACTTTTTCTGGCGGACGAGATTTCCCATGCTGGTCCGGGGAAGAGTTCGCGTCTTTCGCGAATTGATTGAGAACCTGCATCTCACCAAACGCTATGACGAACTGGTGCTGCTGGTCGAACCGCAGTTGCCGAAGCTAATTCTCCTGACCAAGCAGCAATCACTAATTGCTGAGTGGGTCGATCGTCTCGACCCTCGCAACATCAACATGGCTGCGCTCCTGCGCGGGGAAGCACCCCGAGCAAGGCCGGCGTGGCGGCAGCGCTGGAGTAACGCGCTGCAATCTTTGAAGTCCTGGAGCGTGGCGCGTGACGAAGCCAGCACGCAGGCGCGTGAAGTTCTCTTGAACCTGGTCACATCTCCTGAGCTTACCGCCCATCTGGCAGTGACCCACCCACACTTCTGCCTCAAGCTCCTTGAAGCTGACGAGGTTATACGCTCTGACTTCATTGAAAACTTCATGGATGCTTTGTTCGACGCGCCGGGTAGCCGTCTTTATGTGGAGCTGAAGAACAATCAGAATCTGAATGGTGGGAGTCGCTTGTACCTGCCGCAGAACAATCGACTGCTTCATTTTTTTTTCTCCGACGCTGCTGAGGCGATGAAGAATGGTCTTGATAGGGCCATTGGCGAAGCTGTATGTCGGCGTCTGGATGAAGACCGCAAGTTGGCCGAGAAGCTCAACGAATCATTGGGGTCCTACTACGACGGGGGGAGATTTCGCTGCCCGATTAATTCTGGAATAACACTCTTTGAGATTATGGTCCACGAGGGTATCCATCAGGGCCTTCAAGATCATATGTGGCTGCACTATTTCAGGCACTTCGCGAAAAAGATTCTCAAGCAGATGCTGATGCCGCCTGGCGAAGAAGCCTGTCAAGAGTGGCCGACACCATTTCACTACCTTCTCTACCGCTTGGTCAGTGTCGCCACTGATTGGGCTGAACAATGTGCGCGCATTGATGACGCAGAGATTCCAGAGGCCACGCGCAGCGCCAATGGCTTTGACCGGCACTTCATTTCCATAGAAGCCACCAAGGCGCTGGGTTCAATGTTGCAAGACATTATTCCCAGTGAAAAGATCACAGCATCGTTCAAGACCTATCTACTCGAAGTTGCCATTCGCAGCCACAACAGGCTGCAGGGCAATCATGGACTGTTTGACGTCGCATCCTCGTTCAGGATCGCCGTGATCAAGGGCACAGACCTTCCGACGGAGGCCTCATACCGGGTTGAGCTTCGGAATGTGTTCAACCGTATAGATCACAGGATAAGAAACGAAGCAGCGCAGTTTGAGGAAGTCCTTGATGAGGCTGAAGCTTTGTCTCCATGAGTGGTCTTGGTTACGTGGCTCCTATGGCCTGCTACCAACTGCCCTTGCCTATGCGATGCACTGCTTTCGGTGACAGTGGTTGTTCAGCAATGAACATGTGGGCGGCGGTTCTCAGCTTGAAGCTGTTACTGGTGGGCGCTCCTTCAAGGAATGCTTATGGCTGATAGCAGGGAATCCAAAGCATTGCGGTAGTGGCACTCGCTGATTTTGCAAGTATTGGAAAGTTGGCAGATTCAATGAGAATCTGCATTTTTTAGCCGCTAAAATTTTTCTGCCGATCTTATTCCTTCAATTGAAGGATGTTGGGTATTGAAGCCAATGATTTCAGTGCTTTCGATACTGCTTGACGTTCGATGCCCAATTTTCGCCCTATCTGCGACTGATTGAATCCATCCCGTTGAAGTACGAGTATTTGCTTTTTGCGGTCTGATAGCTTCGAGTCCACCATCAAGCGCGCTTGGTTGCGCAGCTCCTCTTTGTCGGCTGGCTGTACGGTCTGAGCCAGCATGTACTGATGGAAATAGCGATCCACCAGCGGGTCGCCTGACGCCGCTTGTGGCGTGCCTCGGTTCGCACATTGGCGGTTAAGTCGGCCAAGTTCTATGTCGAATTGTTCGACAGAGCGCTTTGCTCGCCTATAAGCCAGGTTTGATGCCCCGCTGGGCAGTTGTGGTTGATGGTCTTCGCAATACTTGCTGCTTAATCGTAGATTGTCATCGTTGCCGCGCACTTGAGAGTCATCATCTGCAAATGACTTTAGTCCGGTAGGTTTCCCACAGAAACGGCAGAAGCTTTGTGAGCGGGTTCCATTCAAGCCACGCAAAGCCGCTTTCTTGGGGCGTTTGCATGCGCAGCTCAAAGCAAGGCTGGCTAAAGATTCGAGTGTTCCGATAAACCGCCGGTCTCTTGAGTCCTGCCGGTCCACTGTTTTGATGAACCGACGCAGCAGCTCTCGTTGCAAGCGAACCATGGCATCAAGTCCCACCAGTCGAATGATCTCACTGAAGTCGGTGCCAGTTCCCGCACCTGGAACAAAACTCGAATAACGCGCAGGAAGGGTGGTCATGTAGGCGGCTACGGCTGGATCAATTACTTCTCGGATCAAGCCCACTATTGGGTAGTGGCGTGAGGCCGTGGAGTATGGTCGCCAACATTCCTGAAATTTCTGGATGGCTTCCGCAACAGTGGGTGAACAGTCGTCATGAATGAAGATGACAACGTCGGGATCTAGAGCTTCTATGAATCTCGTGGAATTTTCCTTTTTCATGGCGTCAACCTTTTTGGGTAATTATAGCGCTGTCGAAGAATGAATTGCTAGGCACCATAAGGCACTCGTTAGCAATTGGAGGCCGAGCCATGCAAGTCATGAAAAACAAGATGTTAATCAACAGGAAAAGGCTCCTGGAGATCATTCCGCTCTCGACACGAACCATCTACAACCTGGAGCAGCGAGGCGAGTTTCCTCGTCGTATCGCGCTTACGTGCAGGAATGTTGCATGGGATTTATCGGAAGTCGAAGAGTGGATTGAGGCGCGCAAGTCTTCGGGCATCCAGGCTGATCGACCCGGCGACATGAGGGGCTGATATGGCCATCGACCTGATGGCGGCGTTCACCGATCCGCCGCCTCCGATTGACTATGTATTACCCAATATGGTTGTCGGTACGGTGGGTGCTTTGGTGTCGCCAGGCGGGGCGGGCAAGTCCATGCTGATCCTGCAATTGGCTGCGCAGGTTGCTGGCGGCCCTGATCTACTGGAAGTGGGGGAGCTGCCCACCGGCGCGGTGGTCTATCTGCCAGCCGAAGACCCACCTGTTGCAATCCATCACCGATTGCACGCACTTGGCGCGCACCTCACAGCCGACCAGCGGCGAGCCGTGGCGGATGGCCTGCTGATCGAGTCGCTGATTGGCAAATGCCCCAACGTCATGGACCGAGATTGGTTCGACGGACTCAAGCGGGCCGCCGAGGGCCGTCGTCTGATGGTTCTCGACACTCTGCGCCGCTTCCATATCGAGGAGGAGAACGCCAGCGGGCCTATGGCTCAGGTCGTCGGCCGTATGGAGGCCATAGCCGCCGATACCGGCTGTGCCATTGTATTTCTGCACCACGCCAGCAAAGGCGCGGCGATGGCGGGTGCTGGCGATCAACAGCAGGCCAGCCGTGGATCATCGGTGCTGGTCGATAACATCCGCTGGCAGTCGTATCTGTCCGGCATGACGCAGGCCGAGGCCGAGGAATGGGGTGTTGATGAGGGGCAACGGGGGTTCTTCGTCCGCTATGGCGTTAGCAAAGCCAACTATGGTGCGCCTTTTCAGGAGTGTTGGTTCCGGCGGCACGAGGGCGGCGTCCTCAAGCCGGCTGTACTTGAACGGCAGAAACGACAGCCGCCCGCGAAGTTGAAATCCGTAGCGAGGGGAGGCAATGACAACTGGTAATCAGGTCGCCCCGACCAGCACGGCATTGCAGGCACGAGTGATGATCTATCAGCCTAGCCAGCGCCCACGGGAACGTGCCGGGCAGTGGATAGACACCGGTTTCGGTCGATGCCGTGTAACCGGCAGGCTGGGTCAACGTCATGCCGATATTGTGGAATCCATGTTGTATGTGGCGGAGCGCCGCCGCGAAATTTCAGACGGTGGCATTGAGCTGCTGGTTGACCCAGCGAAGGTGCGCCGGACGCTATCCGATCACCAGTACAGCCACGGTCGCATCAAGAAGCTGTTGATCGACCTGCGAGCCGCCACGGTAGAGATCGTGACGCCGGAACTGGAGCACAGTGGAGACAGCATCATTGGCGGCCTGATCGACCACGTTATCCCATCACCCATGACCCGCCGCGATCCGCTCACCGGCGGTGAACGCAATTTGTGGCGCGTCCGGCTGGGGGTTGCCCTGGTGATGCTGCTAGAGAGGGATTTGTCTTTGTACTACCCGCCTGCCCCCATTGCCCGGTTGCAACATGGGATCAGTCAGGCGCTTGCACGGCATGTGCTCACCCACAGACACGACCCGGCAGGAGGCTGGCATCTGGACACCTTGATTCGTGCCGTAGGAGGCGAGGCGGTCAACAGTATGACGCTGCGTAATTATCGGCGACGGCTGAGGGAGGATGCCGCTGGGTTGGTCGAAGTCGGCATCGAGATAGACGCCAGAGACAGGGTAAAGCGTGTCACACCGGCCCGAGGGCGTGTCACATCGGCCCGGAAGCGTGCCACAGCGGCCCGATTTTTTGCTGTTTTGGCAGGATATTCAGGATATTTCAGGATATCCAGGCGGTGCTGCCGCCCGCTTGAGGCGGTCGCTTGCACCTTGTCGATCAAGCCCTGGCGGACTTGCTCAATCGGCCAAGGGCCGATGGTTGAACGCCAAGGGGAGGGAGGCAGTTACGAGTCATCGAGCTTTATCGGCTACGGCCAGGCTGCCCCTCAAATGTCAACATCAACGGAGTGTGGCGGCTACAAGATCACCGGCCCGCGCTACCAGAATCGCATCGCGCGCCATTGAAGAGGCGGCTGGAGGTTATTCGTTACTGAATGCCGGCGGCATCGAGAGAGCTTTGTTGACACTTGAGGGGCAGTGATATGGCTTTTCCCTTGGCGTTCAACCTAGTTTTCAAATGAGAGGAAAGTGCAAGGAAAGCGTTGGTTTCTCGCGAAGGAAAGTGATTGGAAATCGGTTGGAAAGTCCGGTTTTATCGCGACTCTATGGCAATTTTTCACGATTACAGCGCGATTCTGCCTATTGTGCAGCGATTGCAGAGCAATCGCAGATGAATAGCGACGGAATAGCGATGGATTCCAGCCTGCATACGTGTAGAAAACGCGGCTGTGACGCGGGCAGGATGTGTGAAGTAGGCCCACCCCCAAGCGGGTTGTCCTTCTTCACTTGCCCTTATTCGCACCTGCGGTGCTCAACGGGAATCCTGCCCTGCGGGGCCGACGGCAACAGCCGGATGGAGGACAAATGGACGACGAAAAAAGGGTTACGCGCAAGAGCAGCCCACCCATCAAGGTGTACTGCCTGCCCGAAGAGCGGGCCGAGATCGAGGCGAACGCCAGGAGGGCGGGGATCAGCGTTGCGCGTTATCTACGCGACGTGGGTCAGGGCTACCAGGTCAAGGGCGTCATGGATTACCAGTATGTGCGCGAGCTGGTGCGGGTTAATGGCGACCTGGGCAGGCTGGGTGGCTTGCTCAAACTATGGTTGACCGACGACCCGCGCACGGCCCGCTTCGGTGATGCCACGATTCTTGCCCTGCTGGGCCGGATCGAAACTACCCAAGAAGAAATGAGCCGGCTGATGAAATCCGTGGTGCAGTCAAAGGCCGAGCCTTGAAAATTTTAGCCGCTAAAAAAACGGAGGCTGGTTGATGATCGCCAAGCATGTATCCATGCGTTCGGTGGGCAAATCCGACTTTGCCGACCTGGCCAAATACATCACCGACGCACAGAGCAAAGACCACAGGCTGGGCCATGTCCAGGTCACGAACTGCGATGCGCATTCAGTACGCGATGCCATCTCCGAAGTGCTGGCCACCCAGCACATGAACACCAGGGCCAAGGGCGATAAGACCTATCACCTGATTGTCAGTTTTCGCGCCGGCGAGAATCCCGATGCCGACACATTGAAGTCGATCGAGGAACGGATTTGCCAAGGGCTAGGGTTTGGTGAGCATCAGCGTATCAGCGCCGTGCATAACGACACCGACAACCTGCACATCCACATTGCCATCAACAAGATTCACCCGACCAGGCACACGATGCACGAGCCGTACTATCCGCACCTGGCGCTGGCCGACTTGTGCGAGGCGCTGGAGCGGGACTATGGCCTGGAAGCGGATAATCACCGACCGCAGCAGCGCGGGGCGGCATCGAGGGCCGCCGACATGGAGCGCCATGCAGGCGTTGAAAGTCTGGTGGGCTGGATCAAGCGCGAATGCCTGAACGACATTAAAGCCGCGCAGTCTTGGACGGAGCTGCACCAGGTCATGCGTGATAACGGTCTGGAGATTACGCCAAGGGGTAATGGGCTGGTGATCCGGGCCGATGACGGAACGATGGTCAAGCCCAGCACCGTGGCCCGCGATCTGTCCAAGCCTGCCTTGGAAAAGCGGTTGGGAGCCTTTGAGGCGTCATCGGATCAGCAGGAGCAGCCGCCCAGGCGGCAGTATCAAAAGAAGCCGGTACGGTCACGCGCTGACACCACCGAGCTTTATGCCAGGTACAAGGATGAGCAGAAGAATTTGACCGCCATTAGGGCCGAGGCATTGGCTGCGGCGAAGCGGCGTAAAGATCGGGCCGTGGTCGCTGCCAAACAGAAGGCTGCCACAAAGGGGGCAGCAATCAAGCTGGCCGGTGGCGGTCGGGTGGCCAAAAAACTGCTGTACTCGCAAACCAGTGCGACGCTACGCGCCGAGCTGGACGGGATATATAAGGAATACACTAAAGAGCGTGAACGGCTGCACCAGGGCCACCAGCGCCGCCAGTGGGCCTATTGGCTCAAGCAAGAGGCTATCCAGGGTAACAGCGAGGCGCTGGCTGCCTTGCGGGCCAGAGAAGCCGCCCAGGGATTGAAGGGCAACACGGTCAAAGGGCAAGGTCAGGCGAAGCCCGGCCATGCGCCGGTGATCGACAACATCACCAAGACGGGCACGATCATTTACCGGGCCGGTGCTAGTTCCGTGAGGGATGACGGTGACCGGCTGCAAGTCTCGACCGGCACCGACCGCGCCGGTGTTCAGGAAGCCTTGAGGTTGGCCGCAGAGCGGTACGGCAACCGCATCACCGTTAACGGTACAACCGAGTTCAAGGCCCAGGCGATCCGGGCCGCTGTGGATGGCAAGCTGCTCATTACGTTTGCTGATCCAGGCCTGGAAAAGCGCCGCGTGGCACTGCTGCAAGACAATTTCAGCGTGACCAGCAAGCCCGGTGTTCCAGGTGTCGGCAAGGTTCCGCCGCCGGTGGCCAGGGCAGGCCGTTTGCGCTCCTTGTCTCAAGCCGAAGCGTTGCAGATCGAGGGCGCAGCGGCAGCGGTTACACCGCAGAAACCAGCGCCTACCCCAGTGCCCGCGCCGGGCGAGCTGGAACGGCGTAAAGCCAAGCTGCAAGCGGAATTGAACGCCAAGAAGGAAAAAGCAAAGCAGCGCAAAGGGCGGGGCCGTTAGTGCTTTTGCATTTCGGTGTTTTTGCTATCATTGGTAGCGGGTACACCAAAAGGTAAGAGAATGGCAAATTTGAACATTCGCAATTTACCCGATGAGGTGCACCAGGCGCTGAAAGTTCGAGCGGCGCTGAACAACCGGAGCACCGAGGCGGAAATACGCGAGATATTGACCGCAGCAGTTCAACCGCTGGATTTGGGAAAAATGGGCCGAGCTGTTGGCCTGGAAAAACCAGCAAAGAACTAACGTAACAAAGCAGTAATTTCGTGCAGGGTTGCACGACACACACCGAACTCAACAAAAAATTGCAAGGGCGTGACGGTGTCGACCCGGGCGGGTACCTAGACAGACTTTGGCGAACTGTCTCGTGATGGCCCAACCCCACAGCAGCGCAGCAGTAACGGCGTTGTGGGGCAGATTAGCCGCAATAGCTAACTCATCACATCGAGAGGTACTCGACCATGAAACGTATCCGCTTTTTAGCGGCTAAATCAGCCCTGGCCGTTGCGCTCGCAACCGGCTTTATCACTACTACCATCACCCCTGTTCAGGCTGGCATCCCCGTTATCGACGGCGGCAACCTGGTGCAGAACGTCATGACGGCCATCGAGTCGGTGGCGCAGACGCTCAAGCAGATCGAGCAGTACCAGACCCAATTGCAGCAGTACGAAAACATGCTGCAAAACACGCTGGCCCCCGCCGCGTATATCTGGGATCAGGCGCAGGCCACTATCGGCAAACTGATCGAGGCCCAAAATACCCTGGCGTACTACCAGAACCAGCTCGGTAGTCTCGATAGCTACCTGGGCAAGTTCCAGGACGTAGCCTATTACCGTGGCTCGCCGTGCTTCAACGGCAGCGGCGGCTGCACTGATGCTGAATGGGCTGCAATGGATGAAAACCGCCGTCTGGCTAGCGAAAGCCAGAAGGTGGCCAACGACGCCCTGTTCAAGACACTAGAAAATCAAGAGAAAGCCTTACGGAACGATGCACGCAACCTTGAGAGATTGCAGGGGGCCGCCCAAGGCGCACAAGGCCAGTTACAGGCCATTGGCTACGCCAACCAGCTTGCCAGCCAGCAGGCTAACCAACTTTTGCAGATTCGTAGCCTTCTCATGGCTCAGCAAACGGCTGTAGGGGCCAAGATGCAAGCTGACGCAGATCGAAACGCGATAGAGCAGGCCGCGCATGAGCAGCTTTATGAGGGTTTGCAAGAACCGGTGAACCGTTCCAGAAGCAAGGAGTACTAACCATGAGAAAAATCATGATTGTTCTTGCCTTATTTTCTTCGGCCTTGGTCACTGGTTGCGGAGATTCGCCTGATCGAGATTTGAACACTCGAACGCCGGAAGAGCAGCGGGTGGCAGATGAGCTTTATAAAGGCTTGGAAGCGCCTGTTGACCGTTCCAGAAGCAAGGAGTACTGACCATGAAATCTGTACTTGTGCGCTTAGGCTTCGGGTCGGCGTTGGTGTTGCTTTCTCAATCCGCTTTCGCCGCCATAGAAAAGGGTGGTGTTCTGAATGAAGTATCAGACCGATTCTTGACGGCTAGTTCGACCTGGGCGGGAACAATTACGCAATATGCGTCCTGGCTGTTCTGGACGTTGGTTGTGATTTCGATGGTCTGGACGTTCGGCATGATGGCCTTGCGCAAGGCCGACATTGGCGAGTTCTTCGCAGAGTTCGTCCGGTTCACGCTCTTTACCGGCTTTTTTTGGTGGTTGCTGTTAAACGGCCCTAACTTCGCAATGGATATTGTCAATTCGTTGAGAACGATTGCAGCGGAAGCGTCTGGACTTCCTAGAGGGCTGAACCCTTCCACACCCATTGATATTGCCTTCGATATTCTGGCGAAAGCAGCGAAGTCTTACAGCGTGACCAGTCCTATCGACAATCTATCAGTTTTTCTTACTACTCTGGCCATCTTGGCATGCATGGCGGTGGTGGCGGCTAATGTGTTGCTGGCACTCATTACTGCCTGGGTGTTGGCTTATGCTGGAGTTTTTGTTCTTGGCTTTGGTGGATCACGTTGGACTTCCGATATCGCCCTTAACTATTTCCGAAGCGTAGCGGGTATTGCCCTCAAGCTGATGACCATTACTCTGCTAGTAGGTATCGCCATATCCATCATTGACGGCTATCACGCTGATCTTGCCAAGAAAGCCTCAATGGATGAACTGCTGGTTATTTTTGTTGTGTCGCTTGTACTGGTGATCTTGGTAAATACCATACCGAACGTCATTGCGGGCTTGATTCCTGGCGGTGGTGCAGCAGCGAGTGCCGGGAGTTCTTTCGGTGCTGGTGCCATCATGGGTGCGGGTATGGCGGCTGCTGGCATGGCCACTGGCGGTGCGGCCTTGGCGGCCAAGGCAACTATGGGTGCCGCAGCAGGAACAATGGGCGGCGCATCCGCTATCCAGGCTGCATTCCAGAAAGCATCAGCAAGCATGGGCGCTGGCGGCGATATGCCCAGCATGGGGTCAATCGTCAACGACGGCAGCAGCGGTGGTGGTGAAGCGGGTACGGCTGGCAGTTCGCCGTTTGCCCAGGCCGCAGGCTTTAGTGACAGCGGTAGCAGCTCAAGTGGTGGCGGTTTTGCCAGGGCGGCGAAGCTGGCCGCAGGTACTGCATCCGAGCTGGCCAAGGGCGTCGGTTCTCAAATGCAGCAAGGGTTCCAGGAGCGGGTAGCAGAGACAACCGGCGGAAAACTGGCCGCCGGCATCAGGGCCAGCATGGAGCCAGAAGGAAGCACAGAGCAGAGCGTCGGCGGCCAGCAATTTGGGGGCAACAGCCTTGGCGGTGATGCCGGCACTTCCGACAAATCATGCGGCGGCTGGATCAACCAAACCGGCGGATTCAGCGCGTTATCGGAAGCCGATCAGGCGCAGGCGATGGAGTCCCATGCCCAATGGCAGGCCAAGAGCGAAGGCAATACGTTCGAAGTCGAGGACTACGTTTCGTATGCCCAGGAGCGGCGGCAAGAGAGAAATGCCGAAGTAGCCAGTTTTGTGAATGACGAAAACAAAAACGATAGGGGTTAAGAACAATGGAAAAACCATATTTGGCCGCTATAGCGGCCCTGGATGAAACGCCAAGGGTAGAAGTGCCGGAGTTCGTTTCACCCTTGGGCGATCAAACGGCCGAGGTTGATCGAGAGGCGGAAACAGCCGCTTTTGTGTCGCGTCCTGATCCGACGCAGGAGCTTGAGCCAGTCAGGCCAACGGAGACAAAGCACTACCAGGGTGCGAGCAATGGTACATCGCCATTTGCAGAAGCAGCAGGGCTGTATCTGTGAGGCGCACCAGGCTGGTTGTGGCCAGCCCGGCACTTTCAATCAACACCTGTCTGAGAGGTGAATCATGACAACACAGCATCTTATCGAACCTGACCAGGTCGTGCATCAGGCGGCCGCTATCCTTGCTTCTTTGGAGTACATCGACCAAGGCGCGGCGCAGCGGCTGGGGCCGCTGGCCGAGGCCGTGACGAACGCTTTCATGGTGGTGTACTACCAGGCCGAAACAGGCCGTGCGACTCGGAATGACTTCTGCGAAGCTCTGGAGGCGATTCGCCGATCTTTGCCCCAAGCGTAGCCCGGCAGAACAGGTAAGAATGATAAGAAGATTATTATTCTTGCCGTCTTACCCAGCCCGGTAGTAACTACGACGGCGGCTAGGTGGCCGTCTTCTGCTATTTGATGCGGTATCTGATTTTCGCTTGGCCCGCAATTTCGCGGGCGTGCTCAATATAGGCCACATCGCCAGTGGCCTCAGCGTGGGCCAGATACGCATGTATGGCTTCCGCGCTTTGCAAGTCCTCGACCAGCAATTCTCGGCCAACTGCCGGGGCATCAACCCATTCGCGTTCCTCGGGCGGCAGCGGGTAAGCCCCGGAGGCTTCCACGTCGGCCAGCAGCGCAGCCAGCGTGTGGGATGGCTTAGCTGGCACTGGTGTTTTTTGGGTCGATGTATTTGCCTTTTTCTTATTCATGCCTATGCCTCCTTTGAGGCCCTTGGTCGCTGCACTAAGCCTTAAAGCAGCACTATTGTATGTGGTCACGGTACTCGGAAACGACTTTGTTCGAAAGAGCATGAGCGAGCGTACACGGTGCAGGCAAGACCATGTTTGGTGTGGATGATGCTCCTTCAGTTCCAATATTTCCTTGACTCACTGAGTCGACATGTCGACAATGAGGGGAGATTCGAGGGGTACCCATGACCGACAACATAAAACCTAGAAAGATCATAGGAGTCAGCATGACTCCTGCCTTGGCTGTGAGGGTTAAGGAAGAAGCGGCCCGTGAGGGAGTGTCTATCCGCAAGCTCTTTGAGCGCATGTGGGATGCCTACCAAGAGAGCAAGAAGACACAGAATGCCAGTTAACCTTGATAAGCCCCATCTTTGGAAAGCAGACATTGCGCGCTCAGTTGATATGTACAATGGTTGGTTCATGGATTTCGCGCCAGCGGCTTTCCGGGAAACACGCCTTCAGACCACGAAGGACGTGGAAACGACCCTCAAGTCTACTGAGAATCTGACCAATATTCGTCCTGAAATTCTTCGCAAGTGGCCGGGCGTCCTGCCGACCTTGCGTATGTCCACTTGCCCACCGTTAGCTGTGGATAGGCTCATCGGGCTGGCGGGTGTGTCTAGCAGCATGGTCAAGAGGATGGAGAAAGAAAAGCAGCTGCCCGTTCGTATGGCCGCCGCTAACATTGATCATGAACTGGTTAAGATCGCAGCCGTTATTGAGCGATTGGCTGATCCCGACATCTTCGTCTGGATAAAGCGATCTGATCCCGCGACTGAAGCCGAAATTCACCGCGCTGCAACCATCGTCGCCGACCGGCTTTGTGGTTCTGTTGCAAACCCGATTATCCGCAATGCTCAGGAACAACGCCAGCTTGCCTATATCGGGCAATGGTTAGAAGCGCGCGGGTATACCAAGCTCCCTGACCGCTCGAATGTCACCTTCGACACTATGCCACCTGGAACCTACAGCTTTCGTATGAATGTCCCTGTGGCCAAGGGGGTGGGCGGCGACGAAAGTATCAATATCCCTGTTGATGCCGTAGTCATGCGCAAAACCGCTGCAAAGGGTGACTATCCTCTGCTGATCGAGGCTAAGTCTGCGGGCGACTTCACCAACACCAACAAGCGCCGTAAGGAGGAAGCCCAGAAGGTCAACCAGCTTCGTGCGACCTACGGCCATATTCGACCGATAGAGTTCATCCTCTTTCTGTGCGGATACTTCGATAGTGGCTATCTCGGTTACGAGGCCGCTGAGGGTATTGACTGGGTATGGGAGCACCGCATCGATGATCTACAGGGGTTTGGCTTATGACCACGTGGGATCGTATTGAGACCGAGCGGCTCAATCTTCAAGCCTTGCTTGATGACCAGAAAACCTCCGAAGATCGTAATCGCATGGGGCAATTCGCCACCCCGACTGCACTTGCGAGGGAAATTGTCGCCCATGGCGTTAGCCTTCTTCCGAAAGGTGAGCGCGTGCGCTTTCTCGACCCTGGTATCGGCACCGGCTCATTCTATTCCGCCTTACGTGCCACCACGTCGGTCGCGCAGATTGAGAGCGCCACCGGCTTCGAGATCGACCCGCACTATTACGGCCCTGCCCAGGCCTTTTGGAAGGATCACGCCTTAGACCTGCGGCATGGCGACTTTACACATGCGCAGCCGGAAGGACATGCGAGGGCGAATGTCATCATATGCAACCCGCCCTATGTCCGGCATCATCACCTTGACTCCGAGGCCAAGGCATCCCTTCAGCACCGCAGCGAAGCAGCCTGCGGCGTTCGGATCAGCGGGCTATCCGGCCTCTACTGCTATTTCATGGGCCTGTCGCATCCTTGGATGGAGGAAGGCGGTATCGCGGGATGGCTGATTCCCAGCGAGTTCATGGATGTCAACTATGGTCAGCAGGTGAAGCAGTACCTTCTAACCAAGGTCACTCTCCTGCAAATCCATCGTTTCGATCCGTCCGACGTGCAGTTCGCGGATGCCCTCGTCTCATCCGCCGTCGTGTGGTTCCGCAATGCTAAGCCACCGAAGGATCACGAGGTTCTCTTCAGCTATGGTGGCACGCTGGCCACCCCTGCGATGCAGCGGCACGTTCCTGCTACCACGCTCCAGCTTGAACCCAAATGGACGCGCTATCCGATGGCGGACGGCGCGGCCGCTAAGGGGCACGTTTCTCTTGGTGACTTGTTTGATGTGAAGCGCGGTCTTGCCACGGGCGATAACAGTTTCTTCATAATGACACGCACCCAGATCGAAGATCAGGGTTTGCCTTTCGAGTGCTTCACGCCGGTCTTGCCGAGTACTCGTTATCTTCCCAGCGACGAGATACTGGCCGATGCGGATGGCACTCCGATCCTGGACAAGCAGCTTTTCTTACTCAATACTCGTCTTTCCGAAGATGAAATCGCTCATCGCTATCCGACCCTGAAAGCCTATCTCGATACTGGGAAAATCGGCGAAAAACCCGTCTCGGGCGGCTACCTGTGCAAGTCACGTTCACCTTGGTATGCGCAGGAAAAACGGCCCGCAGCGCCTTTCCTCTGCACCTACATGGGCAGGCAGAAAGAGGGTAAACGCCCCTTCCGCTTTTTCCTCAATCACTCGTGCGCGACGGCTTGCAATACATACCTACTTCTTTATCCGAAGCCGAGCCTGGCGCGCATTCTTGACCGTGATCCGGAGCTGAAACGAACCATCTGGGAGTTTCTCAACGCCATTACCCCTGAAGAACTTCTCGGTAATGGTCGCGTCTATGGCGGCGGGCTGCATAAGATGGAGCCGAGGGAGCTTCGAAACGTCAGCGTTGACGATCTGATTGATCGCCTACCTCAACTGGCTCCTCACGGGCAGCAAGTGGAGCTGTTTGAACCCGTCTTCCTGGACGGAAACGGCCCAAGTGCCGACCTACCGGCGTTTATCTCGACGACCAATGCTTATGAGCTCTACGGACTACGGGAGGGTGAAACCGTGTCCGAAGCCATAGTTCGAAACCGGTAGAGTCGTGAAGAGCGAGCTATTTCAAGATAAAAAACTAAGCATGGTATTTTTCATGGCATTGTCTTGATTGGGCGGATTAAATTATTGAAATACAAGTAAGTTTGTTATCTATTGATGATCGAGTGGGAGTGATCCCGCGTCTGGCATAGCCAGGCAACTCAAGGCATAGAAAGCAGAAAAGCCCGCGTAATTGCGGGCTTTTTTGTGCAAAAACCTTACGGAACTATCACTGTGAAAAAACGACCTATCGGCCAATCTAAGCAGCAACCGTTCGGAGGCTCAGCCTTAAGTTGTTGAAACGGGCGGCAGGACGTGCTCCAAGGTGCTATCAGCGTTCGTTTGGCCTCTTTCAAGCTCTTGATCTGTGGTTCCTAGTGGTGCTTTTCTTCACCTGCCAGCCTTTGAACTGGGAGACACGCTACACGGTATTCTTTTTCCTGCGCAGTACCGCCGCTACGATGCCACACCCGCAAGGCGCCGACTCCTCAGTCTTTACGTTGAAGGACTCTGTCAGTCCTGGTCGAACTCATGTGATTTCCCAATCATCGCCGGAGCCAAAAATCACGGGGCTATGACAGGGGGAGGGGAAATCGCTAGCAAGTGCGAGTCACTGCTCGTACCGTTAGACCGCATAGCTTAACGATGGTGGCAGGCTGTAAGATCTGATTGGGTATGTGAGTTTTCGTGCGGATAAACAAGGATTGAAATTGAGTTCTGTCAGTAAAGTTTAGATTCGTCAGCTTGGGGCGGCTGATGTGGAGGATTTTCGCGCCATCCGATTGGCAGCCTTGTTGAAGGCGCCGGACATGTTTGGCTCGGTTTACGAGTGCGAGGTCAAGAAGACGACGGAAACGTTCCTTGAGCGGCTTAACGATGTCGTGGCATTTGGTGCCTATGTCGATGGCAAGATCGTGGGGTTGTCGGTTTTTAAACAGGAAGACGGGCCAAAGGATGCGCACAAAGGGCATTTGTCCGGCGTATTCGTGGAGCCTGAGCAACGCTCTCAAGGAATCGCCGGCAGGCTGCTACGGGCTGTAATAGACTATGGCCGCGACCATGTTGAGCAGATTATGTTAACGGTCGTGGAAGGAAATCTGGGTGCTCTCAGGCTTTACGAAAAGCATGGCTTCAGGGGGTACGGCGTTGAGCCACGTGCTTTGAAAAATGGCCCTGAGTATCGTGACGAAATCCTGATGGCCTTAATTTTCAATCTGGAAGAACGGATGATACCTTCCCGGAAAATGCTCCCCCAAGCATCCTTGCAAGACTTCGCTGCAGGCGTAATCAATGCCGTGGCGGCGGATGGTCGTTTTATCGGATTGCTTGCCGGTGGCTCGTCGATCACCGGGAACACGGATGCATATTCTGATCTCGATCTGATCCTTGTTGTGCGTGATGAAGCCTACACCGATGTGCTCGCCAGCATGCGCCAGTTTGCGGATACGCTTGGCAATCTGCTGTACGCCTTCACGGGGGAACACGTGGGAGAGCCTCGGCTCCTGATTTGTCTTTATGGCAAGCCTGTCCTGCACGTTGACCTCAAGTTTGTGACTATTGACGATCTTGACCAGCGGATCGAGAACCCTATTATTCTTTGGGAGTCGGACGAGATTCTTGCAGCGCGTCTTTCACAAGGCTCGGTCAGTTGGCCTAATAAGGGCGCAGAATGGTTCGAGGAAAGGTTCTGGGTGTGGGTGCACTACGCGGCGGCCAAGCTCGGGCGTGGCGAGTTATTTGAAGTAATCGATATGCTCGCCTTTTTGCGGGGCCAAGTTCTTGGCCCCCTTGCAATGCGTCGTGTCGGAGCTGATCAGAGGGGCGTACGGCGTATCGAAGCGATTGCCCCAGACTTGGCGACGGCTATGGCAGCGACTGTGGGTAGCCATTCAGTTAAAGCCTGCGGCACGGCGTTGCGCAACGCTATTCGTCTCTATATGGATCTTCGGCAGGATTGTCTGCCTATGAATTATCATCCGGAGAATGAAGCAGAGGTGCTCGCGTATGTTGAAGGCGTTCTTGACCCTGATTGTTGAGAGCGGATGCTTGTGTGACTGGGTTTTGAACAGTTTGTCGTTATCAGGAATGTGAAGAAAGTACCTTGTTGTTGAGAACGGTGGGTTTTGCGGAGGGGCGCCACCACCAGAGGTAAAGCTGCCTTTTCAGAAGGACATTGCTTTTAATGTGCCATCAGGAATGTGCTACTTGTTTGCATACTGCAGTCCACCCGGCCCAGACCCCCGAGCTAGCTGCATAAACGCCTGCAGATAATCAATTACCGTCTCCGTCTCCCTCATCCCCAGAAAAATCTGCTTGGCGATGCCGTGCTTACCCAACCTCACCGGCACCACATCCAGCTTCTCCGCATACTCTTCCACCAGCCATCGCGGCAGCGCCGCTACGCCACGGCCACTGGCAACCATCTGCATCATGATGTCCGTCGTCTCAATCGTTTTATGCCGTCGGGGGGCGATACCAGCAGGCAGCAGAAACTGGTTGTAGATATCCAGCCGGTCTATGTCCACCGGATAGGAAATCAGTATTTCCCTGTCCAGGTCTTTAGGCTTGGCGTAGTCCACATTCGCCAGGGCATGGGCCTTGTTCACTACCAGCACCTGCTCGTAGTCGAATACGGGCTCGAACTTCAGGCCGGGTTTGTAAAGCGGGTCGGGGGTGACCAACAGATCAATTTCATACCCAAATAGCGCACCGATCCCGCCGAACTGGAATTTCTGCTTCACGTCCACATCCACGTCTGGCCAAGCGCTAAGGTACGGCGAGACGATCTTAAGCAGCCATTGATAGCAGGGGTGGCATTCCATACCGATGCGCAGCGATCCTCGCTCGCCTTGGGCGAACTGGCCCAGGCGTTCTTCTGCCAGATCCAGCTGCGGCAGGACGCGGTTGGCAACAGCCAGTAGATACTGCCCGGCTTGAGTCAGTTGCAGGCTACGGCCTTCGCGACGCCAGATTTCTGTGCCCAGTTGCTGCTCCAGTTTCCGCATGGTGTGGCTAAGGGCAGATTGGGTAACGTGCAGCACGGCAGCGGCGGCGGTCAGGGACCCTTGCTTGTCAACTTGCTGCACAACGGCCAGGTGGATGCGCTCTAACATGATACGTGAATGATATTCATGGGTTGGTGAGATAAGACCATTTTACTTCATTGATATGGCTTCCTACAATGCAAGTCATTCATTCATCCACTGGCCTTTAGAGAGCAGCACATGACGACGATTCATAATCTTGGCTTTCCGCGCATTGGCGCCAAACGGGAACTGAAGTTCGCCTTGGAGTCTTACTGGAAGGGCGAGTCTTCGCGTGACGAACTCAAGGCTCTGGGCGCACAACTGCGTCAGCGTCACTGGGAAAACCAGGCGGGTCTGGATCTGGTGCCCGTTGGAGATTTCTCTTTTTACGATCAGGTGCTGGATGCCAGCTTCTTGCTGGGTAACCTGCCCGAGCGTGTACAGGGCTTTCATGGTGACGAGCTGGATAACTATTTCCGCGTAGCACGGGGTCGTTCGGCCAAAGGTCTGGAAGATCACAGCGCTTGCTGCGGTGGTGTGGCGGCTGGTGAAATGACCAAATGGTTCGACACTAACTATCACTACATCGTCCCCGAATTTACGGCTGACACCCAGTTCAAGCTGGACGCTTCGCGTTTGCTGGAGCAGCTGGCTGAAGCCAAGGCTCAAGGCGTGAAGGCCAAGCCTGTGATTATTGGCCCCGTGACTTATCTGGCATTGGGCAAGGCCAAGGATGAATCCAACAAGCTGGCTCTGCTGGATCGCTTGCTGCCCGTGTATGTCCAATTGCTGGAGACGCTGGCTAAAGCCGGCGTTGAGTGGGTGCAGATTGACGAGCCTATTCTGGTTACCGAGCTGGATGCCGATTGGCAGCAAGCGTTCAAGACCGCTTATCAGCAACTGAAAGCTACTGGCGTGAAGTTGCTGGTAGCCACTTACTTTGGTCAGTTGCTGGAAAATGCTGCTTTGGCCGCCAGCTTGCCTGTTGCCGGTTTGCATGTGGATGCTATCAATGATCGTGATGGTGTGGATGCACTGCTCAAGCTTTTGGGTGACGACAAGGTCTTGTCCCTGGGCGTGATCAATGGTCGCAATATCTGGAAAACAGATTTGACCGCCGTGCTGGACTGGGTTGAGCCCATCGCCAAGCAACTGGATGAACGTTTGTGGATTGCTCCTTCCTGCTCGCTGCTGCACGTGCCGGTTGATCTGGACAGCGAACAAAAGCTGGATGCTGATGTGAAGTCCTGGTTAGCCTTTGCTTTGCAAAAGCTGGATGAACTGCGTGTATTGGGTAAAGCCTTGAGCCAAGGTCGTGAGGCCGTCAAGGCAGAACTGGCCGAGAATCTGGCCGCTTTGACTGCCCGTCGCAACTCGCCCCGTGTGAATAATCCTGCTGTGAAAGCAGCGGTGGCGCGCATCTCGGCCGAGCTGGGCAAGCGCAAGAGTGTTTACGAACAGCGTGCTTCCAAGCAAGCTGAATTCCTGAAACTGCCCGCATTCCCCACCACCACGATTGGTTCTTTCCCACAAACGGCAGAAATCCGTCGTGCTCGTAGCGAGTTCAAGGCCGGTCGTCTGGACGAAAACAGCTATCAGGCCGCAATGCGTGCCGAGATTGAGCGCAGCGTGCGTGAGCAGGAGAAACTGGGTCTGGACGTGTTGGTGCACGGCGAAGCCGAGCGTAACGACATGGTCGAATACTTTGGTGAGCAGTTGGACGGCTACGCATTCAGCCAGTTCGGTTGGGTGCAGTCCTACGGTTCGCGCTGCGTGAAACCACCCATCCTGTTTGGTGACATCAGCCGTCCTCAAGCCATGACGGTGGAATGGATCACCTACGCCCAGTCGTTGACTCAAAAACCCATGAAGGGCATGTTGACCGGCCCCGTGACGATCTTGAACTGGTCCTTTGTGCGTGATGACCAGCCTCGCTCGGCTTCTTGCCTGCAACTGGCGCTGGCCATTCGCGAAGAAGTGCTGGATCTGGAAAAGGCCGGTGTGCATGTGATTCAGATTGACGAAGCCGCCTTGCGTGAAGGTTTGCCTCTGCGTAAATCGCAATGGCAAAGCTACCTGGACTGGGCCGTGGAAAGCTTCCGCATCACCGCCAACGGCGTGGGCGATGAGACGCAAATCCACACACATATGTGTTACTCGGAATTCAACGACATCATTTCTTCCATTGCCGATATGGATGCGGACGTGATCACCATTGAAACCAGCCGCTCGGACATGGAATTGCTGGAAGCCTTCGAGAACTTCCAGTACCCCAACGAGATCGGCCCTGGTGTGTACGACATTCACTCGCCCAATATTCCGACCGAGCAGCACATTGTGAATTTGATGAAAAAAGCCGCCGAGCGCGTGCCAGCAGAACGTTTGTGGGTGAACCCCGACTGCGGTTTGAAGACACGTCAATGGGCTGAGGTGATTCCCGCTTTGACCAATATGGTGGCCGCAGCGAAAGTTTTGCGGGCAGGTGCCTGATCAGATCAGGAGCTGAGTTTGGCGGAAAGTCCCGGCCAAATGTCGGGACTTTTTTGAGGCTGATTCAAGCCTGTTTTCTGGCTTTACCAGGAAGAAGAGAGCAAGCAGTGCAGCCCCCCGAAGCAGCTCAGACAATCAGCACAGAGTGTACATAAATAAGATGAATTTATTTTTCAAGATCAATGACTTGGCTCGAAAATAAATTCGAGATTGAAATCAGAAATTAGGGCATACATAAAAATGAATAAAGAATTCGCGTTCAGCATCAGAAGCATCCGTTTTGATGAAAACTACCGTCCAGCCAATAACACACGTATCACCACTAACTTTGCCAATTTGGCCCGTGGTGAAAGCCGTCAGCAAAACCTGCGCAATACTCTGAAGATGATCGACAATCGCTTCAATAGTTTGGCGCATTGGGACAACCCGAATGGGGACCGTTATTCAGTTGAACTGGATATTGTCTCTGTTGATATTGATGTTGAAGGCAATGGTTCTACGTTTCCGACCATCGAAATTCTGAAAACCAGTATCGTTGATCGGAAAGAAAACAAGCGTATTGAAGGGATTGTGGGTAACAACTTCTCTTCGTATGTGCGTGACTACGATTTCAGTGTGGTTCTGCTGGAGCACAACAAGAACAAAAATGGTTTCAGCGCCCCGGAAGGCTTTGGTGATTTGCATGGCAAATTGTTCAAGGCTTTTGTGAACTCCACGCTGTATCAGGAAAACTTCAACAAATCCCCCGTGATTTGCCTGAGCGTATCCAGCAGCAAGGTCTACCACCGTACAGGTAATCAGCATCCCGTATTGGGCGTTGAATACCAGCAAAACGAGTTCTCGCCGACCGATGAGTACTTCGCGAAAATGGGTTTGCAGGTTCGTTATTTCATGCCCCCAAATAGCGTGGCGCCTTTGGCCTTTTACTTCCGTGGTGATTTGCTCAGTGACTACACGAATCTGGAATTGATCAGTACCATCAGCACGATGGAGACATTCCAGAAAATCTACCGCCCCGAGATTTACAATGCCAATTCGGCAGCAGGAATGCGCTATCAGCCTAGCCTGAAAAATGCGGATCATTCGGTTACGCAAATTGTCTACGATCGTGAAGAACGTAGCCGTCTGGCGGTTGAGCAGGGCCGGTTTACCGAAGAAAGTTTTATCAAGCCATACAAAGTTATTCTTGATCAATGGGCAGCCAGTTACGCGCTTTGATTCATCAAAAACAACAAGGTTATTTAATTATGAAAAAATTGCTACCCACCTCCACCGCTGGCAGTTTGCCTAAACCCTCCTGGCTTGCTGAACCCGAGAAACTGTGGTCGCCCTGGAGACTGGAAGGTGAGGACCTGGTCGAAGGCAAGAAAGATGCACTGCGCTTGTCCTTGCAAGAACAATTGCACGCCGGTATCGATCTGATTAGCGACGGCGAGCAAACCCGCCAGCACTTTGTCACTACCTTCATCGAACATCTGGAAGGCGTGGACTTTGAAAAGCGTGAGACCGTGCGTATTCGTGACCGTTACGATGCCAGCGTTCCAAGCGTTGTCGGCGCTGTCAATCGCCCCAAGTCCGTGTTTGTGGATGATGCCAAGTTCCTGCGCCAGCAAACCTCGCAGCCGATCAAATGGGCGCTGCCTGGCCCCATGACCATGATCGATACGCTGTATGACAACCACTACAAGAGCCGTGAGAAATTGGCTTGGGAATTTGCCAAGATCCTGAACCAGGAAGCCAAAGAGCTGGAAGCCGCAGGCGTGGATATCATCCAGTTTGACGAACCTGCTTTCAACGTGTTCTTTGACGAAGTGAATGACTGGGGTATTGCTACGCTGGAACGTGCCATTGAAGGTCTGAAGTGCGAAACCGCCGTGCACATTTGCTACGGTTACGGCATCAAGGCCAACACGGACTGGAAAAAGACCCTGGGTTCGGAATGGCGTCAGTACGAAGAGTCCTTCCCGAAGCTGCAGCAATCCAAGATCGACATCATTTCGCTGGAATGCCAGAACTCCCACGTTCCTATGGATTTGATCGAACTGATCCGTGGCAAGAAAGTGATGGTTGGCGCCATTGACGTGGCCACCAACGTGATTGAAACCGCTGACGAAGTGGCCAACACACTGCGCAAGGCGCTGAAGTTTGTGGACGCTGACAAGCTGTACCCCTCCACCAACTGCGGGATGGCACCTTTGCCACGCGCCGTGGCTCGTGGCAAGCTGCACGCCCTGAGCGCCGGTGCTGAAATCGTTCGCAAGGAACTGTCGGCCTGATTGGTTTGATACCTTCGCGCTAGCGAGTTTCAGACTGCCCCCAGCAAACAGTATTGATGGCTTTGCCATCGCTGTTGCTGGGGGCAGTTTTATTGGGGCTGCTGATTGTGTTGCTTTAAATAACAGATGCTCCCAAGCCGCCTGCAATGCCAGTAGGCGAGTATTTTGACACCTCTGCTTAAAGAAATTCTTGTCCACCATAAAGAAATGAACTAGGATTCACTCATGTAATGAATCGAGGTTCACTTCTTTATGGCCTATCGTCAAACCCCCGCCGTTGAAGCTCGTCTGCAAGACAATCGTAGCCGTATCCTGGAAGCCGCTCGTGTTTTGGTCAGTGAAGGTGGCTGGCAGGAAGCCCAGGTGGCCAGTGTGGCGGCTGCGGCGGGTATGGCCACTGGGACGGTCTATCGCTACTTCCCGTCCAAGGCCGAGTTGTTCGCGCAAGTGCTGTCGCAGGTGTCTCAGCGGGAGGTGGATGTACTCACAGACATTGCGCAGGCTGACGGAGCCTCCATGTTGCGCCTGCATGCCGCAGTCTCAACATTCGTAAAACGCGCCATGCGTAATCCTCGTCTGGCGTATGCCTTGATTGCCGAGCCATGCGATAAGGAAATCGACGCGGCTCGTCTGGTGTATCGCGCCGCGATCAGCCAGGTCATTCACTCCATTGTTTCCATGGGGCAAGATGCCCAGGAAATGCGCCAGGATGTGCAGCCCGATATTGCGGCTACCGTCATTGTGGGCGGTTTCATGGAAGGGCTGATTGGCCCGCTTTCTCCTTTAAGCCGTCAGCAGCACGATGGCACGGACAGTTACCAGCGCCAAGTGGCTGCGCTGGCTGACCAGATTGCCCAGATGGCGTGCGCCAGTGTGGCAATCCTTTCTGCCACGCCTTAGAAAAACAGTTTGGAGACAACCATGAACCAAGCGCTTCCCCCCAGCATTTTGAATGCGCCCGAGGATCGTTACAGCACGCATCAGGTTTTGAATCAGGCTCAGCCCGCCAGTGGTTTCAATGCTTTTACGGGTGATCAGGTTTTAACTGAGGCCATTCGCCGCGAAGCCCCGTGGGCCGAATTGCGTTGTCAGGCTTTGGGGGCGGTGGCTGGTGATGAAAATGTTCAGGAGTTGGCCCGTTTGGCGAACCGTCATATCCCTGAACTTAAAACGCATGATCGCTTCGGCAACCGGATTGATTGGCTGGAATTTCACCCCAGCTGGCATGAATTGATGACCCTGGCCTGGCAGCACGAGGTGCCGAATTTAAGCTGGCGTACGCAAGAGAAAAACGGCCACTTCGCTCGTGCGGTCTTGTCCTATCTGTGGAATCAGGTGGAGCATGGTACGGGCTGCCCGACCGGCATGGCGTATGCGGCGTATGCCGGTTTCGAGGCTGAACCTGCTTTGGCGATCTGGGCGGACAAACTCAAAGGGACGCGCTACGAATACAGTCGTCGCGAAGTGGGGGACAAGCCCTCGGTGGTCATTGGCTATGCGATGACAGAAAAGCAGGGCGGATCAGATCTGCGCGAGACGCAGACTACTGCGCGCTTCTCCCATAGCGCGGATTATCACGGCGCTACGGCGCATTGGTATGAGCTGACGGGGCATAAGTGGTTTTGTTCAGTGCCGCAGTCTGATGGCTTTTTTACGCTGGCTAAAGTCAATGGCGGTGTTACTTGTTTCTTCTTGCCCCGTACCTTGCCGGACGGCAGCTATAACCGCTTTTTTGTACAACGCCTGAAGGACAAGGCGGGCAATCGTTCCAACGCGTCCAGTGAAGTGGAGTATGCGGGCACGCTGGCAATTCGGGTTGGGGAAGAAGGGCGCGGTATTCGGGAAATTCTGTCGCACTCGCATTTGACACGTCTGGATTTTGCGATTGGCTCGGCGGGTTTGATGCGACAGGCGCTGACCTTGGCCCTGCGTCACACGACATCACGCAAGGCTTTTGGAACCTCCATTGCCGATCGGCCCATGATGAGCAATGTGCTGGCGGATATGGCGGTAGAAGTGGAAGCGGCAACCTTGATGTCCTTGCGCGTGGCCAAGGCCACTGACCTGATGCAAAGCAGTGACCACGAAAGGCTGCTGGCTCGGGTGGCCACGCCTGCGGCTAAGTACTTCAATTGCTCGCGCGCCCCCTCCATTGCGAATGAGGCTTTGCAATGTCACGGCGGCAATGGCTTTATTGAAGAAAATCCCATGGCCCGTGTGTATCGAGAGGCCCCCTTGAACAGCGTTTGGGAAGGGACGGCGAATATGATGTGCATGGATGTGCGGCGCGCCATGATCAGAGATCCGCTTACGGTGGAGGCGGTTTTCAATGAAATCAGACCCTTGGCCGGGCAAGACAAGCGATTCGATGCACTGGTACAGCACACTGAGCGTTTGGTTCGGGCGGCAATCGAGGATGAGTTCCTGGCCCGCCCCATGACCGAAGCCGTCGCCCGCGTCTTGCAGGCGGCCGAGCTGCTGCGCTATAGCTCTCAAGAAGTGGCGGATGTGTTTTTAAGTACGCGTAGCGGCGGGGAAGTGGGGGCTTGAGGAGCGCATTACGGTACTTTGGGAGTGATGGCATCTTCGTCAGTCGCGCAGAAAATTATGCGCAGAGCGATGGTGACAGATTGATTTGTGCTGTTTGTAGATCCTGGAGTGAGCAGGGGCTATCTGGATCAAGTCCGGGATAGCCCTTGTTCTTTGAAGTCCGACGGCTTTGCAAGTAATGCAGCGTCAGTCTTACGCTGCTGTGCAGACTCTTAATCGGTGTCCATCCGGGTCCAGTGCAACGAATGTGCGCCCAAAAACGGCTGTCATGGGCTCTTGCTCTATGGTGATACCCGCAGTCACCCAGTTTTGATACAGCTGATCAACAGCCGCATCATCGTCCACTAAAAAAGAAAGCTCGGAGCGATGCCCAGTTCCGGATGATACAAAGCTGGCTGCCTGGGTAGACCACAAACCCAGGGTCAGGTCCTTGTTCAGTTCAAACGCGACATAGGTGGGGAAGGATTCAGCGGGCGCTTTTTGAAGCAGCTTCTCATAGAAAAGGCTGCTGGCGGCGGGGTCTTGGACATAGAGCAGCAAAAGGTTTGGGTGATTCATGATCGCTCCAACAAGGTGATTGAGCAGATCATTATGGGTGACCATGCTGCCAAAAAATGGCAGTATCTGGCATGGCCCGAGCAGAACGACTTCTTTCCCTTTTACAAGTGCTACGCCGACACAAGCGCCCGGTGAGTGGTGCGCGGCTGGCCCAAGAGTTGGGTGTCAGCATTCGGACCTTGTATAGGGACATTGCTTCCTTGCAGGCGCAAGGTGCCGATATAGAAGGGGAGCCGGGAGTCGGTTATGTGCTGCGACCTAGTTTCATGCTGCCACCCTTGATGTTTTCTCAAGCAGAGCTGGAGGCCTTGATACTGGGTTTTCGCTGGGTAGAAAAGTTTGCGGACGAGCCGCTGACCAAAGCGGCTGGCGATGCCATGGCCAAGATCTCTGCGGTCTTGCCCGATAGCTTGAGAGACAGCCTGGACAGCACCGCTTTACGGGTTGGGCCTAGAGTGATTCAGGATGCTGAGCTTGTTGATCTCGGCATTGCGCGTACAGCGATTCGTTTGCAGCGCAAGCTGCGCATCACTTATATAGACGGGGCAGGCCAGGAGTCGGAGAGAGTGATCTGGCCTTTTTCCTTGGGCTACTTTCAGCACTTCCGGATTCTGGTGGGCTGGTGCGAATTGAAAGGGGACTTCCGGCATTTCCGGACGGACAGGATACAGCGCTTGGTCTGTCTGGAGGAGTCTTATCCCCGGCATCGGGCTGACTTGTTCAAGCAGTGGCGGGCAACACAAACAGAGCTACGCTACGTGCCTGACACCTGACACCTGACACCTGACACCTGACACCTGACACCTGATTCCTGTGACCTTGCTTTGTGAAAACCGGTTTCTCTGTCCTGATCGTCAAGCCCTCCTTGCAAGAGGGTTTTTTCTTTGCCAATTATTGTTATGTTATAACATCTCAAAATTGACAGAAGTCCTCTGCAAGGAACTGCCCATTGATGCCTCAAGGAAGAAGAGAAATGACGATGAACCTCGATAACACGCCAGTCGATCCCGCAGCCCGCATTCCCGTAACGGTTTTGTCCGGTTTTCTGGGTGCGGGCAAGACGACTTTGCTGAACCACATCCTGAACAATCGCGAAGGCCGCCGCGTGGCCGTTATCGTGAACGATATGAGCGAGGTCAATATTGATGCCGCTTTGGTTCGTGACGGTGGTGCCGAGCTATCGCGCACCGATGAAAAGCTGGTGGAAATGAGCAACGGCTGTATTTGCTGCACCTTGCGCGAGGACTTGTTGTTGGAGGTGGACCGTCTGGCCAAGGAAGGGCGTTTTGATCAGTTGGTCATTGAATCCACCGGCATTTCAGAGCCACTGCCCGTGGCTGAAACGTTCACCTTTGAGGGCGAGGACGGCCGCTGCCTGGGTGAAGTCGCGCGCTTGGACACTATGGTCACGGTAGTGGACGCCTTTAACTTTCTGCGCGATTACAGCTCGCAAGACAGCATCCAGTCCCGTGGCGAATCTTTGGGTGAAGAAGATGCGCGTACCGTTGTGGACCTGTTAATTGAGCAGATCGAGTTCTGTGATGTGCTGGTTCTGAACAAGATTGATTTGATCAGCGAGCCAGAACGCGAGCACCTGATGGCCATTCTGAACAGTCTGAATCCCCGTGCTCGTATTGAAACAGCCGAGTTCGGCCAGGTGCCCTTGGACCGCGTTCTGAACACCGGCTTGTTCGATTTTGAAGAGGCTTCCAAGGCCCCAGGCTGGCTGCAGGAATTGCGTGGCACTCATACCCCGGAAACCGAAGAGTACGGCATAGGCAATTTTGTTTACCGCGCCCGCCGTCCATTCCACCCGCAGCGTTTCAAGGAACTGGTCGAAAGCGAATGGCCTGGGGTGGTGCGCTCCAAAGGCTTTTTCTGGTTGGCGAACTTCCCGACTCTGGCGGGCTCCTGGTCACAGGCTGGCGCGGTGGCTCGCTATCACGTGGCGGGTTACTGGTGGGCGTCCATGCCGCCTGAACGCTGGCCGGAGGATCCCGAAGCGGTAGCGCTGATCAAGGAAAAATGGGACGAACGAGTAGGGGATGCGCGTCAGGAGCTGGTTCTGATTGGCATGGATATGGACGAGGAAGCACTGCGCGCCCGTTTCGATGCCTGCCTGTTAAGCGATGAAGAAATGGCCAGCGGCCCCAGCACCTGGACAACATGGACGAATCCGTTTTCAGACTGGCCTTGATAGCGTTGAGGTCTTGCCAGGTCTTTGCCAGCGTGAGCAAGGCCTTTTGATTGGATGTTGAGTATGACTGTTGTACTTCCCGACCCGGCTTTGAATGATTCCTCCCATGGCCTGACTCCGCTTTCCTGGGTGGGTATGGAGGGAGTCGACCTGCCCATTACCGTGCTTGAACGAGGCTATAAGCAGCAGCTCCATGCGCGGGTGGATGCTCAGGTTGATTTGCCCTTGGCACATGTAAAAGGGATACATATGTCCAGGCTGTACCGCTTGCTGAATGACTTGCCGCCAGAACAGTCCTTGTCACCGTTAGGGCTGCGGCGTCTTTTGCAAGGCATGGTGGATAGCCAGCAGGACTGTGGAACGCGCAGTGCACGACTGTGTTTTCGCTTTGATTTATTGGTGCGACGGCCTGCCTTGGTCACGCAGGGTCTGGCCGGCTGGAAATCCTATCCCGTCGCGCTGGAGGCCAGACTTTTGGACGGTATCTTTATATGCAAGGTGCAGGTTCAGATAGCTTATTCATCGACCTGTCCTTGTTCGGCTGCGCTGGCTCGGCAGTTGATTGAACAGGGCTTTATGCAGGCCTTTGGAAAGCAGCCTGTCTTGCATGCAGATGAGGTAGCTGCCTGGTTGCACAAGCACGCCAGTCTGGCCACTCCACATAGTCAGCGTAGTCAGGCTCTGGTTCACATCCAAGTATCGGAAGACAGTGAGGATTTTGGGTTTTTGACGCTGATTGATCGCATTGAAGAGTCATTGGCAACACCCTTGCAAACCGCCGTTAAACGAGCAGACGAGCAAGCCTTTGCCGCCTTGAATGGTCAGAACCTGATGTTTGTGGAAGACGCGGCGCGTCGTATAGAAGCGGCCTTGGGGGGCTATCAGAATCCTGGTGTTCAGGTCCGACATCTGGAGAGTCTGCATCCCCATGATGCAGTGGCGTTCAAAACTCCTGTATCGGAAGGGATGCCTTTTCTGCGACTGAGCGGGGGCGTGGCGCCATGAATGTTCTAGTCCTTGCTGTTCCATGCCAGACACACTCCACGAGTCAAACTTTCTTGCTATTGGCGCAGCCAAGCAAGCTCACGATATGTCCATTTGAGCGGGTATGTCGCTCCCGTGCTTGGGAGCTGCGATGAAAACCGTTCTTGTCTCTGTTCTGGTCCTGCTTGTTCGCGGCTATCAGCTTTTTATTAGCCCATTGCTGGGGCCACGTTGCCGCTTTTATCCAACTTGCTCCCAGTATGCGATTCAGGCTTTGCAGGCGCATGGCCCCCTCAAAGGAACTTGGCTGGCTGCACGGCGCCTTGTTCGTTGTCACCCTTGGCATCCGGGCGGGCATGACCCTGTTCCAGCTCTTGATGATCGGGGTAGGCAATCGCTCAAGCAAGCAGGAGAAGACCGTGGGTAAGGATGCAGCACCAGAAGAGTCCATAGTTCAAGCCCAGCAAGCCATTGTGGAGAGTTTCCAGTTCCTGGGGAACTGGATGGCCCGCTACGAATATTTGATTGATCTGGGGCGCTCCTTGCCGGACTTCCCGGACGAATGGCGTACCGAGACGAACCGTTTGCATGGCTGTCAGGCACAGGTCTGGATGGTGTCTGAATTGCGTGATCACAAGTTGTTTTTTCAGGCCCGTAGTGATTCCGCCATCGTCACCGGCTTGTTGGCTTTATTGATGCAGGTGTACTCGGGGCGTTTGCCGCAAGAAATCCTGTCCCATCCCCCTGACTTTTTACGGGCAATTGAACTGGAGCAGCACTTGTCACCGAATCGCGCCAATGGTCTGTTTCACATGATGGAGCGGATTCGTTTGACGGCACAAGACGCTCTGGATGTAGAAGCCTCAAAGGTAAAACCATGACGCCAGTAATCCCGAAGGCCTCTACCTCTGAGGCTGCAGAAACCGCCAGGCAGCATACTTTGCGTCATGCCGATTTGCTGCTCTGTGGCGCTACGGTAATGACTCCTAACGGGGCCGAGCGTCTCGACATCGCCTGTGCGCAAGGCCGGATTACGGCTCTTGGTGATTTGTTGCCCGGCTGGAGTGCAGACTGTGTGCTGGACCTTAATGGCCTGCATGTTTTGCCGGGGGTGATAGACAGTCAGGTGCATTTCCGAGAGCCGGGGCTGGAGCACAAAGAGAATCTGGAAGCGGGTACACGGGGCGCAGTCCTGGGCGGCGTGACGGCGGTTTTTGAAATGCCCAACACCTATCCCTTGACCTTGGGTGCTGCCGATTTGCAAGCCAAGCTGGATGCTGCTCAAGGCCGAAGCTGGTGTGATCACGCCTTTTATATCGGTGGTTCTGCCTTGAATGCCGATTCCTTGCAGGAACTGGAACAGCTCCCAGGTTGCGCAGGCATCAAGGTCTTTATGGGCAGCTCCTTTGGAGACCTATTAGCGGATGAGGACGACGTGCTGCGTCGCATCTTGCGTCATGGTCGCAGACGGCTGGCAGTACACGCCGAGGATGAGACCAGACTGCGTGAACGCAAATATATCGCCCTGGATAGTGGCGACGTGCGCCAACACCCGGTTTGGCGTGATGTGGAAAGTGCCTTGAAGGCAAGCCAACGCATTGTTCGTCTGGCGGCAGAGGTGAAGCGCCGATTGCACGTGTTGCATGTGTCTACCGCAGAGGAAATGCAGTTTCTGGCCGCGCACAAAGATCGCGTAACGGTGGAAGTCACCCCGCACCATCTCAGCCTGCAAGCCCCCGACTGCTATGAGCGTCTGGGCAGCCTGGCGCAAATGAATCCCCCGGTGCGCGGGCAGGTTCATCAAGACGCGCTGTGGCAGGCGATTCGTTCGGGCGTGGTGGATGTCATTGGCAGCGATCATGCACCTCATACCTTGCAGGAAAAGTCTCAAGCCTATCCCGCCTCACCCAGTGGCATGACTGGCGTGCAAACCTTGCTGCCCGTGATGTTGAACCATGTACACGCAGGCCGCCTGAGTTTGCAGCGACTGGTGGATTTGACCAGTGCCGGACCTGCCCGGGTTTTTGGACTGGAAGGCAAGGGGCGCATAGCCCTGGGTTTTGATGCGGATTTCAGTATTGTGGATTTGAAGGCACGCCGCCGCGTCCGCAATGACTGGATTGCCAGCGTCAGCGGCTGGTCTCCCTACGACGGCATGCCAGTGGTGGGCTGGCCGATTCACACCATTGTGCGCGGCCATTGTGTTGTTCGTGATGAAGTCCTGGAAGGGCAGGCGCAAGGCAGGCCGCTGCGTTTTCTGGAAGTCCCTTAACCGCCCATTCAGCAAGGAGTACGTCGTGACGGATTCAAAAGAGCTTAAAGAGCGAGGCCTGAAGGTGACGACGGCTCGTATCCAGATTCTTGAGATATTCCAGGCCCCCGGCATTCGTCATTTGACGGCAGACGATGTGTATCGCCAACTGATCCGGCAAGGCAGTGAGATTGGCCTGGCGACTGTCTACCGGGTGCTGACCCAGCTGCAACAGGCAGGCTTGCTAAAGCAGGTTTATTTCGAATCCGGCCGGGCGCTGTATGAGCTGGACGATGGCGAACACCATGATCACCTGATTTGCACGGACTGCGGGCGTGTGCAGGAGTTTCATGATCAGACGATCGAGCAGCAGCAAAAAATGATTGCTCAGGAGCGGGGCTTTCAGGTTATGGAACATGGTCATGTGGTGTACGGACGCTGCCTGAATCCGGATTGTGAATATCGCCCGGAACCCATGATGACAAGGAGAAAACATGAAGGCTAAAGGACAAGACACAAGATCTGCTGACAATATGGCAGTACAAATAAACCGCCGAATCTCGGTAGAGCAGGTGGAGGAGGGCCACGAACTGGCCCCCAAATTTGACGAACAGGGCCTGATTGCCTGCATCACGACAGACGCTAACAATGGCGAGGTCTTGATGCTGGGTTACATGAACCGGGAAGCCCTGGAAAAGACCATACAGACCGGTGAAGCCCATTACTGGAGTCGCTCGCGTCAAATGCTCTGGCATAAAGGTGCCAGCAGTGGACTGGTGCAGACGGTAGAGGAAATGCGTATCGACGACGACCAGGATGCGGTGTGGTTACGTGTGCGGGTAGCCGGTTCCGGGGCCAGTTGCCACGTAGGCTATCACTCCTGTTTCTACAGACAGGTGCCGGTTGGTGTCGAGCATAGCAAGGGTCAGGATCTGGTCTTTGTGGAGTCCGCCAAGACCTTTGATCCCAAAGACGTGTATGGGGATGCGCCCAATCCCACTGTGCTTTAAAGGGTGCTCATGCTGGCGGGGCTGGGCGAACTTCACGTTTACTTCTGGCCGCCTGAACCTGTGCTGATCAGGACGATGCAACCCCCGTCAGTCGGGTAGAGCGATGCTCCCGATAAGCCGCTGCCAAGGTCCGCAAGGCTTCCCGCGAGCGTTGATCGGTCAGCGTTGAGTGCAACACAATCCGGGAAGGGGGCAGGGCTGGCAGTCCCAGACGTTGGCCCACATCAATTGCATCTGGTGGCGCCAGGCGGCATGAAAATGCCGCGACCGCCAAACCGGCAGAGACCGCTGCCATCACGGCCGCATGGCCACCGCCCACAAACACTTCATTCCACTCAATCCCGGCAGTGCTTAACGCGTGTGTCGCAATATCCCGCACGCCACAGCAGGGAGCCAGGGCGGCCAGCCGTAAAGGTTTGCCTTCTTGCTGATGAAAGCAGGGTGCCGCAAACCAGGCAAAGTGTTCAGGCCCCAGGTCCTCTCCGTCACGGCGATGATCCTCCTGGCGCACGATGACGGCATCCAGCTCTCCCTTGTCAAAATCTTCCAGCAAGCGATGCGAGCTTTCCAGGCGAACTTCAATCGTCAGTGCAGGGTCTCGTTCATTCAAACGGGACAACAAAGTAGGGACTTCCGGCCCGGCAACGTGCTGGGCAATTCCCAAACGAAAGCGGCGGCAATCGCAGAGCAGGGCGGCTCTGGCGCGGTCGTGTGCAGCAATGAATTCCCGTGCGGGATTAATGAAAACCGTACCTTGAGCAGACAGCCGTACCAGCCTTGGAGTGCGTTCGATCAGCTTGTAACCCAGGCGCTCTTCCAGGCGTTTCAGCTTCACGCTGATCGCGCCTTGTGTGGTGCCCAAGGCTTCTGCGGCTTTGGTAAAGCTTTGGAACTCGGCAATGCTCACAAAAGCTTGTACGGATTCCACATCCAGAACAGGGCGGCTCATGATCTATCCATATTTGTTGTTTCTGATATGCCCGATCATAGCATTGATGAATGGCTGGCCCGTCCCTACTATCTCTCCTGACTGAGCGGTCCCGAGCTTTTGGGTTTTGGTATCCGCACTTTGGCTCGCCGGGACGGCGACGTGTATTGACGACTTTTTGGAAAGATAACGATGACTCCCTCTATCTCGAGTCAGGGCCGCTACGCCTTGGCTGCCGTGTGCTTGTCAGCCTTGATGCTGGGCCTGGAGATCTCCAGCGTGCCGCCGATTTTATCCACCATAGAACAGGTCATGGGGGCCAGTTTCCGGCAACTGCAATGGGTGATGGCAGCCTACACCATTGCCATGACGACCATTCTGATGGGGGTAGGCACTTTGGCGGATCGCTACGGCCGCAAGCGCATTTTTACGATCGGGATTGTGGCGTTCGGGATCACTTCCCTGGTGTGCGGACTGACGGAAAGTGCAGCTGTTCTGATTGGCGCACGTTTTCTGCAAGGCTTGAGCGCTGCCATGATGCTGATCTGCCAGATCGCGATTTTGTCGAACCAGTTTCGGGACGGACAACAGCGTGGCAAGGCCTTTGCGTGGTGGGGTGTGGTCTTTGGTGCCGGGCTGGGTTTTGGGCCGATTGTGGGTGGCCTGATTCTGACTCTGGCCAGCTGGGAATGGGTGTTTTTGATTCACGCCGTACTGGCCATTATTACCTTGCTGCTGGCGCGCGCTGGCGTACAGGAGTCGCGTGATCCGGGCGCCAGCACTTTGGACGTAGCCGGTATTGCCACCTTGTCCTTGGCCGTGTTTTGCCTGGTGCTGTTTGTCACTCAGGGGCCGGTGCTGGGCTTTGCCAGCCTGCCAGCCTTGAGCATTATTACCCTGTCCGTCCTTAGCCTGATTGCCTTTGTAATCGTGGAGCAGCGCAGTGTTAGGCCCATGCTGGAGTTCTCCGTATTTCGTATCCGCAGTTTCTCCGGTGCTTTGTTGGGCTCGATGGGGCAGAACTTCAGCTTCTGGCCCTTCATCATCTATTTGCCCATCTACTTTCATGTGGGGCTGGGGTATGACAGTGTGCAAACTGGCCTGGCCTTGTTGGCGTACACCTTGCCGACCTTGTTTGTGCCTCCGTTTGCCGAGCGTCTGGCACAGCGTTGGCAGCCGGGTGGAGTCATTACGCTAGGTCTGTTCTTGATTGGCCTGGGCTTTGTAGTGATGAAGATAGGCAGTGTTTCCGACCAACCGGGCAGGCTGATTCTGCCAGGCTGTGTGCTGGCCGGGATTGGTCTGGGCATGGCCAATACTACGACCACCAATGTAATTACCGCCTCGGTGTCGGCTGAACGCGCCGGTATGGCGTCGGGGGCGGATACCAGTGCCCGCATGATCTCCCTGGCCTTCAATATTGCCGTGATGGGCTTTGTTCTGGTGCAAGGCATCATGAGTGATCTGCGTGCTCGCCTGGGTATTGCTGTTGATGGCGAACTGCGTCATCTGGCTGAAAAAGTAGCCTCTGGCGACATCAATATCGTGTCGCAAAGCAGCGCCTTGCTGGCGAATGCCGCCGATCCTGTCGAGGCGGTTCATGCGGCCTTGATTGCCGGTTTTGGCTGGGTCATGGTGTACGGTGCGCTAACTGCCTTTGCTTTGGCGGCCTTAAGTCATCTGGTGTTTGGTTCCGCCAGGAAGAGTGCACAGGCGTGTTGCAGTCCTGGATAGGGGCAGGCACAAAAAAGCCGGGCAAATGAGCCCGGCTTTTTCTTATGGATGCTGCGGTAAAAGCATTGCGTTTAGCCTATCCCCCATGACTAGTGGGTGTCAGAGTTTCAAGCCTTGGCCAGGGCTCCCAGCTTCTTCTGGCTATTCGAGCGCCAGAACGAGTAGCTCAGTCCCAGCATCAGCAAGATGCACGCAATAATAAAGACCATGCTGATCGGGCGCTCCAGGAAGATCATGGGGTCACCACGCGAGAGCAGCAGGGCGCGGCGGAAGTTTTCTTCTACCATCGGTCCCAAGACAAAGCCCAGCAGCAAGGGGGCCGCCTCAAAGCGCAGGCGCATGAAGAAGTAACCCAGCACCCCAAACAGCAGCACGATATTCACATCGAACAGGTTGTTGTTGGTGCTATAGACACCCACGCACACAAAGAACAGGGCCGCGGGGTACAGGTACTTGAAGGGCACGGACAGCAGGCGCACCCACATGCCGATCAAGGGCAGGTTCAACACCAGCAGCAGGATGTTGCCCACCCAGAAACTGGCGATCAGGCCCCAGAACATATCGGCGTGCTCGACCACCATTTGCGGGCCAGGCTGGATGCCGTGAATGATCAGCGCGCCCAGCATCAAGGCCATGACCGGGTCGCCGGGAATGCCCAGGCTCAGGGTAGGAATGAAGCTGGTCTGGGTAGAGGCACTGGTGGCGGCTTCGGGCGAAGCAATGCCCTCAATCGCACCACGTCCAAAGCGCTCGGGGTTCTTGGCAACTTTCTTTTCCGTGGCGTAGGCAATGAAAGACGCAATGGTCGGGCCAGTGCCGGGCAGAATCCCGAAAGCCGCACCAATCGCAGTACCGCGCACCAGAGCGCCTTTGGATTGCTTGATATCGCCTTTTTCCGGACGCAGGGAACGGGTGGAGACTTTACCAATGGCCTTGGTGTGGCCGCTATTGATCCGGTTGATGTTCTTGAGAAAGTCCGCAATACCGAACAGGCCCATGGCCAGCGCCACAATCTGCAAGCCGTCCTGCAGTTCCGGAATATTGAAATCAAAGCGCGATACACCACTGTTCACATCCGTACCGACCACGCCAAAGATCAAACCCATGACGACCATGGCCACGCCCTTGATGGCAGAACCTTTGGCCAGTGTGGCGCCGGCCAGCAGGCCCAGCATCATCATGGAAAAGTATTCAGCCGGGCCGAATTTGAAGGCAATATCGACCAGCGCGGGCGAGAACAGAATCATGGCCAGAATGCCAATGGTGGCCCCAAAAAAGGAGGACAACATCAACATGAACAGAGCCGATCCGGCCTTGCCGTTGCGGGCCATGGGGTTGCCGTCCAGACACGCCACCGCGTGCGAGGCGGTACCGGGCAGATTCAGCATGATGGAAGTAATACCGCCACCGTACTGGGAGCCATAGTAAATACCGGCCAACATAATCAGGGCGGCGGTCGGGGTCATGGCGTAGGTCAGGGGCAGCAGGATGGAGATGGCTGCCAGCACACCCATGCCGGGCAGCACCCCGATCAGGTTCCCCATGAACACGCCAAACACGGCCCACATCAGGTTGTCCAGTTGAAAGGCAACGCTAAAGCCGTGCATCAGGTTAGATAGAATTTCCATGGCTTAGCCCAAAGTGAACAGGGGGAATTGCAGCTCCAGCCCCCAGGAGAAAATAACCACACCCAGCAGCGTCACGAAAATGGACAGCAGCAGGGCGGTGAGCCAGGAATGTTCCTTGTCGCCCATGGCAGAGATGAACACCAGGGCAAAGGTGGCGGGAACCAGTCCGCCGTAGCGACCCAGAATAATGAAGGCGATGATGCCACCCACAATCGCCATCCAGCCACGCCATTGCGGCGGGCCGTAGTCCTCCTCCTGCTCATCGTCGTGCGCGGCGGTCTCTACAAACAGGTACAGAGCGCCCAGCACAATCATCACGATGCCCAGCAGAAACGGGAAGTAGCCCGGTCCCATGCGGGCCATGGTGCCCAAGGAGTATTTCTGTCCCATCAGGACGGTAAATACGCCTACTCCCACCATCAGGCCGGCTGAATAATATTTTTGTCTGCTCATGAATCTCCTCATTCCCCTAAAGCAAGCATGATTTTTATAAACCCTGAAAAAGAGCGATTAAAAATGAGGCTAGCTTAGCGGAGCAGGAGAGGGCTTAGGGTGACAGTTTCATTACCTTTTGGTCATGTTTGAATGGTTTGGTAAGGCTTAAGCAGGAAGCACAATGGTGACTTTCAAGCCGGATATTCCTTTGGAGAAAATCAGCTCGCCCCGGTGCAATTCAATAATGGCGGCAACGCTGGTTAATCCCAATCCAAATCCTTCACTATCATTATTGAATCTATAAAAATACTTGCCTACGTTTTCATATTCGCTTTCTGGTAATCCCGGGCCATCATCTTCCACAATGATGGAGATTTTATTGTCAAAGCGTTTTTTAATTTCAACGCTGGCATGGGAATGGGCGTATTTAACAGCGTTATCCACCAGATTGGCTAAAGCACTGGCTAATAAATTGCTGTCGCCATTAATAATGACTCTGTCGATTTTCTTTTTCTGCAGCGTGACGCCCTTTTCTTCAGCGAAAAAGCTGTACAAGTCCAGAACGTCTTCGGCAATCACTTCCAGATTGCAGGCCTTGAAGTTCTGTCTTTGCACACCGGCATTCAGCTCGGCAATTTGTAGTAGCTTGCCCAGCAGCACGCTCAGGTTCTCTACTTCTTCAATCGCGTCTTGTTGTGCCTCCCGGACATGGGGCGGGACACCTGGCAGGTTCTGGGTTTCACGCAGCTTGCCAACGATGCGGGTGAGCGGGGTGCGGATATTGTGGGCCACGGTATCGGAGATATGCCGTGCGCCTTGCATCAGGCTCTCGATCTTGTCCAGCATGCGGTTGATGTCGTGGTGGATCAGGCCAAAAACGTCCTCGCTCTCGGAGGTGATGCGCTTGGAAATGTCGCCCGCGCCTACCTGTTCCGTCAGCAGGCGGATGCGGCCCACGCGGTATTTCAGCTCATTGCTAAAGACATAGGCGCCCAGAATTACCAGCATCAAGGCCAGGATCATGGAGGTGACGATGATGCGGCTAAGCATTGCACGCAGCTCGATCAAGGTGCCCAGCTCGTGGCCGACCACCAGGGTTTCTCCGCCGGACAGTTTGGTGACGCGGACATTGCCTTCGGATAGCGCGTCGATATGCTTGATCTGCACTTCCACCACTTGTCGTTCTGGCAGGTTGTTCAGGCCGGGGATCTCGCTGATATTGCCCACCAGGGTGTGATTGAATTCGTCCAGCAGCAGATAGATTTCCTGGCCCGAATCAATCCGGTCCGAGAGGGTTAGCTCGATCATGCGCAGGATCTCTTCGCGCCCGCCGACTTCGTAGGCAATGCTAAGACGCTGTACGGCGACGTTGATTTGCCGCAGGTGCTCATCGCGCAAGGCTCCAAACACCTGAACGTAGAAGAAGCCGATTAAAAAGAGCGTGGTGAAGATGGCCAGGATGCTGTAGTTCAAGGTCAGCCGGAAGGAGGTGGACTCCCACAGGCGTTTGATGAAATCAATCATCGCAGCGCTTTAGCTTGAAACCGTCGATGCTGTCCTTGTCGCTAAGTACATAGCCACGGCCACGCACGGTATGGATCAGGGGCGTGGCGCCTTCCTTGTCCACCTTGCGCCGCAAACGACTGACCAGCACATCAATCACATTGGATTGCGGGTCGAAGTTGTAGCCCCAGACCACTTCCAGCAGCATGGTGCGGGTAACGATCTTGTGGCTGTTCATCAGCAGGTAGGACAGCAGCTTGATTTCGCGAGGCTGCAGCTCCAGCACCTCGTCGCCACGGGAGATTTTCTGGTTGCGGATATTCATGACCAGATCATCCACCTGCAGATTCTTGATTTCTGCATTGTCACTGCTGCGGCGTATCAGGGCATGCAAGCGGGCGGCCAATTCCTGAAAGGAAAAGGGCTTGATTAAATAATCATCGCCACCGGCTTTCAAACCATCAACTTTGTCGTCTACGCCGGATAAGGCACTTAATACCAGTACAGGGACTTTTTTACCTAAAGATCGCAAAGTAAAAAGAATGGACAGGCCATCGACATTATTGGGTAGCATGCGATCCAGGATAATCACATCCCATACGTCTTTCATGGCATTTTCCAAACCGGAAACGCCGTCATGACTGGTCACCACCGAATAGCCCAGCTCGGATAAGCCATTCACTAAATACCGGGAATTTTCCCGGTCGTCTTCAATCAGTAAGCAATTCCACATTTGGCTTCTCGGAGATTTATGAAGTGGCAGACTCATCCATTCCAGAAATGGATTGATCAAAAAGGCTGATCCCGACTAAGAGGCGAACATGACAAAACGGTAATGTTTGATGTCAGGAAATATAAATATTGATTCATCCTGTTAATACTGTCATGTGCTCTGAATTATAGGAGTAATTAGTCAGCACATTATTCTAATAAAAATCTCAGGGCTGTCGGGCTGGAAATCCGGAAATGCGCCGGAAATTGTCTGGGATGTTTGTCCATTGGCTAAAAAATGCGGGTGGCGCTATGAGGCCCAATACAAGGTGGGCTCTATTCCTGGATTGGGGAGGTCGCCTTACTCTCTGCAGGTGACCACAAAGCATGGAAGTGATGGACCGGACCTTGCCCCAAGCCAATCCGCAATTGGTCAGCCGCGGCCAAAGCGCCATTCAAGTATTCCTTGGCCAAGCCTACCGCGGTCGGTACGCTGCGGCCCGGTAGCAGAGCAGCAATGGCGGAGGACAGCGAACAGCCCGTGCCATGCGTGTTGCGTGTCGGAATGCGTGGCGACTGAAAAACATGGCTTTGCCCTTGGCCTTGCAGCAAATCCACACTGTCCGGGCCGTCCAGATGGCCGCCCTTTAACAGCACCCACTCAGGGCCCAGCAAGCACAGTTCGCTTAAGGGGCTGTGCATCTCTTGCAGTGAGGCGGGTTCCGGTTTGTGCAGCAGATCGCCCGCTTCGGGCAAGTTGGGGGTAAGCAGGGTACACATGGGCAGCAGCCTGTCGCGCACGACGGACACGGCTTCGGGGCTGAGCAAACGATCCCCGCTTTTAGCGACCATGACCGGGTCCAGCACAATCGGGCAGTCCAGACCGTGATGGTGCAGGCGGTCTGCAATTGCTTCCGCAATCCCTGCATTGGCGATCATGCCGATCTTGATGGCATCCACGCGCACATCCTCAAACACCGCATCCAACTGGTCCGCCACAAAGTCCGGCTCCAGCGCCACAAAACACCGCACACCCTGGGTGTTTTGCGCGACCACGGCGGTAATCACGCTCATGCCATAAGCGCCCAAGGCATACATGGCTTTCAGATCAGCCTGAATACCGGCACCGCTGGTCGGGTCCGTGCCCGCAATACTCAAGACATTGGGAATCATGCTTGGCCTGCTTGATCTTGAGTGGTAGCCAATGCCAGTGCCCGACGGGCAACTCGTACTACATCAAAGCTGTGTGCCACATCCAGACTGTCCAGTTCCGCATTGCTGAACCAGCGCGCGTCCAGAGCGTCATCGCCTGCTTGCGGCTCACCTTGCTGCCAGCGAAACAGCACGGCAATCAGAATGAAATGCGAATAGGCCAAAGGTCTGGCGCTGGGTTCGCGGTCAAATACATCCAGCGCATCAAAGAGCTGCATGGCCTGGCCTTGTACGCCGGTTTCTTCGGTCAGTTCCCGATGGGCCGCCGCCATGATGGTTTCGCCCGCGCGAATCTTGCCACCCGGAAAGGCCCAGCGTCCTGCATCGGGGCGATTGGCGCGGCGTATCAGCAAAATCCGGTCTTGATGGATGACGGCAGCCAGGGTGGCGGCAACCGGGCCGATGGGGGAGGGAGAGTGGTCAGAAGACAAGATAGCAACTCCTAGTCAAGGATAGCCATCCGGCAGCAAGCGGCGAGCAGGTACAGACCCGTCCCTTCGCCGGCATGACCCGGATCAGGTTCAACGGGTCACTGCGGTGCAATCTGCTCGGGCAGTTTCTCAGCCTGCTCGCCAGGCTCCCCTCGGTGAAAAGACCGTTTCTGTAAAAACGGTCTGGGCGAGTATACCTGTCTTTAGCCTATAACTCCCCCGTCAAAAACTGCGCCCGCCCACGCCCGAAGGACCAGTCTGCATCGCTGTTTTCTACCAGAGCGATGATCAGGTCATTGGGCGACACGCCACAGTTCTGTTCCAGCCGTTCTGCCAGCAAGCGGTAGAACTGGACTTTCTGACTCTCGCTGCGGGGGCGGGACACGATGTGCAGCAGTACCACCTTGTCGCTACGCGGATAGCCCAGGCCGGTGTCTTCCAGTATCAGCTCGCCGGGACGGTGCTGGGTCACGCACTGGTAGCGGTCGCTGGCGGGAACATCAAAGGCTTGCACCATGGCTTGATGCGCGGTGTCCAGCAGCAGGCGCAGCTCTTTGTCGTTGCGGCCTTGGATCAGATCAAATTTCAGTAATGGCATGATGGTTCATTCTTGATTGGGACTGCGGTCTGCAAGGCCGCTGGAACTGATAGCCATATCGTCGTAAATCAGACGTTCGGCTTCGATTAGCAAATTCGACAACTGTTGATACGCTGCGACCCATCCATCTATGAGCTCGTTGCCTGTCATCCTCGCGATCAGCTCTTCGCGTATGGCCTGCAGCTGGCAAGTGCTCATCATTGGGTCATGCTCGGGCTGGATCTGTAGAGCGAGGTGATTGTTGGCGATCTGGCTGACCAAGGGGCTCGTCGGTGGGGAGTCGCGCAGTATCAATTCATAAAAATAGGTGGTCAGGGCTTTGTCGCCGCTTGCCAGCAGCGGGGCAGCGGTCCTGATGATGTCGCGTTGAGCGTCCGTCACCATAAGATTCAAAAGCCGGGCAAGACGTGGCTTTTTTTACAGTGTTCAAGATAGACAGCTGGGCGAGTCATGGTTTCAGTCTCCTGGTTTGAGGGCGGGATAGCAGGGCTATCGATAGGGAAGATAGAAGACTGATTGGATCAAGTAAAATGATGAATAATGATTATATGAATCACTAATAATGATAAAAAAGCGATTCATGTAGGCGAGGCCTGGATGAGCCTGCGGTTTCTTGCGAACGATCAGCGGGTGTTACTTGTTGCCCTTGGATGGCTTGATGATGAAGGTTGCACGCCTGTCGCTTGGCGTTCTGAGAAGAACTTTCTGTTTATCAATCACTAAAAAAGATTTTATTAATCAGTATTCATCATTTTACTTGATCTGTTGCTGCGCCTATCGTCAGGGCTTCTAAACGACGGTTCTTGGCACAGCCAAGGCTCTGAGGCCACTGTGACACAGGCCCAGGCCTGCAGGCGACAAGGTGACTGCCGACACTGGCCGCTTGTACCTGTTGGGCAAGTGGCTCACGACGTATCACTCTCGGTATTGCACTGTAGAGGACTTGCCCCCCGGTGACCTTTTCAAGGAGCTAATCATGCAATTGCGAGACAACGGACTCAGGTTCTCGCCCATCACTATTGTGCTGCACTGGCTTGTAGCGGCCTTGCTGTTTTCCATTCTGGGCTTGGGGGTGGCCCTGGCCCAAAGCCCCGGCGATGTGCGATTGGTGCAGCTGCAAAATCTGCTGGGGACGCTGCTGTTCCTGATTTCCATCTACCGCTTCTGGGCGCGGGTGACTTCTTTTCACCCCTTGCCGGTGGGCTCGCCCAACCCGGTGGAAGTAATAGTGGCCCGCTCCGTGGCGACAGCCCTGGCCTTGGCGATGGTGCTGCTGCCCGTCGCCGTCTGGCTATCCCGTGCGGCGGCTGGCGTGGCGGTGGAGTTGCCCGGTGGCCTGGCGTTACCGACCGTGATCAGCCCGAATGAGCAGGTCAAAGCCGTGGTTGATGTGCTGTTCAATATTGGCGCCACAGCCTTTTTGGCAGGGCTGGCCTTGCACCTTTTCGGGGCATTCAAGAATCATTTTGTACTGAAGAATCTGGCCTTGCGTCGCATCTTGGGCAAACAGGTGGAGTTGTAAATCATGAGCGAAGCAAATCGAGACTTTGCGGGCAATGTCATTACGGATATGTGCGGAGTGCAGTACCCGATTTTTCTGGCGGGCATGGCTGCGATTTCCGGGCCGCAATTGGTGGCGGCGGTAGCGAACGCGGGTGGGATGGGTGTGCTGGGTGGCTTGCGTCTGGCTCCCTTGATGCTGCGTAAGTGGCTGCGGGAAACCAGGGCGCTGACGGACCAGCCTTTCGGGGTGAATGTGGTGCCGCAGTTTGGTGGCCCGGAGGTGTTCGAGGCCCAGTTTCAAGTGATCTTGCAGGAGCGGCCTCGCATCCTGTCGCTGTTCTATGCCGAGGACTATTCCGCCGACATGATTCCCCGCGCCAAAGACGCCGGCATGATTGTGATGGTGCAAACCGGCACGGTGGCTCTGGCTCGTAAAGCGATTGCGCATGGGGCCGACATTATCGTGGCCCAAGGCAGTGAGGGTGGTGGCCATCTGAATCGCGGCACGATTGGCCTGATGTCTTTGCTACCAGCGATTCTGGACTGTGCGCAAGGTCGTCCCGTACTGGCGGCAGGCGGGATTACGACCCGCCAGGATGTCAGGGCGGCCATGAGCCTGGGGGCTTCCGGCGTATTGGTGGGCACGGCCTTTCTGGCCAGCGAGGAGTCCAACGCGCATCCGCTCTACAAGCAAAAGATTCTGGAAGCCAGCACGGATGATACGGAATATCGCACTGGCTATTCCTTTGGCTGGACTTATGGCACACCGCATCGCGTGATTCCCAACCGTGACAAGTGGAATGTGCTGCGTCTGGTCGGGGGTGGGGCGCGGGCAATTGATAAGGACAGAATGGCCAGGAAACTGTCTTTGTATGCCGGTCAGGGCGTGGGCAAGATCCACAGCATTGTGCCTGCGGCAGAGCGGGTCGAGGAGCTGGCCTTGGGCTTGTACTGACGCTTTACTGCGGCATAGCCTGTGCGGAGCGGCTGGACAGACCCACAGGCTGACCGGTCAACTCAACAGTGCGGCTTCGCCTTGATCCAGTTTGGGTAATTGGGCGAACTGCGCTTGAGCCAGGGCCACAAAGCTGCGCAGGGCCGAGCCAGGATTCGCGTCGGCACGACGGATAAACACGGTTTTTACCCGCGCAAGGTCAGGCGGCAGTTCGTGGCATTGCACGGGCAGGCGCAAGCTGCTGTTCTGGGCGACCGCTTTGGGCAGCAGGGTAATGCCCATGCCCGAGGCTACGCAGGACAGAATGCCGTCCAGTGTGCCCATTTCCATGATCTGGTTGGGCACCAGCCCAGCCTGATAAAACCAGTGTTCCAGCGTAGAGCGGTAAAAGCAGCCGGTTCTAAAGACCAGTACGGTTTGTTGGGGAATTTTTTCAATCAGGGCAGGCAGGGATTCCACCGCCTTGCTGCTGACCAGCACCAGTTCTTCTTCAAACACTTCTTCTTGAGTCAGGGCGGCGTTTTGATGAAAGCCACCGACAAACGCACCATCGAGCTGGTGGGTCTCAATGGCGTTGATCAGCTCGGCCGTGGTGCCGGTTTGCAAGGACAACTGAACCTGGGGGTAGCGTTCGCGGTATTGGGTCAGAACCTGGGGCAGACGGATGGCGGCCGTGGTCTCCATGGAGCCCAGACGCAGCAGACCGCTGGGAGTGCCAGTGTCTTGCAGGGCGGCACGGCTTTCTTCGGTCAGTTGCAAGATACGGCGGGCGTAGGCCAGAAAGGTATGGCCAGCCGGAGTCAGCACCACACCACTTTTCTGGCGTATGAACAATGGCTGTTCCAGTTCGGCCTCCAGTTCTTTGATGCGCATGGTGACGTTCGATTGCACGGTGTGCACCTTCTGGGCAGCGGCAGTAAAGCTGCCATGCTCGGCAACCGCACAAAAAATCTGTAATTGACGCATTTCCATCTCGGCCATTCCATTTCTGAAAGTGATGTGTGGATTTCTAATCAATCACTTTATAGCATTCTTGATGAGTCGTAAAGCGCTTTGGGGGGGGCTTACAGTTGATTGCGGTAGTTCGCCGGGGTGTGACCAAAGCTGCGTCTGAACAGGCTGATAAAGGCACTGGGGCTGGAATACCCCAGATCGTAGGCAATGGTGGCGACAGGGTCACCGGCTGCCAGCATTTCCAGGGAGCGCATCAGGCGGGCGCGTTGACGCCAGGCGGTGAAGTTAAAGCCGGTTTCTGTCACGAAACGGCGGCTTAACGTGCGCAGGCTGACCGCCGCCCAGTCGGCCCAATGTTCCATGCCCTGATTGTTGCTGGGGTCGGCAATCAGGGCGCGGGCAATGCGTTGTAAACGCGGGTCCTGGGGGAGCGGGAGCCCAAAAGGTTCGATGGGCAGACTGCGGATTTCATCCAGGATGACGGAGGCAATATGAGCCTGGGCTTGGGGCAAGGGCGCGGCGGGAATCAAATCCCAGGAGCAGGCGCGCAGCACGGCTTCACGCAGCAGGCCGGAAGTGCGCAAGGTGCAGGCCTGGGAAGGCAGATCGGCGCAGGCTGCTTCGTCTATATAGACGCTCCAGCCATGAAAAGGGCCATGCGATTGGCCCGAGTGCAGGACGTGCGGCGGCAGCCAGACGGCATGGATGGCGGGTACTACCCAAACGGCGTCCTCCACTCCAACGGACAGCAGGCCGCGCAGGGAGCCGAACAACTGCCCGCGAGCGTGTTGATGGGGGCGCGAGGACAGCTCCGAGTCATGGTTGCCGGTGACGGCGAACAGGACGGGGTGCTCGGGAAAGTTCAGAAAATCATGCAAACCAATCTTGCGTTCAGGCATGGCGTAATTTTGTTATCTATTGACCGATATAGTGTACAGCTGCCAAAACCTTTCTGCTTACACTGAAAACCTTGATGAATAAAGGAGTGACACATGCAAGCCCATGACATTCTTCCCGATCACGCCAGTGAAGTTCAGATTGATGGCACCACCATTCGCAAAGGCACGGTAGGCGCGTTTCTGGCTAATGCTGCCGCCTTGCGTCAGCCTGATGTCAGCGACGCTCAACGCCAGCGCGCCTTGAACGATATTGTGGCGGCCTTGCCGGCTCTGAAAGCACTAGGCTTGTTTGATGCCTTGGAGATTCGAGATCCCCAACTGCGCGATTTTGTGGAGTCCAGACTGTGATGAGAGGTGAAGGCGCAACGGTTCGACCGTATTTGTTGCGCGATACCGCTTGGCTGTATTTACCTAGCGGCTTGATGCATGCTTTCGGAAGCCCTCCGCATCTGGGTGTGCGCCGCTTCGATGTTGGCTGTCTTTATTGATGGCAAGGAGCCGCTTATGCAAGTTGATGACACGCAGTTTCCATTGGTGTTTCTAAGAGAACACAGCTCGCAGCAAACGCCGCAACAGGCGCAGGATCAATTGGAGGCCTTGTTGAATCGGGGCCAACGCTTTGTCTTGCTGACTGACAGGTTGGGCGGTGGGGACCATGCCCATGAGGAAAGCCACGAGGATCGCAAGCAACGCGCCTTGTTCTTCAAGCAGAACAAGCAGCGCTTGAAGGATTTGTGCGCTGGCATGGTAGTGATCAGCAAGGGGCGGGCCATTCCTGCTGCAGCACGCCTGGCACAGCAGACCTTGGGCCGGGTGCTGGGCCTGCAATTCAGCTTTGTCGTTGATGAAGGCGAAGCGAGGCTTGAGGCCAGTCGGTTACTGGCCCGTTAAATTGCGGGCGGCATGGCTGCCAGAAAGAGGGTATCCGATCAAAAGAGGGACCACAGGCCGTGTGACGCGGCCTGTTTTTGTGTGCGCTTTAGTTGGCTTGCAAATCCAGCGTGCTATCCAGGTGTATGCGTTCAAAGTCTGAAATCAGCACCTGAATACGAATATCCCAGCTGGCCAGATGCGGCAGCTCGACATTACTCACTTCCCATTGATCCTGCCGCGTGAGTTCCGCCGGAAAGGTAATGGACTCCACCCCGGCTTGCGGGTTGCTGAAAATCACCTCCACTTCTTGAGCCTTCAGGGGACTGAAATCCGGCTCGTATAAAGAGACGGTCAGAATGGCCGGGTGCTGGGTGGAGGCCGGGATGTACAACAGATCCGCCATACCGGCTTCGGTATGAATATGGCTGGAAACGCTGGGTGGAACTAGTTGGGCCAGGGCGCGCGGGGGCGGGGTGAAGCGCCATAATGCGGCCACGGCCAGGATCAGCACCGCCAACACATATTCCAGACGAACCACACGTCGCAGAGCCTGTCGGGCATCGCTACGCTGTTGCAAGACGGCTTGAGTCAGACGATAGCGGTTGTAGGCTCCCAAACCCAGCAAGAGCAGGACCAGAATCAGCTTGGCACTGAGCACTTGTCCATATCGGCTTTCCCATAGCGAAGCGAGTTGACCGAATTGCACGTAGATCAGCGCGGCTCCGCTCAGGACCAGAACCAGCAGGACAGCGGGAATCCAGCGCGAGAACAGCGTCAGCAAGCGGGATTCCTGAGCATGCTGAAGTGCATGAACCAAAGGCAGGAAGGAACCAATCCACAGTGTCAGCGCCACGACATGCAGCCAGACACTGGGCCGAGATAGCCAGACGGGATCTGCTGTGCTGGCATGTCCGCTGGACGCCAGGGAAGCTCCCAGAAGAATCAGCGCCAAAGCAGCCAGCCATTTCTTACTAGTGGCGTTTCTTGCATTCCAGGAAAGGGCGGCACAGGCTAGGGCGACCCAGCCCAGCGGCACGGCCAAGCCCATCGAGGTGGATGCCGCCGTTTTCCAGGCCGATGTGCTGAACAGGGCGGACAGCGGCAAATCCAGCGCATCGACACCGACCAGGCCCAGGTTCAGCAATAAGGCGACGGCACCTAAAGCCAGCATTCGCGGTGCGATATGACTTTGCGGGTTTGATGCTGGACCCAGAGCGCGGTAGACCACCCAAGCTATCCCTGTAAACAGGCCCACATAGCCCAGAAGTCGGGCCAGCCAGATCAGTCCATTTCTGAGGGGATTGCTGTGGGTGCTGTCCACCAGATTTGAGCTGAGCGCCCCAATGGAAAATGTCAGTGTTCCGCCTACGGGATGGCCGTCAGCAGAAATAACCCGCCAGCTCAGCCCATACGTGCCTTCGGTTTCCATGGGCGGCAAGGCCAGTTCCAGTCGCTGGTCTTGTGTCAGAACGTCCTCCAGCTCCTTGGAGGAACCATCGGGACGAATCAACTTCATCAGCAAGGGCGATACGGTCTCATTGAAGCTCAGGCTGGCTGTACTGGGAGCCTGGGCCAGCACCGTGCCGCTATCGGGTTTGCTGGCGACCAAGGAGGCATGGGCATACAGCACCGGCGCCCAGGCCAGCAACGGCAAGGCAAGCAGTAGCACGAGCAGTGGGTGGCAAGCTGCCTGCCTACGCAGGGTCTGCGTTTGCATAAGATCTCCTTCAGGCTGATGCCCAAAGGCATCAGCCGCCTGGGTGTTTAAGGCTTGGGCAAGAGTTGCAGCGCAGGAGCAGGGGCGTCGGAATGGTCAGCCGCTTCCTTGGTGCCCGGAGCTGCCTGATCAACCCAGCGCTCCACGCCTTGTTCGCATTCCTGAACAACCGGGAAGTAGAGCGTGCTATTGGGCTTGAGCTCATCGGCCAGGTAGCTGATGAACACGAACTCGTCATAGTGCTCGTCCTGCAAAGGGCCGCCAGTCCAGACCACTTCCTGAACACCGGAGCTGACTTTGGCACCCCAACGCGTGTAGGCCTGCTTGTAGTCACCTTTTACTGTTTCCAGGGTCCAGCCTGCTTTGGGCTGTGGCTTTACACCGACCACACCTTCAGGAATACGGACACGAATTTTGGTGGTGGCAGAGCCTTTGCAACCATGCGGCACGGACAGAACCGCCTTGTAGCTGCTGCCCACCGGGGCTTGCTTGGTTTGCAGGGAAACGTGTGCCACAGCGGAAGACGCGAACAGCACGGCAGCCATGCCCAGAGTGGCACGGAAAGACGTAGAAGAAATCGACATTGAAAACCTCGGCTAGATAAAAAAGAGAAACCGTCAAAGGACGGGAACACATCAAGCGAGGAATAAAGGCGGGGCGCGTGAACCTAAAGGAGGGCCTTGTGCCGGCAGCGGTGGCAGGGTTTGATTGCTCTGGGCTAACAAAACCGGCCGGTACCTGATCAGGCTGATCAGAACAGGCGCATCCAGGGTCGGTAACAAGGCGGGGGAGGCCGCGATACCAAAGGGGCAGTCCTGTTGATTGTGATGCGTATCGGAATCCGCCTGGCCATCCTGGCCGACCAGACCAATCCAGAGCGTATTGGCAGCATTGCCAGCCGTACAGAAGGTAATGGCAAAGCCATTGTCTTGTTCTGAGCGGGTAGGCATGTAGCCTGCCGGGATGATGGCGCGACAGACGTAGGCCAGCAGAGCCAGGCAAAACAGAAGTTGCCAAACTCGGATTTCGCGGGAAACGAAACGGGGACCCAGGGCGCGCATGCGGAAAAGTATATTACAAAAGTGGGGGCCGACTGATGAGGCATTCGCCAGTTATCTGGCACCAAACTACACGTGGATCTTGATCTTGATCTGGCTGGTTTATCTTTGTCTTTGTTCCTGATCCTGCCGCCCACCTTGGTATTAGTGCTGCTTCTGACTTGGCAGTTTCACTCCCTACGTTTCTTGATTGCAGCCACCGCCACCTGGGTCGCCACCGTCAAGGGTTCTGGCAGTTGATCCAATGTAAACCAGTCCATGCCGCTGTGCTTCTCAGGCTCCTGCACCACGGCCTGGCCGGTGAAGGATTTGACCAAATAAACTGGCGCCACCCAGTGCTCGCCCTTGTCGGCATCAATCTGGTTCACATTGACCAGTAGCTCCAGACTCTCCAGACGCAAACCCACTTCTTCCATAATCTCCCGTGTAACGGCTTGCTCCAGGGTTTCCAGCCAGTCCACTTTGCCGCCCGGTATCCCCCAGTGCTCAGCTTCTGGTGCACGCACACGCTTGAGCAGCAGGATTTTGTCGTTTTGCATAATGACTGCACCGCAGCCAACTCGTATGGTTTCGTCCATGTCTACATCTCTAGTTTTTAAACGGCGTCAAGTGGCCCCGAGCGTCAATGACACATAAAAAAGCCGCGAACATAGTGGGCGGCTTTGGTCAGCTAAGGCAAAGTACCGCTTAAGGGAAACCGGCACATTGCTTTATAAAGGCAGGCCGCGCGGCCAGGCGGTGGTAGTAGTCTTCGACTGCCTTGAGTACCGGGCGATCAAACGGCGTATTCAGCCAGCGGTGAATGGACAGGCCCAGAATGATATCGGCCAGGGTGAATTCCGTTCCGGCGGCATAGGCCTGGGTCTGCGCCAAGTGTCTTTCCAAAATTCCCATTACCTGGGTCCAGGCAGCCAAGGATGCCTGAACCTGTGCGGCGTCCTGATGCTTGGGCGATTGACGCACCAAACTCCAGAACGCATATGTCCAGGTCGGGTTCAGCTCGGAGGCCTGCCAGTCCAGCCACTGATCCACCTTGGCTCTTTGCCAGGCATCTTGCGGATACAAGGCCGTCGGTGCCTGGCGGTTGGCCAGATAACGCACAATGGTATGGGATTCCCACAGCACACGTTCCCCATCCAGCAGGACGGGGATTTTTGCGTTGGGGTTCAGCGCACGGAATTCGTCCGTGTTGACGTCCTTGAAGCCTATGCCCCAATCCTGCCGCTCAAATTCCAGATTCAGCTCCGCGCAGGTCCACATGACTTTGCGTACATTGATGGAGGATTCTCTGCCAAGAATAGTCAGCATGATGGGGCCCTCAAGTGGTCATTATTTGCTGGCAGGCAGCAGTTCGTCACGGCGTTCGATAATGCGTGAGATCAGGCCGTATTCAATGGCTTCCTCGGCACTCATCCATTTGTCGCGCTCGATATCGTCACGCACACGCTCGATAGGCTGGCCGGTTTCACGGGCAATCACCTGGGCGATACGTTCACGCGCTTTCATGATTTCCTGGGCTTGAATGGCCATATCGCTGGCCTGACCACCGGCGCCACCGCTGGGTTGGTGAATCAGAAAACGGGTTTGAGGCAGGCACACACGACGCTCGCGGGCGGCACCCAGGAACAGGTGGGTAGCAGCACTGCCCACCCAGCCGGTACCCACCATGGTGACGGGCGAGGAAATAAAACGCACCACATCATGGATGGCATCGCCCGATTCCAGGTGACCACCCGGCGAGGACACGATCATGGTGATAGGGGCGGTGGATTCGGCATCTAGCGCCAGCAGCTTGCGCACGGTTTCCGAGGCGAGCTTATCCGTGATGGTGCCAAAGACCAGCACAGTACGGGCGCGGAAGGCTTTTTCTTCCAGAAAGGCGCTGTCTTGAGGGCTGGTATCAGAGCGAGTTTCTTTTTCTTGGCCAAGCATGGGGAAAGACTCCAAGGGATAAGTATTCTGTCTGCTAAGGAAAATCGATTGCTCGACTATATCCCGACTGATGGTCAACCGGGCTTTCACTTGGCAATTTTTGTGGTTTTTTTTGTCCGCGCTGGGGGCGCAATAGGGCGCAACGCAAGCAGACAAAGCAAATGCAGGGCGGTCTGCCCCGCAAGTTCATCATAGTCTCATGCTTGTTAAGTGTTTGATCCAGGGAATAAGACCTTATCGTCCTGTCTCCTGGAGCAGCATCACGGGAAGGGCTGATCTACACGCTGCCGCTGGGCCTTGAGACCTGCCACAGAACCCCGATACCTCATTGAAAACGCTTCCTTCAACAGTGGCACGACGCTCCCTGTCACTAAAAAAGATACCTGTTGCTTCAGGCGCTTGATGCTAAAAAGGGACGGCACCCGATCAGCCGCCAAGGTCGAAGAAGTCCTTGCTTAAAAACGCTTTTCCAGCTTCAGCGCGACTTCGGTTTGCTTGTATTTGAAAGCCCAGTCGATATTGCTGTTGTTGAAAGTGTGTTTCACATACAAATTGGGCGTAATGCCTTGGAACGCAAAGCGCGGCATGCCTACGTTCAGGATATAAATCTGCTGACGGTCCTTGCGCAGCCCGCCCAGGAACAAGTCCTCGGCATCGTGTCGGGTCTGCCGGTATAGTGCCGTGGCGTTGATATTGAAACCCGCATCAAAGGCCCTGTAAATTCCCAAGTTTGCCATATAGCTGCGGCTTTGCGCGGTTTGCTGAGACTGCAGATTACGGGTGTAATTCAGGCCCCCGTAGACCACGGTTTTGGCATCAATCAGATACGAGCCGTACAAGCCTATCTGGTTCTCTTTGACTTCTTCAAAGTACTGCCGTAAATCGCCTTTGTAGGACAGGCTCTTGTGCTGGGCATTCACGCCTACTTGCAGCCTGTCGCTAAGATTGTGCTTCCAGTCCACGCGCCCGCCCCAGGACTGATAGCTGGTGCGACGGTTGGTGTAATTGTTCTCGAACAAGGGCGTAATCGACAGATCGTTTTTAGCGTCCTGATAGTTGTAGCCCGCGTAAATAATGCTGGTGTTGTCGCTGTAATAAATGTCCTTGGGCTCGGCTTCCTTATGCTTGTCGTAAAGATTGCCGTAGCTCAGGCCGCGCAGTAGTAGGTTGTGGTTGCCGCTTAGCTGGAAACGCCGGTTCAAGGTCAGGTCGTAGACCATGGCGGTGGATTTGACCGGGTCCGGCATCTTGCGCACTGACGGAAAGCACCCAAAGAAATAGCAGGTAAAGAAGGTGTCTTGCTGGCCGTTTTCTTTGTTGATATTGCTGTTGTAGCCCAAGCCAATCGAGGCGGAACCGTGCCAGGCATTGCGGTCCTGCAAGGCACCCTGGAAGCCTTCAATTACGGGCCGTACTTCATCAGGAATACCGGCAGAGGAAATCTGGCTGAACAGTTCTTTCGCTTCGCTGGATTGATAGTCCTCGAACAGTACGCGGGCCAGCTCCAGCTTGGCGCGCATCATAGTGGGATCGCTTTCCTGAGCCTGGCGCAGCTTGCTGATCGCCAGGCTGTGATTGTCCTTGCTACGGGCCACCACTCCTTGAGCCATCAGCACCAGGGCAGGGTTGTGGCCGGGCAGCTCCTGATATTTTTCTACAAACTGATCCACCTTGGCCCACTGTTGCAGATTGATGGCGACATAAATGGCCGGTTCCAGATCGGTCAGTGTGGCATCGACGCTATAAGTTGTGCCGTTGATGGTGATCAGGGCCGATGGGTCCACATCAGGCGGGGTTTCTTCCACTAAATGGGAGCGTTCGCGTTCGTTCAGATTGCGGTCGATTTGATTCAGAAGTCGGCGCGTATCGTCGTCGTTGGCTTGCACCGCGCTGGATGCCATGGCCAGCAACAGGCACAAAAGGGGAAGGGCTCGCCCATGCATGAATGGAAACCTTGCAAGAAAAAGGGGAGATGGACGCAGGGTCCGGAGAGAAAGGGGATCGAGCTTGTCGATCCCCTTTTTCTTATGGCAACACTAGCGTGTTGTCAGAGGCGGATTACTGCTTGGCACCGCCGAAGGCCATGTCATTGGCGCCGTTGGCTGGGTTGTAGTAAATCCCGGCCAAGGCGTCAGCGGCTGCGCCGTAGAATTGGCCCTCAATTTTGGCTGTACTACCGCTAAAGTTTTTAGCGAAAGAGCCATCGGAAGCAATGGTTGTGCCATTAAACAAAACAGTGCCAACCAGACCAGCCAGAGTACCTGTACCACCACCGTAGTTGGCGGTCAGGATGCCTTTGGAGATACCAGCCTGGGTGCCGGGGTTGTATTGGTTGACACCTACAACGTCGTACTTGGCATTGACCAGGTTAGGCATGGCTGTAGTTGGGTTTTCGCCGGTGTAGAACACAGTGCGGTCAGCATGGCTCAGGTTCAGATCCGTGCTGCTTGCTGGAGGTGTACCGGCTATGCGGGGAGCCCACTCACCAAAATACACTTCTTGGCCGGAAACCTTGGCAACTACTTCGCCACCGAAGTGGGGGTAGCCCGGCAGAGGATTGTTCAGTTGGCGATAGGCGTAAATTTGAGTGCCTGCTCCTACACCGCTGGTGATGGTATGGCGCCATGTTTCAGCAATGTTTGTTCCCAAGGGCATTTGAATATATCCATTGCCATCAGCACCACCCAGCACTTGATTCGTTTGCCAAAGAGGACCGCTTTTGAAGCTCACCACACCCGATTGTTTGGTGGCGTCATAAGGGTCAGTACCTGGCATGGAGATACCAGCTTCGCCCTGAGCCATCATTGTGGACGGCTTATCCGCCACTACGAATGCTTTCGAGGAACCACCAGCTACGGGGGCAGCGAAGCTGCTGGCGGAGGCCAGCAGGAAAGCCGAAACAATAGCCAGTTTTTGTACATTCAGACTTGCTTTCATTACGAACTCCATTAAGTGAAGAAAAAGGGCGTTTTTACGAAAACGACCAAAAAAACCGATTTACTTAAAAACGTGCTGTCATACCGACGCGCACCGTTCGTCCGGGGGCCGGCATAGAAGTGCGGGCCATGGGGTCCAGGTAGTACTGATTAGTTAGATTGCTGATTGCCACGTCCACATTCAGGTTTTTCTGTACCTGATAGCTGGCGTAGGCATCGAAGACCAAAATGGGGTTCCAGTAGTTCGTTCTGTTAAATGCCCAGCCAAGGCCACCAAAATGCCCTTCATCTTTGTTTTTTGCGGCGCTGTGATACACCGCACGTGCTCCGAGCAGTAGTTTCTTTTCCAGCAAGCGTGCACCGACATCCAGGTTCAGGGAGTACTGCGGTTGCAGACTGGTTCTGGCAAAGGTGCGAGGGAAGCCGCCATCAACGCAGGCAGGAATGTTGTCGCTTCCTGCGGCTCCGGGGATGGGCATAAACGTCTGGGCGTAGTCGGCATCGCATAGCTGCTGCTTTAAGCGGTAGGTTCCGCCAAAGTTGGCAAAGTATTTGCCGCTGTCTACGCGAGCTTGCAGTTCAATACCTGACATTTTCTTCTCGGCAAACTGCACGGTATTGAAGTCCCAGTCCCGGTCTATATAGTCTTTGATCCGGTTATTGAAGTAGTTGATCTTGAGGTCTGCATAGTCCAGGCTTGGGAAGTAGCTGCTCAGATTGTGGACATAGCCGATTTCCCAGTTGTAGGCGTGTTCAGGACGAGTAGCTGCCCCGGTCGAGCGCTTGCTGCCACCAGCCAAGGCCATGGAGGACTCGAACAGGCTTGGAAAACGTACAAATTCGTTGTAACGGGCATAAAGACGAATATCGTCTGTAATGAAGGCTGTCAGCCCGATGTGAGGAACCCAAGCATGGTCTTTTTGTTTTTTAGGTTCTTCCCATTTATTGGGTATTTCAGATTCGTCTTGGTAAACAGGTTTGCGATTGCTTACCGAGGCAATGTATTTGTCTACTGTGCCCTTTTGCCCCTGCGCATCGGTGACTTGCTCTGTTGAGTCAATTTCGCCATTGGTAAAGGGGTTATTGGCAGTAAAACCTTTGTGACTTTCGCCAGAGGGAACAAAAACCGTTTCTTTGGTATAGCGATAGCCGTTAATTTTTCCTTTATGAAATGAATCGCCTAGCATTTCTTCAAATGATTTTTTGCTTGTATGCCCGAAAACGGCCTCCAGCATGCTCGGATCTAAATCGGAAATGAACTGCCAGTCTTCTTCATATTGCTTGTACAGCGGGAGTTCTCTTTCAATGATTTGGCGTTCGTAATCCGCAACTTCCTGGTTGCTCATTAAGCGCTGAACCTGGTAGTTATAGCCTTTCAGGGCAGGCTGAATAGCCCAGTCCTTATGTTGCTGGCTACGCATCTCGGCCAGCTTGTCGTCGTACGACCAGTAGTCGCTATAGCGTGCACCAGCATTCACCTGAAGCCAGTCCACAGGCCGCCAGTCGAAGTTAAAACCAAAATTCCATTGCTGCCGGGTGCCTGATCGAGGCCCCATGTGGTTCACACCCCAGGTCAGTTCGTTCAGATTCTCGAGCTTCTCCGAAGCGTCATGCTGCTTGAGCTTTTCTCGTGTGAAATCAGCCGATAAGCTTAGATCCAGAGTTGGGTGTAAAGTCATGGCGTTGCTAAGGTTCAGCCCACTACGCCTATGGTCGGTAATTTGCAAAGCTCTGGGGATGATGTTGAACCGCCCATCTGTATTGGGCAGCTTTTCTGGGGCGGTAGGAGGTACCCAAGCGCATTCAGAGCCGTTTGTGCCCAGGACATGGCAATTTGTGTAGTTGTCCCAGTCACCATCGCGTCCGTTGTTCAAGCCCTGGCCTTGGATCCCGTAAATGATGTCGCCATTCTGATGACGCTCACTATCGCTTTGGGTAATCCAGGCTCCGGCCTTCAAGTTGATGAAACGACTGCCTTCGGGATTCCAGGAGTAGTTCAGGTTCCAGGTGTCTTGTTTGACCTTGCTATACGGGTTTTCGGTTTGGAGGATATTTTTTTCACCATAGCCATCCAGGGCATGGATTGCCCAGACCACGTTCCATGGCACGTTTTCGCCAAAGGTATGGTTGCTGCGCATGTAGCTCATATCAATGGCTTGATCGTGAGGTAGGCGCAACGTGCCTTTCAGCAGCGTGGTTTCCAGTTCGCTGGATGTGTTCAGAACTTCCTCACCAGGACGGTAGTACTTGGCGATGTAGCTCACTCTGGGGAAGGAGTACGACGGGTTGTAGTCGCTATTTGCGTCCTCTTGCCAGGTGTCGTTCTCGTACTTGTCACTACCTTTCTTACCGCTGTAATAGTTGCCGCGACTGCGGTAGCTGTATGCGGCTAGCAGATCAAAATTTTCTTGTTGTGTGGCGATGGCCAGGCGGTAGGAGTGGTCTTCAAAATTGAAGTTCTTGCCGCTATTCCCGACTTTCGGCATACGGTCTGGAGAAATGTGGTCAGGTAGAACAACGCCGTTGCTGCCTCCTCTATCAAAGACCGCCCCTGGAATATCGCGATAGTCCTTTCCGAAAATCCCAAAAGCCCGTTCATTCGGCTTGGTCGAATTCGTCGCTGTCTCCGCCTTCAATTCAATCCCGAAGGTCTCGCCCGGTTTGACAATATCCTCCACCTGCAGCGTGCGGATCTGCACCGATCCGCCAATCCCGCTGGCTCCCGACGTTGCCGACACGCCTTTTTCCACCAGAATGCTGCTGATCATATTGGGATCAACATAGTTGCGGTTGGCGACCCCGGCCGGACCCAGCCAGACCGATGTGGCCTGTTCTGTTCCGTCAATCGTCAGTGGAATGCGACCTTCACCCTGAATGCCGCGAATGTTCGGGTCCAGTGCGCCACTATTGCGCGAATCCCCCGCATACACCCCGTTCAGGCCCTTGAACAAATCCCCCACGGAGCTGCCCTTGTACAGCTCGATTTCTTCCTTGCCCGCGTACACATTGGAGACGTCTTTCTCGAAGACATCGGCCTTGCCGGCCTCATCGCGGGTTTCACGTACGACGGTAATGGTGTCCAGGCGAGTGGCTCTGTCCGTATCGTCCTGGCGCTCGTCCTGACGGGAGAAGGGTGGGGCGCTGCCCACGCTCTGGGCTTGTGTCTGCCCGGCCCAGGAGGCCAGAATCAAGGCATACACCAGCGGCTTGAGCGCGTGTTTTTTTGTGTAGGGTGAAAGGGTAGCGGACATAAAACGAACCAGGGCTCCGTGCGAAAAATAACAATCTGTCGTGGGGAAGTACTTCCCGTTTGCTGGCCAGGCTCACCCCTTGTCTCAAAAGGTGAGGAAAGGCACGGGGATATTATTCACATTAATGAGAATAATTATCACTTAGATTGATATGCAGGACGGAGCAATTCCTATGCAGGACCGGAAATCCGCGGCAACTGCAGGAATTTGTCAAAGCAGGAGGGGAACTTTTCAGGGAGAGGGCCGCAGGGGGCGGCCTGAAAGAAGGGTGGGCCTCTATGAATGCAGAGGCCGAAAACAGCGGAAATACAAAGGTTTAGGCGCGCTTGTTGCCAAAAATGGATTTGGGTGAGCGGCCAAAGTAGCGCGTAAAGGCGACGGAAAAATTATTGGGGTATTTGTAGCCGACTTGCCAGGCGGCCTGGGCCACTTGTTGGCCGGACTCCAGCAAGGTATAGGCTTTGCGCATACGCAGTTCAAGCAGCAGGCCGATAGGCGTGTTGTCGTACAGATAGCGAAAACCTTCTTTAAGTTTGTGCTCGTTAATGCCTACCGTCGTGGCCAGATACTCCACCGTGATTTGCTGGTCCAGTTGCGAGCTGAGCAAATCGCGTGCTCGCTCGACCCGTTGAATATCATCCACCGACAGCGGGGCGCTGTTGGGGGCGTCGGGTGGGGCCAGGCGGTTGAACTGCTCGGCCAGCAAGCTGAGTGCATGGATTTGCAGATTCAGTCTGTGGTGATGAATGGGCTGCTCCGGGGTGCACGGCTGCATATAGCGTGCCAGTGCCGCCGCATGGGCCATGGTGGCCTGGCTGCTGGCATGAAAGGACAGACGGTGCAGTCCCACGCAATCCATCAACTGGGTGGCGCGTTCCGGGCCCACGTATTTGTTCAAGGCCGCCTCGCTGATGACCAGCCGTAATTGCGATACGGATTGGTCCTCTTGATAGTGGCGTTCCCCCCGCAGGGATCGAAAAGCCGTCACCGTGGTATGGCCTGCCTTGAACAGCAGATCTGAGCTCTCCCGACCCTGATAGGCCGACTGTCCTTGCAGACCCACCGTAACCACAATGACACGGCCCGCATGGGGGCCGTTGCTCTCTTCAACCAGCGATCGGCTGGGGTGATAGTGCAAGCGGCCCAACAAGAACCCTTGTTCCAGTTCCACGCATTCGGAATAGCAGTGGCCCAGTTCTTCGGGTAGTTGCAGCCGGACTCGGCCATCGCTCAGAGCGCGGCATGACCTGGGTTCATCCGTGGTTAAGCGATAGCCAAATTTGCGCGTGTTCATCATTTCTCCTGCTAAAAGCGCCTCGCATATGAATTGCTCCGTTCAGCATAGATCTTAATGCAAATAATTCTCATTAAATATATATCATTTCTAGCTGTGATGGCAGAGGGAAGGGCCATTGTGAAATTCACGGAGGTAAAAAACAGTGCTGGATCGATCGCTAGGAGAAGTCGTTTTGTCGGAGCAATTGCTGGAGTCGCATGCTCTGCAAGCCTGTTGGGACGCGCAATTGGCGGGTTTAAGTGCAGATGCCTTGAACCTGGCTTTGGGGTATGGCGTGTTTGCGCATCTGGATAAGTTTATCGCTGCTGAGGAACTTGCGCTTGTGCTCAAGTGGGACGTCGACAACACCGCCTACCTATTGGAGTTGTTGTGGAGTCTGGAGCTGCTGGAGTGTCAGTGGACCTGTCCGCGACGCTATCGCAGCCTGCCGCAAACGGCACGTTATCTGAATCCGGGTTCGGCGCAATATTGTGGCGATGCCTTGCTGTTTCGGCATGGCGTCTTGCGTCAGGTGGGCAATCAGCTCGATGAGCTGCTGCGTAATGGCAAATCGCCTCCAGCGGATCCGGCATTGATTCAGCAAGGCTGGGCAGCAGCGGCGCGCTCGCAAATTGCTCAGGAACAAACGGCGGTGACGGCCGAGGTGGCCTGTGAAATTTTTGGAGCCGTGCCGGAGTTCTGGCAGGCGCAACGTTTGCTGGATTTGGGCGGTGGGCCAGGACTGGTAACCATCGCCTTGGCGCAACAGCAGCGGGACTTGAATGCCGTGGTGTTCGAGTACGAAGCGGCGGCGGCCGTCGCCCAGCAAAAAATTCTTGATGCCGGTCTGGAAGCGCGTATCAGCACCTTGGCCGGTGATCTGCTGGTGGACGATTTCGGGGCGGATTATGACCTGATCTGGTGCTCTTCCGTGCTGCATTTTGTACCGGATATTCCTGCTTTGCTGGCCCGTCTGTATCGCGCGCTGCGCCCCGGTGGGGTGCTGGTGTGCTGTCACGCCGAAGTGCATACCGAGGTCAGCAAGGCCAAACGGATTTTGCATTACTACCTGCATATGCGCATGCAAGGCCGCCATGTGCTGCCGGAAGGGCAGTTGGCCCAGTTGCTGGAACAAGCCGGATTTGATGATGTTCAGCAGTTTGATGAGGTGCGCTTTCCGGTTGCGCCCGTCACTGCATTGATTGCGCGCAAGGCGTGCAAAGGGTGATGAGAATGAAGACGTGGAAAGCATGGGGGGCGCAGCTGCTGTTTGGCTGGATGAATCTGGTGCTGGCCGTCCCCAGTATTTACCTGATGCTGGGTATGCCCCTGGTGATGCGACAGCATGGCTGGTCCGGCACCGAGATAGGCTTGTTCCAGCTGGCGGCCTTGCCCGCCATTTTCAAGCTGGTGCTGGCCATGCCGGTACAGCGTGTCCGCCTGGGTGGCGGACATTTTGTGCATTGGCTGTGGTTGATGGCGGTCTTGTTGCTGGCTTTGTATGTAGGCATAGGCCGCGAGAATCTGATTGATCAGCGGACCCTGCTGTTTGCCCTGACCTTTGCCATCAGCATTGTGGCGACCTGGATGGATATCCCCTTGAATGCCTTGGCGGTGCAATACCTGCCGCGTGACGAGCAGTTGCGTGCAGGCAGTATTCGTTCTGCCGCCTTATTTCTGGGCGCGATCGTCGGGGCGGGGGTGATGGTGCTGGTGCAGGCCCGTTGGGGTTGGCAGGCACCGTTTGCCTTGATGGGCCTGGGGCTGGTGATTGGTTGTTTGCCCTTTGTCTTCTTGCGTTCCAAAGCCGGTTTGCAAGCGGCTGAGACCGAGCAGGCACCACCCGGTTTTGTTGCCGATTGGGTCAGCTTCTTCGGGCAGGAAGGGGCCAGGCAATGGACCAGCCTGCTACTGACCAGCTTCCCCTTTATTGGCGCTGTCTGGTTCTACTTGAAACCCTTGATGCTGGACCAGGGCATGCCTTTGGAAGAGGTGGCCTGGACGGTCGGGATTGCCGGTGGCATTACCGGTGCCGTGTTCAGCCTGATTGGCGGACGTTTGGCGTCATTTCTGGGTGCCGCGCGTGCCATTCCGATTTATCTGCTGGCGGCCTTGCTGTCTCTGATTCTGTTGATGGTTTCCGTCTGGGCCAAGCTGGGGCCGGTGTGGCTGATCAGCAGCGCCCTGTTGATTGCGGCCAGCATGGGGGCTGTGTCGGCATTGCTTTTTGGGCTGACCATGTTCTTTACCCGTAGACAGCGCAATGCATCGGACTACGGTTTGCAGTCGACCATCTTCACCTTGGCCCGTATGGCCGTTCCCATTGTCGCCGGCATCGTGCTGGACCGTTTCGGTCAGGTTGTCATGCTGGGCGTGCTCACCTTGGGTGTTCTGTTCGCCTTTGTACTGGCTTGGCGCGTTCGCCACAGCGTCGGTGCCAGCACCGAAGTTTTGCTGCGTAGCCAGTAAGTCAGGGTCTGAAAACGCCAGCGTGTGCAGGTTGCGCTGGCGTTCATCGTTTTTGCTCCGTTTCGCATAGAAATTAGAACCCAAAGGCTATTGTGTCATTTTCAGTCATATTTGAGAATAAGTCTTGTTCGTATTCATGTGTATTTAACCAGGAGTCATTATGACCTTGCCCCCATTAGTTGAGCCCGGTGAGCCTTTGAGCCGCGAAGAGGTTAACCGTTATAGCCGTCACCTCTTGATTCCCAATGTGGGCATGGAAGGCCAGCGCCGCATCAAAAATGCCAAAGTGCTGGTTATCGGGGCAGGGGGGCTGGGTTCGCCCACCTTGCTGTACTTGGCCGCAGCCGGGGTGGGCACACTGGGCATCATCGACTTTGACCGGGTGGATGAATCCAATTTGCAGCGCCAGATCATTCACACCGTAGACAGCATTGACGAGCTGAAAGTGGAAAGCGCCAAGCGTGCGATTCACAAGCTTAACCCCCACATCAAGGTAGAAACTTATACCGACAGATTGGAACCGGACATGGCGGTCGAGCTGTTCTCGCGCTACGACCTGATTCTGGACGGCACCGACAACTTTGCGACCCGCTATCTGGTCAATGATGCGTGCATGCTGGCCGATAAACCCTATGTCTGGGGTTCGATCTTCCGCTTTGAAGGCCAGGTCTCGGTGTTTTGGGAAAACGCGCCCGGTGGCATAGGTTTGAACTACCGCGACCTGTACCCCGAGCCCCCACCGCCCGAGCTGGCTCCGTCTTGCGCGCAGGGCGGTGTGTTTGGTGTCTTGTGCGCCTCGATTGCCTCCATCATGTCCACCGAAGCCATCAAGCTGATTACCGGCATTGGCGATCCTTTGATCGGCCGCCTGATCGCTTATGACGCACTGGATATGTGCTACCGCGAACTGCCCATCCGCCGCCTGCCCAATCGCAAGCCCGTGACCGAGCTGGGCGATTACCAAACTTTCTGCGGCCTGAATCCACCGGCTGATGCCATGGCCATCCCCGTGCCTGTCATGACTGTGCTGGAGCTGAAAGAGCTGCTGGACCAAGAGCAGGCCCCTGTCCTGGTGGACGTGCGCGATCCCAATGAATGGGAAATCGTGAATATTCCTGGCGCGATTCTGATGCCCAAATCGCCCACCGTCGCCGCCGAGATTCTGGCTGCCTTTGGACCGAATGCGGATCTGGTGATTTCGTGCCGCTCCGGTGCGCGTTCCAGGACCGTGTGCGAAGAGCTGATCAAGTTGAAGGCCCCCAAGGTGCGCAATCTGGAAGGCGGCGTGCTGGCTTGGGTGGAGCAGGTCGCTCCCGAATTGGCGTCTTACTAAGTTCGGGAGGAAGCACATTATGGCCTTGCAGATTCGTCGCTCTGCTCTAGAGCAAGTTCTGAATCATGCCAAGCAGGATCACCCCATCGAGGCATGCGGACTGATCGCCGCCAAGGAGGGTTCACTGGTGGCCGAGCGTGTGCTGCCCATGCAAAACCGGGCGGCCTCGGAGGTGTTTTATCAGTTCGATTCGCGTGAGCAATTTCAGGTCTACCGCCGTCTGGATGAGGACGATCAGGAGTGTTGCGTGATCTATCACTCTCATACCGCCAGCCAGGCTTTCCCGAGCAAGGATGACATTGATTTTGCGGGCCATCCCGAACTGCATTACTTGATCGTGTCCACCTGGGATCAGGCCACCGTGCCGGTTCGATCCTTCCGGATTATCGACGGCGGTGTGACCGAAGAAACCATCGTGATTGTCTAGGGAGCAGCGTCGCTCCCCCAAGGGGAGCGTGTGTCCCGGCTGTTGGAAACCACTATTTCAAAGGAGTTTTAAGCATGTCCATTTCAGTCTCTATTCCGACCTTGCTGCGTCCACTGACGAACGGCGAGAAGAAAGTCCAGGCCCAGGGCGCTTCGGTAGGCGAAGTGATCGAGCATCTTGAAGGCCAGTTTCCCGGCATCAAGGCGCGCCTGATGAGCGGCGAAGACCTGCACCGTTTCGTGAATATTTACGTGAACGAAGAGGACATCCGTTTCAGTGATGGCCTGAAAACCACTACTCGTGCTGGTGACAGCCTGACCGTACTGCCTGCCGTAGCAGGGGGCTAAGACCATCTGGTCTGGATTTTCATGGTGCAAGTGCTGGTTTCTGCAATCAGCACTTGGCGTGCGCATCACTCTGGTTTGGAACTATGTCTGAATTACTACATGGCTGCGGATTACGTTGGCAGATGGGCTCACAGCCCCCGTATTGGCCGGGCTTGCCTGCTGCCTTGAGCCGTCAGGCTCGATTGCTGGGTTTATCTGAACAAGGACAATCCGCAGGCCATCAAGACGAAGCAGCATTCAGCCTGTATTCGCCTGATTTTGGAACGATTAGCACGCATCTGGAAACCGAGGCGGGCGGCATGACGCAAGCCGCGATCAGCGAGCTGAGCATGCAGGCTGCCAGCGGTATCTTGTCCGTGCATGGACGCTCCAGTGGCCTGTCGGGCACGCTGGGCCTGGATTATCTGGCCGTGCTCAGTTCAGCCATGACCCTGCAAGCGACCTTGGCGGCGGCCTTGGGCCAATTGCGCGGCGGGCGTTTCTCTACGGTGTCGGTTTCGCCCTTGGGCTGCGGCCTGCTCAGTATCGGGCAGTATCTGGCCGGGGCAACGGCGGCTCAAGATCCCGAACAGTTATTGGCGGGTAGTTACGATCCCGGCTTACGGCCTCCCTTTGTTTCGCAAGACGGCGTGGTCTTTGAACTGGAAACCTTGGACCCGCGACCCTGGCGCGCTTTTTGGGAAGCAGTGGGCGTACCGGCCGATCTGGCTGGTCAGGCCTGGAAAGCGTTTTTGCTGCGCTATGCCAAGGCGGTGTGCCCTATGCCAGCGGCATGTTTAAGCAGTCTGCAAGCCCTGAACTTTGCCCGTTTGCAGGAACTGGCCTTGCAGACCGGCATGGCCATCTTGCCGGTACGTACACCGGCTCAACGCCAGAGCGATAGTGATTACGCGGCCTTGGCCGGTCTGTGGCAGCATCAGATTCATGCCGCGCCCGGCTCACTGAGCACCTTGCCGTCCAAGGCCGATTTGCCCCTGCGTGGTTTGCGGGTGGTGGAGTCCTGCCGTCGGATTCAAGGGCCTATTGCCGGTCACTTGCTGGCGCTGCTGGGGGCTGAAGTGATTCGTCTGGAACCGCCCGGTGGTGATCCCTTGCGTGCCATGCCACCGTGCGTGGATGGCTGCTCGGTGCGCTTTGATGCGCTTAATCAATTCAAGACGGTGCAGGAAGTGGACATCAAATCGGCTCAAGGCCGCCAGGCCATTTACGAGCTGGTGAGCGAGTCCGATGTGTTTCTGCATAACTGGGCGCCGGGCAAGGCGGCCGAGCTGCAACTGGATGCCCAGGACTTGCACGCGGTGCGCCCGGATCTGGTCTACGCCTATGCGGGCGGTTGGGGTCAGGAGCAAGTGGACGCGCCGGGGACGGACTTCACGGTGCAAGCCTGGTCGGGTATTGCTCACACCATTTCTCAAACCTCGGATGCACGGGGCGGGTCGTTGTTTACGGTGCTGGATGTGCTGGGCGGGGTGATGGCCGCGCTGGGTATCAGTGCCGCCTTGCTGCGCCGGGGCCTGAGCGGGTCGGGCTTGCGGGTAGACAGCTCTTTGTTGGCCACGGCCGATCATCTGGCCCAGGCCGTTTCTCCCATCAGTAAAACTGGTGTGTCGGCGGTGTTCCAGACGGGCGAGGGCTTCATCGTCATCGACTGCCAGGATCAAACGCATCTGCATGCCCTGGCCGGGTGGCTGAATGTGTGGCCCGATGCTGTCTGGACGGTCTTGCCGGATCGTCTTCTGTCCCAGTCTGCCCGTAGCCTGGAAACGCAACTGGATGTGCTGGGCATACCGGCCCGCCGCGTCCATAGCAATCTGGCGCAACTGCGTGCTGATCCACGTCTGACGTCTCATTTCCATGACAAGGGCTATTCGTCTGTTAATTCTCCCTGGAGGTTTTTATGAATCACGCTGGCATCATCGATCTGGTCCCTGCGTCATTGCGCCAACGCTGGATAGAGGACGGTACCTACCCGAACAAGCCGGTCTTTACGCTGTTTGCGGAAAAAGCTCAGGCTCATCCGGACAAACTGGCGGTGCTCTCGCCCGAAGGCAATATCAGTTATAGCGCCTTGATGGACGCGGCTCTGCGTCTGGCAGGCAGCTTGCGTCGTGCAGGGATTATGGCGGGCGACGTGGTGGCGTATCAGCTCAGCAACCATTGGGTGTGCTGCGCCATTGACCTGGCCGCCGCTGCTTTGGGGGCGATTGTCGCGCCTTTCCCACCCGGACGGGGCAAGCTGGATATTCAGTCGCTGGTGCGTCGTTGCGATGCACGGGCGGTGATTGTGCCGCATGAATATGCAGGCATTGATTTGTGCGAAGTGATCGAATCCTTGCGGCCTACGCTGCTGTCCTTGCGTGTCCTGATTGTGCAAGGCCCATCGCGTCCGGGCTGGATGACTTTGGATTCCTTGTTCGAGGGCGAACCCCTGGCCTTGTCCGAATTGCCGGTGGTGTCCCCCAATTCGCCAGTGCGTTTGCTGGTGTCCTCGGGCACCGAGTCCGAGCCCAAGCTGGTGGCCTATTCGCATAATGCGCTGGTGGGTGGGCGTGGCCGATTCCTGCAACGCATTTCCCCCAATGATGTGGAGTTCCGGGGCATGTATCTGGTGCCGCTGGGTTCTTCATTTGGCTCTACGGCCACCTTCGGTGTGCTGTGCTGGTTGGGAGGTTCTTTGGTGGTCTTGCCCAAGTTTGATGTGCCTAGCGCGATTGCCGCTATCAATGCCTTCAAACCCAGCTTTATTTTGGGCGTGCCCACCATGTTCCAGCGTATTGCGGCAGCGCCCGAGCTGGAGAAGGCCGATAAAGCCAGCTTGCGCGGCTTGATTGTGGGTGGTTCAGTCATTGACGAAGCTACGGTACGCCGTTGCGTGGAAGCGTTTGGGTGCGGCTTTATCAGCCTGTACGGCTCAGCCGATGGGGTGAACTGCCACAACACGCTGGACGATCCCATCGAAGTGGTCTTGAGCAGTGTGGGGACCCCCAATCCGCAGGTGTGCGAGATCCGCCTGATTGATGACGAGGGTGCCGAAGTGCCGCAAGGTGAGGTAGGCGAAATCACCGCACGTGGTCCCTTGAGCCCCATGCAATATGTGAACGCTCCGGAGCTGGATGCCCAGTATCGGGACGAACAGGGTTGGGTGAAAACGGGCGATCTGGGCTATATCAATGCCCAAGGGCAGTTGGTGCTGGCAGGTCGCAAGAAAGACATCATTATTCGTGGTGGCGCGAACATCAGCCCGGTGCAAATTGAAGGCCTGGTCATGGCTCACCCGGATGTAGTCACTGTGGCTTGCGTGCCGGTTCCCGACGCGGATCTGGGCCAGCGTATTTGCTTGTGCGTGACGGTGCGTGAAGGCGTGCCACGTTTCTCCCTGAAAGAGATTACCGACTTCTTGCGTGAGCAGGGTCTGGAAGTGAACAAGCTGCCGGAGTATCTGCGCTTTTACCGCAGCCTGCCGCTGACGCCTGCAGGCAAGATCGACAAGCGCGCCTTGGCCGCTGATGCTGCTGCATTGGGCTCTGGGGCCAAGACTGCAGCGGGGATAGCAGCATGAGCCACCTTGCCATCTCCAGCGCGGCCTTGAGCCGCAAGCTGCGGCAGTTTGTGGATACCGAGATCATCCCCAACGAGGGCATTCTGGCCCAGGGGGATAATCTGGCCCGCGAGCTGACTCTGGATCTGACACGCCGCGCTCAACAGGCGGGTTTGTTCGGCAGCTTCTACCCTATGCATCGTGGTGGTCGGATCGCCAGTTTGGTTGAGTACCTGCCTGTGGCCGAACAGGAAGGACGCTCTGAATATGGCCCTGGCATTTTCGGGGCAGATGCCACGCTGGATGCGTATATGTTGAGCCATCATGGCTCGGCCAGCGTCAAACAGCGCTTTCTGACGCCCTTGCTCAAGGGGGATGCGGTGTCCAGCTACGCCATGTCCGAGCCGGACAGCATTGGTTCGATTCCGGCCACCATGCAATGTCAGGCTCGCCTGAAAGACGGGCAATGGCATGTGAATGGCCGCAAGTGGTTTATTTGTCGGGCGCAACAGGCCAGCTTTGCGACCGTGGTGGCGCGCAGCGCGGACGGCCCCGTGAATGAGTCCTTGTCCATGGTGATCGTGCCCACGGATGCGGCAGGCTTTAAAGTTGTGCGCCCCTTGCCCTTGCTGGGGCGTTATCAGGGGCAGAACGAGCTGCTGTTCAACAATGTGACCGTGCCGGAGGACTATGTTCTGGGCAGCGCTGGGCAGGGCATTGCCCTGATGCAAAAGCGTCTGGCCCTGGGGCGTATTTTGCGATCCGTGCAATGGCTGGGCTTGGCGCAACGCAGTTTTGAAATCATGTGCGAGCGCATTCACTCGGAGCGCGGAGAACTGGCCCGTCTGGCGGACAAGCAACTGGTTCGGGCGCGGGTCTATCAGGTGTACCGGGCCATTACCTCGGCCCGTTGCTTGCTGCGTGAAGCGGCTGTCAAGTTCGACGCGGGTTTGCCCAATGCGGTGGAGGTGAATGTGGCCAAGCTGGCGTCGTCGGATGCGGTCAGCGCGGCAGCAGATTCCGCCATCCAGATCATGGGGGCCGAAGGGCTGGCCGATTGGAGCCCCTTGTCCGGCATCTATCGGGCAGCGCGTACCACGCATATTCTGGATGGGGCGGACGACGCCTTGATCAGTACCGTTGGAAAGCACTTGCTGCAAGCCTACTACGCCACTCAAGAGATGGCAGATATGAACAAGGCAGTCGCATGATGCTATCGACACGGGCAAGTCGTTCACCCTGGGTGCTGGCCAGTTTGATGACTCTGGCGATGGGCATGCCCATGATGGTGTTCTATGCCATCGGCGTCCTGGGCCCGCAAATCATTCAGGATCTGGGCATCTCGCGCGAGCAACTGGGTTGGTTGACCACCAGCACTTTTGGGCTGGCTGCCTTGCTTTCGCCGTGGGCGGGGGCCTTGGTGCAGCGCATGGGCAATCGGCACGGTTTGTTTTTGCTGTTCCTGCTGGTGGCCATGTCCTTCAGCCTGATTGCGGTGTTGCCGGGTTTCTGGGGTGTGCTGACGGCCTTGCTCTTGTGCGGCCTGGCGCAGTCCTTGGCCAACCCGGTGACCAATCAGGCCATTGCCCAGTTGGTACCGGCAGAGCGCAAGGCGGGGCTGGTTGGTATCAAGCAGTCCGGCGTGCAGGCTTCGGCCTTGCTGGCCGGTCTGGTCCTACCCACCCTGGCCTACAAACTGGGGTGGCGGGGGGCGTTTGTGGTGTGGGTACCTGCCATGCTGTGCCTGTCCTACTTTGCCCTGCAGCTTTTGCCAGCCAGAGCCAGCACCGCAGCCGGCAGCATGTCCTGGCGCTTGCCCTGGCCCAGCCAACAACTTTGGCTGTTAATGGCCATTCAGCTGTGCGCGGGTCTGGTGCTGTCGTCCTTCATCACTTTTCTGGGCGTATTTGCGCAGCAACTGGGCGTGTCGCCGTACTGGATAGGGATGCTGGTCAGTGGCTTTGGGGTAATGGGGATTGTGTCCCGAGTGCTCTTGACGCCCATTGCTGCCCGCTTTGGGGATGAAACCTTGTTGCTGGGCATTCTGTTTGTCATCCCGATTGTGGCCTTGTTGCTGATGATGATGGCTGCACCGGACAGGCTCTGGCCCCTGGGAGCCGGGGTGTTGGCCATTGGCTTGACCCTGGTTGCCACCAATGCCATTGCCATGAGCATGTTGCTGCGGGATGCCCGTTTTGGGGCGCCGGCTCGTACCGCAGGGCTGTTGTCCGTCGGGTTTTTTGGCGGCTTTGCCTTTGGTCCGCCACTGTTTGGTGTGCTGCTGCGCTCGCCCGAAGGCTTTGCCGCTGCCTGGCCTTTCCTGATGGGTATTCTGGTATGCGCCAGCTTGTTGTGCCTGATTTTGTACCAGGTTCGTCGCATGGCGAAAGGGGAGTGATGGAATGTCTGTAGAGGTATTGGGATCAGCCAGCATCGAGTCCATTTTTGCGAATATGGACCAGATTGCAGAGCAATGTGGGGAGCAGTTTCCCTTGTTCAGACAGTCCTCATCCGAGCAATGGACCTTGTCGCGACGTGGCTCCTGGTTGGGGGGCTTCTGGGCGGGCTTGTGGTGGCGACGCGCCTTGATCAGCGGTCAGGAGCAGGATAGGGAGCAGGCGCTGAACTGGTGTCAGAAGCTGCAAGTTTGGCTGGAAGAGCCCAGCATCAATCGAAGCTTTGTGTTCTGGTATGGCTCCGGCCTGGGCAGCATCTGGCATGGGGATAGAGAGGCCGAAGCCCATGTCGATCAGGCTGCACAAGCTCTGCTGAACAGCTTTGATGCCTCCAGTGGCTTCTGGCCCTTGGGTTCCGGGATGGGGGGCGGGGAGGCGGGCAATCACATGTTGAATGTGGATGCTCTGGCTCCTACGCTTTTAGTGCTGGATGCGCAGGGTGGGCCGGTGGCGCGTCAGTTTGGGCAATGGCATGTGGATGCCTGCCTGCGTTATCTGCAAAAACGCAGCGGAGCCTGGCGCGATACGGTCTTGCTACGCGGGAACGATGTGTTGGCCGAGCAGGGCGCTGAAACCTGGCAACGAGGGCAGGCCTGGGCCATGTTGGGAATGGCAAGCGCAACGCGCTTGTATGACAGAAAGTCCTATGCTCAAGCAGCCCTGAATGCCTGCCGATATTGGCACGAGCGTTGGGGGAGATTTGCGCATGGCTTTTTGACACAGGAGTCCCCACTAAGTCCGGTAGACCGTTCAGCCTGGGCGATTGCTTCTTTGGCTATGTATGAGCTGTCGCAGATTCTGCCGGAACAACAATGGCTGCACGAGCAATCGCGCTTGTATCTGGATGCCTTGCTGACCCCTGAGTTAAGTGAAACAGGGCGTTTTGTGGGGCATCTTTACAAAGTTGCGCCGGGGCAGTCTGAACTGGTGGAATCGGCCTGCGCCAGCTTCTTTTTGCTGGAGGCCTTGCTGGCGCATTCGACTTGATGCGCTTACAGGTCGGTTGCTTGCTTTACTGAACATGGGCATGGCGTGTCGATAACAAACAGGCCAAAACACAGAAATGGTTGTGGCCTGCTTTGCATTTGACGATGCAGCTTATCAGGAAATCTGCAAAGAGCCTGTTGCGCCCATCAGCAGGTCGATCACATCCGGCGCGGAAATGATTTCAAAGCGTGGGTCCATCTGCTCGGCGCTCAGGCCGTTATGCAGCATGCAGGACTTGCACACGGCCACGCGTCCACCTTGTTCCAGATATTTCTTCAACAGCTCTGCTGCCGGTTCAAAGGGGGCGCCAATACTGATGGGGTCGGCGGCACCGGGTACACCCAGCGCGACTCCTTCAGCCATCAGAATCAGGCAGGCGCTATGTCCCTTCTGAACCGCATTGACAGCCATGGTCAGGGCCACAGTTACTTTGTCGGGATTGCCCTGGGCATGGAACAGCGTCGATACAAAAGCAGCGGGTTTAGGCATCACAATTCTCCTTGTTTCGGTTCAAGACTTGAATTCATTGAATGCGGCAACGGCATTGGCCGCGTACATCACGGATGGACCACCGCCCATATAGATCGCAACCCCCAGGGCTTCATGTACTTCTTCCAGACTGGCTCCCATCTGCGCCAAGGCCTTGCTATGAAAGCCTATGCAGCCCTCGCAATGGGTGGCTACGCCAATTGCCAAGGCTATCAATTCTTTAGTTTTGGCATCGAGGGCGCCGCCTGTCATGGCGGCCTTGCCCAGATCTCCAAACCCTTTCATCACGTCGGCTTGGGTCTGACGTAGCTGCGCCAGATTGCTGGAAATGCCTTGGGTCAGTTGCTTGTAGCTAGTTTCACTCATGCATGACTCCTGTCGTATTAACAAAAGCAAAGGAATGCTGAAATTGTTGACTGCATTAATTCAGTATATGCTAAATTAAAATCTATCTAAATTAATGCGCAAGAAAAGCTGGATAAACCATGATCCAAAGCAAATCCGACATCGAGCTGTTGCAAGAGAGCGCTGATCAAGCGGCCGCTTTGTTGCAGGCGGTGGGCAATCCCAAACGCCTGGTGATTCTGTGTCTCTTGATTCAGCAAGGCGAGATGAGTGTGGGAGCACTGAACGAGATGGTGGCGTTAAGCCCCTCGGCCCTGTCGCAGCATTTGGCACGCATGCGCCAGGAAGGTTTGGTCAGCTACCGGCGCGAGGCGCAAACCCTGTATTACCGCATTGAGGACCCGAATGTCGCCACCTTGATTGGCACCTTGAAAGATATTTTCTGTCCCTGAGCCTGATGGCATCAGGGGCGGGGCGCATCGCCTGCAGGCCATCGCCCGACCCGTTTTCCCCTTGCTTCTTTATTGAAAGGATTTGCCATGAAAAGCAATGTAGGTGGTTTGGATCGTATTGCTCGTATCGTTGTGGGTGTGGTGCTGATTGCGCTGGCAGTCACGAACGTCATCGGCTGGTGGGGCTGGCTGGGCTTGATTCCTCTGATTACGGGGCTGGTCGGTTTTTGCCCGCTGTACCCCATGCTGGGCCTGAGCACCTGCCCGCTGAAAAAGCGTCAATAGATCAGTCGCTATGGCCTGGTAGCGGGGCATTCCCGCCCGCTCCTTGAAAAGGTTCCTTGTGCTCAAGGAGCCTTTTTATCGCCTGAAAACCCGCCTTGTCTCGCGGATGCGTGGCGGCCAAAGCAAGGCGCTTGGCTGGCCTTTTCGCCAATGTATGATACAAATCTGTTCAATGTGGACATTGTTTAGGTGTATTTATGTCTGGCAACAACGCTGACACGGGCAAGAGCAAAAAGATTCTGATCATTGCTGGCCCGAACGGGGCAGGCAAGACGACGTTTGCGCGCTCTTTCCTCCCGGCCGAGGCGGAGGTGCTGCGTTTTATCAATGCAGATCTGATTGCTGCAGGTTTGTCGCCTTTTGCGCCAGAGAGCGCGGCCATCAAAGCGGGTCGTTTGATGCTGGACGAATTGAAAGAAGCGGTTCGCCTGGGCGAGAGCTTCGCGCTGGAAACGACCTTGTCTGGCCAAGGCTATGTTCGCCATATTGAAAAATGGCAGGCGCAGGGCTATCGCGTCAGCTTGTATTTTTTAAGTCTGCCCGACGCGGATATGGCGATCGCGCGGGTGGCAGAACGGGTACGTCAGGGGGGCCATAACATCCCCGAACCCGTCATTCGTCGCCGCTTTGCGGCTGGCATGAAGAACTTCCTGCATCATTATCGGGATACCGTGGATGATTGGGTTTTGTACGATAACGCAGGCAGTGTGCCAGTCCTGTTGGAGTGGGGAGAGAAAGATGAATAAAGAAGATATTTCCAAAGCAAAAAACCCGGACTTGCGGGCTTCGTTGGCCGCCTTGGAGCGTGCAGCGCAGTCGGCACGTTTTGTGGCCATGCAAACCAATACCTCGGTGGTCTTGGTAGAGAACGGCAAGATGATCAAGCTCTCGGCAGAGCAACTGCGGCAGGAGGTCTGCAAGAGTTGATGACGCTGGGCTGCTATCGCGGTCCTGGCCTGCTCGCGTCGTACTTTTGTTTCTGCTGAACAGCTGGTTTTGCGAAGTGCTCAAGAGGGCGATGGGTCTTGTAGACAGGCCTGAGATGGATGCATGAATATCCGTATAGCGCATGGGATCAGCCAGAAAGCAGGCTGGCAAACTAAGTAGTTACTCCAATCTGCCAGACATCCTTGTCGTCGAGATTGGCTTCAGACCATGCCCGCATCGTGCTCCCTATCAGGGTACTGGCTCAAAGTCGCCAGAAACTCCGAAGGCGGATAAGCAAAGGTCTTTTTAAAGGCTACTGAGTAAGCGCTCAAACTTTCATAGCCACTTTCCAGCGCCGCCTGCGTGATGGACTTTCCTTGCAGCAGAAACTGGATCGAGGCCATCAAGCGCATCTGTTGCCGCCATTTCCCCAGATTCATCCCCGTGCTTTTCAGGAAACGCCGATGCAAGGTTTTCGGCGTCAAGGCGTATTGCCGCGCTACCTCATCCATTGTTTTTTGCTGGGCTGGCGAGCACACCAGGTCTTCGCAAATCCGTCGCATCAATTCCTCTTGCGGCCAGGGCAAATGAAAAGGCAGGGGATGCAGCACGCGCAACTCTTCTATCAATAGCTGTCCTAGTAAGGCGTCTCGTAACGGTGGGTTCTCTTGCGGAATCACCCGCACCAGTGCTGCAATCAATTCACGCACCAGTGGTGTGACATGGATCACGCAATCGTGGTCCGGTAATTGTGCGGCCAGAATTTCATCAATAAATAAACCATGCACATTCACGGCGGTGGTGGCATTGAGCTGATGCGGCACGCCGGGTCGCAACCAGACGGCGGTGGTCGGAGGCACCAGCCACTGGCCGGTGTCGGCCTGTACCAGCAGCACCCCTTCCGTGGCATACAAAAGATGCCCCCGGTGGTGGCGATGGCGGGGGACTTCATGGCCGGCAGGGTAATGCTCGATCACCCCGCTGACCAGCAAGGGCGAGGTATCGGAGTGCGACAAGTCCAGTGCTCGCCCACCGCATTCAGGGGATGCGTAGCCCATATTCAGGAATGTCCAAAAAAATAAAACAAATGACTATTTTTTGATAGTAGGCCAAGTGTCTTGCAGTCTAAAGTGCTTTTATCGTCTTCATCAAGCACTTTGGGATTGAACCTGTCGTGACTCATTTGCACTTGCTATCGCTAGGCCTACTAGCCCTGACATCCGGTCGGGGTCCGTACGCCTGTGTGTGCGAATGGTCCTATCCTGGTTTCCCCAGACCCCGACTGTAGCCAGCTCCTTGGAGTAGGGAAGCCAGGTATGTCATTCCCTATATTCGAGGTTCCCATGCTGACTGATCCTTCCCACAAATACCGTCCCTTTCCTGTCGTCAATCTGCCCGATCGCCAGTGGCCGCAGCGCACCCTGAGCCAAGCGCCCGTGTGGCTGTCTACCGATTTGCGCGACGGCAACCAGGCCCTGTTCGAACCCATGAATCGCGACCGTAAATTGCGTCTGTTTCAAGAGCTGGTCCGTATTGGCTTCAAGGAAATCGAGGTGGGTTTTCCGTCTGCCTCGCAAACCGATTTTGATATCGTCCGGCAACTGATTGACGAGGGCATGATCCCGAACGACGTCACGCCTATGGTCATCACCCAACTGCGTGAGGATCTGATCGAAACCACGGTACGCAGCGTGGCGGGCGCGCGTCGTGTGATTGTGCATTTCTACAATGCGATTGCTCCTGCTTTCCGGGAAATCGTCTTCAAGATGGAGGTGCCGCAAATCATCGAGATGGTGCGTCACCATGTGGAGGTGTTCAAGCGTCTGACGGCCAAGCACCCGGAAACGGAGTGGGTGCTGCAATACTCACCTGAAACGTTCTGCATGGCAGAGCTGGAGGTGTCGCTGGCTGTCTGCAATGCGGCTATTGATGCCTGGGACGCGGGTCCAGCGCGGCCCATGATTATCAATTTGCCCACCACGGTGGAAGTGACGACAGCGAACGTCTTTGCTGATCAGATTGAATGGATGGATCGCCATTTGGATAGGCGCGAACATATCGTCCTGTCGGTACACCCGCATAATGATCGCGGAACGGGCGTTGCTTGCGCTGAACAAGCCATGCTGGCCGGCGCACAGCGTGTCGAGGGGTGTCTGTTTGGCAATGGCGAGCGCAGTGGCAATCTGGATGTGGTGACCTTGGCCCTGAATCTGTATACCCAGGGTATCTCTCCGAATCTGGATTTCTCTGACATCTCGGCAGTAGCGCGTATCGCGGAAGAGGCCACGTCCTTGCCCATTCACCCACGTCACCCGTACGTGGGCGATCTGGTCTTTACCGCCTTTTCCGGTTCCCATCAGGACGCGATTGCCAAGGGCTTTGCGGTGCAGAAAGAAGATGCCCCCTGGCGTGTACCTTATCTGCCAGTCGACCCCAAGGATTTGGGCCGCACCTACGACAGTATCGTGCGTGTCAACAGCCAGTCCGGCAAAGGAGGCATCGCTTTTCTGCTGCAACGCGACTACGGCATTGTGATGCCGCGCCGCATGCAGGTGGAGTTCAGTGCCATTGTTCAGCAGATTGCCGATTCCAGCGAAACGGAGCTGAACAGCCAGCAGATTTGGGAACTGTTTGAGACCACCTATCTGCAAGCCAATCAGCGCCAGGGGAACAACAGCTACCGAGCACATCGCCTGTTCGATGAGGCACAAGGGCTGCAGGGCATAGAGCTGCAATGCGTCAATGCCAATGGCGAGACTGAAATCTATACCGGAACGGGCAATGGCCCGATTGCGGCGACAGTGGCGGCCTTGAACCTGCCTTTGCGTATCGATAGTTACGAGGAGCGCAGCCTGGGTTCAGGAGCGGACGCTTGCGCGATGGCGATTGTGGAAGCGGTCATGCCCGGTGTGCCTGGCTCGAAATTTGGTGTGGGCAAGCACGCGAATATCATTACGGCCAGCGTGATGGCGGTGATGAATGCGGCGGTACGTTTTGAGGAGGTCGAGGCATAAGCAGCCATCAAGCTGCGGTGGGCCGCGCTAGCTTCTGTGTGTAATACAACGGCGCGGGCCACCTTTGACGGCTAAGTGGCTCTGAGTCACGGGGCGACTCTGCTCGAAGAATACTTCACATAGCGAGCGGATAAAACCGCATTCACGTCCCTGGCTTACGAAAAACGGACACTCTTTACATTCAAGTAAATGCGATCAAGCAGGCAGTTCGTCTTTTTGATCAACATTCTTGTCTGTGGGCAGGTCTAGATTCACCACCTGGCTTAACCAGCGTGCCACCACCTTCAGTTCATCCTCCGTAAAGCCGTCGGATAGTTGCTGATTCAAGTCCTGCAAGGTTGATTTGGCCTTGATGCTGGCTTCTTCTCCGGCCGGAGTCAGCGTCAGGCAAATCTTGCGTGTATCCACATCGTCCGTCAGGCGTTGAATCAGGCCTGCTGCCTGCATGCGTTTGGACAGTCCGGTAATCGCAGCCGGTGCGACTTGCAAGGCGCTGGCTGCTTCTCCCACCGTGACCGAGCCTTGAGAGCGAATCAGGAACAGCATGCCAACTTGGGCCGCGCTGATATCTGTCCATGCCGAGGGCTGCTTCTGAATCCAGCGCTGCAAAGCCTTGTGGGCATGGTTCAACAAAAAGACAAAACGTGGCTGTGATTTCTGGCTCATTGTGGCGATGGCTGGATAGATATCGGTTAGACGTCAGGAATTCGATGCAGGGCCGGATTCGCTTTGTGCGATCAGCCAGTCGACCACTATAGGCCAAAGTGCCTCTGCGTTGCGTTTACGAAAGAAGCCCATGTGACCAATATGCGCCAAACCCAGCTGCTTGTGCTCTATTTGATGCCTTTCTATACGGGCCTTGCCTAGTGGTTCCAACAGCCTGGAAATAGCTCGCGGATTGGCCCAGGGGTCATCATCAAAACCCAGAACCAGCAAGGGAATATCGACCTGGCTAGCGCGTTTTTTGGCATCCAGCTGTGGATCGTCATAAAAATAATGAGGCTTTTGCGTCCAGCGGCTCCATTGCTGCATGACGCCACGTGGAAGGTCCTCGCCAAAGCCCAAACGCCGGGTCGGCATATAGCCGTAAAGGCTGCACAGTACGGGAGTAAGTACCCGCATGATCAGCCCCACCCGAAAGCGCTCCATGGGCTTTTCAATTAAAGCGGTAACCCCCGCATGTGACGCAATCATCACGGCAGCTTTCACGGAGCGAGTCGCTGGGGAGATAGCAATTGCATGGCCGCCAACGCTATGACCGATAGCCAACATGGGCAAGCCGTTAAAACGATGGGCGACCCAGTCTGTGACGTAAACCGCATCCTCCAGCATCCAGTGGGACATGGAAACATCGCATTGGCGTATATCCTTCTGACGAGATCGGCCGATACCCCGGTAGTCGTAGCTCAGAACAATGAATCCCAGGCTGTTCAGATGTTCTGCAAAAGGACGATAGAAATCCTGTGGAACGCCGGTGGCGGGGTGAATGATGATGGACGCTTTGGCATCAGGAGCTGGCCATAAGGTTGCGCTGATCGGGTCTTTTCCAGCCTGCTGAATCGTGACCTGTTGCATGCTTGTCTCTAATTTTAGTTAACGTGTTAATGATATTAGAGTGGCTTCAGAAGTGAGTCAATCCGGGAACAAAGAGGAAGGGGGTTGTTAGTGACGACAGTCAGACCTTACATTTCAGCGACCAAACCCTTGATCGCCTCGATATACCAAGCCTGATCGTTCATCCTGTGCGTCAAGATAATCGGTGAAGTCGCCTGCGGTTCTTCGATCAAGCGGTAGTGCAGATCGTTGCGCAGACGAGCCGAGGTTGGGATCAAGCACAATCCAGAATCGGCAGCCACCAATCCCAAGGCCGCTTGAATTTCCCCGGCCTCATAAACTTCGGCCGGGCGCACGCTGTGATCGTGCAGCAGGTGCAGAACATGGTCCGCGAAGCTGGGTCTGGGTTCTTTGGGATACACAATCAGCTTCTGGCCTTGCACTTTTTTCAGGCTCAAAGGCTTGTCTGAATCGGCCAGATCCGAGCTGGGGGGAATGGCCAGGGCCAGTTGTTCTTCCCGCAACACCGTTCTTTGTACGGACGCATCATTCAGTCGTATTCGCCCAAAACCCACATCAATTCGCCCGGACTTCAAGGCCTCCAGCTGCTGCATGGAGGTGAGCTCCACCGTTTGCATATCCACTTCCGGATATTGATGGCGCAGCTTGCGCATCAAAGCGGGCAGGCCGCCGTACAGGGTCGATGCCACAAAGCCTATCGACAGGGTTTGTCGTTGGTGCAGTCCGATTTGCCGTGTCGTATGCACCAGTTGATCGACCCGGCTCAAGATCTGCAAGGCCTGCTCATAAAATACCCGTCCGGCTTCGGTCAGCCGCAAGGGGCGGTTATTGCGCAGCAACAGTGTGACGCCCAGCTCCTCTTCCAGCAATTGGATCTGTCGGCTAAGCGGGGGCTGGGCCATGTGCAGGCGCTCCGAAGCCCGTGTGAAGTTGCGGGTTTCGGCAACGGCCACGAAATATTTGAGCTGACGTAGATCCATAAGGGAAAACCATACCTAGGCTGAATTGATGGTGTTTAGTTTCTTGATTTTTAATATTTATATCAGAAACTATACTCTAAAGGTATAGAACTAGACCTATTTAGTCTTGGAAATAACGGGCCTGCTTCGTGTTCAATCAAGGCATGGAACACACGCGATCTTCTCAACTATTAGCAGCTCCAGCCCTGATCGAAAGGGTGGAGACTTTGCTGCTGGATCTGCCTACGATCCGTCCTCATCAATTGGCGATGACGACCATGCAAGGCCAGACTTTGATGCTGGTGCGCTTGTACTGTTCGGACGGTACGGTGGGTGTAGGCGAGGGCACGACCATTGGTGGTCTGGCCTACGGTGCCGAGTCGCCCGAAGGTATGAAGCTGGCCATCGACACCTACTTCACTCCCTTGCTGCTGGGCGCCAATGCCAGCGCCCTGCCGGCTTTGATGGCTCGCTTGAACACGGCGATTCAGGATAACCGTTTTGCCAAGAGTGCGGTAGAAACCGCGCTGTTTGATGCCCTGGGCAAGCGCACCGGTCTGCCGGTTTCGCACCTGCTGGGTGGCCGCATGCGCGACAGCCTACCTGTTGCCTGGACACTGGCCTCGGGTGACACCGCCAAGGATATTGATGAAGCCGAGCGCATGCTGGCGCAGGCTCGTCACCGTATTTTCAAACTCAAGATTGGTCGCCGCCCGGTAAAGGACGATGTGGCGCATGTAGCGGCTATCAAGAAAGCGATGGGTGATCGCGCCGATGTTCGCGTAGATGTGAACATGGCCTGGAGCCCCTTGCAGGCTCAGTATGGTATGGCTGGCCTTGTCGATGCCGGGTGCTCGCTGGTGGAGCAGCCAGTGCGTCGTGCTGATGCTCTGGCCGATCTGAAAGGTCGCTTCCCGATTGCCTTGATGGCCGATGAATCCCTGACCGGCCCGGCCTCCGCCTTTGCACTGGCTCGTGATGGTGCCGCCGACGTGTTCGCGATCAAGATTGAACAGTCCGGTGGTTTGCGTGCAGGTTTGCAAGTAGCAGCGATTGCCGAAGCCGCCGGTATTGAGTTGTATGGTGGCACCATGCTGGAAGGCGCGATCGGCACGATTGCCGCTGCCCATGTGTTTGCCACAGTGAACCAATTGCAGTGGGGCACGGAACTGTTCGGGCCCTTGCTCTTGACCGAGGAAATCCTGGCAGAGCCACTGAATTACAGCAATTTTGAATTACAGATACCTCAAGGGCCGGGTTTGGGTATCGTACTGGACGAGGATCGTGTCCAGTATTTCCGCCGCGACAGGACACAAGTCAGTGTTGGCTCGGCTGCCTAGGCGCAATAAGAAGCCAGTCGTAGCGGCTTTGCTTGGAACACTTTTTTCAGGATATTAGGAGACACAGAATGAGCGTTAAAATTTTTGACACCCCCGATGTACAAGACTTCCTGCGTTTGGCCTCTGGCCTGGATCAGCCTGGTGGCAATCCACGCGTCAAGCAGATCATGTACCGCATCATCAGCGATCTGTTCAAGACCATTGAGGATCTGGAAATCACCAACGACGAGTACTGGGCAGCCGTGGCTTACCTGAACCGTCTGGGTACGGCCAGCGAAGCCGGTTTGCTTTCTCCCGGTCTGGGCTTTGACCGTTTCCTGGACATGCGCATGGACGCCATGGACAAGGAACTGGGTCTGGACAACGGTACGCCACGCACCATTGAAGGTCCTTTGTACGTGTCGGGCGCTCCTGTGGCGCAAGGTTTTGTTCGCCTGGATGATGGTTCCGATACCGCTGGCGAAACCCTGATCATGCACGGCGTCGTGGCTGGTGCGGACGGCAAGCCTATTGCGGGTGCTCAGGTTGAAGTCTGGCACGCCAATACCAAAGGCTTTTACTCGCACTTTGACCCCACCGGTGAGCAACAGCCCTTCAATATGCGCCGCACCATCATTACCGATGAAAACGGTCGCTACAAGTTCCAGAGCATTGTGCCCAAGGGCTACGGCTGTCCACCGGATGGTCCTACCCAAGGCCTGCTGAACGAGCTGGGCCGTCACGGTAACCGTCCTGCGCACATTCACTTCTTTGTGACGGCTCCTGGCCACCGCAAGTTGACCACGCAGATCAATATCGACGGCGATCCGCTGGTGTACGACGACTTCGCCTACGCTACTCGCGATGGTCTGGTGCCACCGCTGACCGAGCACACGGATCCTGCCCGCATCGCTGCCGAAAACCTGGATGGTCCTTTTGCAGAGATCGTGTTTGATATTTCCTTGACCCCCTTGGTCGATGGCAAGGACAACCAGATCGTGAATCGTCCACGTCTGGCTGCCTAAGTCTTGCTTCGGTCCAGGGCCTGTGTTTGCCAAGTCAAACCAGGCCCTGGACTGACTTGTTTTTGCTGTGCCTGACGTAAGGGCGAAGCCCATCCGTAGCGTCAGTGCTTTATACGGAGAACGGAGTGATCGATAAACAGGTAAGCAGTGTTGCACAGGCTTTGCATGATGTGCAGGACGGCGCCACGATTCTGGTCGGTGGTTTTGGAACGGCTGGCATACCCACAGAGTTGATCGACGGTCTGATCGAGCAAGGCGCTCGCGATCTGACTATCGTCAACAACAACGCGGGTAATGGCGATGTGGGGCTGGCGGCTTTGCTTAAAACAGGCCGGGTTCGCAAAATTATTTGCAGCTTCCCCCGTCAGGCTGATTCCTGGGTATTTGATGACTTGTATCGCAGCGGCAAGATCGAGCTGGAGTTGGTGCCTCAAGGCAATCTGGCCGAACGATTGCGCGCCGCCGGTGCGGGTATCGGTGGCTTTTTCTGCCCCACAGGCTATGGCACAGAATTGGCCAAGGGCAAGGAAACACGTTTGATCAATGGTCGCTGGCATGTCTATGAAGAGCCCATTCATGGAGATGTCGCCCTGATCAAGGCCGAGCGGGGGGACCGTTGGGGGAATTTGACCTACCGCATGGCGGCGCGCAACTTTGGTCCGGTCATGGCGACCGCAGCTCGTACCACCATTGCCAGTGTGTTTGAACTGGCGGAGCTGGGTCAACTGGACCCCGAAACCATTGTGACGCCCGGCATTCATGTGCGTCGCGTTGTGGTGGTGCCACGCAGTCGCACAGAAGCAGGTGGGTTCAAGGCATGAACGGACAGAGCATGAAGGGGGACAGCATGACGCTCAATTATCAGCGCCGTAGTAAAGACGAATTGGCGCAGCGCGTCGCCCAGGACATCCATGACGGCGCCTATGTGAATCTGGGTATTGGCATGCCAACTCTGGTAGCCAACCATTTGCCCGCTGGTGTGGAAGTGGTACTGCATAGCGAGAACGGTATCCTGGGCATGGGCCCGGCACCGGCCGCCGGGCAGGAAGATTACGATTTGATCAATGCGGGCAAGCAAGCGGTGACGCTGCTGCCCGGTGGCGCGTTTTTCCATCATGCCGACAGCTTTGGCATGATGCGTGGCGGCCATCTGGATATTTGTGTGCTGGGCGCTTTCCAAGTGTCGGCAACCGGCGATCTGGCCAACTGGAGCACGGGTGAGCCCGGCGCGATTCCCGCCGTAGGCGGTGCCATGGATCTGGCCATTGGTGCCAAGCAAACCTGGGTCATGATGGATGTGCTGACCAAGCAAGGCGTCAGCAAGCTGGTTGAACAATGCAGCTACCCCTTGACCGGCCTGGCTTGCGTGAAGCGCGTATATACCGATTTGGCCACCCTGGCTTGCACGCCAGAAGGTTTGCAACTGATTGATCTGGTGCCTGGTTTGACGCATGAAGCGCTGGAGGAAATGATTGGTTTGCCCATTGCCGCGGCAAAGCAGGGAGAGGGCCAATGACGGTCAGCCCCAGCGCCTTGAATACCGAGCGGGGCATGTTCCGCGTCAGCGTGGAAGGTGATCCGCTGGCCCCGGCCCTGATTCTGAGCAACTCCCTGGGCACCACGCAAGAGATGTGGGACCCGCAGGTGGCAGGTTTCGCCCAGTCCTATCGTCTGATCCGTTATGACACCCGTGGTCATGGCGGCAGTCCGGTCACGCCTGGCCCATACCGCTTCAAGGATTTGGGGCGTGATGTGCTGGCGATTCTGGATGCGCTGGATATTGAGCGCGCTGCGTTTTGTGGTCTGTCCATGGGTGGTCACACCGGCTTGTGGTTGGGGGTGAATGCCCCGGAGCGTTTGAATGCGCTGATCGTGTGTAATAGCGCTGCCAAGATTGGTACTGCTCAAGCCTGGCAGGAGCGTGCCGAAGCCTTGCGTCAAGGCGGCGCCGCACAGATGCGTACTTTGGCGGATTCGGCGCCTTCGCGATGGTTTGGTGAGGCCTTTATCCAGCAATCGCCGGAGCTGGTAAAAGCGATGCAGGACAGTCTGGCCAAGCTGGACCCGTTGGGTTACGCCGCCTGCTGCGATGCCTTGGCCGAGTCGGATCTGCGTGATCAGATCAGCCGTATTTCGGCACCGACCCTGCTGGTCGCTGGCCAATGGGACCCGGTCACCACGGTGGCCGATGCCCAGGCCATGCAAGCCAATATTCCTGGCTCCAAAGTGGCGGTCGTACCGGCCTCGCATCTGTCCAATCTGGAAGCGCCCGAAGCCTTCGAGCGTGCCGTACTGAATTTTTTAGCCCAGGCCTGAGTGCCCGAGCGCTTGTTTTTAGAAAGGAACACCATGCTTTATCTGGTTCACATGATTGTTGATATCCCTGACTCCCTGCCAGCCGAAGAGGCTGCCCGTATCAAGGCTGAAGAAAAAGCCTACTCGCAGGATCTGCAACGCTCGGGCAAGTGGCCGCATATCTGGCGCGTGGTGGGTCAGTACGCCAACTACAGCGTATTCGATGTAGAGAGCAATGAAGAGCTGCACAATCTGCTCAGCGCCTTGCCCTTGTTCCCTTACATGCAGATTTCCGTGACTCCCTTGGCGACGCACCCGTCGGCTATTTAAGTTACGCAGCAGTAAAAAACTCAGGCTGCGATCCCAGCGCAGCCTGAGCACCGAGTAAAGTTGAGAATTCAAACAAAAAGACTGGGGAGACAAAACGATGGGATTGAAAAGTGGATCGGCGTCGGTCTGGGTGGCCGGATTTTTGTCGGTGTTGATCGCCTATGCCGGTCCTTTGCTGATCTTTATTCAGGCCGCACAAGTGGGCCGAATTGCTGACGCGGAGTTGATCTCCTGGATTTGGGCGATTTCCATAGGCGCTGGTTTGAGCGGTTTGCTCCTGAGCGCGTATTTGAAGCTGCCCATCATTACAGCCTGGTCCGCACCGGGAACGGCTTTGCTGCTGACTCTGTTTCCAGGCATCACCATGCCTGAAGTGGTGGGGGCGTATCTTAGTGCTGCCTTGATTATCGTCGTCATTGGTCTGACAGGCGGTTTTGAAAAGATTCTTTCCTTCATCCCCAAGGGCATTGCTGCGGGCATGATGGCCGGTATTTTGCTCCAGTTCGGTATGGCGGCGTTCAAGTCCAGCAGCGACATGCCCGCCATCGTATTGGTGATGTTGGCGGTGTACTTGCTGGGCAAGCGTTTTTTGCCGCGTTACGCGATTGTGCTGGTGGCCTTGTCCGGATTTGTGATGGCCATGGCCAGCGGGCAAGTACATATGGAAGCGTTCGAGCTGGAGCTGGCCCGCCCGGTGTGGGTTACTCCGGAATTCAATATCGCGACCTTGTTGAGCCTGACCTTGCCCTTGGTGCTGGTCAGTTTGACGGGGCAGTATCTGCCCGGCATGGCGGTCTTGCAGTTGGCGGGTTACCCCACGCCATCGCGCCCCGTGTTGGCTGGCACCGGTTTGGCCTCGATGTTGGTGGCCTGTTTTGGGGGCATCACCATTGTGCTGTCGTCCATTACCGCCGCTTTGTGTACGGGCAAGGATGCCCATCCTGATCCCGACAAGCGCTATGTGGCTGGTATTGCCAATGGCGTGTTTTATCTATTGGGCGGCACCTTTGCCGGCTCGATTGTGTATTTATTTACGGCTTTGCCTGCCTCCTTGATTGCAGCCCTGGCGGGTCTGGCGTTGATAGGGGCCATTGTGGCCAATGTGCGGGTGATGGTCAGTGAAAGCGGCTATATCGAGCCGTCTGTCATCACATTTTTAACCACCGCATCAGGTATGAGCTTGTTTGGACTGGGCGCTGCATTTTGGGGCGTGGTGTTTGGCTTGGTGGCTTATCGCCTGCTTGGGTCCAAACATAAGTGAAACAAAAGGAAGAGACTATGAATCAGTTGGCACTATCCCTTGATCAAGTATTGGAGCCTGTGTTGGCCGTGTTGCCACAGCGCCGCTGGGATCTGGATCGTTTGCGCGTTCTCTTGCAATTGAACGTGCCGCCAACGGTGACCGTAGTCGGTAAATACAATCACGGCAAAAGTCGTCTGCTCAATGAGTTGATGGGCAGTGATGTTTTCAATGTGGCTGATCGCCGTGAAACTGTCGCATTGGCCGAGCATGTGCATGAAGGGGTGCGCTGGCTGGATGCGCCCGGTCTGTACGCAGACGTGGCCTTGCAGGACGATGCTCTGGCGCGTGAAGCCATGGGTTTGCAGGCGGATATTCGTCTGTTCGTCCACGCGGCCAAAGAGGGCGAGCTGGACGCGCTGGAAAACAATTTGCTGCAAGAGCTGGCCGCAGACCATCAACGCTCCCAGCGTCAGAATCTGATGGTCATCAGCCAGATTGACCAGTTGGCCGATGACGAGCAGCAAGAGAAAGTGCTGGGCGCGATTCAGCAGCAGTGTGCCGGTGTGACACTGCACCCCGTGTCCAGCACCCGCTATCGCCAGGGCCGTGATGGTGGCAAGCAGCGCATGCTGGAGAAAAGCGGAATTCCCGCTTTGCAGGCTTCTTTGGAAGCGGCCTTGAAACGTGTGCCGCAAGCCCGCGAGTTCGAGCGTGAAGCCTTGCTGACCGAGCTGACGCAAGAACTGAACGCCTTGCAGCAAACGCAAGAGCAAAGCCTGCATAGCCTGCAGCAGACGCAAAAGCAGCAGCACATTGATTTTGTGGACGGTCTGCGCACGATTCTGGAAGGCATCGAGAAGGATCTGGAGCCGGTAGTCAATGCCCCCGGCGTGGATCATTCCCTGGTGCCGGATACCTTCGAGTTTGGTTTCAAGATGACGGCAGGCAAGCAAGAGCGTGCCCGTTTGCAGATTGCCTATTCGCGTGCGTGTATTGCGATCAATGGGCATCTGGTGGAATACGGTGCCGTAGGCTTGCCAGCGGCCCAACGTACCTCGGTGCGCAGCATGGATACCGTCATGATTGCGGTGATGGGTGTGTCGGTGAAGTACCGAGATGATCTGCGTCGTATTTTCTGCGAGCAGGCGGGTCGCGACAAGCTGGTTCAGGATTTCACCCATTATTTTGAAGTCTCGGATGGCCGTGTTGCTTTGGAGAAGCAGATCGAGGCGACTGAAAATCAGCTTGAGCAAACGCGTCAGGCTTTGGAAGGTCTGTCCACATTGGAGCATGCGTAATGTCGGTGGAAAGCACGTTTATCAAGGCGGTTGCGCAGCTCAATCCTGCCAGTCAGGATATGCAGCCCGCTATTGCCAAGATGGAGCAGTGGCTGGCGGATTTGGGCCAGACGACCGTGGCGCAAGCCTTGTCCTGCACGGCTTTGGCCGAGCAGGGGACATTGGCGCACAGTGCTCGACAACTGAATCAGCAGTTGCAGGAACAAAAAGAGGCCTGGGCGGCTTCCTGGTCTGCATTGGCACCCGCGCAGGAGTTGGCGGATCGTTTCCGCGATCGCATTATGTTGCTGGTGTTTGGCTCCTTTAATGCCGGTAAAAGCTCCTTGTGTAATTTCCTGGCGGACCGCTTTCGTCGTCAGGGTCATAGCGTGGATTTCTTCCGTCTGGCCGATGGGCAGATGCAGCCCATGCCTGAAGGTTTCCAGGAAGGGGCAACAGAAACCACGGTTGCCTTGCAAGGGGTGTGTCTGGGCGAGAAGCTGGTGTTGCTGGATACCCCCGGCTTGCACTCGGCCAATGCGCATAACGCTGCTTTGACACAGCAGTTTCTGGAAAGCACGGATGCGCTCTTGTGGTTGAGCAGTTCCAGCGCACCGGGGCAAGTACAGGAGTTGGGCGATTTGCTGGTGGAATTGCGCCGCAACAAGCCCTTGCTGCCGGTGATTACCCGCAGCGATCGCATCGAGGAAGATGAGATCGACGACGAGATTGTCAAAGTGCTTTGCAACAAGACGGCCGATAACCGCCAGTTGCAGGAAGAGGACGTGATGACGCGGGCAGCGCAGGCCCTGAACCATTGGGGCTTGAGCAGTGACTTGCTCAAACCGGCCTTGTCCCTGTCTGTGCATATGGCGCGCAGTCAGCAGGATGAAGAGCAGGGCTTGGAGCAGGCGGGCTTCGAGCGCTTGTATCTGGCGGTGCAGAACCTGTTGAAGCCTGCCTTGGCATACAAGCAGCGCAAACCTGCCGAGCTGCAATTGCACCATATAGAAGAAGTGATTCTAAGTCCCTTGACGCAAACGCTGGCGCAGGCCGCTGCTCAATTACGTCAGCGTATTGAAGAGCAAACGCTGGTACTGCAAGGAGCCGTGCAAGCTCTGACAGAAGGTACCTGGCGGCGAGTGGTGCCCCAATTGCCCGAAGTACTGGAAAAACATGCCGCCCAGCAAGATGTTGCCGCTGTGCGTACCGAACTTGGCCAGAACTTGAGCGAGGCGTTTGCGGAGTTAAGCCAGACTATCCTGGCGAATTTCCAGTTGATGCAGCCAGACGTGCCGACACTGAATCTGCCTGCGCATATTGGCTATGAAGTGTTCCAGGAGCAGGGGGAAGGGCAAGCGCCGTTGATCGACTACAACCGTCTGTACATGAGCTTGAGTGATGGGGTGATGAATAGTGCCCAGGAGCTGGCGGAACAGATCGTGGAGCAGGCTGAGCAAAGTCTGGAACAGCTCCAGCAAGAGCTGATTCAATTGGAAAATGCTGTGGCTGAACAGGCCCAGGCTTTGGAGGCAATCAAGCATCAATTGCATACTGCCTGAGCTAGTATTCATTCGGTTTTGCATCGCCATGCAAAGCGCAGATAACAGGCTGGATGGCTGTCAAACCCCAAGCTGATTTCATGGATTGTGGCTTATTTGTTGAAATGCTAATGAGAATTGTTAGCATTTCGATATTTATGTTTTAAATCGAAGATGAAGTCGCTATGATGGTTTGTACAGCATCCATGCCTTTGCAAGAGCCGTTTTACGGCTCTTTGCGTCTGTATCAGGCAAACCTGGATTGCGTAATTTTCTGGGGGCGCACGGCTATGAAACCGAAAACAAGCCACTACTTTTCACCCAATAAGGGAAGCTCGCCTAACTGGCGCCAACACCTGCGCCTGTGGGTTGGACTCATCATCTCCATGGGGGGCGTCTGGGCGCTCTGTCATCAGTTCTGGCTGTACGCACAAGATCACCCGGTGGTCTTGCAGGCCCTGGTGGGCGGCTCCATCGCGGCACTGGCCACAGCACTGGGCACCGTGCCCGTCATGTTTTCTCAAACCATGTCGCAGCGTACGCAAGATACGCTGTATGGCTTTGGGGCGGGGGTGATGCTGGCCGCTTGTGCTTTCTCGCTGGTTCTGCCGGGTCTGGAAGCGGCACAGAACCAGCAAGTGTTTGGCGGTGGTGCCTGGGGCGCGGGCTCCGCCGTGGGCCTGTCCATCTTGTTGGGGGCTGCAGCCTTGATGCTGCTTGATCGCATCCTGCCGCACGAACACTTCATCAAAGGGCGTGAAGGTCCTGGCAGTACGACGTCCACCAAGCTGCGCCGTACCTGGCTGTTTGTGATCGCCATTACGCTGCACAACTTCCCGGAAGGTCTGGCCATTGGCGTGGGCTATGTGGGCAATGAAGGGGTGCGTGCCAATGCGTTGGCTACGGGTATTGCCATTCAGGACGTGCCTGAAGGTTTGGTGGTGGCACTGGCCTTGCTGGCTGCCGGTTACAGCCGTACTTTCTCCGTCGTTTTGGGCATGGCCAGTGGCTTGGTTGAGCCGGTAGGGGCGGTGCTGGGTGCGGTGGCCGTCAGCAGCTCGCTGGTGCTTCTGCCTTTTGGTCTGGGCTTTGCAGCGGGTGCCATGCTGTTTGTCATCAGCCACGAGATCATTCCCGAATCGCACCGGCAAGGACATGAAACCTTTGCAACCGGCGGTTTGATGATCGGTTTTGTCTTGATGATGTTGCTGGATACGGCCTTGGGATAAGCAAGTCCACGCGGAGAAATAGCCTGAACAAGCTTGTCTTGTTTCAGGCTATTTTTTTGGTTTTGGCTGTAGCCCCGCGCATGAATGCCTGGCAAGGCTGTGCCCGACAAGGTTTTTGCTCCATAGCTGCTGAACCCTGCATGGCCACAGCACAGCAAGCAGTCCAAACATCAGCCCATAAAGACCTATACTAAGGCCCCTGTTCGGGGCAGTCCCGTACTTGTTTTTTTATCCCGCCTCGTCAGAGCATCTTTTGTCTGCCCAGGCGCTTCTTTGGCAGTGACTTCCAGCATGCTACGCATAGACAATCTCAGTAAAAACTATGGCGATTACCCCGTTTTCAAAGGGCTGACTCATACATTTCAGCCTGGCTGCGTGGCGCTCTGTGAAGAAGACAGTACCGGCAAATCTACCTTGCTGAACATCATTGCAGGCTTGCTCAAACCGGATGCGGGGGAAGTGTGGATAGACGGGCACTCGCTGATGCAAACGCCCCGACAAGCCCGCGCTCGTATGGCTTATGTACCCGACAACTGCATGCTGTTTCCGTCCCAGACGGGCCGTGAACTGTTGGCGCAAATCGCCGCAGAAAAGAACACCCATGTGGATGACAATGCGCTGGATCTGGCCTGCCGATTAGGGCTGGAGCCACACTTGGACAAGCGCTTTGAGCAGATGTCGACAGGCACGCGCCGCAAGGTATTTCTGACGGCGGCGGCCTTGGGTGACCCGGCAGTGATCATTGCCGATGGCCCCAGCAATGGCCTGGATACGCAGGCTCGTGCCGCTTTGGCGGAGCAGTTCCAGATCTGGTCGCAAGACCGTGTTGTGCTGTTCGCCAGCTACGATGCCGAGTTGGTTGAGGCTTGCGGAGCAGAAATAATCAATATTGCCGAGCTGGTTTAGACCTTGGGCAGTGCCCGCTATCTACAAGTCGATCAGCCTGAAGAAAGAGGCAGAGAACGCTTTGGAAAACAAGCGTCCTCTGCCTCTTTTGCCGTGAGTGTTCCCTGATCAGCCCATAAATTCGGCAATCCTACGGATTCTTTCCGCCGTTCAGATCCCTACTATGGTTCTGCCAAACAAACCAAAAGAAAGGAGACGACATGGCAACAGGATATATTTGGAACACACTTTACGGCTGGGTAGATACGGGGACGGGCAGTCTTGCCTCGGCCAATCTGGGTGCCCGTTTACAGCCGATCAGCCACCACTTGGCCCATCCCGATACGAAGCGCCGCTTTCACGAGCTGGTTTGCGCCTCCGGGCAAATTGATCATCTGACTAGCATCCAGGCCAAGCCTGCACGCGACAAGGATATTTTGCGTGTGCATACGGCAGAGCATCTGGAAAACATGAAGCGTGTGAGTGCCTTGCCAACCGGCGGCGACACCGGCGACGGCATCACCACCATGGGTAATGGCGGCCTTGAAATTGCCATGCTTTCTGCCGGTGGCGCCATTGAGATGGTCAAGAAAGTGGTCAGTCGTGAAGTCAGTAATGGCTACGCACTGGTAAACCCACCCGGCCACCACGCACCCCGTGCTGGTGCGATGGGTTTTTGCATTTTTAATAACACCTCGGTGGCCGCGGCGTACGCTCGCGAAGAACTGGGCCTGGATCGTGTCGCGATTCTGGATTGGGACGTGCATCACGGTAATGGTACGCAGGATATCTGGTGGAATGACCCTTCGGTTCTGACCATTTCCCTTCACCAGCATCTATGCTTCCCGGCCAATAGTGGTTTTACGACTGAGCGCGGCGAGGGCGAAGGCTTGGGCTACAACCTGAATATCCCATTGCCTCCTGGCGGTGGGAATGCCGCCTACCTCTATGCCATGGAAAAAGTGGTACTGCCTGCGCTGCGCGCCTATAAACCGCAGCTGATTATCGTGGGCTCGGGCTTTGATGCCAGCATGATGGACCCGCTGGCACGCATGATGGTGACGGCTTCCGGTTTCCGTCAGATGGCACGTCAAATTATCGACTGCGCCGAGGAAGTGTGTGAAGGTCGTATCGCTTTTGTGCAGGAAGGGGGGTACAGCCCGCATTACTTGCCATTCTGCGGTCAGGCTGTCATCGAGGAGCTGACCGGTGTACGTACGCTGGCTGATCCTTACGCGGACTTTCTGGGCGGGATGGGCGGCGATACGCTACTGGATGCGGAACGTGCTTGCGTGGACGAAGCCGCAGGCTTGTTGAGCGGTCTACGCTAATACGCTGTGATGTTCATGGTTTGAACGCTACCCCGGACCTTGTCGTTTAATGGCAGAGTCCGGGCACGGCAGCCAGGATAGCACCATGCGCATCCGGCACATACCAGTGATTCAGAGCCGCTTTAACAGCGGCTTCTGTGCGTCTGGTAATGCCCAGCTTGCGCAGCAAGGACGTGACATGCGAATGCACAGTGCGTTCGCTTAAAAACAGACTGGCCGCAATTTCCCGGTCGGTATAGCCCGTTACCAGCCAGCCAAGTACTTGCATTTCCTTGGCACTGAGCGCGGCGGGCAAGGGAGCGGGGACCAGTCGAACCAGAACATCCCCCTTGGGAAAACGCTGTGCTTGCAGTCGATAGCTTCGTTTGCCTTCCAACCAGAACGCTTGCAAGGTTGAGGTCTCCTGGCCCATGAAGGACAAGGCTTTAGCCAGTGCGGGGCTGAATTGGGAGGCATTGGAGAGCATGTCTTCACGCATGATCAGGCTGCCTGCCTGTGGCACCAAATGCAAGACGATGCCGTTTTGCGCGACCATGTTTTGCATGGCCTCTTCCAGCAGGATTTTTGCGCCCAGCGCCAGCGTGCGGACGTGGCGATTGAAGCTGCCGGCCTGTTGGGAAGAAAAGTGAATCATCCCCAGATAGGAATCCCCTCGCTGCAGTTCTACCGTCATGCCATCCTGAAATCCACCACGCAGCAGAGCATCGGTATAGATAGCAGTGCTGCGAAAAGGAGGATCCATGGTGTCCGAGCACTCGGAAATGGAGGGGGGCAGCAAATCGTGGGGAGAGGCTTGCGCCGTAAATCCGGGTGGATAGATTTGCGGAAAGCCTGTCCCCAAGGCAGAGGCACAGTTCAGGTTATAGCCTTCACAATGCAATTCCAGATGCGTACGGCTTTGTGGTGCACAGCCCAGAAGCTGCACCGCATCGAAGTGAAACAGGGAGCGTAGGGATTGAATACGATCGCAGAGACTCAACATGTGGGGGCCTGGGGATGTGTGTGGTAAGGGCGCTAACAATCAACATAGCGTTTGGTGATGCACTGCGCAATTGGGCCAAACCCAGGCGTGGATGCTGGACTGTGTAGGGATGTGCCCCTAAAGCCAAAACCCTCCGAAAGTGGAGGGTTGCTTGGAAAGGCGACAAGCTAAAGTGCTTGTTGCTACCTGTCTCCGAGTAAGGCGACAGGGTTTGACGGGGCGTAAAACCGCTTTATTTAACGGCTTCCAGGTATCGTCTCAGCACTTCGGGCCAATTAATCACATTGAAAAAGGCCGCAATGTATTCAGGCCGACGATTCTGATACTTCAGGTAGTAGGCGTGTTCCCACACGTCCAGGCCCAGTATGGGTGTGTTGCCGTGCATCAGTGGGCTGTCCTGATTGCCGGTGCTCTCTACCACCAGCTTCTTTTCCGGGGTGACACTGAGCCAAGCCCAGCCACTACCAAAACGTGAGATCGCCGCTTTGGTAAAGGCATCCTTGAATGTCTCGAAACCGCCCAGATCCCGGTCTATGGCATAAGCCAGATCGTTGGGAAGGGTGCTATCGGCATCGGGCGTCATGACGGTCCAGAACAAGCTGTGGTTGGCATGACCGCCACCATTGTTGCGCACGACATTGCGCAGGGATTCAGGCAAGGTGTCCAGCCCGGCTACCAGCTCATCAATAGGCGGGTAGGGCAAGTTGGCCGCTTCCAGTGCCGCATTCAGATTATTGATATAGGTCTGATGATGTTTGCTGTAGTGAATCTCCATGGTCTGGGTGTCGATATGCGGCTCCAGAGCATGGTAGGCATAAGGCAGGGCAGGTAAGGTGTAAGACAAGACGCACTCCTCGATAAACCCCAGGCCGGTGGCGCCTGGGGGACAGAATGAAACTAATGAGAAAAAGAGCGTTCCTGCGGGCTGACCGCCCCTAAGAACAGGGCAGAGCAGGTAGGGACATGATGGGGGTAGCGTCGCGCATAGCGGGCCAGTTCGGCATAAGTGCGGCGGCTGTGTTGCCAGGCAGCCATGCGCCAGTCGTCCGCCAGACGGGTATTGGCAGCGGCGCAGCACAAGGTTTCATGAGCTGTGCACAGGTGCAGACCCTGTTCGTCACTTTGACCCAGTTGCTCGCAGGCATCGGCCAGATTCAAATGGGCAATGACCCAGGCGGCAATGGTGGCGTCGGCCCCTTCGCAAGAGCCAAACAGCAGCGGTTTCACATACGCACGAGCTTGCTGATAGTGCGTGATGGCATCGGTGTAATTGTGGGATTGAAAGGCCTGGTTGCCCTGTGTGATCAAATTGCGCCAGGAGGCCAGTTCGTCGCGTTGGGTAAGAGCGTGTTGGGACTGTTGGGCGAGTGTCTGCATGCATTGCTCCTGATAAAAGGTAGCGCATCAATAATGAAATTAATGATAATGATTTGCATTTATATTATCAAGGTAATCCCAAAAGCAAATCGTAAGCAGATCAAACGTCAGGCAAAAAAGGAGGGGGAGCACTTCTTAAAGCCAATATCAGTGCGGCTTTGTGGGCAGGGTGAGCGTGCTTAGGTGTATACCCTGTAGCGTCAATATTCTTGTTTCAGATCAAGCCCCAGTTGGCTGCAGGACAAGAAAAAAGGCTGAAAGCCCGGGAGCTTTCAGCCTTGATTTCCGCTTGTCTGAACCGTCTTAACGACGTTTTACCGACAGCTCATATTCCATATCCTGGTCGTAACTACCCAAGGACATGGCTTTGACTTCGTATTCGCCCGCTTCCAGCTGGACTTCCAGACGTGCGTTCATGTCGCCGCCGCTATCATCGTCTTCAGCAACGGTTTGACCGTCTTTACGCAGCACCAGGTAGGTATCGAAGATAGGCGAGGTCATGTCAATGACGTAGCTGCCAGGTTGACGTACGGTCAACTGGTAGCTGTCGCTGGTGATGCCTTGCAGCATCAGAGCCTGGCGAGGCTCACCCACACGGATGGTTCCGCCGCCGGCATTGGCAGGGACTTCATCAGCCGAGGCGGACAGGGCAAACAGACCAGCCTGGTTGGAGCCAGAAATCTTCACCTGGTGTTCGCCTGCAGCCAGTACGCCGCGGACGCGTTGTTGGCCGGCTTCATCACCGTATTGGTTGGCACTGGTGGAATCTACTTCCAGTGTGGCCTGGAAGCCTTGGGCGTCCATTTGCACGGTGACCAGTTTGGGTTCGGACAAGGTGAAGCTGTAGGTTTGGGTTTCACCCGTGAACAGACCGGTTTTGCCATCGCCGTCCAGAGTCAGACTGTCGCCGTTTTTCAGCTCGATCTCGCCGGTCATTTCTTCGGGCTTGATCTCCAGCGAGAAGCCGCCCTGGAAGTTTTGTGCGCCCATGGCCGAGCTGGCCTGAACAATGTACTCACCGGCTTTCAGGTACACCTGCAAGCGTGCATCGGTACCGCCACCGCTGTCATCGTCCGAGGCCAATTCCATGCCGCGACGATCCATCAGCTTCAGATAGGCGTCCATGCTGTTTTGCTCGGCCTTCATGGCCAGGCTGTACAAGCCGTCCTTGTCGATATTCAAGCGGTAACGCTTCTGGCCGCCCAGTGCCCAGTCATGAATGGTCTGGTCTTGAGTCAAAGGCTCGCCGGTGTAGGCTTTCAGGGTATCGACGACGACCTGGAACGGACCGTAGGAACTGGTGTTGAAGCCGCTGACAACCACTTGGTAGGTGTCGTTGAAATCCGCCTTGAAGCCCAGTGTGGTGGCCTGGCCTTTGGTTTCGCTATCGGGGCAGTCTTCGCAGCGCTGAGTACGAGTGACCAGTTCGCCGTTGCGCAGCACGCTGATTTGCGGGCGCAGGGGGCCACTTACGCTGATCTTGATGATCTGGCCGGCTTCAGCCTTCACATCAAACAGGCTGCTGCGTACGCCATCGCTCAGGTTCAAGAAGCTCTTGCTGGTCAATTCGCCGGAGACGGATTGGCCCAATACCAGGGTTTGAGCAGCACCTATGCTGCTGGGGGCGCTGCTGACCGGGCCGCTGGCCGGTACGGGTACGTTTTTGGCGTAATAAATCGCGCCACCGGCGCCGATGACGACGCCCAACAGGGCTGCAAATAAGGTAGTTGGCTTCATGATCTCTGAAGAGTAGCTAAAAGAGTAAGGCACCGATAAGCCGGCAGCCGTTAGCGGGCGATTGTACTGGAGCTGAGAGAGCCAGCGCACACTGTTGCAACAAGATACTACGATATGGCCCTGGATTCCGGGTTTATGGTTGGGGCTTGGATCAATAACTGGATTCGTTTCCTGGCCCGGCTTTGTCTTGAAAGCCCGGCGCATGCCTGCGTACTTTGTTACGTTTTAAGCGGATGCTTCGCTCCTCAAGGCTGCACATAGTCTTGGCTGATGAAGGCAGGGGCCTCGCTAAAGGACTGTCCACCTCCTGGTGGTGGAGCCTGGGTCAGTGCTACTTGCACCCATTTGCCGTGACGGCGTTCCAGTAATCGATAGCGCTGCTCGGGACCAATCGGACGACTGGCCAGGTAAAGGGTGCCGTTTTGTTTGTACAGAACGGGCTGGGACGCGGATTGCTTGTCCACTTCCTGTTCCTGCTCTTGATCAAGCAGCACAATGGCACCACCCGGACTCTTTTGAATCGCCACAACAACCTGTTCTTTTTCGCCCAGGCTAAGAGCGGGCGTGCCTACGTAGTTCAAACCCAGATCTTGCGGATGAGACCAGCGCTGCTGGCTGTCTTGGCTCAGGCGCTGCAAGTGCTGGCTCTGGCGATCGCGCATATACAGCTCAATCTGACCTTGCGCATTCAGGATAGAAGCCAGTCCGCCGCTGATGGGAGGGACCGGAATCGCTTGCCAGGCCTGCCATTTCGAATCATTTTGCTGAGAGGTCTGGAAAAGCTGGCCTTGCAGATTGCTGGCAAAGACATGGGTGCGTCCCTGTTTATCCAGGCTTAGAGTGGCGGGGTAGGCGGCCTGATCCAGTGCAGGGAGGGCTTTCCAGGCACTCCAGCCGTAATCAGGCTGGCGGGCGGCGCTCCAGTAAAAGCGGCCATCGGTGCCCATGGCCAAGGCCTGGCTGTCACGGCGGCTGACCATCGGTGTGTGCAGTACGCGTGGGCCGGGTATTTTTTGCCAGGCGAGCCAGTCGTCCTCATCGGGGGCACGGCTGAACCAGACTTGCCCGCTTGCATCGCGTGCAAACAGGCCGGGGCTGCCGTCTGCATACTGGAAGGCGTTCAAGGCATCCGCTGTGCGTCCGCCCAGGGTGGTCCAGCGCTGTTCTTGCACATCCCATTGATTGATGGCGTCGTTTTGTTCACCCGAGACGAAAAAGCTGAGCCTGCCTTCCTTGTCACTTAACAGGCTGGCCGGATAGTCGGCACGGCTGGTGTAGTAACTACGTTGTACCCAGGCGGCGGCAGGACCAGCGGGTTCCTGGCACACAGCGGGGCCTTTGCAGGCGTGTTGATCATGCCAGGCGTAGCGCCGGAAAATCTCGGTTTTGCTGTGAATTTCATTCAAGGTCAGATTGCGGGCCTGTTCTTGAATCGGGTAGTCCACATAGCCAATTTGCGCGTAATTGCCGGGGGCGGCCAGCATGGCTTCCCGAACCAGTCGGGCGCTGGCGATATGGTCCGGGTGCCCGTGTCCGCTACAACGCCAGCACAGCTGGGTGTAAGGCACGGGATTGGTGTCATCCAGATAGCGAACGCTGGTAGGCCGATACAGTCGTATCAAGGCCGCCAGCGTTTGAACCAGCTGCTCGCGGTTCAATGTTTGTTGAGGACTATCCAGTGTTTGTACGGTTTGGCCGGGTACGGATTCTGCACGGCTCAAGGGAGTCAGGCTTCCCCAGCCGGGGCCCAGCCACGGGTCTTGCAGACGCAAATGACTAAGCTGAATGCCCGGCCGGGCTCGCAAGGTAAATTGCGCGATCGAGGCACTGCCGACCATCAAGCGGGTTTGCTGCCATTCATTGACCAGCCCGGCCATATAGGCATAGGCGGCGCGCACACCTTGCTCGCGGCTGTACATATATTCCAGCCCGCCTTTGCGTTCACTGGCGGTCAGATACAGAACCTGCATGCAGCCACCTGCCTGGATATTGCTGGACAGGTCCGGGTTCATGAACAGCAGATCGTCATCCATATGGCCCACGACGACCAGATCCCGGCTGCCGTGACAAGCGTCGGCGGCCTGGGCAGAAAACGACAAGAGCAAAGCACACAGTCCGCCAAGCAGCCTGTGTTTCAGGGAAGGACCAGCCGAAAAGGCGAGATACATGAGGATGAGAGCGCGGAATAAACAAGGATCAGAACGATCCGTCCCGCGTTGCTTGCAGAGGGTGCAAGCAACGTGCCTGCTTAGTATAAGCAGGCACGGTCAGGCAGAAAATAAAGATAAACGGTGCCAGGGACTTTGCTTTTTAAAGTGTGGCGCCGACGCTGCGATCAGTTCAATCTGGGGCGAATCAACATGGGGGCAAACTGATGCAGGTAATTGAGCATGGCCAGAATCCAGCATAGGCCAGCCGCATGCAGCAAGGGCAGGCTCCAACTGCTTGGGATCAGGGCCAGCAAGCGCAAGACGCAGGCGGCAATCAGGAAACCGTAACCCAGCACCACTTTGGGTGTAGCACGCAAGGGGCGGCCTAAATGACCCAGGGCAGTACGGGTCAGCATGCCAATAATCATCACGCTGAAACCTGCCAGACCCACAATATGTACCGGCCAGGCTGCGCGCAGAATCCAGCCTGCTTCATATGCCGCAGCACTTAATAGACCCAGTGCCAGACCGGCATAGCCCAGGTACAGAATCCACAGCAGTGGCGTATTGCGGCTGGCCCAGGGTTTCCAGCGTACCCACTGGAAGCAGGCGATCAAGCCCAAAGCGGCCAGAACCAGGGCTAAAGGCAAACGCCAGGGGCTTAGCGACAAGGCAATGGCGATGGCACTCAAGCCCATTTGCCAATGGCCGCTACGAGTTTGAGCAGGCAGGCTCAGGCCCGGCAAGGCGCGCATGGCAAAGAAAGGGATGATGCGACGGGCAATCAACAAGGTGATCAAGCCCATGGTCCAGAAGCCGCTGTAGAAGTAGGGCATGGGGTCTTGCCCTTGCATCAGGCTGTACATGAACAGAGCATGGCTAAGACCCAAAGCCAGCATGGCGAGCGGAATACCGTAATTGCGCTTGTTGCGGGCGATCAGGATGACGCGCCCCAGTTCAGCTGCGGCAATGGCAAAAAAGAGGGCATCGAGCAGCAATGCCGCCATCATGCCATGGGGAAGTAGCAGGCTGAAGCGCGCCAGAATCCAGATCAGACACAAGGCCCCTAAAGAGGGGCCACGCAAGGTGGGTTGCCCCGTCCAGGTGGCGCTGGCAGTCAGCAAAAATCCCACGGCAATGGTGCCGATAAAGGCCCAGAGCATTTCATGGGCGTGCCAGTACAGGGAAGGGATGGCCGCATTGGCCAGCCATCCGGGCGTATAGAGCCAGAGCGCAATGCTGGCAGCGCCCCAAAGCGTGGCTAAAAGATAAAGGGGACGAAACCCCAGTTCCAGGAATGCGCGCCATTCTGGGCGGGTAGAGGCGGGGGAGGCGGTCAAAGGAGTCATGGCAGATCAGTTATAAGATGTATTTTAAATATATCTTAAAGGCCGAATAAAACATAGTCTCTTCAAGTGATGTTCAGCCTTATTCTTTGTCGCTCATATCCAGGGTGCTGTCTATCATCTTGCGCAGCAGATAGACGATGGCCACGCGTTCTGCGGGGTTCAGATTGCCCATGGTCAGTTCGCTGATGGTATGGGCGCGAGGGATGACACGATCGAGCAGGTCCAGCCCTTCCTGGGTCAGCTCCACAATGACCTTGCGTCTGTCGTCCTTGTCCGGTGCCAGTTCAATCAGGTTGCGTGATTTCAGGCGCTGAATAATGCCCCGTATGGTGGCCTGGTCGACCGCGGTCGCTTCGACCAGCTCGGTTTGCGAGCTGGGTCCATGGTCGCGCAGAGCGCAGAGCGTCACGAACTGAATCGCAGTTAGTTGGCTGTCGCCCACGTAATGCTGAAAGATGGCCGTATGCCGCTGGCCCGCCTTGCGCAGCAGGTGGCCGATTTGTTCGGTGACATCGTAGGACAAGGTTTGAGGCTCAGAAACGGGGGAGGTAGGCTGCATAGTCTTTCTGTCTTGTTGTGGAATGGGCAGGCCAGTTAAAGAACAACTGAGCAAGTATACCTTCCCGAGGACCGGTTCACGTCTGATCCAGATCAGTTATTTCGCGTTTAAAGCATCTGTTATTTCAGGGTATGCACCGCAATAAATGAGTCTACACACTGTTAAATCGGAAAATTAAATAAATTTGAAGTATGGATATTCAAGGCTCGTTTTTGTTTTTGATTTTTTAATTAACTTGTTGATATTGTTGTTTTAATAGCTTGTTTAAAGCTTCTTTATAGGCTGTTTAAATCCCCTTTGGGTAGGTATAAACCCTAGCTCAATCACCTGTTTTCATGCTTAAACTTAGTGTGTACACTACTAAAAAACATGTGGTGAGCACTTTTGATGAGTGCCGTGATTTGGAGCTAACGATGGAAAAAACAGTCAAGATTGCGATTGTAGGGGCCGGTCTTGGCGGAGCCGCTGCGGCGACTCTGTTGCAGCAAGCTGGCTTTGAGGTAGAAGTATTTGAGCAGGCGCCAGAATTCTCGCGTTTGGGTGCCGGTATCCACGTGGGCCCCAACGTGATGAAGATCTTCCGCCGCATGGGTCTGGAAAAAGCGCTGGACGATATGGGTTCGCACCCGGATTTCTGGTTCAGTCGTGATGGCGAAACGGGTGACTACCTGTCCCGTATCCCTTTGGGTGAATTTGCCAAGAAAGAATACGGTGCGTCGTACATCACCGTGCACCGTGGCGATATGCACGCTTTGCAAATTGACAGCATCAAGCCGGGCACCGTGCACTTTGGCAAGCGTTTGCAAAATCTGGTGGACCGTGGTGACGACGTTTTGCTGGAATTTGCCGATGGCACCAGCGTAACGGCTGACATTGTGATTGGTGCCGATGGCATCCACTCCAAGATCCGTGAAACCCTGCTGGGTGTAGAAGACCCGATTTACAGCGGCTGGGTGGCACACCGTGCTCTGATCCGTGGCGAAAACCTGGCCCGCTTTGCCGACGAGTTCGAGGACTGTGTGAAATGGTGGACAGACGACCGTCACATGATGGTGTACTACACCACTGGCAAACGTGATGAATACTATTTTGTGACTGGCGTGCCACATCCTGCCTGGGATTTCCAGGGTGCGTACGTAGACAGCTCGCAAGAAGAGATGCTGGCCGCATTTGAAGGCTATCATTCCACGGTTCAGAATCTGATCAAATCGACTGAAAGCATTACCAAGTGGCCATTGCGTAACCGTAATCCGCTGCCTTTGTGGAGCCGTGGTCGTTTGGTCATGTTGGGCGATGCATGTCACCCCATGAAGCCTCACATGGCTCAAGGGGCTTGCATGGCGATTGAGGATGCCGCCATGTTGACGCGCTGCTTGCAAGAGACCGGCTTGTCGGATTTCCGTACGGCTTTCGATCTGTACGAGCTCAACCGCAAAGAGCGTGCGACTCGTGTTCAGTCTGTCTCCAACGCCAATACCTTCTTGCGTACGCAAGAGGATCCGGCCTGGGTTTACGGCTACGACCTGTACGGCCAGGACCTGAAGTCCAGCTAAGCAGTGCACGGTGCTGAGTCCGGGAGCGATCCGGGCTCAGCGCATCAATCTGATCGGGTCCCGCTGTGTCTGGCCTGCCTTTATAGATAAAGCAGGTATGTCCAGTCGGGAGTCACCGTTGATACATCATTCTTCATCTGTAAACGGTCTGCAGCCCAATGGGGGGAATGCGGACGCGTTCAGGGCCCTGCTGTGTTCTGTCAGGCGCTGTTCTTAGGCAGTTTTCTGGTTCACCAGGCATACCAATAATTATCTGGAGATATACAAGGTGCATTCATCCATCCAAAGTCCCACGGCTGTGCCTGCAGGTCGGGACGGAAACGGAGATCTCTATAAGAAGATCGTCTGGCGTCTGATCCCCTTTCTGTGCTTTTGTTATTTGGCTGCTTATCTGGACCGCATCAACGTGGGTTTTGCCAAGCTGCAGATGCTCGATCATTTGCAGTGGAGTGAAACGGCTTACGGTCTGGGTGCTGGCCTGTTCTTTCTGGGCTACATCCTGTTTGAGGTACCCAGCAACCTGATTCTGGAACGTGTGGGTGCCAAGCTGTGGATTGCCCGCATCATGATCACCTGGGGTCTGCTCTCTGGCCTGACCATGTTTGTCACCTCGCCGACGCAGTTCTACATTCTGCGTTTTGTGCTGGGTGCGGCAGAAGCCGGTTTCCTGCCTGGTGTGTTGTATTACCTGACCCTTTGGTTTCCTACGTACCGACGCGGCAAGATCATTGCCTTGTTCATGATTGGCCTGCCTTTGTCCAGCGTGATTGGTGGTCCTTTGTCCGGCTGGATTATTGGTCACTTTGATCACATGAACGGTTGGCGTGGTTGGCAGTGGCTGTTCCTTCTGGAGGCGATTCCTAGCGTGCTGCTCGGTTTCCTGACTTTCTGGGCCTTGCCAAACAACTATCAGTCTGCGAAATGGCTGAGTAATGACGAAAAATCTCGTCTGGCCGCTGACCTGGCTGCCGACGATGCCGAAGGCAAGGGCGTCAAGCACAGCTTTAAAGATGGTTTCTTCAACCTGAAAGTGTGGATGCTGGGCGGGATCGACTTCTCTATTCTATTGGGCACCTACTCCATCAGTTTCTGGATGCCGTCCTTTATCCGTGCGGCGGGTGTGCAGGATCCTTTCCAGATTGGCCTGATGACGGCGATTCCATCGATAGCCGGTGTGGTGGGCATGCTGATGATTGGTGCCAGCTCGGACCGCTTCCGTGAACGCCGTTGGCACTTGATCGTGCCGCTGACCATCGGTGCAATTGCGCTGGTTGCCAGTACCTTTGTGGCGCATCACGCCTGGTTGACCGTTCTGGCCTTCACCGTGGCTTCGGCTGTGATTATGGGTGCTGTGCCTGTGTTCTTCAGCTTGCCAGCGACGTTCTTGAAAGGCACTGCCGCAGCGACCGGTTTTGCTCTGGCATGTTCCTTGGCTAATATCGCCGGTCTGGTCAGCAACTCCCTGATTGGTTGGGTGACCGATCTGACAGGTTCGGGCAGCGCTGCTCTGTGGCTGTTTGCCGGTAGCTTGATGGTGAGCTGCTTGCTGGCTTTCGCCTTGCCAGCCAAACAGGTGAACCGCTAAGTTGCTGTTTGCTCCTGTCGTCTGAAACACAAAAACATACCCGGCTGTTAGCCGGGTATGTTTTTTTTATGGTTGCGGCGTCTTGGGTACGCCGCTTTGCCGAACCACGGTGTCAGGCTTGTGACCGAACACCAATCAGGTTCAGGCAGTAACTTTGCTGCCCTGTTGCAACCAGGCTTGCAAATCAACAGTTTCGTACAAAACCTGTGCGCTTAGAACACGTATGCCGTGCGGGCCGCTATCCAGAATGCGGTGTTCGCCTTTGGCTTGTTGCAGTTCCAGTTCGCTGTCAGGCAGCGTCATCAGGTGGCGGGCCACGGTAAACAGCTGCTCGGGTGGGCAGCACGGGCTGGACTCAAAGTGTCCGATTTCTTTACCGTTTTGGCGGATGATCAGGCGTAGTGGATTCATGATGTTGTTGCCGTATCGGAGACGGGCCAGTAAAAGTTATTGGGCGTGGCGCGTGCACCAAAAATGGCTTGTCCAACGCGCACAATCGTGGAGCCTTCGGAAATAGCGACTTCATAGTCACCCGACATACCCATGGACAGCTCACGGATGTTTTCCGCGTGGGCAATGTCATTGCGCAATTGATCGCGCAAATTGCGCAGCAGGGCAAAACAAGGCCGTACCCGTTCCGGGTCAGCGTCCATCAAGGCCAAGGTCATCAGGCCTTTGACTTTCAAAGCAGAAAACTGTGGTAATTCGCGGACAAAAGCATGGACTTCTTCCGGGGGTAAACCGAACTTGCTGTCCTCGTTGGAGGTGTTTACCTGCACGAAAACGTCCAGACTGCGGCCTTCAATTTGCAAGCGGCGGTCCAGGGCTTCTGCGGTCTTGAGCTTGTCCAGTGCATGAAATTCAGAAGCAAAGCGTGCAACAGACTTGGCTTTATTGCTTTGCAGGTGTCCAATAACAGCCCATTCCAAATCTGGCAGTTCTTCGCGCAGGGCTTCGTACTTGCCTTCGGCCTCTTGCACCTTGTTCTCGCCCAGCAATCGGCAACCAGCCTGGTAAGCCAGGCGGATGCGATCAATCCCGAAGGTTTTGCTGACGGTGAGCAAACGTACATCGCCAGCGGCACGCCCGTAGCGCACACAGGCGGCATCAATTCGTTGTTGTACCAGGGCAATGCGTTCCCGAAATGCCTCTACACTGGTGGAGGTGGGATAATGCTCGGTGTGAAGTAGATCAGGGGCGGATTCGGACATGGCGCACCAGTAAGGAAGAAAAAAAAGATAAACTCGACCCTGCGGGTCGCGCATAAACTATTATGTCATAGGTCAAAATGAATATCCAGGGAAGCAATGCGAAGGAACTTTTCGATGATATCCGACAGCAAGTGGCACTGGGGCGAATCGCTCCGGGCCAGATTTTGCCGCCGGTACGCGAACTGGCTCAAACACTGGGCTTGAACCGCAATACGGTTGCCCTGGCATACAAGCGCCTGGTCTCGGCCGGGGTGGCCGATGCACAAGGCCGTCGCGGTACACGGATTCGTGAAGCGATCCGGGAGCTGGCGCGGGAAGGGCATGGGGCCAGCTCGGCCTTGCAGGATCTGGCCAGTGGCAATCCGGCGCCGGGCTATTTGCCTGCACCTACCCAATTGATAGCCGGGGTGCGCGGTCAAACCCAGGCTTTGTACGGCGCCGATCCGTTGGTGCCCGAATTGCGCGCCGTATGTCAGCAGGTGTTCCATAAAGACACCCCCCCCGATACCGATTACCACGTCAGTTACGGCGCAGTCGACGCGATCGAGCGCTTGCTGCAAGCCTTTTTGCTGGCGGGCGATAAGGTCGGGATCGAAGATCCCGGCTACCTGAACAGCATCAACTCCGTGCATACGCTGGGCTACAAGCCAGTGGGTATTGCTGTTGATAGTGAAGGGATTGTGCCGGCCTCGCTGGAGGCGGCTTTGGAAGATGGTCTGCGCGCCTTGATTCTGACCCCGCGTGCGCACAACCCTACGGGATGTTCGCTAAGCCGTGCCCGTGCCAAGCAGATCGAGCAAATTCTGAAGCAGTATCCCGAATTGTTGCTGATGATTGACGACCACTTCTGGATGCTGGCCAGCAGCCCTTATCGAAATGTGATTCCTGCCGACCATTTGCGCTGGGCCTTGATCCGTTCGGTGTCCAAAGGCCTGGGCCCGGATTTGCGCGTGGCTCTGGTCGCGTCAGACCTGCAAACCAGCGAGCGCTTGTCGCAACGTCTGGCTTCGGGGGCTCAATGGGTCAGCCATCTGTTGCAGCAAATGGTGGTTCATGGGCTGACCGATGCCGACATCAAGGCGCAGACTCGTGTTGCACAAGCCGCTTACGTACAGGCTCGCGCCGATCTGATGCAAGCCCTGAAAAAACAGGGCATTCCTTTTTGGGATAGCGAGGAAGGCTTCAATCTGTGGATTCCGCTGGATCGGGAAGCCGAGCCGGTACTGGCAGGCTTGGCCGCACGTGGCTGGCTGGTTCGATCCGGCCAAGTCTTTGGGGTGAGCAATCCCGCTCAAGGCTTGCGTGTCAGTTTTGCGAATCTGAATGCCAAAGACGCTCAACGCTTTGCAAGCGATTTGGCTCAAGTTCTGCAAGAACGCTATTAGTCACTATCTTGCTGCTTCTAGCGGAGTAGCAAGATAGTGAACTCTCTTACGCGCCCATCCAGATAGTTAATAGGGGCGCTATTTTTATGGGCGCGAGATGCTTATTTGGCGGGACGATTGCTGATCCACTGCACCGCCAGCACACTGCCCATCACCAGAATAATGCCCAGCAGGCTGGAGCCTGTCATGGCCTGACCCAAAATCAGCCACCCCAGAATTACAGCGGTCAAAGGGCTAAGCAGACCCAGCGAAGACACGGCCACAGAGGGTAAAACGGCAATCCCGCGGAACCACAGGGTATAGGCCAGGAGTGCACCGACCAGACACAGGTAGAGATAGCCACCGATTTGCACGCCGCTCAAGGAACTGTCCAGCGGTGGGTCCAGCCACAAGGCCAGAGGGGCCAGCATCAGTCCACCCAGCATCAACTGCCAGGCCGTGAAGGCCAGAATGGGCATGCCACTGCGCCAGCGATGCGACAGGTACGTGCCCAAGGCCATGCACAGGGCCCCGACAATGGCCGCGATCATGCCCCAGGTATCCCATTGGCTCTCTGGCGATAGCAGCAAAATACCCATGCCGATAATACCGATCACGCAGGCGACCAGGGCCATGGTGACCGGACGTTTGCCTTCCAAAGCCCAGGCCAGGCCAATCACCACCAAGGGTTGAGCCGCACCCACAACGGCAGCCAATCCACCCGGCAGACGGTAGGCCGCAACGAATAGCAAGGCTTGAAATGCCCCGATGTTCAAGGCTGCCAGAATCAGGGTCTTGCCCCAGTCGCCTGGGGCGGGCATGCGTCGGCTCCACAAGAGCAGCATCACGCCAGCGGGAAAGCAGCGCAAAAAGGCCGCGATAAAAGGGCGGTCGGGGGGCAGAATTTCTGTGGTCACAATGTAAGTGGAACCCCAGATGGCGGGGCCTAGTGCGGTCAAGGCCGTCACCAGCCAAAGGGAAAGTCGGTTCATGATGAAAGTATCTTGATGTCGAGATAAATGCCAGTGTAGGGATGATTTATCTTAATATCAAGATAAATATCGAAATCGAGAAATCATGAGCGAAGAACACGACGCGGTAGACCTGATCATTAATCAATGGCGCGAGCAGCGGCCAGACTTGCAGAACCTGGACGCCATGGCCTTGCTGGGCCGCATGACACGCTGCTTTCAACTGGTCCAAAAACAAATGAGCGAGAACTTCAGGCGTCACGGCCTGCAGTTGGGCGAGTTTGATGTGCTTGCCAGTCTGCGCCGCTCCGGCCCGCCGTATACCTTGGCGCCTACCGCCTTGTTTTCCACCTTGATGGTCAGCTCCGGCACCATGACGCATCGCTTGCAGGGCCTGGAAAAACAGGGCTTGATCGAACGCATTGCCGACCCGGAAGACGCGCGCCGTATTCTGGTGCGTTTGAGCCCTGCGGGCCTGGCCTGTGTGGATGCGGTCGTGGTGGATCATTTGGCCAATGAAGAAAATTTGTTGGAAGGGCTGGATGCCACGCAGCGCCACAACCTCAATACCTTGTTACGGGACTGGATGCGCTTGTTGGAGTCGCGCCCGGCTTGAAGGAGTGCTAAACTAGCTGGATATATACACAGCTTGCTTATGATTCCGCCCGAGCTTCCTCCTTTTTATTATCTGCACAATTTCCACCAGGTTTTGCAGTGGGTACAGCACGCCAGTTCCGACCTGCTGGAGCCTGAACACGTCCAATGTGGCCATCGTTTTGGACATGCTTCCCAGCCTGCGCAAGCCTTGCTGGTACGCTTGCTGATGCGTAAAGGCCCGGTGTTCCGTATCGACAAGCTGCGTTATGCCGAGATCGAAAATTTGGAAGAGGCAGTGCAAGAGCTAGCGGCTTGCGGGCTGATAGAAACCGATCCTGAACTGGATCTGGAAACGTTGTTTGCTGTCCATACCGTTCCCGAGCTGCGCCGCTTGTTCAGCGAGCTGCCAGCCACCGGGCGCAAGTCAGACTATCTGGAATGGATTGGCCAGACGCAGGGCGAACAGGCCCGGCCTTTTACGCAGTGGTGTGCAGATCCCGGCCTGCACGCTCCGACGCTTCGTCTCTCACCACAAGTCATGCATTGGGCGCAGCGTTTGCAACTGCTGTTCTTTGGCAATCATTACCAGGACTGGTCCGAGTTCGTGCTCAGCGATCTTGGCTTGTATAGATACGAAACTGTGATTCTGGATCAGTCTAGTCGGGCGTTTCGACATAATGAGGACGTGCGCCTGTATGAAGCCTTGTCCGAGCTGCGTGATGCGCAAGACGAGGCCGATCCAGATCTGTGGGCCCAACGCTTTGCCGCTGTTCAGGCTGTTGAGACCGACAGTGATTGGCTTCAACGACGCAAGGCGAAAACCCTGTTCCAGCTAGGTCAACAAGCCGAGCGCCAACATTGGTGGCCGTTGGCCGAGCAGGCCTATGGGCAGACCAACTGGCCGGGCGCCCGTTACCGTCAATTGCGGGTGCTGGAGCGTCAGGACAAGCATCAAGGGGCCTGGCCCTTGTTTTGTCAGGCGTGGGAGCAGCCCGAAAATGAGAGTGAAACCCAGAAGCTGCTGCGTATGCTGCCCCGGCTGCGTCGAAAACTGGCGGTAGAAGCTCCGCCCAGCCCGCCATCCACTAAACCTACAAGCCGCACGCAACGTAGTGATCTGGTTTTGTTTGATGACGGCAATCGGGTCGAGTCCCAGGTGTTGGCCCATTGGGATAGTCCCTTGGCTCCGGTTTTTTACGTAGAAAACGCCTTGTTTCCGGCCTTATTGGGATTGTTGAGCTGGGATGCCATTTTCGCTCCCTTGCCCGGTGCATTTTTCCACCCTTATCAAGCCTGTCCGGCCGATTGGGGTAACCCGGACTTTGTGTCGCGCAGACAAAACTTGTTTGATCAATCCTTAAGTGTGCTGGACGGTGCAGACTATAAAACCGTGATCTGGCAACGCTGGCAGCAAAAGCGCGGCATACAGTGCCCCTTGCTGATCTGGCCCGCCTTGGATGAATCCTTGATCGAACAGGCCTTGCATTGCATCCCCGCCCAGCATTTGCAGCTGGTGTTCAAGCGTATCTTGCAGGATTGGCGGGACAACCGTTCCGGTTTGCCGGATTTGGTGCGCTTCATGCCGGCTCAGCAAAGCTATGAATTGATTGAGGTAAAAGGCCCCGGAGACCGCTTGCAAGACAACCAGCGGCGTTGGTTAAGTTATTTCGAGCAACATGCCATCCCTGCGCGTGTTTGCTATGTGACCCGGCCTGAATCACCATGAAAGCCTGGACGGTAGGTGTACGAGCCTTATGCGAATTTACTGCACGTAGCGGGGATCTGGACCTGCGCTTTACGCCTGCGGCCACAGCACAGGAAGGTATCCTTGGCCACCAGCAGCTAAAGCTGCGTCGCCCCGAGCACTATGAAGTCGAGGTGCCCCTGTCGTACGAGATGGAAGGACTGCTGGTGCGTGGTCGAGCCGATGGGTTTGATCCTGTCAGCAACTGCCTGGAGGAGCTGAAAACCTATCGTGGGGCCTTTGATGCTATCCCCGAGCACCATAGACGTCTGCATCAGGCACAAGCCAAGGTCTATGCCGCCATCTTGTGCCAGGAGCGTGATTTGCCGGGGATGACGGTTAGCGTGGTGTATTACCACGTGGACAAGCACAAAGAGACCAGCATCTCCGAGTATATGGAGCGCGCAGCGCTGTGGGCCTTTTTCGAGGAGCAATGCCGCGCTTATGTAGAGTGGGGGCGGCAGGAGCAAAAACACAGGCTGGCGCGCGATCAAGCTTGTATAGCGTTGCAGTTTCCCTATGAACAATTTCGTGCCGGTCAGCGACAGCTAGCCGTGGCCGCGTTCCGGGCCCAACGTGACGCACAGTGCCTCTTAGCCCAAGCGCCCACCGGTATTGGCAAAACCTTGGCCGTCGTATTTCCAGGCCTGAAGGCCATGCCCGAGGCGGGTTTGGACAAGCTGTTTTATCTGACGGCCAAGAACTCCGGTCGGCAAATGGCGCTGGACGCCTTGCAGCGCTTAAGCCCGGAAGGCGAGGGTGCGTGGCGGGTGCTGGAAATGGTGGCCCGTGACAAGCAGTGCCCCCATCCGGATAAGGCCTGTCATGGTCAGTCCTGTCCTTTGGCCGAAGGTTTTTACGACCGTCTTCCGGCTGCCCGTCAGCAAGCTCTGGAGCAACCCATGCTGACTAGCCAGCGCTTGCAACAAGTGGCTAGCGAGCATCAGGTCTGCCCCTATTATTTGAGCCAGGAAATGCTGCGTTGGGCAGACGCTATTGTGGGCGACTACAACTACTTTTTCGACACGCATGCGGTGCTGTATAGCCAGACCCTGGCCCAGCAATGGCGCAGCGCGGTTCTGGTGGATGAGGCTCACAATCTGGTTGAACGTGCCCGTTCCATGTATTCCGCGTCTTTCTCGCAAGTGCAGTTGCGCATGGCGCGTAAAGCCTCGCCTTCGGCCTTGAAGCGTCATTTCGCCCCTTTGACTCGCTTGATGGAGAACTTGATACCTGAGGAAGGCGGTGACCAATGGGGGCTGGAAAAGATCCCGGAGGATTTGCTGGAGCAGTGCGACTATCTGGCGGCCCGTTTAGGCGCTTATGTGGCCGAGAATCCCATGCCGCAAGACAGCCCCTTGCTGCAGTTCTATTTCGAGCTGCTGTACTTTGTGGACCTGGCCGGACAGTTCGGCTCGCATTCCTTATTCGATATCTTGGCGCAGCGCGATGGCGTGCTCCTGAACTTGCGCAATATCGTGCCTGCTCCGTTTCTGGCCGAACGCTATGGCGATGCGCACGGAGTAGTGTTGTTCTCTGGCACCATGAATCCTTCGCAGTTTTATCGTGATGTCTTGGGTCTGCCGCCCAGCACAGCAGAGTTGAACGTGGCGTCCCCTTATCGGGCCGAGCAGTTACGGGTACGCCAGTATGCCGGTCTGTCCACGCGCTATGCCGACCGGGCCCAGAGCCTGAGCGGCGTTTGCGATATTGTCGGGCAGGCGTATCAGGAGCAGCCGGGCAACTATCTCTTGTTTTTGAGCAGCTTTGATTATCTGCAGCAGGTCAGTCAGGCCTTGCAGGAGCGCTGGCCGGATATGCCGCTTTGGCATCAGCAACCGGGCATGAGCGATCTGCAAAGAACGCAGTTTCTGGACCGCTTCACGCTGGATGGGAAGGGAGTGGGTTTAGCGGTGCTGGGTGGGGCGTTTTCAGAAGGGGTGGATTTACCCGGTAAACGCTTGATCGGTGCTTTTATTGCCACCTTGGGTTTGCCGCAGTTCAATCCGGCTAATGAGTCCGTCAAACAAGTCATGGCCCGGCTCTTTGGGGAGCGGCGGGCCTATGACTATACCTATCTGTATCCGGGACTACGCAAGATTACACAGGCCGCGGGTCGTGTGATTCGCGATGAACAGGATCAAGGCTTTGTGTATCTGCTGGACGAGCGCTATGGGCAGCGGCGGGTGCAGCAGTTGCTGCCGGACTGGTGGCAAATTGAGCAGGTGCGGACTGACGCTCGTTCTGGGCAATCACTTCGGTAATGATTTGGGCGGTGGCGGCTGACAGTGTCCAGCCCAGGTGACCGTGGCCGGTGTTGTAGTACACGCCAGGGCGGCTGCCTGCTTTTACGCGCGGCATCATGTCCGGCATCATGGGGCGCAAGCCAGCCCACGGTACAACACGGTCGGTCGCCGCGTCGTGGAAGTTGCGACGGGTCCAGTTGGTCAGCGGGGCGATACGGTCGGCGCGAATGTCCTTGTTGGCGCCGTTGTATTCCGCCGTACCGGCCACACGCAGGCGGTCCTTGCCCAGACGGCTGGTCACAATCTTGGCTTCTTCGTCCAGCAAACTGACCCAAGGGGCGGCATGTTGGGCTTCCGGCGTATCCAGGTACACGGAGATCGAATAGCCTTTGACCGGGTAGATGTTGATGTAGTCGCCCAGCATATGGGCCAAGTGACGGCTACCCACGCCAGCGCAAACTACCAAGGAATCCACAGACAGTGTATGGGTGTGGGCTTCAGCGCCTTCACCGGTACGCAACTGGATGCGGTGTGGTGGGCCGCAATCAATACCCAGGACTTCCGTATCTTGCAGGAACTTCACGCCGCGCTTGGCGCAGGCATCGGCCAAGCCGCGTGTGTATTTATGAATATCGCCTGTGGCGTCCGAAGGCGTAAAGAAACCGCCGTAGTAAGTGCCTTGCAAGGCAGGTTCGATCTGGTGGATTTCTTCGTTGGTAACCGTGCGGCGTTCCAAGCCGCCTTTGTGCAGCAGTTGGCTGACTTTCTTGCCAGATTCAAAGCCGCCGGGGGTGTGGTAGATGTGCAGAATACCGCGCTGTTCCAGGTCGAAATCAATGTTTTCGTCCTTGGCCCACTGGTACAGATTCTCGCGGGCGCTGATGGCCAGCTTGACGGTGTCCACGGTGTTGCGCTCGTAACCGGAAATTGCGCCCACAAATTGCGCCATCCAGCTGTATTTATGCCAGCTTGGTTTGGGGTTGAACAGCAGTGGGGCGTCTTTGCGCATCATCCACTTCAAGCCCTTGAGAATGGTGCTGCGGCTGTTCCAGACTTCGGCGTTGCACGCAGACAGCTGTCCGCCGTTGGCGAAGGAGGTTTCCATCGCGGGGTAGCGCAGGCGGTCGATAACGGTAACTTGATAGCCTTTCAGGCTAAGGGCGTAGGCGGTGGTGATTCCGGAAATACCGGCGCCAATGACGGCAATATGCGACATAACAGGCTCCTGACAGGTGAATTACCACCGAGTAGTGGCAATACCCCATCTGTCCTGTGACCTGAGAGTTTATCCAACCTGTGTGTCTGGCTGGGCTCCTTCGGTGGGCGTCAAACGCCGCTCTCCAGAGTGTCGGGCTGGTACGATCCTTTTGCCTGAGAGATTCCGGGGTGGTTGCTCCGTCGGCGCCTGACTGAACAGGTCTCTTTCATACCGCCTGTAGTGACGCGACTACAGTAGCTGTGCTTACAAAAGTTTGCAATCAGGGTAAACCGGGAGCTGCATGCAGCGCTTGGGGGATTTCCATGGATAGATGCGATTGTCGGCTAAGCCCGGGAAGTTGTTGAGACTGCCCGTCCTTAATGCCGAGTTATTACTTACTTTTCGTCTAATTTGCGCCCGATATTTCGTTGATTCCGGAGCGGGGCTCGTTTCTTTATGGACTTAGTCCAAGCGGTAATGCGCACCCAGACTGTGTGGTCGGTCTAAGGCTGCCTGGGTTAGCAGCCAGGCAGTGTCCAGTTGCAGGCTGAGGGTCCGTTGGTCGAGGCTGGGGGGGAGAAGGCTAATTTGCCTGCGCCACTGGTCCAGGGTGTGCAAGGCTTGCATCAGTCCTTGGCGATTGCGCAACAGGCCGACATGCTCTTGCATCAAGTTGCGCAAGGCGGGCAGGGAGGGTGGATTGTTTGTGGATGGGCTGCGGTTTTTACTGTTGCCGTTGCTATAGCTATTGTTTTTGCCATAGTGACGTCCTTTGTCGTTGATTATGTTTTCCACTGCATTGGCTGCCGTCGCAGTCATAAGGGAAGGTCTTGGGTTTGGGGTCGAGTGCGAACTAGCGTTCAAACTCAAACTCCAATTCGGGCCGACACTAGCCTGGGAACTGGAACTGGAACTGGAACTGGAACTGGAACTGGAACTGGAGTTTGGATTGGAGTTCTTGTATGAACATGAGCGTGACATCGAACTTGTATTTGCAATGTCTGTCTCAGGGATCAAAGCTGAGCGCTGGGTTATCTTGCTTTCAGCAATCGCCTCGGCAGCCGCCCGCCCCATGACGACACACTCCAGCAAGGAGTTGCTGGCCAATCGATTTGCTCCATGCAAACCTGTGCAGGCTACTTCACCCACGGCGTTCAAACCAGCTACCGTCGTGCGGCCTGACAAGTCTGTTTCAATCCCTCCGCAACTGTAGTGCGCGGCAGGCGCTACCGGCACCCAGTCCTGACGTAAATCCAGTCCTCGTCGCAAACCCTCTTCCAATGCTCTCGGGAAATGCTGCTGCAAAGTGTCCGCACCAAGATGGCGTACATCCAGCCAGACATGGCTGCTACCTTCTTGTCGCATCTGTGCGGCAATAGCCCGCGACACAATATCGCGTGGAGCCAGCTCCGCTCTGGCGTCGTAGTCCGGCATGAAGCGGCGACCTTGCTTGTCCAGCAAATGCCCGCCCTCACCACGCAAGGCTTCGGTTAGCAAGAAGGTGGGACCGTCCGCATGCAAGCAGGTCGGATGAAACTGCACAAACTCCAGATCGCGTATCGCCGCACCAGCGCGCCAGGCCAGGGCAATGCCTTCTCCCAAGGCGCTGTCGGGATTGGTGCTGTGCGCGTACAGGCTACCTAGCCCACCAGTTGCCAACACGACATGATCCGCCAAAATAGTTTCGTAGCGACGGCTGTGCTGGTCGTAGATATCCACGCCAGCCACCGCGCCTTGCTCATTGTGGCGCAGGTCTAATGCCAGGCAGTCTGTACGCTGCTGGATATGAGAGGCTTGAGTCAATTGGGGCAGGAGAGCCTGCATGATGGCATAACCACTGGCATCGGCCGCGTGTACGATGCGTCGCTGGCTGTGCCCACCCTCGCGAGTCAGGTGCAATTGGCCATCTTCCGTTCTGTCCAGAGGAACCTGCTTTTTCAGTAGCCAATGCACCGCTTCTGGCGCGGCTTGCAAAATCCCGCGCACCGCTTCTTTATCCGAGTGCCGAGCACCCGCTTCCAGCGTGTCTTCAATGTGTTGTTCCAGACTGTCCTGGGCACTGAGTACGGCGGCCAGACCTCCCAAGGCCATCGGGCTGGCCCCACAGGGAGCGGGGGCGCTGCTGAGCAGAGTCACTTTCATGGTAGAGGGCAAGGATAGAGCCAGACTGGTGCCAGCCAGCCCCGCACCGATGATTAACACCTCCGTCTGTGTCGAGCCTGATTGCATCAAGCAGCTCCTACATGCTGGAACTGCTGACTGTGCTCGGCCAGGTCAGCACTAACGCGCAAATTGTTCTGCTGAGCGGCAGCAAAATCCATCATGCGTTGCAAAGAACGTCGGGCGCCTTCACGCAGGTCAGGATCTACTTGAATGCCAGGGCCTGGTTGACTTAATCGTTGATGCAGTGCTTCCAGACTGTTCAAGGCCATCCAGGGGCAAAAGGCGCAGCTTTTGCAGGTAGCACTTTCGCCCGCGGTAGGGGCGGCCAAAAAGGTTTTGCCCGGCGCTTGCTGGCGCATGGCATGCAAGATTCCTTGATCGGTGGCGACGATAAAGGTGTCGGCAGAACGATTGATGGCAGCGCGCAGTAGCTGCGTTGTCGAGCCAACCACATCCGCCAGCGCAACAACAGAAGCGGGTGATTCAGGATGCACCAGCACCTGGGCATCGGGGTGCTCGCTCATCAAGGCTTTCAAGCCATCGGCCTTGAATTCGTCATGGACCAGACAGGAGCCTTGCCAAAGCAGCATGTCTGCGCCGGTTTGTTTTTGGATATAAGAGCCCAAATGACGATCCGGTGCCCACAGAATTTTTTTCCCTTGGGCATGTAAATGCCGCACGATGTCCAGGGCGATGGAGGACGTCACCACCCAATCCGCCTGGGCTTTGACAGCCGCGCTGGTATTGGCATACACCACCACTTCCCGATCCGGATGCGCAGCACAGAATTGCTTGAAATCTTCGGGGGCACAACCTAGATCCAGAGAACACGTCGCCTCGTCATGCACGGCCAGTACGCGCTTTTCAGGGCTCAGAATTTTGGCGGATTCAGCCATAAAGCCCACGCCGGCTACCAAGACCGTGCTGGCTTCATGTTCCTGCCCAAAGCGCGCCATTTCTAAAGAGTCACCCACGCAGCCCCCGGTTTCCAAGGCCAGATCCTGAATATCCGGGTCTGTGTAGTAGTGGGCCACCAGTACGGCGTCTTGCTCTTTCAACTGCTTGGCCAGAGCTTGCTTCAAAGCGGCCTTATCGCTTTGCAGATTGAGTTTGGAAGGAACTTCATGCCAGGTAATCTGACGGCTCAAAGTGTCCTTGGCGTCGGGCTGACAGACATCCACGGGGAAATGCTGAATCATGTTCATCCTTGATGCTCATTTTGAGCATAAATAGAATAAAAAAATGGGGAATATGAATTTCTGATTCGAAAGAAGCGCGTCTCTATTGTTATGCTTTTTTTGAGCATAAATAAAAAAACAGCACACTGCAAGCACAAGAGCAGGGTAGGGAAAGAAAAAAGAGGGGTGCCCCGCCTTGGACGCCTGTGCCCAAGGCGGGGTGAAAGCCAATTAAGGCGCAGGGTTCGGGGTGTGGTGATGAATAGCGTTGATCTTGGCGATTAACTCATCACTTAATTGAACATCTGCACTGGCGATGTTCTCGCGCAGTTGTTCCAGCGTAGTCGCACCGATCAGGTTGCTGCTGGTAAAGGCTTGCTGGTTTACCCAGGCCAAGGCCAATTGGGTAGGCGTCAAACCGTATTCGCGAGCCAGTTCGTTGTAGGCCAACGCGGCCTCACGAGCGCGGGGAGCATCGTAGCGCGTGAAACGGTCGTACAGCGTCAGCCGTCCTTTCTCGGGACGAGCTCCGTTGTCATATTTGCCCGTCAACACACCCATCGCCAAAGGTGAATAGGCCAGCAGACCCAGGCCTTCATAACGGCAGAATTCGGACAGCCCTTCTTCAAACACGCGGTTCAGCAGGTTGTAGGGGTTCTGGATCGTGGCAATCAAAGGCAGAGAGCGGGAGCGCGACAGCTCCAGAAATCGCGAAACACCCCAAGGCGTTTCATTGGAGACACCTATGTGACGTATCTTGCCTTGACGCACAAAGTCATCCAGTACCGACAAGGTTTCCTCGATTGGGATAGTGTCTTCTTCTTTCCACGGGTAGCTGCGCTGCCCAAATGTCACCGTGCTGCGATCCGGCCAGTGCAGTTGATACAGGTCCAGATAGTCTGTTTGCAGTCGACGCAGGCTGTCATGCAGGGCTTGTTCCAGATTCTTGCGATCCAGGCTGGTACCGCCATTGCGGATATGACCAGGGCGTTTGGGGTCACGTTGGGGGCCAGCAATTTTGCTGGCCAGAACAATGTCCTTGCGGCGGCCGGTTTTAGCCAGCCAGGTGCCGATATATTGCTCGGTCAAACCTTGCGTAGCCGCCATAGGGGGCACAGGGTACATCTCGGCGGTATCCACCAGATTCACACCCAGTTCCAAAGCAAGGTCCAGTTGAGCGTGCGCATCGGCCTCGCTGTTCTGTTCCCCGTATGTCATGGTGCCCAAGCCAATCAGGCTGACATCCAGGTCTGTATTGCCCAGCTTGCGGTATTTCATTTGCTTCGACTCCCGAAAGCGCAGGGCCGGGCGGCCCTACAAACCGTGCATGGTAGCGTATTTAGCCAGCCTGCCGGGCAGCTTATTGTGCAGCTGTGTACACCAGACGACCTTGGAAAATAGTCATCAACACCTTGGTGCCGCTGATTTCGCTAGGCTCAATCTTGAATAAGTCCCGATCCAGCACAATCAGATCAGCAGATTTCCCTGTTTCCAAAGACCCCGTTTCTGTTTCGCGGCCCAAAGCCTTGGCACCGTTTTGCGTAAAAATCTGCAGTGCTTCGGTCAGATTCAAGGCTTGTTCAGCGCCCAGTTGCTCACCCTGCCGCTGCCCGAAGGGATTGGCGCGCGTCATCAGAGACTCAATCGCGGGCCAAGGGTTGTTGTCCTTCACACCAGAGGGCCAGTCCGAGCCGGCAATAATGGTGGCGTCATGATCCAACAACATACGGGCCTGGAACATGTTCCTGCTGCGCTCACCCACTACCGAGCTGATGGCGTCAGTCAAACCGGAGGGGTACCAGATATAGGGAGAAAAGTCGGCGGCTACATTCAGAGCCTTGAAGCGCGGTTTGTCCTGATCGTCTACAAACTCCGAGTGTGCAAGCTCGTGCATCAAACCTTGAGGACCATTGGCGTTGCGTGCTTTTTCAATAGCGTTCAACGCCACGCGAATAGCCCGATCACCCGCGGTATGCATCTTCAAACCATAACCGGCTGCATCCAGGTGAGAGACGACGCGATCCAGTTCATTTTCAGGAACGACCAAGGCCCCCAAGGACAGAGGATCATCCTGGTGAGTATCCGCGTAGGGCTCCAGCATGGCGGCTGTATGTGCCGCGGTAGGAACCCCGTCGGTATAGATCTTGACGTAGTTGGTCTTCAGGTCAGGGAGGGCATACTGCTTGCTGATGCGGTCAATTTCAGCAAAATCAAAAACATGCTTGCTGTCCTTGCCCGAGATACGGATGGCGGTGGCGATATGGGCATTCAAACCCTCTTGCTTGGCCAGGTTGTAATACGAGCGCACAACAGCCTCGCTGGCATCGGCATCCTTTAAACCCGTAATCCCGAACTGGTTGGACTCCTGGATGGCATAGCGCGCTGCTTTCAGATATTGATCATCCGTCCAATCCGGTACAAAAGAACGGATATAGCTATTGGCCTCGACTAAAACCCCGTTGGGTTCGCGGCTATCAAGCTCGTGCTTGACGGTCATGCCGCTAGGAGGCGTAAAGTTGGCATCAATCTGCAAGAGGCCCAAAGCCTTGGAGTTGACCCAGGCGTTGTGACCCGTGTCGTCGGTCAACACAATAGCCTTGTCGCCAGAGACGGCATCCAGCCATGCGCGCGGCGAAGCAATTTTGTGAGTCTTGAAGAAATCACTGTCCCATTGGCCTCCCTGAATCCACAGCGTTTCGTTACGCGCCACGCAGGCTTTCAAGGTGTTTGCCAATACATCCGGCGTTACCGTGAAAGGGAAGTTGCACTGGAACAGATGCTTCAAGCCACCCCATACAGGATGGGAGTGTGCTTCATTGATACCGGGCATAGCCATTTTCCCGCCAAGATCAATCAGCTGAGTCTTGTCCCCACGTCTGGATTGCAGTTGCTCTGTACTGCCCACGGCTTCAATTTTTCCATCACGTATCGCAATGGCTTCAACCCAAGCCTGTTCCGGGTTTTGCGTATAAATACGCCCATTCACGACTAGCAGGTCGGCCGCAGGTGAGGCTGCCAATATTATTGGGCTGATAGTACTGATCCCAGCCAGGCATGCCAATGAGGCAACTGCTAAACGTGAACGACTAAAAGGCATGTCTCTTTGCTCCAGTATTGTTATGACGATGTTTGAGGTGTTGGATATAGCTTTCTTGTGTTTTTGAGAGTTCAAAAAAGCGATAGCCAACACCTCAAGGCTACAGCTCTGGAGCAGGGGTTTCTATAGGTAAAAACACAATGAGAGATCTACGAATATGCCCAAAGTTATTCAAGCAATAAAATACCTCTGAACGTGTGAAAGAAGCTTTATGTGTCAATTGGTAGCCAACAAAAAAGCCTTCACGCATCAGCAGTGAAGGCTTTCCGAGAGAGGCTCAGCTACGGGTATCAGGCCGCCTCATCATGCTCCGGCAGGGCGGGTGGAGCAGGCAGCGGGCGGGTAGGCAGTAAAGGCAAACCGTGTTTGCTGCGCAAACGCTGGCAATCCACATTTGGGCTGCCATCCAGTTCCCAGATTTGGTAGTCACGACAGGGAGTAGGGCGATCCGGATAAATAGCGCAATGAATCCCAGGCTGGCCCAAGGTGCCACGCAAGGCAATACAACGACCTTCCCCTTGCTCGGTTCCTTTCATACAGGCGCGCAACGGCCCAACCTTGGTGGTCAACTCGACCGGTACCGTACCGCCAGTCTCGCCACTTAACTCACCACTATAGAAAGACACCCGAAAGTGCGAACAGCACACGCCGCAGCTTAAACAGGGGTTTTCATCAAAAATCTCGTCATTGGGTGGCGTATAAAGCACCGCTTCCAGCGTAGTTTCCTGAACGCCGGGTAAATCCAGTAGTGGAGTCGGGGTGGGCGGGAGAGAAGAGCAAGTCATGTGCGTAGGTGTCCCGTAGCAGCCGCAGATCTGTTTCGGACGAGATTGATGATCTGCAGGCGTAAAGCAATTATTTTATTTTTGCCCGAAGAACTTGAATAGAAAAATCGTGCGACAGTGGGGTGGCTTGATGCTGGCTGGAGACAGATTGTGTGTATCTGTATGTTTCATGGCTCTGCCTTGCCAGGAAGCACATAAATTTATGGAAATTCGTCAGTTTTTTGTTTAATTCTTATAAATCAATGGATTACAAGATTTCCCAGTCTTGGGGAGCTATTTTTCCAGCTAAGACATATAAAAAAGATCATCTTTTTTATAGAAAAACGCAAAATAGTATTGACAGCCCCATAGGGAAGATCTATTATTTCATTTCTTCACCGCAGGCGGTTAGCTCAGTTGGTTAGAGCGCTACGTTGACATCGTAGAGGTCGCTGGTTCGAATCCAGTACTGCCTACCAGAATACATGCACACAGCTCCAAGCTGTGCCAAGAAAAGCCCCAAAGATCAATGCTTTGGGGCTTTTTTGTTTTCCACAACTATAGCCTGCACTATTAATGCCTATATTGAATCCAGCGCGCGTCTAAGCTCTCTAGGCTCAGGGCTGACCCCAACGGCCCGTAAATGGCGATTACAGATAAACCAGATTTCGTCCCTGTCGTTAGCCAAAATAAAGAAGGCATCCGATGTCTCTGACGGGTTGAACATCCCCAGGGCACGGTAAGCAGTCTGCATATTGAATCCGCTTTGAAGCGGGGAGGGCTTGGGCCCATCCTTCAGCTCTTGAACACGAAGATATAGTCCCGTCTCTAGTGTGATCATGCAAGCCTCGCTTCTAGTTGCGTTGCTTTATTCTAGGAGCAGGAAAAGATCTTCGCCACAGGTCCGTACCTTTAGGTGTAATAAGACTTCATCAGATATAACAGAGCTTATGGCAGTCGACAAAAAAACCTCGGTAGAGGCTTTTTTGTGTGTTCGCGCCCGGGGTGTTTTGTCTTACATGACAACATACTGGGAGATGGCCAGAAAATGCGCAGCGCTGCCGGCCAGTACAAATAAATGCCAAATGCCGTGCCAATGTCGGAAGCGCTCGTCAAACACAAAGAACACGATCCCGGCGGTATAAATTGCTCCCCCAGCCGCCAGCCAGGAAAAACCTTCCGAGCCCAGGTTGTCTGCCAGCGGGCCCAGTGCCAGCAACACAATCCATCCCATAACGGCATAGATCACCAGCGATAGTATGCGTGCCGGCGAACGTGGTCGGATATCTTGAAGAATGCCAATCAGTGCCAAACCCCAGACCACGCCGAACAGACTCCATCCCCAAGGGCCTCGCAGCGTTACCAGGCAGAAGGGCGTGTAGCTGCCAGCAATCAACAGGTAGATGGAAAAGTGATCCAGCTTGCGGAAGACGTTTTTGGCCCGCCCCTTGAAGCAGTGGTACAAGGTGGAAATCAGGTACAGCAGGATAAGTGTGGCGCCGTAAATGGCCGTGCTGGTGATGCGCCAGGGGTCCCCGGTAAAGCTCGCCATGACAATTAACCAGGATACGCCGCCTACAGCCAGAACTGCACCGATCAGATGTGACCAGGCATTGAAACGTTCACCGTAATACATGATGCTTTATTCTCTCCGAACATTCGGCACGCCGATTGCAAGACCGTCGACGTGGTCGGAAAAGCTTAGCGCATAAATCAAGCTCTCGTATTGATCTCTGTTAGGTCAATGCGGGACATTCGTTCGCCGCTTTGGATGAGGAATGCCGGTCGAAGTGTCCACTACACAAAACCTGATGAGTTGCACTTTTTTCCTTGTTTGGGTTCTTGCCTGACTTGATGGCATATCTCTTGCGTTGTCAGTAAAAGAGGTGTGGTTTGATGGCAATTCAGTCACTTGTTGGCCTGCCACGTAAACCCCAATACCTGCTGACCAACTCCAGTTTTAGGATACGGTTTGCGCGACGTGCGCTCATACCTAAAGAGGGTCATCATGAAATTTGTGCTTTACAAGGACAAAAGTGGTGAATGGCGGTGGCGATTCAAGGCCGCGAATGGGAACATTATTTGCGTTAGCTCCGAGGGCTACAGCAGTAAGCAGAGCGCACAACACAGTATTGAGTCTGTGAAAAAAGGGATGGCTGATGCTCCGGTTGTCGAGGAGTAAGCAGAGACTTTCCTTAAGTTTTTACGCACAGCTTGTAGACTTATGAATAAAAAAAGCTCCCCAGCGAAAAGGGAGCCCAAAGACCTCGTCAAGATCCGAGGTCTTTTTTATGTCGACTCCGTACGGGAGGCGACTCAACAGCAGCGATCAATCCAGCATCGCTTCAGCCTCAATCTCGATCAGCCACTCAGGCTTGGCCAATCCACTGATCAAGATCCAGGAAGAGGGTGGTGGATTGACGGGAAATCGTTTCAGCAGCGCAGCGGCTATTTCGTCCTGCTCTTGTGGTGAGCTTGCATCTTCCCGGATAAAAATCCGCAGCATGATTACCTGATCAATCTTGCCGCCAGCCTCGGCCAGGACCAGTTCAATATTGTCCAAGGCGGCTTCTGTTTGCTCGCGCATACCGCCAGCTACGGTTTGCTCCTGAGCATTTACGCCTACTTGGCCAGACAGCATGACACGGCGGTTGCCAGTGACCACCAGGCCCTGGCTGAAACCGTATTGCAGGGAATTGAATACGGTGGAGGGATTAATAGCGCTTTTTGTCATCTTGATAAATTCATTAAAAGTTGAGTGGGTGTATTTACACACCACACTCCTACTTTGGGGCGTTACGCTGGAAAGCAAGGGCTTGTCTTTGAGGAGGTTTTTTGTGGGTTTGATAAGGGAGTGTTGAGCCTGGTTTCCAACGGAAAAAGGTAGGAAAAATTCTTCAAAATTAATTAAGTTTTATGTAAAGTGTCCATCGTCTGGCTTTATGCTTTTTTGTCCGTAATAGGCCGACCCTTCCTGCTATACTCGCCGCTTATTTTTTTTGGTAATAAAGGAAGCGGGAAATGAAGAAGATCGTATTTATAGCTGCCCTGTCAGTGGGCTTGGCGGGATGTGAAACGATGAACTCCATGACTAAAGGCATTGATGATGCGTTTGCCAGTGTCAATGAAGCGATGGGGGCGGGCCCGATTGCTGACACTCCGGCACAGATTTGTTCAGAGATGCGTTCCAATCATGCGCGTGCTGTGAACAAGTACAGTGGGAAAACCGTTGAGGTAACTGGCAAATTGGTGGCCATGGAGCAAAACACATTGGCTGAGGCCATGAGTGGCATGAACTCAAAAGTATGGGGCAGTGCCAAACAGTTTGACGTTCGAGTCAGCAGTGGGCCTATCGTCTTTTCTTCCTTGATCAACCGCCGCACCGAGCAACTGAATGTGTTCAATATGGGTGACACGGTGACCATTAAAGGCCGTATCAGGACGATTGGCAAAGGGAAGTCTTGCACCATTAGCCTTGAAGAAAACATGAGCATCAAGCAGCAGTAAATGAGTAAGGGTCCGTTATGGCGGACTGCACGAATAAGCCCGCTTTGTAGCGGGCAATGTTGTTTCTGGGGCCCAGGTTTTGTTGCACCTGGCCTTGGGAAAGCCTCATATCGAATTTCCATTACGGGACGATTCAGCCGTTAGAATTGCTTATCCATCTACCTACAGAGGCTCGTATGGCAAACAATAAATCCACGATTCACGGCAACTGTCTGTGCGGTGCCGTCTCGATCAGTTTTCAGCAGCAAAAACCTTCGATCAGCGCTTGCCATTGCGGCATCTGCCGCAGCTGGTCCGGTGGCCCCTTCTTGTCGCTGGAGTCCCATGAGGCCCCAGTAATTGAAGGCGCGGAGCATGTGCGTTCCTATGCTTCTTCGGAGTGGGCGGAGCGCAGTTTCTGTGATGTATGCGGTACGCACTTGTTTTACAAGCTCAAGGCCGGTGGTTTCCATGCTGTTTCTGCTGGCTTGTTCAAGGACAGCGCGAGCTGGCCGTTCGAGCTGCAGGTCTTTATTGATGACAAGCCTGACAACTACGCATTCGCTAACAAAACGCGAGAGATGACGGGCGAAGAGGTGGTTAAGCTGTTTTCGTGATGCTATGACTGGCCAGATGCATATGCAGGGGCCAGGGCAGTGCTTGCTGAAAACTGGACTGGTCGAACTATCAAAGGACGATTCCATAAACTCGATCTTGGGTCATCTATAAGGAGAACTCCGTGATGAAAAGAATTTTTTTCCTGTCGCTGTCTACGTTATTGGTCGCTTGCGCTTCTTCCAATGCCGATCTGGCGACCCAGGAAGATGTAGACCTGGGTAAGTACATGGGCACCTGGTACGAGCAGGCGCGTCTACCCAATAACTTTCAGCGTGAATGTGCCGGAGATGTGCAAGCTAATTACGTGATGGAAGCGGACAAGACGATTACCGTTACCAATCGTTGTCAGGGTACGGACGGTGAGGTGAAGGAAGCCATCGGGCAGGGGCGCTTGTCGACGAGTGTGGAGCCTGTTGATCCGGCGATACTAGAAGTGCGTTTTGCTCCGAAATGGCTGTCCTGGTTCCCTATGGTGTGGGGTGACTACTGGATCATGAAGCTGGAAGGGGACTACCAGTATTCTTTGGTCGGTACGCCGGATCGAAAATATCTCTGGGTCTTGTCCCGACAAAAACAGGCTGATCCGCAGCTTGTCAGTGACTTGCTGGATTACGCGGCATCCCAAGGCTTTGCGGTCCAAAAGGTGATTTCCACCAAGCAGTAGCGTGCATTCGATGATCGAGGCTTCTGCGCCTGCATAAAACAGCATATCCTCTTAGCGTTTTTAGTTATAAGCATGGGGAAATTAGATCGTTTTGAAGAGCTTGCGGCTGTGGTCGAATGGCACGACGGTATGTATCGGACGTGCCATTTTTTTATCGGAATGTTTTTACTATGAAGTCGTTTTTAAGCATTGCCGCGACCCTTACCCTGGCGTTGGTGGCTGGAGTGGCCCAGGCTGATCGTCTGGATGACATCAAGAAAACGGGTGTCTTGAAAGTAGCGTCTTTCGACAGCAATCCACCTTTTGGTTTTGTGGATCAGAAGTCCCGCCAGATCACCGGTCTGGATGTGGATTTTGCTCAGGCTCTGGCTGACAAGCTGGGCGTGAAGCTGGAAGTCTTGCCAACCAACCCGGCCAATCGTGTGCCGCTGTTGACGTCCAATAAAGTAGATCTGGTTTTGGCCAACTTCACCATCACGGAAGAGCGCGCCAAACAGGTAGATTTCAGCATTCCGTACTTTGCATCGGGCCAGCAGTTCCTGGCTAAAAAAGGCGTCTTGTCCTCGCCCGAGCAGTTGAACTCGCTGCGTATTGGTGTGGATAAAGGAACGGTCAATGAGATCGTTCTGCGTGAAAAATACCCCCAGGCCAAGCTGCTTGCCTATGACGATACGCCCTTCGCCTTCACCGCTTTGCGTAACGGTAACGTGCAGGCCATCACTCAGGATGGTCCCAAGCTGATCGGTTTGCTGGCGAACGTGCCGGACAAGGAAAACTATGAAATCCCGGCCTTCAGCATTTCCGAGGACTTGATCGGCATTGGTATCCCCAAAGGCGAGACAGCACTGAAGTCTTTTGTGGATGAAACTTTGCTGGAGCTGGAAAGCCAGGGCAAGGCACAAGCCATTTATGACGTCTGGTTTGGCCCTCAGTCCAAAACACCGCTGGAGCGCTTGTACCGCATCGGTCAGCAACAGTAAGTCATCACTTGCTTGCAAGCCAGCCTTGAATGTTCAGGCTGGCCTTTTCCTGTTTATGTTTTTAACAGCGGGATCACTTGATCCTGCTTTTTGGTGTTTGCTATGCCGTCTTCTGATTTCTGGCTGGCACCCCACTATGTGGGTTGGTTGCTGCAAGGGTTCTGGGTCACGATCCAGCTCTCTTTAGTCGTCTCCTTCGCTGCAACTGTTTTGGGTTTTCTGGTGTGTATTGCCAGGCTCTCGCCGTTTGCCTGGCTGGCCTGGCCGGTACGTGCTTACCTGAGTCTGTTCCGTAATACGCCCTTGTTGGTGCAACTGTTTTTCTGGTATTTCGGTGCCTCGGCGTTGATGCCGCCGGAGCTGGTTCAATGGTTGAACACCCAGCATGTCTTGCAACTGGTCTTGTTCGATGTGCATTGGCCCAGTTTCGAGATGCTGGCCGCTTTTGCAGGTTTGACGATCTACACCACGGCTTTTGTTGCAGAAGAATTTCGTTCTGGTGTGCGGGCAGTTCGCAAAGGGCAGTGGGCCGCAGCAGCCTCCTTGGGCATGTCTTCCATGCAGGTCTGGCGCTATGTGGTGATGCCGCAGGCCTTGCGCAATACCTTTCCCTCGCTGATCGGGCAGTACATGAATGTCATCAAGAACACCTCGTTGACCATGGCCATTGGCTTGGCAGAGCTGTCTTATGCGTCTCGTCAGGTGGAGACTGAAACTTTCAAGACCTTCCAGTCCTTTGGGATTGCAACGCTGTTGTATGTCTTGCTGGTCATGCTGGTTGAAGTGGGTGGGCAGTGGTTACAACGCCACCGTCTGCAAGTGCGAGGTGGGCTGTAATGGACTTCGACGTAATTTATGACAATTTGCTGTACTTCCTGGTGGGGGCGTATCCGCATGGCCCTTTGGGCGGTGCTGCGTTAACGCTCTTGCTAAGCGTGCTTTCAGCAGGCTTGTCGGCCGTTCTGGGCCTGGCTTTTGGTATAGCCCTGGTCTTGACGCGTGGTGTGGCGCATACCGCTTTGCTGCTGTTTCTGGGCTTTTTCCGCGCTATCCCCGTCATCATGCTGATTTTCTGGGTGTATTTTCTGCTGCCCATTCTGTTCAAGGTGGATGTGCCGGGCCTGTTTACCGTCGTCTGCGCCTTGTCCTTGATTGGTGGCGCCTATCTGGCGCACTCGGTATTTGCGGGCATCAGCAGCTTGCCGGCGGGGCAATGGCAAGCGGGCAAGGCCCTGGGCCTGAAAACTGCCCAAATCATGAAGTCCATCATCCTGCCGCAAGCTTTGCCGGTGATGCTGCCTTCTTTTATTAATCAGTGGGTTGCCTTGATCAAGGATACGTCGCTGGCCTACGTTATTGGCGTGGCGGAACTGTCTTTTGTGGCCACCCAGGTCAGCAACCGGGTTATGGTGCACCCCACTGAAATCTTCTTGTTTGTCGGGCTGATGTACTACGTGATCTGCGCAACGCTGGAGTTGATTGCGAATCGTGTGGCTCGACGTTATGACAAACATCTGCGACTGGATGGCAAATGATCCGTATCGATAGTGTTTCCAAGTGGTATGGCACGTTTCAGGTGCTCAAGAACTGCACGGCCCAGGTGGACCGTCAGGAAGTCGTGGTGGTGTGCGGGCCTTCGGGCTCGGGCAAGTCCACCTTGTTGAAAACCGTCAATGGTCTGGAACCGTTTCAGCAGGGCACGATTGTTGTGGATGGGATTTCTGTCGGTGATCCGGCAACGAATCTGTCCGACTTGCGCAGTCGGGTCGGGATGGTTTTTCAGAACTTCGAGCTGTTTCCACATCTGAACGTCTTGGCCAATCTGACCTTGGCGCAGCGTAAAGTGCTGGGCAGGGAGCGGGACGAAGCGAATGATCGGGCCTTGCTGTACCTGGACAGGGTGGGCCTGAAAGCGCTGGCGGATCGTTATCCAGCCAGTTTGTCGGGCGGGCAGCAACAACGTGTCGCCATTGCGCGGGCCTTGTGCATGGATCCGGTCTGCATGCTGTTTGATGAGCCTACCTCGGCCTTGGACCCGGAAATGGTCAACGAGGTGCTGGACGTAATGATTAGTTTGGCGGAAGAGGGGATGACCATGATGTGCGTGACCCATGAGATGGGCTTTGCCCGCAAGGTGGCGGATCGGATGGTTTTCATGGATCAGGGTCAGATTCTGGAAGATGTGCCCACGGATGTGTTCTTTGGTCATCTGGATGGCAGGCCGCAGCGGGTGCAAACCTTTTTGTCCAAGGAGTTGCGGCTGTAGCTTGTTTCTTTGTACGGCAGCTAGTTTGATGTTGCCAAGCCAAGCCAAGCCAAGCCAAGCCAAGCCAAGCCAAGCCAAGCCAAGCTGCGCGTAGCAGAAGCTGGAGTCCGCATCCATAAAAAAAGCCCGCCTGTTTAAAAATGGGCGAGCTTCTTTTATGGGCGAGCAAACCAGGCTTGATGAAACTGGGCTACTGACATGCTTGCCCGGCCTGGAGAGTGTCGCTATGTGCTCAGGATGACTGAGTGGCTGTGTCGAACGATTGCAGCAGAGCTTCTGATGCCAGTACGGCACGGCGTGCCTGCTCGTGCTGATCATGCAGGGCCAGGTAACGTGCTTCGGCCTCATCGCCTCGCGCTACATCCCCGTTGTATGACTGCGCTACGTAGTTTGCGTACCAGATGGACTCGGCTACGGTCATACCCACAAACACGTCATTGTCGTCCTGATCTTGGGACAGGGCACGGATACCAGATAAATACGCCCGTTCACGGGGCTGAAATTCCAACATAAGACTCCTTATATAAGCCCCCATTGTAGTAGGTGGGGTGAATCATGCCAGTGTTGGGCGTAGCACGGTGTTCGGTTGATGTTTGGCTGCTGGAGTATAAATAGTCTTGGGATTGGGGGTAATCAAGTGTTATTTTGAAAATGTCGAGGATAAACAGTGCATAAGTTATTTTCTAATTTGGTTTTGGGCCTGACCTTTGCCTCTGTACCAGCCTTCGCTTCAAGTATGCAAGAGAGTGCTCAACTAGGACGGATACACATACAGGCGGACCAGGTTGACGTGTTGAGCACGCATGAGCTGAAAGCTTCGGGTGATGTGACAGTAACCGGCAAGGAGAGCGTCATACATGCTCAGGAGGCTGTTATTCGTAGACGGGGCCCTGTGATTGAAGTGCTGGCACAAGAGTTGGTGCAGTTTGAGCCAAGCTCTAGGCCTTCTTCTGAGTTCAATCCGCTTAGCTTGCAAGATGCTCGTGCGGCAGGCGGGGAAATGCGGTTGAAAAAAGAAGGGTACGTGCCAGTGAGAGTGCAGGGTTTAACTGCCATGTGGTGGAACGATTCAAACCAGACATGTATCACTGTTAAAACTAGCCAAGGGCGCTACAGTGATGTTAAAAAAGTGGGGGCCGAGGCATGCAGCGGGAGTTAGGTCTGGTCTGGCTTGGTTAAGGATGTATGCGGCTGTAAGGAGAGGGCATGGGCATTAAGTGGGAGTCGTCGTTTCATCAAGTGGCCTCTGTGCTGGCAACAGCTCTCTCTTCGCTCGTATTTATTCTGGCTCTGATCTTTTTAATTGATGGGTTGGCCAATCCACAAGTCCAGTATGGGGCAATCAATTATATATTTGCCAGTATCGGTGTCGGTTTTTCTTGGCTGATCTTTGTGGTGAACAGGTATTACGGCAGGGTTTGTCGATCCTTATCGATGGGTGCAAGGCGTGACGCCCGGCTTCTGGGCTGGTCCTTAAGTATCCTCTATGCCGTTTTGATTGGTTTGTTCATGCTGGGGGCCTTCGGCATAGGTGCCAGGTTGCTGCAAGGTCAGCATATTTTTGGTTAAGTGCCAAAACTGGGAAATTGTTGCAGAGGCAAGGTTTGGTCGGGCTTAGCCGATAGCCTGGGCAGCGCTGGTGTCCCTATGTCGGTATCGCTACCTTCTTCAGCCTGTATGCCAAAGCAGGGCGTGTCAGCCCCAGTCGTCGTGCAGCTTCTGAAATATTCCCGTTCGTTTTCTTCAGCGTCAGCTGGATGATCTGTTCTTCCAGGTCGTCCAGGTTGAAGGGCGTTTCCAGCAGGTTCTCCAGATATTGCGTCTGGTTTGCGCTGAAACAGGACTCTTTCGCCATAAAGCCTTGCGTATTCAAACTGCTCAAATACTGCAAGGCACTTTTCTGTTGCGGGAACAGGTGGTGAGTTTCGATTTCGTGATTGTGCTCGGTCAGGATGACGCCACGTTCGATCATGTTTTCAAATTCGCGGATATTGCCTGGCCAGTCGTATTGCATCAGTAATTCACGGCTGCGGTCGCTGACTCCCAGCACGTGCTTTTTGTACATGCTGGAGTATTTGTTCAGAAAGTATTCGGTCAGCAGCGGAATGTCTTCTTTACGCTCGCGCAGCGGCGGAATGTGAATGGGAAAGACATTCAGGCGGTAGTACAGGTCGGCACGGAAGGTGCCTTTCTGTACGGCTTCGGCCAAATCCTCGTTGGTGGCCGCCACCACGCGCACGTCGATATGGCGAGTGTTCTCATCACCCACGCGTTCCAGTTCCTGTTCTTGCAATACACGCAGCAGGGCGGCTTGGGACCGTGGCGATAGCTCCACGATTTCATCCAGAAAGATGGTGCCGCTCTGGGCACGCTCAAAGCGTCCGGGGCGGGATTTATGTGCGCCGGTATAAGCGCCTTTCTCGACACCAAACAGCTCTGACTCAATCAGCTCCGGGGGAATGGATGCACAGTTCACTGCAACAAAGGGTTGATCAGCCCGGTCGCTGGCGGCGTGCAGGCCGCGTGCGAAAGCTTCTTTCCCTACGCCGGTTTCCCCCAGCAGCAGCACGGAGACTTTGCTTTGCGCCGCCTTTTCCAGCAGATGACAGGCGGCCTGGTAAGCGGCGGACTGACCAATGGAGTTGGGCAAGGTGAAGTTGGCGCTGGAGTGCTTGAACTCCTGTTCGCGCAACTTCACCAGCTCACATCGCAAGGCAAACAGTTCGTCCTGGACTGGATCGGGCAGCATGAAACGGTCAATCTCGGGGTCATCATCTTCCCATTCCTCGGCTGGCTTGCCCACGATCTTGCAGTGGCTATGGCCCATGGCGCCGCATTGGGTTTCTTTGTAAATGATGCTCTTGCCCATATAGAAGCTGGTGTAGCCGCTGGCATAGCCCAGCAAGCTCCAACAGACCGGCTCGCTGGACTGGCCATGTTCTTTCTGGTGATTGCTGACTTCATAGGAGTCAAACCAGTCAAATTCGCCGTAGTACTGGCCTGCGTCGCGGTCAAAGGTCAGGGCGGTAGGGACGACTTTGACCATGCCGCGGATGGTGTGCATTTGCGGGCCAGCCAAAAAGGTCTCTTTCAGTGACAGGTCCGGGCGCACTTTTTGTGAGACCTCGGCATCTTTCATGCCCGCGTGGTAGCCAAAGCGCATCAGAAAGTATTTGGCGCGCTCGCTGCCTAAAGAGGCAATCAGTTCCTTGCGTAGCTGGCCAAAACCGCTGGCGTGCAGCAAGAGCATGCGCTGCTCGCCAAACCATATTTTGCCTTCCCGCGCATCAAAACGAATGGCGTCGATCAGGTCCTGACTTAATGGCAGTGTGAGTTCAGTAGCCCCCATGGCTGTCTCCATCCTGTGATTTCTTATTGTGGTTTTGAGTGTTCTAAAACCAGTATGCCGCCTGTCTTTCTAGTGACTCAAGGAAAACATAATAGTGTCCAGAGGACGGATAAAACGGATTTTTCTAAGGTTTTACCCTAACTCAGCATTTGATGAAAACGGCGCTAAGCATTTGATCAAATGATCAATTTTCCTGCCGTCACCCCTTCGCAGGCCGCATTCCTTCTAGGCAGGGTTTCACCTATCTCTTTAATCCTAAAGGGTTAAATCCTTCAAATTTAAAGTTGGCACGCGGTTTGCTATGAACAGGCTGTGGACACTCATGCAACAGCTTGATCAGGAGGAGAACAGATGTCAGACACGAGCTTGCCCACTTTGACAAAGTACGTACGCGTACGCAGTCCGGCCAACGCCCGTTTTGTGGAATTTGATTTTGCCATCGGCCAGCCGGACCTGTTTGTGGAACTGGTCATGCCCCCGGCGGCGTTTGAGCAGTTTTGTCTGCAAAACAATGTCCAGCCCATGAGCGATGAGCAAATGCGGGTCAATGACGAGAACGAAGAGAAATGGCGTTTTGGTTATGACACTTTGGTCGGCAACAGTCGTCAGGCTGAAGCCCAGTAGGTTTTATTCAGGAGAACAAGAGGATGACATTAGAAATTAAAACGGCCAGTTTGCAGCCCGTGCGGCAAACCTTTGCCAACGTGGCCCGCCGCTTTGGCGAAAAACCGGCCACGCGCTACCAGGAAGCCACATACGACGCCCAGGCGACGGCCAACTTCCATTACCGACCCCTGTGGATGCCGGACAAGACCCTGAACGACCCCACACACACCGCCATTCAAATGAAGGACTGGTATGTGTTCCGTGACCCTCGTCAGTTCTACTACGGTGCTTACGTGCAAAACCGTGCCCGCATGCAGGAATCGGCTGAAACCAATTACGGCTTTTTTGAAAAGCGGGAACTGGCTCAGTATCTGAGCGAGGACGTCAAAGCCAAGGTCACCCGCTTGCTGCTGCCTTTGCGTCACATCGAGCAAACCGCCAACCTGAATTTCATGTCCGGCTCGGCTTACGGGTATGGCACCACCATTACCCAAGCCTGTCTCTATGCCGGGATGGACTCGCTGGGTATGGCGCAATACGTCTCCCGTATTGGGCTGCTGATTGATGGCAATAGCGCCGATTCCCTGAGCCAAGCCAAAGAGGCCTGGATGCAGGATGCGGCCTGGCAAGGTCTGCGCGCCTTGTGCGAAAAAACGCTGGTCCAGAAAGATTGGTTTGAACTGCTGTTGGTGCAGTCCTTGCTGATCAATACCGTGGTGCATCAAGTGGTGTATCAGGGTCTGGTCGCGGATCTGGCCAAGGAAGGCGGCCGCGATCTGGATATGCTGCTGGAGTTCATGCTGGAGTGCCATAAAGACCTGTCCAACTGGAGCGATAGCGTCTTCAAGATCGCGGCGGCTGAAAGTGAGGAAAACAAGCAGCAACTGCAAAGCTGGCTGAATCAGTGGCTGCCACAAGTGCAAGCCGCCTTCATGCCGTACATCCAGGCTGCCTTTGCCGACCAGGCGGATCAGGTCTGGGAGCAAGCGCAGGAAACCATTGCCAAACGCGTCACGAAAGCAGGCTTGAGCCTGGGTGGAGAAGCCTGATGACATCCAAGGTTTATATCGGTCTGCAAGACAACGACATGTCGCGCTACATCGTCGAGGCAATCGAAGAGGACAACCCGGACGCCACGGTGATTTATCAGCCAGCCATGATTCGCATTGAGTGCGTGGGCCAGCTGACCGTCAAGCGCGAGACCGTGGAAGAAAAGTATGGGCAGCAGTGGGACATGCAGGAGCTGCATCTGAATCTGATCACCTTGGGTGGCAACGTGGATGAAGATGAAGACCGCTTGTTTTTGCACTGGAACAGCTAAATCAGAAAAGGGGGCAACATGGCCACGAAAAAACTAAATATCAAAGACAAATATCGCTATCTGACTCGTGATCTGGACTGGGAATTCAGCTACCAGGATCGCAAGGACGCCTTCCCCTACGAGGAGTTTGAGGGCATCAAGATTACCGATTGGTCCAAATGGGAAGATCCGTTCCGTCTGACAATGGACGCGTACTGGAAATACCAGGCCGAAAAAGAAAAGAAGCTGTACGCCATTTTTGATGCCTTCGCGCAGAACAATGGCCAGATGAATATTTCCGACCCGCGTTACTTGAACGCGATCAAGGTGTTTCTGACCGCGGTGACCCCGCTGGAATACCAGGCTTACCAGGGCTACTCCCATGTGGGACGTCAATTCAGCGGCATCGGCGCACGTATTGCGTGTCAGATGCAGTCGATTGACGAGCTGCGTCACGTCCAGACGCAGGTTCACGCCATGAGCCATTACAACAAGTTTTTCAATGGCTTCCAGGACTGGAGCCATATGCACGACCGGGTCTGGTACCTGTCGGTGCCCAAGTCCTTTTTTGAAGATGCCCGCGCTGCCGGCCCCTTCGAGTTCCTGCTGGCAATCAGCTTCTCCTTCGAGTACGTGCTGACCAACCTGCTGTTCGTGCCCTTCATGTCGGGTGCAGCCTACAACGGCGACATGGCCACGGTGACTTTCGGTTTCAGCTCGCAGTCTGACGAAGCACGCCACATGACACTGGGCCTGGAAGTGATCAAGTTCCTGCTGGAGCAGCACGAGGACAACGTGCCTATCGTTCAGCAGTGGATCGACAAATGGTTCTGGCGCGGCACCCGCCTGCTGTCCGTGGTCGGCATGATGATGGACTACATGCTGCCCAACAAGGTCATGTCCTGGAAAGAAGCCTGGGAGGTCTATTTCGAACAGGCTGGTGGTGCACTGTTCAAGGATCTGGCCCGCTACGGCATCCGCATGCCCAAGTACAGCGAAGTGATCGAAAAAGAGAAAGAGCACATCTCGCACCAGGCCTGGTGGATCTTCTACAACTTCGGTCACGCTGCCGGTTTCCACACCTGGATCCCTAGCGACGAGGAATTGGATTGGTTGAGCGCCAAGTACCCCGATACTTTCGACAAGTACTACCGCCCACGCTGGGAAATGGCCAAGAAGATGGAAGCCGAAGGCAAGCGCTTTTACTCCAGCGGACTGCCGCAGCTGTGTCAGGTATGTCAGGTGCCCATGACCTTTACCGACATGGAAAAACCCGACGAAATCACCTACCGCCAAAGCCAGTACAAGGGCGAGCGCTATCACACCTGCTCGGACGGTTGCCGCGACATTTTCGAGCACGAGCCTGAAAAGTACATCCAGGCCTGGCTGCCAGTGAACCAGATCCTGCAAGGTGGCTGCGGTGGTCCCGAGCTGGAGAAAATCCTGAGCGACTACTACCAGTTAAACGTAGGTGTCGACAATATGGACTTCAAGGGTTCGGTGGACGAAGCGCGCTGGAACGAATGGAAAGGAGTGACGGCCTAGTCACGCGAGAAAAAGGGCAGTGCCTCGGTGGGCACTGCCACTACCTATAAAAATTGGAGATCAATATGGCAGTTACTGCAATTACCCCGGACTACCAAGGCTATGCGCGCGACCAGCAGTCGCACTATGGCGACAGCATGTTGCTGTATATAGGCTGGGACGAGCACCTTTTGTTCTGCTCGGCCAAGGCCTTTCTGGTTCAGCCCGAGATGACCGTGTCCCAGATGATCCAGCAACTGTTGCCTGCCGGTTTTGCCCAGCACCCTGACTTCGAGCAGATCGAATGGAGCAAGGTGCAATGGAATTTGAACGGCGAGGCGGTTGAACTGAATCCTGACGACACCTTGGGTTCCAAGGGCTTCGATCACAAATCCTTGTTGCGTTTCAAGACCCCTGGCCTGAATGGCTACAAGGGTACGGGCGTATAAGAGGCGGAGGCAGCAATGACGTATCAGGTAACCGTAGAACCCACAGGTGATGTGGTAGAGGTGGAAGATGGACAAACCTTGTTGGACGCTGCGTTGCGACAAGGGGTTTGGTTGCCTTTTGCCTGTGGACATGGCACGTGCGGCACCTGCAAGGTGCAGGTGCTGGAAGGCTATGCAGACGCAGGTGATGCGTCCAGCTTTGCCCTGATGGATTCGGAGCGGGACGAAGGCAAGCTGCTGGCTTGCTGTTGCCTGCCCGAATCCGATATGGTCATCGAGGCCGATATCGACGTAGACCCGGACTTCCAGGGCCTGCCGGTGGAGGACTATCAGGGCAAGGTCGTCCTGATTGAAGACTTGTCGCCCACGATCAAGCACATCCGTCTGGAACTGGATCGCCCAATGGCGTTCCAGGCCGGGCAATACATCAACCTTCATGTGCCGTCCATTGACAGCACCCGTGCCTTTTCCATCGCGAATCCGCCGTCCATGAGCGGCATTATTGATTTGCATGTACGCAAGGTAGAGGGGGGCGCAGGTACGACGTGGCTACACGAGGAACTGGAAGTGGGGCAGTCTTTGGACGTGTCCGGCCCTTACGGCCAATTCTTTGTGCGCAAGTCCGACCCGCAAGGCGCCATTTTCATCGCCGGTGGCTCGGGCCTGTCCAGCCCCGAATCCATGATTATGGACTTGCTGGAAGAGGGCGATACCCGTCCTATTTATCTGTTCCAGGGTGCGCGCAATAAAGCCGAGCTGTATCACGCGGATCATTTCTATCAACTAGCTGAAAAGCACGACAATTTCCACTACATTCCGGCCTTGAATGCGCCTTTGCCGGATGATGCCTGGGAAGGCTTTGTGGGCTTTGTGCATGAAGCCGTGGGGCAGTTCTTTGAGCAGCGTTGCTCGGGTAACAAGGCCTACTTGTGTGGCCCGCCCCCCATGATTGAAGCGGCGATTTCCACCCTGATGCAAAGCCGCCTCTTCGAGCGCGATATTCACATGGAACAATTCCTGACAGCCGCGGATGGCGCAACCGGCAAGGTACGTTCAGCGCTGTTCAAGCGTATCTAAGCGGTTTTAACTGACTGCCGAGCAGACCTTTTTTCAGTGAAAAGGTCTGCGGCTGGTGGTCGTGAACGCCGCATCTTTCTGGCCTTGCAAGAAGTGTTAACGACGCTTTGCAGGGCCTTTTTGTATTAGACGGGTGGCAGCCCGTTACTCAAGGCGCTGTGTCCCGGAATCAGCCAGGGCGGTTTCTCCGCATACATTTCCTCAATAAAGGCATGCATCTGGGCGATGTACCAGGAGTTGTCGTTTTTCCTGTGGCTGAAAATAATCGGCGACGTTACTTTCTCGTCGTCAATCAGCCGGTAGACCAGATCACTGCGTATTTGTGCGGCTGAAGGAATCAGGCACAAGCCCACGCCGCCCGCGACCAGTCCCATGGCCGTCTGCAACTCCAGTACTTCATGCACTTCGGTGGGAAAGATGGCGTTGTCATGCAGGATATTCAGCACATGATCGGCAAAGCTGGGGCGTGGGGACTTGGGATACACAATAAAGGCGTGATCGGCGATGACCTGCAAGGACACCGGCCCCCGATCCTTGGCCAAATCAATTTTCGGCGGAATCGCCAGCACCAGGCGCTCTTCACGCAAGACAGTACGGCACACCGCGCTGTCATGAATACGCACACGTCCAAAGGCAATATCAATGCGTCCGGCGCGCAAGGCGGCGATCTGCTGGCTGCTGGTGAGTTCCAGAAAGTGAAAGCGGATATCCGGGTAGGCGTGGCGGAACTTCTGAATCAGGATAGGCAGACCGCCGTACAAGGTGGAAGCTACAAAGCCAATCGACAATTGCGGGCGCTGGTTCAGGCCGACTTCAGTGGTCGCCGCTTTCATGACCTCCACACGATTGAGCAATTGCAGGGATTGCTCGTAAAAAATGCGGCCCGCTTCGGTTAGCTGCAGGGGGCGGCTCTCCCGTGACAGCAGCAAAACATTGAGCTCTTGTTCCAGCAACTGAATCTGTCTGCTGAGTGCAGGTTGGGCAATGTGCAACTGCTCGGCAGCGCGAGTGAAATTGCGCGCTTTGGCGACCGCAACAAAGTAGCGGATTTGTTTCAAGTCCATATGCTTTGCCCGTGGTCCAGGTCCAGAAAATCCGGACCAATATATCACCTATCTCGACCATCCAAGCTTCAAGCATATACCTGACAAGCTCTAGGGTTAACGATAGGTTTTGTTTTTCATGTCCTACAAACTACTGATTTTATTGGGAAAAAAACAAACTATAGCATTTTGCTATAGAGCGGGACCGATATTGTATTGGAAGCCTGCTGGAGCAAAGACTGTAATGAACGTCATGCAGAACAGCCCCGAATTTCCTTGTGAAAGTGGGCTGGGCAATATCGGCCCGACGGTGTCCCTATCGGGTTTGATTCAGGCTCAAGGCTAAGCCAGCAATACGCTGCCACGAGTCAGTCCGGTCTCAATCCGGAGCGATTTTTCTTTTCTATCACGCGTACTTGCTATGCCTTCATGGGCATGGGCAGGGACGGCTGCAACTCTCATAAAGGCCACATTATGTCAGTCCTTATGGATAAAACCAAAGATATCAGGCACTTGCTTGATACCGCCCTGGAAGAAAACCAAGAAACAGGCGTGTATCGCTGCCGTCGTGACATCTTCACGAATCCGGATCTGTTCGAGCTGGAGATGAAGCATATTTTTGAAGGTAATTGGGTCTACCTGGCGCATGAAAGCCAGCTGCCCAATGTGAATGATTACTTCACTACCTATATTGGTCGTCAACCCGTGTTTTTGACGCGTGGTAAAGACGGTGGCTTGAATGCCTTTATCAATGCCTGTGCTCACCGCGGCGCCATGTTGTGCCGCCGCAAGCATGGCAATAAGGGCAGCTTTACCTGTCCTTTCCATGGCTGGACCTTCAATAACGCGGGCAAGTTGCTCAAGGTCAAGGACGAGAAAAACACCCAGTATCCCGAGCAGTTCAATACCGAAGGCTCGCACGACTTGAAGCGTGTCGCGCGCTTTGAGAATTATCGCGGCTTCCTGTTTGGCAGCCTGAATCCGGATGTGGTGTCCCTGGACGAGTATCTGGGTGAAACCAAGGTCATCATCGATCAGATCGTGGATCAAGCCCCTGAAGGCCTGGAAGTGCTGCGCGGCAATTCTTCCTATATCTACGATGGCAACTGGAAGCTGCAGATGGAAAACGGGGCGGACGGCTACCACGTCAGCAGCGTGCACTGGAATTACTCTGCCACCATGGGTCGCCGCAAAGAGGGCGGTACGCAAGCGGTGGATGCGAACGGCTGGAGCAAGAGCCTGGGCGGCGTGTATGGCTTTGATTACGGGCATATCTTGCTGTGGACCAAAACCATGAATCCAAGCGTGCGTCCGGTCTACGAGCATCGCGAGGAGCTGAAGCAGCGTTTGGGCGAGGACCGTGCCGAGTTCATCGTGAATCAGACCCGCAATCTGTGCTTGTACCCGAATGTGTATCTGATGGATCAGTTCTCTACCCAGATTCGGGTAACGCGTCCTATCAGTGTGGACAAGACTGAAGTCACGATCTACTGCTTTGGTCCCAAAGGGGAAAGCGCTGAGCAGCGTGCCATCCGTATCCGTCAATACGAAGACTTTTTCAATGTGTCCGGCATGGGAACGGCAGACGATCTGGAGGAGTTCCGCGCCTGTCAGGAAGGCTATGCGGGTATTGCGGCGCCCTGGAATGATTTGAGCCGAGGTGCGCCTTTGTGGGTGCACGGGCCGGACGAGAATGCCAAAGCCATGGGCATGAAGCCCTTGATCAGTGGCGGGCGTAGTGAAGATGAAGGCTTGTTTGTCTGCCAGCACGAGTACTGGGCCAAGACCATGAGCCAGGCGTTAAAAGCAGAAAACGGGGAGGCCTAAGCCATGAACGCAACGTATCACTCTATTTGCGCTTTCCTGTATCGCGAAGCCCGCTTGCTGGATGACCGTCAGTGGGATGAATGGCTGGAATGCTATAGCCCCAACGCCCAGTACTGGATGCCTTGCTGGGATGATGATGATCAGTTGACCGAAGATCCGCATAGTGAGATTTCCTTGATCTTCTATCCCAACCGTAACGGTCTGGAGGATCGGGTGTTCCGCATCAAGACCGAGCGCTCCGGTGCCTCCACACCCGAGCCACGTACCGCTCACATGCTCAGCAATATCGAGATTCTGGCCGAGCGCGATGGGCAGGTGGACGTCCGCTACAACTTTTTGACGCTTAACCATCGCTACCGGGTGACGGATCAGTTCTTCGGCACGATTTACCTGACCTTGTCGCCTCAGGAGCAGGGCTGGTTGATCGAGCAAAAAAAGGTAGTGCTCAAGAACGACTACATCCGTCAAGTGATTGATGTGTATCACATTTAAAGTCGGGGGCTAGCCGTGAACAGCTATCGTATTGCGCTGAATTTTGAGGACGGTGTCACCCGTTTCGTGGATTGTGGTGAACACGAGAAAGTGCTGGATGCCGCGTATCGCCATCAGATCAATCTGCCCATGGATTGCTCGGACGGGGTGTGCGGCACCTGTAAATGTCAGGCCGAAAGTGGTCAGTATGAGCAGGGCGACGATTATATCGAGGACGCCCTGACGCAAGAGGAGGCGGACAAGGGTTTGGTTTTGACCTGCCAGATGATTCCCAAGTCGGACTGCGTGATTGCCGTGCCGATTTCATCGGGTGTGTGCAAGACGGCCGTGGCCAAGTGGCGGGGGCAGGTATCGGAATGCCGTCAGTATGAGGATGCGGCTTACGAACTGAAGATTGATGCGACTGATGAAGCCTTGCCTTTCCTGCCTGGGCAGTACGTGAATATCACGGTGCCTGGCGGGCAGGCGCATCGCTCCTATTCCTTCAGCTCTGCGCCGGGCGAGCCGCGTTTGAGTTTCCTGATCAAGCAAGTGCCGGGAGGCCTGATGAGTTCCTGGCTGGCGGCGCAGCCGCTAGGCCAGCAGGTAGAAATGACCGGGCCTTTGGGTAGTTTTTATCTGCGTCAGGTAACGCGCCCCTTGTTGTTCCTGGCTGGCGGCACGGGCCTGGCTCCGTTCTTGTCCATGCTGGAAGTCCTGGTCAAGCAAGGCTGTACGCAGCCTGTGCATCTGGTCTATGGCGTCACCCGTGATCAGGATCTGGTGATGCTGGCAGAGTTGGAGTACTTTACCCAGCGTTTGCCCGGCTTTAGCTACACCACCTGCGTGGTGGACCCGCAATCCAGCCATGAGCGCAAAGGCTACGTGACCCAGCATCTGGATCTGGCGCATTGGCATGAAGGGCAGGTGGATGTGTACCTGTGCGGGCCGCCACCCATGGTGGATGCCGTCAGTCAGTTCATTGATGCGCAAGCCCATGCTCCCGCGAATTTCTATTACGAAAAATTCATCACCAGCCAATAAATGTATTCAGACAGCGCCCCTTTGCGGGGCGCCCTGTGTTGGATGACTCCTACAAGGAAAGATCATGACTGCGCCTGTGCGTTTTCATCAAAAAGTGGCCATTGTGACGGGCGCGGCCCAAGGCATTGGCCGTCGTGTTGCCGAGCGCTTGCAGGCTGAAGGGGCCTGGGTGTTGGCGGTAGACCGCTCTGAACTGGTGCGGGAACTGGCCAGTGATACGGTCCTGACACTGGAAGTAGATCTGGAAACCGTTGAAGGCGCTCAGGCTGCAGCCCAGGCGGCGCTGGATAAGTGGGGGCGTATTGATATTTTGATCAATAACGTCGGGGGCACGATCTGGACGCGCCCTTACGAGCACTACATGCCGACGCAGATCGAAGCCGAGATACGCCGCTCCCTGTTTCCAACCCTGTGGTCCTGTCATGCCGTGTTGCCCAGCATGCAGGCGCAGGGCAGCGGGGCCATTGTGAATGTGTCCTCGATTGCCACTCGCAGCATCAATCGTGTGCCTTATGCCGCGGCCAAAGGCGGCGTCAATGCCTTGACCGCCTCTTTGGCTTTCGAGAATGCCCAGCGCGGCATTCGGGTCAATGCTGTTTCACCCGGCGGGACCGAGGCACCGCCACGGCGCATTCCTCGCAATACCCAGAACCAGGAAGATCCCCAGGAAGCGATCTGGTATCAGCAGATTGTGGATCAGACCGTGGCTAGTAGTTTGATGAAGCGTTACGGCAGCCTGGATGAACAGGCCGCCAGCATTTTGTTTTTGGCCTCCGACGAGGCTTCGTATATCACCGGCACTGTCTTGCCAGTAGGAGGCGGCGACCAGGGCTGATCAAACGATGCAGGCGGCTTGTAGAGCGAAGGGCATCAAGACAAAAAACTCCATTTGGGGGAGACAAATCATGAAAACACTAGACGTTAATGAAGTGATTGAGCAGGCGCGCTTCGGGCGCTTTCACTGGATGGTGATGAGCCTGTGCGCCTTGTTGTTGATATTCGATGGCTATGACTTGTTTATTTACGGTGTGGTTTTGCCGGTGCTGATGGACGAGTGGAATTTGACGCCGGTGCAAGCCGGGGCCTTGGGTAGTTACGCCTTGTTCGGCATGATGTTTGGCGCGTTTGTATTTGGGCCGCTGGCAGACAAGATTGGCCGTAAAAAAGGCGTGATGATCTGCTTTGCCTTGTTCAGCCTGGCTACCTTCCTGAATGGCTTTGCGAGCTCACCGACCGAGTTTGGTGTCTACCGCTTTCTGGCCGGCTTGGGCTGTGGCGGATTGATGCCCAACGCTGTGGCTTTGATGAACGAGTATTCGCCCAAGCGCTCGCGTAGCACCTTGGTCGCCATCATGTTCAGCGGCTATTCATTGGGTGGCTTGTTGTCGGCAGCGATTGGCATCTACATGCTGCCTCGTTTTGGCTGGCAGTCCATGTTTTTCTGTGCAGCCATTCCGTTGTTGCTGCTGCCGTTTATTGTCTGGAAGCTGCCGGAGTCACTGGCGTTTTTGATGCGCCAAGGGCAAGAGGAAAAAGCACGCCGCATTGTGCAGACCTTGGCCCCTGAAATGGGTGTGTCACCAGAGACCGTCTTGACCTTGCATGAGCAGAAAAAGACGGGAGTGCCCATGCTGGATCTGGTCAAGGAAGGGCGCTTGCTAGGCACTTTGATGATCTGGGTGGCGTTTTTCTGCTGCCTCTTGATGGTCTATGCCCTGGGTTCCTGGTTGCCAAAATTGATGGCCAACGCAGGCTATAGCCTGGGTTCCAGCCTGTCTTTCCTGGTGGCCTTGAACCTGGGCGGCATGTTTGGTGCGATTCTGGGTGGTTGGCTGGGGGATCGTTTCAGCTTGCCTAAAGTGGTGGCCTGGTTCTTTCTGGTGTCGGCGGTGTCCATTACCTTGCTGGGTTTCAAGAGCCCGACTCTGGTGCTGTATGTGTTGATCGTGATTGCCGGTGCCACCACCATTGGCACGCAGATCCTGCTGTACGCCAATACGGCGCAGTTCTATCCCTTGTCCATGCGCTCCTCGGGCTTGGGCTGGGCGTCGGGAGTGGGGCGGATCGGTGCGATTGCCGGGCCTTTCCTGGGCGGCACGCTGATGGCGGCCAAGTTGCCCTTGCAGATGAACTTCATGGCCTTTGCCGTGCCGGGTGTCGTGGCAATGCTGGCTTTCCTGATGTTTATGGTGTCTTTGCGTTCATCGCCCAAAGTGGCGCTGAATGCCGTGGCCGGTTGAGAGAGCTGAATTTTAAAGCTGGCTGGAGTAAAGTTCATACACACTGTTTTCAATCGACGAATGCCAGCCTTTCAAATTGAATGGCTGGCATTATCTATGGAGCCTGCCGGAATCATGACCGCTAGTAGTCTTTTGCTGTTTCTGCCCGCCTGTTTTGCCCTGAATATGGCCTTCGGACCTAATAATCTGCTGTCCATGACGGTAGGGGCCAAGCAGGGGGTGTCGACTGCCATGGTAGCGGCCATGGGGCGTCTGGTCGCCTTTGCCATCATGATTGTGGTGGCGGCCTTGGGGATGGGAACCTTGTTGATGGTTTCGGAGACGGCCTTTACCGTGGTCAAGCTTGCGGGAGCGGCGTATCTGATCTGGTTGGGTATCAAGGTGCTGCGTGCCAGTAGCAAAACATCAGCAGAGCAAACCGAGGTGAGCAAAAAAGATATCTGGGGCTTGGTGCGCCAGGAGTTCTTTGTGGCTATCGGCAATCCTAAAGCCATTCTGATCTTCACCGCTTTCTTCCCGCAGTTTGTAGATATGAACAACTATTGGGTTAGCTTCATGACACAGGGTGTGATTTTCCTGCTGCTGGAAGTGATCGCGATTGCGGCGTATGCCTATGTAGGCACTCGTTTGTCCGGCGTGATGCAAAATGCGCGTGGTCTGCGTTGGGTGAACCGCATTAGCGGCAGCATGATGATAGGTTTTGGCGTGATCCTGGCCATGGCTCGACGCTCCTGATGTAAGCCCCGATCTGGGGGCACAAGTTGGAAAATAAAAGGCTCTCCTTGCGAGAGCCTTTTTGATGTTTCTATTTGTACAGGGTAAACACTGAATATGCTATTTAGTGCTTGAAGTTTGTAAATTTTTTGTTAGGATAAAAATTCGTTCTAGGCTTTCTCGATTAAATAAACAGCAGGAGGTTTGGATATGAATGACACGCCCATGAACTGGCCCAGTGATTTTCCGAGCAAACACGATTCAATATAAAACCTCAAAAAAAACGGAGACCGTTAACTAGCCAGGCCGCCCTATGGGCGGCTTTTTCATTAGCGCCTTATTGTTCTGGTTTTTAGATCGATATGTCCTGAGATTGAGCTGGCCTTTTATTGATAAGATTCAAATTCTGAATTGCTCAGGATTAGAAAGTTTCACTGGGCTACCTTAAATTGGGTTTTATTGCATTTTAATGCATGGAATGGCTTGGAAAAATACGGAGCAGGAAAAGAATGAATGACATCAAGGCCTTGTTTGCTTTGTGTTTTTCCCTGCTTCCTGCTGCTTGTTCCTGTATCGCCGTCACTTATCCTGGCGATCCCGAAGGAGCCACTGCCGTTTGCAATGGCAGTGCTTATGGCGAGACGCCACTGACAATTAACAGTCTGCTGGAGGGGGCGTCGAAATGTTAGTGTCCCCTTGAGTAGGTATTAACTTGTAATATGGCTCCTGAACGAGCTTGGCCAAACACTCTAGCTAAGATTCTTTGTTTTTAAATTTGGCTGATCTTGGCTGATTCACTGTTTTGCTCTGCGTAAACAAGCTCCCAGCGCTATGCTATTTTCCTCTCTCTCCCTTTTCTGATTGATCCAGCCTTGCCACGTTCCTCTGCTACCCCCCCTCGTCGTATCACCATCCGCGATGTCGCCAAGGCGGCAGGGGTGTCTTTGACTACGGTTTCACACGCCTTGAATGACAGAGGGGTGGTGGACCCGTTAACGCGTGCCAAGGTCAAACAGATCGCGGCTGATATGGGCTATAGGCCCAATGTACGAGCGCAGCGCTTGCGCTCGGGGGCGGCCAACAGCATTGCCCTGGTATCGTCCATGCCTTTTGCCGTGTCGGGTGGCGTTTCGCGTCTGGGCTTCATGATGGAAGTGGCGGGCATTGCGGCCGAGGCGGCCATGCGGCGCGGCCTGGCTCTGGTGTTCGTGCCGCCCTTGGAAAATGCCCAGGCCTTTCTGGAAGGTCTGGATATTGATGGGGCGATTCTGTTGGAGCCCATGACGGATGATCCCAATGTGCGCTTGTTGCAAGAGCGTGGCGTGGCCTTGGTGTCGATTGGGCGTCAAGGCGGTAGCGTAGACAGCATTCCCTTTATTGATCTGCAATCGACCGCAACCGCGCATTTGTTATTGAATCACTTGTGGGAGCAAGGACGGCGACGTATCGCTCTGGTGCAAAGCAGTGCCGCACGTGACTCCTACGCCAGCCATAAAAAAGCCTACGAGAATTTCGCTGCAGCGCACGCCATGCCAGTGCGCTATATGCAGGTAGAGGAAAGCTTGGGTGAAGCCGGTGGATTTGATGCCTGCGCCCGGCTTTTAACACAGTATCCTGATACGGATGCCTTATGTGTGCCTGTGGATGCCTTTGCAGTGGGCGCCTTGGCGGCTGTGCAGCAGGCCGGTTTGCGTGTCCCGCAGGATGTAATGATCGCCACCCGTTACGATGGCTTGCGTGCCCGTACCGCAGAACCGGCGTTGACAGCTGTGGATCTTCATCTGGAACAAGTGGCCACCCTGGCGGTAGAACTGCTGTTCGAGCATCTATCGGGTGATAAGAGCCGCCTGTCGGCTTTGGGCCCAAAGCCGGAACTTCGGGCCCGTGCCTCTACACAGCTGGACGATTAAGTCAGCATGACGGCCAGACCGGAGACGGTCGCAAACACCAGAACTCCAATGCGCAAACGGCGTTGATCCAGCTTGTGATGTACCAGGCTGCTCAAGCCCATCCCCAGCAGCAATGCGGGCAGGCACAGCACGGCGTAGCTCAGGTGGGACCACTTTAGCGCGCCGGAGATACCCAGCACGGCCAGCGAAATCACTTCCCCCACCAGAAAGCACAAGGCAACTGTCGAGCGCAAGGTGGCGACAGGGGCGTGCTGGTACACCATAGCCAAAGGCGGGCCACCAATGCCGGTGGCGGTTTCAGTGATGCCGGTGACCAGACCTGTGGCAATAAAGGCCTTCTTGCCGGGCGTGAAGCTGGGAGCCAGCACCGACGCCAGTACAGCCAGCAAGGTACTGATACCGACAAACTGGTTTAACCAGTAAGTCGACAGCACCAGCAAAATCCCCAAACCGGCAAAAGTCCCTGCAAAACGTCCGACGGTGATCCAGCCCGCGCCGCTGCGGTCGATCGCTCCACGTTCACGCCAGGCAACATAGGCGTTCAGCGGCAGCATCAGAAACAGGAGCGCTCCTGGTATGGCCTCGGGATGAATCAAAGCCAGTACCGGGACTACGATCAGGGCAAAACCCATCCCGCTGGCACCCTGAATAAAGGCACCCGCCAGCACGGCGGCAAAAGCAATCAGCAAACCCACTGTCATGCCAAGGCCTTTTCCTGCTCGGCGTGACGAGCCAGGTGCTCGGTGGATGGGGCATGCAGCTTGCGGATATCCGATTGCGCGACCGCATGGCGAGCCAGCTCACGCACTTCTTCCAGCAAGGGCAGGGGATCCCAATCCACAGGCTGGCCTTCCCACAGACGCAGCTTGCCTTGGACAACGACAGCCCGAATCTGATCGCGAGCAGCAATCCGAACCAGTTCCCAAGGCAGATCCCAGGAGGGCGTCATCTCGGGCACTTGCAGATCGACCACGAGGAAGTCGGCTTGGGCGCCCACCCGAATCTGCCCGGTTTGAGCTCCCAGGCCTATGACTTCGGCCCCCCCTCGGGTCGCCATATCCAGCCAGGTCCAACCCGCACCGCAAGAGGAGTCGCCCACCATCATGCCGAAGGCAAAGCGTTGTGCCGCCTCGCCATAATCCATCATGCGAAAGGCATCGCTGCGAGTGCCGTCCGTCCCCATGCCCAAACGTATGCCTTGAACGCGCATGGCTTCGGCAGGAGCGACGGCATTGCCTTTCCAGGCGCTGGCAACCGGGTTGTAGGAAACGGCAGCGTTCAAATCAGCCATCAGCCGGATTTCGCTGGGGGTAACCAAGGTGGCATGGGCCAGCAAGGAAGCCGAACCTAGGGCACCAATATGGGCAAGATGCTCGATCGGGCGACGACCATGGGCATTCAAGGAACGCTCCACCGCGACCAAATGCTCGTTGGCATGGGTCTGGAACACACGGCCCGCTTCTTCGCTCATGGAATAGATACGATGCAACATCGCATCACTGGCGGCTTCGGGAATAGAGATAGCCAGTGAAGGGCTGATCAAGACATGGTGTTCCCATTGCTGAAGGTGGGCCTGGGCGCGAGCCACAATAGGCTCGGCGTCCAATAGTACCGCGCCGTGCTTGTCGTTGCAGATCAGGCCCAGAACGCAGCGTATACCTACGTCTGTGGTGGCTTGCACAATCGCGTCCAGATCCTCGGACGATCGCGTGCCAGCGTCGCAAACCGTCGTGAACCCGCCCCGCAAGGCTTCCAGTGCCGACAGCTTGCTGGAGGCATACAGATGGCGAGCGTTCAAGGTGCTTTCCAGCGGCACCCAGACCCGGCGGAAAATCTCCGAGGGCTCGCCATACACCAGCGACTTCCCATATGACTGGGTGACGTGATGGTGTGCATCCACAAAACCGGGCATCAACAAATGACCGGGCAAGCTCAGACGTGGCAGCCCAGGGTGACGGGCGGCAATCTCTTCTACCCTGCCAATATCGCTGAAGCGACCTTCTTCAATCAGGACAGCGTGTCCGCTGACAGGTCCTTGCGGCAGCAAAAGGTGTTCGGGTTCCAGAATGCGGGCCTGAGCCAGGTCGTGGGATTGAAATAAAGATGCGTGATTCATGGCACAGCTCATCAAGAATGTTGAAGGGGAGCGGGTTTGGGCGAGCGCTGGCCGAGGTGAATGAACAGGTAGTTCAAAACAGCCGCCGTCAGCGCACCCATAGCAACGCCGTTGGACAAGAGCAATCGCACTTGGGAGGGAAGTTGGTCGTAAATGCCGGGAACGACGATGGGCAGCAAACCGATCGCCAGAGCCGTGGCAACCACATACATGGCGGCATGGCCGCGCAGGTCTACCTTGCGCAACATGTCTATGCCCATGGTGCCGACGATGGCAAAGACCACCAGCCCAGTTGCGCCAATGACAGAGGCAGGAATGACGCTGATCAGCGCGGAGAGCGGCGAGAACACGCCAAACAGAATCAGGAACAGTCCACCGACGGCCGTGACATAGCGGGAGCGCACTTGGGTCGCGCGAATGATGCCGATGTTTTCACCACTGGTAATGATCAGCGAGGTCCCGAAAATACCGCCCAGCAAAGAAGCCAGCCCGTCGCCACGGATCGTATTGGGCACTTGTGCCTGTTGTTCGGCCTCGTTTTCCTTGCCCAGGACCTCATTCAAGGCAATGGTCTGGCCAGTGGCTTCCACCATGGAAATCAAGGTGAACAGCAGCAGCGGCAAAGCGGCGATCAGATCAAAGTTGGGCGGGCCAAAGGGGAAAGGCGATGGCAGGGCCAGCAGTGGGCCACTGCCCACGCCGCTCAAGCTGATGTCGCCCATCAAGGCAGCGGACAAGGCACCCACAATCAAGCCTAGCAAGATAGCCAGCTGGCGGCACATGCCCTTGAGCAAACGGGCAAACAGCACCGTAGATGCAATGGTGATCAGGGCCAATAGCAAATTGTCGGTATTACCGAAATTGGCCGAGCCGGGTGTGCCGGCAATCAATTTGCCGGATATCTGCGCCAGGTTGATGGCAACCAGCAAGAGCATGATGCCGATGACCAGCGAAGGGAAGTAACGCAAAAAACGTTTGAAGATGGGGACGATCAGAAAGTACAGCAGGGCAGACAGAATCACCGCACCGGAGGCAGTGGGCAGATCGGTTTGTTGAGCGATCAAAATGAACAAAATAATGGGCGCGCCACCGGGCAACATCACAAAAGGCAGTTTGGCGCCTATACCGCTTGGACCGAAGGATTGGATCAAGGTGCCTATGCCACAGACCAGAAAGGTGGCGCTCAGTAGCTGAGTGGTCAGGGCCGCATCAAAGCCCAGGGCCTTGCTCATCAAGAACACGGCGGCGATAGGGGAGGCGGCCATGACCAGTACGTGTTGCAGCCCGAAGGCAATCATGCGCTGAGGGGAATACAGCTCATCCACTTGCGCAGTGGGGGTGTCTTTCATCAGTGTCTCCTGTGCTGCATTGTCAGGTGGTAACGAGCCTGCTGCAGTCCTTTGAGTTTTTATCAAATTTATGAGTAAAACGATTTGGTTTTGATTTTATGCTAAACCAAAACGTTTTGGTAGTGTATTTATGCTTAGCTGAAAAGTCGATGCGCAAATCAAATAAGGATTATTTCTGCAGGCTGAACTAGCCTGTTGGAGGCAGAGGCAGAGGCAGAGGCAGAGGCAGAGGCAGAGGCAGAGGCAGAGGCAGGACGCGGCATGGTGAGGGCCACCGTTGCGGGGAGTGAGGCGATCGCTGGTTTAAAAAAGCGGGAGGGGCAAACTATGAGGCGGAGATGACAAAAATGAACGTCAGCACAGAGGGATTGTTTACCCTTTAGATAGCCAGTTACGATCATCTAAAGGGTGTTTTTACGTAACAGGCTTTAATCCACGATGTAGAGTTTGGCGCCCGTCTGAGTGGAGGAACGGTGCGGCTCGGCATTGTCAGCCACATGGTAAGACTGTCCCGGTTCCAGGGTGAAGCGGCGGCCGTCTTCCAGTTCGGTATCCAGCCGGCCTTCCAGACACAGCAACATATGGCCCTTTACGCACCAGTGGTCGGCCAGATAGCCGGGGCTGTATTCCACTATGCGTACGCGAATGGGGCCAAATTGCTGGGTGCGCCACAGGGCCATACCTGTTTCGCCTTTGTGTTCTGTAGGAGTAATGTCGGACCAGTTAACGGTGCAAAAGGGTAGGTTCTGAATATCCATGCTTGCGGCTCGTGAGGAGGAATGACGTTTATAGTAGGCCTCTTTGCGAGGCTTGGTTTGTTGCCTTACTGATTCTTCCTGATACAGGCAATTTCAATTTAGAAATTTGCTGACGTCACAAACGCAGAGAGATCAGGAATACTCGCGCTCAACAGGGGCTTGTCATGGCACTTGTACTGACAAAAAGGGGAAGCGCATGAGTCTGTCTCAATCAACATTATTCGCACGGCACCGTGGACGGTGGGGCGTGCTGGCCGTTGCCTTGTTGCTATCAGCTTGCAGCAGTGTGCCTCAACAATCGGCACAGCGTGAGGCGGTCTCAGCGGCAGCCCCACAAACGGCCTCGACTTTGGGTACGCAATGGGGAGAAGGGCGTGAGTCACGGGCCTATTCGGTTCAGGCTCAGCGCGTCGAGCCTCTGCGTGATGAGCTGCAATTAGCCTATTCCGATGAACGCAGTATTCGCCAGGCTTTGGGCCAAAATCTGGATGCCCAGCGCAGCATTTTGCTGGATCAAGGCAAGGTGGAATTGTCTGTGCATGATGGGCGCGACGCACCTTTGACAATTTTCAGCAGCATCGGGCAGAAAAACTATCAGCTGGCGGGTAAAGCAGGGGAACGTTACGTCCTGGTCTATACCAATCGCAGCGCTACGCCTTATGAAATCATCACCACGGTAGATGGTCTGGATGTCTTGTCGGGCAAACCGGGCAGCCGCAGCTATAACGGCTATCTCTTGCAGGCCGGGGCCGTCTTGCGTATCGAGGGCTTTCGTAAAAGTGCTGACGAAGTGGCCGCTTTTCGTTTCTCGGGCAAGGACCGGGCTTACGCGGCGAACACTCTGGCGGGTGACAAACGCAATATCGGTGTGATCGGTACGGTGCTTTACGAAGTACGCCCGGTGACTCCGACTCAAGCTACCGTGCCGTCGCCCAATCCTTTTCCTGCTGACAAAGGCAATGGGCAATACGCGCCTGCGCCGCGTTATTAAGACTTGACCGTTTCCTTCGGCAAAAGAGCAGTCGGATTTTGACGAAGGGACGAAAGATATTCACGCAAATATCAGGGCTCTTAGCGGGAAATTACGCGCTTGGAGCCCTGCAATGACTCTGTTAAGGTGTGCCAGGATTAGCCACTTTGCAAGGACAGCGCGTGCCGCCAGAGTTGATCCATCCAGAGCATTTTGTCCACGTACGCATCATCATTGGCATGGTGCTGGGTATCAGCATTTCCAGACTGATCGTAGGCGTCTCTGAATTCATCCAACACCCCAAAGCCAAGCGTGTCTATCCCATTCACTTGGGGTGGGTGCTGTATCTGTTCCTGACGATTATCCATTTTTGGTGGTATGAGTTCAGTCTGGTGAAAGTGCAGGTCTGGTCCTTTCAGCTGTATTTTTTCCTGATTTTGTATACCTGTGTGTTTGCCATCATGGCGTCCTTGCTGTTTCCGTCCAATATGGAGGAATACCGCGGTTTCGAGGATTATTTCCAGACCCGGCGGCGCTCGCTTTACGGCTTTTTTGTGCTGATTCAGCTTATGGACCTGGTCGATACAGCCATTAAAGGAAAAGAGTATTTCTTGTCGCTGGGTGTGGAATACCCCTTGCAGCAAGCCGTGTTCATTGTCATGGGCCTGATCGCCATGGTGGTGCCCAGCAAGCGCTATCAGGCGGCCTTGGTGGTGCTGACGATAGTCTATAAAGGGCTGTGGATTTTCCGTTTGTACGATATTTTGAATTGAGTCAGCCGCTCGTTTTTTCGGGTTCTATCTGTCCTTAAAGGCGCAACGGTTTTCTCCGGCTGCGCCCCTTTCGTCTAGCTTGTCCGCATTTCTCTTTAGCTCCTGCCCGGTCAAATGGGGCATGGATAGGCTATAGGGCGGTCAAACATCCGCTTTAGCAGATCTGTCATTAAGGCTGGGCTAGAATCGCTTTTTTAGTTGTGTTCTTGGAGATGGTGACGACATGAGTGGCTCCTTTACTTTTGTGGTGATGTTGGCGTTCTTGGCTGTGGTCGTGGTGATGGCTGGGGTCAAAGTTGTGCCTCAGGGCCAGCAATGGACGGTCGAGCGCTTTGGTCGCTACACCCGCACCCTGACACCCGGCTTGTCCTTGCTGGTGCCTTTTATGGACCGCGTGGGCCGCAAGCTCAAAATGATGGAATCCGTGCTGGATGTTCCCTCGCAAAATGTGATTTCCCGCGACAACGTGGCCGTGACGGCTGACGGTGTCGTGTTTTATCGCATCGACAATGCTGCCCAGGCTGCCTATGAAATTGATCACCTGGAAATGGCGATTGTGAACCTGACTACCACCAACCTGCGTTCGGTCCTGGGTTCGATGGAACTGGATCACATGCTGTCCAATCGCGAAGTGATTAACGATCGCCTGCTGGCAGCGGTGGATGCAGCGACGACACCTTGGGGGGTGAAAGTTACCCGCGTGGAAATCCGTGATTTGAATATGGCTCCCGAGTTACAGGAAGCCATGAATCTGCAGATGACGGCTGAGCGTCATCGTCGTGCTGCCGTGACCAAGGCCAGCGGCCAGAAAGAAGCCGAAGTGCTGCAAGCCGAAGGGGAGAAGCAAGCGGCTGTGTTGCGTGCCGAGGGTGAAAAGCAATCCGCTATCTTGCGTGCTGAAGCGCGTGAGCGTGAAGCCGAGGCCGAGGCCCGTGCAACCCGCGAAGTGTCCGAAGCCATCAAGAGCGGTGATGTACAAGCCCTGCAATACTTTGTGGGCCTGAAGTATGTGGAAGCCTTGCGCGATGTGGGTACGGGCCCCAATAGCAAGCTGGTGCTGATGCCTTTGGAGGCCAGCGGCATTACCGGTGCGGTGGCAGGTGTGACCGAGCTGCTCAAGACCACCGGCAGCAAGTTGGGACAAGGCTAAGCGGTTAGCTGGAGGTGCTGATCTTGTCATTCATTTTTGATTCCTTTTGGTACTGGCTGGTGTCTGGCGTCGTGCTGATCGCTGCCGAGGTCGTCATCTCTGGCGTCTATCTGCTGTGGCTGGGCTTGGGGGCTTTGACGGTGGGCTTGTTTGCCGCCGCCTGGCCGGATGCTCCCTCCTGGTTGCAATGGCTGATTCTGGCCGTGGCCATGTTGGGGTGGGTGGTCGTTGGTGTGCGTTGGCAACGGCGCAGCCGGGCCAATCAGCCTGATATTTTGAATACCGGCTTGAGCGCCTATGTGGGGGCTCGCGCGCAGGTCAGCGAAAGTTTTGTGAACGGCCGGGGGCGTATTCGGCTTAACGATAGTTATTACAGTGCCACAGCGACCCAAAATCTGGAGCAGGGCACTGCGGTTGTGGTCTTGGCGGTGGAAGGCGCTGAAATGCGTGTTCAGGCTGTTGAGTAAGAGAAATAGTAGGGTATGGAACAATGATGAACAATCGCTATGGCAAGCTGGCTTCTTTGGTATATCACCTGGACAAGCCGGTAGGACGCTCTTTCGGTGATGTGGAGTACTACCTGGAGCGCTTGCAGGGCACAAGTGGGCCCATTCTGGAGCCCGCAGTAGGTACAGGGCGCATTCTGATTCCCTTGCTGCAGGCGGGGCTGGATGTGAATGGCTTTGACCTGTCTCAGGAAATGCTGGATTATTGCCAGCGTGAACTGGAATTGAGATCCCTGAAGACCACGCTTCAGTTGGCAGGTTTTACGGATTTCATCGCAGATCGTCCTTTGGAGGCGATTGTGGTGCCAGCTGGCTCTTTTCAGCTTCTGGATTCGTTTGAGCAGGGCATTGCTGCGTTAAGCCGTTTTCACGCCAGCTTGAAACCAGGTGGGCGGTTGTTGCTGGATCTGGACCCGGTGGCGGCGATTGTGAGTGTGCAGTCTGGTATGCGGACCTGGTCAGCTCCTCCGCATGGACTGATTACCCTGAATGCCACCGCCCTGGAAAAAGACTACTGCGCCCAGGTGACTCGCGAAATGCATCGCTACGAGCTGTGGGAGCATGGTGTCTTGTTGGAAACCCAGCTGGAACAGTTCTCGCTGCGGTGGTGGGGCGTTCAGGAACTGAGAATGGCACTGGAGCAGTTGGGGTTTGGCGAGATCGTCATTTCTGGCGGGTATCAGTATGGCAAGACGCCTCAGGATACTGACGGGATTATTTCGTTTGAAGCGCGCAAGTTGTAAGACTGGGACTGGGCTTGGAGCCAGTAATCGTATCAGTGTGGTGGCTAAGGTGGAAACCGTACGCGATATGAGCAATGGCATAGGTTCATGCGTGGATACTGGTACCGCAACCGCAACCGCAACCGCAACCGCAATTGCAGGATTGCAAGCTGCTGGGCTTGGATCCGGACGACGGATTCTTTCAGCCCTATCTGCTTTTATATTGGTTCTACTACCTGTATTCAGCCCCATCGCACAAGGGCAAAGCCTGATACAGGATGAACAAGGCTGGGTTTATGTGAATGAAAGGGGCGAAGCAGTTCTGCGTCCCTTTATTTACGACAACGGCCCTGATTACTTTGAAGAAGGTCTGGCCCGTTTCGTCGCCAAGGGGAAGATGGGCTTTCACGACCAGTCACTGAAAATCTGGATTCCGGCCCGTTACGATTTCGCCTTTCCTTTTGTGGATGGCAAAGCCAAGGTCGGCATGGATTGCAAGCTCATTCCACACGGTGAACACCATTCAGTTCACTGCCAGCACTGGGAAAATATTTCCAATCCTTTGACAGCACCAAAAGATCAACCTGAAAACTAGTCCGTGCACAGTACACTGCAGTACAGAATTTATCCGGAGAACACGATGAATAAATGGGGAATCCTGGGACTGGTCGGCGTCTTGGCTGCTTGCGCCAATCAAGCCTCGACACAGTCACCCGTGGGAATTGCCAATCCGGCCTCGGCTTATTGCGTGGAGAAGGGCGGGCGTTTGGATATCGTCAACACACCAACAGGGCAAGTGGGCATGTGCACCTTGCCGGATGGCACGGTGATCGAGGAGTGGGAGCTGATGCGCCGTGACCACCCTTCGGCAAAGTCCTGATGCCAGATCATAAAAGCCAGCTATTTGCTGGCTTTTATATTAGCGTTCGATACGGACCTCAAAGTACGCTTCGGACTCGCCCAGATCACGAAAGCCATCACTCATGGCGCGCGTGGCGGCGGCAATCCATTTTTTGGCCAGGGCAATGTCTTCCCCGGACAATTCCGTCTCTGCCGTTTCTTCGGCCAGTTGCCACGCTCGATAGGCCTGGACCACGGCCTCCGGGCCTTGCATGACTTTTTCTAAGCTGCGGCGAAAACGCTCCTCAGCCTCGCGGCGGCCGCGTTCGGTGATATCGGAAGGAGCGTCGTGCAAAGTGATGGTATAGGACATGATGCTTCTTTTTGCTGTATGGATGAACAGTAATTTAGCATGTCTTTTTATCTTGAGCCAGATTTTTTTGATGTCTGTTGCATCAACTATTAGTCGGCTTCTTCTGCGCCTCCAAACAGGCTGAAAAGATGTGTGCGCTTGTTCGACTTTGCACGACTGGCCCAGCTCTGATTTTCCACCATAGACTATCGGCTTGCGCCCGTGGGTATACTGCTCCAAGCAGATTCATGCTCTCTTTTTTCATGGCCGAGGTTCAGGGTGCAGCTTGTAGCGATTGGCAGTATTACCGTTGATATTGTGGTCTCAGGCATGCCAGCCGAGCTGGCGCGTGGTGACAAACAGGAAGTGGGCTCGATCGACTTGTATCCAGGTGGTGGGGCGCTTAATGCGACAGCGAGCTTCATGGAGCAAGGAGAATCGGTTCGCCTGCTTGGGGCACTGGGTCGAGACGGCCTGGGTGATCGTTTGCGTGCACATATCGAGCAGTTGGGGATTGATGTCAGCAGCATGCAGGTCTGTTCTGATCAGCCCACCGGTAAAGCCATCGTTCTGGTTGAACCGTCCGGGAGTGCTTCGGTGCTGGCACGACGTGGGGCAAATGCCTGCCTGCGTGTTCAGGCTCAAGATCTGCAAGCGGACCTGATTTATGTGGCTCCCTTGGCCTTGCAGCCTATGGAAAGTTTAGCGCAGGCCTTGGCAGACAGAAATGATACTTCGGCCTGCCTGGTAGTGAATCCCAGCGTGGCGTGTTTGCAGCATCAAGGTCAGGGATTCAAGCAGGTCTACGCACGCGCAGATGTGCTGGGCTTGAATGCAGTAGAGGCCCAAATGCTGGCAGGCGTTCAGGGTGCCGATATTCAGCTGGAGCTATCGATTCAGGAAGCGTGCGAGCTGGCTACGCGTCTGCAACACCATTCTCAACAAGCCTTGCTGATCACTTTGGGTGTCCAGGGGGCGGTGTTGGCTGTTAATGGTCAGCAGTATGTGGAACCTGCGTGCAAGGTGGCGGTGTGCTCAACGGTGGGGGCAGGAGACGCCTTTTTATCCAGCTTTGCCCTGGCCTGGAAAAGGGGGCTGGAGCCATCAGAAGCCCTAAAGTTGGCTAGCCAGGCAGCGGCGGCACGATTAGGGCAGTGGGCGGCCAATACCTTTCCGCCCATGTTCGGACAAGACGCAGCGCAAGCTCTGACTTTGTAAGTACCAAAAGCACAGCAAAACAAATCACAAAGGGGAGAGGATATGGCAGCCACTATCATTATTATTGGCTTGTATCTGCTGGTGACAGTCCTGCTGGGAGTCACACTCTGTTATACCCGTCCCAAGACATGGAAGCGTGATACGGCTTTATTAATGATTACCCCCTTGGCTGTCCCTGTGGTTTACGCCATTTTCACAATGCTCAATGGATAGGGGGCAGGCACAAAACGTCTCTTCCTGGCATTTTGTTGCATGTTATGCGCTTTTGCGAAGATTTTTGCCGCAAAAGTAAGCTTATGTAGTCTAATCCTAGTCTTTGTGTTGTCTCTGTGTCGGATCTTGACAATCGTTGACTTCATGTTTTGATGGTGGCCCGCTACCATATTCTCAAGCTTGTTTTAGTTGGGACTTTGGGATGTATGCCATGATTAATGCCTCGAATCTGATCGATTATGTACCTATGGTATTAATGCTGGCTGGCTGCGGTATTTTGGGCTTTATTTTGTTGTCTTTTTGGCTGCATCGCTCTTGATCTACACCCAGCCTTGTCGTGCTTTGCAATAAAGCACCGATATTTACGCTTGATTTCAGCAGCTTCTTTTACCTGCCGTGTTGCTTTTGTTGCACGCTTGCCTTCGCACACTTTTCATATCAAACAAGTGTAGTAAGCTACTTCCACGATCTGTTTCGCGACCAGCGCTTGAGGGTTTTAACCCTGCGCTAACAGCAGACGCGGCCTGGACAGTCTTCATCTCGAATGATTTGTCAGGCATCAGCAAACATCAGGTCAAGGAGAAGGAAATCATGTTTTTCCGCTTAGTTTCTGCCTGTGCAGGTTCTTTGATGTTGTCGGCATGCGCCAGCTCCCCCCAAACGGCCACCAAACCAGTCGGGCAGGCCAATCTGGCTTCCAGTTTTTGTCAGCGCATGGGCGGGCAAACCATTGTTCATGAAAGTGGACGTGGTGCCTATGGAACCTGCTTGATGAAAGATGGTTCGGAATCCGAAGAATGGGCCTTTTACCGTAGCTGGTATCCCCGGATGGACTGAATTCTTTGCCAAATGTGGTTTTTGTGGCGATACAACGCCGCGATAGCGGGCGAAGGTGATAAACTTATCCAATCAAATGTGTTATTTGGGAAGCAGAATCTTATGAACTCAACGCGAACTACCCGTCGGCAGATCTAGCCGTGGCCGCGTAGCGTTTCGTTTGCTTTCCAAGAACGTTCAATTCAAAAGCGCGGCTTTTTCAAGGCCGCGTTTTTTATTTCAGGAAGTGTTATGGTCCGAATCACACTGCCCGATGGCTCCCAGCGAGAGTTTCAGGGCCCGGTTTCCGTCAGCGAAGTGGCGAACTCGATTGGTACTGGCTTGGGCCGCGCCGCCCTGGCTGGCCGTGTCGGCACGCCCGGCACCGAGTCGCGTCTGGTGGACACCTCGTATGTGATCGACCAGGACAGCAATTTGGCCATCATTACCGCCAAGGACGCTGACGGTCTGGATTTGATTCGTCACTCCACTGCTCACTTGCTGGCTTACGCGGTCAAGAGCTTGTTTCCGGATGCCCAAGTTACCATCGGCCCGGTGATTGACAACGGCTTTTATTACGACTTTTCCTACAAGCGTGCCTTTACGCCCGAGGATCTGGAAGCCATTGAAAAGAAAATGGCGGAACTGGCCAAGAAAGACGAAGTGGTTACCCGCGAAGAGTGGTTGCGCGACGATGCCGTCGAGTTCTTCAAGAGCATTGGCGAGGACTACAAGGCAGAGATCATTGCCTCCATTCCGTCCAACGAGCCGATCAGCCTGTATCGCGAAGGCGATTTCATTGACTTGTGTCGTGGCCCTCACGTGCCATCTACTGGCAAGCTGAAAGTATTCAAGCTGATGAAAGTAGCCGGGGCTTACTGGCGTGGCGACAGCAATAACGAAATGCTGCAACGCATTTACGGGACTGCCTGGGCGACCAAGGAAGATCAACAAGCTTATCTGACCATGCTGGAAGAGGCCGAGCGCCGCGACCACCGCAAACTGGGCCGTGAGCTGGATCTGTTCCACTTCCAGGAAGAGGCCCCTGGTCTGATTTTCTGGCATCCCAAAGGTTGGGTGATCTGGCAACAGGTCGAACAATACATTCGCCGTGTCTATCAGGACAATGGCTACCAGGAAGTGAAAGCACCGCAAATTCTGGATTTGTCGTTGTGGAAGAAAACTGGCCACTGGGACAACTACGCTGAAAACATGTTCACGACTGAGTCGGAGAATCGTGTTTATGGCTTGAAGCCCATGAACTGCCCCGGTCACGTGCAAATCTTCAATTCCGGTCTGCATTCCTACCGTGAACTGCCTATCCGCTACGGCGAGTTCGGTCAGTGCCATCGTAACGAACCCTCGGGTGCCTTGCACGGCATGATGCGCGTACGCGGCTTTACCCAAGACGATGGCCATATTTTCTGTACCGAAGACCAACTGCAAGACGAGTGCGCTGCCTTTACTGCTCAGTTGCAAGCCGTCTACGCGGACTTTGGCTTTACCGAAATTCTGTACAAAGTGGCTACTCGCCCAGAAAAGCGTATCGGTGACGATGCGGTCTGGGACAAGGCTGAACAAGCCCTGATCGAAAGCTTGCGCCGTACCGGCTGCGAGTTCGAGATCTCGGAAGGCGAGGGTGCTTTCTACGGTCCGAAGATTGAGTACACGCTGAAAGACGCCATTGGTCGTCATTGGCAGTGTGGCACCATCCAGGTGGACTTCTCCATGCCGGCCCGTTTGGGTGCCGAGTATGTGGATGCCCAGGATCAGCGCCGTGTGCCTGTCATGTTGCATCGTGCTATTTTGGGTTCCTTTGAGCGCTTTATCGGCATGCTGATTGAAAACCACGCCGGTGCCTTGCCTGCCTGGTTGGCTCCCGAGCATGTGGTGGTATGCTGCATTTCCGAAAGTTCAGCCGATTATGCTCAATCCGTGGCGCAAAACCTGAAGAAAATGGGATTCCGTGCCTCCTCTGATTTGCGTGGTGAAAAAATCACTCGTAAAATCCGTGAGCACAGTATGCAAAAAGTGCCCTATATTCTGGTCGTGGGTGAAAAAGAGCGTGAAAACGGCGCAGTCGCCGTGCGTGCGCGTGGTGGCGTGGACTTGGGCGTCATGCCAATAGCCGATTTTTCAGCACGATTGAAGCAAGAGATCGATAGCCGTCAGTAAAACAGGAACGCTATCGTTTTTATCGACATTTTTAGGAGTTTTCGACATCGCAACCGAGAAAAAACATCGCATCAATGGTGAAATTCGTATTCCAGAGGTGCGACTCATTGGAGTCGAGGGTGAGCAGCTAGGTATCGTCAAGGTGCCTGATGCCTTGGCAATGGCAGAACAGCATGATGTGGATCTGGTGGAAATCGCCCCTGCGGCTGTACCACCGGTGTGCCGTTTGATGGATTACGGCAAATTCCGCTATCAGGAACAGAAACGCCAACAAGAAGCCAAGGCCAAGCAAAAAATCATTCAGATCAAGGAAGTCAAATTCCGTCCCGGTACGGACGAAGGCGACTACCAGGTCAAGCTGCGTAATGTGAAGCGTTTTATTGATGATGGCGATAAGGTCAAAGTGACCTTGCGTTTCCGTGGTCGTGAAATGGCTCACCAGGAACTGGGTATGCGCGTACTGGAACGGATTCGCGACGAAGTCAGCGAAATCTGTCAGGTTGAGGCCATGCCCAAGCTGGAAGGCCGTCAAATGGTCATGGTCTTGGCGCCTCGCAAGAAAGCGTCCTGATACTCTTGCACGATACTGCCTGGATCCGCCCAGGAGCATTATGCGTCGCTCGACTCGCTCCCAAGTAGGGGGTCGGGCACAATCGCCTTTGCAGCCCGGCTGCAAAGGCGTTTTTCTCTAGGTGTCATATGCACGTTTTATTCATCATTGATCCCTTGCCCAGCCTGTCGGCTTACAAGGATTCCTCCGTTGCCATGATGCGTGCATTTCTGGCGCGTGGTCATCGCGTCAGCGTGACCTTGCAGTCTGATTTGTACATTTCCCAAAGTCGGGTTCGTACGCGCAGTCAGGCTGTCAGTATTGCTGCCGATGCCGATTTGCGTGCGCCTTCGTGGTGGACACATCCCGAGCCTGCCACCGAGCAGGAATTGAATGTCTTTGATGCAGTCATCATGCGCAAAGACCCGCCTTTCGATATGGAATACTCCTATTCCACGCACTTGCTCAGTTTTGCGCAGGAGCAGGGGGCCAAGGTATTCAATTCAGGCGAGGCTATTCGCAATCACCCTGAAAAACTCGCTATTACCGAATTTCCGGAATTTACCCCACCCACCTTGGTCACCCGTGACATGGCCCGCTTGCGCGCCTTTCACCAGGAATACAAGGATGTGATCGTCAAGCCGCTGGATGGCATGGGCGGCATGGGTATTTTCCGTCTGCAAGATCCCGAACCCAACCTGGGTGCGATTCTGGAGACGCTGACAGCCAATGGTACGCAAACCATTATGGCGCAGCGCTACATCCCTGAAATCGTCAAGGGTGACAAGCGCATCCTGATCATTGACGGCGAACCTGTACCTTACGCCCTGGCTCGCATTCCCCTGGCCGGCGAGACACGCGGCAATCTGGCCGCAGGTGGTCGCGGGGTTGCTCAGCCCTTGTCCGAACACGACTGGCACATTGCCCGTACCCTGGGCCCTGTGCTGGCCGCACGTGGCTTGCTGCTGATTGGTTTGGATGTGATTGGTGACTACGTCACGGAAATCAATGTGACCAGCCCAACCTGTTTCGTTGAAATTACTGAACAGACCGGCTTTGATGTTGCACAGCGTTTTGCCGAGGCCGTCGAAAAAGCGACGGGACGCGCGTGATTCGCCTTGCCTTGATCATGCACGAGCCCCTGGCCAGCGCGTTTGCCAGCTGTGCCGAGCACGTCCTGGGCGAAAAGCCAGATCTGTTTGTCTTTGACATTCAGGCCGACGAATGCACGGATACGGCGGTGGACCGCTTGCTGGGGCAGTTGCAAACGCAAGCGCCGGACTCGCCCGCCACACTGATACTGTGTGATCTTTACGGTGCCACCCCCTTTAACGTGGCACGTCGAGTCCAGCAAGCTTTGCAAGATCAAGGGCAGGGCGCTTATTTATTGACCGGCACCAATATGTGCATGGTGTTGAAAGCCTTGACCGAGCGACGTGACAATCCCGAGCAGTTCGCTCAGGATGTCATGGCAGGCGCATTGCGTGGCATTGTTCACGCCGACTGCCATTGCTAATTTGAATTTTCACTTTCATTTTTCCAGTTGCCCCTATGCCTAGCGTATCCATCACGATCAGTAATAAATTAGGTCTTCATGCACGGGCAGCAGCCAAGCTTACCCAGTTGGCCGGCCGTTATAGCAGTGAGATTTTTATCGCGCGTGGCTCTCAGCGCGTGAATGCAAAAAGTATCATGGGTGTCATGATGCTGGCCGCCGGAATGGGGGTCACTGTGGTTGTCGATGCCCAGGGTGACGATGCCGATCAGGCCCTCAATGATATTCAGGCGTTGTTTGACGCCAAGTTTGGTGAAAACGAATAAGGAAGAAATCTGGTCATGAATAGTGCTGCAGCTCGAACCCCGGCGTCTGATTTGTCCGCGATGTTTACCGCTCAAGGTCAAGCAGTCGGTAAGGGGTACGCCATTGCCAAGGCCGTGGTAATGAGCGCAGCAGCACTGGAAGTCCCTCATTACCGGATTGCCGCCGAAGACGTCGATTCTGAAAGCCAGCGCCTGCTTAGCGCCATGGCCAGTACTCGTGACGAACTTCGTGCCATGGTGGACCAGCTGCCTGTGGATGCACCACGCGAGCTAGCTCCTATCTTGACGGTGCACAGTCTGCTCCTGGACGATCCCATGCTGACGCAGCAAACCTGCGCCATCATTGCCGAGCGTCACTACAACGCAGAATGGGCTCTGACCTCGCAAGGTCAGATGCTGGTTGAGCAGTTCTCCCAAATGGAAGACGAATACCTGCGCGAGCGTGGTGCTGATGTGCGCCAGGTTATCGAGCGCGTATTGCGCGTTCTGGCAGGCAAGCCTGCTTTGCTGCCTGGTTTTTCAGCCGCTCAGGAAGAGCCGCTGATTGTGGTAGCACGCGATATTTCCCCGGCAGATATGCTGCGCTTGCGCGGTGGTCATTTCGCCGGTTTTCTGACGGATTTGGGTGGGCCCACCTCGCATACAGCGATTGTAGCTCGCAGCTTGAGTGTTCCTGCTGTAGTGGGTTTGGGCAGCTTTCGCAGTCTGATACGCGATGGCGACTTTCTGATTGTGGACGGCTTCTCGGGTGCGGTAATTGTGAATCCGTCGGAGCAAGTGTTGGCCGAATACCGGGAGCGTCAGGAAGCTTATCGTCGCGAACGGGCTGAACTGGAAGAGTTGCTGGATGCGCCAGCGATGACGCTGGATGGGATTAACGTCCGCCTGGAAGCCAATATCGAGCTTCCCGAGGAGGCGGAGCTGGCTTTGAAAGCGGGCGCCGATGGCATTGGCTTGTTCCGCAGCGAGTTTTTGTTCATGGGACGCACGGATTTGCCTTCCGAGCAGGAACAGTACGAAGCGTACTCCCGTGTAGTAAAAGCCATGAAGGGCAAGGTCGTCACTATCCGTACACTGGATATTGGGGCCGATAAAACCCTGGATGGAGATGCCACGGTAGCGACTAACCCGGCCTTGGGCTTGCGTGCAATTCGCTACTGTCTGGACAGGCCCGAGATGTTTGCCACCCAGCTACGCGCCTTGTTGCGTGCCAGCTTGCATGGACAAATCCGTATTTTGATCCCCATGATTTCCTCCATGAACGAGGTGCATGCCAGTCGTCAGGCTATTGAGTCGGCAGCTCGGGAACTGGAAAAATCCGGTACCCCATTCGCACGCAACTATTTATTGGGGGCTATGGTGGAAGTGCCCGCCATAGCCATTGCCATTGAGCCCTTTGTACAGGAACTGGATTTTCTGTCCATCGGCACCAATGACTTGATTCAATATGTTCTGGCTGTAGACCGGGGCGATGCCGAGGTTGCCAGCCTGTACGACCCCATGCACCCCGCCGTCTTGCGTTTGATTGCACACACGATCAATGCGGCTGATCGTGCTGGCAAACCGGTGGCGGTCTGTGGGGAAATGGCGGGGGATGCTTCGGTGACTCGCATGTTGCTGGGGCTGGGCCTGAAAGAATTTTCCATGCATCCGCAGCAACTGCTGGATGTGAAAAAAGAAGTGCGCCTATCGCATTCCAATGCCTTGCGCGTGAAAGTGGCCAGTGCCTTGAACCGTGCCGAGCGCATCGATCTGGCTACCTTAGCCGCCTAAGTAATTGAAAACAGGCCAATTTAGTTGGCAAATATGTAACAAAGCCCAGCTGTAGTCCTACGAGGGATTCCATTTGTAACAACGTATCTGGACCTGTTCGCTCTCTAGATGCTTGTTGTTAAAGGGTTTGTCATGAAGCTTGAGCTATATCGTCAGAATAATTGAAATCAGGATTTACACTAATAGATTGGTCTGTGTGCTCAGCACCGATAGAATGGCTTCTAGGGGAGTTGTAACATACCCAAGGCCGAGCCGGAAGTCGCACCAGGCATCGGCCCATTCTATCTAGCGACCTTGGAATAGTAGGAAGGAAATCTTATGAAACTGACTCGTGCTCATTTTGCTGTCATGGCCGCTGCTGCTTCGATGACTCTTTTGGCTGCGTGTTCCAAAGAGGACGACAAAGCCGCTACGAGCGCGCCACCTGCTCCTGTCGCTGCTCCACAATCGACAGCACCTGCCACTCCACCCGCACCAGAGGCTGACAAGTCCCTGGAGCAAAAAACGGAAGAACTGAAGCAGGACGCCGCTAAAGTTGCTGACGACGTCAAAAAAGAAGCAGAGGAACAGAAAGAGAACGCCAAGGAAAATACCCACTCCTTGAAGGAAGATGCCAAGGCTGCTGGCGATAAAGTCGCTGAAAAAGCTGGTGAAGCCAAGGATGCAGTAGCCGATGCTGCCAGCCGTACGGGCGATGCCATTAAAGACGGCGCTGCCAAGGCTGACAAAGCCATCCAGGACAAGCTGGGTAATGGTGTTGACTCCTCGCCATCTTCCGTGCCTTCGGAACAAGCCAAACCTTAAGGCTTGAATAATTCGGCTGATTGTCTGGCCAAATGCAAAAAGCGGGTGCCTTTGGCACCCGCTTTTTCTATACTGCTGGTAGTGTCAATATTTTAAGGAGAGGGACCGTGATTAATCGTAGCGAATGGCTGGAAGATCTGCAAAAAAACGTCTCGGAGCTGATCGCCAAAAGTCCGGCTGCCGATATTGAGCGCAATGTAAAAGCCTTTATGGGTCAGGCCTTCAACCGTATGGACCTGGTTACTCGTGAAGAGTTTGATACCTACAAGCTGATGCTGGAACGCGCACTGGCTCGTGTGGCGGCTCTGGAAACACGTTTGCAAGCCTTGGAAGGGCGGCAAACTCCTGTTCCTCAAGATGGTGACACCTCTGCTCAAGAGGGCAGCCAAGGCTGATCACTTCATTTGAATACAGTCACCAGGCCTGGGGGCAAACAATCGGCCAGCCCCTTTTTTATTGCTGTTTTTCTGGTCTTGACCGGGGTGTGCGCCGCACAACATGTTTGGAAAGTACCCCCGGCCTTGCCTTTTATGCAGCGCGAACTGGGCATGGATCTGGTGCAGGCAGGTTTTCTGCTGGCCAGCGTGCAAATGGCCGGGATGTTGCTGGGGCTATGCATAGGCCTGATCTCCGAGAAAATTGGTCTGCGTCGCTGCATTTTGACGGGGCTGGGTATTTTGAGTCTGGCCTCGTTAATCGGCTCCTTGTTTGAACATAGCGCTCTGGTTTTGTTCGGGCGGATGATAGAAGGCTGCGGCTTTCTGATGGTGGTACTGCCCATTCCCGCCTTGATCAAACGTATTACTGATGCGGCGCGGTTGAGCCGAGTCATGGGCTTGTGGGGCTGTTACATGCCCGCGGGGGCGGTCTTGATGCTGTGGGCTGGCGCTGCCTGGTTGGCAGTTGGCTCCTGGCGTACCTTGTGGGTGGTTCTCGGTGTATTGACAGCCATCTTCATGATTTTGACCTTCCTTCTGGTGCCACCGGATTCTCAGACTCAAACCAGAAGTGCGGCGCAGCATACCTCTGCTCATCGCTGGACCAGACTGCTGCGCACGACTTTAAGCTCCGGCCGGGTTTGGTTGCTGGCTTTGGCCTTTGGTGTGTATGCGGCGCAATGGGCGGCAGTCGTGGGCTTCATGCCCACTATTTACAATCAGGCGCAGATAGCAGTCGGCACTGCCGGCTTACTGACCGCCTTGATTGCTGCTGGGAATGTCGTGGGTAATCTGGGGGCAGGGCGCTGTTTGCATGCCGGTATCCCACCTCATAGACTGCTGCAAGCAGGCTACTTGGGTATGATCGCATGTGCCATCGTTGCGTTCGGGCTGACACAAAGCTTGGTGGTTCAGTTTGTCGCCATCCTGCTGTTTTCGATTGTGGGCGGCTTGATTCCAGCTACCTTGTTCTTCCTGTCGGTCACGGCAGCACCTTCGCCGGAGACCACCTCGACCTCGGTGGGCTGGGTACAGCAATGTTCTTCACTGGGGCAGTTTGTGGGCCCCCCTGTTGTGGCGTCGGTTGTACATGCTTTGGGTGGATGGCAATGGGCTTGGGTCGCGACGGTTGGTTTTGCCGTATTGGGTTTGATCATTGCCTGGCGCTTGTCGCATTTGGGTCTGCCTAATGGCCGTTAGGCCTTGCTCAGATCAGCGCCGGATTAGATGAAAGAGATCATGAAAGAGCCAGCTCAATAAAGCTGGCTCAGTTTTTTTGGAAGGGAAAGCAGCATGCTCGTCAGTAATGTCCAGATCACAAGAGATGAGTTGGCTGATCTTTTGGCCGTTTCCCATGAGTCTTTGAGTTTCGAGAACTGCACTTTTGATGATGAGGATCTGTCGGGTCTGGAGCTGGATGGTGCGCAGTTTTCGGGCTGCAGCTTTTTGAATGCCCGCTTTACACGGGCGCATTTGCAAGACACGGTCTGGCAGCGTTGCAAGCTGGGTCAAGCGGATTTCAGCTTGGCTGATCTCAGTTCGGCGTGTTTTAGGGTTTGTGATCTGCACTTGAGCAAGTGGGTGCGCACCCAGATCGCTTCCTTGCAGATCGAGGATTCCAAGCTAAGCGGTGCTATTTTCAACGAAACCCGTGGTTTGGACCTGAGCCTGCGCGAGTGCAAGCTGGTGGGTGCAACTTTGCGCGCCATTAATTTCCGTAAGCAAAATCTGGTGCAACTGGATTTCTCCGATGCGGACTTGGGCGGCTGCAATTTTCAGGATGCCGTATTTGAAGGCGGCAGCTTGAGGGGCGCCAGCTTGAGAGGGGTGAACTTCAAGGGAGCAGACCTGCGCAGTGTGGAACTGGGCAGCATCACCTTGTACGACTTGAATAACTCTTTCCAAGGCGCATGTTTGTCCGTAGAGCAGGCCGTCCAGCTGGTCAGTTCCATGGGTGTGCAGGTTCAGTAAGACCCTGGGGCCGTACAAGTACGCAGTGATGTTTTAAGGCAGGCATCTGGAGCTTATTTTTCCCGACGGGCAGACTGAATGTTTGCCTTGGAAAGGGAGAAGGGCATATGTCCTTGGCCGTGTTGAACAGTTGTGCCTTGTCGGGCCTGGATTTTATTGACGTGCGTGTCGAGGCGCATGTCGCTCCAGGATTACCCGCCTTCCACATTGTTGGTTTGCCCGATGCCGGTATTCGCGAAAGCCGGGAGCGCATACGGGCCGCCTTGCAGGCCAGTGGCTTTGACTTTCCTGCAGCCCGACTGACTATCAATCTGGCGCCTGCTGATTTGCCCAAGGATTCGGGGCGCTTTGATTTACCCGTGGCTTTGGCGATTTTATTGGCCAGCGGCCAGCTGAGCCGCCCGGATGACAAGCAGCGTGAGCAAGCGATCACCGGTCTGGAGCGCTATGTCATGGCCGGGGAGTTGTCTTTGACAGGGGCCGTGGTTCCTGTGCAGAGTGCGCTAACGATTGCCCTGGGTATGGCGCGTCGGCATCCGGAGCTTTGTTTGCTTTTGCCTGCGCAGAGTGCAGAAATGGCGGCCCATGTTCCTGACCTGCAGGTCTACGGGGTTGCCAGTTTGGCAGAGGCGGCGAGGTATCTGCGAGGGGACAAGGAGCTGGAACCCGCATTGGCCAGGCCGTGGCCAGAAGAGTGGAATGATGGCCAACAACTTTGCTTGTCGGACGTGCTGGGGCAGCCTTTGGCTTGCCGTGCTTTGGAAGTGGCCGCTGCGGGTGGCCATAGCCTTTTGTTGAATGGCTCGCCGGGTGTGGGCAAGACCATGCTGGCTCAACGTCTGCCGGGTCTATTGCCAGACCTGGAGCGATACGCTCAGCTGGAAGTAGCCGCTTTGTATTCCTTTGTGCAGGAACAGGATTTTTTCAGCAGGCGACCCCCTTTTCGTGCCCCACACCATAGTGTGTCTACTCCTGCCTTGATTGGAGGTGGTAGCCGCCCAAGACCGGGGGAGGTTTCGCTGGCTCATCATGGCGTACTGTTTCTGGATGAGTTGCCTGAGTTCAGTCGGCGTTCACTGGAGGCGTTGCGCGAACCGCTGGAGCAGGGCTGCGTGCATATTTCTCGTGCCCAGAAGCAAGCGGTTTTTCCGGCGCAGTTTCAGTTTGTGGCTGCCATGAACCCATGTCCCTGTGGCTGGGCGGCGAGCCGTCATCGGGCGTGTCGGTGTTCTCCTGCTCAACGGGAGCTGTATCGGCAGCGCTTGTCGGGACCGATGCTGGACAGGATTGATCTTTTGGTGACCTTAAGCGAGTCCGAGCCGGAGCGTGATCAAGCAGCACAGGCGTCCAGTCAGGTCAGGCTGCGGGTACAGGAGGCGATCGAGAGGCAGTTGGCACGTCAGGCGGTACGAAATGCTCGTCTGTCAGTGGCAGGTTTGAAAGAGCATGGGGGCTTGTCTGCGGAGGCCTTGCAGCTACTGGCCAGTGCACGCAAGCGCTGGCATTGGTCAGAGCGAGTGCAGGGTAGAGTCTTGCGGGTAGCGCGGACAATTGCGGACCTGGCCGGAGTAAAGCAGATTGCCAGACCTCATATCGCGGAAGCATTGCAGTTCCGGCCTGAATTGCCTTGAATCGAGGTAAGAAGAAGGCGGGTGTCGCTAGGTGTGGCAGGATTGGGCTGACTGTAGGCTGAGGGCGACAGGCGCCATGACTTCCATGGTTGGCCTGTGCATTGCTTGATTAAATTTTCAGGCTGCGTATGAAACTGCGCGCCTCTGTGGGGGAAGGGGGGGAGGGCTTATCGCTGTTATCGGCTACCAGCACAATATTGGTGTTGATGTTCTCACCCAGCTTTTCGATAACTTGTTGCCTGATGTGGCCGTAATTGGTCTCGGAGAGTAGAGCCTTTAAATAAAACACATTAATGTTTCCAATCAGATTTTTGATTGCGAATTTCTGTGTGAATAATTCGTCGCTGACTGCCTGGCTGGTTTGGAAGAAAATATTGCACAGTGCGATTTCCGACCCTGTATGGGCAATACTGATTTGCAAGTTGACGCTATAAGTCTCTTTTTGGGGCGGTTTGATCACCTTGGTAGCCGCAGAGATCTGGGCATGTGATTTCGCGTTATAGAGGATGAAGGCAGGATCATCTTCAGAGAGTTGACTAAACAGATCAACACTTGCCGTGGCGCTATCGATTTGCGCTTGGTTGAGCCGTTTGAAAAAACTCTGCTCCAGTATTTGCAGCACGGTGATGCTTGCGGTACCGGCTGAGATTTTCAGCGTGCTGGTTCCCTGCTCGCTCAGGTTCCAGAACAGATTGCCTACTGTATTTTTGAAAAAACTCAGCCAGCCTGCGGGGTCAACAAAGCGGGAGCCCAGTTTTTTATCGGCGCCCATCTGGGCCAAAAGGTTGGAATGGATAAAGTCTTCATAGCTCAGCGTATTGGTGTCTTCCGTGGTGGCAGAAATCAGATTGCCTGACACCACATAGGTTTGCTCAGTAGAAAAAGCCATCTTGATTCTCCTTTGTTGAATCCAGTGTCTGCAAGCGCACTGCCCGGCTTTACAGGCCGGGCTTGATTCAGTGCTTAAATATCCAGATCCAGCACAAAGTTCACGGCGTTATCGCCGAGCTTGTCGATGACTGCCTGGCGTACTTTCGAGTACACCGATTCATTGAGCACAATCAGGTTGGCTGCGCGGTAGAGCCAAGCGGTGGATTTGCTCCATTTCCAGAACAGGAAGCTGCCGGATTGGATGTCGGTCCGTGCATTGATGGCGGTCAGCACCATGCTGACGGTGCCGTGCTGGTCCTGGCCAGCAGGCAGAATCTGGAATTTGCCGCGGTCTTCTTTGGTGCTGCTGTGGTCAAACAGCTTCATGGGTTTTTGATTGGCAGGCTTGTTCAAGGCGCCGAATGTTTCCTGGGCGATTTTGTATAGCGGATTATTGACGTTGTTAACCACTGTCAGTATCACCTCCAGTACGACCTGGTCCATGGTGACGTCCGTATTCTTGGGTTGGAAGCGTTCAAAGAAGCTACTGCTGCTACCCCAGCCCAGGTTGGTCAGCCCATCCGAGTAAAACTTGAACCATTTTTCGCGATCATTTTCGTTGGGGTATTTCTTGTCAGCGGCCAGTTGCATCAACAAGGTGCTGTTTTGCACGTCGGCGCGGGATTGTTCGGTCAGTCCGCTGACAAAGCAAGGGATGCTGGCTTTGGCAACGACGGCACCATCTTCGTCGGCACTGCTGGTCGCTCGTGCGGTTACACGGTTGCCGCCGGCCGGGGCGTCGGGAATGTCCAGGGCGTTAATCCATGCCAATACCTGCTTGTGGTCAGTAATCGTGCTCATGGTAATACTCCGAAATTAAAAAGGGGTTTTACTGCATCAAAAAGTCTTTTTCGATTTTCCTTTTGAGATAATCGATTTTTAAAAGACCTTAACTTTTAATTTGGTTTTATTTTTGGTTATTTATTAGTTAAGTCGATTGCAAAATTATTGTCAAAGACGTTTCCGAAATATATGAAAAGGTTGCAAGCGTTACCAGTTATGAGTTGGCTTGCAATATGTGATCTTACTTGAATTGCTTTGGCTGCCTATGGTGTGCTGGCTGCTTTGGTTTTCAAGATAATTGATTTTTTATTTAATCGACGATTATTTTTTTGTTTGGTTGTGTTTTGATTTTATTAACGATCTGTGCGTTATTTATTTATATTTAAAGTTCGTTTTTAGGTATGGAATGGATTTTTGGAAAATAGATACCACGCATGCGATGCATGCAATAAACAGCTGCGCAGCGACTGTTTGATCAAAGGTCGAACGGTGGTGATGGTGGGGAAGCACTGACAACAAGGTGTTGTAAAGCGTGGGCTGATCCATGCCTTGGGATCACCCGTAGTAATGAGGGCTTGTGAAATGCTTAGAGGCGGGTGGAGTCTTCCGCAAGGATTGAGCGGATCGCGTGTGCTGACGCGCATCCGGCTGGGTCATTGTTTCTGGTTTTCCTTTATGGCCTGCCGACAACGGCCCTCCTACAAAAAATCCCTTTGATATCTGGACAATCCTTCAGGGATCACCCTATAATCAAGAGCTTTTCCCCTGTTTGGATCTGTTCTGGCAGCGGACAAAGAAAAAAATAAGTGCCTGTTTTGGGTCATACAAGTGTCAGCCAGCTTCCTAGGCGACCACCCGCAGACACAAATTAGTCGAGTAATTTCATGCCTAAAATGAAAACCAAAAAAAGCGCCTCCAAGCGCTTTGTGGTTCGTGGTAGCGGTTCCATCAAGCGGGGCCAAGCGTTCAAGCGTCACATTCTGACCAAGAAGACGACCAAGAACAAACGTCAGTTGCGCGGTGCCGTCGAGGTTCATAAAGCCGACGTCGCTTCCGTAAAAGCAATGATGCCTTTCGCTTGATTAGGGAGAATCGAACATGTCACGAGTAAAACGCGGTGTTAACGCACGCGCACGCCACAAGAAAGTAATTGCCCAGGCCAAAGGTTTTCGCGGCCGTCGCGGTAATGTATTCCGTATAGCCAAACAGGCTGTCATGAAGGCAGGTCAGTACGCCTACCGTGACCGCCGTAACAAGAAACGCGTATTCCGCTCGCTGTGGATTACCCGTATCAACGCAGCTTGCCGCGAACTGGATATGAGCTACAGCCAGTTTATCGCCGGCCTGAACAAAGCCTCCATCGCTTTGGACCGTAAGGTTCTGGCTGACTTGGCTGTTAAAGACAAGGCAGGTTTTGCTGCTGTTGTTGCACAGGCTAAGAACGCTCTGGCTGCTTAAGCGGTATCTGACTGTATAGTTCACAAACGGGGCCTTTGGGGCTCCGTTTGTTTTTGGAAAGTAACACGCCATGACTTCCTCCCACGACGATCTGATTGCCCAGGCTCGGGCCTTATTTGAGCAGTCTCAGGACGCCGCTTCGCTGGAAAACGCTAAAGCTCGATTTTTGGGCAAACAAGGTGCCATCACTGCCTTGATGAAAGGCCTTGCCCAGATGGAGCCGGAGCAGAAAAAAGCAGCCGGTGCCAGCATCAACGTGCTCAAGCGCGAAATTGAAGATCTGCTGAACGATCGTCGTGCTGCCCTGGCGGCAGAACAATTGAACCAGCGACTGGCTCAAGAACAAATTGATGTGACGTTGCCCGGCCGTGGTCGTGGCACCGGTGGTATCCACCCGGTGATCCAGACCTGGCAGCGTGTTGAAGCCATTTTCCGCTCTATCGGTTTCGATGTGGCTGACGGCCCTGAAATCGAAAATGACTGGACAAATTTTACCGCTCTGAATAATCCAGAGAATCACCCCGCTCGTTCCATGCAAGACACGTTCTATATCGATATGAACGACGAGCAGGGTTTGCCCTATTTGCTGCGCACGCACACCAGTCCCATGCAGGTGCGTTATGCACGCATGAACAAGGCTCCTATCAAGGTTATTGCTCCCGGCCGCACCTATCGTGTCGATAGTGATGCCACCCACTCGCCCATGTTCCACCAGGTGGAAGGGCTGTGGATTGCCGAGGATATTTCCTTTGCCGATCTGAAAGGCGTTTACACGAACTTTCTGCGCGCCTTTTTTGAAAGCGACGATCTGGTCGTGCGCTTTCGACCTTCTTTCTTCCCCTTTACCGAGCCATCCGCCGAGATTGACATGATGTTCTCCTCCGGCCCCAACAAGGGCCGTTGGCTGGAGATCTCCGGCTCCGGGCAGGTTCACCCGCAAGTGGTGCGCAATTTCGGTTTGGACCCAGAGCGTTACATCGGTTTCGCCTTTGGTTCCGGACTGGAGCGCCTGACTATGTTGCGCTATGGTGTGAACGATTTGCGCCAGTTCTTTGAAGGCGATCTGCGCTTTCTGAAGCAGTTCAATCGTTGATTCCTACTTCGCGCCGCTGGGCCTTTTAGGCCCGGTCGGTTCCGGTATATGCCGTTTTACGTCTCCATCTTTGCATCATGTTATTTTCCGAATCGTGGCTGCGCCGCTTTGTGAATCCCAAACTGGGAACTGAAGAACTGGGTCATCAACTGACGATGGCTGGCTTGGAGGTTGAAGAAATTCAAGCTGCTGCGCCTGCTTTTGAGCATGTTGTCGTTGGCTTCATCGCTGAAATTGCCCCCCATCCCGACGCTGACCGCCTGCGCGTTTGCCAGGTTGATGACGGCTCGGGCAAGCTGCTGCAGATTGTGTGCGGTGCGCCCAATGCGGCTCAAGGCATCAAGATCCCGGTCGCCCGTGTTGGTGCAGAGCTGCCCGGTGGCATGAAAATCGGCCCGGTCAAAATGCGTGGCGTGGAGTCCGCCGGCATGTTGTGCTCGGGTCGCGAACTGGGTCTGTCGCAAGATCACGATGGTTTGCTGGTACTGGATGCAGACGCGCCCGTGGGCCAGAGCCTGCGCGAACTGCTGGATCTGGACGACCAGATTATCGAATTGAAATTGACGCCTAACCGTGCGGACTGCCTGTCCGTGCTGGGCGTGGCACGCGAAGTAGCCGCCCTGACTGGCGAGCCACTGACACTGCCAGACTTCACTCCTGTTCCTGTCACGATTGAGGATCGTGTTTCCGTTACCGTGAAAGACGCTGATTTGTGCGGCCGTTTTGCCGGGCGTGTGATTCGTGGCGTCAATGCGCGTGCCAAAACCCCGGACTGGATGAAAACTCGTCTGGAGCGCAGTGGCCAGCGTTCAATCTCCGCATTGGTGGACATCTCCAATTACGTCATGCTGGAACTGGGCCGTCCTACGCACGTGTTCGATTTGCAGCACGTACAGGCTGGTCTGGAAGTGCGTTGGGCACGTAAAGGCGAGATGCTGGAGCTGCTGAGCGGTTTGAATGTCGAGCTGGATACCGATGTGGGTGTGATTGCGGTTAACGATGTGCCGCAAAGCATGGCCGGTATCATGGGCGGCGAACAAAGCGCTGTCACACTGGATACGACGGATGTGTATCTGGAAGGCGCTTTCTGGTGGCCAGAAGCCATCATGGGCCGTGCCCGTCGCTACAAGTTTTCTTCCGACGCCAGCCACCGTTTCGAGCGTGGCGTGGACTTCGACTCCATTACCCAGCATTTGGAACGCACCACAGCGCTGATCCTGGAAATCTGCGGCGGCCAAGCGGGACCTATGGATGACCAGGTTGTGGCCTTGCCCGAGCGCAAGCCCGTTGCCATGCGCCTGGAGCGTTGCCGCCGTGTTCTGGGTATTCCTCTGGATCAAAAGCAGGTGGAGAGCATCTTCACCTTGTTGGGCCTGGACTTCTCGGTGGCTGACGAAGTCTTTACGGTCAATCCTCCCAGCTTCCGTTTCGATTTGACGATTGAAGAAGACCTGATCGAGGAAGTTGCCCGTATCTACGGTTTTGAAAATATTCCTGATCTGCCTCCGGTCGCTGCTGCACAAATGCGTGTGCCAGTCGAGTCCTTGCGTGGTCCGCACGCCTTGCGCGCTATATTGGCCGCCCAGGACTACCAGGAAGTGATCAACTTCTCCTTTGTGCAAGAGTCTTGGGAAAAAGATATTAACGGACAGGCTGACCCTATCCGTTTGTTGAACCCCATTGCCAGCCAGTTGGCGGTGATGCGTACCAGCCTGATTCCTGGTCTGCTGGCCAATATTGAACGCAACGCCAACCGCCGTCAGTCGCGCGTGCGTGTGTTCGAGTTTGGCCGCGTCTTCATGCGCGATGCCTCTCAAGAAAATGGTCCGTTGACCGTGGCCGGTATCCATCAGCCCAACCGCATTGCGGCCGCAGCCTGGGGCCCTGTTGTGACCGAGCAGTGGGGACAGCCCGATCGTCTTGTCGACTTCTTTGACGTCAAGCGCGATCTGGAAACTTTGCTGGGTCAACGTGCTGCTCAAGTCCGTTTCGAGCCTGAAGCTCACCCGGCCTTGCACCCAGGCCGTAGCGCCAGTGTGAAACTGGATGGTAAAACCATAGGCTGGATCGGTGAAATCCATCCTCAGTGGTTGAGCGAATTTGGTTTGAATCAAGCGCCGGTCGTCTTTGAGGTGGACGTTGATGCCATCTCTCACGACGAAGTGGTACACGCTCAGGAAGTATCCAAGCAACCCGTTGTGCAACGAGATCTAGCGGTTTGGCTGGATAAGGACGTATCCTATCAAGCTGTGCTGGATACACTGAACCAGGTGCGCAGCACGGCACCGCAAGCGGCTATCGTCAAAGATATTCAGTTGTTTGACGTCTGGCGCGACAAGAACGATGCATCGGAAAAGAGTCTGGCGATTCGATTCTGGCTGCAAGACAGCGCAAGCACGCTGGACGATGAACGCGTCGAGCAATGCCTGGATGCATTGTTGGCGGCACTGGTGTCTGCGCATGGCGCACGGGCACGAGCATAAGGAGACACAATGAACGTAGAGCGTACTCTGACCAAGGCGGATCTGGCCGAACTCTTGTTTGAACGTGTTGGCTTGAATAAACGCGAAGCCAAAGATATTGTGGATACTTTCTTTGCCGAAATCCGCGACTCCCTGGCCGATGGTGTCGAGGTCAAGTTGTCCGGTTTCGGTAATTTCCAGGTTCGGGACAAACCCCCGCGTCCTGGTCGCAACCCCAAAACGGGTGAAGTCATCCCGATTTCGGCGCGACGCGTGGTGACATTCCACGCCAGTCAGAAGCTCAAAAGTGTAGTCGAAGGGGCGCCAGTGGCGCCCGAGGATGACCAGGACTGAAGCCTGGTACGTTTGCGTACAGTTTTGCCTGACTGAACGTGTAAAATCACTCCTATTGTCGATGAGCATCAGTGGCTATGAGCACAAACGAAAAGACGGCGACCTTGCCACCTATCCCTGCCAAGCGGTATTTCACCATCGGTGAAGTCAGCGAGCTTTGCTTGGTCAAGCCCCACGTCCTGCGTTATTGGGAGCAGGAGTTTACGCAGTTAAAGCCCGTCAAGCGACGCGGTAACCGACGTTATTACCAGCACCATGAGGTGCTGCTGATACGCCGGATTCGCGGTTTGCTGTACGACGAAGGCTTTACGATCAGTGGTGCGCGCAATCGTCTGGGCGATGGTCCGGATATGCCTTTTGACCAGGAAGCCGCTGTGCGTCTGACCGGTCAGGAAATGCAGGCCTTGCGCACCAACTTGGGTCAGATCCAGGCAATGCTGGATCAAGCCTTGGCAATCACGGATCCTGGCTCGGCTCAGTAATCCGGGGTTGCTAAGCAGGAACGAAGGTCGGCCTTGGTGCCGGCCTTTTTTCATGGAAGGGATTAGCAGTGAACTTACGTAGTCAGGCTCTAAAGGCTTTGTTAGTACAAGAGCCGGCTGCCAAGCTGGCAGCAGTACGAGCAATTGCCCATGGCTTGCCCGTAGGGGCAGATGAGCATTTGGAAGAGCCGCCCGGCGTACCGGGACGGCCCGAGGGTTTGCGTTTTGTGAGCCCTCAGCATGTGCCCAAGCGGTCCGTGCGTACGATCCAGGGGCGAGCAGCCTTATTGCATTCCTTGGCGCATATTGAGTTCAATGCCATCAATCTGGCCTTGGATGTCTTGTGGCGTTATCCCGGTTTGCCCGACGCATTCTATGCGGGCTGGTTACAGGTGGCGGTGGAGGAGGCTTTGCATTTTGAGCTGCTGAGCGATCATCTTCAAACGATGGGTGTCCGCTATGGGGATTTGCCTGTCCATGACGGCTTGTGGGAGATGGCAGAGCGAACACGCTTTGATCTGCTGGCGCGTATGGCTTTGGTGCCGCGTACTCTGGAAGCACGGGGGCTGGATGCCTGCCCCCTGGTGCATAAGAAGTTGCTGGATGCTGGCGATGAAAAAGCCGCCGCGATTATTGCCATCATTTTGCGCGATGAGGTCGGGCATGTAGCGTTGGGAAATTACTGGTATCGCAAAGTCTGCCGGGAACAAGGCTTGCCTGATTTTGCTACGTATGGCGAGTTGGCGCAGCGCTATCGCGCACCGCGTTTGCGCGGCCCCTTTAATCGTGAAGCCCGCCTGGAGGCGGGCTTCACTGTCGAGGAAATCGACGAGCTGGAACGGCTGGATGCCGCTTTTAAGAGCGGGTTGCCGACGAGCTAGCTTCCGTGTTGGGCTTGGGCAGGTTATCCAGCTGCCCAAAGCTTACGATGCGGCCAATATACAGAACGGGGCCTTCCGGTGCACCACTATTGGAACCGCCTTCGGTTTCCAGTGTCATCTCAAAAATCTGCTCATCTTCTACGGTGCCAATCAAGGCCGCAGGAACGGTGATGGGGCGATTGGGATCAATCAAACCCAATGAACGAATTTGTGTGCCGCGTGGGGTGTGTGTCCATAGCTGCACCGACTGTGTTGCTTTGACTTCAGTGCTGACCTTGGGCACCAGCAGGACATTGCCTTGTGGGTCTACTGTTGCAATCCAGGCCGGAGTAGAGGATTGGCCAGGGGCCTGCAGGATAGCCGCCTGACGTGGCTTCATCTCAATAACATTGACAGGCGGTTCCGAGTTCATGTTCATGAGCAGGGCAATCACCAGGCCCAGAATCACGACCGCAGCCAAGCCGCCCCACAAAACAGGCATGGGCATGGCAAAGCCACGGGACTTGCGTTCGCCATCAACAGGTTCGGGTTTGCGTTTTTTCTCTAAGGTGACTGACTCAGGCTCGCTTTTGATGGGCTTTTTCTTGTCGGCGACCTTGGCTGGTGCTGTGGGCGCTGCTTCGGCTGTGACAGCAGCTGCTTTGGTGGCTGGGTCGGACTCTGCACGCAGCAAGGTGGGGAAGGGCGGTGTGTGATCGTCAGCCTTGTCGTTCGAGCTGTTGGCGGACCAGCGAGGTTCAGTGCGAGTGGCAGCTTCCGCTTTAGTGCTTTGGTCTGCCGAAATACTGATCTTGATACTAGGTTCCTGGCGCACTGCTTTGATAGCTGGAGCGCTTGTGCTGGCGTTGCCAGTGCTTTCCGATTTGGGAGCTTCAGCAGCCGGACTGCTTGTGCTCCCAGCCTGACGACGTGCGGCAGGTGGAGGCAAGCCCAGGGTATGGTGAATGTGAGCCAGACTAGTGGGGGCAGGCACTGTTGGGGTCAGGCAGTCCACTAGCTCCAGCCACGCTTGCTCCCAAGCCAATGCCAGACGCGCTGCCTGATCATTTTGCTGCATCAGGGTGTGGGCTTGGGCCAATTCATGCTGGCTGAGCAGCCCCAAGGTATATTCGCCAATCATCACTGCATGGCGTGGATCGTTGGCGTTGCCCTCATTAATCAGGGGAGTGAGCTGTTGCAAGCCATGCTGGACCACAGCACGCAATTGTGCGGGGGAGCGGTTCAGCTGAGGGCCCAACTGTTCGTAACTATTGCCGTGCAGATAGGCATGGATCATGGCGCGTTGGCTGGTGCCATCCAGCTTGCCCATGGCAGGGATGAAACGCTGTCCGGCTTGCGGCTTGATGGCAGGCAGGGCGTAATTGTTATCGCCGCTTTGCGCGCGTTGACGCAGGCGAGCCAGTAGCCTGAACCGCAGAATGCTGTAAATCCAGGCGCGCCCTTCGCCTAAATCGGGGTCATAGCCGGCAGCGTTTTTCCATAACAAAACAAAGCTATCGCGCAGAACCTCTTCGGCATCAATGCGGCGGCCCAACACGGCCTGGCCCAAAGCCAGCATCAAGGGGGCTTCCTGGTCGTACAGCACATCCAGCGCCTGGCTGTCCTGTGCGGCTAACTGGTCCAGGGAAGAAGAATACGAAAAAGAAGAAGACGGCATGGATGGATTTTGCACGGTAAAGGGATTCATGAGCCAGATGTCTGGTATCGGGCGCTATTTTTACTGTGTCTGCGCCAGTTTCAGACAAGCAGGTATTGTATGCCTTTCGTTGAAGGCTTGAAGGTAACAAAGTGCTGGATTGCCAGCATTTTCTTTGCAGTGACAAGCCTTGAATTTCCCGATTTTCAGCACTGGATGCTTGCTGGTCAGGTCCCTTATTCGTGTGACTGTGGTTTGCAGGTCAATAATCAGCCAAACAAGCATGCCGTCGGCAGGGTCTTGGCAAGGATAAGCAGTTCAAAAGGCTATACTTATTCGTTATGTGCTACCTGGCAGTTTTGATAATTACCCAGGCGTAGAACCTCATTTCTGTATTCGCATCAAGGACATGGCAGGGCCTGCCTGCCAGTGGAAAGCGTAGTCTGCTTGTCCTGCCTTGATTTCAGCGTTGTGCTGCAACTTATTTTTAAGCTGTCCGCGGTTTTTCGGCTTTGTGCTGTTGAACACGGACCTATTGCGTGTGCCTCCTCGTCCTGAAGTGCTTGATGGTGTCTCCGGTGGTCTGAGCACCCTGAAATCCTTATTTCCTTACGTTTGGCGATTCAAGACTCGCGTGGTCTTGGCTTTGTCCTGTTTGCTGCTGGCAAAAGTCGCCACCGTGATGATGCCGATCTACCTGAAGCAGGTAATCGATGCGTTGAGCCTGCCCGCTACGGCTTTGATGCTGCCGGTGGCCGCCTTGTTGGGATATGGCGCCGTACGTCTGGCCTCCAGCGCTTTTGGTGAAATACGGGATGCCCTGTTTGCGCGAGTCACGCAAGGGTCGGTGCGGCTGATTGCGAACCACGTCTTTCGGCACCTGCTGGATCTGTCCTTGCGCTTTCATACTGAACGCCAGACAGGTGGCTTGAGCCGGGATATTGAACGGGGCACCAAAGGCGTTAGCTTTCTGCTGAATTTCCTGGTCTTCAATATTTTGCCAACCTTGCTGGAAATAGCTCTGGTCTGTGGCATCTTGCTCTGGCGATACGACTGGGCCTTCGCGGCGGTTACCTTGGGGACGATTGCGGCCTATATTGTGTTCACCTTGCTGGTGACTGAGCGGCGCATGCGTTATCGGCGAGCCATGAACGACTTGGACAGTCGTGCCAACTCTCGCGCGATTGATGCCTTGCTCAATTACGAGACAGTCAAATACTTCGGTAACGAGGATTACGAGATCAATCGCTACGATCAGAATATGGGCCAGTGGGTCCAGGCTGCCGTGCGTAATCAGGTATCGCTGAACCTGCTCAATATTGGTCAGGCTTCGATTATCAGTGTTGGGGTGACGGCCTTGCTGTTCATGTCGGCGCAAGGTGTGCTGGCCGGAACCATGACGGTGGGTGACGTTGTGCTGGTGTCTGCCTTCCTGACTCAGCTTTATGCGCCTTTGAACTTTCTGGGTTTTGTTTACCGCGAAATCAAGAATTCACTGGCTGATATGGAGCGCCTGTTCTCCTTGCTGCGTCGCAAGCAAGAGGTGAAAGATGCGCCGGATGCCCAGGTCTTGTCCTGTGAGCAGGCGGGTGTGCGTTTCGAGAACGTCGGCTTTGCCTATGACAGCCGTCGCAAAGTCATTCAAAACCTGAGTTTCGAGATTCCCGCCGGCAAGACGGTAGCGGTGGTGGGTTCTTCGGGCGCAGGTAAATCCACCTTGTCGCGTCTTTTGTTTCGTTTCTATGATGTGACGGAAGGTCGCATCCTGTTCAACAATCGCGAGTTGCGCGAATGGACGCAAGAGAGCTTGCGTCGTCATATCGGTATCGTTCCCCAGGATACGGTCCTGTTCAACGATACGATTTTGCACAATATTGCGTATGGCCGTCCTGATGCCAGCAAAGAGCAGATCGTGGCAGCAGCACGGGCCGCCAGTATCCACGACTTCATCGAAAGCCTGCCCGATGGTTACGAGACCATCGTGGGTGAACGTGGTTTGAAGTTGTCCGGGGGCGAAAAGCAGCGCGTGGCCATTGCCCGCACCTTGCTGAAGAACCCACCGGTGCTGATTCTGGACGAAGCCACCAGTGCGCTGGACACGCGCACGGAACGGGCGATTCAGGCGGAGTTGAACGAGATTGCCCGCGACCGCACTACCTTGATCATTGCTCACCGTCTATCCACGATTACGGACGCGGATTTGATTCTGGTTCTGGAGCGCGGACAGATCGTGGAGCAGGGCACGCACAGCGAGCTTTTAGCCCTGGATGGCGCCTATGCCCGGATGTGGAATATCCAGCAAAGTCTGGAGGGATAATTTGACCATATAGTACCAAAGCGGTACTATATGGCTCTACGACCTGTTCAGAGAGAAGGAATGCTGCGAATCAGTAAAATCATTGATTACGGCACTTTGGTGCTGACACACATGGCTGGCGATCCAGACCGTGTGTTCAGTGCGTCTGACTTGGCCGCCATCCTGGGTTTGGGCCAACCGACTGTCAGCAAGGTGCTTAAACTGCTGGGCCAGCACGAGCTGGTCATCAGCAGCCGAGGCGCACGCGGAGGGTATGTGTTGGGCCGCCCCGCCAAACAGATAAGTGTAGCGCAGATTATTGATGCACTGGAAGATCAGCCCTTTGGCTTGACTGAATGTGTAGCTACTCCTGGAGCCTGTTCCGTGGAGTCAGATTGCCATATACGCAGTAATTGGCAGCGTATCAACGATATTGTCCGACGCACCTTGGAAGAGGTCAGTGTTGCAGACATGATACGCGTGCCCGTTAACGAATTTCCCCTGACACACAAGCCGGGTCCCGAATTGAAAAACAGAAACAAGGCGAACACCTCCAACGTGGAGTTAACCGAATGAGTACCGTCAACGAACATCTGGACACCTTCCTCGATCGTGATTACGAGGCAGGCTTTGTCACCGACATCGAGTCTGAAACCATACCGAAAGGTCTGAACGAAGACGTCATCCGTTTCCTGTCCGCGAAAAAACGCGAACCGGAGTTCATGCTGGAATGGCGCCTGGCTGCTTACCGCCAGTGGCTGACCATGAAGTATCCCAAGTGGTCGATTGTGGAGTATCCACCTATCGACTTCCAGGACATCAGCTACTACTCCGCGCCCAAGAGCAAGGCCGACGGCCCCAAGAGCCTGGACGAGGTGGATCCTGAATTGCTGCGCACCTATGAAAAACTGGGTGTGCCCTTGCACGAGCGCGCGCGTCTGGCCGGTGTGGCAGTTGACGCCGTGTTTGACTCAGTCTCGGTGGCCACCACCTTCCGCAAAGAGCTGGAAGAAGTGGGCGTGATCTTCTGTTCCTTTTCCGAGGCTGTGCGTGAATATCCGGAACTGGTGAAAAAGTATCTGGGTACGGTTGTCCCTCCTAGCGACAACTTCTACGCCGCCTTGAACTCGGCCGTATTCTCCGATGGCTCCTTTGTGTTCATCCCCAAAGGCGTACGCTGCCCGATGGAGCTGTCCACCTACTTCCGCATCAATGCCCGCGACACTGGTCAGTTCGAGCGCACCTTGATCATTGCGGAAGAGGGCGCTTCGGTCAGCTATCTGGAAGGCTGTACGGCGCCGATGCGCGATGAAAACCAGTTGCACGCAGCGGTCGTGGAACTGGTCGCCTTGGACGACGCCAAGATCAAGTACTCCACCGTGCAAAACTGGTACCCCGGCGATAAAGACGGCGTAGGCGGTATTTACAACTTCGTCACCAAGCGTGGCGAATGCCGTGGCGCACGTTCGCACATCTCCTGGACGCAGGTTGAAACTGGCTCGGCCATCACCTGGAAATACCCCAGCGTGGTGCTGCGCGGCGATGATTCCCAAGGCGAGTTCTACTCGGTCGCCCTGAGCAACCACCGCCAGCAAGCCGATACCGGCACCAAAATGATTCATATGGGTCGCAATACCCGCAGCACGATTATCTCCAAGGGGATTTCGGCTGGCCAAGGTATCAATACCTATCGCGGTCTGGTTCGTATTACCCCCAAGGCAGAAAACGCCCGCAATTACACCCAGTGTGATTCGCTGCTGATCGGCAAGCGCTGCGCTGCACACACCTTCCCAACTATGGAAGTGCAGAACCCCAGCGCCAGTGTGGAACACGAAGCAACCGCTTCGCGCATTGGCGAGGACCAGCTCTTTTATGCCATGCAGCGCGGCCTGACTGCCGAAGATGCCGTCTCCATGATCGTGAACGGCTTTTGTAAAGAAGTGATTAAAGAATTGCCCATGGAGTTTGCGGTCGAAGCACAGAATTTGCTCGGCGTCAGCTTGGAAGGCAGTGTAGGTTAAGGAGAATAATGAAATGCTGACGATTAAAGATTTGCGCGCTTCGGTTGAAGATAAACCTATCCTTAAAGGTCTGAACCTGGAAATCAAGCCCGGTGAAGTCCACGCCATCATGGGCCCGAACGGCTCGGGCAAGAGCACCTTGTCCCAAGTTCTGGCCGGTCGTGAAGACTACACCGTGGAAGGCGGTTCGGTTGATTGGCTGGGTCAAGACCTGCTGGAAATGAAGATTGAAGACCGTGCCCGTTCCGGTCTGTTCCTGGCCTTCCAGTACCCCATCGAAATTCCCGGTGTGTCCAACGCCTACTTCCTGCGCGCTTCCGTGAACGCCGTGCGCCGTCATCAGGGCTTGCCTGAGCTGGACGCCATGGACTTCCTCAAGCGTGTCAAAGAGGAAATGAAGACGGTTGGCATGCGCGAAGAGTTTCTGTACCGCTCCGTGAACGAAGGTTTTTCCGGCGGCGAAAAGAAACGCAACGAAGTTCTGCAAATGAGCCTGCTGGAACCCAAGCTGGCCATCCTGGACGAAACCGACTCCGGTCTGGATATTGACGCTTTGCGTGTGGTTGCAGACGGCGTGAACCGCCTGCGTTCCCCCGAGCGCTCCTTGCTGGTGATTACTCACTACCAACGTCTGCTGGACTACATCGTGCCTGACTTTGTGCACGTATTGGCCGGCGGCAAGATCATTCGTTCCGGTGGCCGTGAATTGGCTCTGGAACTGGAAGAGCGTGGCTACGGTTGGGTGCTGGAACAAGCAGCTGCCGAACAAAAAGCCAAGGGAGCTGCGGTATGAGTCTGCCGGATTGGGTCAACAGCTTTGCCGCTCAGGCTGCACAAGCACCTGGAGCCGGCCTGCCATGGCTAAGCGCCGTGCGTCAGCGCGCGCTGGATCGTTTCGCACAAGAAGGCTGGCCAACCACGCGTATTGAAGCCTGGCATCACACCTCTTTGGCTTTGCTGGAACAACAAAGTTTTGCGCCTCAGAAGTCGGCTTCGGCCGCAGAACTGGTGGCGTCGGTGCGTCAGCAAGAAGACGGGTACTTCCTGGTCTTTGTGGACGGTCACTACGATGCGGCTTTGTCGCACCTGAATGAGTTGCCAGCAGGCGTGCGTTTGGCCTCGCTCAGTACCTGTCTGGAGCAAGATGCAGACTGGCTGCAGCAGGCTTACGGGGATGAGTCCCTGGGTGCTTCGACGGCTGCCTTGAACCTGGCTTTGGCCCAGGATGGTGCTGCCTTGCATATTGCCGCTGGCAAGCATCTGGAACAGCCTGTTCATCTGGTTTTTGTACGCACTCAAGGTGGCAGTGCCAGCTTCACGCGCAACCTGATTTCTTTGGAATCCGGTGCCAGTGCAACGGTGGTTGAGCACTACGTGGGTCAGGAAGGAACGGATGCTTCCTTGAGCAGCGCCGTGACTCGCCTGAACGTGGCTCCTGATGCCAACCTGACACACATGAAGCTGCAGCAAGAAGCCTTGCAAGACTTCCACCTGGCCGCAATCGATGTGCAGCAAGGTCGTGGTTCGGTATTCAATTCGCACTCCCTGTCTTTCGGTGCCCGTATAGCCCGTAACGATATTGCTACTGTTTTCAACGGCGAGCGCTGCGAAACCTTGTTCAATGGTTTGTATTTTGTGGACGGCCGCCGTCACGTGGACCACAACACCATCATTGATCACGCTCAGCCTAACTGCCAAAGCCGTGAGTTCTACCGTGGCATTTTGGCCGACACCGCCCGCGGCGTGTTCAGTGGTCGCGTATTGGTAGGAAAGGGCGCGGATGGTACGGATTCGGTACAGCGTTCGGACAGCTTGCTCTTGTCCAAGATGGCACGTGCAGACTCCCGCCCTGAGTTGGAAATCTACGCCGACGACGTCAAGTGTGCACACGGTGCCACTGTAGGTCAGCTGGATGCCGACAGCCTGTTCTACCTGCGCTCGCGTGGCATGACCATGGAAGATGCACGCAATATGCTGATTTACGCATTTGCCGCTCAGTCTCTGGAGCGCATTGCGTCCGAGAGCCTGCGTAGCCGTGCCACAGTCGGTATTAATGCTTTGTTGCCTGGCGGTCTTGCCCTTGGAGATCTTGCATGAATGCGCCTATGCCCGTAACTGCTGCTGGTTTGCTGAATCACCGCGAGGATTTTCCTATCCTGGCTCGCCCCATCCGGGGCCAACGCCTGTCCTATCTGGACAATGGCGCGACGACGCAAAAGCCGCGCTCGGTCATTGAAGCCGAGGCGCGATTCTATGAGCAGTCCAATGCCAACATCCACCGTGGTGTGCATTGGCTGTCTCAGCATGCTACTGAGCTGTACGATCAGGCCAGAAGTACAGTGCGGGCATTTCTGAATGCCGCGCGCGACGAAGAAATTGTGTTTACGCGTGGCACCACAGAATCCATCAACCTGGTGGCCTATAGCTGGGGCATGGACAACCTGAAAGCAGGCGACGAGATTCTGCTGACCGGTCTGGAGCATCACTCCAATATCGTGCCTTGGCAGTTGGTTGCCCAGCGTACCGGTGCCGTTATTCGCGTGGTGCCTGTGCTGGATAACGGTGAGCTGGATCAGGAAGCCTTCAAGCAACTGCTCAACGAGAGAACCCGCCTGCTGGCTGTGGGCCATGTGTCCAATGCCTTGGGCACGATCAACCCCATCGCTGAAATGACCCGTCAGGCGCATGCCGTCGGCGCCAAGGTGCTGGTGGATGGTGCCCAATCCGTTCCCCACGGTGTGGTGGACGTACAAGCCCTGGATGCGGATTTTTACACGTTTTCGGCCCATAAACTGTACGGTCCTACCGGCATGGGCGCCTTGTACGTGCGCTACGAGATTCTGGACAGCATGTCGCCCTGGATGGGCGGCGGTGACATGATCACCACCGTCAGTTTCGAGCAAAGTAATTACGCCCCTGTGCCACAGCGCTTTGAGGCAGGTACGCCCAATATCGCTGGTGCCATTACCATGGCTGCCGCTATCGATTATTTGATGGGTATAGGCATGCAGCGTATTGCCGACCATGAAGCGCTGTTGCTGGACTACGCCACCGAAGCCTTGCTGGCCATGCCTGGCATTCGCATTATTGGTACGGCCGCACACAAGGCAGGCATTGTGTCCTTCCTGGTCGACGGTATTCACCCGCATGATCTGGGCACGATTCTGGACATGGACGGCGTTGCTGTGCGTGCCGGTCACCACTGTGCCATGCCCTTGATGACGCGCTTTGGCATTCCCGGTACGGCTCGTGCCTCCTTTGCCTTGTACAACGATTACGCTGATATTGATGCTTTGCTGGGCAGCCTGCGCAAAGCTCAAAAACTATTTGGAGTTGGCTAAATGAGCCAGGATTTCAACGGGCTGCGCGAGCTCTACCAAGAGGTCATTTTTGACCATAACCGTAGCCCGCGTAACTTTGAAGTAATAGAAAACGCCAGTCATTTTGCCAATGGCCACAATCCGCTGTGTGGGGATCAACTGGCTGTGTACGCCGTGGTTGAAGACGGCATTGTGCAGAAAGTCAGCTTTGTGGGGCATGGCTGCGCTATTTCCAAGGCTTCGGCATCCTTAATGACCGAAGCCGTGAAAGGCCTGAGTCTGGCCGAGTTTGAGTCTCTATTTCAAGATATGCACGCCATGTTGACAGAGGCCCATCCCGATCGAGATCTGGGCAAGCTGGAAGTGTTATCTGGTGTGCGTGAATTCCCCGCACGGGTTAAATGTGCCACTCTGGCCTGGCATACCCTGCATAACGCCATCAATCAGGCCAAAGAAACCGCGCAAACCGAATAAAGGCGCAAACAAGCCATGAGCTACTTTGAACGACATGATGTGCTGGTCAGCCGGGATTGTCCGGCTGTCAGTATCCCTTACGGTGCTCCCGTTACGATCGAGGCGGGTTGTACAGCAACGATTACCCAGAAGCTGGGTGGCAGCTATACCGTGATGGTAGAGGGCAACCTGTACCGAATTGAAGGTGTCGATGCCGATGCGCTGGGTTTTGAGGCCCAGGACAAGCCCGAGGTTTTTGTACCCGAGCTGCCCCTGAGCGAAAAAACCATTGAAGACGCCGCCTGGATTGTGCTGGCTAGCGTTTATGATCCGGAGATTCCGGTCGATATCGTTAATCTGGGCTTGGTGTACGCTTGTCACGTGAAGCAGACTGGTCCAGAAGCGTTCTCCATCACCATGGAAATGACGCTGACGGCTCCGGGTTGCGGTATGGGCACCATGATTGCCGATGAGGCCCGCTACAAGCTGGAGACTATCCAGGGCGTAGAGAAGGCCGTAGTGGATCTGGTTTGGGATCCACCGTGGAGCCGGGAACGTATGAGTGAATCAGCTCGCTTGCAACTAGGAATGCTGTAATAGAAAAGCCTGCGGTTAGCAGGCTTTTTCGATGTGGGTGTTGGGCATCCCTAGCCTGGCTCCTTTGGAGACCGCGTGATAGACGGCCTCGTTACGGTTGTGTACGTTCATCCGCATATACAGGGTTTCAGCATGCGCCTTGGCTGTAGCCGATGAAATATTCAACTGCCGGGCCACGCCCTTGATGGTCATGCCTCGTGCCAATAACACCAGCACTTCATACTGGCGCGGTGTCAGGCCCAGCAGCCGCGCTTCGTCAAGATGGTCTGTCTCAGGATCGGCGGGTGGCCAGCGTATGGGCTCGTAGGACGTAATCAGCTTGTCGGAATGAGCTTGGGACGGCGATGGACTCGATGGCTGGGTTACAGTCGTGGTCATTGCCATCGTTTGACGCTGGGGCGCAGGCGATGGAAAACAGGAGCCGCCGGCCAACACCAGATTGATCGAAGCCGCCATTAATTCCGGTGTGGCGGTCTTGAGCAAATGTCCCATAACGCCGGCAGGCATGTCTTGAAGCGCAGGCAAGGCGTAGTGGGAGTCGGCTATCAGGAGTACGGCGCTGGGTTGCAGGCTGCGGTACGCATCAGCCAGCAGCTTCAAACAGGCCTTGGCCGATGGCACCGACAATAGCAGCAGCTCACAACATCGTGTCTGCAGACCGGTTTCCATAGATTCGTAGTCCATGCTGAGCAGTTCCGCGCTGGGCAGGGTGTCTGCCAGCAGCCGTACGATACCCAACCTGTATAAGGTGTGTGGCTCTACGATGATAATTGTTGTCATTTTATGTCTCCCTCGCTGCGTCATGGGCTCTATGTCATTACGTTGAATAAGCCTTTTGTTGGTTCGATTGCATGTGTCATTGTCTTTGGTAGTTATGGGTATTTTCTTTTTTCATTCCTATTGGCAGCCTAATTTTCAGATGGCTAGCCGCATTCAGAACGGGCGAATCATGTGAAATTGTTAATCATTGTTTGTTTTGGTTAAATTTTGATGTTTTAAACGCCATACCGTGCCCAAAAGCGCGGATCAGGTATCTGGAAAGCCTTATAAATTCGGGTTACTCCTATGCTCCATAATCCCTAAACCGCTTACATATCAATAGCTTGAGTGTTGTCAGCGGCGCCTACTATATAACATATTGCCGCTGACATTTGGCTTACGTCAGCCGGTTAATGTTGGTTGACATACGCATTGTTGAAATTACCCGTCTGGGTGACGGTACTGTTGTGGTTCAGGCCGCTTTGCACCACTTGGGCACGGTTGCCCCAACCGTTCTGCATAACCGACGAATCCAGGTTGAAACCGACCTGGGTAACCACGGCCTTGTTATAGCCGCCGCTCTGGCTGATGTAGGAATCGTTGCCGATGCCTGCTTGGGAGTTATAGGCGTCATTGCCCAGGCCACTTTGGATGATGTTGCTGTCGTTGCTGTAGCCGGTCTGTTCAGTAACGGCTTTGTTATGCGAGCCGATCTGGACAATACTGGCGTGCAGGCGATCCGAATTGCCCCACCACGTGCCGGTTTGGCTGATAGTGGCATCATTTTTGTGGCCACCGCCCTGGACGATGGAGGCGTTCGAGTTGGAGACATTCCACTGATCGATCACGCCTTTGTCGTACTTGCCCCTGTCGGTGATGCTGGCGGTCGAGCTCATGCTTTTGTATTGATTGATGTACGCATCTCCTTTGTACCCCGATTGGGTAATGAAGGCGTTGACATGGCTGCTGTTGTCTTGCTCAATGACTGAGTCGTTGCGCGCGCCGCTGTCGTTGATGACAGCCAGTGCGTCACGGGTTCGGTATTGATTGACATAGGCATCGCCCGCTTGTCCCGTTTGGTTTACCCAGGCCTGGTCACCAGTGCTGCGGACTTGTTCCACAACCGCCTTGTTGTCCGAGCGTAATTGCTTGATGCCGATTTGCGATCCGTTGGCCTGCCATTGGCTGGCAAAGGCGTCGTTGCGGTTGCGTGACTGGGTGATGGTGATCGTGGAGTTGCCGCCGCTGCGGCTTTGTTCCACCACGGCCTTGTTGTCGTTGCCGTTGATGACCTTCACGGTGGTGCGAACCGTACCGTTATCCCACTGGTTGATGTAATCGTCGTTGCGGTCTCCCTTCACGTCGATGGTCGCGTTGGCGTTGGCGTTGTGGTTTTGAAGAACTACGCCTTTGTTGAAATTGCCGGTCTGCGTCACGGTGGCGTTGTCAGCCAGCGCCAGTGTGGGCAGGGCCAGCGCGGTGCCCAGGGCAATAGCTAATGTGGACAGTTTGCCGTTCATATACTTCTCCTCAGTGCATGTCGAAGACCGTTGTTAGGAAAGAGAGCGGTGGCCGGTCTTCTCGGAACCACCGCGCTGTCTGCTCGTGTTCAACTGCCGGTGACTGGAGCGGTCTGCACCTCATCGCTTGTGGCCTCATTGGCTTGCGTGGCCTCAGGAGCGGCCACAGCGGTCTGGGTGCGCATGCTGCGATAGGTTTCGTTTTGCTTCATGTAGTTCTGCACGATGGGGTTGTTACGGTCGGCCTCGTTTTGCAGTCGCCATTGGCCTTCCTTCATGCCTTGCACGATCAGATGCACCACCGCCGATTCAATGGCCTCTTTGACCGAGAGCTGGGCCGGTTCGTTGTTGGTTACGCCAGCCTCGATTTCCAGCAGGTCTTTGAAGTTCACGAACTTGTAGACGCTGGGCCGGACTTCGTAGGAAAAGATGGTCTTGGTCGTGGACACGCTTTGCAAAATGTTGCCGGTGCGCACGTCGATGGCCCGCAGGTTGACCGTGACTTGGTCCACCCGATACTGGGTAGACAGGCCTACGCCCAGAAAGCGTGCGCCCGCGCCGCCCGTGCGCACATTGCTTTCATAGGAGATGATGCCTCCGTCCATCATGATTTCGGCCGGGGCTAGCGGCGGGATGTTAATGGCGGTGCGCTGGCCGTTTTCCTGCGATCCGTCCAGGGCGCGCACGATGCGCCGCTCGGTCAGCAGTTCCTGCAGGCTTTCGCGCTCGACCGGAGTGAACCAGCGCGAGTCACGCAAGGCTTTGACCAGCAGGGCGGCGGCTCCCTGGGTGACTGAGGTGGAAAAGGAACTGTCCGGATTGGGCTTGTATTGGCCGGTCTGGTCACGAAACCCGTAGACGGCCACGGTCAGGCGCTGGGCGGGCGCGGGGAGCTCCAGCAGATCGTGTGTGGCTGGCGAGGCGGGCGTCAGGTAGGCAGAGCCTTTGACTTCGGCCGGGGTGGAGGGGACGGCGCAGGCAGCCAGGGCCCAGGTCAGGGCCAGCACGCTTAACAGGCGTGTTGGGCGCGCGTTCAGGACGGTCACTGTGCTCATCATGGTTGCATCACTCGGAAAGTAGTGGAAGCGCCGGTGATCCGGTCCGTAGTGGTGATCGTCAGTGCTCCGCCGCCGATATCGACGACGCTGACAGTAAAGCTGCCGGTCTCGAAGGTCCCGGGTACAAATTTGCCGTTGCTGTCCACAAACTGCGAGGACGCGGCCGAGGCCAGGCGACTGAGTACCGAGCGCTCCAACTGATCGTTGAAGTCCTGGAAGGGCGTGCGCTGCTCAAAGGATGAGCCCAGGTCTTCGGCGTCGGGGTCCGTGTGCTTGTTGGTGACCTGGGCCGAGTTCAGTAGCCATTGCCCATTGAGCGGGCTGCCGCCGAAATTGGGATTGACGGGGGTATATATCAGTTCGGTTGCGTGGACGGGAGCAAATAGCGCACCGGTCAGCACAACAGAGGCAAGGGGCAGGAAGGTCTTCACGTTATGTCTCTCTTGTTAAAGTTCGTCCGGAGCAAGGTCCGGGTTGTTGGTGAGTACGCGTTCGATCTCGCTTTTATTGACGTTTTCCAGAACAAGATCCACAGCCCGCTCACTGGCCTTCTTTGTGCCGGAACGCGCGGGCGTGAGAAAAGCGTGATACATGCGCTGGCGGCGGTATTCGACCCAGATTTCGCTGCCCCAGCGGGCCGACGGGCGCTCCACCACCGTCAGGGTGAAGGGACTGGCCCCGGTCAGCTCGCGCCAGCGATTGCTGAAGTAGCGGTAAAAGTCTTGTCCTTGCACCGTGACGGTGCGGTTGATGACGATGCCCGCGAGCGGATCGTCAAACAGGTTCTTGCGAACTACTTCAGCCTGCCGGATGGCTTCCATGAAGTTGGCCGGTTTGGGCTTGCTGGTATCTCTGCCTGGTTGTGCAGCGGCGCTGCTCATGACACACAGCATTGCCAGGAGCACGGCCCCTTGTTGGTATGGTTTTGTCATTGCAGCACCTGTTGTTCCTTCGCCTTACGGCTTGATACATCGGCGTTACTGACTATGGTAGAGACGGCCATCTGCAATTACATGAGCCGCATTTCCTAGGCTGTTTGCCCTTGCACAGGGCTGTTTTTGCGTCGGTGCTACTGATTCGGCGTAGGCTGTTTGGGGTAGGCGCGCGGACGAAAGATCAGCGGTGTCAGTGGTTCTCCGTCGTGTGGGCCGGTTGCCTGCTGCATGGGTAGCGGATTGGCTGCTTCTACATGCTGTACCGCGCCGTCCTGGGCGTTGTAGAGCACGACGATGCGGCTGTGGCGCACGGTATCGATCTGCTCGTGATCAAAGTGCGGCAGGGGGGGCTGCTTGACGCGATGCGAGCGGCTGCGTTGGCGGTACAGGGCCTGGCGCAGGTGGCGCTGCTGGCGCTGCTGGCGTCGCCAGCGTGACCAGGCCAACAGCAGCAGGCCGTTGGTCAGCAGAACCGCCCCGTAGAACAGAAAGGTGGTCAGGGTTGGGAAGATCGGATCTATCTGTTCGTAGCCAGCTTTGTCCATGGTGTGACCGATCAATAGGAGCAAGCCTTTGGCGATCAGGTAACTGAAGACGAACCAGCCGGCGATGGTCAGTAGACGGTCTATCCAGCGAGTGATGGGATGGCGTTGGGTCGTGATGATCATGACAGCTCCTTGATACCCCGGTCGGGGCTGCTCCAGCGGGCGCGTTTGCGACGCAGGCGCAGCATGACCATGGGGAAACTCCACAGCGTGGTTAAAAAATTGATCAACCAGTAGGCAAATGGGTACCAGATGATCCAGAACATCGTCAGGGGCAGATCGGGCTCGTAGCGACGGTCGATCCAGATACTGACGGCGAACTGCAGCAGGCACATGCCGGCCAGCACCATACCGGTGAACGAGGGCGGGAACAGGCCGTCGATCTGGGTGGCGGCAGGCAAGTGGAGCATTTGTCCAAGCAACCAGATCAGCATCGCTACGCCCAGGGCGAAACTCCATAAGGTCGAACACAGGTATTCCAGGGTCAGGGGCCACATGCCGCGGTTTTCCCAGCGCAGCACCTGCGGGGTGTATTTCAGGAAGGTTTCCGCACCGCCCTGAGCCCAGCGCAAACGCTGCTTGAACAGGCCTTTCAGTGTTTCGGGCATCAGCACCCAGCACAGGGCGCGCGGCTCATAGAACACCTGCCAGCCGGCCAGCTGCAACTTCCAGGTCACATCGATGTCCTCGGTGATCATGTCCAGACTCCAGTAGTCCACTTCGTCCAAGGCCTGGCGACGAAAGCCTGCGATCACGCCGGAAATCGTGAAGATTTTTCCGTAGACGCGCTGCGTGCGCTTGATTAGCCCGATGATCGAGGAGAACTCGCCAACCTGGATGCGGCCGATCAGGGTGGAGCGCGTGCGGATGCGCGGATTACCGGTGGTGGCACCGACTTCCGGGTTACGCAGCATGGGGGCGACCAGGTAATTGACGCCTTCCGGGTCCAGGTAAGCATCCCCGTCTATACACACGAAGTAATCGCCGCTGGCGCTCAGGGCTCCCATGCGCAGGGCCAGTGCCTTGCCCTGGTTCTGGGCCAGGTGGATGACGCGCAGCTTGTCGTACTCCTCGCTCAGATCATTGAGCACTTGGGCGGTGCGGTCGCTGGAGCCGTCGTTGATGGCGATGACTTCGATGTTGGGATAGACCTGGTTCAGCGCGGACAGGATGGTAGAGCGGGCGTTGGCCTGTTCGTTAAAGCAGGGGATCAGGATGCTGACCAGCGGCATGCCTTCCAGTTCGGGTGGGGCGTGTGGTTTATAGGTCCAGCGGCGTTCATGCTGGAACCAGAAGATCAAGCCGCCGCCTATCCATATGCCCGACATGAACAGCGGGTACATGAAGATGAAGTAGAGCAGTAGGTGGCTGGTCAGGGCGACGGTGATTCCCAGGGGAATTCCGACGATCAGGCACAGGGCCAATAGGGCGATCAGTCGTTCAATCATTTTTTGTTGGATACCATTCAATCGTGATTTCCGGACGAATCACGTTCATCTTGGGCTGATTGTTGACAAAGTCGTCGGGGTAATAGCCGACATGTCGCGCCCCTCTTGCCGTCAGTGCATTGAGCCAGCCGGCCACTAGATGGGAGTCCAGCGGACGGGATGGTTGACCTTGGCCGGGCCAATCGACCGATTGCACTTCGAACACGGTGCGGCGCAGGCCTTCTGGGTGGCTGGCCACCTTATCGACCAGCTCGTTCAGCCAGGTCACGGCATGCTGATCGAGGATGTCTTCCATGCGGGGCATGGCCATCACGGCAGTCCAGTCATAGGCTTGCAGAAAATCGTTCAGGTTCTGGGCAAACCACTGTTCGCTCTGGGGCTTCAGAACCGGTAGAGCGTACATATTGCGGGCCGTACTGATCTGCGGGCCGCGCTGCTTGCGTACCCGATCAGCTAGTTCCCGGGTCAAGTCGATCAGGGCTTGTGATTTAAAGCGCGTCCAGCGCTCAAACTGCTCGGGATTGGCTCGTATCGTTCTGATGTCCCTGCCAAAGCCGGCGTTTTCGTAGGCGTCCAGGGCGGCGGGCGAGGCATCTTCAAAGTCGGTCAGCGTGGCATCGTCATGGAATACGACACCAAAGAAGATGGCGCTGCGTCCCAGGTCTTCGTACAGATCGCCCATGATCTGGCGAGTGCGAGGGTCAAAGGGGGACAGGCGGCGGTAGCCTTGTGTGGGCAGGGAAGGTGGGCTGCCGTCGGCATGCCATTGCAGCACGCGTTGCGCCGGCTCGGACGTCTCGATGGCCAGCACGGGCATCCATGCAAAGACATTGACGTGGGCGCGCGAACTTAATTGCCAGGCCGTGCGATTGAACAGGTCGGCGCGCATGGGCAGGTGGCGGTTGGGGAAGTAGACCGCGCGCACCAGGCCATCGCCTGTGGGGTCGGCGAAGGCTTGCAGATAGACACTACGTGGTTTCAGGTCTGCGATGCGTTGCACCAGGGCGCTCAAGTTGCGTTCCATCTGCGCCGGATCGGGGTCGTACACATAATCCAGATCCACATGCACCACGCGCTCGGCCTGACGGTCTTCACGGGCGGTGATAAAGCCTGCAAAGGTGCTGATGTCCGGGTCGTTATCCACCAGATAGCGGGGCATATTCATCGGGTCGTGGACATTGGCCACGCCGTCGGTCAGCGTCAGGGCCATCTGATAGCCTTCTTGCTCCAGAATTTGCAGGCCCAGGCCGCTGATCCGGCCATAGGGCCAGACCCAGACGCGCGGCGGCTTACCGGCGTGCTGTTTGACGCGGGCACTGATGGCGCGCACATCCTCGCGAAAGCGGGCGGTGTACTCGGCATCGGTCTCGTAGCGTTTCTGATCGGTCAGGTAGCGATGTGCGGCAGCCACTGGCTGGATATTGCCTTGTGGGTTGGCGATGGCACCGTAATGCATGTTTTGGGTGTGCGCGCCGATTTCCACCAAACCGGATTTGGCCATTTCGTCGATTTGTGCCCAGTGCAAAAAGCGCGAACGTTCGGTGGGAAGACCGCCAAAGTCCACTTTTTCGTTGTCGGGGGTGTCCAACCATTTGCCGACCGGGGCCAGCAGCGCAGGCCAGTGATAGGCTTTTAGCAGCGGGAACACGCGGGTATAGAAACTTTGATACCCGTCGTCAAATGACAGCAGCACTGCCTTTTCAGGCAGAGGCTCCACACCTTGGCGGGCGCGCATAATCTGCTCTACGCTGACGGGCACATAGTTGTTTTCCTGTAGCCAGGAAAACTGCTGGCGCAGGTGCTCGGTACTGACGCTCAGGTACGCCTGGTTAGGATCGTGGTCCTCCACGTCGTGGTAGGCGATGATGAGTAGCTCGTCATTGCGCCAGGGCTGCTCTTGTTGTTCGAGGCGACGCTGCTCGGGCGGTACATACAGGGCCGGCGGGCTGGCGCTGCAGGCGGATAAAAGGGCGCTGAAGGCCACTATCAGAAGGGTCAGGATTCGTGTGCTCATTGTCGTGGCCGCTTAGAATTTGATCTTGAGTTCAACCATGCCGCTGTACTGCTGTTCGCGCTGGCCGTCATAGGGGCGGGACAGGGCCTGCAGGCGCAGGCCGACTTCCAGATTGCGGTCGTGCTGGTAGTTCAGTTCGTAGGCGACGGAACCTACGGTGCCATTGCCATAGCCGCTTTGGTGATGTAAGCCCACACCCAGTGTGAGGGCTTGGGTCAGGCGCTCGTCATAGTGTTGGTAAAGCAGGTGCTCCAGACGTAGGGCAGGCACAGCCATGTATTCGCGCCGTGGGCTGTAGTAGGGTCTGTCTTCGTCTTTGTTGCCGGAAGCCCATAGTTCCAGCTGGGCGTCGGCCTTGATGCGCGGGCTGGTGTAGATGCGTTGGTTACCTGTGATCTGCAGACTCTGACGTACGTTGTTGTCAGAGAATTTTGTCCCGGTATAGGCGGCTTGCACCCATTGTTCGGGGCCGTTTTTCCAGCGCAGCCGTACTTGTCCCTGGTTGGCCGTGATGCCTGCGGCCAGGGCGCGATTCGGAATATCCAGGGTGCGATAGTCCAGGGTGCCGCCGATGCTCCAGTGATCGCTCAGCTCGTGATCAAGCTGCAGGCTGGCTCCCATCTTGTTGCCCTGACCCCAGTTCTGGTTGTTGATTGTCAACTGTGATTGCCAGTCGCGGCCGCGGTACTCCAGGCCGGCTCCCTGCCAGTTCACGTTGTGACCAAGCTCGTCGCTGGTATCAAGGTGACCGGCCAGGGCGGTGGCGCGCCAGTTGTAGTTGATGGGGGCGCTGTACCATTGCGCCTCGGTGCGAATGCCGTCATTGCCCGAGATATCGCCGCCGTTGCTGGTTTCAAAACCGCTGCGCAGGATCAATTCATTCTTGCGGTAGGACTGCCAGTCTTTTTCCAGTTCCGCGACCCGCATATTGGTGGGGTAGTGCGCTTTGGCATACGCCAATAGTTCTTCGGCCTGGCGGTATTCGTGCAGATCCAGGGCGGTCTGGGCCTGGCTGATGATGACGTCTTCTTGGCGCGGCGCGTAGGTTTCGGCGATCTTCAGATTGCGTTCCGCCGCCCGTGGCATGCCCGACATGCGCTGGGCATCGGCCAGCGGCACGCGTAGGTTGACGTTACTCGGTGCCTGTGCGCTGGCCTTGCCCAGATTTTCGCGCGCCTCCTTGAGCAAACCCGTATAGGTATAGAGCGAGTTTTTCAAAATCAAGGCGTCGGTATAGCCTGGATTGGGCTGGGGGATTGGATTCCCGCGTAGCCACCGAGTGGCGGGCATGTCTTTTTCCATGCGCTCGGCCAATGCCAGTGCCTGATCTTCGCGGCCAGACTCCAGCAAGGAAAAGGCCAATCCGGTTTGATAGCGTGTGCGTGTTTTTGCGTCCAGCGAGGGTTCGGCCAACGCCCGCTCGTAGCTGGATACGGCTTGTTCGGGGCGACGGGCGCGCAGTTGCAGGGCTCCTAGCGAGGCATAGGCATAGCCTGGATATTGGGCCGCCCGTTCGGGAGCAATGTCTACTGTAGAGGGTGCGTCTTCGCGTGTGTCCATCGCAATCAGACGGTCACCACGGATGCGGCGGGCGAAAGCGGGGTTACCCAGAAAGCTGGCGCTGTCAGCCAGTTTGTCTTGCAACGCGATGGCTCGATTGGCGACCAGAAAACGTTCGGGTAGTGTGCGTGTGGGCTGGGGCGACAGCCGTGTCAATTCAGCGGCATAGTCGGCTTGACGGTCAGCCAGGTCTGCGTTCGAGAAGATGTCGGGATGTTGTGTTTGCCATTCCATCGCCTGGCGGTGCAGTCCGGCGGCATGCAGGGACTGGTCATAATCCCGGATAACATCGGTTTTGTCTGGCTGGACAGCCAGAGCGTCCTGGCTGAAGCGCAGGGCTTCGTAGTTCTGGCCGGCAGCGCGGTAGATGTAGCTGCGCGTCAGCAGGTACATGGTGTTTTGGCGTGTGGCCGGCTGCAGTTGCTGGGCGCAGCTCAAGGCCTGGGCAGTCAGTCCGGCATCGGCCAGGCTCATGCACAGGCCCATGGTGAAGGCGGCTTGTTGTGGAAAGCGCCGCATTCCTTCCCGATACAGGTTTTGGGCCGGTGTCCATTGGCGCGCATCTTTGTAGGCGCGTGCTGTCAGCAGCAATACATCGGCCGGCAAGGGCAGGTTGGTCGGCCAGCTTTGGTACAGGCGGATGACCTCTTGCGGCTGGCCTGCCCAGGCATGAATGCGCATCAGATCAAGCTGGACACGTGTCTCTTGCGGATGCTGTTGCCGGTACTGCTGCAAGCCGGCAATGGCGGATTGGTATTGGCCTTGGCGTGCCTGTTTGATCCAATCCTCGTAGGAGGCGGCATACAGGCTGGTGCTACACGCGGTCAGTACCAGCAGGGTAAAGGAATCCAGCCAGAACCGGCGCAGAAACGAGGTTCTGGCTGGGAAGAGACCGACGTTTTGCAGAGCTTGTCTTTTTATTGATCGCCTGGACACTTCTCTTCCCCTTGTTGTTTGTGTGTACGTCCTGCCACTGTTCGTTACTGAGCGAACAGAAGGGTCTTAAGGGGTATCTTAGGAGTCTGGGCCTCTGGCGGTAATTGGCCTTTTGATGTAAACCACCAGGTTTTTTGTAGTAAGCCACTCGGCCTAAGCTAGATGCTTCTTAAGAAAAAGCTTGCACAACAGAGCAAACAGGGTCGGGGCTTGATTCTTTCGGGGCGTAGCGCACTTGCATGGGGTGCAATGGGTCGAAGGTTCTAATCCTTCCGTTCCGACCATATTTATCAAGGGCTTACAGCATTATTGCTGTAAGCCCTTGTTCATTGCTGTGGGGATTCTGTGGGGACTCGTTTTTCACCGATCACCCCGTCTTCTCAGAAGCGTAACCGCCGGCGCTTTTTCGGCATTGTGGGCAAGCTTCTCAACTTCGTTCAGCAATTTGGACAAATCAGCGGCTGAATAGTCGGTTGTGATTGACCCATTCGTGGGATCTAGCAGAACTTGCCTGTTTGCCAAATGCATTCCCGCAGCACGCAGCCGTCGCCCAAATGTGTGCTTTAAGTCATGTACTCGCACTGCGCTGAAACCGGCATTGGCTGGACATTGGTACAAATCCTCTCACGGTTGGGCCGCTCGTCACTTGGCAGCCCACCAGAGGCATTCATTTCGCTATGGGTTCACCCTTGTATGGAAAAACACATACGGCTCGTGCCTTGAAAGGGTAGGGGCTACTGCTGCAACCATACCAAAGTGCGTGTACGTCCAGACATCTGGCCTTGCGAGGGGGGGGCATGGTTATGGGGCCGGTTGGTTCAATGCCTGTTATGCTGGATGAGGTGACAGGTTATCCGTGATGATTCCTGTGGCCGAGATTAAACCGAGCGAACGCAAAATAAACGCAAGTTGACCAAACTGGAGAGATTCCCATGGGCACCAAAATTGTTACCGAGGCCGACCGTAAGCGTACTCCTCCTCCTGCCACTCCCAAAGGCGTGAACCTCAGCACGAAATTCCGGGGCCAATGTGTTAGCCAGGAACGTGGTGCGCATACCCGCAGCAAGAAAAATCCCGGCAAGCGAGCACATTCGGGTTAATTTCTGGAGACAGCTTGGTACCTGGCAAGGCTTCAACGGCGGATGCTGGAAGAATTAAGCATTTCCACACGCAAAAATGCCCGCCTGTTGAAAAATTGAACTGCACCCCAAAAGTTTGATACCCATCCAAGCTTTGGGGTGTTTTATATGGCGAAGCATACGGAAGCATTCAAGCTAGAAGTTGCACAGACGTATTGATCAACGCAGATAGGGGCGTGATCCTTAGCTGCCCAGTATCGTCTGGACCACCGGACGGTGTGTCGCTGGATGTTATGGTAGTTCCCTTCATTATCAAAGGGGGAAATGGCTGGAGAGAAGGAGTTACATCTTGAGTGATCAGCCAAGCGATAAGGCGTTGTGTGAAGCCTTGTCGGAATTGTTTGTAGATAGGCCGGTTAATTACCAGGCTATTGCGAACGTGGCCAAGTACTTTTCGGTCCACCATGTAGAAAGGGCTTTGTTCGAGTGGGTGGCGCCGGTTTGCTATTCCAACGCGCTTGCCCCCATCCCTTCAATCTGGACCGGGTTTGAACCCGACCAACTCTGGCGCGATATTGTGGCGCATCGCCAGGCTCGTGCCGGTGCCGGTCTGTTCAGACGGGTGCGCTGGCATGCCCAGCAGCGTTTCCTGCACTATTACTTTGCCAAGGAGTGGCGTGAGCTGTCTCAGTACTTGTCATCGGGTAATCCCCCCCATTTCTAACGATCGTTAAAAATGGGGGCGTGATGCGACAAGCCTTGCAAGAGGCATCCGCGTATCGATGTGAACTGTTGGCGCTTGATGTTGAGGATGCCATGCTGGCTTGCCAGATGTAGGCGCTCTGGTCCCGGAGTGTGGCCAGAAGTCTGTCCTTGGCCGATATTCTGATTGCGCGTTGTTTGTCTTTGTTGCCAGCGCAATAGGCCCACTTGACGGGGTTTTTCTGGCTTCTGCAAGCGGCCTTGGTTCTGAAATTTGTCTTACCAAAGCCCATGATGAAATTTAAATTTCATCATGGGCTTTATGCTTTCATTGCCAGGAAACAGAAATTTTTCCCAATAAGGGTTTATCCCTTATTTTTCTCTGTGGGCCTTATTTGAAGCCACTCTTGGTGGACGTGAGATCATGATCTTCTTTCTTTTTTTCTGCTCCCAAGGGTAAATACGGAGCCAAATCATTACATCCATAATTGAAATTAAAATTTTATTAAGTATTATATGAAAAACAAATTTCAATTTTAGGTTGTGTCATGGTCATCAAAGATTCGATCCTGGATATTCTCGATGTCCTGCCCAGCGCGGAGCGGCGGTTGGCCGATGTGGTCCTGTCTCATATGGGGCAGCTGGCGACTTACTCCGCCCAGGAACTGGCCGAGAAAGCAGGTGTATCGGCGGCTACCGCGGTGCGCTTTTTCCGGCGTCTGGGTTTTAACGGCTTTAACGAATTCCGGGTCACGGCCCGCGAGCAAATGGGTGACGGCGCTCCCTTCAAGCGTCTGCACTCCATGTCCAGCAGCGGTATTCAGGCCGATATGACGCCGTTTATCAATGCAGACGTACAGAACATTTCCACCACCTTCCAGAACATTACTGAACAGCATCTGGACAACTTCACCCAAGCCGCCCTGAAAGCACGACGCATCTGGGTGTTTGGTTTCCGCAATGGCCAGATCCTGGCGTGCTACGCCCACTCTTTACTGCAGCAGCTGCGCCCGGATGTGCATCTGGCGGTGGGCACGGTGGCCCATCTGACCGAGCAACTGGCCGATGTGGAAGCAGGGGATCTGGCCCTGGTGATGGATTTTCGTCGCCGCTCGGTGCTCTTGCCTTCCTTGGTGGAGCATCTGCGGGGCGAGTCGGTACAGATGGCTTTTTTGACGGATGGCCTGGAAAGCTCCTTGCTGCGTTCGCAAGACATCGCATTCACGGTGGCAACACGCGGGGAGTACTTGTTTGACTCGCATACCGGCACGCTCAGCCTGATCAATTACTTGGTCAGCCGGGTGGCACTGCAGGCCGAGACGCAGGTTGCCCGTAAGTTGCAGAAGATTGAATCCATCCATCGCAGTTTTCAGGACTTGAAGTCCAATAATTAAACCCATAGAAGTGGAGCAGACATGAACAAACATGCCGTTCGGGAGCAAGGCGCGGTGCAACTGTATCTGAACCCTCGTTGCGTTCAGGATAGCCAGGAATATGACGCCTCCTTGCAATCGATTTTGTCGGTGGCCGCCTACGAGCAGGCTCAGGCCAGCATCGTGCAGTGGCCCGGTTACGCGCCTACTCCTTTGCGTCATTTGCCCGGCCTGGCCGCGCAGATGAAGGTGGGCGGGGTGTATTACAAGGATGAGGCCGGTCGTTTTGGTTTGGGCAGCTTCAAGGCTTTGGGCGGTGCTTATGCCGTCAATCGTTTGCTGTTGCGTCAGTTGCAAGCTCATACCGGCAATGCCAGCCTGACGCTGGATGATCTGAAGAGTCCTGCCTACAAGGACTTTATTGCTGGTTTGACCGTGACCTGCGCGACCGATGGCAATCATGGCCGCTCGGTGGCTTGGGGGGCGAAGAATGCCGGTTGTCAGTGCGTGATCTATATCCATGAGCATGTCAGTACTGGTCGTGAGCAGGCCATTGCCTCTTACGGGGCAAAGGTAGTACGCGTGCCCGGCAATTACGATGATTCGGTGCGCCAAGCTGCTGAAGATGCCAAAGAGCATGGCTATTTTGTGGTGTCCGATACGTCCTACCCGGGCTATATGGATGTGCCCAAGGATGTGATGCAGGGCTACACCGTGATGGTGCAGGAAGCGCTGGATCAGATTGCTTCGGGCAAGCCGGTGACTCACGTCTTTATTCAGGGTGGTGTGGGTGGTTTGGCGGCGGCCGTATGCGCCCATATGTGGGAGCGTCTGGGTGCGCAGCGCCCTCGCTTGATTGTGGTGGAACCCAACAAGGCCGATTGCCTGTTCCAAAGTGCTGTTCAAGGTAAGCCCGTCACGGTCACCGGCGATTTGAATACGGTGATGGCCGGTCTGGCTTGCGGCGAAATTTCCTTGCTGGCCTGGGAAATTCTGGATCCCGGCACCTATGCCTATATGACGCTGGAAGACGATGCCGCCTTGCAAACCATGCGCCGTCTGGCCCGTGCCGATAAAGGTGATGCGCCGATTGTGGCGGGTGAGTCTGCCGTGGCCGGTGTGGCGGCTTGCATGGCTGCGTGCGAGCAAGCGGACTGGCGTCAGGCATTGGGTATTGATGAAAACAGCCAAATCCTATTTTTTGCCAGCGAAGGTGATACCGATGCAGAGCTGTATCAGCGCATTGTCGGTATGAGCGCCAAAGAAGTGCTGGCTCAGGAGCCAGTATGAACAGCGCAGCCAGCACTTGTTTAGCCATTAATGGCGAACGCCTGCTGCAGCGTATTGCGCAGTTGGCGCAGATTGGTGCAATCGACGGGGGCGGCGTCTGCCGCCTTGCCCTGACGGATGAGGACAAGGCGGGCCGCGATCAGGTGGTCAGCTGGATGCGTGATCTGGGCATGCGTGTGGAGATCGATCAGATCGGTAACATTATCGGGACACGCGCTGGCCGTCTGGATGTGGCGCCGGTCATGACGGGTTCGCACATTGATACCGTGCGTACTGGCGGACGCTACGACGGCAATCTGGGTGTGCTGGCGGGACTGGAAGTGGTGGCCAGCTTGAATGATGCCGATGTGCAACTGGATCGTCCCTTGCAAGTGGTGGCCTTTACCAATGAGGAAGGAGCGCGCTTTGCTCCGGACATGATGGGCAGTCTGGTGTTTCAAGGTGGCTTGTCCTTGCAGGAAGCACTGGACACCGTGGGCATTGATGGCAGCACCGTGCGCGAGAATCTGGAGCGTATTGGCTACGCCGGTTCCGTGCCTTGCGGCCAACCTGATGTGCATGCCTATATGGAACTGCATATTGAGCAGGGCCCGGTTCTGGAGCATGAAAGCATTGATATTGGTGCCGTGACTGGCGTGCAAGGGATTTGCTGGCTGGAGTTTGAGGTGCATGGTGTCTCCAACCATGCGGGCACCACGCCCATGCACCTGCGTCATGATGCCGGTGTCGTGGCGCAGCAAATTGGTAGTTTTGTACGCCAGTTGACTGAGCGTTACGGCCCGCCGCAACTGGGCACAGTAGGGCGCTGCGAGCTGTTTCCGAATCTGGTCAATGTGATCCCCAGCAAAGCCGTATTTACCGTGGATTTGCGCAATGTGGACAAGGCCAGCCTGGATCAGGCCGAACAGGAAGTGCTGGATTTCGCCCGGCAGGCGGCCGAGCGTGAGGGTGTGCAGATCAAGCATCGCCATTTGGCCCGCTTTGATCCTGTGCAGTTTGATGAACGCTTGATCAGCAAGGTCGAGCAACACGCCAAGGATCTGGGCTGCTCGGTCAAGCGCATGCCCAGCGGTGCCGGGCACGATGCGCAGATGCTGGCGCGCTCTTGCCCCACAGGCATGATTTTTGTACCGAGTGTACGTGGTTTGAGCCACAACCCGGCAGAGTTTACCCACGATAAAGACCTGATAGCGGGATGTTCGATTCTGCTATCGACCTTGGTGGAGCTGGCCCGTGAATAAGCAGTAAATCCCTGATGACGGGACCGCCGCCACAAGAGCAAAGGCGGACCGCTTTTAACTACCTGGAGAGACAAAACATGAGCAACCTGCTTAAGGACCGCTTGCGTCCTGCCAAATCGTTAGCCGCTGTCTGGGCTGCCCTTGCCATCACGGCGATTGCCCCTGCGGCCGTCAGTGCGCAAACCACGCTGACCGCCGTAATGGAAGCGCCACTGCGCTCCCTGGATCCAGTCATTACTACCTCCTACATTGTGCGTAACTACGGCTATATGGTGTACGACACCTTGCTGGCGGAAGATGCGCAGGGGCAGGTCAAACCCCAGATGCTGGAAGGCTGGAAAGTGTCCGAGGACGGTCAGACCTACACCATGACTTTGCGTGAAAACCTGCGCTGGCATGATGGCTCGCCCGTGACGGCTGAAGATGCGGTCGAGTCCATCAAGCGCTGGATTCAGCTGGACAAGATGGGCCAGATCATGACGGAGTTCCTGACCAAGATGGAGGTCGTGGATGACCGCTCCTTTGTGATGCAGTTCTCTTTCCCGACCGACATCGCGTTGCGCGCCATGGGCAAACCCAGTTCCTTGCCCTTGTTTGTCATGCCCAAGGATGTGGCACGCACGCCGGTCAGTCAGGCGATTACTTCTACGGTGGGTTCGGGACCATTCCGATTTGTGGAGAAGGAATATCGCCCAGGTGTGCAGGCTGTGTTCGAGAAAAACCCGGACTACGTGCCCCGCAATGAGCCTGCCAGCGGGTTGGCCGGTGGCAAACAGGTCAAGGTAGATCGTGTGCGTTGGGTGGCCATGCCCGATGCCATGACCGGGGTGAACGCGCTGCGCAGTGGCGAGATTGATGTGATCGATCAGGTTCAGCTGGACCTCTTGCCCCTGCTGCAAAACGAGTCGGACATTGTTCTGAATGCTTCTACGGCTCGGGGCGCGCAGACCGAGATGCGCTTTAACTTCCTGCAGCCGCCATTCAATAACAAGCAAGTGCGTCAGGCCGCCATGATGGCGCTGAACCAGAAGCCCTTGATGCAGGCGCAAGTGGGCAACCCGGAATACTTTGAAACGTGTGGTGCCGTGTTTGGATGCCACAGCGTTTTCCCGTCACAAGCCGGTTCTGAAGCCTACTTCAAGGGTGATGCCGCCGGTGCGAAAAAGCTGCTGGAGCAGGCCGGCTACAAGGGCGAGCCCGTGGTCTTGCTGCATCCCACCGACTTCCTGACTTCGCCCGTGGTGCCTGTGATTGCCCAGCAACTGCGCAATGCCGGGTTCACCGTCAACGTGGAAGCCATGGACTGGCAAACCGTGCAGACTCGCCGCACCTCCAAGCGTCCCGTGCAAGAGGGGGGCTGGAGCATCATCACCACCTATTCCGGGCTGGTGGATGTCAGCAATCCGCTGAGCTTCATGGCGGTGGCCTCCAACGGCGACAAGGCCTGGTTTGGCTGGCCGGATGTCCCTGCCATTGAAAAGACACGCATGGAATTTGCCCGCGCCAGTGGCGAGTCCGAGCTGGTGCGTTTGGCCACGGACTTGCAAAAACACATCATGGATGAAGGTGTGATCGTCCCTCTGGGTGAGTTCAAGATGGTCAGCGCCGTGCGCAAGAACCTGAATGGCTTTCTGCAAACGCCGGTTCCGGTCTTCTGGAATGTGGAGAAGCGATGATTGGGCTTATTTTCAAGCGCGTACTGGCCACCATCCCGGTATTGCTGATTGTGGCGCTGGTGATCTTTGTGGTCCTGCGCATGACACATGGCGATGCCGCTGTACTGGTGGCGGGAGATAACGCGACGGATGCACAGATCGCGGAAATCCGTCATCAGATGGGGCTGGACCAGCCAGTGCCGGTGCAGTTTGTGCAATGGCTGGGCAGCATGGTGCAAGGGGACTTTGGCACGTCCCTGATCTCCAGCCGCCCGGTCAAGGATCTGGTGCTGGATCGTCTGGGGCCTACGGTTTCGCTGACCTTGTTGACCCTGGCCTACACCCTGGCCATTTCCATTCCGCTAGGGGTGTGCTCGGCCTGGTATCGAGGCAAGTCGCTGGATCGCTTTGTGATGGCAGGGTCGGTGGCGGGCTTTTCCGTGCCGGTATTCATCGTGGCTTATTTGTTGATCCTGCTGTTTTCGCTGGAGCTGCGCTGGTTGCCGGTACAGGGCTACAAGCCCTTGAGTGAAGGCCTGTGGGAACACCTGCGGCATTTGATTCTGCCGGCGGTGTCCCTGGGTACGGTGTACATCGCCCTGATTACCCGCATTGTGCGCACCAGTGTGATCGACACCTTGAACGAGGACTACATCCGCACCGCCCGTGCCAAAGGCTTGAACGAGCGTCGTGTCCTGACACGTCATGCCCTGGGCAATGCGGCAGTTCCCATCCTGACGATTATCGGCATCAGCATCACCATGCTGATCGGCGGGGTGGTGGTGACCGAATCGGTCTTCAACATTCCGGGGCTTGGGCGCTTGGTGCTGGATGCGGTGCTGTCGCGCGACTTTACGGTGATTCAGAGCCTGATCGTGCTGTTTTCGCTGGTGTATGTAGGGGTGAATCTGCTGATTGATATCTCCTACATGCTGGTCGATCCCCGTATCGATTATTGAGCCCTCGCTTTTTACAGGTAGAACAATATGCAAAAGCTCAACAAATTGAAGAAAGTGGTCGCCAGCAATTCGGCCCGTGCTGCCTTGCTGTTCCTGATCCTGATGGCCGCCATGGCGATCTTTGCTCCGTTTCTGGGTACGCAAGATCCCACCCAACTGGACCCCAGTGTGCGTCTGCAACCGCCTTCCGAGCAGTTCTGGCTGGGGACGGATGCACTGGGTCGGGATCTGTATTCCCGCGTGGTGTATGGGGCGCAAGTGTCCTTTATGGTGGGGTTCGGTGTCCTGGCCATCAGCGTGTTCTTTGGCGTGATTCTGGGTTCGCTGGCGGGTTACTTCCGCCGTCTGGACGCCGTCATCATGCGAGTGATGGATGGTGTGATGGCCATCCCTGGCATCTTGCTGGCCATTGCGCTGGTGTCGGTGTCCGGTGCCAGCCTGACCACGGTACTGATCGCCATTGCCATCCCGGAGATCCCACGCATGACACGCTTGGTGCGGGGCGTGATTCTTAGCGTGCGTTCCGAGCCCTATGTGGAAGCGGCCATGACAGTGGGGACTTCGGCCTACGTGATCTTGTCGCGCCATATGTTCCCCAACACCTTTGCCCCTCTGATTGTGCAGGGCACTTATGTGTTTGCCTCGGCGGTGTTGTTGGAAGCGATCTTGAGTTTCCTGGGGGCGGGCATCCCTCCCGAGATGGCCTCCTGGGGCAACATCATTGCCGAAGGTCGCCTGTACTTTCAGCTGATTCCCGGCATCGTGCTGTACCCCGGCATTGTGCTGTCCATCACCATTCTCAGTATCAACGTCCTGGGCGACGCCTTGCGCGATGCTCTGGATCCCAAGCTGGTCACACGGCTGTAAATGACGAGGGCAGGAGACATAACAATGAATACCTCTACGACCAAGCCCCACTGTGTTTTGTCGGTGAAGGACTTGTGCATCGAAACTAAAGCGACTAATCCCCGCCAGTTGGTGAACAAGCTCAGCTTTGATGTGTATGCAGGCGAGACCCTGTGCATTGTGGGCGAGTCCGGCTCGGGCAAATCCTTGAGTTCCTTTGCCATCATGGGCTTGTTGCCGCCCGATACCTTGCGTGTCAGCCAAGGCAGTATCGAGCTGATGGGCGAGAACCTGCTGACCATGAACAAGGAGCATTTGCTGTCCTTGCGGGCTTCGGCCATGTCCATGGTGTTTCAGGAGCCCATGACCGCGCTGAATCCGGTGCAGCGGGTGGGCGAGCAGATCGACGAAGTGATCCGTATCCACGAAAAGAACAGTTCCCGGCAGGAGCGTCGCCAGCGTGTGATCAATATGCTGGAGCGCGTGCGTTTGCCGGAGCCGGAAAAACTCTTCATGGCCTATCCGCATGAGCTGTCCGGCGGTCAGCGCCAGCGCATCATGATTGCCATGGCCTTGATCCTGCAGCCACGTTTGCTGATTGCGGATGAGCCTACCACGGCGTTGGACGTGACCACGCAAAAGCAGATTCTAAGCCTGATCAAGGAACTGCAAAGCGAATGCGGCACCTCGGTCATTTTCGTGACGCACGACTTTGGTGTGGTGGCCGATATTGCTGACCGGATTCTGGTGATGAAGCGTGGCGATAGTGTGGAGATGGGGACGTGTCAGCAGATTCTGTCCAATCCCAAAGAAGCGTATACCCGCTCCCTGATTGCGTCCGTTCCCAATGTGCATCCGCCTGCAAAAGAGGAAGTGCAAAACGAGATCGTGTTGAGCGCCCGTGGTTTGGGCAAGGTCTATGGCTCGGATTGCTGGTTCTCCAAAGGTCGCAAGATGCATGCGCTTAGCGATATCAATCTGGATATACGCCGTGATGAAGTGCTGGGTGTCGTGGGGGAGTCCGGCTCGGGCAAGTCCACCTTGGCGCGCTGCATTATTGGCCTGGTTGAGGCAAGTTCAGGGCAGATCACGCTGAACGGTGAAACTTTACCCGCCGCCTGCAAGGACCGCAGCCTGGCGCAGCGGCGCAAAGTGCAAATCGTGTTTCAGGATCCGTATCGCTCTTTGAACCCCCGCGTGACGATTGGCCAGTCTTTGACCGAGGGCATGCACAACATCGGCGTCGATCCCAAAGTCGCTATCGAACGCGTGACCGAGGTCTTGTCCATTGTGGGGCTGGACGCGGATGTGCTGGAGCGCTATCCGCATCAATTTTCGGGTGGTCAGCGGCAACGGCTTTGTCTGGCCCGCGCCATTGTGATGGAGCCGGATGTCCTGATTGCGGACGAATCCGTGTCCGCGCTGGATGTGCTGGTGCAAGAGCAAGTGCTCAAGTTGCTGGTCGATATCAAGCGCAAAACTGGTGTGGCCATCCTGTTTATTACGCACGATTTAAGGGTGGCGGCCCAGATTTCCGATCGCATTGTGGTGATGCAAAAAGGCCGGATTGTGGAGGCCGGGGACCCAGGCCGTGTCATTAGCCAGCCTAGTCAGGCTTACACCCGTGAACTGGTGGAATCCGCACCCGGTGTGCATTGGGATTTTCAGAATTTTTGTGCTTATGCCTGATTGATGCGCGTGTCAGCGCAGCTGGGGGCTGAGCCTTGTGCGCAGCCCGGCGCGCAGTCTGTTTTCGATTTCTGGCCCTTGATTGAGAGGGGCCGGGCGTTCCGAATCCCGCCCAGGGCGGATCTTAATTGTTGATGGAGTTCATATTTCATGTCCAGGTTTGTCAATGTAGCTGCGGCCCAACTGGGTCCTATCGCGCGCAACGAAACCAAGAAGCAGGTGGTTGACCGCTTGCTGGCCCATTTGCATCAAGCCAAGAAAATGGATGTTGATGTGGTGGTGTTTCCCGAGCTGGCACTGACCACGTTTTTCCCGCGCTGGTTCAGCGAGGATATTTCCGATTTTGATTGTTTTTACGAAACCCAGATGCCGGGGCCGGACACCCAGCCCTTGTTTGATGCCGCTGCCAAATTGCAGATAGGTTTCTACCTGGGCTATGCCGAGCTGGTCATTGAAAACGGCGTAAAGCGTCGCTTTAACGTATCCATTCTGGTCGATAAAACCGGCACGATTGTGGGCAAGTATCGCAAGGTGCATTTGCCCGGTCACGGCCAGGACGAGCCCTGGCGTGCTTTCCAGCATCTGGAGAAATATTACTTTGAACCCGGCCACGAGTTCGGTGTGTGGTCGGCCTTTGGGGGCGTGATGGGCATGGCTTTGTGCAACGACCGCCGCTGGTCAGAAACCTACCGCGTCATGGGTTTGAAGGGCGTGGAAATGGTCATGCTGGGCTACAACACGCCGGTTCATAACCCGCCCGCCCCGGAGCACGACGATCTGTCCATGTTCCACAACCATCTGGTGATGCAGGCCGGGGCCTATCAGAACGGCACCTGGGTGGTGGGCGTGGCCAAGGCGGGTAGCGAAGAGGGCATCGAGATGATTGGCGGCAGCGCCATCATTGCGCCGTCTGGGGAGATTGTTGCGGCTTGCTCGACCAAGGGTGACGAGCTGGCCATTGCCCGCTGCGATCTGGATCTGTGCCATTCCTACAAAAGCACGACCTTCAACTTTGAGCGTCATCGTCGACCAGAGGCTTATGGTTTGATCAGCTCGCAACGTGGAGCGGTAGTGCCATGGGCGTGAGCGAACACAAGCAAATGGATCTGGCCTGGGACGCGGTCAGCCTGACACAGGCTTTTGTGCGCATCCCCAGCCTGTCCGGACAAGAGCAGGCCATGGCGGACTTTGTACAGCAAGTCATGCGGGACTTGGGCTTTGATCAAATCAGTGTTGATGAAAAAGGTTCGGTGCTGGGCTTTGTGGGCCCGGCCCAGGCCCCGCTGGCGCTGTTATTCGATGCTCATATGGATGTGGTCCCTATTGCTGGAACCTGGACGGTGGAGCCTTTTGGAGCCGAAATCAAGGACGGCCGCATGTATGGGCGCGGCACCAGTGACATGAAGGCAGGCTTGGCCGCTGCTCTGTGTGGCGCGGCGGCAGCGGCTCGTAGCGGCGCATTGAAACAGCGTATTGCCGTGTCTGCCAGCGTGATGGAGGAAGTGATCGAAGGCTATGCCTTGTCGCACGCTCTGGAACTATGCACGCCAGCCGCCGTGGTGATTTGTGAGCCTTCGCGTTTGCGCATCATGGTGGGTCAGAAAGGGCGGCAGGAGATCTTGCTGCGTCTGCAAGGCCGTCCAGCGCATGCAGCCTTGCCTCATCTGGGGGTGAATCCTATTCAGGCAGCGGCCAAAGCTATTTCTGTTTTGCAGACACTGGATTTGCCCAAGGATGCGCAAGTCGGCCAAGCCCTGTTGGTGCCTACTGACATCATTTCCGACCCGCATCCTTCCATTTCGCTGATTCCGTCGTCCGTTACGGTGCGTTTTGATCGCCGCACCCTGGTGGGGGAAAGCAGTGAATCGGTGCTCAAGCAAATGGAGCAATGCTTGCAAGCCGCAGGGGTGGAGGGCTTTTCGCTGGAACTGGTGGACAGTCAGGTACAAACCTATACAGGTCAGCAGGCCAGTCCGGGGCGGGACTTGCCCGCCTGGCGATTGGATGAGTCGGCTCCTTTGGCGCAGGCCATGGTGCAAGCGGTCCAGCAAGCTGGTCGTGTGGTGGAAATGGATACCTGGTGGTTTTGCACCAATGGCTCCGAGTCCGCCGGGCGACGTGGCATTCCCACCATCGGTTTGGGACCGGGCGAGGAAGCACAGGCACATACGGCAGACGAGTCGGTAGCGATCGACGATGTCCTGGGGGCCAAGGACATTTACGAGCAGCTGTGTATCCAACTGGCGGGACAAGCGTAATAGCAATCGGAGACAAGTGATGCGTATTGCAGTAGCGGGTTTTCAGCATGAGACCAATACCTTTGGCCCGGCCATGGCAACGATGGCGGACTTTGAGCATGGGGGCGGCTGGCCGGGAATGTGCCGGGCAGAGGCGATTGAACCTGCCTTGCGTGGTGCCAACATCCCGGCAGCCGGGTTTATGGCTGCCGCCTCACAAGCCGGGGTCGAGTGCGTCCCGCTATTGTGGGCCGCGGCCAGTCCTTCCGCTCCCGTCGAAGCCATGACGTATGAGGCGATCGTGGCGGAGATTCTGTACCGCCTGGAGCAAGTTCTGCCCGTGGATGCGGTGTATCTGGACTTGCACGGCGCCATGGTGGCCGAGCATCGGGACGATGGGGAAGGGCATTTGCTGGTTCTGGTGCGCGAGATGGTGGGGCCGGACGTGCCGGTGGTCGCCAGTCTGGACTTGCACGCCAATGTCAGCGACACCATGCTGGCGCAGGCCGATATGCTGGTGGCGTACAAAACTTACCCGCATGTGGATATGGCGCAAACGGGTGAGCGTACTTTTCAGGCGCTGATGCGATGTCTGCAAAGCGATCGTCGCCCGGAATTGGCCTGGCATCGACTGCCCTTCCTGATCCCGGCGATCTGGCAAAGCACCGAGATGGAACCGGCTGCCAGCCTGTACCGTCACTTGTCATCGCTGGAAGAAATAGAAGGCGAGGGGAGCGTGTCCTTCGCCATGGGCTTTCCTGCTGCTGACGTGCCCGAATGCGGAGCGGTTTTGTGGGCCTATGCGCAGACGCAGGAAGAAGCCGATAGCCGTTTAGCAGGCTTTCTGGATGAGGTGCTTGATAAAGCCCAAGGCTTTCAAGGCAAGCTGTACGAACCGGACGAAGCTGTGCAATGGGCGCTGAGTCATCCCGGCAAAGGCCCGGTGATTATTGCCGATGCGCACGATAACCCCGGAGGCGGTGCCAGCTCCGATACCTGTGGGCTCTTGCGTGCCTTGCTGAAAGCCAAGGTATCCGATGCGGCTTTAGGCTTGATCGTGGATCCGGAAAGCGCTGCTCTGGTTCACCAGGCAGGGGTTGGTAAAAGCATCGAGCTGTCCCTGGGCGGTAAATCCGGTGTTCCCGGTGATATGCCCTTGCATGCACGCTTCTATATCGAGTCCGTATCCGATGGTCAGTTCTCCGCCACCGGTCCGTATTACGCAGGCTGTGCCATGAACCTGGGGCCTAGTGCCTGTTTGCGCATAGAGGGCGTGCGTATCGTTCTGGCCTCCTACAAGTCGCAAATGGCAGATCAAAGCATGTTCCGTTTTGTGGGGATAGAGCCGGAGCAAATGAAGATACTGGTCTTGAAAAGCGCTGTACATTTCAGGGCGGACTTTGGCTGTATCAGTGACCGTATCATTATCGGAGCCGCCCCGGGAGGCGTTTCCATGCGCACGACAGACCTGCCATGGGAGCGCTTGCCGGCAGAGCGCCTGCTGTATCCCGTTGGCCCCAGCCTGTCTCAATGGCGAATCATGCAATCAGAAGGGCAGGCCTGTTCACAATAGCTTTGCATTTTTTACCTAAGTAGGTATACTCCTGCCTTCACGGTTTTGATGCGGATTAGCTCGGTAAAATGAGCTTCGAAAATCAGACCGCCTGTTCAGACAAGTGTGGATTTCAATCGGCACCGGGATTAACTATCAATAATCTCGAATCGAAAGAAAAAATCTAAAAAACACTTGCAAGAAAGGAAGAACAGGGTTATAGTTTAATTCTTTCGGGGCGTAGCGCAGCCTGGTAGCGCACTTGCATGGGGTGCAAGGGGTCGAAGGTTCAAATCCTTCCGTTCCGACCAAATATTCCCTAGGTAGTAGTCTGGTTCTTTAACGATTCAGTAACTGCTTTGTAAGGCAAAAAGCTGTGGTAGCGATACCATGGCTTTTTGCCGTTTTCGGCCATGGAAAATACAAGGCTTTGCTTAGCTACCTTTGTCCTACAGGTGGCTAAGCAAAGCCTGATGTAAAAGCATCAGGCTTTGAGATACAGCGTTCTGGTTAAGTGTCTGTATCGACCTTGGCTCAGTATGAGACCTCTTGTTCGAGCAAGAGACCTCACAAACGACTGATCAAGTTATTGCTGTTTGTCGGGAATTACCCGCCATCCCCGCGATGGTTGTCTCACGACAATGGGCGCCCTCTAGGTGTCACATAGAAATGAGACAGCCCTTCGTAGGGTAGCCAGTCACACCTTCTCTTTGCGCACACTCAACGTGCCTGAAGGCTAACTGGTTTTTCATAGGTTTTACTTCTGCCCCTATGTAATCGGGCAGCCGGCCCTCACTGCACAATAATAATTCTATGCATGAGCCGGTATTCATCGACCAGGTTGTTAATGAGCATCCACTGGTAGTCAGTGGTTATGCTCATTTTTACCTATCTGGTAAAATTTGGCAACCCCTACATGCCCAGTTAACAACTATAGTCGAATCATATGAGCGATTTTCTTCCCGTACGTAAAGCCTGTGAAATAGTTGGGGGCTTAAGTGCGCTGGCTAAACTATTAGGCGTTGCTCCACCTATTGTTCATCGATGGGCAGCAAATGAGCGCCCTGTTCCCCATTTACGATGTGTGCAAATTGAGCAACTAACTAACGGTGAGGTCACCCGTAAAATGCTCAGACCTGATGATTTTCATGAGATGTGGCCTGAGCTTATCAATAAATAACAAAACCAGAGTGCTAACAATATTTTCATTTCACTTTGGAAGGGAAATTAAGACTGAGTCCGATGCGGCTCAGTTTGGACACGTGCCAGTTGTGTTCGTCTGGAATAAGGATGCAAAAGGTATTCCTCCCTTTTTTAATAGTCGTTAAAAGCAGCGGCTAAGCGGCCAAGGTGAGTCCGCTTTAGCCGTCTCCTGCGAACCAACTATCGCCATGAAATGGTTGATCCACGGCTGGGTCAGTTTCATGCTCACAACTCCACTATCACCTTGCATTTGATGGCAGCGGGCGGGCCAGTGGATTTCAATAAGATGGGGATTGAATTGGCGATACGGCGCGAGGATTTTTACTGGGCCGATTCAGTTTATGGTTTTAAATTATGCTAGGAGAGGATCGGGTTAGTCTGGTAGCTAGACTAGCCCTTTTCCACAGCAGACAAGGCGTGCATGCACATTCATACCTGTTCCCGCCCATAAGCTTGGGCGACGTGGCCCCAATTGAGTGGGTTTGCTGCAGGTTAACAATCAGCACTGGAACCAGAGCATTTCTACTTGTGTAAACTGCGGCGCTTTGTGGCTAAGGCGTGGCCCTGGCATCGCGCTTAATAATCCAAGATGAATTGAGCAGTGGTCAGCTAACAGCGCAACAAGGATTTAGGGGGGAATGGTTCAGCCTACTACTTACTTTCACTCCAGCCCACCATAGATAATCCGTCTATACAAATCGTTGTCAACTAGTTAGGCGAGTAATTAAAAGCGCAGTGAACCATCGGCCCAAATAGCTGCTCTTCCTCACGTAAGCACAGCACTACTTCTTAAAGCCCTAGCTATTTTTGCAGAACAGCCAAGCCTGCTGTTCTGCCCTGATCTTATGCAGTAACAAACCACCGAGTATACGTTGCGAGGGTCGTTGAAAGACGGCCTGCACGCGACGTGTAAAATATAGACGTCCAATACCACTGTCTTTGCCCAACGAGGTCATGAGAATATCCCAATTACAGACTGGGTTTATGGCAATCAAAAATAGCTACGAACTCAACCATTTTATACCTGACTGTATTTATTAGATATGACCTTTAATTAGTTCTGCCTCCCATCAGCAGCTGGGAGTTTTTAGCCCATGGCCCACAGTGATTGCTGTAATCTTGATGTCTTTAAATGCTTGGTTTGCTACTGGATCAAAGCGGCGGTCACAGTTAAACCGTGTATTTATGACGTAATCCTCACCCATAGCTGCAGTCATATGCTCCTCCCAAATATTAGAAGCATTGATTGCATTGTCATCGGCCAGTTCAACCTCGAGTATTACCTCCATAAAACCGGCTGCTCGTGGGCCTTGCCAAGATGCGTACACTGATGGATCATAGGAATTTCCACACATAGAAAGACAGTCAGCTGAGTAGTTTAATGGTCCACCATACGATCCTATGAATATATCAGCAGTTAGGATACGGTTTACAGGTGGTGCATAGGTCCCGATGAATGTGCTTAGATCAGCCTCACACTTGTCCGTTAATTCCATGCGTAATGCAGACACTTTTCCGCCACCAATAGTGGCGGTGATGTTACAGCCTTGAATCCTAAAGTTGTGTTCGTCTCCCAACGATTCACGAGGTATGCCAGCAACTGATTCAAAGTACCGCTGGTTTGTTCCAAGCAAGTCTCCATTGAAAACATCTTTTACGGTTGCGGCTTGCCCCATGCTGGCGAAATATAACGTTAATAATGCTGTCAGTAGAGCGTTTGAAAAAAATGACATTAATAGTTTCCCATTTATTAAATTAAAATTTTTACTATTACAGCATGCAATTAATTCAAGGAGAATTTTCTAATTTATTTTCTTGTTTTTATTATATCTCAACCTCTTGCTTATCTAATTTCAAAATACTCCTCATAAATAAGTATATTCGTTATATTTTGTCCATTCCTCTAAATTGTAGCAGTTCCAAATACTTTCCTTTATTTTGTCGTAACGAAATTTTGGCTCGGCAGCGATGACACGACCCTGGATAATGGAGAGATCAGCTAATATGGGCCCAGTTGATGCTTCTTGTGCTACTCCCTCTTGCAAATCAACCACTGCGTAGTGATACTGGATTGCTTAAGCTTGACACTTCACATCTCAAAAAAAACGTTCTGTCGCATTGCTCATGGACGGCAACATAATTAGGCCTGGTACAACGGCCAGCGTGAAGACACTAAAAACAGTACGGTGAGTCCAATACCGCATGATTTCCTCTTAAGCAACACTCATAAAAAAACATAGCTAAAAGTTGCTTACGGTACTATCTCGATACGGGACTTGTGTACATAGCCTACAAGTCCATCGGAATTACGTATCGCCCACCAAGATCCTTGCTGCTCATAGGTGAAAAAACGCTCATTTTTCAAAATTTGAGCAATGATCTTGCTCTTTGCGTTGGTAGCATTCCTTACATTCGTATACCCATCTGGGTCGTTAATAACAGCCACACGATTAAATGGATCCGTCTGGCTCGAATTTGCTGACGGGCCACTCTCTTGATTGGCGTTACTGATTGCAGGTTCCACTTGGTTCTGCGTAGGCGAGCTAAGCGCAACAGACTCAGGTGTCTTTTGCGTTGGCGGATTACTCGTTACAGTCTTAGAGTGCTGCACAGCGGCGGCATAGGCAGATGTAGCCACTAGCCCCTGCACTACTGTAGACGTTGACTCAGCCTGGTTCAAATGCGTGTTCGAGGCAGTCTGAAGCCGCTCAGGAGGAACCATGTAATTGAGTGCGTATTGGAGGTTGTCAGTGGAATGTTGCACGCAATACTGGTCGATACGCTCAGAAAAGGCCTCTCTATTATTTAAGAGTTGGGCAGTTAGTTCCTTTTGCTCATAGGGTGTTCTCAACTTAACCGCGTCGTCAAGTGTGCCTGCTAGACCTGCTTTGTATGCTTGCAGCATCTCTGGGTCTTGGCCATACATCGACTTATTGCGTTGATCATGGAACTCATAGCAGCGAACATAGTCGTCTGTGCTTGCATATAAGCTCGATGAATATTTTTCAAACTCTTTTCTTTCGCTTTCGGCTTCTTGCTGTCTGTGTAGCTCCATGTCGGCTTCGTAACGCAATTTTGCTTCAGCCTCCTGTTTTTTTATTTCATTCCTATATGCCGCCTCTGTCACTTCTATCATTGTTTCTAGAGCAGGCACGCCAGGGTTTGCGGCACAGTGCTTAGAAATTTCTTCTTGGAGATACATATCGCCGTATGAAGAATGGTTTTTCAAATCTATCACTCGTGGACCCGCATAGTACCCAGTAGCCTTAGGATCTGATGCAAGGGCTATCAAGTTTTCATAGCTTATTTTCTTATCGTTATAGGCTTTGCAGACGGCATAAAGTGGCTGAGTTTTAGAAAAATCATATGCCTTATTTATTCCTGCTGTTGATGCATCGAGTGCGCTGGTTTTCGGGTTTTCCATGCATTTATCGAAAACTAAGTCAGATAACAACTTTCTGTAACGTCGATTTTCTCCTCTCAGCCTTTCTCGATAAAAAAGTTCAATCGTGCTGTTATTTGTGTAGGCCTTGTCCAACTGCCGAAATGACAATTCCAGCATTTGATTTGCACTTCCTACGTCACTCTTCACAACGGCACTATTAATCTGTGCACATGTGAAGGCTGAATCGCCTTTCACTGAAGAAGCTTTTTCGTCACTTCCTCCAAATAGAAAAGAGAGCGATAATGTGGCTGTTAAAAATCCGGTAATCATAGTTGTTTTTTTCGTTTTCAGATAATCAGTCGTTTCAGGGATGCCAGCCATAAATTTTTTTACAGGCTGATGAAGGGGGACTTCAGTACTAATTACATCAATTTTTTATTTCAGCGATTTGAAAATTTTATCGGTGATAACGAGTGGAGCCAGGGGAGCGCGCACTACCAAGTAGGCAAGCCCCCACTGGATTTAAAGACTCATGTGTGAAATTACATAGAAGCCATGTGTCATGAGTTGCCGCTAGCCTAGGTGTATCACCTAACGAAATTGCGTAAATCAGTAAATTTCCCACTATTTTTTCTTTGAGCTCTTAAATACGTACATTTTTTAATTGCCTACTAGTCATACGGATTAATCAGAGTTTATACAAATTCAGCCATGTCGTGCTCGAAATAGCATTTTCAAAGATGCTAGATAAAACTATGCTAATGACGCTATACCGCACTTATCGAAGTTCAGCATCTATATCTTCCGCGCTGAGTTTAAGGGGCGAGGGGTTCCATCATGCTACGGACAAGTCGCAGGCAACGTAGGCCTATAGGTTTTATGTGTGCAATGTAAGGTTAGCCGATTACCTAATAAGATGGTACAAGCAAGTGCCTTTTTTTATCTTATATGACTTGGTAGCCTACCCTTTTTAGCGGTTGTGAAAAAAGGCTGATTACTTGAGGTCTACATGTAAAATTACCTAAATTCTGCTGTTGAAACAGTCTATCTTTAAGATTGTTCTTTTTTGGGGCTATTCCTCTGGTCTGATTGAAGGGCCAGGAAGGGCCATTCCTAGCCAGGCTAAGTGGTCAAAAACGACAAGGTTAAGTAGTTCGGTCAATAATCATATTGACCATCAATGCTTGAGTGGCTAATTTCAGTATACCCAATTTGTATATAAGTGACACATTGATGTGGGTGGCCATATATTATGAAAGTAGCTCGCATCTACATGCGCGTCAGCACAGATGAGCAAGATCTTGAGCGGCAAGAAAGCATTATTGATTCTACGAAGGCGATGGGTTTCTATATCGCAGGCGTCTATCGCGAAAAAGCCTCTGGCGCCCCAACTGATCATCTAGAGTTACAGCGCATGATTGCTGATCTGCAAGCGGGTGAAGTAGTCGTTGCTGAAAAAATTGACCGAATCAGCCGCTTACCGTTGGTTGAGGCAGAACACTTGGTTGCTTCGATCCGCGCCAAAGGGGCAAAGTTGTCTGTACCTGGTGTAGTCGATTTGTCTGAGTTAGCAGCAGAATCTAAAGGTGTAGCTAAGATAGTCTTAGATTCTGTTCAAGACATGCTGTTAAAGCTGGCATTGCAGATCGCGTACGACGATTATGAAGATCGTCGTACGCGTCAACGCCAAGGAATTGAGTTAGCCAGGGAGGCGGGTTGCTGTACAGGCAAAAAAGCCAAGACTAAAGTACATGGCCGCATTGTCGCGATGCGGGTCGAAGCATTGCTGATACGGCTAAGCTAGCAGGATGCAGTACGAGCCAAGTTAAAAAAATCTGGTCACTGCACCAGAAGACGGAAATACGTAAAAATATAGAAGCACAATCCTTGCTAACTCAGACTTGATCTGACAGACAGTGACTGATCAAGTATCAGAGCTCTGGGAACGTCTGTTTTCGGCCAGAAGCTGTGGATGGCAGCTGTGACGAGAGGTCGTTCAAGGTTGGAAATCACCGGCCTTGCGCCGACTTTTTCCTGGGATAATCCTGTGCATTTTAGGATTGGCTTCCGTTAAGAGCATGTATCCGGGCGACCTGATGTTCATAGAGGTCGAGCCAACTTTTCTCGCCAGCCCGTACGTAAACTATTTTCCTCTTCGGAGTTAGTTCAATTGCGCCTGAAGTGACTTTTTTAAACTTCGAATCGCAGATGCTGCATCTCCCGGCAGGATGCCATCTTTGAACATCACGATATAGAAGACCGCTGGCCCGAAGATGTTTAATCGCAAGACGTATCTCTGCTCGCCAGGAATGCCACCATAACAAATGCGAGCTAGAAAGGGATTTAGCATTGCCGATCCGTTTGTGATCCGAAATAAAGATTCTTCGGCAAGCCTTGAGTCGCTGAGTACTTCGGGCCGAGCAAGATACAGCAGTACGGAAACTTGGCTACGTGATGGCACAGGGCCCAGACCACGAATAAAAGGTACGTATCTTTCAAATAGCGCGCTGTGGACACCGTCGGTTCTCGACGAGTTGAAAGACATTTTTAGAAGCCATCTGAGCATGAAAGCATAATCATATTCAAGCGTGAGCTCACACTTCGTATAGTTGTGAACAAGTAGCCCCGCGTCTCTCAACATTTCCTTGCCGTAAGCGTCGAGTTGGCCCAGAACTTGATTGTTGCAGGCAGCGCAGACGTCTTTTACTTTCCCCTCACCGCCGACCATGCGCTGGGCTACTTCATTCCATCCCGCCACTGCCCCCTCTAGTTGCTTCTGGAAGTCGTATATGAAGGCGGGAATCACGTGCTCCCGAGTAGGCGGCCGATCTTGCTGGCAATATGCGCAGACAGTCATGTGGCAGCATCACGTAATATATGTCGTAGAGTCTGCGGGATAAACTGTACGATGCTGAATATTCTGGGCACGAACTTTTCCAAGTAGAGGTTTACAGGTTGAGTTGCAGTTTTCTTTCTGCTTCAGCGCCGAGGTGAAAAGATCCATGAAACCCGGTGGCGTACACTAGGTAAAGAATGACTTACGTCGAGGTAGGCTTGGTGTATGAAATGGACAGTTTATAGGAGATGACGCATACAGTCGCTTTCGGGTCGAATAAACCTTGGGCCTCCCCACCACTTATGCGGCGGCACTACTCAAGCCATCTCCCAGTCTTGACAGGTAATTCCGCAGGATGCCACTCCCACGACCTGCCAAGACTTTCCCTACTTAGACAGTCAGTATTTCGGCATCGAACGAAAGCAGGCTCGGCTACATCGGATTTATCTGGGTCTACGAACGGCCCGATGCCATCGAGGGCAAGGCTCCGTTTTGGTGGGTACTTTTAGTGCCCGATGGCAAAGGCCGGACTGTGGAGGAGGAACGGCTCATTCCTTTGAGGTTAGAAGGTGCTGTCCGATCAAAGCGTCTAGAACTGAATGGCCATGAGCTTGTATACGATGGAATAGGGTGGTCATGGCAGATGAGTCAAGCCACGATGTCACGATGGCATGAGAAGATTCGCCGTGTTTGTTCCGCCGCGCCTGGTAGGCGTGACGGAGCCCGAGCTGAGAAGTTGATCGCCGACGTGAGTCGAGCGCCGGGCTTTCGTCTTGCTCGTCGTCAGGCCGGGCATCTGTTGGCTAGGTTTCGCAGCGAATGGGCGCGGCTCTGGGCGGAGACCGACCTCATGCCTCCGGTGCCGACGTTTCTTCCTTACGTCCGTATGCTGCCAAAGCGCAAGAGGTCGGAGCATTGAGTGGGGTCGAGGAATTCCTAAGGTGTACTAACTCAGACTTGATCTGACAGACATTGTCTGAACAAGTCTCAGAGCTCAGAGCGGCGGCTTTCAGCCATTACGAGCCATCCAAAAGATAGAGTCCAATGATCGGCCCCAAACGCGCCAGAGCCGATCTCCTCAAATGACGGCAGCGCCCATTCGTTCGTACTCCGTTCAGGCCAACTTGGTCGCGGTTTATGTTGGGAAATCACACTAATTTGACCCGACGCTGATGTGGCGCCAACAAGGGATGCAGCTCAGCGTCTAGCGCCCTAAGCGCGGAGACGTACGCGCTGACCTCGTCGCTCTCGAAAATCAGCCGGCGGATTCCAGTCTGATTAAGTGCTCTGACTAACTCCTCGCGGGAGAGACTCCCCACAAAACAGCCTTGGGCCTCATCGTAGGGCAGGACGGTAAGGCCATTGGCCTGTACCAGTGCATGCTCCGCGATCTGTCGCATTGTCTGTTCGTCGATAAGCGGCAGCCAACACCGCATCATCTCGGTAGCTCGGTTGTTGAGCCATAGCGCGCGAAAAGCAGGAGGAGGATGGGAGAAATTTCCTTGCTGACTGATATCAACGCGCACCGGACGGATTTTGGCGATTGCGAGTGACATGCCAAGCATGGCAATCCACGCTACCTGCGACTGAATGTGCGCAGCTTCTTCTAGCGCTAGACCGGGTTTAAAGCAAAGAGAAAAAAGGGTGTTAATCGTGAATCTCAGCGAATATTCCACACCGAAGCTGTCAGCGCGTAGCTCGAGCGCCTGCTTCCTTAGCTGGCTGTCGCCCTTTGTCAGCTGGGGGTCCTCATCATCGGCGTTAAACCCGTCTTTCGCCCCTCCCTCTTCATAGCAGACCGCATGGCCGTCGATCAGATGACCGATCTCGTGTCCGACGAAAAATGCGACCGCGGACATAAACATCAATTCTCTGAATCGAGAGCTGCTCGAGTCCATTTCGCCTACGCAACTGCGAAGCGTATCGCCTATGGGAAAATCAGCGACAGCTTCTTTCTCGAGAGCATGCGTCAGTCGATCAAGTTTGAGCGATTCATTCCATAGGATCTCGATGAGGCCGGACGTGATCACGATCCAGTCGGAAGACGGTTCGGACCAGCACGCAAACGCATTTGCAGTGTCGGTATTCGCTACAGTGAACCGTAGCGCTTTCCGGGTACCGGTATACCCTGTTTGGGCAACGTAGATCAGATTGGCCGCTACGATCTCGACTAGGGAGGCCGCAGGATGATTGAGCATTGATGGGGCGCAGATACTTGTCGCTTTGGACGCCCTTTTTACATACGCGAGCATAGTTGGGCTGATCCTGCGCGCAATTTCCGCGTCACTAATGAAGTTGTTAGGCATAGGACTTGTATCTATGATTTCTTACTGATTGGTTGATTCACTCAAAAATGCGACAGCTTCATAGTCTCTTGCCCTATTGGGTCTGCGCGCTTTGCTTGCTAAGGCCACTCTGTGGCCTAGTTGGTGTGCTACGCACATAAGGCGCTCGCCGCGCGGCTGTGTTGCGTCCTTTCATCATTGGGCTACCGCGAATCCGATCTCGTCAGTCCGTCGCCCCTACAACGCCGACCGTACCACTCCAGGCCCGCACTCCAAGGGCTTTCGCGGCATAAACCACTCGCTTCGCTCCCTATTTATTCCACGGTCTCTTTCCGTTTGTCCTTGCATGGTTCGGCACGGCAAGGGCGACGAACTAACGAGACCGGCGGCACACACCGCAAGCCGAAATGTACAGCGCAACACATATCTACAAATCGGGCTCGGAATCTTCGATCCCGGTCAGTGGTAAATCCTTGGAATGTTTAAAGGGGTGATTCATGCAAGCACAGAAAACTCGGCATAAGGGGTACATCGTAACCGTAAAAGACGGTGATGAAACTACTGAAACTCACTATGTGCTCAAGCCAAATGGAACTGTTCTTTTCAGTTCTGGCCATGACCCACTGGACCCTCGTTTTGGCCCACGAAATAGTGATGATTGGGACCAGTCATCAACCTTGCCTGAATGCGCTGTGTTCGTTGGTTTTTTCTACATACACGTTGCATAAAGAAGCCCCTGTCTGGCAGCAACCAGAGCAGGGGCAGGCATCACACAACCTTGAAGGAGTTCACGTAATGCAAGTTGATCTTATCAAATTAGCCCAGGAATGGCGAGAAGCCCATGCGACCGCAACACCCTTTCGTTTACCAGCGTTGACCGTTGCCCAGTTGGGACTATTGTCCGCGCTCCTTTCTGAGTCATTGCCTGTGGTTGGCAATTCGACTGTTCATTGATTCAGAGGGAGTACGCATCATGAAACATAAGGCTATTGAACTCGACCCGCGCAAACTGGTTGTCTCGGAGCAGTACCAAGCTCGCAAAACCGCAAGTCAGACACCGTTGCTACAACTAGCTGACTCGATTGTGACTGTCGGCTTGCTTCATGCCCTAGCTGTAGTCAAAAGCAAAAAACGTGGTTTCCATGAGGTTATAGCAGGGGGACGGCGTTTGCAGGCAATCCATCATTTGTTGGAAGATGGGCGTTGGCCGGAAGGGCAGTTAGTTGCAGGCAATCTCTACGATGAAGAAGATGCCTTGCTTGTGTCGATCACTGAGAACGTGCAGCGTGAGCAGATGCACCCGGCAGACGAGTTTGAGGCATTCGCTGAGCTGATCGGACAAGGCAAAACCATTGAAGATGTGGCTGCCGCGTTCGGCGTCACGGCAACTGTTGTGCGCCGCCGCTTGCAGTTGGGGCGAGTGGCACCCGCACTAATGCAGGCATATCGTGACAATGAATTGCCATTGGATGCGCTGATGGCGTATGCAATGACTGACAATCAAGAGCGTCAAGTGCAGGTCTATTCCAATCTAAATATGTGGGACCGAAAGAGCCCTCGTGTTATTCGCGGCATGATTGAAGAAGCTATGACAGCTAATCACCGGCTGGTGCATTTTATCGGCCTGGACGCATATCAAGCGGCTGGCGGCGGGGTGACGCGAGATTTGTTCGCTGATGAAGATGACCTCAACGGTATCTATCTAATTGATAGAGCTTTGGTTGATCGATTGGCGCTCAACAAGTTGCAAGAAACAGCGGCTAGTTTGACAGCGCAGGGCTGGGCTTGGGCAGAGGTCACACTTGATTCTGAACCAGTCAGCAATCGTTATGGACGTGTTTATCCTGAGCAGGTTGATTTGACGCCGGAGGAAGAGGCGGCGGTTGCCCAGTTGCAAACCCAAGAAAAATCGCTGATGCATGACATAGCGATTCTTGAAGAGGAGGAAGAAAAGACTGATGAGGATGAATGGGAAGCATTGCATCAGCAGCTTGACGAGCTGCAAGAGCAAATCCATGCGATTGAAGACCGGAGCCAGGCCTATAGCGACAGTCAGAAAAACGTATCAGGATGCATTGTGCGTCTGAATTACCAAGGTGAACTGAACATAGTTGAAGGTTTGATTCGCCCGGAAGATCGTGCGCAAGCTCAGGAGCAGCAACAAGACGCTGAGGGAGTAGGGCGTGTTTCCCTGCCAGCAGTGAAGACCCGTCCAACGCATTCTGAACGCTTGGTTCGCCAATTGACCGCCAATAAAACGGCCATTGTGCAAGCTGCCCTGGCCAACAATCCTAATGTGGCCTTGGCTGTGCTGGTCGCTCAACTGGCGCGTCGTCATTATGGCGCTGGCTATTACAGTCACGCTGGTTTTGGATTGGGTATTTCAACCAGTTGCGAGCCCTTGGCAGCAGACGCGCCAGACTTTACGGAAAGCCGCGCAGGCCAAGAGTTAGCACGCATCGAGCAGCATTGGGGTGATGTGATTACTCCAGGTAGCGACGGTGGCGAGTTGGCCTGGGCGCTGAACCAAGATACCGAGACTTTGCTTGAATTATTGGCCTACTTGGTAGCCGTCACTGTACAGGGCATCCAACACCAGGAGTCCAGTCAGGCGAACATACTTGATCAACTGGCCGGGTTGCTGGACGTACAGATATCTGAGTGGTGGAGCGCTACGAGTGAAACCTACTTAAGCCACGTATCAAAAGATCGACTGGTGGAAGTTGTTTCCGAAGGGGCTTCGTCCGAGCAAGCTGCACCAATAATGCGGATGAAGAAGAAAGAGGCGATTGAAGCGGCAGAACAAGCCCTTGCAGGTACTGGTTGGTTGCCATCAATTATGGTGCTCAAAGACTGATTTTCGGGAGTGCTACCCCAGTGGGGTAGCACCTGAGCGATAAAAATGTTTATCTCGTGGTTGACTGGATTCATGGTTGTTCGACTCGTGCGGGTACTACTGTCCGATTTTACTTCAAGGCTTTGTTTCTTAATGTTATGCAGTCTACTCTCATAGGCAGGTGTCAATAGCTGATTGACTCGTTCAAAAGCTGTCTGTGACATGTGTATGAATCGCTCCGGGAGTCGAGGAGGCTCTTATTCAAACTGATATTAAAGCCAATAAACCTGCTTGCGATTCCCACCTGCAAGATGTACTCACCGCCGGCAATCTCATATAAACTCAAGTGTAAAAATTGCATTTGAGCATCGCAGATTGAGGAAGAGCGGTCCGTCAAAACCTTACTCATATTTATTGATTGTTCTCAGATTTCATTTTGGAAAGGTTTGACATTCAGCCTTGATGTCGATTACATGCTGGCAATGGCAGGAAAGATAGAAGGGTGGTGTCCGCTTGTTCTCGAGTGGGGTGGTAGCAGAGTGCTCCTTGCCCCACTAGAGGCGGGTGTTGATCAATGACCCTACCCCTAATACCCAAAATATAACTTTCAGAGTGCCTGCGCAGTCGGTAATTGATAAGTCGATTAATGCCTTAAGAGTAATGGAAGTTTAACGTAATCGTTGCTCGAGTCTGTGCATAACCTACGTTAAGACAGCGTACAAAAAGGTGGGGGTCGAAAGCTAGCGCTCCGATTGTTTATTAAATGGTTATGCTTACTAAATAGTGTAAACATGACTCATAAGCACAGAGATTCTTACTTAAATTCATTTTTACAAAAAATATGTTAGCAAACGCCATAAAATCTGTGCTTTTTTACACCGTTCTCGACAAAACAGACTGGGGCCATGTTTTTCCTCGCTGCGGCTTTCTTCCCCTCTCCGCAATGGTAGGTACAAGCTGGAGTTTGATGTATGTATAATCCGATTACAAACTTTTAAAACAAATAGGGCGAAGGAGCTCTCTGGGATGGTTATTTGGATAGAGCGGTGTGATCCCCAATATCAAACCTGGGCTTCAGTATCATTTCATAACATCACTAAAAGGTCGGGGCTAGGGAATGGAACAAGAGTTTTTGTTGAAGTTTCTTGAGATTGGAGCGATCGACCTCAAAGGCGATGACACTAAACTTGAAAGGCTGCGATCCACTGCCAAAGATCTGTCAGCCGCTCTTCGAAAGGCACCTTCGAAGACTGCCTGTTTCACGATGGTGGCGGCCGACCCCAACATTGCAGCTACCGACCCGACTGTAGAGGAGGCAATGGCTTCTCTTCGCAAGCAATGGGAGACTGTTGCAAATGCCTTTGCCAGGCGTCCCGTTGGTATTTTGCGGGCCATTTTGCTAGACGCGATTATGCAGGCGGCCCGTTCGGACGATGCGATTGCTGTCGCCTTTGTCAACACGGCACGCAATGCCCTGGTTCACGCCGAAACGGCCAACGAATCTGAGATTTGGCGTGAAGCTGTTAGTGAAATTGAAAAGAAGGTCGATGCGCGCGCCGAGGCCGAGTGGGCAACGCCGGAGACGATTACGGTCGATCCGTTTCAGTACACGGCGCCATCCCCAGTGTCTACGAGCTATGAGGCTCCCACTGTCAATAAGAGTGAGCTACGAGAGAATATCTATTCTGCCGCAGGACCATGGGGGGCTAGTAACTCGAATCAGTATCATTCGAGTCAGCCCCAGCATTGGGCGCCTATATTTGCAGACAAGATGAGCGTCGCAATCGCAGAAGTGTTGAATGGAATGGCCGAGGAGCTTGCGCCAGCCCCCGTCGACCTATCGGGCCCGCTGTCTCAGCTGGCGAAGGCGGTCACCACTCACGTTGATAAGGCGTTGGCCAGCTTCAGTGGTGCAACGGCAGGTCTACAGCGCCGTACGAATCTGCTTTGGTGGAAGGAAGCGCTTTATTCCCCGAGTGTCCATGCGAGCTATCTTGACCTGCCGCTGTTCGAGGCATCTGCTTTGATGGCGCTCGATCTGCATGAACAGGTGCCTACCTATTCACCAGCGAGCGTATCGGCCTTTCTACGGGAGGCCATCCGCTGCCTTCCGGCTGAGAAAGATGACCAAGATAACGGTGAGCGTGACGTCGCTAGTCTTGTGCACGATGCCAGGACTGCAGCGTTCATGCGGCCTTTCCGCGCTCTGGCTACTCAGTATGTGCCTGAACCAGTTGGCCGAGGCCCGCTGCTGTCGTTGATTGGGCACACGCAGAATTCAGGTGTAATCGAAGCTACAACTCTGCGTGCGCTTGTTGGTGTGGACGCTTCTACCAAGATGACTCCGTCCGAGTGGGGGACGTACCTATTCCGTGAGCTTCAGAGTGCACGCGCCACCACGAAAAGCCCAACCAAGCAGGTCAAGAAGAAGTAAGGTACCCATGGACAGATGCTCCCATCCTAACTGTTTCGCTGACGACAACACTACTTGCACGCTGGGTCACATCCGGCTTGATATGTGCCCCGAGTGGAAACGTGTTAGCAAAGGCGAAGTAACCGCTGCGGAGGACTGCGACCATATGCTGCTCCCGTGGAGTGGCTTGGCGATGGGGGAGGTTGACCTCAACTTCGTCAGCAGTAAGGCCAAGCCCATCATTGTTGGTATCGTCGGCCCGGAAAGCGCAGGTAAGACAACCATCCTGGGTGCGCTCTACCTAATGCTTGGTCGAGGTGCACTGACTACTGGCACTAGCTTTTTCAGCAACTCTTATACGCTTGCCGGCTGGGAAGCGGTGGCGACCAGTCTGCGCTGGAAGCCCGGACAACTCCCAAGCTTTCCGCCTCACACACCCAGCGGAGCGGCCCGAGCCCCCGGCATGCTTCATCTTGCCTTTCGCCATGAGGATGGGGCTCTGCGCGACCTTCTCTTTGCCGATGCTCCTGGAGAGTGGTTTCAGAAGTGGGCGATCAATGAGCAGGACGACAGCGCGGAAGGGGCCCGTTGGATTGCCCGGCACGCAGACGTCATACTCTTGATTGCCGACCGTCAGGCACTTGCTGGCTCAAAGATGGGGACCGCTCGAAACGACTTTCAGCTGCTTGCTCAACGTGCAGTGGCGGAGGCTCGTGGACGGCGTCTGGTACTCGTCTGGACGAAAGGGGACGTAGACGTGGCGCCTGCCATGGAGGCTCAGATCAGAAAAGCGGTGGTGTCGGACTCATCAAGTGTTCCGGAGTTCACAGTCAGCGTGTACCCTCGTGACGGGGTTGATGCTGCAGAAGGCTTCCGCGAGTTATTTGACTGGATTCTTTGCATCAAACGCGTAGGGGTGGATCTACCTACGACAGAAGCATCTGGCTTCGACCCACTTTTTCGATTTGGTAGGAGGTAGTTGGTGGCAGATCAACACACCATCTTGTTGGTTGGTGAATCGAACGTCGGGAAGACCCACTACGGGGCTCAGTTTTTGAAGCGGCTCATGGTCAAGGCGTGTGCACTTAAGATGTCTGGCGCTCCGACGAACCTGGAGGCGTTCACTACAGCGCTCAGTTGCTTGACTGAGGGAAAATCGACCGACCACACTCCGGCCAGTACTTACGTCGAGAGCGTCTGGCCTATTAGGGACGAGGCGGGCCGCTACGCCGAACTGGTGTGGCCAGACTACGGTGGCGAACAAGTTCGCCACCTTGTCACGCAGCGTCGGATTCCGACCGCCTGGCGCGAGCGCGTACTGGGAGCCACGGACTGGGTATTGCTTATCAGACTGCATTCGCTTCGGTTCGATGACGATCTGTTCTCCCGCCCGCTGCAGTCATTCGCTACGGTTGAGTCTCTGGGGGAGGCTACGTCATACGAGCTGTCAGACCAAGCAAGGTCAGTAGAGCTTCTTCAAATGCTGCTCTACCTGGCGCAGCTCCATTTGGATCGGCCGCTTCGCAAACCTCGCTTGATGATTCTGCTGAGTTGCTGGGATGAGCTTGAAACGACGGAGCTACCGGCAGACCTCCTAGCCTCTCGACTGCCGATGCTGTGGTCGTTCGTGCGCAGCAATTGGGCGTCGCCTACTGTCATTGGACTGTCGGCCCTCGAACGCGCACTTAGCAAAACTGATGTGGATCAAGAGTACGCAATCCGCGGTCCTGAAGAGTTCGGCTACGTGGTGCTGCCCGATGGTGAGAAGAGTGCCGACATTACCTTGCCGATTCAACGCTTGATGATTGGTGGAGTCTGAACGCATGCGAGTTGAGCAGGCTGTCTATGGCGAGGTTTCTGGTCGTGGTCACGGACTTAGAGCATCGAGTACGAATACGCCTATAGCTGCTGCCATTGCATCAAAGCTCGATCTGCCAGATGCAATGCCTCTAGGCGTCCAGGGCTGGTCGCCGTTCGTACGCGGCTTTCCCATCGACGACCATTACGTTCTTGCTCGCACGTTCCTGGATCTGAGCGCGTCGCGCGGTGGCATGGTTCTAACTCACGCGCTAATCGTTAGGTTGGATGATATATGCGAAGTTGGAAGCCTAGCCCCGTTTTTTGGGTGGCTGGCATCCTCGGTTTCAGATTGCCCCGGTTCGTTAGCTACACTCGAGCTTGACACTTCCGACAGCATCCAGGTGTTGGCCCCTGATTTGATAGGTGCAGCCAACGCGTTGGCTGCTCAAGGACCAGCCCCGATTGTCCGACTGGGCGTAGAGGGTTTCGAGCATCTCATTGACTCTCTCTGGGGAAATCTCTGGCCGCTCTTAAGACGAACCTTCGCGTTCCGGCTGAGCTTTGGTCCGAATGACGTGATAGAGCAACCCAGGCCGACGCTTGTATGCACGCCCGAGCAGCTCCAAGCCCGTTGGACAAAATACCGCATAGTTAAACCAGGCGATCAAACCTCAGATTCTGAGGCAGCAAAGCTTCTCTGCGGCCAGCGTGACGTACAACCAATCTTGGCTCTTGCTGTGGACTTAGGCGTTGAAGTCCATACGCTTAAGGAGCTAAGCAGACTTGAACGGCTGAACTCCCTTCTCTCTGGTGGTGAAAATTTTGATGATTTGTTGGCTGCCATACGTTTGACAGACGGCTTCTCAAATCAGCCAACGCTTGCCGTTAGCATTAAGAACAAACTCATTAGTCAGCTTACTGCTTTGATTTCAGGTGTGGGCTGCAAGCAGTTGCTGCTAATGAGAAATTTGACGCTCTCTAGTTTCGGCAACCCGCAGTCGCTTTGGTCGGCCGTTGAACTCTTAGTTAGCAACCTAGGATTTGCGCCAGCGGACGACAGCTACCTAATAGAGATGGTTTCAGCGTCAGTTGATGAGAATATCGCATTATCGTCGTGGCGCTCTGCGGTGATTGCTGGGTTATCGACTGCTGTTCGTCGCGGCAAGCCCGCCATCTTCCAAGCGATCTGGAGATGGGCCGAACTTAGCCAAGTCGCGTTCTTTGCAGCTATAGACACCCTACCGGCTGAATCGTTAGTTGAGCAGAAACTGGCGAAGGAGGTGCCTAGAAAGCTGCGTGTTACCAGTCCGACCGTTTTGCTCTCGCAGCTACTCAAGAAGCGCTGGCTGACCGCGCATGGTGCAGTACTAGCTGCAACGCTGCCTCCCCTGGATGCAACAGGTCAGCAGCTCAAAGTAGACAAGGACCCAGATCACAGTGCCGGTTTGCAGTCAGCCCTTCGGTATGCGACCCCTCTCCAGAAGTTGGAATGTACACTCGTGCACAAGGACTTGCGCTTAGTCCAGTTGTGCGCAGACCTTGCCGCTACCCATCCTCATATACTGTCTAACATCCGCTGCGATGACATCACAGAGCAGCAGGTGTGGGGCGCCGCGATTAGCAAGAATTCCTCTCTATGGAACGCGCCACGCAACGCTATTGGTGTGCGCGATATCGTTTTGGCTCACCTCGCCGAAGGGCGGCCCGTCGACATCGGTCTACTCGATGCCCTGGCACAGACCCCCTTGGCTGACCTCAGCACCGCCCCAGAGCGGGTGCGGCTCTGGCCGCTTTTGCCAGCTTCTCAGCGTGATTATTACCTGCAGGCTACCGCAACTGCCTGGATAGATGCTGCTGCGAAAGGCGTGGTGATAGCTCCCCCCGAATCTGAGCTTGAGCGCGCAATCATAGCGAGTCCGAACTTGCTATCCGTGCTTGAAAGGTCATCGGTGGCGGTTGATGCGCGTCGTGCAATCATCAGTGCTCTCTCGTCATTCCCCGAAGAAGTATTCATTACATGGCTAAACAACCTATTGCGGAGTGTTCGTACCCTCTCTCATACGGATTCTGAACAACTCGGAACGCTTGTAGCGTCTCGGCGTTGGGAGCGCGCAGGCAGATATTTTGCGGAACATGTCAACAGGCGCCCAGATCTTATGCCAGGGCTACGGTTGTGCGCAGATTTGCTCGGTATGTTTACATGCTGGCGACTTGGAATCTCAAAACCAAGCACTGCCGAGAAGTGGAAAGCATTTGAAGATGAGGCCCGCGAACTCTACCCAAGCGGTCCAGATCATGGTGAGCTCTGGTCACGCGCCGGAGGCAAGAATGCTGACTTGCCTGGACGGTCTGAAAACGGGGCAACGCGTTGGCACACTACCTTGCATTTTATTCGTTACGGCGGCCGTCCGAGTGCGCGTGAGCTCCTTGCAGTAATGTGCCAGGACTTTTCTTTGAATGAGAAGTTGCGCTTGTATTCTAGTGACACCGACATCATTGGATGGCGTTGACATTTTTAACACCCTTATGGTCGAAATATGAACACCACTGGCTACCCTCAAGGCCACGCGCTCCTTATCGGAGTTGCAAATTATCAGAAAATCTCCAGCCTGCCCGTTGCGATACTGAACGACGTCAACGACATTGCCGCGACGCTCTCATCTCCGGAGTACTGTGCCTATGCGCCAGCCAACGTCGTCACCCTCTTGGATGAAAACGCAACTAGGGAGGCTGTGTTGAAGGGGCTAGAAGAGCTGGCTACTCGAGCAGACAATGATGACACGGCTTGCGTGTTCTTCTCTGGTCATGGTGGCATCGTGGGCAGTCCTGGTAATGAGGACAGCGTGCTGGTGACAGTGGATAGCGACCTCGCTGACATTGAAAATACATCCATTAGCTCGGATGAGCTAGCGGCGGCCCTTGCGCAGATTAAGTCAAAGCGGCTGCTGGTCTTTATTGACGCTTGTCATGCTGGGGGAGCTGCACTCCCGAAGAGTTTGACTGATGAAAAAGGCCACGAGCTCAAGTCTGGATATACCCAAAACATTTTCGCTAAGCTGGCAGCCGGAAGTGGGCGCGCTATGATGGCATCGTGTCGTGCTGATGAGGTGTCATTTGCACTTGGTGGTGCGCGAAATAGCGTGTTTACAACGGCATTATTGGCCGGCTTGCGTGGAGCTGCTGATAAAAGTGAGAGTGGCTTTATCAGGGTTTTTGACCTGTTTAGCTTCATCTCCGAAGAGGTGCCTAAGTTGATCCCAAAAAAGGAGCAGCATCCGGTTTTTAAAGCTGACAATCTTGAGGTTAACTTTGCAGTTGCTCTGAGCCAAGGCGGGAGGAAGTCTCTGTGTAATTCCCAGGCGCCCCTCCCCACGACGCAAAAGGAGGATCATTGGTCGGTGTTAGAGGGGATCCTGGTCGAGCTCTACCCATTCGGACCGAGAGATCAGGAGGTGTGGAGTCGCGCCGGCGGTGATCTATTTCGTCTCCAGTTCCATCCTTCAGGTCAGGCTGCTTGGCATGCAGCACTTCGTACGCTGAAACAGGGAGGCGGAGGCCAGAGTATCAACTTTAGCAGTTTGCTTAAGATAGCCCAGGAAGATTTTTCGAACCATCCGCAGTTGGCGATGCTGCATGCGCCTTGAAGGCGACTGAATCATCTTGAGTTTCGCGGAGGCTAACCCTTCAATGCTTACCCACAAGCCATCTGCACGCGAGGTATAGGCACAGAAAATCGGCTTGTTAGATGACTATGCCAACAATTTGTGTGGGTCAATTTATTTTCCTGTCTATTGTTATGTCAGCTATCAACATTTTTTGTGGGTATAACCGTTTTGAACCATAGGTTTTTGAGAGCGATAGGGGCACAGATTAGTAGGGCTCCCACCCTTTGCAAAGCAAGAACTTCATGAAAGGAACAATACACGTTGGATTGAAACGCGCAACGATACGCGATACAATCTATCCATGATTAAGGGATTCCGGCATAAGGGCCTTGAAGCCCTCTACGATAACGACACAACCAAGGGTGTTCAAGCTGCACATGCCCCAAAACTGAGGCGCATTTTGGGTGCGTTGGATGCAGCAGAAAGCCCCGAAGACTTGAACGTCCCATCCTTTCGCTTACATCCGCTGAAAGGAGAATTAAAGGGCTATTGGTCTATTACGGTAAACGGCAACTGGCGAGTAATTTTTCGCTTTGTTGGCACCGATGTTGAGTTGGTCGATTACCTGGACTACCACTGATTAGGAGTACCTAATATGATGAAGAACCCCCCACACCCAGGCGAGATTTTGCGAGAAGATGTAGTCGTAGAACTGGGGCTGTCTGTAACAGAAACCGCTCAACGCCTTGGCATGTCTCGTGTAGCATTTTCCCGAGTCCTGAACGGCAAAGCGGCTGTTAGTCCCGACCTTGCTATTCGGCTTGAACGGGCAGGTGTCAGTACCGCCCGTGCTTGGCTGACGATGCAATCCAATTATGATTTGGCTCAAGCCATGAAGCATCCGCAACCTGTAATTCGGGCTCTGTTTCCTGCTAAAGCGCAGGCATAGGGGAAAATATTTGAGAAGAGCTGAGCTGTAGTAAATCAGACTTAATCTAGCGGTACCTGTCAGATTTGGTCCCGACTTGAGGTTACAGTGAAGGGCTGAGTTCAGCCATCAGCAGTCATTCAATCATCGGCGTAGCACTACTCTCAACAAGCTTTTATCCCAAAAATTTTTGGTTTGCCTAAGAAGTTTGCTTGTGATTGCTTACTCTCAAAATTGCAGATAGATTCATTTTTATAAGAACAACGAACATTTTTTTGTTGTCGTATAAATCTAGTTATGCCGCAAGGAGGCTTCATGCTCGCTCCTTCTAGTATTATTGATGAAGTCGTAGGATGTGCAGAGTGGGCAGATCGCCTGGTTCGTGCAGACTTAATCAATGGATTTGTAGTCACTGAAAACGACTACACATCGAATTTTACCGGCGCGCTCCGTCGCGAGATCAATAGCAGGGCTATTCCAGATTTGGTGGCGCACACGCAAGTTCTTACACCTAAAGTTGAACGCAGTACCGGAACGGACGCCTGTATAATTTTCCGCAATAGAGATATCTTCAAAGTGGGCCTTTTTGAAGCAAAGTGGCCACGCTTAAGCACTCACACGAACTGCTGGGATTCGCTGCAAAAAAGCACCGGAAAATCTCACTTTGATAGTCAGCTAGATCGACAAAACGCCCTCTCTGGATCAGCAATCTGGGAGATGTTCTACTCGGAAGAGCCTTATGGCCCTAATCCGTACTTCCCAGAGTACGGTTCATCATGTGTTTGGCACGCCGACGCTTTCGCCATTTCGTCTGCAAGAACTCAGACAGCGCCATGGGCTGACACCGAGTTAACGACTTTACTGGCAGCCCAGAAGCAAGGTATAGGTGAGGTGGTTCGTTCTATTTGCGAGTGCCGCACAGGCCAGCCGCTCCCTGTAGGGGTGATGCAGAACCATCTAACGGAGCTAGGAATCAAGGGCAAGGTTCTTGTCATTAACCTTTCTAATTTGCAGGGCTAACGGCATAACAATTTATTCAAGCCGGCGCGGCTTAACTCAGGCGTTATCAAATGACTGCAAGGGGTCGAACTGCGACATTCATGATCTGACACATGCTGTCGGGTTAAATTGAAACCTATACAGCTCAGCAGCTAAACAACAACGGCCACCCCATAGGTGGCCGTTGTTTATTCTGATAGCCTGAATGAGCTTAGCGATCTAATTCTGGCCCCTGTGACTTCACTTCAAAATTTTGTTTTTCCATGTTGTTAATCCTGCTCGAATAAGCAGGTGTCAATAGCTGATTGACCCTTTCGAAATCCGTCTGTGGCACTTGGGCATTCTCGATGTCTCTGCCGATGTGCAGTTCTGTTCGATGATCTTCCAGCCCTTTTATATAGCCTTCGAGTACGTCTGGATTTTTCAGCTCTGCACCAGTCAATTCCTGAGCCTTCGAGCCTGCTGCATAACCACGGTCATAGGCTTGAAATCCCTCCGACTCTTCATGCACAAATTGATGCTCAGGTATTGGAGACTGAAAATTTCGCTGATCCTCTCTTGCGTGGTCGGTTGATGTCAATTTTTCTAATGACATAGTGGCCTCATAAATTTTCATATTGATGTGCTCACGCTCAGCCGGTTGCCGCTGGAGTCCCAATTTGATCATCACATCACGAACTAATCGGGGTCCGTCCATGGTATTGGTTCGCCTTTGCTGTTCAACCGCCCGTGACTTTTCGGCTTGTCGCCGTCGCTCGTGATCATCTATTGATTTGCGTTTGGTACTGTCATTTTCATTGTTGAGTTTTTTTTCCATCGTCGTGAATCTCCTATTGCGTGCAGTTCTATGCACTGCTTGGTGAAGCCCCCGTCGTAGAGATGAAGGCGTGACTATCTGGCCGCACTGTTTAGCAGCAGCAGCTAAATCGGAGTTTGTGGGATAGTGAGTTTCCCCGGCGTTGCCGGGGCCCCATCATGGTGACGCTGCCTGGTCTGAGGACCAGGCAAGAGACCAAAAGTCCCACAATGAGCTGGCGCTCTTTGTAGCCCTTAAGGTCTCACACAGGACGCACCCCTGCTGGGGTGCCGAAAGCCGCATGAATACTGGCTTTCAGAAGGTTGTCGGCTTTAGCAAGCGTGGAACAAATAGAGCAACAAAAGCTTCGTAAAGCCAATAAATTCGCCATTTTTATGGGGTACGGATGTGGTGTTTTAGTGCGTAGACAAGGTTGCTCTACCTACGAACCAACGATTTCTAAACACTTCATAAACAAGAATGAAACTATTCGCAAACATTTAACAAACGTCTATTAATCAACTCTTGAACAATCAACAAACATTTTTTAAACAAATAATGAACAATCCGTCGTTAAACACTCAAATTTCCAGTTCGGCATGCTGTTTCGCGTGTTTAGTGTGAGCTAAGTCATACGGCTTAGCCTTGCCAGGAGTAGGCAGCAAGTCATGAGCCAGCCCCTTGTATGCCTTTCTATTGACTGCCTTGGGGAGCAACGTGGCGTTATCCGTGAAGACGGTAACCTGATGGCGTTCACGCGAAATACTCACGTAGTAGGTGTCCTGGGCCGTGGTGCGTGAAAAACTTTCCGCGTTGTAGAGCACGCGATCGCAGGTCAAGCCCTGGGCGCTGTGGGCCGTCGTTGCATAAGCATGATCCAGGTGCAAAGGTTGATCTGCGGACAAGGTGACGGCTCGGCCATTGGCCGCAATGGTCACCGAGTCCTGCGCAATACCGAGTACTTCATAACGCTCCCCATTGGCCAGGTCGAGCTCGGCATTGTTGCGAGTGACCCGAACCATGTCACCCACGGACACTTCGGCGGTGTGCTGGTGATAGACCGATAAGGTGCTCATCGTTTTCGGGATCACTTCAATGGGCTGAGCTTCCTGGCCAGAATCGAGGCGCAGGGGTAAAACGATCAGCCTATCGGTGGAGCGATTGCATTCGATCACCTCATACAGTTGGCCGCGTTTCATCCTATTCTTGTAATCGCGCTCGGGCTGGACAATATCGCCGACCGTGTAGTACTTGGCGCAGCGGCGTTCGGCGCGGGTAGTGTCGTGTCGCGTGAGCAGGCGGTATTGCCGACCTTTTCCGCTCAGACCTCTGAGCTCATGTACGCGTTGATTCAATGCCTGTCGAGAGTGATTGGTCCCAGTGACAATGAGCGTATTGGCTTGGGCGGTATCGGACAAGTTGACGTACTCGCGTGCGATCGCTTCATAACGTGGACTGCTGTCGCGGATTTGGGTGCCGTCATCCCGTTTTGTGATGCGATCGTCGATCTGGACGATATGATTTTCCAGAACTTTGAGCGATGCGCAGGCTTTGCCAACGGCAGCCAGTTCAACCGCTTGTTTAAGTACATTGCTTTTCTGACGTTGAATATCCCCCATGAGGGCGGTTTTCATGCCTTGTTCTTGTAGCAGTGCAAATGCCCGCCCGGCCTCGACTGCTTTGGTCTGGCCAGTGTCTCCGAGCAATACGATGCGAGCACCGCTGGGCTGCAAGCGGTGTAGCAACTTTTGCATTTCGCGCACCGGAATGACTCCAGCTTCGTCAATAACGACCACCGTTTTTTCCCCCAGCTTGTTATCCAGGCGCTCGGTCTCGGTGGCTGTTGTCATAGAGGCGACCGTGTTCGCTTCAATGCCGTCCTGTCGTAGATTTGCGACCTGTGAACCGTAAGGGGCTAGGGCGATCATGCGATATCCACGCGCCTCTAACAATGCTTTGGTTTCCTGTAGTGCAAATGATTTTCCTGTTCCGGCCAATCCTTGTACGCCCACTACTTGGTCTTGGCCTGATAGCATCAGTTCGATGGCTCTGCGCTGGCCAGGAGTGAGGGGAGTGTCGGTTAACTCCGCCTGTAATTGATTACGCGCTAGCACCGGCGCTACCATGTCGCGTCCCGCGTGCATCATTGATACGACATCGCGTTCACTGCGCAATGCCGTCTGGGTCGCAAAGAGTGGTTCGGTGGGTGTTAGCCGACCGACATCAATGGCCTGATCGACTTGCTGTAGGGCCTTGTTTATGGAGATGCCGCGCAGTTGGACTAGCTCTTGCGCCCAAGCCTGACGGGTGCGCGGTTTAGCTTCATGGTTAGAGCCACTACGGTAATGGAAGGCCCTGGCCACCAACTCGTTTCGTGCAACCAGGCGACTTAGAGACTGTCGTAGTTGCTCTGCGCTGACGGCTCCTTCCCCATGGCGCAGCGCATGACTGAGCAATGCGGATTGGCTCATGACTGTTTCACGTTCAGCCAGGTGCTTGATGGCCCAGATCATCGCGGTATCGGCAATGCGCTGATGGGCCTCGGGTTCAGGCGAGTGGCGATTAAGGCTAGCCAGATCCTTGGCGCGTTCTTTTGAGGCGTGCAGATTACTTTGGAAGTCGATCCCAATGTCCTTTGACTGCGCCGTCCAGTCAGCTTGTAGCTGATCGCGGGTGAACTCCTGTGTTTTAGGCTGACGAGTGGCTAGCACAGCCATTTGGCGTTGCGCATGAGAGGCGGTGGGACCGTCCATGCCCACATCGGCCAAACGCTGGTTAATTTGCGCACTGCGTTTACTAAAGTGCTCGATCTGGTCACGCGTGATATGCGCCAGCTCAACATGGTTCTTTTCAAAGCGCAGATCGTAGCCGATGGCGGTTAACTCTTTGGCTAATTCAGCCATGTAAATCGAGTCCAGGAGCGGACGGGATTGAACTAGTAAATCGTTGTTCAGCGCTGCCCAACTACCGTCCTGGCGCTGGGTCAGATTCATGATGACGGCGTGGGTGTGGAGCTGCGGGTCCGGCGGGGAGTTGTCTGTGGCTCTGGCCGTTTCGTGTCTAAATTTACTGATGATCAGATTGCCGGTGTTTTCCACCTGTGATTTACCACGGATGGTTTGGCGTGACTGTGCAAAATGCTGCTCTGCGTGGGCCAATGCACCTTCAACTGCTCGGTCATGGGCAGTGATGATGCGCTCATCGCCACCGATCAAGGCTTGCAGCGAGACGCTTTTGGGTGCTGAGATCGTCAGATCCAAGCCAGAGCGGGCTTGGGAGTCGTGACGGATACTGTTGCCAGCATTCACGCCACGGCCGAACTCGCCGCGCAACATGGCATGAAAGCGCTGGGTATCGACCGCGCCCGATGCGCCAAGCATCTGGGCTCCTTTGCCTTGCCAAAGGGCGGCCTGGCCATCACGGCTGTAGTAGTCATCGGCCTGGTCACCATAGTAGTGCGAATGCTTGGCTGCCCCAGAGCGGTGTAAAACCTCTTTAGTAATCATGTTGTGTTCCTACTGGCAAGACTAGAGCAGGCTGTCGCTACGCTTCAGCCGTGCTTTGTGTTGAGCGGGGAATGCGTTTGAGCTGGTTCGACTCAATGAACGGCTCGATCACTTGAGTAAAGGGTTGAAACTGCAACTTGAACCGTGAGATCGGGTACTTACCGGCAAAGGCAACATAGCCCGTTAAATCATCGAAGGCTTGAATCTGCGCAGCGGTTACCACCCGTTCTGTGACCGGCGTATTTTGATCATTGGTATTGCGATCACCGACGGAGCGAGAGATGCTGTATTTATGGCGCTCTACCTCATGCTCGCCCAAGCTCTTGCTCAGATCCTCAGCAGTTTCATGGTCAGTGCGAGATCCACCCAGAACCAGCAAGTTACGGAAACTGGCGCGAATCGTTTGAGCCTTCTTCTCGCCGTAGATGTAGTCCAGTTGGGACGTGCTTTGCAGGCCAGCAACGATACGCAGGCCTTTTTTACGGCCCTTGGTCAGCCCATCCTCCAATGAGGGCAGGGCGTCTAGACTGGCCAACTCGTCGATGAACAACCACCAGCGCCGTTTGGCATCTTCGGGCAATGACAGGACAGCCGTAATAAACACATCGGCCCAAGATGAGACCAATGGCTTCATTGCGGTCACCATGTCTTCACGCCAGTTGATGAACAAGTTCCCACCGTTGGGATCGTCAATCCAGTCACGAATCGAGAATGAGCCGGATTTCATGCTGGTGTGCTCGGACAGCTTGTTCGACAGGACAAAGCGAGCACTCGAAAGCGCTTTACTGGCCTCAGATGAACCCACAAACAGCGATTCAGCCAATGTGCCTTCCAGGTAGTCCTTGAGCTTGGCAGGGTCCTCAATCGTACATAGCCGAAATAGCTCATTGATGTGTGCCTTGTCAGGCGTGACGGTATAGAGTTTTTTAGCAGTCTCGCGCAGCAACAAACGTCCGTAATCGTTCCATTCTTCGGCACTTTTGTCCTGGCTCATCGGCACCATTGAGTGGGATAGGCGTTTCCAGTCGTACTCCGCCCGGATTTCATTGAAGAAAGCCCATCCTGGTGTACGAGCATCATATGGATTGAGGATAATGTCGCCCGGCTTCCAAAACTTGCTGAGCAAATCGCCATCGGGGTCAATCACAAACATTCGATCCCGACGTTTTTGTACGGACTTGGCCATTCTGCGAAGCACCACGGATTTACCACTTCCAGTTGCTCCACCGATTAGGGAATGAAGGTTTTCAACTTTGACAGGCATCGGTACAGAGGCCACATCTACCTGTCGGTGTATTCGGTCTGTACATTGCGAACGGAGCTTGGCGATAGGGACGACTTTTGTTCCCCGGATATGTCGTGTGAATCGGTCGCCTTCAAAACCGGCTGTGCGTTTAAACATTCTGCTTAACGCAAGAACGGCAACCAGCGACAAGGCGAACCCAATGGCAGGGGGAATATAGAGGACCGGGTACTGGGCGGTTGCTATCAGTAGATGCCAAGTGGTTCGTGCATCCCAACGGTTGACAGCCACCCCGCTGGCCAGGCATGCGGCCGTTATCCATGCCAGAAGTGGGAATGCGACAATCATCAGGACAGACAAACGTCGTCTCGTAATCGGTGACATAAAGAATCCTTGAAAAGATATGCCCAGGGGCTGAGTCCCAAGGCAAAGGCATGCAGCCGCGTCTATGAAGCAAAAAAGTGCAAAAAGAGGGTGGTGGCGCCTACCCCTGCACTTGCCCCAATTACCAACGCCAGGATGGCCATCTTGCGTGCCGAGATATGTGCAAATTTTGCGTATCGGGCTGTGTCCGCACTGATCAGCTTCAACTCAGCGCGAATAGGTGAAAGGCTGCCTTGCACGTTATGCACCACTTGATCGGTCAGATCGATACTGGCGCGATTGAGCACGGCTCCCAGGGTGTTGGCCAGATCTTCGGGCAAGTCTTGCAACTGCTTATTGGAAGCGGAGAAAGCCTCGATACCGGCTACCAGCGCGGTAGCGATTTCGCGCTGTTTGTCGTTGATGCGTTCTGTGCGCTCAATCAGTCCGGCTACATCACCCAGCGTTTCCTGGAACAAGAGATCCAGCTTGTTCCGCGCTGTTTTTTCCTCACTCATGCGAAGCTCCGTTGGTGGCAGGCAGCACATCCCCAAATAGGGCCTGGAAAGCACGGTCAAGCTGACGATCTACAGGTCGGGCCAGTGCTTTCAACGTGTGCATGTCCGACAGGTGTGAGATGCGTTTGCGGTCTTTGGGGTCTGCCTCGCGCAGAAGCTGACGGTAGTCAGTCTGGTCGGCTAGTATCGATGCGATGGTGATGCGTTTATCGGCCAGCAGCTCGAACACTTCGTTTTCGAAAATGACAGCTTGGGGGTTGGCGATAAATTCGCCGGTTTTCTTGGCGTAGGTGAGCAGCGCCAGAAACTCTTCATCCACATCGCTTTCTACGCGGTTGAACAGCACACGAATTCGATGTGCTGGCACGCCTAGGCCGCTCAAGGCGGCAACGGTCTTGATGGTTTCTCGTTGTGCTTTGCCTGTCGGGACGACCGGCAACACGAATTGATCGATTTCTTCATGGGACAAGTCGTAGCGCGACATGTGCGCCAAAAATTCCTCGATGTTCGATGCCCCGACGTCCACGATCGCATCGTCCAACGTGAGCAAACCGCGGAATAGTTTGCCAAACTGCATCCCGCGAAGCTGGTCCACATCCAGCCCCAGATCTTCCGCTGTTTCATTGGTCGATTCGATTGCGAAAATCTGGGCTTGATTCAAGCGCGGGGCCAGCAGGTGCGATGCCACAACGGTTTTACCGACCGAGCCGGTGTAGTTCAAAACGGCGATTTTCATGAAAGTTTTCCTTCAGGTTGTGAGGGTGAATCAAAGGTGGGGTTAAGAGGATTTCGACTTGGCTCGCATAGCGCGGCCTTCTTCTCGCAGAGCATCCAGGTCAATGTCCATGTCATGGATCTGGCGCAGATCGGCGGGTGATTCGATGGAACTGGGGCGACCTTGAACGGCGAGTGAGTTTGGTGGTGGCGTTCGAACTGGAGCTCCCGCTGCAACGAGAGGTCGTGGTTTTAAAGAGGAAGGAATTACCTGTTCTGAGGCGGATTGTTTTTCACGTCGTATTCGCCAAAGGACGGTGGAAAAAATTGTCTGCGAAACGGAGATACCCGCTTTGTTCAGATCCTCCACGACCGCGGCATATGACGAACCGTTGGCAAGCCGCTGTTCGATGAGCGGGAACAGCAGGCGTATGCGTGCTGTTTTGGTGGAGCGCGGGTCAGCATCGGCCAATGCTTGACGAAATTGCTCGACGAATTTGTCAACTTGCATGGGTTGGATTCCTAGTTGTGCTGGAAAGCAAATGCCACTTTCCACGTTGAAGACAGAAGCGCGGCAGTGCCGCGCAGGGGGAGCCGCGCCCGGTGACGGGCGTGGGGCAAGGCCCACGGGGAAGGGTCGAGGCCGCAGTCCGACCTTGGGCGGACTGGACAGGGAACCCGGCAGGGGTTCCGCGGCCAAGGGGTACATCCATCCCCGCCCGTCAGGGTGGGGACCAATGTTCTTTGGGGGTCTACCTTTCCCTCACGCGCAAAGCGTGGGGGACTGACTTGATATGCGATTGAATAAGCAACAAGAAAATCAAGGACTCGTCATGTGTTTTTTCGAGCGTCTCAGAGACCCAAGACTCGACAGCCGGATTGTTTGAGTTATTCACAGCCCTATAGGTAGAAGATAGGTAGAAAGAAGGTAGAGGTGTAACAGAGGCTCTGAAAGCCGCATGACTAAAGGATTTCCGGATTTGCGGTGCGACGCTATGCCGATAAAGCGCGACGCTACGCCGATGATCCGCGATGCTATGCCGAAATTGAGCGATGCTATGCCGTTAGCAAAAGCAGGTTATCCACAGGTGGTTTTGGGCAGTGTTACGGTCTGGAAGCGCGATGCTATGCCGATAAAACCGCGATTGCGTGCTGAGCTTTTTAGGCTACTAGAGCTTCGTCACTGGCTCGATGCCAAGTGGCTTGTTCCACTCCACGCCTACTCATTTCGATGCGCGGAGAGATGATTAATCCGAGTTCAGCGAGTTCATTAATGGCTCGTTGCAAGCTGGCTTTGAAATCACGCATCCGGCCTGTGTACTGGGCGCGTTCTTTGAGGATTTGTAGGCTGTAACGCTGCTCCGCGTCCTTTGACGTTCCTATCAGCCGTTGAAGACTTTTCGAGAGTTCGTGACGCATGCACAAACGTGTTTTCCAATCAATTAATGTGAACTCACGGTTACCAAAAATAGTCGCCCAACGGGGATCTACATACAGTCTGTACTCATTTAGCGTGTCGTCATAATCGAAGCCCCCCAGCATCGCCAAGACACGACTGGCAGGGTGGTGGCCAAAGCTGTATTTGAGAGCGCCGTTGCTGCGGCTAGCTTCGATAGATAGCGTAAAGCGTGCCAGGTCCTTCATTCCGCTATGTAGCCAGTCGTACTGGCTGCCCCCAATCGGTCGACCAAGGGCACGCAAAAAGTCAGCCCGGTTTATTACAGGTTGCTGGCCTGATGGGCAGGTCATTTGAAGATAGATGGCGTGCATCCAGATATCGGCGTGATCCTCTCCAAGCTGTTTGCCAGAGCCTTTGATTAGTATCCTGTCGTTTTGCAGAAGTGTGGAGTCGTCGTGTAGGGTACGGTTGCCACGGGCTATGGGTGCAAAGATGCTGCTGCGTGCGATGCAGTTGGGCATGGCGCGTGTGTGTTCTCCAATACCCGGTAGATACATACGTTTGAATACGGGTTTTCCTAGGAGTAGGGCTTCTTGTTCTTCCGCTTCCTTCTGTGTCGCTGTTCGGTGGCTGGCGGTTTTGGCCAAACGGCTAAGTGCATCGTTTAAACGGTGTGTGGAGTGATGAGTGTTCGAAGACATGGCAATCCAAATAGCGTCAGCACAGAGACGCTTTTGCTTGGATTAGCGCCCCTGTGCTGTTCAATAAAAAGACCGCTTCATGCACATGGTGCATGTGAAACGGTCAATCGTTGCAGAGGGGCTGAGTTCAGACGGTTAGCTGTATACCGGCAGTTCGTTCCCCAGTTTTAGGCTGCGTCGAGGTTGCAGACCTGGCAAGCCATGCTCTTTAAAGAATTCCCTACGGGCGCGTAGCCACTCTTTGTAGCGCCATCCGTATCGGGTATCCCAGGGGTAGCTGGCGTCAATTTTGGCTGCAATCTCTACAAGGTTCTGTTGATGGGCACGGCCTTCACTGTAAATATCGGTCATTAGCTTGTAGGAATAGGCCGCGAAGCCAATGCCTTCATAAGGTTCATTCATATCGATTTCCTCCAATCAGGTGGCCAGGTCTCGACGGCGTGGTTGATAGAAAATCTCACGTAGTTTGAAACGATCAAAAAACAGGACGATATCGACGGTATTTCGCAGGAAGGCCTGTATGGTCGCCAGATCTAGCTGGCCGCCGGTTGGCGATTGCTTGATCAGTGAGGCTAGGCGGTCGTAGGTGTCCAGTGAGCTATTTGCGTGCGTCGTTGAAATAGATCCAGGGTGCCCCGTATTGAGAGCAACTAAATACTCCCAGGCTTCACCGCCACGTAATTCCGCAAGGAATATCCTGTCAGGTGACAGGCGCATACATGCCGCAACACAATCGGTCGCTGTTACACGGCCGTGGCTACCGCCATAGAGCATGTGCACTAAGTTTCTGTGGTTGGGGAGGATTAGTTCATGGACATCCTCAATTGTGATGATGCGCTCCTCTAGTGGTACACGTTCTATCAAGGAGCGGGCAAACGTTGTTTTCCCAGAGCCGGTCTTGCCAGCAACGATGATGTTGCGGCGAGCCTGAACTGCCTCATGCAGAAAACGTGCAATCTGACCTTCGTTTTTCAGTTGAAACAGGAGGTGATCAGTCGGTGTTAGACCGCTTTCGTCTAGTAGGTCCAGGCTGTCGCAAACTTCGTTGAATGCGCCTTCTGCTTCCAGTTCATCCAGTGTTTTGACTAGCTGGGTGTGCTTGCGGATATTGATTGCAATGGTGTTATCCAGGCACCCCGGAGCTTGTACGATTTGTCCCCGTTCTCCGTCAGGCAGTATGACCGACATGATGGGTGCTGGTGCCAAGCCGTTATACACAGACAGCGAGAGCGATAGACCCTCTAAGCTAGATAACGTCAAGGGCATGCACTCGTGTTCATGCCAGGCTCCGTGCTGACGCACAAATACGGAGTAGGGGCGCACGATCGCAAGTTCTGAAATAGTGGGGTCGTTAAGATACGGTTCGAGTGGCCGTAAGGCTGCCCGAACCGCAATCCCTCGGTCCACACTATTGACGGTAATGGGTGGGTTTGAGGTCATAAACTTTACTGAAGTCCAAGTCGCGGGCGACCATGATTCCGACTCGTTCGCCCTGGTTCTTATATAAGGTGGGGGGAATATCCAGTGAGTGCTCCAAAATCTTGGCAACGACCTCTTGGCCACCCTCTCGGGTGTTATCAAACCTGATATTGCCGTCTCCTTTGTTCCCTTGATTCGAGGCCCAGTTGCCTAAGTCGCCGAGGAGACTGAGCAAGATGGCATTGCCCAAGCGATCCCAAAAGTGGTGATCAATGGCACCGTCAACGCCAGCCTCACCCAATGGGCCTGTCCCAGGAGAACCGAGGTTAAGAATGACGCCACTGGGTGTTTCAAGGCGATGCCATGTCACAAATGCACGTGGTTGCCCCTGCTCGATGCCACCGCTTTGGTAACCAACAAACTTGGTTCCAGCGTCAATCAGGACGACTTTCCCGTTCGCACTCATGACGTTTTGGGTGGCGTTGCAGGTCAGCATTCCTGCCTGCGCGGTAACTAATCGAGTTTGCATGACGCAATCGATCATTGTTCCTTGGGTAATCAAGAAATTACGATTTCCTAGTTGTCCCGCCACAGAGGGAGCAAGTTCTAACGGTCGCAACTGACTCGCTAATGGGCCGGCATCATCTTGAACAGTTGTCGAGGTCCCGACGTTCTGTTGTGTGTGCTGCTGCCCCTGTTCATTGCTTTGAGCACGTAACGGACTGCGTAGCCGTCGAGCATCAACACCATTGATCAGGCTTGGAATCATGGGCAACGTGAAAGTATCAGTTTGCTCTTTGGATGATGTCTCACTTGCAGAGGTGTCTGGCTTAGATGCAGGTGCAGGAGTTGACTGCGCCTTTAGTTCAGGTAATCGAAGCAGATTGCTGATACCACTGGCGGTGGAGTCTGTATTCTCAGCAGGGACTTCAGTACGTGAGCCAGTCATTTTCCATATGACGATAGCAATGATGCACAGACCGATCACTAGGCAGAGCCATAGAAAACCACGGGCACCCGGAGGTAAGGGGCGACGGGTACTTCCGGTGTCGCTTGGCCCTCGATCATCAACATCATTCGAGTTGTTTTGGCTGAGGCTCATTTCAAATACTCCTCTGTTTTGAAAATGTGAGTCAAACCACTGCTCTGTGCTTGCCAGGCATCTGCATTGCTATCGATAAGCAAGATGTTCCCAGGTCGGATTGTGGTGGTCGCCGAGTAAGCTTGCCCTTGCTCATTGATTGGTTGGACGATTGGGAGGCGGCTTGAACTAAAGGTCATGAGCGTTCTGCCGTCCTTTTGCTCTATGCGTTCGAGGCCTAGTTCAAAAGCCTGTGGGTCGTAAGCCGGTTGAGCCGGATAGGCTGTGGCGGTGGAGGCAGGACCCGCAGAGGAGGGCAGGGAAAGCGGTTTAACGCCATGGACGACACGCTCGATGGAGGGAGAAGCTGTGCCTGTATGTGGCTTTGTGGGTGTCTGTCTAAATGCGGCGTTATGTATTGCTACTACACTGCCTCCGAGCCGAACATGCCAACGTGCGCTAGTGCGATGTAGCACCATCGTTCTGTGATCAGCCATGTGGTAATTCGTGAGCACTTCCTGGCCATCATCTGTGACTCGATAAATGGCTGGGATTTCGGCGGTTGGTGCAAACTGCATCCAGGTTTGATGGCCGTCATCCCAAGCGTGTATTGGGGCCAGATCCAGGTCTCCACTCTTGGAATATGCCTGCCAGTTCACTGGAAGACCTACTTGGGAAAATGCGGCTTGAACCGTTTGTTCATGCTGCTGTTGACGTGCTTCTATAGCTTCGCTGTCGGGATAGCGCATGATCAATTTATAGAGAGCTTGTTTTGTTTCCCGCTCGTTGTGGTACTCGATCCGGAAGGTATAGTTCCGTCGGTCAGTGACTACGATTAAGTTGGTATCAGCTTGATCAACCACTGGCTTGAGAAACAGATGATTTGTGTATTCGGTAAATTCATAGGCTTCACTGTCACCGAATACATGAAATAGATAGTTCTCGCCTTCTTCTAACTGAATCATTGTTCCAACACCGATCACAGAGTCGAGTTGGGTGACATTGTGGGGATCGTAGTTGGCGTAGCGTATCCGGTGATCAGTGCCCGCTTGTTTGGGCAGATCTAGGGCGAGTGCAGGCGTAGCGACCAAGCACGCCAGTGCCACCGCAAATGCCGTTTTGGCAAATCGGTTCATGGGTACTCCTTCAAGGGGGTTTAACGTGAAAGGTCCGCAGCTAAGTCGTAACGGATAATTTGAAAGCCGAGAGGATTGCGTCGAGCAACCGATTCGCTTAAGGGCACCTGGAGGTATTCGTATGCAACGGTGGCAATCTGGTGACGCTCTTTTTCATTGCGGCCGGAGCTCACGTCCCGTTGAGCGGTACTAAATCGAACAGTAGCAGTTTGATTGGCGCCCATCGTGATCGAGTGAACTTCAACATCCAGATTCGAAAGCTGGCCAAGTCGCTCAGTAGGGGCGTTAGGACCCTCAAAGCGCTTGCCGTATTGGGCCTGTATTGGCGGTGAAGAAAGTAGAGCGCAGGTGTCAAACTGCTCTTGGATGGTGTACCAGTTATAGCCTTCGCAATTAAGGACGTAGGTATTCAGAAAATACTTATCAATGCGTTCACCATAGCTTTCAGGGGTGTCGCCCAGGCTTGTAATGTGTTCAATGGCACCGGTTGTGTCATTGACACGGATGATGTGCGGTTTTGCAGGTTCTTTCAAAGGGGTTAAGCCTGCTACGGCAACGACGCCTGCCAATGCTAAAACACCAAGAAAAATGTTGAGTTGATGAGCTCGACGACGACTCGAAATCAGTTCTGTCTTCAAGTCACGTTCCAGCCCCCGGCTTTTTTCCAGCTCTTCAGCGACGTCGATAGTTCGAAGCTTTTTACTCATGGCTGCCTCCGCTGGATAGAGGGGCCGTGAGATTGACCGGGACTCGTGGCGAGTCGGCTGGTTGTGGTGGGGTTGGCGGCGTAAAGGCGCAGCCAGCCATCACGGTGGCCAAAGCCACCGCGGCAAGTTGTATTTTCATCGGGAATGACTCCTGGCCCAGCTATGCAGACTGTTGGGCTTTATGGAAGAGTGGAGGAGGATATGAGTGGTGCTGTAGCGCGGTTAAGGACTTATTAGCGAATCAACTTCCGAATCAAGCTACCTGCGCGCATGGCGTTCATGGCACCGCGGCCAGCACTGCCAAGGCCAAATTGGGCACCAAAGCCGCTGGAAAGACTTTGGGCAAGGCCAGGCAACATAACGATGATGACAATCGTGGCAATCCCCACGAGAAAGTACCCAGCGATCAATGAAAGAAGTGATGTGTCTCCTTCGGTCAGTAGCCGTATGAGCATGGCTATGTATGAGAGGGTTAGCTCTAGCAAAATAGACATGATCAGTGCGCCTAGTAATGCCAGGATCACAAAGTTCAGAGCCTGTGACACCCAACTGTCAAATAGCCGTTCTGTGCGCTCAAATGCTAATGCGGCTATGAAAAATGGCCCGGCTGCTACCACTAAGGCCATACCAACTTTGACGACAATCATCAGCACCGCTACAGAGGCACTAATTATCGCGGTGACTACAGTTAAGAAGCCTGCATAGATATTGACCAGGATGTTCTTGCTGCTTGGATACCAGTTTGTTTCTGAGTCCTCCATGGTAGCTGCTGCTGATTCGGTCCTTGCTCGAAGAGTGTCGATACTGTCGGAGAAGGTATTGCCGCCTGCGACGATACCGGCAACATCGTCAGGCAAGGAGATCATGACATCGACAATATTGGTTTGATAGAAACCACCGGCTGTTGCGACTCCCGCAATGAGTGCCACTCGCATTGCTTTCCACATCAGTTCAGTGACGGTCATGTTTCCATAGCCACGCATAATGGCCATGTTGTAGAACAGAAATTGCAGGGTTAGCCCAACGACAATGATCGGAGCCAAGGCCCGGGCTAGTTGCTCAATGGGTGTCGCTATAGCGGTATTCAAAACAACATCCACTTGCCTCATCAACCACTCGCCGATCCGGTTAATGTTGGCTGGCTCGGATATCCTGTTTGCATCAAAAGCCATAATGATCCCCAGTTATGGAGTTGCTTGTCTGTTTCTGCCGCCAAACCAGCCCCCGTAGACGACATTGCCGCGCTCCTCCAGCAGTGCTGATTCAGCAGCAAACTGTTGCTCCGCCAGTTGAATACGGGTTTGGTCTGCCTGAATGTTCGCTTGCTCAATCGCAATGCGAGCTTGCAACTCTGCGATTTCCTTCGGGTTACTTGTTTGATTGATTTGGGCCTGGAGGCCATCAATCGTCTCAAGTCGTTTAGTCATCGCGTTATACGCCTGTTCAGACATGGCCTTTTTTGTGGCTGCAATGCGTACAGATCGCTCACGAAGCGCTTTAGAGTCCTGCTGGAAGTTCACCGGTGCATTGACCTCTTCAGATATGGCGTTGACAGAGCTTGAAAGCGTCGAGTTTTGGCCATCCAGGCGATTGAGGAGCGCAGAGGCATCACTAGGTAGTGACTCCCGCATCATTCGCCGAACATCGGCATTTTCAAGAACGTAGCCAAAGCCCGAGGAGTGGGTTAGTGCTTGAACTTGTGCTTGCGCCTGTTGGAGCTGAGCACGCGCCGTCTCCAGTTGATCCAGCAAGGCGTTGAGCTGGGGGATTGAGTTCACATCCAGTGTAGGAATGCCACCGGCTGAGTAGCTGGGCGATACAAGTGAAAAGGCAAGGCAAAGCCCTGCTGCAAGCGCAGAAATGCTTTTCATAATTGCTCCGAGGGATACATGGATACGCCAGGACGGCGCAAAGAGATGGCCAGTAAAAACTGGCCACCAAAGAGGGGGATCTAGAGGATTGGATTAAGTCTAGTGATTGCTGGCTGCTTTGTATTGATCTGCTGTCACTCTTTTGAATGTGATGGTTTCATCATCAACATCACTTAATGAATCATTGTCGTCACTGTATTTGACTTGCTTTTTCTCTCCTATTGTCAAAATTCCGTTTCCTTTGTATACCCCTTTTTCAATATCTCTTGAAAACCTACCGAAATTAAGTTGGTTGATATTTACAAGAAAGTCACTGCCGTCAGGTTTTATATGCATGGAAACAGGGCGTTTGTCGCTGTTCTGGAGCCAGTATCCCGCGAATTTTTCTTCTTTTGTTTGGCAGCCAGTAATTAGGCTGATTGCAATTAGGCCGGAAACAAATATTAATTTTCGTTTATTCATGCTGGGCTCCATTCAATAGGTATTGGATTTAAGTAACCTCGCAATAATAGCTAAGTAATTAATAATTACGCGATTAAGTTAATGACTAGTCAGCTCGACTGGTTCTTCACCTTTACGAGCTTGTTCGGCCCGGTCGAAGTAAAGGGGCAACCATGTGGCTGGGTCATCGCCAACCTCGGCAATCACCTGTTTAGCAATGGTGGCCATGTCGGGGCTGCCGGAAAAAACCAAAAGAGCTTCAGGGCACGTTGATAGATCCAACTCGGCGACCGTAACGCTTGAACCCTGTTTGACGACGAATTGACGGCTTTTTTCTCCCAGTTGTTTCACTAGCTCAAACTCTCTAGCGCTTAGCCCAAAGTCCTTCATATAGGTTTCGCGCTTTGCTCGTGGGTTTGGAAGGAAAATGAGCGTGCCTGCCTGTTGGATAATCGACGGTCCAACCGGGTTTTCTGCAATAGCCTCCGGCTCTTGGGTGGAGAACGCCAGCACACCGTTCTTTTTACGGATGGTCCTAACCGCGTCCTGCATGTCATCTTGGTAGTGCTTGTCTTTCAAAGGATGTTGGCACTCATCAACTAAATTGATTATCCGTCGACCGTCATGCAGAGCCTGACTGCGGTGTCGTATATACATCGTCGCTGCGCCGCGAACATGCTCGTCATCTAGGATTTCAGTAAGGTCAAAACCAAAAATGGGATTGTGTCCTTCAGGCACTTCCAGATTTAGTCTGTCTGTCGGGTTATCGAAAACCCAGCCATATTCACCGTCACGCCTCCATGGTAAGAGACGCTTATGCAGGGTGAGCTGCTGTCCTTCTTCCTGGTAGTAGTCAGGCAGATATTGGAGAAGGGTATGGATACCTCGATCTTCTTTGTCAATTTCCAGGATTAGCATTTCCACTGCTTTCGCAATGTCTTTTGCTTCCTTGGTAGAGACCGTTTCACCGCGAAGTCCTGCTAGGTGCGCCACCAATTGGCGCATGAAGGCCATGTTTTTGGGAGTCGGGTCCAGTTAGAAAGGCTGCCAGCCAGTCGGTAAACCCAAACGGAGAGTGAAGTATTGCCCACGCAAGGCCAATACAAGCACATGGAGTCCTTCATCTTTGTCCAAGATAAGCGCCGTTGCACCAAACTTCTGTGCTTGAGTGAGCAATACCCCTTGCAGCACTGTTTTGCCGGTCCCGGTGTATCCAATGATCAAGGTGTTGCCAGGTCGTCGTTGGCCAGTCTCGTCGACCTCTTCAAGTGATACGTGGTAATTGAAGAAGAAGGGGGCACCTACAACTGACTTAAACATCGTTACGGCAGGCCCCCACGGGTTGCCGGTTGCTTTGCCTGAGAGCTGATTGTGGAGGCTGTTCAAGCAAAGCAAATTCTCGCTAGTGATGGCTACAGGACGAGTTCGCCAACTCCAATTCGCTGGTAGTTGCGACCAGAAGCCAGCCTCCAAGGCTTTTTCAAGTGGCTTAACAACTAAACCGCGATCGGCGAACCTTGCTCGCATATCAGACATGGAGCGGCGCAGTGAGTCAGCGTCGTCTCCCCAAATCAACATGGTTGCGTGATGATCACCAAGCCCTAGGTCGCCAGTCTCGATCTTTTCGATCACTTTCTTTAACTGCTTGACTTGACCCGGTGCATCATCATTGGAGTCCTGAAGTAGTTTCTTGTGCTTTTTGACGAGCTTCTTGGCAGCCGAATTGGTGAAACTGCCCCATGATTGAGTGATGACATACTCATAAGGGCTGGACAAGATAGAGTCCAAGTGGCCAGGCCGTACTTGTCCCGGCTTGCGAAACAATTCCAGCATTCCAAATTTTCGTGTCCCGGTAAGGGTTCGGATTTCACCTAGTTCGCCATAGCGCGAGAATACGGGTCGCGCAGACGGCAAACTGTCCCACAGGTAGCCATCCGTCACTGGTACTGCATGCCATTCACCAGAGAGCAGGAATCCAAGAAATTCACCTGGCTCACTAAACGCAAATCCATTTCGATCCACAATTTTCAGGACTTCAGCGTCATAGCGATGCAGCCCAGCAAGAATGGCGCGAACAGCCCCTTTCAGATCCTCAATGGATTCGGTTTGCCATGCCTTTAGACGTTCAGGAGATGCTTTTTCAAGCGATGCCATCACGCCCAGTAATTCATCTGCTACGGGATGAATAGAGACGGTCAGGTAGAGTTCGTTGACCTTCAAGGCATTTCTGTCATTGAAGGTTGCGCGATAGGAGTCATCGAACTGCCGGGCGAAGACTTGTGAGAATTGGCTGTCTGGGTATTCAGTCACGTAGCGACCGACGATATGCGTATATAAGCCCAGCTTGCCGAGTGGCAAACCACGAAGGACGTTATGTAACGCTTCAAGCCAGTCATTTTGATCTTCCAGGCTGGCGGCCATGGCGGAGCGTCCGCTGACCTTGATGACCGCCAGGTACTCATTGCCTTTGTCCGCAATAATTTCGTCAGTAATGTGGTGTGAGTACGGCACGTAATGTGATACCGGACACTCTTTCAAAGTCAGCGCGTTCATTACTTACTCCTTTATTTGTGGCGCCAGGGGCGGCGCGCTGAGAATGAGGTTGGGGCGTAGCTGGAACCATTCCAAAAACTTTTGTTGCGGTTTTTGAATCGTGTCTTCAGCTCCAACCCCCAGATCTCGAAGGCTTTGTCGTCAGATTTTGTAATCCAGGCAAGCCATGGGATCACAAAGATCAAGGTGGCCCACATGTACAGACCGATGAACATGGCCAAGATAGCGACAGAAGACAAGGTGCCGAGGAAGACCATGGTGGGGACTCCCATGAATGTTGGCTTCCTACCTAAACCGTTAAACACGAGATAGTGAAAAGGCTTTAGTTCAGTTTCGTCATCGTCGTAGTTGTCTGGGTTGTTTGCCATGTCTTAACCTCTCCAGAGCAGCGCCACGATTTCGATAACTGAGCCTGCGCCAATAACGCCAATAGCCCAGCGTGTGGCATCTTCTTTACGCATGATCTCAGCGGAGTACAGGACCCAAATCACCAGACCGGCAATCACGCAGGCGATGGGCAAAATAATGATAAGAGCGTCACGGAGCGCTTCCAGTGTCGTTTTTGCTTTATTCAAGCCCCCAATCGCTTGGGCGTAAGCCATATTGGTGGTCAGCATTGCCACAATGGCCGACTGGTAAACATGGCGCACGACATGGTTTTGCGCTAAACGGGTCAGGTATTGCTTAACAAACATGCATAGCTCCTTGGCCTGGTGTCAGAAAACACCGGGCATTTTGGTTAAGAAAAGGGATGTGTTTGCCCGAATGGGCGCTGATAAAAACTGGTGGCCGGCACTTGCGGCCGTAAGCAAAGAGGCGCTGCCTCTCTGAACTCTCCGCCCTCGCCGACGGGAACCTCGGGATCAGTGAACTACGAGACGTTGTCTCTTCGCCCCTGTCCTCGGAAATAGCGTATGTTGCTACGGTCGCGTCAAGGGGCCGTGTCCTCGCCCGATAGGCTGTGGGCCGCACCAACCCCTTGACCCGCCATCCGCTTGGCCAAACGACGTTGCCGAAGTTGCTCAAAGTACTCACGATGCTTTACTAAAAGCGAGAATAGGCCGTAGGCAAAGCCGTACAAGATCCCCAAGCTCACCCAATCCATCTGAATAAGTTTGTCTAGCAAGTAATTAATATTCACTTCAGTAAGCAAGTCGTTGATTTCATGACTGCTCCCTCGGCTTAGCATAAAACCAAGGATGGGCAAGCCCAGAAAAACGCACAGGCCGATAAGGGAGCTCCAGATCAAAGACATGACCGCAAGAAGACTGCGAGTGAAGCGGTTCTGTTTATTGACAGATAAGGGAGCCCTAAGAGGTGTTAGTTTCATAAAAATATCCTTTGGAGTTTTGGAGTTTTGGAGTTGGCTAGGCTGAGGGCTGTACTAGGAACGCTGGTGTGACTTCGTTTTGTATAGGTGCTTCCAACGATTTGTTTTCTGTATTGACGAAACCATCAGTGACTCTCTTTCCGGTAAAGCCATCTGGTTTTCCCGTTTTCCTGGGCTTTTGCTGCCTTGATTCTTCCGCGACGACTACAGCCTCATGCTTAATAGCTTTGAGAGCTGGTACTTTCACTCCAGCTTGCGCTAGAACTTTCCCAACATAGCCATTGCTAAAGCCACGCTCAAAATTGCCGGTGTTGTAGCAAGACAAGGCAGAGCGTAGAGCCTGCTGCTCATCGGCTGACTGTCGTAAGGCTCGCCGATAACAGTCCGTCAGAACTGTTTGAGCAGCTTTCAGATTTGTGCAAGGATCAAAGACTGTTTCTGTCGTCAATCCAAGCCAAGACCAGTTCCGAACATTGATCTGACCAAGACCCGCATCAAAGTCAATGCCACGATCAATGAGATCGTTCGCAATTGGTGCGGCTTGTTCGTAGTCAGTTGGTTGTTTGTCCAGTCGTTTACCTTTGTTTATGCCAATGGCATATACCTGGGCCTTAGATTCATGGCGTACCAGGGCCGATAACGTCGTTTCATGAATGTTGGGCGCACATGTGGCGGCCAAAAGCGCGAATTCTGCTAGCACGGCTCTCTCTCAATGGTTGTTCCCAGTGCCTGCGGTGTCGTCGATATTGCGACGAGGATCTTCAAACGAGTAGTGCCAATTGTTGGCCCAACTACCAGTGTGTTCAGCATTCCATTTTGATTGGGCTGATACGTAGTCTCTGGCTGGAGCCCAATAGCCCCCACGGTTTGGATCACCGACGTACTTAATGCTCAAGTCGTATGTCCATTCATGGTCGTTGTAGACAACGCAGTAATTGGGCAATTTAGTAAGGGTGACTGTCTTGATAAGGGACAAGTCCCGAATGGCGGGTATGCCCACATAATTAGAGCCCACCATCCGGTAGCGGTAGATGTCTTGCCCATATGTCGCATTGAGATAGTCAGGATCGCATTTGCCTGCTCCGCGAGAGATGGCATCCATACGTGCCGACATACCGGGTTCAGATGCAACTGGGCACATACCTAGGAAAAAACGTCTAGCGTCTACAGTGGCTTCCCAGTCGAGCATGCCTTTGGCGTATTTGCGAATGTCAAAGTAATGATCGAAAGAGGCGGTGCATTCGCCTGGTTGCAGGCTGCTGGACAGGCATAGGACGGCCTCGCAAGCCAATCCGGGAAGTCCAGTCAAGACTTCGGACGATTGAGCATAAGAGGTGGACGCGCAGGCCAACGCCAGCGCACCCAATGAAATGGGGAGCTGTTTCATGATTACTCCAAATGGATAGAAGACGATGGCGCTGGGCCACAGAACGACTGGAAGGAAGAGGGCGGAAGGGGAGATGCCCTTCTTTTGTATTACTGCGGGTTGGTGGACGGGGTGGGAAGCAGGTAGCGTTCACGTGACTCACCTGCGGCTTCAGCTGCTTTCATCCAGTCTGGGGTACGGCCTCTGCCTGACCAAGTTGCACCGCTTGGGTGTTTGTATTTGACTGTGGGCGAGGCATTTGGCTTAACACCTGGATGGCGAAAGGCCTGTGCAATCTCGTCCATGGTTAGGTCGTTCTCCCGCATGGTTCGTACGATGTCAGCAAGTACATTCTGGCGGGTCTTGCGTTTGATAACTTCCGCTTTACGCTGAAGGCGGGAAATTTCTGCGTTGATTTCTGAAACTGTCTTGAGGTCATTGATCATGATGATCCTTGTTGTTGTGTTAACGAGTGAGCCATCTCCAGAGTGACGAGCAAAACTTGGTGACGACGGCAATCATAAAAAACCACATGAAGATGTGTGCAAGAAAGGCGATCGCTTGCAAGATCCAACTTCCGCCAGACTCAGGGATGGAGTTCCAGGCAGAAAGAACAATATGTGTTGCGACTACTCCGAGGATGAAGGCACGACCACTTGATTGTTGCTTGCCTTCTTTAGGTGCGGGTTCCATATGACATCTCCGAGTGAGCTGGCATGTATCCCATGGTCAGCATGCTTTTGTGTACCTGGCTGACTTGTTCGGGTTGGACCAAGATCCGCAGTAGCATCAGGGTTTCCATTTGAGTGGCTGGCGAGTGTCGATTCAGTAGATTCTCTAGAGCATGGCGCAGTGACGCTAGCTCTGATTGCATGGATTGAGAGGTTGTCAGCAGTTGACGGGCATATTCTGACGAAGATAGTCCGGCTAAGGCTGCTGCTTCGCTTAGGTGCTGGCGTTGCGATGGTGTTATGCGCAAGCGCAACAGTTCCGACAGAGGTTCTGCCATAAAGTCTTTCCTTGGATAAAAAATGAATTTTTGAGCGCTTGATAGATCGGGCTTAAGAGGCCTCACACCCGGTAATTACCAGGGGGAACGAGTTCCCCTTTTGGTCTTATGCGGGTTCGGCTCCTGCCGGATGCTGGCTACGAGCAATGAGGAAAAAACTTAAACATTCCATTGCAACCAATGAGGTTTATGCAAGGGATGCTTGATACCGAGAAACTCATCGTGAGCCTGGGGGCTAGGCATTGAGAAAATGCCCTCTATTTTTTGGCCTAATATCTGCCAAGCTTCTGCTTTTTCTTGAGCATAATCGTGGTGCATGTAGTGGCGACGTATTTTAGAGCCAGAAAGTACGTGGTTCTGGCAGCGATCAATGACCTCTAACGGTATCCCTAGCGATTGCATCATCGTTGCACCAGTCCTCCTCAAGTCATGTGGTGTCCAATCGCCACGTGAGCCATTCGCTAGCACTAAAGCATTGCTGTTGACCCGACCTTTAAAAGAGTCTGTTCTATTCTTGAAGCGAATTTGTCTATCTGCTATTTGCTTTGTGATGCTCTTCAGGTCAACATGGTTTTTATTGTTTCTAGACGGAAAGCACCACTGGCTACCGCCTGTAAATCTAAATAATTCTACAAATTTTTTATGTATAAACTCTGACATGAATATCACATGGTCTTGCGTGCTTCCTTTGGTTGTCTCTCTCGGTAAGTACCAAATTCCAGATTTAAGATTGACATTCTCCCATCTGGATTGTAATAGCTCACCGATTCTGCATAGAGAACCTAAGCAAAGCCATATGGCAATATTTGATTTCTTATCTAGTACGTTGTGGCTGCTCTCCGATAGGATCTGGTGTAGTTCCCAAATTTCAGCACTTGACAGTACCCGATCTCTAGCAACTTCATAGTCCTTCGGGATGAACTGTTTGAGCGCTATTTGCGAAGCTGGGTTGGTTAGTCCTATGGCTTCACACCATGGCTCCCTCTGCATCCCCCACTTAAATAGCTGGCGGAGATTGTGCAATGTTACAATCGACAGCCTTGTGACACCGCGCTCTCTTTGGCTGAGTAGCACTCCTAGAAGATGCTTTGAACAAATTTCATTCAATGAAATTTGTCCTAAGACTGGCAAAACGTCTTTTCTGAACAATCTTTCAAGTTCGTTGTTGTTATCGGCACGAAATACACCGTTATTGATCCAGTCATTAAAAAAATAAGAAAATTTCATTTCTTAAGCTCTCTTCGGTTTATCTCAAGAAATTTTCTTATTTCGTGTTTTTTAATTTCTTCTCTTTGTCTCTCTGTGATTTTAATTGTGTGTCTTTTCATAATTCTCGCACCAAATTTAAAATCTATATGATATGACGGGTAAAAATCTATAAATCCCCCTTTTTATTGATAGGCAGTTAATTGTTTAGGCATAAAGGCTGCGATCCCTTTCATGGGGTGCAAGGGGTCGAAGGTTCAAATCCTTCCGTTCCGACCAAATTTAAAAAGGCCTACAGCATTTTTGCTGTAGGCCTTTTTTATTGCTGTAGTGGTTTTATGGGATGTATCCGCCAATGGCGGGTAGAGCAGGATCAGGCTTTCAAAGGAATAACGCTCCAGGAGGCGTATTCTCCAAAATTCGCCCGGCAATGCGGGCAGGTTTCGCTGAGCAAAGGGATTATTTGGTCGCAATTTGGACATGTGCCTTTCGGACCGAGGTCAGCAAGTCGCTTGTTTTCCCGACGCGCTTGTTCTGCTTCCAGAGCCGGGTCTGGCCAATTTGGCGAAGAGAGCAGTCTTGCCTTGAAGGTTTCTGCTTCTGCGTCGGAAATTGTGCCGCTGATCAGTTGATCCTCGATCACTCTTGCTCTTTCATGGCGCCATTGGGTGTTCAGAAAGCGCAGGCGGACAAAGATACCGCCCAGAAATATGCGTAGCGCTGCGGGTTCCATCAGGCTGTAGTGCAGATGGAGTTCACCAAAATTCGTGGTCAAAACAATAAATGTTTGTGTCGTTTTCTTGCTGGTTAAGGCATTCAAGACACCTGCTATTGCCATCCCGGTCAGTGCCCCATCGACATCGAATCCACCTCCAATAAAACCTCCGCCGCTTACGACTGTGCCGGGACCATTGACAGAGAGATCGGCAACTTCGATTAGAGAGAAGGGGATGGTTCTGGTAGCCGAGTTGCAGCTTACCGTGTCACCTTCAAAAACGAGATTGACACTATCGCCGGGTAGAAACGGAAATCCGGGAGCGCCCAGGACGGTGCATTCATGAAGAATGATGGGGGAGTTTTGAGCTTGATTGGTCATCTGCCTACGGCCGCTTATCTATTTGGAGTGACTGTTTTAAAACTGGAACTTTTGGGGAGCACCGGATTCGCTTATTTCCATTTCGATGCAGCTCTCTAAAATGGAATAACTGCCGCCGGTCGTGCGTGCCACGCGGTCGCAATAAGTGCTTGTCTTGCTAGGGACAGACTCCCAAATTCTTTTCAAGTTGTTGTAGGCAGTCTGCTCCATTTTGATGCATTCGTTTGTGATCATTGCCGAACCTCCTGAGACAGCGGAGACGCTTTCACAGTAGGAGTTTGGGTCGTATCGGGGTAGCTCAGCAGCATACGCGGCTGATGACATACAAAAAGCAGTGGCTCCGATCAAGGCTGTTCTCATCTTCATAATCTCTCCAATGATGATTTGCTTGTAAAGCTCAGGAGCCAGGTGGCTCCTGGCTTCTTTAATGGTGTCTGTGCTGCAGGAAGTTTTCCAGGGTGTACCTTGTGCAAGGATTGAGGCCAACCCTGTCAGACAGATGATTTGGAGGCTGTGTGCCTGTGTTTGGCCTACTTGGATTCTTCCGCCAGAAGTGTTTTGAAATCCGCGTGGGTAACCAGTGCGCGGATCGCATCCTGAATGGCACCCAAGCCTGCCTGTGCCGTTTGATTGCATGCCGTTTCACCATAAAAACTGGAGGTGTATTTATGGGTGTTGTTGACGGCAATTGACTTTCCATTTGAAGAGCTAAGTTCCATACCCACTGTCCATGTTCCGCCCATGGAGTCAAAATCCAGGGTAGTCAGCCTGCCTGTAAGTTCAAGGGTGGATTCTTTTTCATAAATATTTGCGATGATCAATTCGCTAATTAGCGCTTTGCGAACATAGTCGGCATAGCTTTCTCCATCAGGTGTTTTGATGGGCCCGACTGCACGACACATGATTTCCCCAGGCTGACTGTCTTTATTTGTGGGACTGTCGTTACGGAAGTCCCCAACACTGGCCTTTACATCGCCAACAGCCCGTAGAGCGACTACTGTATCGGTAGAGATGCTGTATCGTGGAACAGCATAAGTAGAACAACCAACCAATACGGTCGAAAGAGCTAAAACTGCGATTGTTTTCATAACGCTATCTCACCTTCCTCTATCAAACTAAAATTTTGTTACTTGATTTCTAAAAAATAAGGAGCCGAATTGCTCCTTTTCTTCTTTTGCTTAATTTTTCTTGTGTAAAGTCCTCAAAGCTTGAACTGCGTTCGTCGTCATTGCTTGTCCGTTCGATTTATATTCTCAAGATTGATAGGGGCATGAGATTTCAGGATGTTTTTCTTGATTTTTTCCGCAGTAAATCGTTGCGCCTTATGAATTTCTTGATGTTGTTTCATAGAGCAATTTGTTGTTCCCTTAATCAATAGCCTGTCGATCATAGCTATTTTCTTCTTGAATGGCGATGGAGTTATTCTTGTTGATTTGATGAGTATTGGTGAAAGGGATTGCTCGCTTGTCTCAAGAGTGGGGAAAGTCCAAGTTGTTGCGGTGCGTCTAGCTATTTAAAAAGCCCGCATTGCGGGCTTTTTATTTGATCAGGTTCTGACTAGCTTTATTACCACCCCCAGCAAGTCCCCGCCGCAGGCTTGCCGCAATTGCGGTAGTTCACTGCAAACCACAGCTTTCCTGCACCCCGTGGGCTACCGTCAGATTTGACGTCGTTGCGTGGCAGTTCTTCCAAGGTGTCGCGCGCTGTTTTAGTGTCGGAGTCACTGGCAGCGTCCGGTTCCAGGACGATACGGCCTAAAGCTGCTGCATCACGGTCTTCAAAGACCAGATCCGTGTCTTTCAGAGCCGTCATTTTCAAGGCTGCATCGCGCACGGCAGCCGCGTAGCTGTCGTTTGAACCACCGGGTTTCAAGGTCTTGTTCAAGGTGCTCACCGCCAGAATCTGGGTCGGTGTGGCGGGTGGGGCCATCTGGTATTCGTCCAGCTTGGGCAGTTGGCCCCCGGAAGCTTGGCGGCGCAGCCAGTCGCCCCACAGAAACTCTGCGTATTCAGGCAGCTTGCCGTTTTTATAGGCAAGGTCGCGGGTGAAATACACCAGGGAGCGATAGCGATCTTCCTGCATGCCACCGGCTTCTTTTTCGCTGGCCAGCCCAACGCGGGTGGGCAGTTGCTCGACAGTAATAGTCTGGTTTTCACCATCACGCAGCCAGACCAGTTTCTCTTTGCTCATGCGCTCCCAGAAGGCGGACGCTTCGCGGATGTCGCTGTAGTTGGCGCTGACTTTTACCCAGACGGGCAGTTTGGGGCCGCCGTCCGGGATTTCGCGCAGGGATGAGAAGGTGTGGTGGCCATCGGTCAGATAGAGATTGCCGTCCCAGCCTACGACCACGGTTTTCAGGTTTTCTGTTTGCGAGCCCAGAGGGTCTTTGCACAGATAGGTGGTGGGCTGGTCCAGGCGGGCAGCTTGAGCCTCAGCGATGGTCAGAAATTTTTGAGCACGTTCGGTTCCGCCCATATCCTCGCAGTAGTCGTCAAACTTCTTGCCGATGGTGCGATTCAGGTAGTCCAGTTGCTGTTTGGGGTCCTTAGCCCAGGTGGGCCGATCCAGATCGCCTTGCCAGCGTCCCAGCTTGTAGTAAACCTGATCGTAGCCAATGGCCGCTTGGGTGGGATGCAGTTCTTCGATACGGACCTTGATGACATCGCCTGCCTTACTGTCCAGATAGGCGGTGTTGCGAGGTGGTTCCGGTTCCTCAGTGACCGGTGGCGTGACGACGGGAGCTTCGGGAGAGTGATTGCCGCCTGTGCTGGAGCCGCTGTCGCAGGCAGCCAAGGCCAAGGGCAGCAGGGCGATACCCAAGGCACGCAGGAGCTGTTGTAGAACTGGGACAAGAGGGGGCAAAGAAGCGAGGTTCATGGTCCGTAAGGGGATTTTGTTGGAAGATCCTAGATCATGAGGGATGGGTATTGCCGCAACATTGCATTCAGAAACATTCATCGCTTGTTCCGGATAGCTGGCTGCTTGTCACGGCCGGGGCGAAATTGTGACCAGCTTGCTCAGTCCTCTCCCCTGCGGATCGAATCCCGTAAACTGTCCACGCTTGAATTAAATCGCTAAATCACTTCCTGGCTGTGGGAGCTGGTTTTAAAAGGTCGTTAATGTCGCTCTACAAAAAAGCCTGGCTGTTCACCTTGTTCAATATCTTGCTTCTGGTCGCCTTGTATTTTGGGCTGCCTGTGTTCGACCGTGTGTTGGGGACCTTCGGGTTTTTGGTCTTTGGCTTTTATATTCTGGGCCAGGGCTTGGTAGCCATGACCGTTTTTACTTGCCCAAAGTGCGGCTTGTCGCCGTTCATGGGTAGCCAGAGCTTGTTCACCAGTTATTCGCCTTTTCCGCGCAAGAAGTGTGGCCAGTGCGGGCATGACCACACTCAGACTGAGTAAGGCAAACAGCAATCCAGCAGCACGGCGATCCGGCGGTCTGGTGCAGTGATTCCTTGTTGACTCAGTCCTTGCGCAGCGGGTTCTCCTTCCTGGATTAGTCGGGTTGATGGTTGTGATCCACCACCATATTGTCTCCAAAGGTGGAGAATTTGGCGGTCACTTCGGCGGGCAGTTTGGCTTCTGCTGCGCTAGTGTTCTTGACCAGGCGTTCTGCCGCTTCAGCGCTCATGCCTGCCATGGTTAGAGTCTCGACATCGTTCAAGCCATCGCCACCACACATATGAACATTCCATTCCCCATGACGACTTTTTAATAGCGCACGACCACCACGTGTCAGTTGCGTCCAACCCGCCAGGGCGTAGTCACCCTCGATTACGATAGGCTCCACCACAAGAGGGGCTTCGGGGCTGTCCCAAATCGCCTTCATGGCTTGGGAGATGCGATCGGCCTCTGATGGTGCAGCGTGAGCCATGCCCGTGAACATAGCGAACAAGATGAATAAAGCCATGGCGAAGAAAAGCCCATGGAGTGCCACTTTGAAGGTCTGGCGATGTTGTGAAGCGGTTTTCATAAAAACTCCTTGTTTCTCAAGCTAATAAAAGACAGGGTGGGGCTGTCGCCCCAAGCAGAGTGCTCAGCTGACTTGTTGGCAGCCAAGAGGCAGTGATCTGGCATATAAAGCGTGATAGTGGCGATTTGACGGGCATGACAAACCCCTTAGCAAGATAAAAAAAGTGGAATTAATACTGGATCTGCACACCGGCAAAGACCGATCTCCCTGTGCCCGGCTCGAACAAGGGCGAGGAGGCTGTGGCATAGTCGGTAATGCTGGCGCTGGCGATGTATCGACGATCTGTCAGATTGCGGCCATCTACATAGAAGGAGTAGGGGCCGCGTTCCCATCCGGCTCGCAAGCCAAGCAAGGCATAGGAGCTGGTCTTGGTGGTATTGGCGTTATCCACGTAGTAAGCCTGGGGCACCCATTCCACATTGGGGCCAATGTGAAAGCCCGACGGGTGTTTGTAGATAATCTCTGCCCGCAGATAATGCTTGGGTACGCCGGGCATTTGATTGTTGTTCCAGTCCCGATCATTGTCGAATTTGAAGTTGCTGTAGGTGTAGGCGCCTTTGATGTCCAGGCTGTCACTTTGCAGATCTTGTACCAACAAGCCACGAGCGACCGTCCATTGCACGCTCAGTTCTATACCTTGATGGGTGGTGCGATCTGCGTTGACGGTTTTGTCGCAAATGTTCCAAGGCGCGCTGATGCATTGCAGCTCGTTCTTGACGCGGGCATGGTACAGGGAGACGTCCCAGGCCACGTTTCCGTTTTCGCCCCGGGTGCCTATTTCGAAGGTGGTGGCACGTTGAGCTTGCAGACGATCCAGATCATTGCGGGTCGAGAACGTCATATCGTCAAAAGTTGGCGGCTCGGCGCTGCGGGAAATATTTCCGTAGATTTGCCACTGCGAACCTGCATCCCATAACAGGCCTAATTTGGGATTGAAGAGGTTGTAGCTTTTGTCCCCGGACCGGGTGGCGGGCAGGCCGCCATTATACAGATCCTGACGCTTGCGTTGGGCGTGCACGTATTGGAGGCCGGTAATCAGAGATAAGTCCGAACCAAGACTCCAGGCGTTCTCGGCATAGGCGCTCAGATTGCTGGCCCTGTCTTTGCTGGCAGACAGTTTCTCCTGCCGTTTGCCTCCTGCGTTTACAGAGTTTTGAGCATCAGTCTTGCCTGCCGACCAAGTCAAGCCTAGCGTGAAGCGGTTGTCTCTGCCTGCCAGCGGGCTGGTGTTGATCAGCCTGCCGTAAGCGCCGTAGCTGTTTGTGTCCCTATCAATAAATTGATAAATGGGGTGCCGTAGCGAGCTTTGCTCGAACCAGCCACCCAGTTCATATTGGGTCTCTCCCATGAGCAGCACTGTGCGGTTGGTAATGCGGCCTCCGTCCAGGTTGAGCTGCCAATCGTGCTCTTTATTTGCTTTGGCAGCTTGCCGTGGATTATTCAGAGCCTGATCGCGGCTGACCGAGCCGGGAATATCCTGATGAATTTGATAGCCGCTCAGGTAAAAACGGGTTTCTGCCCGGTCTGAAAGCTGCCAAGCCAGGTTTGCGCTGGCCCGCGAGGAATGGCCAGCACTTTGTTCCCTATACCCATCCTGGGTTTGCCAGGAGCCGGAAATCACGCCATCCAGTTTCTCGCCCGCAAAACCGCTGCCAAGTTGCACGCGCCGCCAGCCAAAGCTACCGGTATCCAGACGCCCTTGAAAGGCGTCGGCATCATGGCCGGTGGGGGTGACGAAGTTGATAGCCCCACCTAAAGTAGCGGCTCCGTACTGCAAGGCATTGGCGCCTTTATAGACCTCGGTATAGCGGTAGGCTGTAGGGTCGATGCGATGAAAATTGCTGCTGCCGTCCGGGTCATTTAATGGAATGCCATCCTGATACAAGCTGATGCCGCGCAGATGGTAATACCGCGACAGGCCCGAGCCACGTATGGACAGACGTGCATCATCTCCCCATTTGGGCTGTGCAAACACCCCCGGTGTGTAGTCCAGGATGTCTTTGATGGAGGCGGCTTTGGTATCACGCCAGGCGCTCTCGGACACCAAAGCCACGCCGCCCGCGGTTTGTTCAATGGTTTTTTGAGCGCTTTGCAGGTCTGGAACGGTCAGACTTTTACCACGCTCTGGAGTGACGATGACGGGAGCCAGTGTTGGCGTCTGTGCATGAGCAAGGCTGGTCCAGGAGCTGGAAAACAGCAAGGTCAGAGCCAGGACGCTGCTTCGTGTGCGTGGTGATGTTTGTGCCGAGTGACGAGAGGGTGAAAAAGGGGCGGTCTGCACGGCGCATGCCTGTGCAGAAACACAAAAAATGGACATAAAAAAACCTTGAATGACTACGCTGAAAAGCGACTGCACATACGGCAGTCGACGACGAGAGATCAAGCAAGGTTGACAGGGGGAGCGCGTGACCCTAGCGGTGGCCCCAAGGCAGGCAGGGGCGGCAAGCTCTGATTACGGTGTACTAGCAACAAAGGCTGATGAAGCGCTGGGATATCCAGGCTTGCCATATCAGCGCTGGGCAGGGCTACTTGGGACAGGACCAATGCGTAAGGGCACTTCTGCATATCCGCGTGTTCATTGGATTGCGGCGGATCGGCCTGTCCTGTCAGGCTCATCCAGATCGTGCTGGGTGTTCCTCCTGGGGCACAAAGCGTGACGGAAAAGAAGCCATTCTGTTCACCCAAGCTACCGGGCATGTAGCCTGCCGGGACCAGCGAACGGCTCAGAAATGACAGGATCGCCAGGCAAAAAAGAACTTGCCAGGCTATGCCATCTTTAACGAGAGAGCAGTGCCGTTGGACAGACATGGCGCGATTGTATTACAACTGCTTCTCAATTAGCTTTGATTTATCTGATGCCCGGACTCCGTTATTAGTGATGGATCACGATTTTTCCAAAGCGATCGCGCTGTTGCAGATAGCGGTAGGCTTCATGAGCGTTTTTGAAATCGAAGACCCGGTCGATCACCGGATGGATCCGGTGCTGGCTAATGACTCGATTCATGGCTTCCAGATCACTGCGACTACCTACACCAATGGCTTTGTAGTTGGCCTGACTAAAGACCAGATCCATGACATCCAGCGATTGCACGGATTTTCCCAAGGAGCCGATCAAGGACACTTGCCCACCTACAGCAATCGCTTTGATGGATTGCGCAATTGTCACCGGACCACCGACATCGACAATACGATTGACGCCTTCGCCGTGCGTGTAGTCTCGTACAAGCTCGGACCATTCTGGCGTGTCTTTGTAGTTGAAAACCTGGTCAGCCCCTAACTGCAGCAGCTTGTCGAACTTATTGTCTGAAGAAGTGCTGGAGATGACGCAGGCTCCCATTGCCCTGGCCAATTGAATGGCAAAAATGGACACGCCACCTGCTCCTTGTGTCAGCACTGTATCGCCTGCATTAATACCGGCCAGTGCGGACCAGGCCGTCAAGGCTGCGCAAGGCAGGGTTGCTGCCTCTTCAAAACTCAGATGGGCGGGCATAGGCGACAAGGCCTCTGCCGACACGACTTTGTATTGAGTCAGCCAGCCGTCATGTTCAACACCATATTGTTCCCGGCCTGCGTAGGCTGGGCCACCGAACCAGTTCGGGAAAAAACTGTTGATGACACGGTCGCCCAACTTGAAGCGCTGCACGCCGGGGCCAAGGGCATCAATGATTCCTGCTGCATCTGACAGTGGTACAGCCCCTGGCGTAGTGGGATAGCGCAATGTATCTTTCATGACCAACAGGTCTCTGAAGTTCAAGGACGAGGCCATGACTTGAACCCGCACTTGTCCGGGGCCGGGTTCGGGAAGCGGTTCCTGACCTCGTGTCAGGTAGTCCAAACTGCCATATTGTGTAAAACGGTAGGTGTCCATGCATGCTCCTGTTGATACTTGCATGGAGCATGCTAGGCCTGAGACTTCAGACGATCTATAGTTAAAAATCCGATTTTCCTGTCTTATCGTCTGATAGTCATGAACCCCTTTGATGAAATTCTGGATGGCATGCGTTTGCAGCATGCTTTGTATGCGTGCTTCCAACTGCGTGCGCCTTGGGGCGTCAGCTTTGACACCGGCGAGTATGCGCGGCTGTTGATTGTCAGAAAAGGGGCTTGTTATTTGAAGGGAGAGCAGCGGGCCGATCCCGTGCTGCTGGATGCGGACACCTGCATGCTTGTTCAACCAGGGGTGCAATTCTCGCTGTGTGACGGCAAGGAAAGTCCGCTGGTTTCCTGTGAGACTTTGGCTCGGTATCCGCATGCTGAGCCGATCGTCCATGGGGGCGATGGAGCCTTGACTGAAATCGTGACGGCCCGCTTTGCTTTCAACAAGTTGGCTGCCGAACCCCTGTTCAGTGCGCTTGGCCCCTTGGTACACACTCGCTTGAGGGCGGAAGATGCTGTCGCCATAAAAAGCATCCTGCATGTGCTGCAAACCGAAGCGCAAAGCCGGGATTACGGAACTCAGCTGATTAACGCCCGTCTGGTTGATGTGATGTTCATTCAGGTGCTGCGGGCTTTATCGCACTGCGCCTCCTTGGGGGCAGGGCTGTTGGCGGGTATTCGAGACCCCAGGATGGCCCCGGTCTTGCAAGCTGTGCATCAGCAGATTGCGCATCCGTGGTCGGTGGAGGAAATGGGCGCACTGATCGGGCTGTCCCGGTCCACCTTTTCTGCTTTGTTCAAGGCGGCTGTCGGGCAAGCTCCCTTGGCGTATCTGACGGCTTGGCGTATCTATAAAGCCAAGCTTTTGTTGGCAGCCGGTTCGCAGACGATAGGGCAAATTGCCGCGCAGGTGGGGTATGACAATGAGTCCAGCCTGAGCCGTGCTTTTAGCCGTTTGGAAGGAGTCTCGCCCGGTGTGTGGCGGCAGAGGCAAAGAGCCGGAGTTTGATGTCCGGCCCTACGTCAGAAGATTGAACAGGCGCAGCCTTGCCTGAGAGCCTGTTCTGTCAGTTTCCGCTTACAGGCTGCGCCCCTTATCCAGATAGGTTTGAAACTCCGCCTCCGGCACCATGCTACCGCCGGTTCCCCAAACCAGGTGGGTAGCGTTCTCCAGCTGAACATGCGTAAAACCCATACGCTGCAGATATTCAGGCGAGTTCAATACCCGCGCCATGCCGGGCACGCCAGCCAGGGCGGAGGGTTCCAGTTTGACCTTGTCCTGCTCATAGGCAATGACCATCAAACGGTATAACTCTTCGTCCGTGACGGTGTAATAGCCGTCGATCAGACGCTGCATGGCTTTGCCCACGAAGCCCGAAGTGTCCGCCTAGTAAAAACCCTCTTGGATGTTTTTCTTGGAAAGACCTACTATTAGCCCTCAATTATCGGATATGAGAATTTTATGGTGTACGACTACGTAATTGTTGGAGCCGGGATGGCAGGCGTGTCTTTGGCCTACCGTTTGCCCGAAAGTGCCCAAGTGCTGGTTCTGGAAAGAGAGTCCCATGCTGCGTATCACTCCACGGGACGCTCGGCCGCGATGTTTGTTGAAACCTACGGTACGGAAACGATTCGTGCCTTGACTGTTGCGGGCAATGATTTTTTCAGCCATCCACCCGCGGGCTTTAGCGATCAGCCAATTTTGCTGCCGCGCGGTGTGCTGTATGTGGGGACCGCCGATCAGCAGGATTTGCTGGACAGCCAGTATCAGGATTGGCATGAACAAGGTCTGGATGTTAGCCGCTTGAGTGCCGAAGAAGCCTTGGCCATGGTGCCCTGTCTGGACCCTGCGCAATTGGCCGGTGCCTTGTATGACGGTCAGGGTCAGGACATGGATGTACATGCCTTGCACCAAGGGTTTCTGAAAGGTGCACAAGCTAAGGGTGTGAAACTGCGTCTGGATACGGAAGTGGTGTCGGCCAAGTGGGATGGCGAATGTTGGGAAGTTCAGCTCAACGCCGAGCCTGCAAGTTTGCGCACTCGTGTGCTGGTCAATGCGGCGGGGGCCTGGGCTGATACCTTGGCAGAACGCTGTGGCGTGCAGGCCTTGGGCATTCAACCCAAACGTCGTTCCGCTTTCCTGTTTTCGCCGCCCGAAGGTGTGGATCATCGTGACTGGCCCGCCGTCATTGATATTGGCGAAGAGTTTTACTTCAAGCCCGATGCTGGCATGTTGCTGGGTTCGCCTGCCAATGCCGACGACGTGGATGCCCATGATGTCGTGGCTGAAGAGCTGGATGTGGCCACCGGTATTTACCGTATTGAAGAGCGCACTCAGCTCCGTATCCGTCGTCCCAGCCACACTTGGGCGGGGCTGCGCAGTTTTGCTCCTGATGGCGAGCTGGTGATTGGTCAGGATGCACACTGCCCCGGCTTTTTCTGGCTGGCCGGTCAAGGTGGCTATGGGATTCAGACCGCCGCAGGCGCGTCCTTGCTGGCGGCCAGTTTGTTGCAAAAGCAGGATCTGCCCGATTCTTTGAAGGCCCTGAATATTGATCCGGCTGTGGTATCACCCGCTCGTTTCAGAACATAAAAACAGCAGCACTTTGATCTCCCGGAGGAGAAAGCATGTCGAATATAAGAAATATCCTGGGCATTGCGATGGCCTTTGTCGGTGTGGTGGTGGGGGCCGGCTTTGCATCAGGACAAGAGATATTGCAGTTTTTCAGCAGCTTTGGGTATTGGGGGCTGCTGGGAGGGGTGGTCAGTGGTCTGTGCTTCACGATACTGGGCATGGCGGTGGGGGAGCTTAGCCAGGTTTCGGTATCGCATTCCTTCAAAGAGGGCTTGTATCTGATTTGTGGGCCGCGTCTGGGTGTGGTGGTCGACATCATGATTACCTTCTTCATGTATGCGATTGCCGTGGTGATGTTTGCTGGTGGCGGCTCGCTGATGGAGCAGCAATGGGGCGTGCCGGCGCAATACGGCAGTATCGCCGTCATGCTGATTACCGTGCTGATTGTGTTCTTGCGCGTGGATCGGGTGATGGCCTTTATTGGCAGCATCACGCCCATCCTGGTTCTGATGATGATTTTCCTGTGTATTTACAGCTGGAATACGCGGGATTTGCCATTGGAAGAACTGGATGTGATTGCGCAGACTAAACCACAAGGTGCGGGGCATTGGCTGGTCGGCTCTTTACTGTACGTGTCCTACAACATGGTGGTGGGGGCGCCGTTCCTGATGATTGCCGGTGCGCAAGCGACTTCTCGGCGCAATGCCTTGCTCGGTGGACTGGTAGGTGGCTTGTTGCTGGGCTTTTTGATTGTGCTGATCAGCGCCGGTGTGTTTGGCCGTATCGATACGATTGGCTCGGCGGCCTTGCCCATGCTGATGCTGGCTACTGAACAGTCCAAACTGCTGGGAACCATTATGTCCGTGGTGATTTTCGCCATGATTCTGACAACCTCGGTGGGTGTGCTGTATTCCTTCTCGGCCCGGATTTTTACGCCCAATACCCGTAAATTCAATATCGGTACGGCTATCGCCGGGGTGCTGGGACTGGTGGGCGCCAAGATTGGTTTCATCAATCTGGTGGGCACGGTATACCCGTTTTTCGGCTACCTGGGCTTTGTTTTGATGGCCTGGATTCTGATTGCCTGGTTCCGTTTGCGCCGCTTACAATCCAGGAATGCTACGTAATGAACTGCTCAGCAAGGAACAGGTAGGAACCCGCCTGCGCCAAGCCCGACATAATCAAAAACAGACACTCAAGCAGTTGTCTGAAAAAACCGGCTTGGCGCTGTCCACTATTTCCAAAGCAGAATTGGGGCAGGTCACTTTAAGCTATGAAAAGTTTGTGGTCCTGGCCCGTGCCCTGAATATTGAAGTCGGTTCTTTGTTTGCCGTTCCCGATCAGGAAACTGCGCAGCCATTGCCCACCACCGAAGTGGGCATTTCCAGCCATAAATCTACGGCCACCCCTGGCTATGCCACCCGCAACTATGAATACGGCCTGTTGTTTGGCGAGCTCAGCGGCAAGCACATGAATCCGATTCTGGCCGTGATTGATTCACGCGATGCCAGCGAGTTTGACGACTATATCCGTCACGCTGGGCAGGAGTTTGTGATTGTGCTGTCCGGCTCTATTGCCATTCAGTTTGAAACTGGCGAAACCCTGTTTCTGGAAGTCCACGAGTCAGCGTATTTTGACAGCGGTATCGGACATATCTATTTATCCACCAGCGAAGACGACGCCAAGGTTGTGGCTGTCTGTACCAGCGGATTGCCGCCGGGGATTGTTTAAGGTTCGTCGCTTGGTTTGCGCTTGTCCGTTACATCATCAAAAATCGTTGGCAGGATGGTGTTTTGCGTAACCGATGTGGGTGGCGTGCCGTTGGTTTTCAAGGGAGCCACACAACGCGCGGTGGCGTGCTGGAAATACACCGTGCCTACTGGGCGGCCTTTCAGACGAGCCAGTTCGGGCTTGGCGTCAATAGCCGCTTCCGACAAGGGAAAGACAATGCCGCGTGTGGGGATGGTGTGGCGTGAGCTGGCTCCCTCATTGCTGCCACCTTTGAAAATCCGTACGTGGGCTGGATCACGGGTCGGGTCTGAGATCACCCATTCATGCAGGCCATTGGCCATATCCTGAATGCCCAGCGGATTGGGTGGGAAGGCGCCCGTCTTGTTTTTGTCTGCTTCATTGCCTTGCTCAGGCACGTTGCGGCCTGCCTGCCACTGGCCGTTGTCGGTTGCCCAGGGAAAGGGCTGGCCACGGCTGCGGGCCGCGTATTCCCATTCAGCCTCTGTAGGCAGGCGCATGTCCAGGCCGGTGTTTTTTCCTAACCAGGCGCAAAAGGCTTCCGCTTCGTCGTAGGGCATATTGGCGACTTGTTCGCCATCGCCTTTTACCGGCTGCCAGCGCGCAGGGCGCTTGGTTTGCTTCAAGAAGCGATCGTACAAGGCGTTATTTGCCTCTTTTTTCATGATGGAAAAGGCGTTGACCTCTACCGGGTAGGGCTCCAGAGCCCCCTGATCCGGCTGCGCCACCCATTGCACGGACAACTCACCGTCGGAGTTACGCATGGGAACCTGAAAATTGCCGGCCATAAAAGAGCCACCTTCTACCTGGATCAGTTCAGGACCGGGTTCGGGGCGCGTGGGTAGTGATCTCAGCACCAGCAGGAGCAGGACGCTGGCAACGATGAGGGTGGCGCTGATCCGAAAGGGGGTATGACGCAATCTTGTTTCCTTGCTCTCACCGCATGTGAGCTGAGAGCTTTGTCGATTAATTTCGCTTATATGGCCCCGTATTATTCCATGCCTGTTTATAAGACGGGTCTGTCTGAGCGCAGAGTTTAATGATTTATTGGTATGGAGGGGGCGTCTATTATGTTTATTCAGCGTTTTTAGACGGTTTTTCAGGGACAACCGTCAAAGGAATGCGGATAGCCTGGCCTTCCTGGATCATAAAGTGCCAGCGAGTGGCATCAAACAAGGCTGGGCTGATCTCAAAGACTGCGACATCCGAAACGCTCACCAAGGGGTTGATTTTGTCAGGGCCAACCGTGTCCAGATCATGAGCGTAGCGATAGTCCTGTGTCGCTCGCTGATTGGGCGCTACTTTCTGGCCTGAAGGGTCAACCAGAAACAGGCGTGGCCGATGGATCTGCGGGCTCAGTGGGCGTGGGCTGGTGTTGGTGTAGCGGTAGTGCAAGACGATAAACAGATTGTCCTGACGCGCCGGAGTCGCCAGTTCCCCGGAGTCCAGCTGAGTCTGACGCTGCCATTCATCCAGGTAAGTATGCAGGCGCACACCCTGATAGTCGGGCGTGAACAAGGTCGTCCCGTAGTTCAGAACGGGGGCCGCAGGCGGGATAGGCGCAATGCCGGGAAGGGAGCCTGGCTGCTTTTGTGTAGATAGAACCCGATCGTTTTGACTGTAGGCAGTGGCAGAACACAAGGCTAAAGCGGCGCACAGCCAAAAACGGGGCAGGGTGACAGTCATGGATGTGAACAGGGCCACTTCAAGAGGTGTAGGCAGGGGAATGGGGGCCTTAATCGCAGGCAAAAAAATAAACGGCTCATGAGCCGTTTTTCTTAACTACTTTTTTTAGATCGTCCAGCTCTTTGCGCAGGGCGACAACTTCGTCACTGAGCAAACCAATAACGGCCATTTGACTTTGATACATTTCGACCAGCGGGTGGTAGCTAATCCCACGGCTGGTCAGTTCCCGGCAAAGCGCGCTAAGCCCGGTGCCAGCGCGCTTGGTTAAAGTAGCCATCTTCCTGTGATCCATAAGCCTGCATCCTGATCAGTAGTTGTTCGATGTTTACATCCATTAACCATACCAAAATTCGGTGACAATAGTCGTTTTTCTTAAAACTTCTTGTATATCTGTGGTTTAGCGACAGGTCTAGCCCACTTGGAAGTTGCCTTCCGGGTAGCGAATACGGCTGCGTTTGCGTGTGGCCAGCGAGTAAATCAAGGTTAGAGGCCCGAGTCGGCCTGCAAACATCAGCACCATGATCAGGATCTGGCTAGGCGTGGACAGCTTGTGGGTAATGCCGTGACTCATGCCGGTGGTACTCAAGGCCGACGCGGCTTCAAACAGCAGGCTGGTAATGGGCATGTCCTCAAACAAGGTCAGCAGCAAGACGCTGATGAAGTACAGTGCGCCGGTAATCAGGAAAAGGGCCAGGGCTTTCTGTACGGTTTCTGGAGCCACGCTGCGTTCCATCAAGACCACTTCTTCGCGTTGACGGATGTAGGAGCGTACCGCCGCCAGCAAGACAATCAAGGTGCCGATTTTGATACCGCTGGCCGTACTGAGCGAGCCGCCACCAATCAGCATCAGCACAATCAGGGTCAACTGAGTGCTGTCGCGCAGGCTGGCAATGTCCATGGTGGTAAAACCCGCGGTACGGGTGGCCGCATTCTGCATCCAGGCGGCCAGCGCCTGATCGCCCAGGCCCAGCATGCCCAACGTATTTGGATTCGTGAATTCCAGCGCCCAGAGACTGAAAAAACCAATCAGGTTCAGGATGAGTGTTCCGATCAGGATCAGCTTTGTGTACGGCAAAAGTGTTTGCCAGCGTTTTTTCTGGCCTACGTCGGCCAGTACGGTAAAGCCAATCCCGCCCAAAATAATCAGGCCGGATAAAGTCATGACTGACACGAAATCCCCGGAAATGGGGATCAAGGAGTCATGAAATAGCGAGAAGCCCGCATTATTGAAAGCCGTGACCGCATGGAACAAGGCGCGATAAAGGGCTGTGGTCCACGGTAAATCAATGGTCCATCGCAGAAACAGAATGGCGGCGGCGATCAGCTCAATCAGGGCAGCAATCTTGAACACTTGAAAGGCTGTACTGCGGATGCGGGACACGCTGGTTTGATTAAAAGCCTCCAGTGCCAGTGCCTGCTGGCTGACACTGATGCGTTTGTGCATGGTGATGGCCGCAATCACGGCAAAGGTCACAAAGCCCATACCGCCAATTTGCACGAGCAGCGCCAGCACAATTTGCCCAAAGTGCGTCAAGTCTGTTGCCGGATCAATGACCGCCAGGCCCGTGACAGTGACGGCCGAGGTAGCCATGAACAGCGCCTGAAAAATCCCCAGCCGGGGCGTAGCTGCTTGTGGCAGGCTCAGCAAAATCGCGCCCAGAATAATCAGGGCCATAAAACCCAGCGCCAGCACCAGTGGCGGGCTGGCGCTCAGGGTGCGGGTATGAGGATTGACCTCAAGACGGCGAGTCAGACTATTAGGCAGCCAATTGCGCATACATCAGACCAATTTGGGGGCGGCGGTACGAAGTGCTTGCAGTTGTCCAAGCAGGATCAGCAGATCCTTGGCATGCAGGGCAAAATCAGCATCGGGCTGGATGGTGGTTTGGCCACGACGTTTGACCAGCAGGACCTGCACGTCGGCCATTTGCTCGCGCAATATGTCCTTGATGGTCTGGCCGTTCATATTGTCGCTGGCGGTGACTTCCACAACATAATCGCCGTTACCCAGGGAAATGTAATCGTTGACCATGGGGTAGCTGAGCATTTGGGCGACTCGTATGCCCATTTCTTCTTCGGGGTGAATAATCCGGTTCACACCAATCTTGGCCAGAATCAAATGCTGGGTATGGGAAATGGCTTTGGCCCAGATTGTCGGCACACCAAAACTTTTCAGGTGAACCACGCAAACCAGGCAGGATTCAATATCAGCTCCAATCGCAACCAGAACTACGTCATAATTGTCCAGCCCCAGCTCTTCCAGAGCCTGGCGGTCAGTGACATCGGCAATGACGGCACGGTTTAATTGGTCCGCATATTTGTTGACCAGTTTCGGATTGGTATCCACTCCCAGTACGGAGTGGCCCATTTTCATGAGTTCCAGGGCGCAGGCCGAACCGAAGCGGCCTAATCCTATGACGGCGAACTGTGCCATAGCTTATTTGATCCGTTTGATGCTTGAAACAATTTCAAGCCAAATTAAGCGTTGATGGTATAAAGACATATCTGGTAAAAACCCTTATCGGGTATTCCCTTGGGCGCGTGTCGTTCAAGCCCTGGCGGAAACATCAATAGTGGACAGTGTAAAACAATGGTTAGTTTGTTTGATCCAATCAAACTGGGTGATATTGAACTCATGAACCGCATCATCATGGCGCCCATGACACGCGCACGCGCCTCCGAGGGCCGTATGCCCAATGATTTGATGCGTATGTACTATTGCCAGCGGGCCAGCGCGGGGCTGATTGTAGCCGAAGCCACTTCGGTATCGCCGCAAGGTGTGGGCTATGCCCACACGCCGGGCATCTGGAGTAGTGCACAGGTAGATGCGTGGCGCACGATTACCGAAGCCGTCCATGCCAAGGGTGGCCGTATTGTCTTGCAGTTGTGGCATGTGGGGCGTGTGTCTGATCCGGAATTTCTGAATGGCCAAATGCCGGTTGCGCCCAGCGCAATTGCCTGTGAGGGCATGGTCAGCCATTTAAGCCCGGAACGTCCTTTTGTGGTGCCGCGTGCCCTGCGCAGTGAAGAAATTGCCGATATTGTGGACGACTTTGCCGTTGCCGCTCAAAACGCGCTGAGCGCCGGCTTTGATGGAGTGGAGATACACGGTGCCAATGGCTACCTGATCGACCAGTTCCTGCATGATGGCTCCAATACCCGCACGGATGCGTATGGTGGTTCAATTGAAAACCGGGCTCGTTTCCTGTTGGAGATTGTGGACGCCTGTGTCGCCATTTGGGGTGCTGGCCGAGTCGGTGTGCATTTGTCCCCACGTGGTGGCTTGCATGGCATGAAGGATTCCGATCCGGCCCGTTTGTTCTCGTACGTGGCTTGCGAACTGGATCGCCGTGATATTGCCTTTTTGTTCCTGCGCGAAAGCCCGGCTTCGGACAGCTTGTTGCCCATGATCAAATGCCAGTTTGGTGGTGCGATTATCGCTAATGAACATTTCGATTTGCCGACAGCACAGACCACTTTATCCAAAGGCATGGCAGACGCCGTGTCGTTCGGTAAGGCTTTTTTGTCCAATCCGGACTTGCCCTTGCGTTTGCAGTTGCGTGCGCCCTTGAATGGCTGGGATCGGGATTCGTTTTACACCCAGGGGCCTAAAGGCTATACGGATTATCCATTTTTGAAATCCAACCCGGAATGGGATCAGCCTGTGGGTGAGGATTTGCAGGCGCATTAAGCTTGCCTGTGATTAAGTAGGTGGAAATAAAAAAGCCCGTTTGATACGGGCTTTTTTAATGGGCTTTATTGTAGATCGGTAGCAGTTTGGGGCAGCGTGCCACTTTCCAAGGTGTATTGCACCTGGTGTTCAGCTACCGCGCACCACTCGAAAAGTGGCTGCCGCTTTAACCAGCAAGCGTTCCTTCTCGTCATACCCGCCACCTTCGCAGTAAGCGGTATCGCCTTCCAGATACAGGCATTGGGCCTTGAACCAGACATCGCCACGAGCAGGCAGTAAAAACTGCGAGTTCATGTCTATGGTGGCCATCCCTGAGCCAGGACGTTGTGCCCGTGCGGCGGCGCTAAGGGTGAAATCCAGAATCGCCATCAAGGTGCCCCCGTGCACATCGGCACGGGAGTTGGCATTACAGGCTTGCCAGGGCAGAAAAGTAATCACTTCCTGCTCGGTGCTGCTAACGGTTTGCAGGCCCAGGTGCTGCATCAGGGGGATATGTGTGCCGAAAAAGTCCTGTTTGGGCTGCGCCAGTTCGGCCTGCAAATGCTTCATGGGTTCAGCTTTTGCTTCACTTGAGCGGAAACCTGGGACATATCGGCACGGCCAGCCAGTTTGGCTTTCACCAGACCCATGACCTTGCCCATCAATGCGGGGCCTTGAGCGCCGTCAGCCTGAGCCTGGGTAATCGCATCGGCAATGGTCGCATCAATTTCGGCGCTATCGGCTTGCTGTGGCAGGTATTCCTGCAGAATCAGCAATTCGGATTTTTCTTTCTCGGCGCTTTCGGTACGGCCAGCAGATTCAAAAGCCTGGATGGATTCGCGGCGTTGCTTGACTTGTTTTTCAATGATGCTGCTTACTTCAGCATCGCCCAGCTCGGTACGTTCGTCCACTTCGCGTTGTTTGATCGCGGCTTGCAGAAAACGCAAGGTCTCCAGGCGTCCGCTATCGCGAGCGCGCATCGCCGTTTTGATATCTTCAGCTAAACGGGTTTTGAGTGTTTGACTCATGGTGGTTCCTGGTTGAACGGGCAAAGCCCTAGTTTAACGCAGGGCGGGGGTAGGGAAAAATCCGATTATTGAAAATCCCGGCTGCGTGCGACCAGATCACCAATCAGGTGATTCATGGATACCAGACGGCGGGCAATTAAATGGCAAACGCTGCCATCCCGTTGCCAGACGCCATAGACACCCAGCAGGCGAGAGTGAAGCAAGGCCTGAGATTGCGCCTGCGCCAACTCTTCACGCACGATGACATTGACACTGCCGGTTTCATCTTCCAGCGTTACAAATACGGTGCCTTTGGCGGTGCCGGGGCGTTGGCGGGTGGTCACCAGCCCGCAGGCCCGTGCCAGCCGCCTATCCGGGCAGGCTTGGTTGAGTTGTTCTGCGGTGGAGAATCGCAAGGGGGACAACTGTGTGCGTAGCAAGGACAGGGGGTGACGATTCAGGCTCAAGCCCACGGCCTGATAATCACTTAACACTTCCAGCCCCACACTGGCTCGTGGCAAATCCGGGGTGTGCTCCGGCGTTTCAGCATGGCTCAGCAATCCTGCCTGACTGGGGCGTCGGGCATCCCAAACACTGTGGCGGCGTTGGCTATAAGCACTGCGTAAAGCATGGGCCTGGGCCAGCGCTTGCTGATCGTGGGCTGACAGGGCCAGTTCCTGGCGCAAGCAGGCCAGATTCAGCGTACGGTCCGGGTGGCTTTGCCGGTAACTCACGATGGCTTGGGCGCCTTGCTCGCTCAAGCCTTTGACCATGTGCAGGCCCAGACGTACCTGAGGCGGGCCGCCAAGCTCGGAACACACGTGGCTGTCATACAGGCTGTATTGCACATCAACAGGCAAGACCTGAACGCCGTGACGGCGTGCATCCTGGACCAATTGGCTGGGGCCGTAAAAACCCATGGGTTGAGAGTTCAGCAAGGCCGTCAGAAAGTGCTCCGGGTAACGTGCTTTCAGATAGGCGCTGAACCAGGCCAGTTTGGCGAAACTGGCCGAGTGACTTTCCGGAAAACCGTACTCCCCAAAACCGCTGATCTGATCGAACAGGCGCTGGGCAAATTCGGGGGCATAACCTTTGGCAGCCATGCCATCGAGCAGCTCTTGTTCAAAAGGCCCCAAACCGCCACGACGACGCCAGGCCGCCATGGCCCGCCGCAAGGCGTCCGCTTTGTCAGCCGAGAAACCCGCCGCCTCCATGGCCAGTTCCATGGCCTGCTCCTGAAAAATAGGCACGCCCAGGGTGCGTTCCAGCACATGGCGGATTTCGGGGGCAGGGTAGTCGACTTTGCTGTGGTCGCGACGGCGTTCCAGATAAGGATGCACCATGCCCCCTTGAATGGGGCCGGGGCGCACAATGGCCACTTGCACCACCAAGTCGTAAAAGCATTTGGGACGCAGGCGCGGCAACATGCTCATCTGGGCGCGGGACTCGATCTGGAACACGCCTATGGTGTCAGCGCGCCGTATCATCCGAAAGGTTTTGGCGCTTTGCAAAGGGATGTCCTGCAAGCGGAATGGTTTGCCTTTTTGCTGACTGATACTGTCCAGGCAGCGACGCAAGGCGCTCAACATACCTAAGGCCAGAATATCGACTTTCAGCAAACCCAGCACATCCAGATCATCCTTGTCCCATTGCACAACGCTGCGCCCTGGCATGGCGGCGTTTTGAATCGGCACCAGCCTGTGCAAGGGTGTTTGTGAAATTACAAAACCGCCAGGGTGCTGGGACAGGTGACGTGGAAAGCCCATCAGCTGGCGGGTCAAGGACAACCATTGATGCGCTTGCTCTGGCGGGCATTCGGGAAAGCGTGCCAGGACTTCATCCTGAATGTGGCTGTCTTTAAGCCAGGCACGGTCGCATTGAATCAAGGCCTCGATCAAGGCGGAAGGAATGCTTAGCGCCTTGCCGGTGTCCCGCAAGGCGCTGCGGCGTCTATAGGTGGTGATCACCGCTGTTAAGGCTGCTCGTTGCCGGCCATATTTGCGGTAAATGTATTGAATAACCTCTTCGCGACGCTGGTGCTCGAAGTCCACATCAATATCGGGCGGTTCAGCCCGTGCGCGGCTGATGAAGCGCGCAAACAAGGTATGGCTGCTGGCAGGATCAACTTCAGTAATGCCCAGGCAGTAGCACACGGCCGAGTTGGCGGCAGAGCCTCGGCCCTGGCACAAAATCCCCTGACTGCGCGCGTAACTGACGATGTCATGCAAAGTCAGAAAGTAGGACTCGTATTGAAGGTCTGCAATCAGGCTGAGTTCCTCTTCCAGGCGCGTGCGCAAGCTGTCGCTAATCCCTTTGGGGTAGCGCTTTTGCGCGCCACGCTCGGTTTCCTGTCGCAGATACTCAATGCCACTGAGACCGGGCGGGACAATCTCGACCGGGTACTCGTACTTGATTTCACTTAAACAAAACTGGCATAGCTCCTGGATGTGATCGGTGGTCTCACGCAGTTCGGCCGGGTAAAGATTGGCCAGTTGGAAACGACTGCGTAAGTGATGTTCTGCATTGCTGGCCAGGGACCAGCCACATTCTTGCACAGGTGTTTTCAGGCGTATGGCTGCCAAAGTATCGTGCAAAGGCTGGCGAGAGCGCACGTGCATATGGACGCCGCCCAACGCGGCACAGCGCAATCCACATGCCTGCGCTGCCAGCCTGACGGCGCGCAAATGCTGCATGTCCTGATCGCGCCTATGCAGACTGATGCCTAAAAACAGTCGGCCTGCAAACAGGTCCAGCAAATGCTGTGTTTGAAGACGGATGTGCTCGCTATCCAAGCCATAGGCCGGCTTGTAGATGACAAGACAGTCTGGCAGAACCTGTTGTTGGGAACCTTGGCGGGCTTGTTGCAAAAAAGACCAGTCAATCGAGGCTTCCTGCTTCAAGTCCAGTGATTGGTGCAGGTGCGAGATGAATTGACAGAGATTGCCGTAGCCTTCCTTGTTGCGCGGCAGAATCAGCAGCTCATGGGTTTGAGTGCCGTTGCAGGTTCTTGTCTCAGCCTTGGCGACTTGTGGGCGCTGATTGTCCCAACCCCCCGTAAAGCGGAACCGACTTCCAACCAACAGACGAATTTCCGGATGCAACTTGGCCTGCGCATAAGCGCGCACCACACCGGCCATGGAGGCGTAATCGCATAAGGCCAGCGCCTTGTAGCCCAATTCGGCAGCGCGGCTGATCAGCTCCTCGGGGTGGGACGCGCCATTCAAGAAGCTGTAATTGGACAGGCAGTCCAGCTCGGAATACAGCAGGTCTATATGGGGTTTCATCCAAAGACTCCGTGCAGATACCAGGCATGCTCCTGGCTCAAGTCCCGATAAACCCAATACAAACGCCCCTGCGGACACAGGGCAATAAAGTAGTCCCGCTGCTGATGCCCGGTGCCGCTCCACCAGCCTGTCTGTACCCGTTCTGGACCCTGGACCAAGCGCAAGCGCTGCTGATCCAGAAGCGGGGATTGCTGATCGTGTTGTAAGGGCTGAGCCGGGTCCAGCATCCAGCATGGACGTTGCAAAGCCGGACGGTCCGCATCGGGGGGCTGGCTGCGGGACAAGGGGAGCCATTGATTCGCCTGTTCAGGCAAATAGCTGGCTTGGGCGGCAGGTGTCAAAATCTGTTCAGCCCCCAGCCTGGCCTGCAAGCGCTCCAACAGTTGTTGATCCTGCTCTTGCCAATGACGCGCATCGGGAAACAGGCTGCTGGCATGAGTTTGGCGCGGGTGTAGTTGCTGTGCCTGCAGCACCATGCTCTGTACGGCCGCCTGTAATTGCAGTTGCTGGAACTGTTCTTGCCATACGGGCAAAAAGTCCTGGCTACGCCAGCAGGACCGGGCCATTTGCAACTCCAGGCGGGTGGTCGTGGGGTAGTCCTTGTATCTTTCCGTGCGTAGTACCAGCTCCAGACGTCCACAAGCCAACTGGTACTGATTCAACCAGGCCTCCAGCTTGATCAATAGGCGATTTACGGCCCGCAAGACGGTGGGTTTGTTATTGGATGGTGTATCCATTTCCAGCTTGTCTGTAAATTGCGGGGCGGCATGCACCCATTCCAGCGCCCAGCTTTGTGTGCCGTAGGCTTGGTCCAACTGCAACAGCAGGGCACGCAGCCCGCGCTGGGATAGGCCATCGCGGGGGAGTTGGTGCAACTGGCCCAGGGTATGGCAGCCCAGACTATGCAACCATTGCAGCTGGTCGGCAGGCGGAGCCAATAAGTGGATGGGAAGCGAGTTCAGACAGGCCTGCAAACGTCGTGCACAACGACGCTGCTTGCGTCCGGACAAAGCCAGCAAGCAGGCCGCACGGGCAGTGGGTGCCAGGGCCAGGCAGGGCTCGGGAATAAGGGCTTGCAAGTCAGCCCGGACCTGTTGGTACAGACGGCGCAAACCACCAAACAGCCGGATGCTGGCACTGATATTCAGTACCCATAAATCGGCTTGAACCTGTGCCAGCTGGGGGCTGTAGCGCAGCAGAACGGCTTGAATACCGTTCTGCTGTTTTGGGCTGGCCTCAGGCGTAAGCAGGCTCTGGGGCAGTCGCAGGCACAGGTACATGAGACGGAATGGCCGCTGGCGGCATCAGGGTGTGGTGAGGGGCCAAAGCAATGCTGTCCTTGCACGGAGGCCCCCGTCGTTTGCGGATATGAACATCCAGCCAGGGCTGCCCCTGCTGGTCTTGGCGAGTCTGAAGTTCAAGACGCAAAAGGGCGGGGCTGTTGGTCTGACTGTGCGCCGGACGTAAACAAAAAAACAGGCTGTCGCTATGGCTGGCTAATAGCTGTAGTTGACGCAAGGCCGCTAAAGGCACATGGGCAGGCAGCCAGCTCAGCACAGCCGCACAGTGGCCGTGACGCAAGGCCTGGGCACTGGCCCACAAAGTATCGTTCAGGTGCTGGCTGCGTATCCAGAGCATGCGGGCGGGCAAGGCGTTTTCTGATGAGCTGTTTTGCTTGTTCGTAACAGGAGTACCACGCCACAGTTGTTGCATGGGTTGATAGGGCGGGGCGACTAAAACACGCAAGCGCTCTGCCTGCAGCGTATTCAAGGCTGGCAACAACAAGGACAAGGCACTGCTGTCTTGCTGTGCATGCAGTTCGATCAGACTGCCCACAGGCCAGCCGCCTCCTGGCAGTTCGTCATCCAGGGCGGCAAACCCGCTGGGCAGGCAAGTGCCTGCGGCATGCGCATAATGCTTGCCTGTCCAAAGGGAAGGGTGAAGATCTAAAAGGGAACGAAGTGCGCTTGCCATAGGTATGCTCCTGATTGCTGTATAAATATACAGTAAATCTGTTTGCCAGCAAACCAGGCATCTGTTTCAAAGCAGAACTTTTATATACTGTGGCCTTCTGTTTGGCGCTCTCGCATGAATTCTTCCCCTTCTACCCGTCCCGGCCGCTGTGCACAGTGTCAGCGGCCCTTGGCTCGTTGCTTGTGTCCCTTGATCCCTTCGATAGAAGCAGCGTGTCCTGTGCTGATTTTGCAGCACCATTCCGAAGCCCGGCATGCGCTTAATACTGCGCGCTTGGCGTATTTGGGTTTGAAGGGGACAGAGCTATGGGTGGGAGAACAGTTTGCTGGGCTGGAGGCCCGGCTGGCACAGGCGCATCGTCCTGTTTTGCTGTTTCCGGGACCAGAAGCCAAGGTGGCGGGCTCAACAGGCCCAGGGGAGAAGCCGGATCTGATCGTGGTGCCAGATGGCACCTGGCGCAAGGCACGCCTGATCTTGCACAGCAATCCGGTTTTGCAAGCCCTGCCGTATTGGGTATTGCCTGAAGGACAGGCGTCGCGCTACAGACTGCGTAAAGCGCCCGACCCGCAGGCTGTGTCGACCCTGGAAGCAATTGTCCGGCTGATGCAGATTATGGAGCCGGAGCGGGATTTCAGCCCTTTGCTCCGGCCCTTCGAGCAGTTGATTGAAGAACAAATCCAGGCTATGGGCCTGGATACGTATCAGCGTAACTATCCTACTTCCAGGTGAAGTTCAGTTCGCGGGGCTGGCCTTCAACAATAGTGGCCTGGCGCTCCTGGGTCTGGCCCTGGTAGGTGGCAAATACCTTGTAATTGCCGGGGCCAAGACGGATCAGGCAGTAGGGGCCGTCGATCAGGCTGTTCAGCACGGTTTGGTCGTTGCTGTTACGGATAACCAGCTGCACATCGGAAATATAGCCGACGCGCTCACCCTGGTTGGCTGAAAAGTTCACGGACAAGGGAAAGGTGTTGCGCACCATGCGAAACAGTTGGGCTTCATCACTACCTATGCCGCCGCTGATGTATTCGGTTGAACCGTAATACTGGCTGGGGGGCAGTTCCTGGGCGTGCACGATGGGGCTGCTCAATAAGGCCAGCGACATGGCAATGCCGATCAATGAAAGACGAGGACTCATGAGGTTTCCTTGCTTGAAGTAAGGTGGCTAAGCGGGCCCTCAGGGGCCCTGTTGCTGTTATGAGAGGGGTGGGGCTGGCTGTCAGGATGAAAGCTGGGCCACAACAACGGCCAGTCATGCTGACGGGTCGGTTCTGCCTGCGGATTGAAACTGCGTTCACGCAGCATTCCATGTCCGCGCTGATTAATAGTGATGACGGTGGTGCAGCGGGTGCCGTAATTGGGGCTGACAATAAACGGGCTGCTTAACAAGCGTTCGTGCTCAAGACTCAAGCCGGTTTGGGGCAAGTCGGCATCGGCTGCGACTTCCTGATTGCGTAAACCCTGAAACAAGCCTTCTACCGCTGGTGGCGAGCCATCAAAATGTTGTGCCTGCAGGGTTTCTTTCAGGAACAGGCTTTTGGGCCAAGGTGTATTAAGCCAGGCATTGCTCAGAACATGTACGCCTGGTCCCAGCATGTGCGGGCTGCCACTGGGATGACGGTTGCTGTAATAGCCCATGCGTAAAGGCTGTTGCTTGTCCGGCCATTCCAGCACAAAAAGATTGAAGCCTGCGTAATCGGCTCCTTCCTGGGCGAGTTGTTCCAGATAGTCGGCGGGACTGCGCTCGTCTCTTAGAAACTGGGGGATCAGTTCGCCGCGTGAGCGTTGCTTGCTGTTTTTGTTGCTGGGGGCTTCGCGGTAATTGGTCAGCAAGGCTAGCCGTCCACGGCTTTGTGTCAGGCCCAGCCAGGTGCCCCCGGCTTGCAGGTCCCGACCCGCCAGAATATCGGGCTCGTCCCGCCAAGGTTGGGCCGCTTGGCTGGGGCGAGCATGATATTCGTCGCGATTGGCGGCAATAATCAGCGGCCAATCTGCATTAACTCCGACGGCGATATAAGCGATGCACATGTGCCGATTGTAGGATGGCTATGCAGGCTTTGGTAGCCAAAGTACCGCCAAGTTCCGCTTTTTTTCTCGGTATTGAGAATGCCTCTTTAGGCTTGGCATTCAGGGCTTGAACGTCAGATTTAAGCGATCTATGAAAGGGCGTCGTAGTTTTGTGCCAGACGCACGACGGTGACACCCGGACGTAGCTGGCGCAGCGAAGGCATGACCAAGGTGCAGTTATCGTAGGGCGTCAGCCAGGCTTGGCCATCAGCTTGTCCAATCGCTGTGCCGGCATCGGCCAAGGTTTCCAGGCCTTGCCAGTTCTGATCGAAACTGACTTGCATGGAAGGGGCGACAATCGCATGGGTGACTTGCAGAACGCGTTGCGTATCGGGAGACGCTCGACGCCAGTCCGAGGGCAAATCCTCTTTTTCCACAATCTCGGAGGCGAGCAGAAAGCGGGCAATCAGGTCCAGTGCGATTGCCGGTGTATCAGGGTCGCCATGAAAGCCGCATTCCAATAATAAGGAGCGCGCTTCATGTGCTTCAGGGTCCGAGAATCGACCGTAATCGCGCATGCGTACGCCGTCCTTATGGCCGCTATCCACAATCACATGCTCGGGAGCGCCCAGAGTACGAGCCAGCTCGATATTGCGTGCCAAGGTGCCAGTCAATAACAAGGGGGCGCTGGGTTCATGCATGGAGTGCAGATCCAGCAACCAGTCGGCTTGTTCCAGCCAAGGCAAAATGGCTCGTGCGCGACGCTGTTCTTGTGTCTGTGTTTGAGCCAGCTTCTGATCGCTCCAGACGCGGTTCATGTCTTCGTCCACGTAGCGGCTGGCATCGTGCTGCTCAGGATCAAAGCGATCAAAGGCGTCCAGATTGCAAAAGGCCAGAATCAGCTTGCCACGACGGGGCTTCAGGCCACTGGCCAACACGGCTTTCAAGGCCCAGGCCCCACAAAGTTCGTTACCATGAATCAGGGCGCTGATCATTACGGTACGGCCCGCTTCGCCCGAGTCCAGGCACCAGAGTCCAGGGACACCGGTATTGCCCTGACGCTCTTCTTGAATGTCAGGCAAGGAAAGAGAAAATTGCATGGAAAGACTCCAGCGCCCCAGCAGCTAGCCGGGGCGCATGTGTTTTATTCGGCTTGCAGCTTGGCCAGTTCGACCAGACGAGCATATTTGTCGACCTCTTTGGCCTGGAACTCTGCCGCGTTCATGCCGGGTGCGTAAAGCGTGGCTCCATTGGATTGCATTTTCTCTTGCAAGTTGGCCGATTGCAGGCTGCTGTCCAGAGCCTGACGCAAGGTGCTGGTGACGGATTCAGGCAAATCCTTGGGGCCATACAAACCAAACCAGACGTTGATGTCGACCTTTTCAAAGCCGGGTGTATCGGCCAGCGGCGGGATCTCCGGGGCAGCAGGAGAGGCATGGGTTTCGGTAATGCCCAAAGGCACGATGGCGCCTGCGCGAGCTTGCGACAGGCCCGAGGACAGCACAAGGTAAGCCGTATCCAGTTGACCACTCATCAAATCCGAAACCAGGGGTGGGACGCCACGGTAGGGCACGTGCATGGCGGTGGTACCGGTCGAGGCGTTCACCATTTCACCGGCTAGGTGCAAGGTAGTACCTACGCCGGAGGAACCAAAGCTGAAGGCTTCCGGTTTGGCCGCCCGCAGCTTTTGCGCATAGTCTGCCGCGGAGCGAATACCGGACTCTTTGGAGGCTGCCAGCAACAAGGGCTGGGAGGCAATCATGCCAATAGGCGTGAAGTCTTTTTGCCCGTCGTAGCGCACGGCTTTGTTGATCATGCCGGCGATGATCATCTCGTTGGTAGAACCCAGCAGCAGGGTATAGCCGTCGGCGGCTGCACGTTGTACGCGTTGAGCACCAATGGTGCCACCGGCACCGCCTGCGTTTTCCACGACGACGCTTTGGCCCAAACGGCTGCTCAGCTCTTCAGCTAACAGGCGGGCAGTCAGATCCACGCTGCCTCCGGCGGGATAACCCACGACCAGAGTCAGGCTGCGTGAGGGGTAGGTGTCGGCGTGGCTGATTGAGGCTTGCAAGAGGCTACAGGCGCCCAGAATGCCAAGGACCAAGCTGCGCTTGGGAAAAGAAAAAGACATGATGTGCTCCCCGTTCAATAGATAGGTTTCCAAGCAGCGGCCGGTGTGCGCGCTGCGGGCCTGTTTATCCTTAGTTATGAAAGGGTATTGTGTCTGTTGCGGCTACTTGCGATGTGCTGTTGCGGCACATGGACGTGCTTTTTCGGTTGCTTGTGCGTTTATCGCCCCTGCTGGGTGAAGGCCCAGACGGACTCTGCCAGATCCGAGAGCGGGGCTCGGGAGCGATACAGACGAACTTCAAAGGCAATCTCGTCGCCTTTGCCGCCCAATTGCACCAGCGTGCCGCGACGACATTCATTGGCAATCATGGACTGGGGTAACCAGGCTACGCCCATGCCTTTCAATACCGAGCCCATTGCCGTATCCAGAGAATCGCAACGCACCGTGCTGACCAGGGGATAGGGAAAGTGGTGCAGCTTGTCACCCAGAATGCGGGCCATGGCCAAGCCGCCTGAATATGAAATCAAAGGAATGCTGCGTCCGCTATCGGCATTGAGTTCATATAAAGGTGTGCCGTTCTTGCGGCGCTGACAGGTAGGCACCAATTTGTCAGTGGCGATGGTCATATACGTCACTTGCTCGGCCAGCAGTTCAATTGACAAGGCCGGGTGTTCATAACAGCACAGAAAGTCGGTTTTGCCTTGGGCCAACAGCTTGGCCATATCGGCCATCATGCCGGTGCTGATGTCGATAGGTATATGGGCCGACAAAGGGGCGTGGCTGCCTTTTTGCAGACGGCTGACCCAGTCCGTGACCAAGGTGCGTGCCAGGCTACGGCCGGTAGCAATGCGCAAGCTGCCTTGTCCGGCTTGATCCGAGGCCTGCAATTGCCGGCGAACGCGGTTCAGTTGTTCCAGCACTTGATTGGCCGTGTTGTAAAACACCTGTCCTTCCGGCGTTAGCGTGATGGGCAGGCTGCTGCGCTCCACCAAGGGTGTGCCTACCCATGTTTCCAAGGCCCGAATGCGGCGTCCAAATGCTGGGTGTGTGACGTGGCGTTGCTCTGCTGCCCGAACAAAACTGCCCGCACGAGCCAGGGTTACAAAGTCTTCAAGCAGTTTTAGCTGGGGCACGAAGGGCGTCTTACAGCATGGCCAGGCCGTTGGATTTTTCAACCAGATCGCGAATACGTACGGCGTCACCAATACGCGAGTAACGACCCGAGGAGTTCAGCAGCACAATAGCCACTTCACGATCTTCGATCTTGGTCAGCATTACCAGGCATTCGCCCGCTTCGTTGATGAAGCCGGTTTTGGAGACCTGAATATCCCAATTGGCGTTTTTCACCAAACGATTGGTATTGTTGAACACCAGTTGGCGACCACGTATAGGCTGCACGGAGTATTGATCATTCGTGGTGTATTGCTGGATACGGGCATGCTGGCTGGTGGCCGTCAGCAACTTGACCAGATCACGCGGGCTGGATACGTTGTCGCTGGACAAGCCGGTAGGCTCTACAAAACGCGTATTGCGCATACCCAAGGCACGTGCCTTGTCATTCATGGCGCGCACAAAAGCAGACAAGCCACCAGGATAGCTGCGCCCCAACGCGTGGGCAGCCCGGTTTTCCGACGACATCAGCGCCAGGTGCATCATGTCGGCACGGCTCAGTTTGGAGCCAACGCTAAGACGCGAGCTGGAGTATTTGACGCGGTCCACATCTTCGTCGATGATCTCCAGCATTTCATCCATGGGCAGGCCGGATTCAGCCACGACCAGGGCTGTCATCAGCTTGGAGATGGAGGCAATGGGGCGAACGGCGTCGCTGTTTTTCTGGTACAGCACAGTAGACGATTCCAGATCCTGCACAAAGGCAATTTCTGACCGCAGGGCTGCGTGCTGAATCAGGGCGTCGTGTTTAAGGGCATTAAGCGCGCGGCGGCTATCGTTCTCGCTATAGCTGATAGGCTGCAGGTTTTTCTCGAAAACCAGATGCGGCACGTTGTAGCTGATGGCGGCTGTGGCTTCATCCAGTGTGGATGGCTCGGCCAGCGCCAGTGTCTGCGCAAAGGACGAAATCGAAAAAGGCGCTAGAAATAAAACACATAGCGCACGTCGAATGAATTTATTTGTTCTGGTCTGAGGCATTTTTCAGTTCCCGGTAGGCGAGAAACAGAAGGGCGGAGAGAATTTATGCGCTTATGCTACCAGAAAAAATCCTCTTTATATTAGTATCTTACGGCTCAAAGTTAAAAAAAAATTAAGATGTCTGCGCGGTATCATTAAGAAACTTATTTTTATCTGTATAAAAACACAGCTTATGCTTTTTCTGAAAGTCCAAAATAATAAAAAACCTGTTTTTATAAACAGTTTTTTAAATCGATTCCTGCTTTCTATGGTCCTGGTTTCATTACCGCTGGCCAGTCATGCTGCCTCCTTGGCCTGGGACGGGGAACAGCTTAGCAATGCCATCACCACCAGCTCGCCCAGCACCCAGCAAAGCTTCCTGCCTGCAGAGGCGGTGCGAGCACAGGCTTCAAGCATAGGCAAGGTGGAAGTCAGTTATCACCACAATGGGCGCGCCATTCTGAAAAGCCGTTTGTGCTTGCAAGGCGGCTCCTGTGTGGACATGAATGGTTCGGTATTAAGTACCAGGGCCTTTGCCGGTCAGGATGCGCGTCTTGGCTTTGTGCTGGTGCATGAGGTGTGGAGCTGGGCGGGTAGCACAGAGCCTGTGCGTGTGCAGGCCTCGATACGGGTGAATTACCAGCGCTAGCCTGAAATGAGGCGGTCTCCCAATAAACGATTTAATTACTCTTGTACTTGATCCACCTCAAAGTCCAGGCCTAAAGAAACCTGCCGTACTGCCGATATGTAGTCCTGATGCCCATCGGGCCATAACCAGGACTTGTGCATGAACCCCTCTACTCTGATCGGCATCGTAGCCAGCGTGCTGCTGTTTGCCGTGATCTTGTTTTTTACGGCAGAAAATCCCGCCTTGTTTGTGGACCTGCCCAGTCTGGCCGTGGTGCTGGTAGGTACCTTGGCCGCGACGTTCATCAGTTATCCCTTAAGCGAAGTTGTCCGTATTTTTGGTCTGATCGGCACTGTGCTGCGCAATGAACGCCTGTATACCCAGCAGGATATGGACGAGCTGATCAATATCTCCCGCCTGTGGATGATGGGGGATATTCGCGCGGTGGAAGAGGCGCTGGAAAAAGTGGCCAACCCTTTTCTGAAAACCGGCGTTCAGCTGGTGATTGATCGGGCACCCCAGGAAGATATTGAAGACCTTTTGCAATGGCGTATCAGCCGTTTGCGTGCTCGTGAACATGCAGAAGCGCAATTGTTCCGTTTGATGGCCAGCTTTGCACCGGCCTTCGGTATGGTCGGCACGCTGATTGGCTTGGTCAACCTGATGTTTTTGCTGGGCGATGGTGACATTACGTCTATTGGTCAGCAAATGGCTCTGGCCTTGATGACGACGTTCTACGGCGTGCTGCTGTCCAATCTGGTCTTCAAGCCCGTGGCGGTGAAGCTGGAGCGTCGTACCGAACAGCGTGTGGTTCTGATGAACATGATCATGCAAGGTGTGTCCATGATGAGCCAGCGCCGTGGCCCGGCCTTGATGCGTGAGACGCTGAACTCCTTCATGGCTCAGTATCAGGACGAGATCAATGACCGGGGCGGCCGCGATGATGATGCGGACCCGGCTCCGGAACGGGGCTGATCCCATGGGAAACATGGAGCAGGACCTGACTTTGGGTGAACTTGCTGACCGCCAGAAAGCCTTGCAAAAGGAACTGGAGCAAGCTCGCGGCGCCAAAATCGAACAACAACTGGCCAGCAATCTGGGCAGTCGTCGTCGTAGCCGCCCCTGGAATGATCCAGGGCTGGCGGTGCCCGAGGAAGAAGAAGCCTGGTTGACCACGTATCTGGACATGATGACCTTGTTGCTGGTCTTGATGATTGTGATGCTGTCCTTTGCGGGTAAGCGGGCACAAACGGCGGCGCAGGGACAAGGGCAGGGAGGGGCTACTGTCGTGGCCCAAGCAGGCAAGGACGGAGCCGGTTTGCTGCCTGCTGGGGCAGGCCTTTTCCCGGACTCTGGTCAGGGTGAAGGACAAGGCAAAGGCAATCACGGTCTGGATCTGGACGGCTTGGGTGACAATATTGATGTGGTCATGAACGACCAATCCGTAAGCTTTCGCATCAATAGCGAAATTCTGTTTAACTCGGGCGGTGCGGATCTGGGGCTGGAAGGCTTGACAGTATTACGCCAACTGGCTGCCGTACTGCAGAAATCCACCCATCCTATTGTGATTGAAGGTCATACGGACTCGGTGCCGATTCGTAGTTATCGCTACCCATCCAACTGGGAACTATCAGGTGCGCGTGCCGGTAGCGTAGTGCGTTATATGGAAGCCAACGGAATTGGCAGCCAGCGACTGAGCGCTGTCGGTTATGCCGATACCCGGCCTTTGGGGGATAACGGCACCTCGCAAGGCCGTGCGACGAATCGACGGGTTGAAATTATTGTGCAGACTCCCCAAGCACAGCCTGAAAGCCCGGTCCCATAAGCCTTTGAAAAAAAACCCGGTTTGCAACATACAAACCGGGGTTTTTGTTTTGAGCCGAAATTCAACGCGTCTGACTTAGTCCAGTACGCGCGTGGAGGAAGCCAGAGAGCCTAGATCGAACTTGGGCAGGTGACGACGCAAGGGCATGACCAGAACACTGATCACTACCGGCACAATCGCGGCCAGCAGGAAGGACTCCAGCAAGTAATCCATAGGACCATTGGGGCGCGGGAATACGGCCAGACCGGCGACCAGACCACCGATGGTGCTGATGGTGGCCGTAAAGCCATCGTAGCGGCGGCTGTACAGGCCAAAGAAAACCGGGAAGGCCGCTGCCGAGCACAGCAAGTCCGCCAGCAGGAACAAGTACAGTACGCTAAAGCCTTGTGAGGAGGCGTAGAGCACAGGGATGGAGCAAATCCAGATTAGGGAACGCGCCAGACTCATCATTTGGGCGGTGTTGCGATGCGGCATGATGCGGCTCAAGTCCACGGCAATCAGGCTGGAGACAGCGCTGATTGCGGTATCGGCACTGCTCATGACCAGGGACAGGCCTAACGGAATCAGCAGCACCAGGAACCAGACAGGTACGTGCGGCAAAATTACATTGAACAAGGCCACGGAGCTGTCACCGGGCGAGCCCAGACCAACAAAGGCCAGGCCAAACAAGCCCATCAGGAAGATGAAGGGCGCTACAAACAAACCACCCAACAAAAAGCCGCGACGCATGGACTTGGTGTCTTTGGCGGCATAGATGCGTTGCCAGTTACCTTGGTGAAACAGGCCGGTCAGCAAGATGGCGACAAAGAACGTCAGGCCAGCTTTCACGCCTACGGGATCGCTAAGCTCGATCAGTCGAGGAGCTTCCAGTTTCACGTTGTCAAACAACTGTACCGGGCCGCCCACCGCTTGCCAGCCGAACATCACGATCAGGAACAGCATGGGCAGAATCACAAACATCTGCACCTTGTCGGTAAAGATGGAAGCACGCAAACCGCCGTAAGAGGTGTAGATCAGCGTGGCCAGCAACACAATGCTGGCCGTGACCCACAAAGGAATCGGGGCAATCAGGGTAATCATCTTGGACATGGCGGTGATTTCTGCCGTCATGGAGATGAACATGTAAAACAGCATGATGACCAGAGTCAGCGCATACATGGGGCGACCGTAGCGGGCGATGACAAACTCGCTCAGGCTGTGGCCGCGAGGCAGCAATTCGCGCATGCGCTTGCCGAGTGGAATCATGGCCAGACGGGGCGACATGGAGCCAATGGCATAGCCGATGACAGCGCTTAAACCGCCCCAGCTGGCTGCTTGTGCGGGCGAGAACAGAATCCAGGCACCCAGCGAGGAGGCCAATAAAGTCAGAATGGTAGCGACCGAGCTTTGGCTGTTGCGAGCCACCACAAAGTCTTCCAGGGAGCTGTTGTAGTGGCGGGCGTACAGCACCCCGGCCAAGGCAAAAGCAGCGGAAAAAACGATGAGCCACAGGAGGGTGGCACTTTGGTCCAGCATGAGATCTCCCCAAAAGCCTGCTTGAACAGGCACAAACCGGCCAGGCTGGCAGGATGCCAGAACCGGGCGCAGAAAAATGGAGGGATTGAAATGGGGCGTGTGAGCTTGTGAATGCGCCGCATAGACAAGAGCGGGCAGGCTGCCAGGCCGCGTTTCCTTTCCCTTCGCCGGCATGATCCGGATCAGGTTCTAAGGGTTACCGCTTGAATGCGGAGTCTCAGCCCGTTAAGGACTCCCCCAGGAACAGGCTAGAAGAGTAGGAGAGCTTCTTTCAAATGTCAATAATACGGTTGAGTCCGATTTATGCTATGGTCTGCCTGCGGCACGGGGTGTCCTTCTTGGGAAGGGCTGAGATAAAACCCGTCGAACCTGATCCAGCTCATACTGGCGAAGGGATGTCCGAATCCATGGCCCTGCGTCTCAAGCAGGTCGACATCCTCGCCGAAATCTTGCAAGGAATGTCATGTCTGTGGAACACGTCTCGGAACTCTCTCAACAACTTGTTCTGGTCACCGGCGGCGCACGCGGCCTGGGGGCTTGTCTGGTACGCGCCTTTGCGGGCCAGGGCGCAAAAGTTGTGATCAATTACCTGAAAAGTGAAGCAGCCGCTCAGGCGCTGGCGGACGAATTTCCGCAGCAATGTCTGGCCGTGCAGGCGGACGTGACGGATGCGGCTTCGGTACAAGCCTTGTTTGCCAAGGCGCAGGCGCACTTTGGCCAGCCCATCACCACCGTCGTCAATAACGCCTTGCCCGAGTTCTCCTTCAATGGCGATGCTCGCCCTCACGCCGATACCTTGACGTGGGCTCAGATGAACCAGCAACTGGAAGGCATTGTGGGCGGGGCCTTGAACACCACACAGGCCGCCTTGCCCGGCATGAAACAAGCCGGTTTTGGCCGCATTATCAATATCGGCACGAACCTGTTTCAGAACCCCGTGGTGCCTTACCACGACTACACCGCAGCCAAGGCGGCCTTGTTGTCCATGACACGCACCTTGTCGCACGATCTGGGGCCGGATCAGATCACCGTGAACATGATTTCCGGTGGTTTGCTGCGTACAACCGACGCGTCCGCGGCCACACCCGAAGCGGTGTTTGACTTGATTGCGGCCAGCACCCCCTTGCGCCGCGTGACCACGCCCGAGGAGTTTGCCGATGCGGCCTTGTTCTTCGCCGGTCCGTGGGCGCGTGCCGTAACAGGACAGAATCTGGTTGTTGACGGTGGATTGGTGAAAAACGGATGAGACAGCTGCATTTCAATTTGTTCATTATGGGCTGCGGGCACCACAAAGCAGCCTGGCGCCATCCTGAGTCGCAGGTCGAACGTTTGGGCGATGTCCGGTTTTACGAAGAGCTGACCCAAATTGCCGAGCGCGGCAAGCTGGACGCTATTTTCTTTGCCGATGGTCAGTCCAGCGATAACGTGTCCGATGGTCCGCGCTGGTTTCTGGAACCCTTGACCATGATGGCTGCGCTGGCGCGAGCCACCGAACGTATCGGCTTGATCAGTACCGTTTCCAGTACCTTCTACACGCCGTTTGTGGCGGCACGCATGTTGTGCTCTTTGGATCATGTATCCAATGGGCGGATGGGCTGGAATGTGGTGACATCCATGTTTGACTCGGAAGCGCGCAACCACGGCTACGAAGCCATGCCCGATCATGCCTGGCGCTATGCGCGGGCTGAGGAGTTTGTCGATACCGCATTGCAACTGTTCGACTCCTGGAGCGACAGTGCTTTGGTCATGGACAGAAAGGGCGATTACGCCAAAGTGGATCAGGTTCGCCAGATCCTGCATAAGGGCGATCACTTCCTGGTGGATGGGCCCTTGACCTTGCCACGTTCGCCGCAAGGCCAGCCGGTGCTGTTTCAGGCAGGTGCTTCTGAGCAAGGCCGTGATTTGGCCGCGCGCAAAGCGGAGGCTATTTACGCTGTGGCTTATGATTTGCCCTCGGCCCAATCCTATTACCGCGATATCAAACGACGCGTGCGTGAAGCGGGCCGTGGCGTGGATGTGCCTGTGATGCCGGGTTTGGTGACCTATGTGGGCTCCACCATGGAAGAGGCGCGCCGCAAGCAGCAAGAGCTGGACGAATTGCTACCCGCCGAGACATCCTTGCGTCAGCTGGGCATGTTTGTCGGCCAGGACTGCATGAATTGGGAGCTGGATGCGCCAGTGCCACCACTGCCGCCACTGGAAAGCTTCAAAGGCCCCAAAGGGCGCTATGCCACCATGCTGCGCATTGTGGAAATGGAAAAACCGACAGTGCGCCAGTTGCTGGGCCGAATCGCTGCTGGCGGCGGTCACTGCACCATGGTCGGTACGCCGGAGTCCATTGCGGATCAGATTGAGCAATGGTGGCGCAACGAAGGAGCGGATGGTTTTAACCTGATGCCGCCTTCCTTGCCCAATGGCATTCGTGACTTTGTTGAGCAGGTGATTCCGGTTCTGCAAAAACGCGGGCTGTTCCGTCAGGAATACGAGCATGCGACCCTGCGCGGCCACCTGGGCCTGGAGCGGCCTGCCGCCTGATGCCAGGGCAAGAAAAAAGCGGGCATTTCCATGACGGATTTGTCCGCTTTTTCCCTAGGGTGAAGAGGCTACGACGTGCCTGAAGTTTGCTATCCTTAATGCTTTAATTGTCGCCTGCTTAACGAGCAGCGAGCTGTATAGGGATCGCACTATGAAAACCGCCGTTGTCACCGGGGCCTCCTCAGGGTTTGGGGCTGCGCTTGCCCGTAAATTGGTATCTGAAGGACACACCGTGCTGGGTCTGGCGCGTCGCCAGGACAAGCTCGATGCCCTGGCCGCCGAGCTGGGCGAGCGTTTTGTACCGGTCAGCGTGGATTTGACCGATCGTGCGCGAGCAGAAGCGGTGCTGGCTGATCTGACAGCTCGTTTTCCCAATATTGATGTGCTGATCAATAATGCCGGTCTGGCACTGGGCGTGGACAAGGCGCAAGACGCCAAGATGGATCAGTGGGACACCATGGTGGCCACCAATATCAGCGCGCTGCTGCACATTACGCACGCTTTGCTGCCGGGTATGGTCAAGCGCAATCAGGGCCACATCATCAATCTGGGGTCGACTGCGGGCGAATACGCTTATGCAGGCGGCAATGTGTACGGTGCTACCAAGGCTTTTGTGCATCAACTGGGCCTGAACCTGCGCGCCGACCTGTCGGGTACCGCAGTTCGTGTTTCTACCGTGGCTCCTGGCCTGTGTTCCGGTACGGACTTCTCGACTGTGCGTCTGGGCGATAAAGACAAAGCCGCAGCGCTGTACCAGAACGTGGATGCGCTCACGCCTGACGATATCGCCAATACCATTGCCTGGATCATGAACGCGCCTGCCCATATGAACGTCAACTACATCGAGTTGATGCCAGTGGCGCAAAGCTTTGCCGGCTTGAGCGTGCATCGCAAGGCTTAAGCGTGGCGACCGGCGCGGGTCTGGCTTGATTAGACTTGGGCTCCGGTCTTACACTGCAAACGTCTTCAGGGCGGGGTGAAATTCCCCACCGGCGGTAAGGGAGCCATTCCCCAGCCCGCGAGCGCTTTCCGCCAGGGAAAGGTCAGCAGATCAGGTGAGAAACCTGGGCCGACGGTCAGAGTCCGGATGAAAGAAGATGAAGCATCGCTGCCTTGTGATCAAGGCAGCGGCGTGTTTTATTGCTGCCCGGAGGACGCATTGTTTAATCAAGGATGCGTTCAAATGAAAAATCTGAAAATCTCCCCTGCATTAGCCGTTGGTCTTTTGCAAGAATTCTGCGAAGGAGCGTGCTGATGTATACCGGAATTGTTAAAGCGGTTCGTCCTCTTACAGCGGTCAAGGCCGAGCTGGGCCGTACCGAGTTTGAAATCGACTTCACCGACGAGCTGCTGGTGGATCTGCAACTGGGTGCCAGTGTCAGCGTGGAAGGCACGTGCCTGAGCGTGACCAGCATCTCTGGCCCTAAAGTCACCTTTGATGCGATTCCCGTCACGCTGGAGCGCACAAATCTGGGCACACTCAAAACGGGTGATCTGGTCAATATCGAACGATCGGCCAAGTTGAACGAGGAAATTGGCGGCCATGTGATGGCTGGCCATATCGCAACGACGGCTGAAGTGCTGGAACTGAGCATTACCGAGGCCGGTAACCGCCTACGTTTTCAGATGCCGGAAGATTGGGCGAAATACGTGTTTCCACGTGGTTTTCTGGGCGTGAATGGCTGCAGCTTGACTGTGGCGGATGTGGAAGACGGTGTTGTGACCATCAACCTGATTCCCGAAACCTTGCGCCAGACGACGTTCTCACGCTACAAGGTGGGCGATAAGCTCAATATCGAAGTGGATCAGCAGACGGTTGTGCTGGTCGATGTGCTGGAGCGTACGGTTGCAGGCACGTTGACACGTGTGATGCCTGGTTTGAAAGGCTGATTGACGCCTAAATGAAGTAAAAAGAGCTGTCAGTTTCAAGACTGGCGGCTCTTTTTTATGCGGGGCTTTTACTGTGTCTGTTGCGGTACTGGATGCTTTGGGGCTTATGGACAAAGTCTGGAGTGAAACACTGCCCGAAAGCGGAGTACAGAGCCGTGTGAACCTGCTCCTTCTAGTGATCGACACTTTGCATAACAAAGCAGTACTCACACTTGAGTTAGCGTCTTCAAGACAAAATCAGCACGCTTTTCTACGCTTGTTTTGGGCAGCAGGCTCACTTGGTATCCCAGTAGGGGATAAACACGCTCCAGGCGCTCATACTCACGCAAAGCAGCGTTCATATCGTGACGACGTTCTGGATCAGCCTCGTATATTTCAGGCCAGGGCGGCGTTAAAAATACCTGTGAATGATAAGGGCAGGTCTTGTTGAGGTCATCCAGCAGTGGCGTACCCTTTAATTCCTGCAAAGCCGCGGCCGCATCAATCAAGCCTCGATCAAAAAACACCCAGCCACCATCTTTCGGAGCGCTGCAATAGTCATCTTGCGCGGTCTTTATCGCTTCATTCAGGAAGGCCTCCATATCCAGCCAGGGAAGGGCAGAGCCACCGCTGGCCAGTTGTTCCTGCACGATGCGTCGCCCAGGTTCCTGGATAACCGTATAGCCACGATTTTGCAGCTCCGATAACAAAGTAGATTTGCCGCCACCAGAGCAGCCGGAGATAAGAACAAAAGGGTTCATAAGAGTAGGTCAGTAGAAGATGAAGACTTGTACAGGCGTGTTCACGCCCCGAAACTGAAGCCGGATGTAGGGATGTAGGGATGTAGGGATGTAGGGATGTAGGGATGTAGGGATGTAGGGATGTAGGGATGTAGGGATGTAGGGATGTAGGGATGTAGGGATGTAGGGATGTAGGGATGTAGGGATGTAGGGTGGGGAAGCCTGGAGCAGATACCCGCGAAGATTGTGCAAGTTTAGCGTATTTCTGCATTTCCATACTCCCACACCCAGCCGACTTGAAAATAATAAAATGCAATTAACGGAAAAGAGTTTTTCTCATTGAAAAGATGGTCTTCAACAAGAAGAGAGCGAATTTACTTACCATCGGCGCGCTTATTGATGCGACATCAGAGGGAAGTACTGCGATAGGGAGCATTTCTGTTCTCATACTCTTGTACCCACGCATTCACACCAAGGGCTTGCTTCAAAACCAAATCGGAGCTTTGAACAAACAAGCCTCCATACATCCATAAGCAAGCAAAGAAAAACGCCGATCATCCAAAGGACAATCGGCGTTCTTATCTTTCAAAAACCTCTTGAAAGAGGGGGCGCTTTTAAACCGACAACTTTTCTACCTTGGCTGGCAGGCCTTGGCGCACGGCCGCGCCAGAAACCCAGTCAATCCAGACGTTGTCCTGACCATCGCCACGGGTTGGATCAGCAAAACCCAATTCGTTCAGGTTCACACCTGCAGCCAGATCGTTCAGGTGAGGCATGGCCTCACCATCAATCTGGTGCGAACGTGCACCCAGTTCGGTATGCCCAAAACCGTGTTCGATTGCAATGGCTCCGCGCATAATACCGCCACGAACCAAAGCAACACCTTCAACCGCACCACCTGGTGTGCTGACACGAATACGATCGCCATTCCGAATACCCAGGTTCTTCGCATCATCCAGATTCAAGGAAATCGGATTGTGCGGGTGGACCTGGCGCAGGCGGGACATCCCGATGGACATGGAACTCATCAGATTGGATTTGTAGGAGCTCATCAGCAATGGCCATTCCTGCTCAGAGAAATGCTCGCGCATTGGGCTGCCGTCAGCCAAACGAGTGGGGTACCAAGTAGGGCAACCGCTAAGACGTTCACCCGTCATGGTGTGACGCATCTTGGCCAGGTCTTCATTCCAGATCTGCAAAGCATTGCTGTAGCGATTTTTCAGCTGATTTCCTTTCCAGGCGTTTTCGATTCGGTCGAATCGGCCACCGCGTGTCAACAACATCGCCACTTTGCGCTGCTCTTCAGGATGCAAACGCGCTTGAAGGTCAGGGAAGAGACGATCCACACCGGTGATGCGCATATCGTCGTCGGATGCGTCGCCAACCGGGCGGCCAGCACCAAAGGCAATATTGGCCATGCCCCGCAGATAGAAGTCCTCGGCGCGCAGCAAGTCGTGGGCATTGCCTGCCTTGTCTTTCAGAACGCCTTTACCAAAACCTGGCAATCCCAAACGCAAAGCTACTGCAAAGAGGAAACTTTCCAGGTTGATAGGTTGACCGTCAGCCGTGCGATCCACTCGTGGCTCGACCACAGGCCAGCGCAGGGTCGAGGACTTTGCGATCACGTCAGCCCAAGGTGCCGAAACACCCCAGCTTTCGTAAGTCACCGTATCTGGCACGATGTAGTCTGCGTAGGCATTGGTTTCGTTGATAAAGGGATTAACCGAAATCGACAAGGGCAGAACTGCAGGGTCTTTCAGTTTGTGCAGCAAGGCATTTTTAAAGCCAGCAATCGCATAGACCGGGTTGCTCATGTGGTTGATCCACACTTTGCTGGTGTATGGATAGCCATTCAGGCCCGATGCAATCATTTCACTGCTCAAGGCACCTACAGCGGGGTACCAAGGAGCAGGAGCGGGGTACAACGCTTCACCATTTGCTTGGCGGCGCTTGAATTCGCTGGATTTTTCGTAAGCGAAGCGATGGCGCGACAAAGACACGCCTTTGGCCGTCACTTTTCCGGGGAATTGAGCAAAGTTGTAGCGTGGGCCGGGGCCAAAAGGACCAAATGGGCCGGCATCCAGCACCAAACCGCCTTTCAGGTTCAGGTTACCCACCAAGGTATTCAACATGGCAATGGCATAAGCCGTGTAGAAACCGGAGCCGTTCATGGTGCCGCCGTGTGCGTCAGCCACGGCTTGGCGACCGTAGCTGGTAAATTCACGGGCCAGTTCGATCAGGGTTTCTTCGTCCATGCCGCAGCCTTTGGCGTATTCGGCAATGGATTTTTCCTGACTGCGCTCACGCAGCATGTTCAGCGCAGTACAGACGCGTACATCCTTGCCTTCCAGCTCAATGGTACGGTCAACAAACAGCGTCGCGCGATCCAGATCGGTATGGGCGCGCAGTTCGCCTTGTTCGTCCTGAACAATAAAGAGCGATTCAGTGTCTTCAGCTACTTCCCAACCCAGGTCTGTACCGCGCAAATAGCGGCCAAAACCAGGATGCTCAGGATCCGCAATCAACAAATGGCTGGCGTTCGTCCAGGAAGCGGTATTTTCGTCCTGCTCCGCAGGCGCATGGGGCAGGGACAAGTGTTCTGCATCAAAACGCTCTTGTTCCAGAATCCAGCGCAACATGCCCATGACCAGGGACAAGTCAGTGCCGGGCAGAACAGGTTGCCAGCGGTTGCCACTGCCCGAAGCCAGGCTGGAGGACGTTGGCAAGATCGGGGAAACAACCACGTACTTGAAGGTGTTTTCAGGACGCGAACGGGCTTCTGCCAGCTCACGGCCTTGACGCTGGAAGGGATTACCGGACTGAGCCGGTGCTGCACCAATAAACAGGCCAAAACGGGCGTTTTTCCAGTCAGGTTTGCCATGAGGCATACCTTTGATGTCACCCATGGCAGCCCCTGTACCGACACGGAAGCTTTGACCACAGTAAGAACCGTGGTTGCTGACGTTGATCGTGCCAAAAGCCTGCTCGGCAAAGCGTTTGACCAGTGGCGTACGGCCTTCGTTCGCGGCATCCGTGAACAACAACTGGTTGGCCAATGGACCGAATTCGGGGTTTTGCGGGTCAATCAGGGTTTCGTGATCCCAAATCGCACGCAAACCATCGACATGACCTTCTTTGAACAGATCGCCGCCTTCGCAGACCTCTTCAATCAATTGCTCAAAACTGATGCGCTCCCATTGGCCTGAACCACGAGGGCCGACGCGCTTCAAAGGCGACAGAACACGATAAGGGCTGCTCTGCTGTTCCAGCATGGAAGCGCCGCGGGCACAGGCGCTGGCACGGCCTTCCAAGCCATTCTCACCACCCAGCATGGCGTAAACCTCGCGTACGGGCTGCTCCATGGGAGCAGACTGCGTGGTTGCCAAAGGATGGTAAGGATTACCGGCGATACGCAGAATCTTGTTGTTCTCCGTATCAATACGTACGCGCACACCACACTGCGTCCAGCAGCCCAGGCAACTGGAAGGGCTCACAATCTGACCGGACTGCGTATCCAGCAGACCCGTGATCGGATCAATACGGAATTCAGCCTGCAAGGAGTTGCCACGGGTTGCGTGTGCGGTGGGTACACCGGCTGTACCTTGGCCCAGACCTTGGACCGCCTTGACTACCGTGTCGCTATAACCAGCCGCAAAGGCAGCCAGACCACCCACAGCAGCACCGCCGCGGGTCAATACCTGTCGACGCGACAGGTTAGGGGTTTCTTTTTTCTTGCTCATGACGATAAGTACCTGAAAGCTAGTGAGTCTGTAGGGCCTAGGCCGTCAAAGACGAACGGCGGGCCGGGAACAGAGAGAGCAGGGTGGTGCTGGCGGCGAGCAAGGCAATACACAAGCCCAGCACACCCAGCATCCCCAGCAGACCATCGCTGCCTAAGGGCATGGTGTAGAGGTACAAACCGGCACCGTATTTAGGCACTCCTTGTACCGCCATGAAAATAATCCAGCGAAACATCCAGGCAGAGCCGAGCATGAAAACAGCACAGAACAAGCTATAAAGATTGCCTTGCAAGGTATGGACAGGACGGCTGAGCATGTACAGAAGCAGCAGACCGAACGCCGAGGAACCCAGGAAGCCCAAACGCCATACGGGATAGGTCTGAAACAGTTCCCAGGCCGAACCAAAGGAGTGGCTGTAACCCATCAGACCGGAGCCCACCCAGAACAGGGCCACGAGGATCAAGGTCAATACCACGCCCAAAGACCAACGGCGTACGTACTCCAGCGGCAGATTGGCCACGCCGCCAGGCAAGAAGCGAGCAACCAGCAAAATAGCGCCCAGACTGGCCAAAGCAGCTGTCAACGCGAAGTTGATGGGTAAGAACGCGGTATTCCACAAGGGGCGTGAACGCAGCACCATGACTTCAAAACCGCTGTAAACCAGAATCGACAAGGCCGAAACCAGTAAAGCCAGGCTCAACCAGCGCCACAGAGCACGTTTATTCAGCCACCAGGCCAGCACGTTGGCCATGGACAGGCCAACGAACAGGGGCAGCAGCACAGCACCCAGCGACATCCACGACCAGGGAGTGAAGTGGGCATAAAAATGCCAGAAACGGCCAGGTTGGTGCAAGTCAGCCAGCAAGGACACAGGAGCGGCAATGCTGCTGCACAGAAGCACAATCATCAGCGCAGGCTCCAGACGACGCAAAGCGCTGTCGCTGGACCAGGCGCAACGCCACACCCAGACGGTGCTGGTGGCAGCCATACCGACCAGGAAAAAGTATTGAACCGCCCAAGGTAACCAGGCAACTTCGTAGGCGGGGGTCAGAATTTCGATAATAGACATAACGGCCCCTTAGAACTGATTGGTCAGACGCACACTGGCCTGCCCATCCACACCATCAACGAACTCATCGGGCAAACCGATGTAGAACACATGCGGGTTGGTATTCATGCCGGGCTTGAGTACACGGATTTCCTCTTTGTGCTCTTTAAGCAGCTGGGAAATCGTGCTGGTTTCATCGTTCATATCGCCAATGACGCGTGCGCCACCCACGCAGCTTTCCACGCAGGCGGGCAGCAGACCCACTTCCAGGCGGTGCTCGCAGAAGGTGCATTTATCGGCGGTCTGGGTTTCATGGTTAATGAAACGGGCATCGTAAGGACAGGCTTGAACACAGTAGGCACAGCCAACACATCGTTCGTTGTCGACCAGCACCACCCCGTCTTCGCGCTGGAACGTCGCCTGCACAGGACAGACCGGCACACAGGGCGGGTTGTCGCAGTGGTTACAGAGGCGTGGCAGGCTCAGCATGGCCGCCTGCTGCTGTTCATCGAGCACCTCATATTGCAGAACCGTGGTGCGGAACTGCCCTATAGGGGGTGCATTTTCGATAGAACAGCTGACCGTACAGGCCTGGCAACCGATACATTTTCTTAGATCAACCACCATGCCGTAGCGGGCCCCATCTTTCCCACCGCTACGTCGTGGAGGCTGGCTGTTCATGGCAGCATGAACAGGCTGAATAGGAATAATCGTGGCCCCGGCACTAAGGCCCAGCAATTCCTTAAGAAAACGTCGCTTGCCCTTTTTGGGCTCGGCGCTTGGAATCATGTGTTTTCCTTTCCTATGCTTGGGTTGAACCCATTGACATTATTTGTAGTTATAAGCATATGAAGAATACAAAGTTCCGGTCTTGATGAAGGTCAAACAGAACATTTAAAGGTTGAAATGTTGACGCTCGGCTGTATTTTTCAGGCACAAAAAAAAGCCCCTCCAGGAAAGGGAGGGGCGCTATATACCTGAGTTGTGGATAAAACCGCTTAGAACGTTCCGCTTAAGCCCAGGAAGAAAGTGCGGCCGGGTTGGTTGAATGTGTAGGCCCCAGCACCGTAGATGTAATTGGGGGTACCCAGGTTCACGCCGATGGCATTGCCGCGACGGAACAGACGCTTATCAAAGAGGTTATCAACCCCTGCATTGATGCGGAAGTGCTTGTTGATCTTGTACTGCGTGCTCAGACCAAACAAGGCGTAAGGGGACACCTTGTCGGTTGCAGAACCCGTCAAAGGCTGACCGTAGTAGTCGTACTTCGGTGGCTTTTGCTCGCCGTAAAAGGTTGCCTTGGCGCGCAAGGACCAATCGGCATTTACATCCCAGTCCAGAGTCGTATTGATCGTGTATTTAGGGATAGTGGACAGCGCTTCACCCGTAGTCTTGTTCTTGGATTCGATCATGTAGGTGAAGTTGGTGGACCACAGCCAGTTTTCGGCCAAAGGCAGCGTCAAGTTACCTTCCAGACCCGAAACTACGGCTTTGGGAATGTTTTCCCATTGCAGAATCAATTGTTGATTGTTCAAGGCCGTGAAGCTATCGATTGCAAAACGGCCCGCTTCTACTTTGTTGCGGTAATCATTATGGAAGTAGGTCAGGCTGGCACCCAGGCCGTTGTCACCCACGTACTCGACACCCAATTCTTTATTGATGCTGGTTTCGGCCTTCAAGTCCGAATTACCTTGCAGGAAGCAACCCGTGCTACTGCCCGTGGTATTGCCCCAGCAGCCGTTACCCAGGCTGTACAAGGTATAGCCGTCATTGCTTTGATACAGGTTAGGTGCCTTGTAAGCACGGGCGATACCGGCTTTCAAGAGCCAGTTATCCGTCACGGCATGAGTCAGGTTAAGCGATGGGCTCCAGTTGCTGCCATGCTTGTCGTGATAGTCAAAACGCAAACCTGGGGTAACCGTGGTCTTGTCGGTGGCATAAATATTGTTTTCAGCGAAAACCGAGTAAATATTCGCCCGCGACTTGGGTTTGTATTTGTTGGGGACACCAGGAATACGGGTCGGGTTACGTTGTGCCAAGTCCGAGGACTTGTCGTTCAGCTCCTGCCCAACCCACTCCATACCGATAGTGGCGTATTGCTCGACGCTACCGGTCTTGAATTGATGGCTGGCCTCAGCGTGGGCCGTCATGGTGGTCAGGTCCGCTGTGCCAAAACCTCCATCCTTGACTCGGGATGGATCATTAAAAGCACCCTCAGTCCCTCCGGCCAAGCCTTCCAGCAAACGATAGTTACGCGTCTTTTCGTACTGGAAGTAGGCCAGGGAGTTCGTCTTATCGTTCCAGTCCCCACGATGCGTCAGCGAATAGCTTTGGCGATACATCTTGTTGGTCTCGTCGCCCAGCTGACGTTTCACCTCGTCATTGGTATTCGTGTTCTGGGTATCACCCGTATAAATATTGCCTTGGAGGCTATAGGAGGCCTCCAGATCCACCGTTTGACGGCTATCAGGACGCCAGGACAGCAAACCATTGATGTCCTTGTTACGTACGCCTTCACGTCCAGCAGGCAAGCTGTTCGCATTGGCACCACCACGCTCGGTCTGGTGTCCTTTATTGATCTCCGGATCGTCCGAATCCGTCTTGTTCAGGTTCCCATACAAACGGAAGGACAAAGATTCGCTGATCGGGCCACTCAAGCCAAAGCTCATGCGTCGCGTGGCGCCTTCATCGCTATGTTCGGGCAAGTTGCCATACAAGGAGTAGGTGCCCTGGAATTTGTCTGTTGTGGGTTTGGTGATGATGTTGACCACACCACCCGCAGCCCCGTTGCCGTAACGTGCTGCTGCCGGGCCGCGCAGCACTTCCACGCGTTCGATCTGCTCGGCAGGTACCCAGTTGGTATCCCCACGCGAATCGCGCTCGCCACGCCAGCCGAAACGCACAGCAGAACGCGAACTGACGGGTTTGCCGTCAATCAGAATCATGGTGTTTTCCGGGCCCATGCCGCGAATGTCGATCTGGCGATTATTACCGCGCTGGCCGCTAGCCGAGTTACCTGTCAGGTTCACGCCCGGCATGGTGCGCAGAACTTCGGAGATATCGTTGGCGGGAGGGGACTTCTGGATGTCTTCGGCGGTAATGATGGAAGAGCCCAAGGTCTGCTTGAGCTCCTGCTCGGCCTTGACCACGATGCGGTCCAGCTCCTCGACCTCTTGCGCTTGCGTCTGATAGGGAAAGGCCAACAATAAAGCCACTGCCAGACTGCTTAAAGGCATAAAAGATACGCCGCCAGGCACCTGGCGCTTAGCGGCGAGAGACGAGGACACCGACATAATGAACACCCAGTAATAATGAGATTGATTCTTGATTATAAACAGAATGTTTCATGTTACCGAGCGTGAATCTCGTAAAACCAACAGATCCGACTGGGCAAATTCAGCCAGAACTACGCCCGCCAACGTTAAAGCTGCGGCCTGTCAAGGCTGACAGCTTGCGCTGCAAAGGGGCTGATTGTATTTAGGCGCAAACGCTGCAGCCAGGACCCATACAGGTATGGATGACAGAATTCCGGGTGCTGGAACGAGTGCCGGGCCCGGTCACATTATTGCCCGCCAAAGCTTGTTGAGGAGTCAGACCGCGCGTGGGGCTGGCTTTGCTGAACAGGCGTCGTGGTGCGCTCAGTTGCAGCAAGAGGCTGCCTTTTTCACAAGCAGGGCAGGTCTGGGGATCGTTGCGGGTGGCAATGCTGCGCAAATGGCTACTGCGTTGCAGGCAATGATTACAAAGATAGTCGTACAAAGGCATGGCAAATCCGAGTAAAGCAAGCCCTGACTCCAAGACGAAGCCAGGGCCGGAGACTGATCAGGTCAAGTTACAGCGTGTGCCTGGACGGCCAAAACGGGCCGCGTCATTCAAGGCACCTTTAGGCAGGATATCGGTATCAAAAATACCGGTAGGCAAGGCCAGAGAAGCGGAGCTGTTAGGCAGATCCACCACGCCGCCGTAACGGCCCTCAACGGGAGCAGCAGTCAGCAACATATAGGCTTGCGCACGCGACAGGTCTGTCGTGCGGCTGATGTAATCGATCGCAGCCAAACAGGCCTGACGGTATGCAACCGTAGAATCCAGGTAGTAGTTGACGCCTTCTTCCACGCTGATGCCCGTGAAGTGCATCCACTGATCGTACTTGGGATCATGACGGCCTGGAACATAGATAGGCGCGGTCAGATTGTATTTGGCCATGCCACCTTTGATCAGATCAAAGCCAAGGTGGGCTGCGCCGTCCATTTCAATGGCACCACAGAAGGAGATTTCGCCATCGCCCTGGGAGAAGTGCAAGTCGCCCATGGACAGGCCAGCACCCTTCACATAGACGGGGAAGTAAATCCGCGAGCCAATGGTCAGGTTCTTGATATCCAGATTGCCGCCGTGCTCACGTGGAGGCACGGTACGAGCAGCTTCAGCCGCCATGCGGTCAAACTCGGCCCCTTTAACGCCGCGCAATACAGCGGTTTTGGCATCAGGCGGATTGGCGTGGCCCTTGGGCACCAGCAGGGCTTCACGGCGGTTCCACTCGCGCAGCAGTTCGTGCGAGGGCAGGGTGCCGATCAAGCCAGGGTGCATCATGGCCGCAATGCGTACGCCAGGGATGTGACGCGAGGTGGCGTAAACACCATGCAGGTCCCAGATGGCCTTGTCGGCTTCGGGGAAATGCTCGGCCAAAAAGCCACCGCCATTTTCCTTGGCAAAAATGCCCGAGAAACCGACAGGAGTAATGGCGCGAATATCCAGCAGATCCACCACCAGAATATCGCCTGGCTCAGCGCCCTCTACGTGGATGGGGCCCGTCAATGGGTGGGCGCGGGTCAGGTCAACGTCGCGTACGTCGTTGGCGCTGTCCGTGTTTTTGATCTGGGCGTCCAGAAAGTCCATGCATTCCAGAATCATTTCCTCGCCAGGCTTCACGCTGGTCAGGTCTGGAATATCAGGGTGCCATCGGTTGTGCCCGATTTCAGCTTGTTCGGCCAGGGGTGCGCCGGGTTTGATTTTTATATGCTGCATGTGTTCTCCGAATAATGTGTGCGAGGTCAGCACAACGGCGCTTTTAGTGCGCTTGGCGACACAATTAACACGACTGGACTGGCACGGTCAAAATGTGTGGATAAGCGGCTTTATATGTTTTTTTATGCCAATAAATAAATTCTTAAGCGAGTCAATGATTTAGGCTTTAAGTGATTAAAGGACAATAGTCCCAGGTTTTTGTCCAGAGGATAAATCCTGATTTTGAGCAAATTTTTTATGTCCCGGAATACCGTAAAAAAACGGGCTGCTCTCTATACGACAAACCTTATAGAAGGCATAAGAGTTCCTGAATGGCCTAGCAGGACTCAAGGCTTGGAGCGAAAAAGGGCACGGCTAAGGCCTGGCTCTAAATAACCCTTATCACAGCAGGTATATAAGTCGGCTAGTCGAACTGACAACAATAAAAAGCAATAAAACGCAGGAGACACAATAATGACTAGCCGTTCCCCGATCCTGTGGATTCGCAATCCACTGGCCTGTTCAGATGCACAAGCTGCCGGTGGCGTACTGGTGCAAGATAGCCGCATTATCGAAAAAGTGGCCGCCGGTCAGCAGCCCAAGCAGGCTTACGACCAAAGCTGGGATGCCTCCCGGCACGTTTTGCTGCCCGGTTTGGTGAATACGCATCATCACTTTTACCAAACCCTGACACGGGCCTATACCCCAGCGCTGAACAAACCCTTGTTCCCCTGGCTGACCACCTTGTATGACGTGTGGGCCGGGTTGGACGACGAGCAAATGCAGGTGGCCAGCGAGCTGGCCATGGTGGAACTGTTGCAGTCGGGCTGTACGACTGTGGCTGACCACCACTATGTGTTTTCGGGCGCCTTGCAACATGCCATTGATTGCCAGGCTGAAACCGCTCAACGCCTGGGTGTACGCGCCGCATTGACCCGTGGTTCCATGAGTGTGGGCCGGGATCAGGGAGGCTTGCCCCCGCAAAACGTCGTACAGGACGAACAAACCATTCTGGACGACAGCCTGCGCCTGATTCGCCAATATCACCAACGCGAGGATGGGGCGATGATCACGCTGGCCCTGGCTCCGTGTTCGCCTTTCTCTGTCAGCCGCGAGTTGATGAGCGAAAGCGCCAAGCTGGCCGAACGCGAGGACGTACGCCTGCATACGCATCTGGCTGAAACAGACGACGAAACTGCCTACTGCGAGCGCCTCTTTGGTATGCGTCCACTGGACTATCTGGATCAGCAGGGCTGGTTAAGCAATCGCACCTGGCTGGCACACGGCATTCACTTCAACGACGAAGAAATCCAGCGTCTGGGCCGGGCAGGCACAGGTATTGCCCATTGTCCCTCGTCCAATATGGTCTTGGGCAGCGGCCTGTGCCGCACCATCGAGCTGGAAGCCGCTGGTGCACCCGTGGGGCTGGCCGTAGATGGCTCGGCCTCCAATGATCACTCCAATCTGGCTCAAGAGATGCGACAGGCACTCTTGCTGGGCCGGCTGCGCTACGAGCCGGGCCAGGTTACCCATCAAGCCGTTATCCGTTGGGCGACTCAAGGCTCGGCCCGTTGTTTGGGTCGCGAGGACATTGGTGGCCTGAACGTCGGGCAGCAGGCCGATCTGGCCTTGTTCACCCTGGATGAATTGCGCTTTTCCGGCGCTGAGAACCCCTTGGCGGCCTTGCTGCTCTGCGGCGCAGACCGGGCCGACCGCGTGATGGTCGCCGGCCAGTGGCGCGTGATTGACGGCCAAGCCTGCGGCATTGATTTGCAAGACCTGATGCAACGCCATCAAGCCGCTGCGCGTCGTTTGCGCGACAAGGTACTGGATACCGTAGCGACAGCTTGAGTTCGGTAGTGACAGGGCCCCTAGAGCCCTGCCTATCTATTTTCGGAGACAAACAATGACAACACCTACAAGGGCGACGGGTGCAGCGACTGCGCAGCGCCCCGAAGACGAGAATCTGGGCCTGGGCGCGAATCTTGCCTACGGTTTTCAACACGTATTGACCATGTATGGCGGCATTATTGCCGTACCCCTGATCATTGGCGAGGCCGCTGGCCTGCCTGCCAATGAAACCGGCTTGCTGATTACCGCCTGCTTGTTCATGGGCGGCCTGGCGACCTTGCTGCAAACGCTGGGCGTGCCGTTTTTCGGCTGCCGTCTGCCGCTGGTTCAAGGGGTATCGTTTTCTGGCGTAGCCACCATGATCGCCATTTTGGGTACGGGCGGCGGTTTGCCAGCCGTATTTGGCGCAGTCATTGTCGCGTCCCTGCTAGGGCTGCTGATTACGCCGGTCTTTTCACGGGTGATCCGGTTCTTCCCGCCTTTAGTCACGGGCTGCGTGATTACGACTATTGGTCTGACCTTGATGCCAGTGGCCGCATTCTGGGCCATGGGCGGTAATCCTTCCGCACCGGACTTTGGCAGCGTAGGTAATATTTCCCTGGCCGCCATGACCTTGCTGATCGTGCTCTTGCTCAGCAAGCTGGGCAGCGCCACGATCTCCCGCCTGTCTATCTTGCTGGCCATTATTATCGGCACCATCATTGCCGTCGCCATGGGCCATGCAGATTTCTCTGCCGTCAGCGAAGGCGAGGTCTTTGCCTTGCCCAGCCTGTTCCACTTTGGCATGCCCACTTTCCAGACTGCCGCGATTATCTCCATGTTCATTGTGATCATCGTGACGCTGGTGGAAACTTCGGCCGACATTCTGGCCGTGGGCGACATTATTGAAACCAAAGTGGATGCTCGTCGTCTGGGTGATGGCCTGCGTGCCGATATGCTCTCCAGCCTGATCGCCCCTGTATTTGGCTCTTTCACACAAAGTGCCTTTGCCCAGAACGTCGGTCTGGTGGCGGTCACCGGCGTGAAAAGCCGTTACGTCGTAGCCTTTGGTGGCCTGATTCTGATCGCACTGGGCTTGCTGCCCATCATGGGCCGTCTGGTTGCCGCTGTCCCACCCGCGGTACTGGGTGGCGCGGGTATGGTCCTGTTTGGCACCGTCGCTGCCAGCGGTATCCGTACGCTGGCCAAGGTGAACTACGAAAACAATATGAACCTGATCATCGTCGCCACCGCTATCGGCGCCGGCATGATTCCTATCGTGGCCCCCAAGTTCTACGAGCACTTCCCAACCTGGTTTGCGACGATTTTCCACTCCGGCATCAGCTCGGCGGCCCTGGTGGCGATTGTGCTGAACCTGTTGTTCAACCACTTCACCTTGGGCAATCCGGATCAGCCCTCTGTGTTTGCTGCGGGTGGAGGCCGCTATCTGCGGGTCTCGGACGTGGCCAATCTGAACGAAGGGGACTATGTTGAAAACGGCAAGGTCATGGACAAGGACGGCAAGGAGATCCCGATTATTGCTGATGAGCACTCCGCACCGGAACAGGCCCCTGTGCTGCACACGAAACCGAGTTTAAGCAGTACCTGAACAAGTAGAAACATTGCTAAAAGAACATAAGATCGTACCTTTGGCCGCCTTGTCTCTTTAGGGAGCAAGGCGGTTTTTTTTAGCTAAGCACTTGAAATATCGGGAACTAGCCTCATCTCTTTTTATGTAGGCGATCGAGCCCACGCCTTCCATTGCAGCAGGGCTCAGCAAAGGAAAAATGGAGATCAAGCATGGCAAATAATTTGACACGTTTTAATCCGTTTGGTGATCTGGCGGGCCTGGACACGTGGCGAGATATTGAAGACATCTTCCGACGCGTTCCTGTTGTCGGCTCCCTGGCCGGAAATACACCGCCCGCCATTCGTCTGGATGTCAGCGAGAGCGAAGAGGCCTATCAAGTCAGCGCGGAAGTGCCAGGTATCAACAAGGAAGACGTGCATGTCAGCGTCGAAGGCAATGTGGTTTCTATCCGCGTGGAAAGCCGTCGGACTCAGGAAGAAAAGGACGGCGATACGGTCTTGCGTAGTGAGCGCTATTACGGGGTGCAGACACGTCGCTTCAGCCTGGCGCAGGATATTGACGAGTCCCGGGCCAGCGCCAAATGCGAAAACGGCGTACTGGAGCTGATTCTGCCCAAGAAAAAGAGTGGAACAGGGGCCAAGAAGCTGGAAATCCGCTAAATAAGCTTGTTAAATTGAAAACCGCGCCATTTACGGCGCGGTTTTTTTGTTCTCCATCTGAAACCATCAAGAGGCTACGGTTTTTTGTGATCCATCATATAAGTCAAAGAGCTGGCCACTAAAGCACGAGTACCGATGCGCAAAGCCTTTTCATCAATCATGAATTCAGGCGAATGGTTAGGTGCTCCCATCTTGTCGGAATATGTCGAGGCATTCAGACGCCAGAAAACCACGGGCACGTTCTTGCCAAAGGCGCCGAAGTCCTCGGAGCCCATACCAGGGGCAACTTCCTTGGCCCCAATCCCGTCCGTTGCCAGCTCCAGAGCAGGAATCACAGTTTGGGTAGCCTTAGGATCGCTGACCAAAACTTCGTAGCCAGTATCGATACGCACAGTGGCCTTCAAATCGTGGTTCGCAGCAATGTTTTGCGCGTAGCGCTGAATCAGCTCATGTGCGGTTGCCTGGTTTTGCTTGGACAGGGAGCGCACCGTACCACTGATGTCGGCACTTTCCGGCAGAACATTGGGGAGATTACCGCTTTGCAACGAACCTACCGTCACGACAGTAGTGCCGTCCTGGGGATTGGTACGCTGGGCGATAATGTTGTTCAAGGCCACAACGGTTTCAGCTGCAGCGACAACCGGAGAGGCAGCACTCCAGGGAGAGGAGCCATGGCCACCTTTACCTGCCAAAGAGATGGAGAACACATCGCCACTGGCCATCAAGCTGCCTTGACGGTAGCCAATACTGCCGGCAGGGTAGGAAGGACCAATGTGCTGGCCCATCACTACATCCACTTTAGGTTGATCCAGCACGCCTTCAGCCATCATCGCGTTAGCACCACTTAACGGTTTGCCAGGGCCTTGCTCTTCAGCTGGTTGGAACAGCAACACAATCGTACCAGGCAGTTCGTCGCGCATATCCGAAAAGACCTTGGCCGCACCTAACAACATGGCAACGTGGGTGTCGTGGCCGCAAGCATGCGATACCGACACTTCCTTGCCTTGCCAAGTGCCTTTGGCGACAGACTTGAAGGGCAAATCATTACGTTCCTGCACGGGCAGGGCATCCATATCGGCTCGCAAGGCCACAACTGGCCCAGACTTGCCACCTTTCAATACTGCCTTGACGCCGGTTTGAGCAATGCCGGTCTGGATCTGATAACCGGGCATGGTTTCCAGAGCGGCTTTGATATACGCCGCCGTATCGTGCTCTTGATAAGACAGCTCAGGATTCTGGTGAATATGACGACGCCACTCAATAACCTGCTGCTCCAAGGCGTCGGCCTTGCTTAATGCAGTATCCATGATGGGATTGCTGGCTTGCGCCAACGCGGTACCGGCCATTAAACATGTCGCTGCCAACAAACTCAGGCGCAATGAATGCTTCATACAGTCTCCTCTCTTTTTAGTAGTAATAGCGACTGATCATAGCACCGGTATATACAGTGAACGGAGTAATTATTGACACTTCTACTAACTAGAACCCCCGGGTGCACTCGCCCATTACTGTCTAATCAAAATAGCGCTTCTGGCGACCATATTGGCCGGGAGTCAGGCCCGTCTGTTCCTTGAAAAAGGCAATAAAAGCGCTGTCGCTGGCAAAGCCCAAGTCTGAAGCTAACCGGGTGACACGGCCCCCGATAGAAAGCTGCTCGATCGCCTTAAGCAAACGCCACTGTTGTCTCCACTGCTGGTAATTCAGACCAGTATCTCGCTTGAAAAGGCGGCTGATGGTTTTTTCACTGGCGCCCAGATAGCTGGCTAATTCATTCAGAGCGGGAGGCAGGCTGTCCAAGGGAATTTGTCTTAAGCGGCTATCAAGCGGCAAGGGCAGAAACAAAGCCTGATCGGGCGCCCGTTGCAGCTCATCAAGCAAGACCAGCATCACATGATGGCCCGGCGGCTGATCCCAGTCCTCGTCCAAATCAGCTTGGGCAATACGGTCCAGCGCGGCAGTCAGCAAATCGTTCGCCGCCAGTAGTTGAACCTGAGAGGGCAAATCAGGGTAATGAGTCGGGTCCAGATACACCGATCGGTAATCCACCTGCTCGCTCATCTGTGCCTGATGGAGCAGCAAGGGAGGGATCCAGATCAAGCGTCCCGGTGGCAACAAGCACAATTGCTGATCCAGGGTGACAGTAATGCAACCGCTGTGCGTGTACAGGATCTGGCCCCAGGGGTGCTGATGCAGGCCGGAATCATGTTGCGCCAAACGGGCAACAATACCCAATACATGGTGATCTGTCAGGTCGGGAAAGGGGTCACTAGCATCTAACCAAGGCATGATTGTCCGATTTCATTGGTTTTTTATCAGAATACTTGTAATAGAAAAATCCAGCCAGACTTACGCTGATTTTTTTTCCCAATTCAGTGTGGTTTGCATGTCTCGTTTTCTATTCTTGATGATCGCCTTGATCATGTTTCCTCAGGTGGTGGAAACCGCCTATAGTCCGGCTTTACCCCTGATCGCCGACAGTTATTTCGTGTCGGCCAGCCGCGCAGGGCAGACCTTATCGGTCTACTTCATTGCCTTTGCTGCAGGCGTGCTGTTCTGGGGCTGGCTATGCGACAAGGCCGGGCGTCGGCCCGCTGTTCTGGCCGGTTTGACGGTTTATGGCCTGGGCTGCCTGCTGGCTGTGTTCAGCCCCAGCTTCGGTGTTTTGCTGGCTGCCCGCATGATCAGTGCATTTGGAGCGGCGGTCGGCTCGATCGGTGTACAAACCATGTTGCGCGATCGCTACCAGGCAGAAGATCTGGCCAGGATCTTTGGCACCATAGGTGCCGCTCTGGCATTAAGCCCCTTGTTAGGTCTGGCAATGGGCGTCGCTCTGACAACAAGCGCAAATCTCATGCCCGTCTTTCTGGGACTGTTCGTGTTGGCCTTGATCTTGTTTGCCGCTTGCCTGTTTCAGCTTCCTGAAACCCGCCCGCTTCAACACAGCCAGGCCAGCATGGTGAATGTGCTGTTCCGCTTGCTGCGTGACCCGGCAATTTGGCAGTCCGCCATGCTGGTGGCTCTGTTCAACGTCACGATTTTTTCCTTTTACCAATGGGCACCTTTCCTGCTGGAAGGCCTGGGCTCCGATAACCGTCCCATGATGGTGGCCGGCCTTTTACTGGCTGCCGGAACCTTTATGGGCGCTTTTCTGAATCGCCGCTGGCTGACGGCAGGACACCGTGCCCGGCATTTGGTGTGGCGGGGGATTTCGATTTTGGCCGTGGCGGCTACCGGCCTGGAGTTGGCGGGAACACATCTGATTTTCCTGCTGCCGGCCATGTTGCTGGCATTGGCCTACGCCATCGCCATCCCCAATCTTTTGTCGGCTGCCTTGCAGGACTATCGCTCGGTGGCAGGGAAGGCAGGTGCTGTCTTTGGCCTGATGTACAGCCTGTTGCTAGGCATCGGTTTGGCCTTGTCGGCCTGGTGGGGAAATCTGGCTGACGTGACTGTTATTTGTGCTGTGCTGGCCGCTATTTGTCTGGCCTTGCCCCTGAAAAAGGCTTGAGAAAAACCCTGGTACACCATTCGTAAGCCGCCTCATCATAGGGTATATACTAATACATATGTATTGACATAGATTAAGCCAAATCACCATAATCCTTCATGTTTAAAGCAATTGAAGAGTGTGCCTGACAAACACTCAGCTTGAACATTTATCCAAAAGGAGAGGATGACATGGTGGAACAGGGGGTTATGGGCAATCCGCTCGACAAGGCCAAGCCACGCGGCACAGTGGCCTTGCTCATGCTGTTGATGGCCGTGATGGGCGAAATGTGCCTGGCGGCCGACTTTTACGGCTTTGCAGCTGTTATCAAAATTGTCTCGGCAGACCTGTCACTGAGCCCCGCGCAAGCCGGGCTGGTGCAGGGTGCTTTCGGTGTCTCGTTTGCACTGGGCATGTTGTTCTGGGCACCACGTGGTCGCTCCATGAGCTCGGCCCGTTTGTACCTGATTGGCTTGGGTGGCAGCGGCTTGCTGATGCTGCTGCAGACTCAGGCACAGGATTTCACGCAGCTATTTTTACTGCGTCTGGTTGTGGGCTTTTTTGACTCTGCAGTCTGGGTCGGGTCCATGAAAATCGTCATGCAGTGGTTTGCGCCACGCCGCCAGGGTCTGGTGCTGGGCATTATTCTGGCCGCCTATTCGCTGGCCATTACCCTGGACTTTGCCTTGGGTTTGCCTTACGCCATGGCCCATGGCTGGCGTGCTTTCTTCCTGGTCCTGGGCGGGCTGACCTTAAGTGCCTGTTTAATCACGCAGCTGGTGGTACGCGCCGGTCCTTATCAAGATCCACACGACAAGATCAAAACCGATGCCGGTGTGTTGCGCTCCATCGCCGCACGCCCCTGGATCTGGGTAGGCATTCTGGCCATTTTTGGGGCTTTGTTCTCGGTTGCGGCAACCGCGACCTGGCTGATTCCAGCGCTGATTGATGTGCAGAAAATGGCCCCCGAACAGGCTCCCTTGTTCGGCACCATCATGGGCTTGTCCCAAGTCTTCTTCCTGATTCTGGGCGGTTATGTCAGCGATCGCTTCACCCGTGTTGGGGTAATGCGTGTGGGCATGTGGTTGACCATTCTGGCGGCCAGCGCCTGTGTTCTGGTTGCCTGGCAGGCATTGCCCTACAACGGCCTGCTGATCGTGGCCATTCTTTGTGGCGTAGGGGTCTTTCATGGTGGCGCCATTTTCAGCTACGTGGGGGAGCGCTATGGCGTGAACCTGGGCCCTAGCGCTGCTGGCTATGCCGAAATGGGCGGTGTGTTCGCCACCTTTGTCGCGCCGTCCCTGCTGGGCCTCTTGCTGAGCCTGACTGGTTCCTACATCTGGGCCTTTGGCAGCTTCCTGGTGGTGGAAGTGCTGGTTTTCATCGGTTTCCTCCTCTTGAATCGCTTGCCTTCGGCGCAGGCGGAATAAACAATGAACAAACTTGTTTTCGATCCAGCAGACCTGGAGCAATACCGGCTCCAGGCCTCGGTGGCTGATTTTGACGCTGAGATGGCCGCCTACAAGCAGGCCAGTGAACGGGCCCGTGCAGCTCTGGAAGCCTGTTTCAGCACCCACGCCTATGGCGATGACCCGACAGAAAAACTGGATATCTATGCGGCCAGCCAGGCTGGCGCCCCGGTATACCTGTTCATTCATGGGGGCTACTGGCGCATGTTGTCCAAGGATGACTCGGCCATGATGGCGCAAAGCCTGCATGCCGCCGGTGCCACGGTGATTTGCCTGGACTACGGTTTGGCTCCGGCTTACCGCCTGCCGCAGATCGTGGCGCAATGCGAACGCGCCTTGCAGTGGGTCCACGCGCACGCCACGCAATTTAATGGCGACCCGCAGCGTATTCATATTAGTGGCAGCTCGGCAGGGGGCCATTTAAGCGGCATGTTGCTGGCGGCCGATACCCGACGTGAACAGCGTCTGATCCACAGCGCCAGCATTATCAGCGGCGTCATGGATTTGCATCCCCTCTTGCAAACCGCCGTGAATGACTGGCTGCAGCTTAACGAAGAACAAGCCCAACGCTATAGCCCGGCCTTGCACCCACCAGCAAGGGGAACGCCCGTGCTGGTGGCCTGGGGGGCACTGGAGCCTGCCGTCATGCAAGAACAAAGCCGTCACTACGCCCGGCAATGCGAGCTGGCGGGCTGCCTGGTGCAAAGCATGGCCGTGCCAAACCGTAATCATTTCAACGTCTTGATGGGTCTGGAGCAGAGCGACAGCGCATTGACGCTAGCCGTGTTGCAGACCATGAATCGTCATACCCAGGAGGAGAGACTATGACACAAGCAACTTCCCACTCCATCCAAACCGCGTGCTTTGAGCCCCGCCGTCTGGGCCACGTCAACCTGTGGGTTGACGAACTGCAACGCGGTGAAGATTTTTACAGCCAGGTCTGCGGCCTGAAAGTGGAATTTACCGAACCGGATCTGGTAGCGACCTTTTTGGGCACCGGCCACACGCCCCATGATCTGGGAATGATGGAAACGACCAAAGGCGTGAACCGGTATGGCCGTGACGGTCTGCTGCAACTGCCCGGCACAATTGGCCTGAAGCCCGGTCTGAATCACCTGGCCTGGGAGCTGGAAAACGAAGCTGAACTGGTTGCCGGCTGGAAGCGCGCAAAAGAGCAAGGGCGCGACATTGACATGACAGTGGACCATCAGGTTGCCCATAGCGTCTATATGTTTGACCCCGATGGCAACTACAACGAGTTCTACTGCGACACCATTAAAAACTGGCGCAGCGTACTGGGTGGTCCTATGGAATTACTGACCAGCCGCTGGGACCCCGAAGGCCAGGAGCCTTTTACCGAAGGCCGTTACGACTCCGACCCGGTTCTGGAAACAGTGGCCGACGCCCCGGTCCAACCACGCCGCGTCACCCATGCCGTGCTGCGTACCGCTCAGTTGGACGCCATGCGCCGCTTTTACACCGAAGTCGGCGGCCTGGAAGTGGTTTATGAAAATGAGCAGGTTGTCTACTTGCGTGCTGGTCTGGCCAATTATTATTACAGCCTGATCCTGGTACGTGATGAAGAAGCCTCCTTCTCGCATGGCAGTTTCGAGCTGGCCGGCGTCCAGGATCTGGAACAAACACTGGAGCGCCTGAAAGCCCGGAACATCACACCCGTTCACAACGTGAACCTGCCCTGGAAGCGCGCTTTCTTCTTGCGTGACCCGGATGGTCTGCTCAGCGAGTGGTACGTGACTCTGGCTGGCGAACGTGTTCTGGATAGCAATCACTCTTTGCCTTTGTGGGCGCAAGTTTGAGGAAACCAGCATGTCCGATAAAAAACTAAGTGCCTTGATCGCAGGCGGTGGCCTGGGTGGTTTGGCAACCGCCGCCGCTTTGGCTCAACGCGGCTGGGATGTCACTGTGCTGGAGCGCCAGTCTGAATTGCGCGCCAATGGCTCCGGTATTTATATCTGGGAAAACGGCCTGCGCGTTCTCAAAGCCTTGGGAGCGTACGAACAAGCGATTGAAGGCGCTTTCTACGGTAGTCACTTTGAGCAGCGCGATCTGAATAACGAGGTCATTGATTGCGGCCCCACACCGCCCGATCGCCGTCTGATTACCGTGATGCGCTCGCAACTGTTGAAATCCCTGGAGCAAGCGGGCAAACGCGCCGGCGTAAAGGTACGCACGAATGTGGAAGTCATTGCCGCCAGCGCACGCGGCGAAGTTCAACTGGCCTCGGGCGAGCGTTTACGTGCCGATCTGGTCGTGGGTGCTGATGGCATCTGGTCCCGTATCCGCCAATCTCTCGGTCTGGAACTGGTGCACGAGCAAACCCGCGAAGGGGCCTTGCGTACCATGATCACCCGCAAGCCAGACGACACTCCGGAGCAAGACGCTCAAAAATACATCGAGAACTGGAACGGTCTGCATCGCTTGCTGATTACGCCCGTCAGCGAGACCCAAACCTATCTGGCCTTAACGTGCCCGTACGACGATGTGCGTGCCAGCAATGTCCAGATCGACAAGGAATACTGGTCTGCCTTGTTCCCGCACTGGGCACACTTGATTGAACGCGCAGATGGCCCGGTCAGTTGGGGTCGTTACAGTGTGACGCGCTGCAAAACCTGGTCCAGTGGCCGTACCGCGATTTTGGGCGACGCCGCCCACGCTCAACCGCCGAACCTGGGGCAGGGTGGGGGCATGGCCATGCAAAATGGCCTGGCTTTGGCCACGTTCCTGGAAAAGGTGCAGGATGCCCGCGATATCCCCGAAGCCCTGGAAGCCTGGGAAAACAACGAGCGCGAGATTGTAGAGCACTGCCAGAAGTGGTCCTGTCTATATGGTGAGATCAGCGCCTTGCCCGATGCCGTGCGTACTCAGGTCGTGCGTTCTGCCATGGCCAATCCCTGGAGCTACGCGCAGATTTTCCGCGCTGCCAGTCACACGCCTACGGGAACCGTCCAGGCAGAGCTCTGCTAGTATACTGACGGTCCGCTTGTCGCTCCGATTTCATGGAGCGACAAGCGCAGGATTGACTCTCCCAAGGCATTATGAGCAAAACTCCCGTCTCCATCCCTGACAGCAGCGTAGAAACCAATCTGGCCTTCCAGATGGCCAACATTATCTACAAGTTGGACCAAACGCTAAGATCGACCACCCTGCGTGAACACAATATGACCTATGTGCACTTTCGGGTCTTGCAGTACCTGTGGGATAAGGACGGGCGCAGCATCGGGGAAATTGCCAAGGCCATCGTGGTGCATCAGCCGGTCTTGAGCCGGGTGATTGACCAAATGGAAGAACGCGAATTGGTGCAGCGCCGCACGGACGAAAACGACAGCCGCTATATGCGTGTGTATCTGAGCGAAACGGGCCGTGAGCGCTATGCGCAAGTCTGGCCCGCCGCCAAAGAAATGATTGATGATGCTCTGTCAGTGCTCAATCCGAATGAGCGCGAGGATTTGGGCCGTATGCTGCGCAATGTCGCCGCCCATCTGGCGACCTGAGTCACGCTTTAAGTCTTGGCCTGGCCCGGTAAATTGGCCCGAATCAAACGGCCCGCAATGGAGTCTGTATGGGGCAGATCGGGCAGGGCGTCACCCGGGCCAAACCAGCGCGCGTCATTGATTTCGTCAGCTTGAATGCGCAAATCACCCCCGGCGTACTCGGCGGTATAAGCCACCATTAAAGAATGTGGGAAAGGCCAGGACTGACTGCCGAAGTACTGAATATTGTCCACGCGCAGCCCCACTTCCTCCATAACCTCACGGTGAATGGCTTCTTCCAGGTTTTCACCGGCTTCCACAAACCCGGCCAGAGCCGTGTAGCGCGCCGTCGCGTAAGTGGAATGACTGGCCAACAAGATACGGTCCTTGTCGCGGATCAGTACCATCATGGCCGGGGAGATGCGGGGATAGGCCGAGAAACCACAAGAGGTGCAGCGAAAGCACAGTTCATGCTTCACACGCTCCATGGCCGAACCGCACACACCACAGTAACGATGGCTGCGCGCCCATTCCGAGACTTGAAAAGCCCGATTCACCATACTGGCTTGATCTCCCAACTGCGACAGCACGCCGCGCAAGTGACGGAAGGTAAAGCCATCCGGAGCCGGGGTCTCGGCCGCTACGTGGCAGGCAAAATCCTGACAATCGTCACCTGGAAAAAGAGCATGCCATTGCGCCGGCGCTAAATCCAGTGCGGGTTTGGCAGGAATCAAGGCTTGTCCTTCCTGGCTGCTGACCAATATTTCATTTCCACGAAAAATGAAATTCATGTGTTTTCTGTCCTTTAATAAGCCGCCTAAGAGCAGCACAGCGCTGGCTATTGTACGGGAAGGACGGAGGCAGAAAAAAGCGGAGAAAAACCCAAGGGGCCGAGCAGGGCGTTCAGACAGCGGCCAGAAAAATCCGCCGTTTTAAAACCAGAAACACAACTGTCAAAAAGGTGACGTGTTACCTGGCCTTGTCGAGCAAATCCCAGGACAAAACCGGCAAGCCACCTAATTAGCAGACAGATAATTAAGCATGAATTTATTTAAAACCAGTGATTCGTTTTTAAACTTTTAAAACCGGATTAATTATTTATAAAAACCATTTCTTATTTTTGTTTTATTTTTTTTATTTTAAAAATCGCTATTTTATTTTTATATATTAAGGCAGCTTATAAAGCGTCTGTATTTATTCCTGGCTTCACTAGACCACTTTCAGAAAAAATAGCCCTAGGGAGTTTGAGGATGATCAGAAAAGTCCACAAAAAAACCGCCTGGCCTGAGCAAGACGGTTTTCTTGAAAAAACCGCATAAAACCTGAGGTTTCACGCGGTTTAAGCAGACAGCACCTGCTGAAAAAAATACTGGCAGGCAGAAAATAAGGAACTGGCTGGTTTACTCGATGTTTTGGGTCTGTTCGCGCAGTTGCTCAATACATAGCTTCAAGTCGATAGAGGCGCGCGTCATGTCCATGCTGCCTGCCTTGGAACCCAAGGTATTGGCCTCACGGTTCATCTCTTGGAACAGGAAGTCCAAACGCTTGCCAGTGCTGCCTTGGCGCGTGCTTTTCTTGTTGGACGACACGCTGGTATCACCGTTAAGAATCAGTTCCAGCTCGGTCAAATGCGAACGCAAGCGGGCAATTTCCTCGGCCACATCGATACGCAGAGAGAAAACAGCCGCTTCCTGGGCGACGCGGGCAGACAGCTCTTCGCCCGAAATCAGGGCAAAACCGTCCGGGCTGGCTTGCAACAAGGCGTCATGCAAGCGAGTGGCAATCTTGTTCTTCTGCTCCGTCAGAATAGAAGGCAAGTGCTGCTCAACCTCGTCCACAATGGCGCTCATGTCCTGGCGAATATCCAGCATGGCTTGTGCCAGCCGCTGGCCTTCACGCTCTCGGGTCGCCTGAAAATCCTGCAGGGCCGCCTCGAAAGCCTGGCTGATCATGGGCAGCCAGATTTCGGGGTCCATGCCTGAATTATTGCCGCTTTGATTGCTCAGCAAGGTATGCAGCTCGGGCGCAGGCAGATCGGGAATGGCGACGCGTGCCACTTGCAGCATTTGTGCTGTGCGTTCCACCGCCTCCATATCCAGGCTGCGTTGCTGATCCGTGCCGCTACGGGCAAAGTTGACCCGCAATTCCAGCTTGCCACGCTGTACACCCTGGGCGGCCAGCTCGCGCAGTAGATTCTCCGCAAAACGCAGTTCCTCGGGCAAACGCAGATTCAGGTCCAGAAAGCGGTTGTTGACGCTGCGCATCTCGATATTGATGGTGCCTGCTTCGGACTCGGCCTTGGCGCTGCCAAACGCGGTCATGCTACGGATCATGGGTGGGTCACTTTAAGAATGGAATAAAGCCGCCAATTGTACTCTCAGGTCCCGGCTTTGGCCGCGCCTCTTGCCGCGACAAAGCTCTATACTTTAGGCATTCAAGGCCTGTAAGGGCCGATTTTTTTACCAAATCTAAGGGCAGTCATGCTACGAATCCTGCATACAGCCGATTGGCAAATAGGTCGCCAGTATTCGCGTTTCGAGCTGGAGGACGCGGCCGCCCTGGCTGAGGCACGTTTCAAGGCCATTGAGAAGCTGGCAACGATGGCCAGCGAACATCGCGCCGATCTGCTTGTGGTAGCGGGCGATGTCTTTGATTCGCAAACCCTGAGCGATCGCAATCTGCGCCGCAGTTTCAATGCCATGGCGGGTTTCACCGGCCCCTGGCTGCTCCTGCCCGGCAACCATGACGCGGCCTTGAGCGAAAGTGTCTGGACACGCGCGCGCCGCTTGAACTGCATTCCAGATTATGTGCATGTGCTTGATACACCGGAGCTTTTTCTGCTGGACGAGCTCAAGCTTGCGGTCTTGCCAGCGCCGTTGACACAACGCCAGACTTATCAGGACTTGAGCGACTGGTTCGATCAGGCCGAAAGTCCGGCGGGTTACTGGCGTCTGGGCTTGGCGCATGGCAGCGTCAGTGGGGTGCTGGAGCATTTGGACAGCCATAACCTGATCGATCAAAACCGTGTACAACGCGCCAAACTGGACTATCTGGCACTGGGGGACTGGCACGGCACCGTCAAAATTAACGAGCGCTGCTACTACAGCGGCACGCCCGAGCCGGACCGCTTTCGGGATAACGACTCTGGCCAGGCTCTGCTGGTGGAAATCAGCGAGCCGGGCGCAACACCTGTGGTTCAAGCCTTGCCGGTTGCCCAACACCCTTGGCGCAGTATCCAGCACCATTTGAATGACGACACGGATCTGGACCTGCTGGAGCGGGAACTGAATGCCTTAGCGGATCAGAGCGTGGTGGAACTGGAGCTATCAGGTCAGTTAAGCCTGAGCGGTTTTGAGCGTCTGGAAAATATTTTGGGGCAGTCCCAAGCCCGTTGCCGCGCCTGGGACTGCCAGCGCGAGGCCTTGCGTCTGGCACCTTCTGAAGAGGATCTGGACGCCTTGCAAGCCGATGGCTACTTGCAAGCCGCGTTGAAACAGTTGCAGGAACTGCGTCACGGCAGCCAGCAGCAAGCCGCTGAAGATGCCTTGTTGATTCTGGCCGGTTTGCTGCGCGATAAGGAAGGTGGTCATGCACATTAAGTCCCTGCGCGTCGAGCAGTTCAAGCGCTTTCGTCAGCCCGTCTCACTGGACCAGCTGGAACCGGGCCTGAACATCATCAGCGCCCCGAACGAGGCCGGTAAAAGCACCTTGGCCGAAGCCTTGCGCACGGTGTTTTTCGAACGTTATGGCACAGGTAGTCTGGCAAAAATCCTGCCTTGGGGTGATTCTTCAGCCGCACCGGAAATCGAGCTGGATTTCAGCCTGAACGGCCAGGACATGCGACTGAGCAAACGTTTCCTGAAGCGCAAACGCTGCGATTTATACATTGGCAATCAGCATCTGGACAATGACGAGGCCGAACAATTCCTGGCCCAGCAAATGGGCTTTGAGTACGCCGCCAAAGGCAGCAGCCAGGCCCGCAACTGGGGCGTGCCGGGCCTTTTGTGGATTGAACAAGGGCAGGGCCAGGATTTGCGCAGCTCCGTTGAGCACGCCAGCGGCACCTTGCAGCAGGCTTTGGGTAGCGAAATCGCTGATTTGACCAGTGCAGACGGGGATTATCTGATCGAACAGGCCCAGCAACAGCTGGACCAATATGTGACCCAGGCTCAAGGACAGCCACGCGGCGTCTGGCTGGCAGCGCAGAAAGAAGCCAAGGAGCTGGAAGAGCAGTTACAGAGCCAGCAAGCCGCCTTGCAGCAGTACCAGCAATGGGTGGACGAACTGGCGCAGGCCCGCAAGCAAATCACCCATGCCGAGGCTAAGCGCCCGTGGGAACAGCTACGTGAGCAAGCCAAACAAGTGCAGGTTCAGTTACTTCAAGCCCGCCAATTGCAGGAACGGGCCAAGGAACTGCAACAGGCGCTGAACATGTTGGCCGAGCGAGAAAAGCTCTACCAACAAGCTGGGGAACGCGACCTGGAGTGGGCTCGCCAACGCAGCCAGCGCGCCGAGCAGGTAAAATCCTTGAGTGCCAAGCTGGAGCAAGAGCAGGGCACGCTCAACAGCTTGAACCAGCGTCTGGAGCAGGCGCGCAGCCATAAAGACGCCAGCCTGCAGGAGCAGGAACGCGCCCGTACCTGGCAGCAATGGTTTCAAGATCAAGCCAGCTTTGAAGGCACGCAGCAGCAATTGCAGCAGGTGCAAGGGCAACTGGAAGAACTGGGCAAGTTGGAAACCCAACTGGCGCAATGCGGGGCCGCCTTGGTGCAGCTGAAAATCAGCGACGATGCCCTGGACCAATTACGCCAGCAGCACCAGCTTATTCAGCGTTTGCAACACCAACTTGAGACGATTTCCACCGAATTGCAGATCGAACTGCAAGACGGCGCCAGCCTGTTGCTGGATGGGGCATCCATTCAGGGCCAGCACCGCGCCCACCTTAGCGCCAGCACCCTGATTGAGCTTCCCGGAATGGGCCAGTTGCGCATCATTCCCGGCGGCCGCGATCTGGGCAAGGTGCAGCAGCAATTGGCGCAAACCCAGCAGGAATACGCACAGGCGCTTGGCCAACTGGGCGGAAAAAGCCTGGAAGAGCTGGAACGCCGCCGCGAGCAATATCGGGAACAAGAGCAGCAGGACCGGCTGTTACGCAGCTCCATGAAAGCGCTGGCCCCGCAAGGCAAAGCACACTTGCAAGGTCTGGTTCAGGCGGCTCAACAACGCATCGCCCCGCAACGCCCGCAAGGCGAGGCCATCGAGGCCTCGGAACTGGGCCGTATCGCCCAAGCCGCCTCCATGGCCGAGCAGCAGTACCGCGCACTGGAAAGCGACTGGCATGATGCCCGCGAAGCCCTTGCCCGCACCCAGGCTCGTCTGGAGCAGGCCCAGGCTGAAGCTCACAGCCTGGAACAGCAATGGGCTGATCCGCAACGCCAGCAAGCGCAGCAGGAGCGCGAGCAGCAGTGGGGACAACTGCGCTTGCAACGCGAGCAGCAACTGGCCGATCAAAAAGCTCTGGAAGCCGAGCTGGCCGCCTTGCCCGTCTCGGTTCTGGAGCAGGACCTGCAACGTCTGGAGCGCAGCGCTCAACAACAGGAGCAAAGCTATAACGAGGCCCGACTGGCCGCGCAGTTGGTGCAAACCAAGCTGGAAACCCACGGAGCGCAAGGCCTGGAAGAGCAAATCGACCAGACCTCGCTACGTCTGCACGATTGCCAGCGCCGTTGCGCCACCTACGAGCGCCGTGTCGCGGCCTTGCGCCTGTTGCTGTCTGTGCTAAGGGAGCAGCGCAACGCCTTGACCCAGCAATTGCACGAGCCTTTGCAAAAGCACATCAACCACTATCTGCGTCTGCTTTTGGGCAAGGCCCGGGTGGAACTGGACGAGTACCTGGCCCCACGCTGGCTGCAACGCGATAGCGGACAAGGGCTGGCCGACGACATTGACGGCTTGAGCTTTGGCGCACGCGAGCAAATCGGCCTGATTGCCCGTCTGGCCTATGCAGATTTGCTGCAGCAGGCAGGCCGTCCCACCTTGCTGATTCTGGATGACGTGCTGGTCCACAGCGACAACGATCGCCTGGGGGCCATGAAGCGCATTATTCACGACGCCGCCCAGCGCCATCAGATCCTGCTTTTCACCTGCCAGGCCGATAAGTGGATGGACATGGGTGTTGCGCTACGGCCCGTCCCGCAAGGCGTACAATAGGCGTTTTGAATTTTGTCCGGAGCCTAGCCTTGTCTGAAAACGCTACGATTGCACGTCCCTCGGGTCGATCTGCTGCACAATGCCGTCCTATCGAACTGGTGACCGCCTTTACCCGTCACGCCGAAGGCTCGGTACTGATCCGTCTGGGTGAAACCCATGTTCTGTGCAATGCCAGCGTGCTCGACAAAGTCCCTCCCTTTCTGAAAGGCAAGGAACAGGGCTGGGTAACGGCGGAATACGGCATGCTGCCTCGCTCCACGCACACGCGCTCGGACCGTGAAGCGGCCCGTGGCAAGCAGAATGGCCGTACCCAGGAAATCCAGCGTCTGATCGGCCGCAGCCTGCGCGCTGTCTTTGATCTGAAAGCCCTGGGCGAGCGCACCATTCACATTGACTGTGACGTTCTGCAAGCCGACGGCGGCACCCGCTGCGCCAGCATCACTGGGGCCTGGGTCGCAGCCAGCCTGGCCGTACGCAGCCTGCAAGAGCAGGGCAAGCTGCAAGCCTCGCCCATTCTGGATCAACTGGCGGCCGTCTCGGTCGGCGTGTTCGAATCCAACCCCGTCCTGGACCTGGACTACCTGGAAGACTCCGCCTGCGGCGTGGACATGAATATCGTCATGACAGGCAGCGGTAATCTGGTGGAAGTGCAGGGCACCGCCGAAGGCCAGACTTTTGCACGCCCCACCTTGAATCGCTTGCTGGATCTGGCCGAGCAGGGCATTGCCGAGCTGATGCAAGCCCAGAAACAAGCCTTGCAGGGCTGATCGCGATGAAACGGGTCTGTCCTGCTCCCTGCGCGACACCGCCAGGCAGCGGGACAAACCGCTATTGGGACGCCGTCCCATGCAGCACACACTGCCTGGCACGGCGCCTTGCCATTTTTACTGAACAGGGCGCTTTGCCGCCTGCTGCGACTTATGAACACTGAATCCAAGCGTGTCGTCCTGGCCTCCAACAATGCCGGCAAGCTCAAGGAGTTTTCCGCCATCCTGGCTCAGGCCGGTATCAGCATGGTTCCTCAAGGCCAATTGAACATTCCCGAGGCCGAGGAACCCTTTGCCACTTTTATCGAGAATGCACTGGCCAAGGCCCGTCATGCCAGCCAATTAAGCGGCTTGCCCGCCTTGGCCGATGACTCCGGCCTCTGTGTGCGCGCCCTGGACGAAGCCCCCGGCGTATATTCCGCCCGTTTTGCCGCTCGCGAACTGGGCGGTGAAAAGTCCGATGCAGCCAATAACGCCTTGCTGGTCCAGCGTCTGCAAGGACAAAGCGACCGTCGCGCCTGTTATGTGGCTGTTCTGGTGTATGTGCGCCACGCCCAGGACCCACGGCCCATCGTGATTGAAGGCGTCTGGGAAGGGGAAATTCAGGATCAACCCGCTGGCGAGCACGGCTTTGGCTATGATCCTCACTTTTATCTGCCAGAGCTCAAGCAAACTGCGGCGCAGCTCTCTCCTGAAGTGAAGAACAAATACAGCCACCGGGCGCAAGCCATGCAAGCCTTGTTGGCCCGTCTGGCCGCCGAGTAACACCATGACTGTTTTCTCTCCCGAGGTACGCATCCGGCCTGGCTCCGGCCCGGCCACCTTGCTGCCCAGCCTGCCGCCCTTGTCCGTCTACGTGCACGTGCCCTGGTGCGTGCGCAAATGTCCATACTGTGACTTCAACTCACACGAAGCACCCGCTGAACTGCCCGAAAACGAGTATCTGGACGCTTTGCAGGCCGATCTGGAACAAACCCTGCCGCTGGTCTGGGGCAGGCAGGTAATTTCCGTATTTATCGGTGGTGGCACGCCCAGTCTGTTGTCAGCCCAGGCGCTGGACCGCATGCTGGCCTTGCTGCGCTCCCACCTGAACTTGCTGCCCGACGCAGAAATTACGCTGGAAGCCAATCCTGGAGCCTCCGAAGCCTCGCGCTTCATGGATTTTGCACACAGTGGCGTGAACCGGATTTCTTTGGGCATTCAGAGCTTTAACGATGAGGCCCTGAAAGCGCTGGGCCGCATTCACGACAGCCAGCAAGCACAACAGGCCATTGAAGCTGCCATGAAAGCCGTGGATCGCGTGAATCTGGATGTCATGTACGCCTTGCCGGGCCAGACCCCAGCGCAATCCGAGCAGGACATTTTGCAGGCCATGTCTTATGAGACCGAGCACTTGTCGCTCTACCATTTGACCTTGGAACCCAATACCGTTTTCGCGAAATACCCGCCGGTCTTGCCCAATGACGACGACAGCGCCGCCATGCAGGACCGCCTGATCGAGCTGACCGCCAGCCGTGGCTGGAACCAGTACGAGATCTCGGCGTACAGCAAGCGCGGTGGCCATAGCCGCCACAATCTGAATTACTGGGAATTTGGCGACTATATCGGAATAGGCCCGGGAGCCCACGGCAAGCTGTCCTTTCACGACCGCATTATCCGTACTGCTACCACCCGCAGCCCGGCGCAATGGATGCAGAACGCCATCAAGCGCGACGGCAGCCACTATGCGCACAATGCCCGTGTCACACCCAAAGACTTGCCCTTTGAGTTCATGCTGAACGTGTTGCGCCTGAAAGAGGGCGTACCAGCCCAGTACTTCCAGGAACGCACGGGTGTGCCCCTTGCGCACATCCTGCCCGTGATCAAGCGCAATATCGAGAAAGGTTTGCTGGCTTCCGATCCGGTTCGTATTCGAACCACCGATTTAGGCTGGCGATTCTTAAATGATTTACAGGAAGCATTCCTTCCTGATGAAGGTTCCTGACATTTAATTGTTTATTTAAGACATTTTTTATTGTGCATCTGCACAATTGCTCTACAATTAATTTCTGGTAAGTCCTATGCCATAACTACTTTATCGGTATTGCGCTGTTTGGATCAGACTCAGCGGCAATCCCGATACACGTAATTAAGACCTGCCGTAGTGGGTTACACAATGATCCGCGCCACTCCTCCTCACTTTTTGTTAACGTCATTGACGCTGGAGTAACCATGTCCTCCCCCGAAGATGTTCTGAAGATCATCGCCGAACGCGAAATCACGTTTGTCGATTTCCGCTTTACCGATACCCTGGGCCGTGAGCACCACTTGACCACCCCCGCACACGCGGTGGACGAGGATCGCTTTGAGTCTGGTGTCGCCTTTGACGGCTCTTCCTTGCCTGGCTGGAAAGGAATCGAAGCCTCGGACATGTTGCTCATCCCGGACGCCAAAACCGCCCGTATGGACCCGTTCCGTGAAGAGCCCACCCTGATTCTGACCTGCGATGTGGTCGAGCCTTCCGATCTGAAAGGTTACGACCGCGACCCACGTTCGCTGGCCAAGCGTGCTGAAGCCTACCTGCGCTCCAGCGGTTTGGGCGATACCGCATACTTTGGTCCCGAGCCGGAATTCTTCGTGTTCGACGGTATTACCTGGAACGACGACATGTCGGGCAGCTTCGTGAAGATTCGCTCTGAAGAAGCTCCCTGGTCGCGTGGTCTGGAACTCAATGGCAATAACCTGGGTCACCGTCCTGGCGTCAAAGGCGGCTACGTTCCTGTTTCGCCTACAGACTCCTTTGCCGATCTGCGCGCTGAAATGTGTTTGCTGCTGGAACAGCAGGGCGTTCCTGTTGAAATCCACCACCACGAAGTGGCCGCTCCCGGCCAGCTGGAAATCGGTACGCGCTTCTCGACTCTGGTCGAGCGTGCGGACTGGAACCAGATCATGAAGTACACCATCCATAACGTGGCTCACGTTTATGGCAAAACGGCAACTTTCATGCCCAAGCCCGTGGTCGGCGACAACGGTTCCGGCATGCACGTGCACCAGTCCATCTGGAAAGACGGCCAGAACCTGTTTGCCGGTAACGAGTACGCCGGTCTGTCCGAGTTCGCGCTGTTCTACATTGGCGGCATCATCAAGCACGCCCGTGCCCTGAACGCCATCACCAACCCCACGACCAACTCCTACAAGCGTCTGGTTCCGCACTTTGAAGCCCCAGTGAAACTGGCTTACTCCGCCCGTAACCGCTCGGCCTCGATCCGCATTCCTTACGTCAGCAACCCCAAGGCGCGTCGTGTGGAAGCCCGCTTCCCCGATCCAATGGCCAACCCATACCTGGCCTTCTCGGCCCTGATGATGGCCGGTCTGGACGGTGTGCAGAACAAGATTCACCCCGGCGATGCAGCCGACAAGAACTTGTACGATCTGCCACCCGAAGAAGATGCAAAAATCCCAACCGTTTGTGTGTCGCTGGAACAAGCCATCGAGTCCCTGGACAAAGATCGCGAATTCCTGACCCGTGGCGGTGTGTTCAGCAATGAAATGCTGGACGCCTTCATCGAGCTGAAACAAGCCGAAATCACCCGTCTGCGTATGGTTCCGCACCCGGTCGAATTCGACATGTACTACAGCCTGTAAGATCGAAGGCACTGGTTTTGGCCAGTACGATCAAAAAGAGCGGCTTTCGGGCCGCTCTTTTTATTCTGCCCTTGGACGATTACCATACGCAGTCACCCAAACCTTATCGTCATGGAAGTAAAGATGGACCTGGTTTTTCAATGGAAACGGTTGGACGATCTGTCCACGCGGGAAATGTACTCAATCATCCAGGCTCGCGAGGCGGTGTTTGTGGTGGAGCAGGAGTGTGCCTACCAGGACGTGGACGGCCTGGACCTGGATTCCTGGCATTTGTCCGTGCTCAAGGACGGCGAGCTGGCTGCTTATGCTCGCGTTGTCGAACCGGGCCTGAAATATGATGAGCCCTCCATTGGCCGTGTCCTGACCTTAACCAAGTTCCGTAGCCTGAAAATCGGCTACGCGCTAGTGGCTGAAGCGATCCGCTTTACGGAAGCCCACTATCCTGGCGCAGGCATACGCATTGGCGCACAGGCGCATTTGCAGAAGTTCTACGGCTCTTTAGGTTTTGAACCTGTGGGCGAGATCTACGACGAGGACGGCATTCCTCATATTGAGATGGTCAAAGCAGCCGTCATTGCTTGATATAGCGTCGATTGCTGCAACGACGACCCAAGCTCAAACCCTACAAGGCCCCCAAGTTAATGGGTGTTTAATCCAGGCAAGGTGCCGATATCTGCTTGGGCCTTCAGATACTCAATCAAGGCACGTGCCGAGTTCGACAAGTGTCGTCGATGCGTATACGCCAGTACCAGACGCAAAGGGGCAGGCGGCAAGGGCAGGGGAACGGCAATCAGACGCCCTTGGGCGATCTCTTTCTCACATCCCTGCCGCACCAGAATCGCAAAACCCAGCCCTTTGACGGCGCCAGCTCCCGCCAGCAAACCGCTATTCACACGAAAGCGGCTGGGGACGTTCAAAATTTGAAAGCGACCATCGGGCAAGACAAACTGCCAGGCCTGGCCATCCAAAGCCGTATCGGTCGTAATGCAGGGCAACTGTTCCAACTCTTCCAGGCTGCTAGGCATACCGCATTGCTCGATCAAGGCAGGTGCCGCCACGACCTGGCAATCAAAAGAATACAATTCCTGCACCACCAGGCTGCTGTCTGGCAAAGCACCCCGACACATCAATAAGGCCAGGTCAAAATCCTGCGCCAGCACACCAGGGCCTTCCAGGTTGGTTTGACAATGCAGTTCCAGATCCGGATGCTGGGCCGCAAAATCCGCCAGGACACCCGCCAATAGAAACGGCCCCACCTCGGATGGAATACAAATCCGCAAGCGTCCCGACAAACGGGTGCGTTGATCCAGCAAATCCTGTTCAGCCTGCTTTAAGGCTCCCCACCAGGGCTGAACGGTATCAAACAAGCCCTGGCCCACACTGGTCAAACGCAGCTGCCGGGAACTGCGCTCCAGCAAGCGCTGACCAATCTGCCGCTCCAGTTGCGCCACATAACGGCTGACATTGGAGGTCGGCAAATCCAGCACCTGAGCTGCAGCCGTAAAACTGCCACTTTCGGCTACCTGGATAAAAACCCGCAAGGCATTCAAATTCAGCTGAGGAGTCATGGAATTATCCCGGTTTTGATAATTTAATATTCGAATTATAGAGACTACATATCAAAACCGCGAAGAATTAGGCTAGAGGCCTCTTTCTTTATGCGTATCATCATGTCTGATTCTGAAGTGTTTCGTCCCCGGCTGCGTGCCCGTGCCGTGTCTTTTATCCAGTTTGTTCATGCTCTGGAATTCATGGCCTTGACGCCTTTGTTTGTCTGGATGGCAGTGGACTTTGATGTTCCTGCCACCTACGCCGGTTATGCCGCTTCCGCCTATATGGGCGGCGCCGCTTTATCGGGCGTCCTGGCTGCACGCTGGATGCACTGCGCGGCGCTAAAGCCTTTACTGCTTCTGGCACTGATTCTCTTGGCCGTATTAAACGCTTTGGGGGCCATCAGCTCCGAATTCGGGCTATTTATCTTGCTGCGTCTGGGAGCTGGTTTGCTAGGTGGTTTTTTGATGAGCGCCGCAACGACTTTACTGCTGCATGGCATGAATGCCGAGCAGCGTACCGACGCGATTGCCATTGTGGTCAGCGCCTTTGCCTTGGTCAGTATCGCCGGAATGCCCGTCACCTTGTTCATCGCCGTAGAACTGGGCTGGCGTATCGCCTTGATGACTCTGGCCGTGCTCTGCCTGCTTGCCGTCGCAATTGCTCATCGCTATCTGCCTTCCAACCCTTGCGTTGCAGCGCAACCCTCACCACTGGCTCTAGGTAAAGAGGCCTGGCGCTGGCTAAGCCTGCCGGCTATTGCGCAGGCAGGCTCACTATTACTGATCCCGGTCCTGATCCCCGTTTTGGCGCTACGCTACGACACTCAAGCACAGCAAATGCCTGTGATCTTCATGTTGGGCGGTGTCGCCGCCTTGATCGCCTCCCGCCTATCCGCTACGGGCATCAAAAAATGGGGCGAGACCCGTATCTCTGATCTGGGTACGTTGATCTTGCTCTTGTCCTTGATCATGCTGGCCCTGGGGTGGGGAACAGCTCACGTATTCATGATTCTGTTCATGACGGGCAGCTACACCCGTCTAGTCTGCACCAGCGCCCGCAGTACCAGCTACCCCACTCAAGCTCAGCGGGGCCGCTTCATGGCTTTGCAAACCACAGGCAACCACATCGGCAGCTTTATTGCTCTGGCTATTCCCTCCCTACTGCTCCGCACTCTGGATGTATCCGTGCCAGACCTTCATGTCTTGCTGCTCCTGACAGCGTTTGTTGCCCTTGTTCTGCCCATTTTCATGCGATGTGCTGCCACCCAGCCCCTGAGACCTTACGATCAGGCAAAAACAATCGATCACTAACACTACTAAATCACTACACCTGCTTACTCACACTTCCTGACACCTGGTTTAGGGTGTCAGATAAACGCTTGCATGAGCGTCAGGGGAGGGCTTCCGACAAACAGCATCACGTCAAAGGAGTCGCATATGGCTACACATAGCGCCAAACACGCCGAGCTTTACCGCATGGTGACGGCAGACCATATCTGCCCCTTCGGGCTTAAAGCACGCGCACTGCTCAAACGTAAGGGCTACGAGCTGGACGATCACTGGCTCAGGAATCGCGAAGAGATTGACGCTTTCAAGGCCAAGCATCAAGTCAGCACAACCCCCCAGACCTTTATCAATGGAAAACGGATAGGGGGCTATGACGAACTGGTCGAGTATTTCGGTGGGAAGGTCAAGGACAAGGATGCCATCAGCTACACGCCCGTGATCGCCTTGTTTGTGATGGCTGGCTTGATGGCGCTAGCTGTTTCCTGGGCGGCATTCGGACAGATTGTCCTGCTCCAGGCGCTGGAATGGTTTATTGCCATTGCCATGTGTTTGCTGGCCGTGCAGAAGCTCAAAGATGTGGACGGCTTTGCCACCATGTTCCTGAACTACGACTTGCTGGCCCAACGATGGGTGCGCTACGCCTATCTGTACCCCTTTGGAGAAGCAGTGGCAGGCGTGTTGATGCTGGCCGGTGCCCTGATGTGGCTGTCTGTGCCCATCGCCTTATTTATTGGCAGCATCGGTGCCTGGTCAGTGTTCAAGGCGGTCTATATCGACAAGCGCGAACTGAAATGCGCTTGCGTGGGTGGCGACAGCAAGGTGCCGTTGGGCTTTGTCTCTCTAACTGAAAACCTGATGATGGTGGCGATGGCAGTCTGGATGCTGATCAAGCCGTCCTTGATCAGCGCGTAGAGGACAGCATGGCGCACGCTAGATCTGCCGTACTTGCAACTACGCAGGCTCGCCACGCAAAAAGGCCTGGGCCCGTTGCGCCATGATGGCTTCGCGGCGGATGAAGTCCGCCACAAAGTCATTCACAGGACGATGATGCAGGCTGTAAGGCGTATCCCACTGGATGATCTTGCCAGCCTGCATCACACCAATACGATCGGCAATCGCAAAGGCTTCAGCCTGATTGTGGGTGACCAGAATCGCGGTAATGCTTGCGCTTTTCAGAATGTCGCGCACCTCAAACGCCAAGCGCTCGCGGGTATCCACATCCAGATTGGAAAACGGTTCATCCAGCAACAGCAGAGAGGGTTTGGGAGCCAAGGCACGTGCCAAAGCCACGCGCTGCTGCTGGCCACCCGACAATTCATGCGGATAGCGCTGCGCCAAACGGGCCAGATCGACCAGTTCCAGCATTTCCAGTGCTCGAGCCTGACGCTGGGCTTTATCCCATTTGCGCAGACCAAAGGCCACGTTTTTTTCTACTGTCAGGTGAGGAAAGAGGGCGTAATCCTGGAACATCATGCCCACATGGCGATCTTCCGGCGGCACTTGCTGAGACACAGCCGACAAGACACGGCCATTCAACAGAATATGTCCGGCACGCAAAGGCTCGAAACCGGCAATGGCCCGCAAGACCGTGGTCTTGCCACAGCCCGAGGCCCCCAGCAGACAGCCAATTTCCCCTTGGGGCAAATGCAGGCTGAGCTGGTCAACAACCGGCCGAAAACCTTCAGACGTTTCGTAGGACAGGGTAATCGCCTGCAAATCCAGAAAATCGTTCATGATGCGCGTGGGCCAGAGGCCATCAATTGAGTACGTGCCAATAAAATAACGGGGATCAAACCGGCCAGCACAATGGCCAAGGCGGCAACCGCGCCTTCCTCATAAGTCCCACGAGCCGCTTCCGCATACAGCCAGGTTGCCAAGGTCTCGAAATTCATCGGACGCAGCAACAAGGTCGCAGGCAGCTCCTTCATGGCATCAACAAAAATCAGCAAGGCAGCCGCGCCCATGGCGGGGCGCAGCAAGGGCAAGTGCACACGTTTTAGCGTCCCCGCCGGGGTTTCACCCAATAAACGGGAAGCCTGCTCCAGCGATGCCGGGATTCGAGCCAGCCCGGCTTCAATACCGCCAACCGAGATCGCCAGAAAGCGTAGGGTATAAGCCAAAACCAAAGCCAGCGTTGAACCCATCAACAACAAACCCGTCGCCGAAACACCAAACCAGGACATGACTTGATTGTAGAAAGAGTCAAACATGACGAGGGGCGTCAACAGCCCAATCGCCAGTACGGTTCCCGGAATGGCGTATCCCAGACTGCTGACACCTGCCAGAAAACGGGCCAGACGCGGTTTGCGTCCCGAACGTACTGCCCGAGCAGCCCAGGCGACGACCAAGCCACAAGATAGGGTCGCGATAGTGGCCAGCGCTGCGATATACAAGGTGTTCCAGGCGCTGCTCAGCAATTGCGCCGACACACCGCCCGCCAAGCTCACATGCTTGATGGTCTCATTCAACAAATACAGGGAGGGGGCCACAAAGCCCACCAGCACGGGCGCTACACCCAAAGCAATGGCGATACAGGCAGCGGAGCCTTTCAACCGGGTAGGTCGAATGGGTTCGGAACGCTGATTACTGGAATAGGCTTGGCGGCGGCGACCATAACGCTCGATGCTGATCAACGCCGCCACCAGACAGAGCATGGAAACAGCAATTTGCGCGGCACCCGCCAAATCCGAGCGCGTTACCCAGGTGGTGTAAATAGACACCGTCAGGGTCTGCACGCCCAGAAACTCGGAAGCACCAATATCGTTCAGCGTTTCCAGCAAAGCCAGGCTGACACCCACTGCAATCGCGGGGCGGGCCATGGGCAACACGACCCGAAAAAATACGCTGCGGCCCGATTCACCCATAATGCGGGCAGCCTCCAGCAAGCTGGCCGATTGTGTAGCAAACATGGCGCGCGTGCTCAGGTATACATAGGGGTAGAGCACCGAACCCAGCAGAAAAATTGCGCCACCCAAGGAGCGCAGATCTGGCAAACGGAATTCACGCGGGCTGCTATAGCCCAAGACGTAGCGAATGGCAGACTGAATCGGGCCAATCGGATGCAGCAAATCCAGATACGCAAAGGCCACGATATAGGTCGGCACTGCCAGCGGCAGCAACAAAGCCCATTGCAAGACCCGTCGTCCGGGAAACTCGTAGGCGGTAATCAGCCAGGCTGACCCCACTCCCAGACAGCTCACCACCACGCCGACCCCCAGGAGCAGCAGCAAGGTATTGCTCATGGCTTGAGGCAGAACGAACTGGAACAAATGCGACCAGTGCTCAGTCGAGCCGCCTAAGGCGTGGGTCAGCAGGGTAATCACAGGCGCTGCCACGATCAGGGCAATCACAGCGGCAGCCAGGGACCAAAAGGGCAGACGACGAAAAAAGGGCATTATGAAAGGCTAGGTATTACAGGCGCTTAAATGCGCGACGACCGCCGCTCTGATTTCTCAAAGCTGGCGGTCGTAGAAAAAGAGTAGGGCGATTTTAGTTGTCGAAGCCAACTTTATCTACCAGCTCGCTGGCTTGTTTGCGATGTTTGGCGATTTCAGTCAATGGCAAAGGATCAATCGTCATTGGGCCGAAGCTGGCCACCACGGGGTCCAGCTCAACACCGGCGCGCACGGGGTATTCGTAGTTGGCCTTGGCATACAGGCTCTGGGCTTTCTCGGAAACCAGGTACTCCAGCAGTTTGACAGCGTTGTCCTTATTAGGAGCGTGCTTGGCCACAGCGGCACCGGAAATATTCACGTGTGTGCCACCGCCCTTGGTATCAGCAAAGGTTGGACGCACCACATTGATGGCTTCGCCCCATTTGTAGGCATCGCTACCAGGCTCGGCGTTTTTCATGCGGCCCACGTAGTAGGCGTTGGCAATACCCACATCACAAATGCCGCCCAGAATGTCGCGCGCTACGTCACGGTCACCACCGGCAGCCTTGCGGCCCAGGTTGTCTTTCACGCCACGCAGCCATTGTTCCGTCGCTTCTGCACCATTATGCGCAATCATGGCAGCCACCAAGGCTGTGTTATAGGGGTGCTGGCCGGAGCGAATACACACCTTGCCTTTCCATTTAGGATCGGCGAAATCTTCGTAGTGAATGCTCTTTACATCCACGTCTTTAGCCACATAGGCCACGCGATCGCGCAAGGACAGGGAGTACCACTGTTTGTCGGCACCGCGCAAATTGGCGGGAATGGCGCCGTCCAGAGTGGCGGACTCAACGGGCTGAGTAATTCCGGCTTCCACCAGATCCAGCAGATTACCGATGTCCACCGTCATCAGAATGTCGGCAGGGGACTTGTCGCCTTCGGTTTTCACGCGCTCGATCAGGCCATCTTTCACAAACACGGTATTGACCTTCACGCCTGTGTCTTTGCTGAAGGTTTCCAGCAGGGGAGTAATCAGGCCAGGTTCGCGAGTGGTGTAGAGGTTGACTTCGCCAGAAGCAAAAGCCGCCATCGACATAGTGCCCATAGCGGACAGAAGCAAAGCTTGGGTCAGGGCACGGCTACGAAGAGTAAAGCGCATTATCAACACTCCAAAACAGGCGTAAATAGCGTAAAAATCGGCTGTAAGCCAGAAAATGTGAATGATTATCAAACGTATGCAGGAACTAGGCAAGAGCTATTTGAATGTGGGCCCGTTTCCAGGCTGGAAATCGTCGTACTATCTGTGCCAAAGCAGGAGAATGGCGACTCATGGAACTTAATGGTAAGTCCTGATTGCGATCAAATCGTATTGGTGAATCAGCATGGATTTACCTGGGGAACTCGGTACAATGGACAAATATTTGCTTACTGATCCGGGCAATGTTGCCCCTCTATACGACAACTAACATGGCAGCTTTCAATACCGAACAAGTGCTCAGCGTCCATCACTGGAACGACACCCTGTTCTCATTTACCACCACCCGCGACGCCGCCCTGCGTTTTCATAATGGGCACTTTGTAATGATCGGTCTGGAAGTCGATGGCAAGCCGCTGATGCGCGCTTACAGTATCGCCAGCGCCAACTACGAAGAAAATCTGGAATTTCTCAGCATCAAGGTACAGGACGGTCCATTGACCTCGCGCCTGCAACACCTGAAAGAAGGCGACACCATTCTGGTCAGCCGCAAACCCGTTGGTACGCTGGTAATTGACGACCTGCGCGCAGGCCGCAATCTGTTCCTGTTTGGCACCGGCACCGGTCTGGCTCCTTTCATGAGCATCATCAAGGACCCCGACACCTACGAGCGTTTTGAAAAGGTGGTACTGGTTCACGGCGTGCGTTTTGTCAGCGAACTGGCGTACTCGGATTTCATCCAGAATGAATTGCCGCAGAACGAATACTTTGGTGAAGTGGTACGCGAAAAACTGCTGTATTACCCCACTGTCACCCGCGAAGAGTTCCGCAATACCGGCCGCATTACCGACCTGATCGAGACCGGCAAGCTGTGCGAAGACCTGGGCATTCCTCAACTGGATCCCGCTCAGGATCGCGCCATGTTGTGCGGCAGCCCCGCCATGCTGACCGATATCAGCGCCATGCTCGATAAACGCGGTTTTGAAGTGTCGCCCGGTGTAGGTCAACCAGGTGACTACGTGATTGAACGCGCCTTCGTGGAAAAATAATCACGCCAAGATCTGTTAATTTTAGCTATAGGCGCTTAAACTCTGATAGTACAACACTCATCAGAGGTTTCTTATGACTAAGCAAGTTGTCTTCACCGATGCCGCTCCGGCTGCCGTAGGCCCATACTCTCAGGCCATTATTGCTTCGGGTGGCAAGACAGTATTTCTGTCTGGCCAAATCGGTCTGGAGCCTGCCACAGGCGAACTGGTATCTGAAAATTTTGAAGGTCAGGTACGTCAGGCATTTGCCAACCTGGAAGCTGTGGTCAAAGAAGCTGGCGCTAGCCTGAGCGACATCGTCAAACTGACTTTGTTTTTGACAGATCTGTCCCGATTTGCCAGCGCCAACGCCATCATGGCCGAACTGATTCCCCAGCCTTTCCCCGCACGCTCCACCATCGGTGTGGCCAGCTTGCCCAAAGGCGCTCAGTTCGAGGTCGAGGCTATCCTCAATTTCTAAAGACGTATTGCCATGACCGCAGGTCGGCCTGCGCCTCAGGCCAAACGGGCTGCGCCACGCAAGGCGCTCAGTCTGGACCAGAAGTTTGAAAAGCTCGGCCTACGAGAGCCTGCCGACTTCGTGGTCCATCTTCCTTTGCGCTACGAGGACGAGACTCAGGTCGAGCCCATCGCCCATCTCTACCCTGGCAAGATGGCGCAAATTGAAGGTCGTATTCTTAGTACGGATGTTCAGGCTCGTCCCCGTGCGCAGCTCCATGCCCGTATTGCCGACGAAAGTGGCGAGCTGGCCTTGCGCTGGCTGCACTTTTACCCCAGCCAGCTCAAGCAGCTGCAAGGGGATTTGCCACTGCGAGTACGCGGCGAAGTGCGCCAGGGCTTTCATGGCCTGGAAATGGTGCACCCCAAAGTCACCAAAGCCGGCCAACCCCTGGCCCGCGCCTTGACCCCTGTTTACCCCACGACAGATGGCTTGAGCCAGGTACAGCTGCGCAAAGCCATTGCCGATGCGCTCAATAATGCGGACCTGCGCGACACCCTGCCTGAAGAAGTTCGTAGCGAATATGGCCTGATGCCCTTTAACGAGGCTATCCGGCTTTTGCATTACCCACCGCCCGAGCTCAGCTACGACGATTTGTTCGAACACGGCCATCCGGCCTGGAGCCGCATCAAGTTTGATGAATTGCTGGCGCAGCAGTTGTCCCTGGCGCAGGCTCGTGCTGCGCGTCAGGCTCAACGTGCCAAGCCTATGCGTGAAGGCAATAGTGATCTGGCTAAAGCCTTGCTGGCTTCGTTGCCCTTCAAGTTAACGGCCGCTCAGAAACGCTGCGTCAAGGAAATCAGCGCAGACATGAAGCGCTCGTATCCCATGCACCGGCTGTTGCAGGGAGATGTAGGCAGCGGTAAAACCATTGTGTCGGCCATTGCCGCCGTGCAAGCCATTGCCAGCGGTTTTCAGGTGGCCCTGATGGCACCCACCGAGATTCTGGCCGAGCAGCATTATCTGAAGATGCGCGCCTGGCTGGAGCCGTTGGGCGTCGAGCTGGCCTGGTTAAGCGGCAGTTTGGGCGTCAAGGCCAAACGTTTGGCTTATGAAGCCATCAGCTCCGGACAGGCCAGACTGGCCATCGGCACCCAGGCCCTGATTCAGGACAATGTGCAATTTCAGCAATTAGGATTGGTGATTCTGGATGAGCAACACCGCTTTGGTGTTGGCCAGCGTCTGGAGCTGAACCGTAAAGGGGATGCGCAAGACAAGAAAGGTCAGGCTTATTTGCCGCATCAGCTCAATATGAGTGCCACACCTATCCCTCGTACCTTGGCCATGGCTTTTTTCGCGGATCTGGATGTCTCCGCGATTGACGAGTTGCCCCCAGGTCGCAGTCCCATCATTACAAAGCTGGCCGCCGATAATCGCCGTGATGAAATCATGGCGCGCGTCCGGGCTGAAGTTGCCCAAGGTAGACAAGCCTATTGGGTCTGCCCCTTGGTCGAGGAAAGTGAAGCCCTGCAATTGCAAACCGCCGTGGATACCCATGCTGCTCTGGAGCAAGCCTTGGCCCCCTTGCGGGTAGGGCTGATTCATGGCCGCTTGTCTTCCTCGGAGAAAGCCGAGGTCATGGAAGCGTTCCGTAGCGGCAATCTGGACGTGCTGGTGGCGACCACTGTCATTGAAGTCGGTGTAGACGTGCCCAACGCTTCTTTAATGATTATTGAACACGCCGAGCGCTTCGGCCTGGCCCAGCTGCACCAGTTGCGCGGCCGGGTAGGGCGGGGGCAGATTCAGTCCGTCTGCGTCTTGCTGTATCAGGCACCGCTGTCGGCCATTGCCCGCCTGCGCTTGCGCGCCATGTATGAAACCACCGATGGCTTTGAAATTGCCCGCCGCGACCTGGAACAACGCGGCCCGGGCGAGTTCATGGGCATGCGCCAATCCGGGCAGGCAGGCTTGCGTTTTGCCAGCCTGGAGTCCGATGAAGATTTGATCGAGCAGGCCCAAACATTGGCCAGCACCTTTCGCCGTGATTATCCAGACCACGCTCACCACCATTTACAGCGCTGGATGAAGGGCCGGGAAGAATTACTCCGTAGTTAACCCAAGGTCTTAATGCTGTTTTGCACAAGGAATTGTCATGACATTGACCGAGCTGAAATACATCGTTGCCGTAGCACGCGAGCGTCATTTTGGACGTGCTGCCGAAGCCTGCTTTGTGAGCCAACCGACGCTGTCGGTGGCCATCAAGAAGTTGGAAGACGAATTAGGCGTGGTCATCTTCGAGCGTGGCGGGCCCGAAGTGGCTATTACTCCCATCGGGCTGCGCATTGTCACCCAGGCACAGAAAGTCCTGGAAGAGGGTGCCAACCTGCGCGAGATTGCCCGCCAGGGCCACGATCCTTTGGCAGGCCCTTTGCGCGTTGGCATTATTTACACCGTGGCACCGTACCTGCTGCCCAAGCTCGTTCCCAAGCAAATCGAGCTGACCCCGCAAATGCCTCTTTTATTGCAAGAAAACTTTACCGTGCGTCTGCTGGAATTGCTGCGCCAAGGTGAGATTGATTGCGCCATTGTGGCCCTGCCTTTGCCTGAAACAGGCTTAGTTATCCGCGAGCTGTACGACGAGCCTTTTGTGGTGGCCATGCCCCATGAACACGCCTGGGCCAAGCGCAAGGAAATTGATCCCGAACAGCTGAAAGATCAGACCATGCTGCTGCTGGGTGCCGGCCATTGTTTCCGCGACCAGGTGCTGGATGTTTGCCCGGAACTATCGCGCTTTTCAGCGTCCAGTGAAGGCATACAGCGCACCTTTGAAGGCTCTTCACTGGAAACCATCCGTCATATGGTGGCCACAGGCATCGGTCTGACTGTCCTGCCTGCCAGCTCTCTGACAGCCCCCGGCCAGGCCAACGAACTGCTGGCCTATGTCCCCTTCAAAAAACCCATTCCAGATCGTCGCATTGCCTTGGTCTGGCGCAAAAGTTTTCCACGTACGTCGGCCATTGACGCCTTGACCCGTGGGATCATGGAAAGTGGCTTGGCTGGGGTCAACTACTTAAAAGTCGAATACAACAGCAATTTCCCGTATCCTGAACTAGCGTAAATCGCACACCTACTGCGTGTTATTCTGCTTCAGTACCTATTTAGCCCTCTGTTCAACAGGAGTCCACTATGGCAAAAGCCGTGAAAGCAGTCAGTAAAACCGCCAAGGTCAGCAAGGCCGAAGAAGCCCCGAACACTGATACCAAGGTCGCAGTTGCAGCCGATGTAAAGGCTGAACCAAAACCGGCAGCCGCCAAGGCCCCCGCCAAAAAAGTGACCGCTAAAAAGGCCGTCGCCAAAAAGCCTGCCACCGCAGCCAAAGCTCCCGCCAAGGCGGCTGCTAAACCTGCGGCCAAGCCAGCTGCCAAACCAGCCGCTGCTCGCAAGCCTGCCGCAACCACGCCGGTTGCCGCCGCCAAACCCGCTGCTCCTGCCAGCGCCGCCAGCAGCGCTCTGAAAATTGATATCGGTATTTCGACGGCAGACCGTGCTGCTGTAGTTAAAGAGTTGTCCAAGGTACTGGCCGACTCCTACACCGTGTACCTGATGACGCACAACTTCCACTGGAACGTCACCGGCCCTATGTTCAAGACTCTGCATGAGCTGTTCATGACGCAGTACACCGAACTGTGGCAAGCCCTGGATGACATCGCCGAGCGTATCCGCGCCCTGGGTCACTACGCCCCTGGTACCTATGCCGAATTCCAGAAGCTGTCCTCCATCACCCAGCCCGCTTCCGTGCCGGATGCTACCACCATGATCGAACTGCTGGTCAAAGGTAACGAAGCGCTGGCTCGTACTGCACGCACCGCTTTTGACCGTGCCGACTCGGCCGACGACCAGCCTACCGCTGACTTGTTGACCCAGCGTCTGGACGTGCACGAGAAAAATGCATGGATGCTGCGTAGCCTGCTGCAGTAATTTCCATCTTATCGCCCTCAAATAGCGATAAAAAAAGGCCACCAAACGGTGGCCTTTCCTATTCCCCCTATAGAAAACCCTGAATTCAGGCGTCAGGCAGGCATAAAGCCCTGTTATCGGTGTATGCTTTCCTGCATATTCACGGAGGTGTTTTCTATGAAAATTCGTTTCACTCCTGTTGCAGCGGCCATGAGCCTGGCAACGGGTCTGCTCTTGTCCGGTGCTGCTCACGCTGACAACATCCGTATTGCACTGGCCGGTCCTTTTACAGGCTCGGTTACCCAATACGGTGACATGGTCAAACAAGGCGTCGATACGGCCATCGAACAGATCAATGCTGCCGGTGGCGTTCTGGGCAAACAGCTCGAACTGGTCACTGTTGACGATGCCTGCGAACCCAAGCAAGGTCCCGTCGCAGCCAACCGTATCGTGAATGACAAGATCCACTATGTTGTCGGTCACGTTTGTTCGGGCGCTACCATCGCGGCCACCGATATCTACAACAACGAAGGCGTGTTGATGGTGACTCCATCGGCAACAGCACCTGCTGTTACCGACGGCAAAGGCTACGAAATGATCCTGCGCACCATTGGTCGCGACGATCAGCAAGGTCCAGCCGCTGCCAAGTTCATCCTGGAACAGATCAAGCCCACTAAAGTTGCCGTCCTGCACGACAAACAGTCCTACGGCCAAGGTATTGCCGCTTCGGTTCGTTCCGAACTGCAAAAAGCCGGTACCGAAGTTGCCCTGTTTGAAGGCATTAACGCGGGGGACAGCGATTACTCCGCCGTCATCACCAAGCTGAAATCCACCGGCGTGGACTTCGTGTACTTTGGTGGCTACCACCCTGAAATGGGCCTGCTGCTGCGTCAAGCCGCCGAGCAAGGCGTAAAAGTCCACTTCATGGGACCGGAAGGCGTGGGTAACCCCGACATTAACGCCATTGCCGGCAAAGCCGTTGAAGGCATGCTGCTGACCTTGCCTGCGGACTTCTCGCAAGATCCGGACAACCAGGCCATCGTCCAGGCTTTCAAGGACAAGAAGCGCGATCCTAGCGGCGCGTTCCAGCTGTCCGCTTACGCCGCAACTATTGCGATTGCCGAAGGCATCAAGGGCGCTGGCGAAGACGATCCAGTCAAAGTGGCCGACTACCTGCACGTCAACAGCGTGAAAACGCCTATCGGTCAAATCAGCTGGAACAAGCAGGGCGACCTGAACGACTTCAAATTTGACGTCTTCAGCTGGCACGCTGACGGTTCCAAGACCGTCTACGGCAAGTAATCCCTGATTCTTGCTCGTAAAAAAACCGGCCTTCGGGCCGGTTTTTTATTATGTATCGCCTTGGAGCACCTTGCTTCAGGCAGGCTGCTCAGGCCTCGATACGCAAACCCGTATCGCGGTCGAACCAATGCAAAGGGTGGGGTGGCATGTAGCCAATCTGGATAGCCTCGCCAATTTGAATTGGATATTCGCGAGTCTGCTCAATCGGGCAGCGCACGATGATGCGATAGTCGCCACAACCCAGATGCAGCAACTGCTCGGAACCCAGAATTTCCACCATTTCCACCTGCGTAGTCACACCGGGCACATGCAGCTGGATGTGTTCTGGTCGTATGCCCAGGAACACCTTGCGGCCACGCACCGCAGCGGGCACCATTTCCGGGCCAAACTGCACAGGCTGACCATTGTCTTGCGTGATCTGACCTTGTGCATCCACCTCTACTGGCAACAAGTTCATGGGCGGTGAACCAATGAAAGTGGCCACAAAAACGGAAGCAGGCTTTTCGAATACCTCGGCGGGTGTCCCGATTTGCTCAGGCATGCCCTGATTCATCACAATCATGCGCTCGGCCAAGGTCATGGCTTCAATTTGATCGTGAGTCACATACAGGCTGGTGGTTTTCAGGCGACGATGCAGTTTCTGAATTTCCAGACGCATCTGCACTCGCAGCTTGGCATCCAGATTGGACAGGGGCTCGTCAAACAGAAACACCTTGGGTTCACGCACAATCGCACGGCCCATCGCAACACGCTGACGCTGGCCCCCCGACAGTTGCCCTGGACGACGTTCCAGCAGGGCACCCAATTCCAAGATCGCAGCGGCGGCATTGACCCTTTGCTTGATTTCATCCTTGGAAAACTTACGGATTTTCAAGCCATACGCCATATTGTCAAAGACTGACATATGGGGGTAGAGCGCGTAGTTCTGGAACACCATGGCAATGTCACGTTCAGCCGGTTCCAGATCATTGACGACCTTGCCGTCAATCAGTACCTGACCTGCCGTGACAGACTCCAGCCCCGCCACCATACGCATCAAGGTCGATTTACCGCATCCAGAAGGGCCCACAATTACCACGAACTCGCCATCCTTCACGTCCACATCAATGCCGTGAATAACGACCGTCCCGTTCGGGTAGGTTTTCTTGACGCCTTCAAATCGTAAGCTAGCCATTCAATAAAGCCTGTAGAGAATTACTTTTCAGAGTCGATGAGACCTTTGACGAACCACTTTTGCATCAGCATCACCACCAGGGCAGGCGGGATCATGGCCAAAAGGGCCGTGGCCATCACCACGTTCCACTCGGTCACGCTGTCACCACCGGAAATCATGCGCCGGATACCAACCACGATCGGGTACATATCCTCTTTGGTGGTAATGATCAGCGGCCACAAATACTGGTTCCAGCCGTAGATAAACTGAATCACAAACAAAGCGGCAATGCTGGTCTTGGACAAGGGCAGCAGAACATCTTTAAAAAACCGCATCGGGCCGGCACCATCAATACGGGCGGCCTCGATCAATTCATCGGGCACCGTCAGAAAGAACTGGCGAAACAGGAAGGTCGCGGTTGCTGAAGCGATCAAGGGCAGGATCAGGCCCCCATAGCTGTCCAGCAACTGCAGGTCCGCCACGACCTTGTACGTGGGCATAATGCGCACTTCCACCGGCAGCATCAGGGTGACGAAAATCATCCAGAAAAACAGCATGCGGAACGGGAAGCGGAAATACACCACGGCAAAGGCCGAGAGCATGGAAATAATGATCTTGCCAACCGCGATGCCCAGCGCCATCACCATGCTGACCAGCAACATGCGTCCCACTGGTGGGGAGTTGGTGGCCGTCCCCTGCAAAGCGGTGATGTAGTTCTCTACCATGTGCGAGCCCGGCCAGAGCGACATGGGCGCACGGGCCACTTCCGCGCTGGTCTGGGTGGAAGCCACAAACGTGATGTACAGGGGCAGAGCAATCACGATCACACCCAGGATCAGGGTCAGATGCGTGAAAAAATCAAGAATAGGGCGTCGTTCAACCATGACTATGTTCCTTGCTGCGCATCAGCTGTACGTCACTTTGCGATCAATATAGCGGAACTGAATCACCGTCAGCGCCACAACCACCGCCATCAGCACCACAGACTGGGCTGCCGAAGAACCAATATCCAGGCCACGGAACCCCGTGTTGTAGACCCGGTAAACCAGAATCGAGGTGGCTTCACCCGGCCCGCCCTGACTGACCACGTCAATAATGGCGAAGGTGTCAAAGAAGGCATAAATAATGTTCACGACCAGCAGGAAGAAAGTCGTCGGGGCCAGCAAAGGAAACACAATGCCCCAGAAACGGCGCATGGGACCGGCACCATCCATGGCGGCCGCTTCAATCAGGGAGCGCGGGATGGCTTGCAGGCCAGCCAGGAAAAACAGAAAGTTGTAGGAGATCTGCTTCCAGACCGAAGCAATCACCACCAGCAACATGGCGTCATTGCCATTCAAGCGTGGATTCCACTGAATGCCATGCTCCAGCAGGAACACGGCCACAATCCCTACAGAGGGGGAGAACAGGAACAACCACAACACCCCGGCCACCGCCGTTGCCACGGCATAAGGCCAGATCAGCAAGCTGCGATACAGCAGCGCGCCTCGTATCACTCTATTCGCCATCACGGCCAGAACCAAAGCCACGACCAGGCCCAACACTGACACGGCAAGCGAAAATACCGCCGTCGTCTTGAACGAGGCCATATATTCTGCACTATTGAACAGCTCGGCAAAGTTATCCAGGCCTACAAACTGCGAAGACAGGCCAAAGGGGTCTTCCAAATGAAAAGCCTGCCACAGCGCTTGACCGGCAGGCAGAAAAAAGAAGATCAGAGTAATGGCTAGCTGCGGAGCAAGTAGCAAATAGGGCAGTGTCTTATGACGAAAGACGACACGTTTTTCCATAGGTTTGCGCGCAATGGGAAGGGAGCGCCACCATCAGGGTGGACAGACTTCTAATGAAACGAAAAGCGTATGAGCGGCTTGGACAAGATGGTGACAGTTTGCCGGCCTGAGGCCAAGACAAGACGCCGTCCGCACACTCATACGCTCGATTGTAAACCACCCGCGCAAGGCGGGCAGGGCTTACTTCACGCTCTTTTCAAAGCGCTCCAGCAGTTCGTTGCCACGACTTTGCATGGCTTTCAAACCTTCTTCAGGGGTGACTTTGCCAGCAAAAATCTGTTCCATCACACCGTCTTCGATGTCACGAATCTGCGGCAAGGAACCCAGGCGAATACCACGCGAGTTCTCGGTGGTGCTGGCGTCCAGCTGTTTGACGGCAACGTCTGCGCCCACGTTCTTGGCGTAGAAATCGGAGTCCTTGGTCTTTTCAAAGCCTGCTTTGGTCACAGGCACATAGCCGGTGTCCTGGTGCCAGGCCGCCGCTTGCTCAGGGCTGGAGATAAAGTGGAAGAATTCGGTCACGCCCTTGTAGACATCATCCGATTTCTTGGCAAAGACCCACAGGGAAGCACCACCAATAATGGAGTTCTGAGGCGCGCCCTGTACATCGCTGTAATAGGGCAGGCTGCTGGTGCCAAATTCAAATTCGCCGGTTTTGATGATGTTGGCGCGGTTACCGCTGGAGCCGGTAAACATGCCGCACTTGCCGCTGGTAAACAGGGCGTTGGCCGTATCACCACGACCGCCGTAGGAGAAGGAACCATCCTTGGACATATTTGCCAGGAAAGTCATGTGCTTCAGGAACAGTGGGTTATCCAGCTGCAGCCGAGCGCTGGGGCCGCCAAAACCGTTGTTCTCGCTGGCAAAGGGGATGTTGTGCCAGGCGGCAAAGTTCTCCAGCAGAATCCAGGAGGGCCAGGAAGAGGTATAGCCACACTCTTGGCCGGACTCACGCAGTTTCTTGGCGGCTTCGTGCAGCTCCTGCCAGGTCTTGGGTGGCTTCTCGGCATCCAGGCCAGCTTTCTTGAAGGCGTCCTTGTTGTAGTACAGCACCGGGGTGGAGCTGTTAAAAGGCATGGAAATCAGCTTGCCTTCGTTGGAGGAGTAGTAACCGGCAACCGCACCCAGAAAGTCATCCGGGTTGATAGGTTTGCCCGCTTTCTCCGACATTTCCTGAACTGGCTGAATGGCGCCCTTGGCGGCCATCATGGTGGCAGTACCCACCTCGAATACTTGCAAAATATCAGGGGCATTACCGGCACGGAAAGCGGCGACACCGGCGTTCATGGACTCGCCATAGTTGCCTTTATACGAGGCTTTAACCTGGTAGTCCGACTGAGATGCGTTAAAGTCTTTGACTAATGCATTAACCCGTTCGCCCAAGGCTCCTTCCATTGAATGCCAGAACTGAATTTCTGTGGCCGCTTGCGCAGTGCCGATAGAAGCAATCAGACCGGCTAGAGACAGAGCAAATAGTTTTGTTCGCATCAGGCTTTCTCCTGTATAAAAGGTGCCGCTAAGGTGTAGCAGGTTTTAAAACTCAAGCTTATGACTTGTTTATGACGCTCTCGTGAATGTATCCATGACAGCGTTATATAAGCAATGACTAATTACCCTCAAACGCTAAGAAAACGTGTCAGAGGACAGATTTTTAATGGGAGCGATGATGAATCCACACGATACCTCTTTTAAGCTGGCGTTTATCGGCGCGGGCAATATGGCCAGTGCCTTGGCGGCTGGTTTAATTGGGAAACGCTGCGGCGGCTCGGACGTTTTGGCGATTGATATTTACCCGCCCGCCCTGGAGTCGTGGGCCCAGCAAGGTGTACAAACCGCGTATGAACCCGGCCCGGCCTTGTCCAAGCAGCGTATCTGGGTTTTTGCCGTCAAGCCCCAGGTCATGAAAGAAACCGTACTGGCCTGCAAACCCTATCTGCAAGGGGACACCCTGGTGATCAGCGTGGCCGCTGGCATTCCGGCAACTGCTCTGGCCCAATGGCTGGGCGAACCCGGCCAGCCGTACCAGCGTGTAATCCGCTGTATGCCCAATACCCCGGCCTTTATTGGTTGTGGCATTACCGGCCTGATGGCCCTGGAACAGGTAGATGAAAGCGATAAAGCCATTGCGCAGCAATTGTTGAAATCCGTGGGGGAAGTGGTCTGGGTTGAAAATGATGCCGCCATTGATGCCGTCACGGCGGTTTCAGGCAGTGGTCCAGCTTACGTGTTTTTGTTTATCGAAGCTTTGATCAAAGCCGGTATCGAGCAAGGTTTGTCGCCAGAACAGGCCCGCCAGCTGTCCCTGGCAACGCTGCACGGCGCCACCCAGTTGGCCACCTTGTCGCCAGAAGAACCTTCGGTCTTGCGCGAGCGCGTCACCTCCAAAGGGGGGACTACGGCAGCCGCCCTGAATGTCTTTAACGAAGGCGGCTTTACACCACTGGTCCAAAAAGCAGTCAATGCTGCCAAAGTGCGTGCCGGAGAGCTGGCCCAAGAGTTTTCCTGATCCCCGGATTACTCCCTATAGCATCGTCAAAAATTGATATAGCGCAATAAAAAAGCAGTAAAACAAAAAGCAGGGGAGTTCTCAAGAGAGCTCCTCTTTTCTTTTATAAACAAGGCTTTTAGTATGCGAGCGTGTTTTGGAAACACCCTGTTAACAATGCCTCGTTATTTTCAAAATAAATAAGCAGGGCGCTAGGGCTTATACGAAGTGACAAGTTTTAGGCAGCTACCCCAAAATGGGTTCCCCTGGAGCATAACAATGCCTATCCAGACCCCAGAATAAGCACTTTCTAAAAAGCAATGCCGGGAACCCCCGGCCTCGGGAGACAGCTGCTATGACCCTTACTCGACGCTTTACCCCCGCTCTGACCGCCTTGGCCACCGTACTGGCCATGGGCACCGCCTATGCGGCGGACACCATCAAAATTGGTATCCCTCAACCCATGACTGGTCCCTCCACCCAATATGGTGACCAAATCCAGGCCGGTGCATTGACCGCAATTGACGCGATTAACGCAGCAGGGGGTGTCAAAGGCAAAAAGCTGGAAGCCGTCCTGATTGACGATGCGTGCGAACCCAAACAGGCGGTGCCTGCAGCCAACCGTGTGGTCAACTCCGGCGCGAAATTCGCCGTAGCCCACGCGTGCTCGGGAACCACGGTGCCTGCCGTGAACATTTACGAGCAGGAAGGCATTGTGGCGATTACTCCCGGTGCGACCTCGCCTCTGGTCACCGACACTATCAAGCCCCATTACTTTTTCCGCACCATTGGTCGTGACGACCAGCAAGGCCCCTTTGCGGCCGACTACATTGCTGACGTCCTCAAGCCCAAGAGCATTGCCGTCCTGCACGACAAGCAGACTTACGGCTCCGGTGTTGCCACGCAAGTGCGTGACGCGCTCAAGAAAAAGAACATGAACATTGTCATGTACGAGGGCATTAACGTCGGTGACAGCGATTACTCGGCCGTAATCACCAAGCTCAAGGGCGTGAACCCCGATCTGATTTATTTCGGTGGTTACCATGCCGAGCTGGGTCTGCTGCTGCGTCAGGCGCGTGAACAAGGCATGACCAACACCTTCATGGGTCCGGAAGGCGTTGCCAACCGCGACCTGGTCGCCATTGCCGGTCCGGCAGTGGAAGGTTTGCTGGTGACCTTGCCAACCGACTTCACCAAGATGCCGGCCAACAAGGATGTGATGGAAAACTTCAGCAAATACAAGCGCAATCCTAACGGGGCCTTTACCTTCCCGGCCTACGCGGCCGTGCAAATTATTGCCGATACAATCAATGCGGTAGGCGAAGATTCGGCCAAGGGAGCCGACTACATGCACGCAAATGCGTTCGATACCGCCATTGGCAAGGTAGAATACGACGCCAAGGGTGATTTGAAGCATTTCGAATTTGCCGTTTTCAAGTGGGATAAAGAAGGTAACTTTGATCTAGTTGAGAAATAAGACTGGATTATGTGCCCCCGCTCTTTACGAAGAACGGGGGCATTGCTTTTGGATGCCCACAAAGCCTTAGAACAAAACGACGGACTCAACGGAAAAAAACAAGCATGTCTGATTTACTCCCTCAGATCGTGCAGCAGCTGTTCAATGGATTATCCTTGGGCGCTATTTATGCACTGATCGCCATCGGCTACACAATGGTCTATGGCATTATCGGAATGATTAACTTTGCCCACGGCGAGATCTACATGATCGGCGCCTATGTCGGGCTGGTAACCCTGACTGCGATTGGCGTAGGCTCGGGTCTGCCCATCTGGCTGATCATTCTTATCATGTTGCTGGTTGCCATCCTGGTAACCGCGGTTTACGGCTATGCGATTGAAAAAGTTGCCTATGCGCCGCTGCGTGGCAGCCCTCGGCTGGTCCCGCTGATCTCGGCCATTGGTATGTCCATTTTCTTGCAGAACTGGGTTGCCCTGGGCCAAGGCGCACGCGATATGGCGGTGCCTACCTTGCTGTCCGGCTCCTTTCAGTTCAGCCTGGGCGCAGACGGCTTTACCGTCACGGCGCCTTACTCACGCGTCATGATCATTGTCGTGACCGTGGTGCTGATGATCATGCTCAGCCTCTACATCAAGTACTCGCGTCTGGGTCGCGCCTCGCGTGCATGTTCACAAGACTTGCGCATGGCCAACCTGCTGGGTATCGACACCAATAAAATCATCTCCTTCACCTTTGTCATCGGCGCCATGCTGGCTGCCGTGGGCGGCGTGCTGATTGCCACCGCCATTGGCAAGCTGAACCCCTTCATCGGCTTTATTGCCGGTATCAAGGCCTTTACGGCAGCCGTGCTGGGCGGTATTGGCAGCATCCCGGGCGCCATGCTGGGCGGTGTCCTGCTGGGTCTGGCAGAAACCTTTGCCGCTGCCTTTATTTCGTCGCAGTACAAGGACATCGTGGCCTTTTTACTGTTGGTCTTTATCCTGCTGTTCCGCCCAACGGGCCTGCTGGGTAAACCCGAGGTGGAGAAAGTCTGATGATGAACCGCTTTAGCAATGCATTTATCGCCGCTGTATTGGCAGGCATTATTGTGGCTCCCGTCTTTGGCCTGCAAATTGTGCGCGCCGGGATGAACACCCATCTGGAAAGCGATTGGCAGATCATTCTGATCGGTATGGCACTGGTCTTTGTGGTCCAGCTGATCCGTCCTAACGTCAATCGCACCAAGATACGTGAAAGCCGCTGGACGCTGCCCAAACTGAGCATGCAGCACAAGAAGATCCTGCTGTACATCGTGATCGCTTGTGCCGTGGTCTGGCCCTTTTTTGGTGGGCGTGCCCAGGTGGATATTGCCACCCTGGTGCTGATCTACATCATGCTGGGCCTGGGGCTGAATATCGTGGTGGGCTTTGCCGGCCTGCTGGACCTGGGCTTTGTGGGCTTTTACGCCGTGGGTGCCTACACTTACGCCTTGCTCTATCACTACGCAGGCTGGGGCTTCTGGGAAGCACTGCCATTAGCGGGTGGTATGGCAGCCCTGTTCGGCTTCCTGCTGGGTTTCCCCGTGCTGCGCTTACGCGGCGACTATCTGGCTATCGTCACCCTGGGTTTTGGTGAAATCATTCGCCTCTTGCTCATCAATATGTATGACCTGACCGGCGGCCCGGATGGCATCTCCGGTATCCCCAAGCCAACCGTATTCGGTTTCCCAATGGCACGCCGTGCACCGGAAGGGCAGACCACCTTCCACGACCTGATGGGCTGGACCTTCAGCAACCAGGACGTGGTGGTGTATCTGTACTTGATGGCCCTGGCTTTGGCCCTGATCACCTTGCTGGTCTCCAGCCGTGTGGTGCGCATGCCTATTGGCCGTGCCTGGGAAGCCCTGCGCGAGGACGAGATTGCTTGCCGTTCGCTGGGCCTGAACCCCACTTCCATCAAACTGTCCGCCTTTACCATGGGCGCCATGTTTGCCGGTTTTGGTGGTGCTTTCTTTGCCGCCCGTCAGGGTCTGGTCAACCCAGAGTCCTTCACCTTTATTGAATCCGCCTTGATCCTGGCCATCGTGGTGCTGGGTGGTATGGGTTCACAAATCGGCGTCATTCTGGCTGCTATTGTGCTGACAGTGGTCCCTGAATTGGCCCGAGAGTTCGCGGAGTATCGGATGTTGATTTTTGGTCTGGTCATGGTGGCCATGATGGTTTGGCGTCCACAGGGCCTGCTGCCTGTGCAACGTCCTCATGTGGAGTTGCGTACATGAGCCCATTACTCCGAGTATCCGATCTGTCGATGCGTTTTGGTGGCTTGCTGGCGGTGGATTCCGTCAGCTTCGATGTGGCTAAAGACGAAGTGTTTGCCATCATCGGCCCCAACGGCGCCGGTAAAACCACGGTATTTAACTGCGTAGGCGGCTTTTACAAGCCCACTTCCGGTTCTGTCACCCTGGAAGACCAGCCCATTCACGGCCTGTCCAGCCACAAGGTGGCACAAAAAGGCCTGGTACGTACCTTCCAGAACGTGCGTCTGTTCAAGAAGCTGACGGTGCTGGAGAACCTGCTGGTTGCCCAGCACAGCCAGCTCAAGGCCGGCTTTTTGTCCGGTCTGCTGAACCTGTCCCGCTACAAGCAGTCCGAAAAGGAAGCTAAAGAGCGTGCAGTGACATGGCTGGACTTCATGGGCCTGACCGATCTGGCCAACCGTGAAGCGGGCAACCTGGCCTACGGCCACCAGCGCCGCCTGGAAATTGCACGTTGCATGATCACCCAGCCGCGCTTGCTGATGCTGGACGAGCCTGCGGCGGGCCTGAATCCCCAAGAAAAACGCGATCTGCAAGCCCTGATCGACCAACTGCGCCGCGAATTTGGCGTGGCCGTCCTGCTGATCGAGCACGATATGAGCCTGGTTATGGGCGTATCAGACCGGATCCTGGTTATGGAATATGGCAAACCCATTGCCACCGGCCTGCCTGAAGAAGTGCGCAATGATCCGCGCGTCATCAAAGCCTATCTGGGGGAAGAATAAGTGCTGAAGCTGGACTCCGTATCTACCCATTACGGCGCTATTCAGGCGCTGGATCAAGTTAGCGTGGACGTGAATCAGGGCGAGATCGTCACCCTGATTGGCGCGAACGGCGCTGGCAAAACCACCTTGCTCATGACCGTTTGCGGCTCGCCCCGAGCCAGCTCGGGCAGCATCAGCTTCATGGGCGAGGACATCACCCACGCCGATACGCACCGCATCATGCGCAAAGGCATCGCCATCTCTCCCGAAGGCCGTCGCGTCTTTCCAGACCTGACCGTGTCGGAAAACCTGAAGATGGGCGGTTTCTTTCTGAACCGCAGCGAGATCGACGAAGGAGAGGAGCACGTCTACAAACTGTTCCCCCGCCTGAAAGAACGCGCTGCGCAACGAGCAGGAACCATGTCAGGTGGTGAGCAGCAAATGCTGGCCATCGGTCGCGCACTGATGAGCAAACCGTCCTTGCTGCTGCTGGACGAACCTACCTTGGGCCTGGCCCCGCTGATCATCGCCCAGATCTTTGACATCATCCGTACCATTCGAGATGAAGGCGTGACGGTGTTTCTGGTAGAGCAGAACGCCAACAAGGCCCTGCAAGTCGCAGACCGTGGCTATGTGCTGGAAACCGGCAAGGTAGTGATGCAGGATACCGGCGCCAATCTGCTGGCGAATCCGGATATTCGGAAGGCGTATCTGGGGGCTTAGACAGCCAGCGAATGCAGCCTCAAAGCGGTAGAGCGTCATCGATTTAAAGCACCGCTTTAATTTACGTGCTTGAAAAAAAACCTGAATCGCAGCTTTTGCTGGATTCAGGTTTTTTTTCGGGTGACAAGTCAACACAAGGCCATCCGCACCAGAACTAAAAGCTATCGATATGCTTGCCGTACGCTTCAGGGGAGCAGAACACGACAGCATCCCCTGAAACCTGATATCGCTAGCTGCGAAACGACTTAATCCTTCAACAAGCCTTCGCCGCGCAGTGCCGCCTTCACACCTTCGTTCTGCTCCATGCGAGCAAAGAAGGCCTTCAGGTTCTTCATGCCCGACAGGTCCAGCTTCATCAGAGCAGCCCAGCGTAGTACCACGTACAGGTAAGCATCAGCCACGGACAAGGAGCCCGACAAGGTTTCTTTACCTTCCAGGTGCTTGTCGATCACGCCCAGTTGCTTGGTCAGCAAGGCAGCGGTCTTGGCCTTGACCTCGGCCTGAGTTGCTTCCTGATCCGCGTAGCGATGCGTACCGAACACCACACCCACGTTGCGGTGGATTTCGGCGTTGAGGAAGGCCAGCCAACGGCGGGCTTCAAAGCGTTGTTCGATGGTGCTGCCAATCAAATTGGCTTGCGGGTTCTTCTCGTTCAGGTATTCCAGAATGGCGATGCTTTGTGTCAGAACCAGATCACCATCGACCAGAACAGGCACAGCGCCGTTGGGGTTCAGTTTCAGGAATTCTTCTTGCTGCAGTTCGTCACGGCTGACGCGCTGGGATTCAAACGGCTTGCCTATCCACTCCAATGCAATGCGGGTCACCAAAGGACAAGCACCAGTCATGTAATACAGTTTCATAAGCTCTCTTTCCAAAAGTGCGATAAACAAATGGCGCGAGCTTGTCGCGCCACTCCAAAATCATCGAGGCTGCAGGTGGCGAGCCAAGAAGCGCTCCATACGCTCGTAAAACTCGAACTTGTTCTCGTCGTTATGGAAGCCGTGGCCTTCGTTATCCTTGACCATGTACTCCACATCCACACCACGCGCTTTCAAAGCGGCAACCATCTGGTCACTTTCTGCCTTGTTCACCCGTGGGTCGTGTGCGCCCTGGGCGATAAATAAGGGAGTGCGGATCTTGTCGGCATGTAAAACGGGGGAGTTGGCTTCCAGCAGCTCTTTATCCTTTTCCGGATCACCTACCATGGCGTGCATTTTCACCAGCAAAGGCTTCCAGTACGGCGGGATGGTATTCATGAAGGTCAGCAAGTTGGACACGCCCACATAGTCCACCGCTGCAGCGTACAAGTCCGGGGTTTTGACGATACCGGCCAAGGTCGCGTATCCACCGTAACTGGCGCCGTAAATGGCAATGCGCTTGGGGTCAGCAATCTTTTGATCGATCAGCCACTGAACGCCATCGGTAATGTCGTCCTGCATGCTCAGGCCCCATTGCTTGAAACCCGCTTCCCAGAACTTGCGTCCATAACCGGTCGAACTGCGGAAGTTGATTTGCAAGACGGCGTAGCCACGGTTGGCCAGGAACTGCACCTCGGGGTTAAAGCCCCAGTAATCGCGCGCCCACGGGCCGCCGTGCGGGTTGATGACCACCGGCAGATTACGGCTGGGGACACCCAAAGGCAGGCTCAGGTAGCCGTGAATCTTCATGCCGTCACGTGCCGTAAATTCGATAGGGTGCATGACCGCCATATCGCTTTCCGGCAAGGCACTGTTGATGACAGCCAGTTTGTGCAAGCTATTGCTGTCCACATCGTAAAGGTAGCGTGAGCCTGGATTGCGATCGCTGTAGCTGGCCACAATCATTTTCTTTTCATCGCGTGTGATGGACTGAATGCTGATCTCGTAGCCCGGCAATTGGCGGGCGATGGCGGCGTGAATTTTCTCGCTGTGCTCGTCAAAGAAATGCTGACCGGGTTTGTCGGTGTAATAATCCACCGAAGTCAACACCTGACGCAGGCGAGAATAGCCAGCTCCCATCAGATCGTGATCGGGTAATTCGTAAATTTTTTCTTCTTCATCCGGCTTGGCAGGGTCAATCAATACCAGGGCCAAGGTGTCGCGACCACGGTTGCTCAAGGCGTAGAAGCGCTGATTGTCGGCATGAAAAAAGAGGGGGCTGACTTCCGTGCGGAAGTCCGTTTGCAAAATGCTGCGGAACGGCTCGGAATCGCTGTCGCGATAACGCAGTTCGGAATCCACACCCGAGATCGAAATCGCCATGCGCACCCGACCTTGATGGTCTGTGCTCCAACCCAGTACATCACCGGGGTTCTCGGCCGCCAATGTGCTTTCACCGGTCAGGACATTGACCTTGTAGACGTCGAACACTTCCGGATTACGGCCGTTGTGCGACACCAGAATATGCTCCGGGTCGTCCGGCAAATCGTCCTGCACCCCGGCACGTACCCCTTCCAGCGGCGTCAGGTCCGTGACTTTGCCAGTCAGCACGTTCACCGCCAGAACGTGATAGTTCTCATCGCCATTGACGTCCTTGGCATAAATAACGGTTTCATCGCCTTTCCAGAAGTACTCGGCAATATCGCGCTGATGTTCGGCGGTGACGCGGCGAGCCTCGCCCACAGGCTCACTGCCTTTTAACTCTTGCACAAAGATATTCTGACGGGCGGGGTGACCGTCGATCTTGACGGGCTCCATAAAGCCGATCATGCGCCCCTGATCCGAAATCCGGAAACCGCTACGCTTGGGATTCTGAAAGAAGTCCCGAATGTCGTACAGTGGGGGAGTGGTGCTCGCGACGTTATCCGGTATCAGGGCGTGGGCGCCCAAAGAGAGCAAGAGGGACAAGAGCATAAGCAATAACCTATAAAACAGGGTTATGAGGGTGAGACCAGGGACAAGCCTGTATCAATCCCATTACTATATCGGATGATGGTCCCAAGCAAAGGCAAGAACCCTCTGAAAATAGGGCCAGAATGCCAGGGGCAGCTCAAGGACAAGGACAGGCATGACTTCTTTGACTCGTATCGTTTTTCTGGATAGGGAAACACTGTCAGACAGCGTAGAGCTGCCGCAGGTTCCCTTTAAGCATGAACTGCAAGTTTACGGACGTACCGCTCCCGATCAAGTGGCCGAACGTATTGCCGATGCCGACATTGTCATCAGCAATAAAGTGGCACTCCGCCGCGAGCATTTGCAGGCCGCGCCCAACTTGAAAATGATCGCATTGGCCGCCACAGGTAGCGACAATATTGATCTGGATGCCGCCCGTGAACGCGGCATTGTGGTCAGCAATATCCGCGACTACGCCGTGCGCAGTGTTCCGGAGCACGTTTTTGCGCTGATCTTTGCCTTGCGCCGCAATATCTGCGCCTACCGCCAATCCGTCAAGGAAGGCCGCTGGCAAGAAGCCCAGCAGTTCTGTTATTTCGACTATCCCATCCGTGATCTGGCAGGCTCCACCTTAGGGCTGATTGGCTCTGGTTCTCTGGGGCAGGCCGTCGCCACCATGGGTCGAGCCCTGGGCATGAAAGTCATCTTTGCTCAACGCCGTGGCCAGACCATCGTCAGCAATGCGGATGACCGCTTGCCCTTTGAGCAAGTGCTGGAGCAAGCCGACGTCCTATCCCTGCATTGCCCCCTGACTGCTGAAACACAAAACATGCTGGGCATGGCCGAGTTCGAGCGTATGGCCCCACGCCGCCCCTTGCTGATCAATACCGCCCGTGGCGGGCTGACCGACGATCAGGCACTGGAGCACGCCTTGCGACAGGGCTGGCTGGGTGGTGCAGGCATTGATGTTTGCACGCCCGAGCCGCCACCCGCTGACCATATCCTGATGCGCTTGTTAGACTTACCCAATTACATTTTGACGCCGCATATAGGCTGGGCCAGTCAGGAGGCCATGCAGGCCCTGGCAAACCAGTTGATCGAAAACATTGTTGCTTTCCACCGCGGCCAAGCACGCCATACGCTGTAAATAATGACTGATTTAAGCTCCTACCAAGCCAATTTCTCCCTCGCTGGTCGCTGTGCGCTGGTGACCGGCTCGTCCGCCGGTCTGGGCCTGGAAATCGCCCGTGCCTACGCCGCCCATGGCGCCCATGTGATTTTGCATGGTCGTAAGGCCAGCAAACTTCTGCCTCTTGCCAACGAGCTTGCAGCTGGCGGTGCCCAGGTGGATACCTGGGAACATGATCTGGCCGATCTGGACTCCTTGCCAGACTCCTATCAAGCCCTGTGCCAGCGCGTCGGCACTCCCGATATTCTGGTGAACAATGTGGGCGTGCGACTACGCAGCCGCTTGCAGGATGCCGATTGGGACGATGTGGAGCATTTGCTGAATGTAGACCTGCTGGCCACGCTGAAACTGTCTAAATACGCGGCCCAAGCCATGCTCAAGGCTCAGACCCGGCACGGCCGTATTGTGACCTTGACCTCCATTGCAGGCCCGCTGGCTCGCCCAGGCGACGCTATTTACCCGGTTGCCAAGCAGGGTCTGGCCGGCATGGTACGAGCACTGGCCGTAGAATTTGGCGGGCAGGGCATTACCAGCAATGGCATCGCCCCCGGTACCTTTGCCACGGAAACCAATGCCGCTCTGGCTCAAGACCCCGTCAAAGGTCCTTTAGTGGTTGGCCGCAACCCCTTGGGACGCTGGGCCAAGCCGGACGAAATCCGCGCTGCCGCTGTGTTCCTGGCCTCTCCGGCTGCTTCCTATGTCAATGGCCATATCGTGGTTGTAGACGGCGGTTTCTCCATTACTTTCTGATTGTTCCCTGACCATGCCGCTACCTCGTCCCATCCGCATCGCGATCAATGGCTATGGCCGCATAGGCCGTTGCCTGCTGCGCGCCATTTACGAATCCCCACGACGCCAGGAATTTGATGTCGTGGTCATTAACGAGCCCGCCACCATAGCCACCATGGCGTATCTGACGCGCTTTGATTCGACCCATGGCGTATTTCCGGCCCAGGTAGAGCACAACGAACACGAGCTGATTGTGGGGGATAAGGCCATCCGGGTGCTGCATGAAACCGACCCCAAATCCATAGACTGGGCGGCGCTGGATCTGGACATGCTGATCGAATGCAGTGGCGCCTTTGGCAGTCGAGCCCAGCTGCAGCAATTTCTGGACGCCGGTTGCCCGCGTGTGCTGCTATCCAATCCCGGCAATAGTGCCCAGGACGTAGATTTCACCGCTGTGCTGGGTATTAACCATGAACAGTTGCAAGGCGACGAACGGATTGTCTCCAACGCCTCCTGCACCACCAATGCCATCATCCCGGTTCTGGCGGAACTGGATAAGACTTTCGGCATACGTCACGCCTTTTTAAGCACGCTGCACTCGGTGATGAACGACCAGCCCATGATCGATGGCTACCACAGCAGCGATCTGGCCCGCACCCGTTCCGCCTTGCAATCCATGATTCCAGTCTCTACTGGGCTGGCAACTGGCGTAGAGCGGCTGTTACCGCAATTAAAAGGCAAAGTTCAGGCCAAATCCATACGCGTCCCTATCTTGAACGTGTCGGCCATTGATCTGATGGTCAACCTGGAACGCGACACCAGCCGGGATGAAATCAACCAGTTGTTCCAGAAAGCGGCGCAGCAATGGCCTGGTATTCTGGACTATTCCGATCAGGCCCATGCCTCGATCGACTTCAATCACAATCCACACTCTGCAGTCGTGGACGGCTCGCAAACCCGAACCAATGGGGATGGGCTGGTCAATATGCTGGTCTGGTTTGACAACGAATGGGGGTTTTCCAACCGCATGCTTGATATTGCCTGTGTGTGGGCTGCGCGCTTTATGCGCCAGCCGTGAACACCCCATTTTCAAACTGAACTGTCTTCCGAATTCTTACAGGAGCCATGATGAGTACGACACGTATTGAACAGGATTCCATGGGAACCATTGAGGTTCCCGCTGACCACTATTGGGGCGCACAGACACAGCGCTCGATCCAGAACTTCCCGATTGGCCGAGACCGCTTCCAGTGGGGCCGCAGCATGATCGAGTCGCTGGGCATCCTGAAAAAATCCACAGCCTTGGCCAACCAGGAACTGGGCGAATTGCCCGACGAGCTGGCCCAGCTGATTGTCAAAGCGGCTGATGAAGTGATTGCAGGCCAGTGGGATACCGAGTTCCCGCTGGTGGTGTTCCAGACCGGCTCTGGCACCCAAAGCAATATGAACGTGAACGAGGTAATCTCCAACCGCGCCATTGAGCTGGCTGGTGGCGAGAAGGGCAGCAAAAAGCCCGTCCACCCGAATGACCACGTGAACCGCGGCCAATCCTCCAACGATACTTTCCCCACCGCCATGTACATCGCTGTGGGTCTGGAATGTCATCGCCGCCTGCGCAAAGACGTAGGCCAGTTGCGCGACACTCTGGCCGCCAAAGCCAAGCAATTCAACAGCATTGTGAAAACCGGCCGTACCCACTTGCAAGATGCCACGCCCATCACGCTGGGCCAGGAAATTGGTGCCTGGGTGGCGCAGATTGATTTCGGCCTGCAAACCGTGGACAAGGCTCTGGACGGTATCTACCAACTGGCGATTGGCGGCACCGCCGTGGGTACGGGTCTGAACGCCCACCCTCAGTTTGGCGAACGCACAGCAGCCCATATTGCCAAGATCACAGGCTTGCCATTCCAGGCGGCTGAAAACAAGTTCTTCGCACTGTCGGCTCACGACGCGCTGGTGAACCTGTCTGCTTCCTTGCGCACCTTGGCCGGTGCCTTGATGAAAATGGCCAACGACGTGCGCTGGCTGGCCAGCGGCCCCCGCTGCGGGATTGGCGAGCTACAAATTCCCGAGAACGAGCCCGGCTCCTCCATCATGCCCGGCAAGGTCAACCCCACTCAGTGCGAAGCGCTGACCATGGTGGCCGTGCAGGTGTACGGTAACGACGCGGCGGTGGGCTTTGCCGGCAGCCAGGGCAATTTTCAGTTGAACGTCTACAAACCAGTGATGGTGCACAATGTGCTGGAAAGCATTGCCCTGATCAGCGACGCATGCCTGGCCTTTGACGAGCATTGTGCTCAAGGTCTGGAGCCTGTCATGGAAAAGATCCAGCACAATCTGGACCAGAACCTGATGCTGGTCACCGCCCTGAACCGTCACATCGGCTACGACAAGGCCGCCTACATTGCCAAGACAGCCCACAAGGAAGGCCTGACCCTGCGTGAGTCCGCCCTGAAATCCGGCTATCTGACTAACGAGCAGTACGATCAGTGGATTGTGCCACTGGATATGACCCACCCAGGCTAAATTCAGCCTCGCTTGTGCTTGAGCGTATTCGCCCCTTCAACGGGGCGACTACGTAAACAGCGTAGCCATTTGTCCCTATGAAAGAGTAGGGGAGTGTTCCATCCCACCTATCTGCCTTTCACTGCCTTATGCGTATAAAGAAAACCTTCAGTTTGTCCTCTGCATTTGCAGCCACCGTGCTGGGTCTGGCCGTAGCCACGGCCACAGTATCGGCCCAGGCACAATCTGAACCTGTTCCTGCCATCAGCGGACCGGCTGTCTCGGTTGAGACCCTGGTCAGTGGGCTGGAACACCCTTGGGCCATGGCTTTTTTGCCAAATAATGCCGGCATTCTGATTACCGAGCGCCCAGGCCGCCTGCGTGTTTGGACTCAGGAAAACGGCCTGTCCGAACCGATTGCCGGTGTACCTAAAGTCCATGCGCAGTCCCAGGGGGGCTTGCTGGATGTCGCTCTGGCCCCGGATTTTTTCCGTAGCCGTCGTATTTATCTGGCTTATGCCGAGCGCCGCGACAAACAGAACTCGGCCACCACCGTCGGTTATGGCGTGCTGTCGTCGGACTTGAAACGCATCGACGCCTTCCGCCCGATTTTCCGTCAGGAACCGGCCTTGTCCACCGGACAGCACTATGGTGTGCGTATGGCTTTTGATCCCGGGGGACGAGACCTGTATATCGCCCTGGGCGAGAACAATCAGCCGGCCACGGCTCAGCAGCTGGATCACCTGCAAGGTAAAGTCGTGCGTATTCGCCCGGATGGCATTGTGCCGCGCGACAATCCTTTCCGCAGTCAACGTAGTGCCAGAGCAGAAATCTGGAGCTATGGCCACCGCAACCCGCAAGGCATGGCCTGGAACCCTTGGACAAACGAGTTGTGGGTGGCTGAACATGGCCCGCAAGGCGGCGATGAACTGAACCGGATTCAAGCCGGCGCCAACTATGGCTGGCCCTTGCGTACCGAAGGGCAAGGCTATGACGGCAAACCCATTCCCAACGCCAGCCCCACACCGCTTGAGGGGCTGACCGAGCCTTTCCACTACTGGTCAGTCTCGCCCGCCATCAGCGGCATGGCTTTCTATAACAACGAACGCGTCCCGGACTGGCAGCACAGCCTGTTTGTAGGTGCCTTGAAAGAACAAGCTTTGATTCGTCTGGAATTTGATGAAGAGGACGGCCACATCGTCGGTGAAGAGCGCTTGCTGCAAGACTTGAAGCAGCGTATCCGGGATGTGCGTGTCGGGCCGGATGGCGATGTCTATGTGCTGACCGACGAAAGCGACGGCCAGCTACTGCGCATTCAGCCCAAGCCTTGAGCCCTTAAAAAAGGCCGTCACAAGGACGGCCTGTACAGACTGAGCAGTCAGCTCAATTACTTGATCAAGGTTACTGGCACATTCACCAGGCTCAGCACCTTGGTCGTGACCGAACCCAGAACCAGGCCGGGCAGGGCGCTCAAGCCGCGCGTACCCATCACAATGTGATCGATCTGGTTCTTCTCTACATATTCTTTAATCGTTTGGGCGGCATTACCGGCAATAATGCTTTCCTTGATTTTCAGGGGAGAACCGGCGAGTACGGAACGAGCGGGCAGGAGCGCATTGCTGCCTTCGTCCTGGTAGTAAGCCTGCAGCACATCTTCCGAGAAAAAGCGTTTGACGTTACCCGACACGATCGGAGTAGGAACAGCCAGCACGTGCAAAGTGGCTTCTGGTTTGCCCGTTAGGATGTCCACGGCGGTTTTCAAAGCACGAGTGGAAGCATCAGACCCATCGACAGGAACGAGAACATTAAGCATGAAGACCTCTTGTAGTGTGTGAACTGTTTAAGTATGAAGCAATAACTTCTACTAGGACATTACAGAATAAGCGCGCAGACCAGCTTGATCAGTATCAAGACCCACCGCTATTTGCTAAAGACTGTTCTATCATAACCGTATGATCTCGGTATGGATGCCACATCACCCCGTTTATGTGTGGAAAAAAAACAAGCGCCACATCCGGTCGTCCCACCATTCCTTGAGCCCGTTTTTCTTAGGAGATATCCCTCATGAGCTTGAAGCAGCTACTGGTCTGTACGGCCTTGTTCAGTGCCGGTTTCAGCGCCCAGGCGGCCGAGGCCAGCTTTGACTCGGTCAAGGATGTGCTGACCAGAAATGCTTGTTTGTCCTGTCATACCGTAGACAGAAAAGTGGTCGGCCCCGCCTATAAGGACATAGCCAACATGCGCAAGGACGATCCAGCCAACGCTGAAATCATCGCCCAACATATCCGTCAAGGCAGCAAGGGCGTCTATGGACCGCTGCCCATGCCTGCGAATGCAGCCATTTCTGATGCCGACATCAAGGCGGTGGTGGCTTGGATCATGGCGGGTGCGCCAAAAGAGTAAGCAGGGTGTTTACACGGTGGGAAACGGTCATCCAGGGATGGCCGTTTTTATTGGCTGAACAGGATTGCGGTTGTCCACGCAATCCTGCGATCATCGTTTTGATGGAAAAAGACAAGCGCAGCAGCTGCGGTCAATGGCCAGACTTCAAAATCTCAAAACAATAAAAAACTGGGTGCATCCATAACCAGGCTTTTCGCCATTATCGGATTGACTTAAAGGCTGTCGTCCCCACTCATCTTTTGGGCGTATCGCGCAGGCTGAAAGCTCCAGGCCATGATGGCCACCAATACCGCCATTGCCGCATGCAACATCCAGCCTGCCTGAAAGCCATTACTCATTTCACGCAACTGCACGCTGATCATGGGAAAGAGGGCGGCAATCGGAAAGCCACCGCCTTGCATCAAGGCACTCAAGGTCCCGGCACGGGCTGCATCCGGAAAGTGATCCAGAGCCACTAACAGCAGCAAGGAAAAGCAGCCGCCCAAGCCGATGCCGATAATAATCGCCCACAGATAGGGGGCCATATCGGGAATATAGGCAAAGGCCAGGAAGCCCACGAACTGACACGCCAGCGCCAGCCATACCCACATGCGGCGATCTTTATTCTTGGCCGCCAAGGTAGGCAAGCCAAAGGCGGCAATGGCTTGTGCCACCGACAGGACCGCCACCAGGCTACCGCTGGCTTCAGCCGTCCAGCCCCGGTCTTGATAGAACGTCGCCAGCCAGGTCACCAAAGAGGCATAGCCGCCATTGATCAGGCCAAAACACACAATCAAGGTCCAGGTGCGAGGGCGAGCCAGCAAGGACAAGGACGGGGGAGACAAATTCGCGCCCGGAGCTTCACGCGGCACCACTTTCCAGGCAATCCACAAGGCCACGCTGATCGGCAAGGCCCAGAAAGCCAGCGCGATACGCCAGCTGTCCGTCAAGGAGCTGACCCACGGCGTAATCTGCGCACCCAAAGCACCCCCACCCATCAAGGTCGCGGAGTACACCCCGGTGACCTGAGCGATATGGCGCGGAAACTGTTCCTTGATCAAACCGGGCATCCCCGCTTGCAGCAAGGACACGCCCAAACCACAGATCAGCGCTGTTGCAATCAGGCTGGCCCCATTAGGCACAAACCAGCGCAGCACACAGCCCAGGCACAGCAAGAGCAAAGATGTAATCAAGACATGGCGCAGTGCCAGGACGCGCCGCAAGGAGGGCATGCAGAAAGCGCCCAGTCCCATCACCATCATGGGCAGCAAAGTCAGCCAGGCCAGGCTGCTCAAGGACATATTCAACCCTTGGGCCACCTGTCGTGCCAAGGTGCCGCTGGAGGTCAGAAAAGGGCGCAGGTTCAAGCCGACCAGAATGACGAAAGCCAGCCACAAAGCTGGGCTGGCTTGAACACCCGTCGACGACGGGGCAGTCTGAGTAGAAGACATAAAATCGTTATTGTTGTGATTGGAAGAAAAATGCAGCCGCCGAGTCGGCGACGTTTAAGGATTCGCGCCAGCCTGTTCCAGAATCTCGGCCATCTCTGTCTGGCTGCGCTGGCGAGCCAGGCTCAAGGGACGCACTCCCTGACGATCCGGCAGGTTCACATCCGCTCCGGCCTTGATCAGCAAACGCAGCACTTCCTGGTGGTCCGGCCCGCCATCAGAGAGCACAATCGCCTCATGCAAGGCAGTCCAGCCCAAGTAATTCACATGGTTAGGGTCGACCCCCGCCGCCAGTAAAAGGCGCACAACATCGACATAACCGTGCTCAGCCGCTGGAATCAGCGCCGTACCACCATAACGGTTCACGCTACGCAGATCGGCTCCGTTCTCCAGAGTCATGCGCAGGATTTCCAGACGACCTTGTGCACCCGCGACCAAGTAAGGGCTGTCGTGAATGGAGTCGGCCTGATTTACATCCGCACCGGCACGTATCAACTGCCGGGCAATATCAATATGGTTTAACCAGGTTGCACGTAACAAGGGGCTTTGCCCTTGATCGTCGCTGACACTGACGCTGGCGCGAGCCCGCTTTTCTGAAAGAATCTCGCGCACTTTGGCGCTATCGCCTTGCTCTACCGCTTCCAGCAATACTGTTTGTGACCACACGCTGCCACTCCCCAAGGCCAAACTCATCACCATTCCAGCCAGCAAGCTTTGCAGTGCTGCTTTCATGCGCTTCCCCCCCCGTCATGGCATTGGCTCCACAGGACCAAACGTTTATAAATAGCATAGATAGGCTTTGGGCAACACCGATTCATAAGCATACTGCTTATTTTCTTACGGATAAGCTTGACCGGCTGCGGCCACATCCAGTTCGGGCTGAGACATCAATCTATCCAGCTCGCTACGCAGATAATTAAGGAACACGCGCGTCTTCTGCGGCATCAGACGCGAGGGGAGCAAAGCCAGAATAGGAAAGGGGGCAAACTCCCAATCTGGCAAGACACGCTCCAGGTGTGCGCAATCCGGATCCAATTTTCGTTCCAGCAAGGAAGAGAAGGTAATACCCAAGTCATGCACGGCCAGTTTGCGCATCATGATGGCGTTATTGACGGTAATGGAACCCTCCACAATCGCGTCATAGCGCTCCTGATTCGGACCACGCAAGGACCAGACTCGATCCGAGCTGGCGGGGCGGGCACAAATACAAGTATGGCCTGCCAGTTCAGAAGGATGCTTGGGTCGCCCTTTGCGGTCCAGATAGTTGCGGGTGGCATACAGCCCCAGGCGAATCTGTCCTAACATGGTGGCCACTGCGCTGGAGTCAGGCTGGGCACCCACACGGATGACGCAATCGTAGTTGTCGGCCTGCAAATCAATAGGCCGTATGGTCAGGTCAAACTCCAGCTCAATATCCGGGTACTGTTGATTAAAGCCCCGGATAATGGCGGGCATCAGCACAATGCTGAAACTGGCAGGCATGGAAACCCGCAAACGTCCTTTGGGGGTCTGAGCCACATCCAGCAATTGCTCATGAGCCAGACGAGCCTGTTCGACGACAGCCAGGCAACGCTCAAAATACACTTGTCCCGCGTCGGTCACATCTACATTGCGCGTGCTGCGTTTGAGCAAGGCCACACCCACTTCTTTTTCCAGTTCACGGATACGGCGTGACACGGTGGAAACCGGCATTCCCAGGGCTTGGGCAGCACGGCTAAAGTGGCGGGCACGAGCCACTTCCACGAAGATCGCGATGTCGTTGAGCAGGGGACCGGCAATAATGGTACTCATTTGAATTGTTCCATGAATGGAAATACGTTTGCAATATTAAGGGTTTTTACCAAGTTTAGAAAGGCTCATACTCCATCTAACGATTCGCTAAACACAACAGCGAACCACTGAAAAACACACCGTAGATTTGGAGTAAAGAATGAAAAACATTGCACGCGCAACTATCGCCAGCCTGATTCTTGGTGCCACCGCTTTGAGCGGCACTGCCATGGCAGCTACCAACAATGTCGCTACCGGCGAAAACCTGGGCTACCCAGCAATTGAATCGACCGACGCTCCTTTGAGCCGTCAGCAAGTCGTTCAAGAACTGGCTGCTGCTCAAGAGCAAGGCTACATTAGCACGGGTTCCATGGGCGACTACCCACGTATCGATACCAGCTCCAAGCTGAGCCGTGATCAGGTTGCAGCAGAAGCCAAAGACTGGAACAACAACGGCACCTTTGTTGCTTACTAAGCTGCTGATTGATCCCTAATTAGTCGTAGTTCCCCCTTGAAACGCCTCTTCGGAGGCGTTTTTTTTATCAGCTGTTGACCTTCCCATCGGGTCAAGCCCTAAAGTGGCTTCATTGACGATCCATTGAAGGGTGATTTCGATGACAAGCAGCGCTTCAAACAAGGGCTCACGCCTGACTTTAGATGTGGAAGGCATGACATGTGCTTCCTGCGTCAGTCGGGTTGAAAAGATTATTGGCAAAGTCCCCGGTGTGCAATCGGCCCAGGTAAATCTGGCCACCAACAAGGCCACCGTGGAATTTGAGGGTGCCGCCCCGGTCGACGCCATTATGCAGGCAGTGGAAAAGGGTGGTTACAAAATTTCCCAGCAAGACATTGTGCTGGACGTGCAGGACATGACCTGCGCCTCCTGCGTGGGCCGCGTTGAAAAGGCCTTGCTGAAGGTGCCGGGCGTACAAAAAGCCTCGGTCAATCTGGCAACCGCCAAAGCGCACGTGCAAGTGGCGCAGGGTGTGAAAGCTCCTGAGCTGATCCAGGCGGTAAGCAAAGCGGGCTATCCCGCCAGCCTTGCCGAAGCGGCTGTCACGAATGACCAGTTCGAGCGTGCCGAACAAACCTACGAAACGCTGCGCAAGCGTTTCTGGCTGGCGACAGTACTGGCCTTGCCCGTTTTCATTCTGGAAATGGGCGGCCATATGGTGCCTGCTTTCCATCACTGGGTGGCCAGCACCATAGGTACACAAAACAGCTGGCTGATCCAGTTCGTGCTGACCACGCTGGTTTTGCTGTTCCCAGGCCGCGAGTTCTACACCAAAGGGATTCCTGTTCTCTTGCGCGGTGGTCCGGACATGAACTCGCTGGTCGCTGTGGGCACCCTGGCGGCCTACAGCTTCTCGCTGGTGGCTACCTTTGCGCCACAGTGGCTGCCTTCCGAATCCGTCTACGTGTACTTTGAAGCTGCCGCTGTCATCGTCGCCCTGATTTTGCTGGGCCGTGTCATGGAAGCGCGCGCCAAAGGTCGCACGTCTGAAGCCATTCAACGCCTGCTCAGCCTGCAGCCGCCTACCGCTCGTGTACGTCGCGACGGTCAAGAAATTGAGCTGCCCCTGGCAGACCTGCATACGGGCGATGTCGTGCTGGTTCGTCCCGGCGAGCGTATCCCCGTTGATGGAGATGTTCTTGCCGGTCAGAGCTATGTGGATGAATCCATGGTGACAGGCGAATCCATTGCCGTGTCCAAATCCCAGGGCGATAAAGTCATTGGTGGCACAGTGAACCAAAAAGGTTCGCTGGAATTTGAGGCTACCGCCGTGGGGCAGGACACCGTACTGGCCAATATTGTTTCCATGGTAGAGCAGGCCCAAGGCTCCAAGCTGCCTATTCAAGCCGTGGTCGACAAAATCACGCTGTGGTTTGTACCCGCCGTCATGACACTGGCCGTCTTGACCGCCATTGTCTGGCTGATTTTTGGCCCATCGCCCGCATTGAGCTTTGCACTGGTTAATGCCGTCGCTGTGCTGATTATTGCTTGCCCATGTGCCATGGGTCTGGCCACGCCAACCTCCATCATGGTGGGGACGGGCCGAGCCGCACAGGCTGGCGTGCTGTTCCGTAAAGGGGACTCTCTGCAAGCACTGCGTGATGTAAAAGTCGTGGCCGTGGATAAAACAGGCACCCTGACCAAGGGCGCGCCCGAACTGACCGATTTTGTCTGCGCACCCGGAGAGAACCAGGATCGGGCTTTGGCAGCGATTGCCGCTCTGGAAAACTACTCCGAGCATCCGATCGCCCAAGCCATTGTCAGCGCCGCCAAGGAAAAGCAAATCACCTTGCCCAAGGCTGAGCAGTTTGAGTCCCTGACAGGCCTGGGTGTCACCGCCCAAATCGGAGCTGACCAATGGCATGTGGGTGCAGATCGCCTGATGACGCAATTAGGGGCGGACCTGTCCGCCTTTACCGAGCAAGCCCAGACGCTGGCGCAGGACGGCAAAACCCCCATGTACGCCGCCCGCAACAAGCAGGTCATTGCCTTGCTGGCCGTGGCTGACCCGATCAAGGAAACCACGCCGCGCGCCATCGAGCAGTTGCATGCCCGTGGCATCAAGGTCGTCATGATTACCGGCGATAACCGCCACACAGCTAATGCCATTGCCCGCCGTCTCAATATTGACGAAGTGGTGGCGGAAGTCATGCCTGAAGGCAAGGTGCAAGCGGTTCAGGCCTTGCGCGATACCCATCAACATCTGGCCTATGTCGGCGATGGCATCAACGATGCACCCGCTCTGGCTGTAGCAGACGTGGGGATTGCAATTGGCACCGGAACGGACATTGCCATTGAAGCGGCTGATGTAGTCTTGATGTCGGGCGATATGCAAGGCGTGGTCACCGCGATTGCCTTGTCCCACGCCACCATGCGCAATATCCGTCAAAACCTGTTCTGGGCCTTTGCCTATAACGTGGCACTGATTCCGGTAGCAGCGGGCGTGCTCTATCCCTTTAACGGCACTTTGCTCTCGCCCATGTTTGCCGCTGGCGCCATGGCCTTGTCTAGTGTCTTTGTGGTCAGCAATGCCTTGCGTTTGCGGCGGGTGAAGCTGAACTAAGGTACCCGCACAACACGTTTCACTGCCGCGCAGTAGAACCCGGTGTAAACCAAGAGGTTCTTTCAAGCAGAGAAACAAATGCCGCCCCGGTTGGGCGGCATTTTTCAGCAAGGCGATATTGCCAAACTCATCAGACTTCACCGATCAGGCTTTCAGCGTATAGCGCAAAATCTCCACGATTTGCTCGGGGCTAGTTGCCCAGGCCTGCGCACTGGCATCCACTTCTTTCAAGGGATGGATGATGTCTTCGGCGTGCAACGTCACGTACGGTTTGCCCAGGGCGGCACAGAAACCGGCATCAAAGGCAGCATTCCACTGTTTGTACTTGTCCCCAAAACGCACCACGACCAGATCCGCCTGCTCAATTAAGGTTCTGGTACGGATGGCATTGATTTTGGAGGATTTGTGATCACGCCAGAAACCTTCGCTGGCCGGTCCCAGGTGATCGCCGGCGGCATCGCTGGCATCGTGATCGGTAACAGGGCTGGTAAAGGTAATATCCAATCCAGCGGCCTTTGAACCTTGAGCAATCTGCTCGCGCCAATCCGTGTGAATTTCGCCGGACAGATAAACGGTGTAAGTCATTACATACTCCATAAAGAAAAGCCGGACGCCTCTTTAACAGGCGCCCGGCGCATTCAAACCCACCCAACAGTAGCATATTGAGCGGCACCTAACAGCAGGCAAACGCAATAAACCTTATTCGCAAACGCATCAGGGGGGGGTAAAGAAACGGGTTTCTTTATGAAGCCTGTGGATCAGCGAATCGGAATGGCAACCGGACGCAGCGGAGCCGCATCACCGCCCCGGATCTTGAGCGGACCACCAATAAAGGCAAACTCATAGACCTTGTCCTTGGACAATTCATCCAGAGCAATCAACTCAATGATCGGTGCGCCTTGTTGGGCCAATAGATAGGTATGCAAGGGGACGTAGTCATCAGGCACCTCGGAAGGGAAGGTTTCAAAGCTCAAATTGTCCGCACCCACAATCATCGCACCGCCTTCTTCCACCAGATAGCGAGCAGCATCCAGACCCATGCCGGGTGGCGCATTCATATAGGCTTTGGGATCATTAAAGAGCTTCATGCGGCCCGTGCGGATCAGGACAATATCGCCTTCTTTCAGCACCGTTTTCTGACGGGCCAGTGCATCCTTCAAGTCCTGGCGTGTGATGCGGTATTGATCGGGCAGTATGTCTACGCCTTTGGCGGCGGCCACATCAATCAAGACGCCACGGGCGATCAAGGGCGGGAATTTCTCGATGCCAGTACGGTTCCAGCCACGGTCACCCAGATGCTCATCAGCCTTGAAACCATTCCAGATCTTTCCATGAATGCCGAAGTGATTCAGGGCATCGATATGGGTGCCCGTATGGCTGTACATGGAAAAAGCCGTGCCTGTGTAGCTACGAACCGCGTTCATCTCATCGCCAACTCCCATCGGGTCATCCACTGCGGTACCACGAGGGGTATGGGTCATCCAGAACTGATAGTGCGGGTCTCCCGCGTCCTGCCAACTGGGCATGCCCAGGTAGTAGTCGGTTGCCAGGTCATACACTTTGCTGCCATCCAGACGGGACAAGATGGCGGCCCGGGAAGCAGGGGTGATCAGGTTCAAGCGACCAATTTCATCGTCCGGCCCCCAGGGACTGATGCCCACTTCCTGAGCACTAAGGGGCAAAGGGTTGCTCGCTGGGTGAGTGGAATGAGCCAGAGAGACGCTCATGCTGCTTGCACCAACCAGCAGTAAACCGAGAAGACGGTGAGAAAAACGAATCGACATGGATGTCCTTTTATGAAGCGTAGATAAGAAAGAAAGGGGCAGCGCTTACAGCAAAGCGCGCAAACGGCTTTTGAGCATTTCGGCGGATTGGGTCTGCAAACGGGCCAACACTTGGCCGGTCTCGCGTGAGGAGACTAATAAAGTGGGGATGGACTGGATCCCTAGCCGTACCGCTTCGGCGCGATCGGTTTGAACTCGCTGCTGCGCGATATCGCTATCCATAGCATTCAGAAAGGCCTCACCCTCAAAGCCTTGCGCAATGGCGACCTCCAGTAGCGTGTCCATATCGCCGATATTGCGACTTTCTGCCAGATGCGCACGCTGCACCGCATCGAAGTAATCCCAATGGGCGTTGTCGCCAGAAAGTAGCTGCGCCGCCTGACACGCCCGAGCGGACAACATTCCATGGGGATAGTCGAAGTTCTGTGCTCGCATGCCCTCGATATTGATGGACTGCGTATCGTCGTGTTGGGCGCAGGCGGCCCAGTGGCCCAGGATTTCACGTTTGGCGCGCTCCATGGAGCCGAAGGCTTGCAGCATCTGCTCGCGGCTGTCTTGCAGAACAAAGGTATGGTGGCGGACCTGGATGCCCAGTTCGGCGGCAACTTGCCGCAAGCGTGGCGACATGACATAACACCATCCGCAGACGGCGTCATGGAAGAAATCAATAATCAGGGGGGAGACAAGCGGCTGGGTCGGGTGTGTTTGATCGTGCATTGTGATGTCCTTGTAAGATGGTCATCACAATAGCGTTCCCCGGAGCGGAGAATAAGCACGTGGCGGTGCAGACAGTTTTTACTCCGAGTTCATAAAGGTCTGTTTACAGGGCGTTGGACATGGCATGGGGCAGTTGGTCGGCCAGATAATCCACGAAGGCTTTGACCTTGGGTTGCAGGTGTCGGTTGGTTGGATACACGGCGTAGATATGGCGGGGCTCATTCACCAATTCGGGCAAAACGCGTTGCAACTGCCCGCAAGCAATTGCTGGATCTGCCAGAAAGGAAGGCAGGGCGCCAATACCCAAACCGGCAATCAGAAAGTCGCGCAGCATCAGGCTGTTATTCACTTGACTATGCTCGCCTGAAAACAGCAAAGCCGTACCACTGGGGGGGTGCTGTTGAGGATTGCTGTCGAAATCACTATCAAAAGCAAGGCCCTGGGTATGTGCCAGGCTATAGCTGATCATTTTGTGATTGCGCAGATCCTGCAAGGTCTGAGGCAGGCCATGCTGCTTCAAATAGCTGGGGGCGGCGCATAATTTTTGCTCGATGGTGGCGAGGCGACGAGCAATCAGGGTGGAATCATCCAGGCTGCTACGCAAACGCACCGAGACATCAAAACCGTGAGCCACGGCATCCACGATCCGGTCTTCCATCACCAGCTCCAGCTTCAGTTCCGGATACTTGTGTAGAAAATCCGTCATCAATGGCGACAGGACGCTAAGTGCAAACGACAAGGGGGCATTCACGCGCAAGGTCCCCGTCACGCGCTGGGACTGCTGTTTGACCGAGCGCTCCAAAGTGTCCAGCTCATCCAGTATCCGACAGCATTCGGCATAGTAGCTGCGGCCAGTCTCCGTCAGACTCATGCTGCGCGTAGTGCGCTGGATCAGCACCGTATCCAGATGCGCTTCCAGGGTACGCAGTTGCTTGCTCAAACCCGCTGCGGATATCCCCAGATCCTCCGCGGCTTTGGCAAGTCCGCCCAGCTCCACAATGCGCCGGAAGGTGCGCATGACATTAAAAGTGTCCATAAGGGATAGGTACTCCAACAATCAGCTATAGCAAGGCATGGGCGGGGAGCATGTCTGAAAACAGGAACGCAGTCCCCACAGGAATCGTATCCTACCGCATTGCCGGGGGCTGTCTGCGTCTGATTTTCTTGTCTCGAGGCGGGTGCTTTATTTCCAACCCAGGCTATGGGATTGCTCCAGAGCCTGGTGACGCTGATCATCATCCGCATGCAGATAGATATTGGTCGTAGCGATAGACTCATGGCCCAAGGTGTCACGGATGATACGTAGATCCACCCCTTGATCAGCCAGGTGAGACCCTGCCGAGTGACGCAGCCAGTGAGCCGAGGCCTGCTCCAGAATACGGGCCTGGGACTCCTGATCGGGATGCAGACTCCGTAAACGATCCGCACTACCTTGAAAAACCTGTTTGACCAGAACATGCGCCATGGCCCGCGTCAAATGCTTGTCGCTGGCGCCGGCGGACATTAATAACGGATAGGGCTCCAAAGCCTGGGGCGGTCCTTCCAGCCCATGCGCTTGTCGGTAGCGCATCAATTCGCCGTAAAGCTCTTGCGTTAAAGGCACACGACGCCATTTGTCGCCCTTGCCGTGGATATGCAGCCACCATTGAGCCGTCGTTCCCGCATCAACACGTTCCTGAACATCGGCCATACGCGCCTGAACCAGTTCGGAAATGCGCAGGGCGCCGCCATAAAGAATGGAAAAGAGCCAACGTACGCGGGCTTTGTAGCGCAACTCGCTCTGCGTATCTTCAGGAAGGGCCTGGATGTACTCCTGTACCCAACGCCATTGCAACCGGGTCAAGTACCGTTGCTGGGGGGCGGTGGTTTTCTTTTGACGTCGGCCCTGATGAGACAAGGCCAAAGGATTGCCCGCCAAATACCCCGCCTGCACCAGCCAGCTAAATAAAGAGTTCAGAATCAATAACGCCTGATTCCGGCTGCTTTCAGACAAGGGCCCCGAAAATGGCCGCCATGCCGCATGGTGACGGGCAGGGCGGGAGCGCCCTTGAACCACCCAGCGATGAGCGGGTTGAGGGTCCGCCAGAAACAAACGATAGGCCAGGATGTCTTCCAGGCTAAGCGAGGACAAGTCCTTGTGACGCTCCAATACCGCCCATAACAAGAGGCGCTCCGCCTCCTTGCGGTAGTTCGCATAGGTGCGTGGACTATCTATATAGCGCGCCAACCAAGCCCGCAACGCCTCTATATCTGTTTGCGCCTCAATCTGTGCACGTCCGCCGATAGACCGGTTGGCCCCTTGCCGCCCGTCAAAACGAGCCAGCAATTGAGCAATATCGTCCGATCCCAGGTCGGTTGAGGGCGAAGTGTTGGCTATTTCCATGAATAAGCAGAAAAACGAAGGCGATAAGAGAGCAGGGAAGGGCTTTCAAACCCGTGCCTGTGCCAATCAACCTGTTTAGGATCATATATTTGACATTATAGAGATAATGTCAAATTATAAAATCCAATTTGTTGATAATTTTATATATTACGTTGTATTATTAATTAAATTATCAACAAAGGTGGAAAAATGGAGCAAAACCAGCCAAACGAGGGGCAAATCCTGGCCGATGTTGCCCAATTACGTGATCGCTTCAGCCATACGCAGACTTTGTACAAAGAAGTGGCCGCACTCCTGTTTTTCCGCTATGGCGTCACACCTACGGCCAACAAGCTGTACCAATTGGTGCGCAAAGGCAGCATGAGCGCTCCGGCTCAGGCACTACAGACGTTCTGGGAAGATTTGCGGGATAAAAGTCGAGTTCGGCTGGATGTGGCCGACATGCCTGAAGAGCTACAAGCCCTGACGGGGGATCTGCTGGGTCGTATCTGGCAAGAAGCGATGGGGCACTCGAAGCAGCAAATGCTGCATTACCAGACTCAGGCTGATGAACGCGTCGCACAGGCCCAAGCCCAAACCCTGGAGGCCCAACAGGTGCTGGAAGTAGAGCAGGGCGCCTTGAAAAATGCCCAAGCCCATATAGAAAAGCAGAAAGAAGAACTACAGGCAGCCAGTCAGGTACAAGCAGCTCTGAAACAAGACTTGCTGCACGCCAAACAACGTCAAAACGAGCTGGAAACCGAAAAACAATTGGTTCAACAAGAACTGCGCCGCCAAGGTGAGCAATTCACCCAGGACTTGGAGCGGCTGCAAAAGGCTATTGAGCTAACCGAAGAACGCGCCCAGGCCAACGAGCGCCGTGCTTTACTGGAAATCGACAAGGAACGCTCCATTCAAACGCGACTGCGTCAGCAAATAGAAGAGGCCGAGCAAGCAAACAAGACCCAGCGTCAAGCTCACGAACAGGAGCTGAACAAACAGCAGGATCAAATGCAGAAACTGCGCCAGGAGTTGGGGCAAGAGCAGGGCGAGCGCCGCGCGATGCAAGCGGCTATGGATATCAGCCATAACTTGGCCAAAGAGATGCAGGGGCAATTGCAAATGTTGCGTACTCGCGCTGCTTTGCTGGAGCGGGAGAATGAAGAGGCGCGCAAAACAGCCCAACGACTCAGCCAGGAACTGGAACAAGCCCAAAGCCAGCCTGTACGCCCCCTACGGTTGAAGCGACGCCCGATCAAGAACGATCCTGAACAATAAAATCTATTTAGCAGCCTATGCCAGCCATCCGTAAGGTTGATTTGCTGCACTTTCAATCGCCTGGATAGACCACTGCGTGTAACGGTCTGTTTTAGCGTAAACGATGCACAGAAGGCTTATGCTAAGCTTTTGCCCATGCTGCGCGCACCCATTTCATCTCGCAAAACAATAGGCTGGCTTTTATTAGTCGGCCTGCTTGTTTTTTTTGCCAGCATGGGTTTGAGTAGCAGCTTTGCCGCACACGCCACGATTCAAAATACGGATCGCAGCACTGTTCAAGCGCAACATGCCTCGTCGGGGCAATCTCACCATAGCGCTCCCAACCATTGCAGCACTCCAATGAAAAGTGGTTGCTGCGCTTGTCTGGCGACGCAGGCTCCACAACCTGAAGCGGTGGCATTACAGCCCGTTTTCCCTCCCGTCCCCCTGCATCAAAACTACGTCTCCCGGCTGATTGGCCCCGCCCAGCCACCTCCGCGCTCGTCCTGATCCTCCCGTTCTAATTGCCGCCCAAGCGCTAAAAGCCTGTGCTGATCCAGCCTGGGTGGTACGTGTGTATTGATGATTGATAGGGATAAACCCATGAAACGACGCGATTTTTTTAAACTGACTTTGGGTGCCAGCCTCTTGAGTAGCCTGCCTATGCGAAGCTGGGGGCAGGGCATGATGGGGCACCACGGCTCCATGTCTGAAGGTATGCCCGGTCACGGCATGAGCACCCGCCCAGGCCTGATGCCCATAGAAAAAATGCCGGCTGGCCAGGCTCTGCAAGCTCTACCTGTACTTAAAAACAGTAGTCAGAAAAAAGGGCTTTTCCAGGCCAAAATTACTGCTGCTGCCCATCAACGCGTTCTGGCAGATGGAAAAAGCACCGAACTCTGGCTTTACAACGGCCAAGCTCCCGGCCCGCTGATCGAACTGTATGAGGGCGACCAAGTAGAAATCGAGTTTGAAAACCAGCTGGATCAGGCCACTACCATCCACTGGCACGGTTTGCCGGTTCCTTCTGATCAGGACGGCAACCCACAAGACGCGGTGATGCCAGGACAAAGCCGCTACTACCGCTTTACCTTGCCCGAAGGCTGCGCCGGTACGTACTGGTATCACCCACACCCTCATGGCAAAAGCGGTGAGCAAGTCGCCCACGGATTGGGCGGGACAATTATTGTCCGCTCTCTCAAAGACCCATTGAAAGACTATACGGAGCAACACTGGGCCATTAGCGATCTGCGGTTGGACATTAATGGCCATATTCCGGCCAACACAGGTCCTGACTGGATGAACGGCAGGGAAGGGCAATTCGTGCTGCTGAATGGTCAACGCCAACCCCTTATCCAGGCCAGCACAGCAGAACGCATCCGTGTCTGGAACTCGTGTTCTGCCCGTTATTTGAAGCTGCACATCCCCGGCGCTCGGCTGGTTCAAGTCGCTACAGATGGCGGACTGTTAGAGCAAGCCTTGGCAGCGGCCGAGTCGATTTTGATGGCCCCGGCCGAACGGGTGGAGTTCTTTATCCAGGCGGATAAAGATCTGGATAGCAGCTTGCAAGCACTGTATTACGATCGGCAAAAAATGATGGTGCAGGAAAGTCCCGAAACCCTGACGCTGGCAACACTGAAAATCCACCATCAGGAAATCGAACTGCCCAAGCAATTACGCGCAATCCCTGCCATTCCAGCAGCCGCCAGTACCGCAAAAGTCGTGTTCAGCGAAGTCATGCCCATGAACCATGACATGCAGTCTGGGCACGGTTCTGGTATGACAAACTCATCCGGGATGAACCACCAGGGTATGGCAGGCATGGATAACGATATGATGCCCGGCATGGCTGCCATGCGTTCCATGTTCCGTATCAACAATCAGGTCTACGACATGGACCGCATCGACCTGCGTTGCCCAACAGGGCAGTGGCAGTACTGGGATGTGATTAACGATTCCCATATGGACCATCCTTTCCATCTGCACGGCACACAGTTTCAGGTATTGGCGCGCCAAACCGGGATGCAGTCCGTACCGGAGGCGTTCCGGGCCTGGCGCGACACGGTCAATCTGCGGCCCAATGAGACGGTCCGGCTGGCATTCCGCCAGGAATTGCCCGGCCTGCGCATGTTCCACTGCCACATTCTGGAGCACGAGGACCTGGGCATGATGGCGCAGCTAATGGTGGAGTAGCCTGACCCCTGAGGTAGAGCCTTGAAAACATCCGCCCTGCAAGCCTGTATGCCAGCAGGGCGGACAAAGCAGTCCTGCTTGAAAAAAACCCGGCGTCGCCTGCATTACAATACCGCTTTTGAATTTCTCATTTTCAGCGGAGCACGCGCCATGAGCCTGTTGGGCACCCCTTTATCGTCGTCGTCGGACAAAATCATGCTCTTGGGCTCGGGAGAGCTGGGCAAAGAAGTACTGATTGCGCTGCAACGCCTGGGGGTAGAAACCATAGCGGTGGACCGCTACGAGAACGCACCCGGCCAGCAGGTCGCCCATCACTCGCGCACCATCACCATGAGTGATGCCGAACAATTGCGCGCCCTGATCGAAGAAGAAAAGCCCACTCTGGTCGTACCCGAGATTGAAGCCATTGCCACCGGCGTGCTGGAAGAGCTGGAAGCCCAAGGCAAGGTACGCGTCATTCCGACGGCCCGTGCCGCTCGCCTGACCATGGACCGCGAAGGCATCCGTCGCCTGGCCGCTGAAACCCTGGGTGTTCCTACCAGCCCCTACCAGTTCTGCGAATCGCTGGAAGAGCTTCAAGCCGCTATCGACGACAAGATTGGCTACCCTTGCGTCGTCAAACCCTTGATGAGCAGCTCGGGCAAGGGTCAAAGCAAGATCAGCGGCCCGGACGATGTTGCCAAAGCCTGGGACTACGCCATGGCGGGTGGCCGCGTCAGCCAATGCCGCATCATTGTTGAAGGCTTTATCGACTTCGACTACGAAATCACCTTATTGACTGTCCGTGCCGTAGGCGCAGACGGCCAGATCGAAACCCAGTTCTGCGATCCCATCGGCCACAAGCAGGTAGATGGCGACTACGTTGAAAGCTGGCAGCCCCAGCCCATGAGTCCCGCGGCTCTGCAAAGCGCACGCGATATTGCCCAAGCCGTTACCCAGAACCTGGGCGGCCAGGGCTTGTTTGGCGTTGAGCTGTTCGTGAAGGGCGATCAGGTCTGGTTCAGTGAAGTCAGCCCCCGTCCACACGACACCGGCATGGTCACCATGGCCACCCAATGGCAGTCAGAATTTGAACTGCATGCACGCGCCATTCTGGGCCTGCCTGTGAATACCGCCTTGCGTATGCCCGGCGCCAGCGCCGTGATCTACGGCGGTGTAGATGCAAAAGACGTGAATTTCCTGAATGTGGCTGAAGCCTTGCGCATCCCGCAAACCGATATCCGTCTGTTCGGCAAACCCGAGAGCTTTGAAAAGCGCCGCATGGGTGTCGCATTGGCCGCAGACGCTGATCTGGAAACGGCCCGTGCAAACGCCCGCCAGGCCGCGGCCACCGTAAAAGTCCAAGCCCGCTAAAACAAGGAGTTTTCCACCATGCCCATCATCGTCGTCCTGCTGTTCCTGGGGATTATTGCGGCGCTTGTGTATGGTGGAATGCAGCTCTTTAGCCTGGTCAGTGCCAGTGCCGGAGTTATTGCCGCGATCTTGAGCCTGCTGATCGCAGCGGCCATTCTGGTGGCCCCCTTCATCGTATGGCAACGCCGTTATCTGGCCATTCACGGCAAAAAGCAGCAAGGCCAGCGCATTCTGGAGCTGGCCTTACCCGACGGTTCAATACGCCTGGAGGCCCTGCAAAAACGCGGTCAGATTCAAACGGGGCAGGGAACACGAGCGTTTATTTTTGCGGATATAGACTCGGTCGAGCTGCAGGGCAGGGGATTGACGCTGACTTTGCGTAACCCAACGCAAAGTTGGGAAATCCAGCCTGCCCATACCGCAGAAGCCAAACGTTGGCGCAAAATCCTTAGCCTGGCAGCACGGCAGGATTTATAAGGCTCATCGTCAAAGCAAATCGACAATACGCCTAACCGAAGTAAAGCCTTGTCGGTCAAAAAGCACGTGCATCCTTATACCTGCTCACTCACCTGATCAGACAAGGCCGGCTCATTCAGGCTGATCATGTGCTCATCCAAAGACTCCAGCGTCTCGACGACCGTACGCAGAACCTGAATACGGGCGGCTTTTTTGTCCTTGCTGGGCACAATATGCCAAGGTGCCATGTGAGTATCGGTCTGGGCGAACATTTCCTCCGCAGCGCGTTGATACGCCGTCCATTTCTCCCGGTTACGCCAATCGTCTTCCGTAATCTTGTAATTCTTGAAGGGCGTTTCCTCGCGGGCCTTGAATCGTTTGAGCTGCTCGTCCTTATCAATATCCAGCCAGAACTTGATCACAGCCGTACCGTTGGCCAGCAACTGTGCCTCAAATTCGTTGATTTCCTCGTAAGAACGATGCCAGGCGGCACGGGAAATCAATTTTTCCACCCGCTCCACCAGCACACGACCATACCAGGATCGATCAAAAATCGAAATTTCCCCCAGACGCGGCAGTTTGCGCCAGAAACGCCATAGATAAGGGCGTGCCAGCTCCACAGCATTAGGAGCAGAAATAGGGTGGATATCGTAAGTACGGACGTCCAGGGCTTCGGTCAAACGGCGGATAGTGCCGCCTTTACCCGCTGCATCCCGCCCCTCAAACACCAGTACCAAAGAGTGCTTGCGGAAAGCTTTACTACGCACCGCGCAAGACAAACGGCCCTGCCAATGCAAAAGCTCGGCGTCGTAATCCTGCACAGATTCTTCAGGAGGAGGGGACTGAAGCGAAGCAGTCGGGACGTTCAAGCGAAACGGGAAGGCATGCGGCTCTTTCACCTGACGCGGGACAATAGGCTTGTCCATGGCCTGCAACACCACCTTGGCCAAAGACACATCACGCAGGTTCTTATCTGCGCTAGGGATAACAACCCAAGGGGCGTAATTTCGATGGGTCAGATTGATAGTTTGCGTCGCGGCATTGCGCAAGCGATTGAATTGCTTATGAACTTTCAGGTCAGCCTTGCTGACACGCCAGGCAGTACTAGGATCAGACATCAAGGTAGCGCATCGATCCAGTTGAGCCTGCGCAGAAAGATGGAACCACAGCTTCAGAACCTGCACACCTTGATAGGCCAACTGCGCTTCAAAACGATTGATCAGATGGGTATACAAAGCAATCTTGGCCGGATCCGGTGCTTTACGGGCCAGCTCTTTCATTAAAGGCGCATACCAGGACCCAAACACCAAACCCGTCTGACCACGAGCGGGCAAACTATTCCAATAACGCCACATCAAAGGGCGCATGGCTTCCTCTTCACTTAACTTGCCAAACGCCAGAGTGTGCACATGGCGCGGATCCAGCCACGTGTTCAAGGTATTGATAGCAGAGCCTTTACCCACACCGTCCATACCTGCCACCACGATCAGCAGGGTTTGATCTGCCTTATCCAGACGTTCATACTGCTTGGACAGCAAGGCTTCACGCAGGATTTCAATCTGCGCCTTGGCCAAGTCATCACTCAAGCTGGGATCGCGTTCGGCAAACTGTAGTACATGGCCCATGGTGCTTTGCTCCGATTTACATAGCTGCTCACTATAACCATGCAAGGGAAGACTTAACTACCTTCAGAGCAAAAATAATCCGGAAGAAGAGAGAGGAGTGACAAGCGATAAGAACAGGTGCTTAAGGGAATGGGGCTAATGTCTATCGATTACTGACTTTACATAATATACATTATGCGATGTTTCCCAGCCGTCCTCCAGGGAGGAAAACGAGCCTGTTCAGCAGTCTTTTGCATTATGTGAAGTTAGGCACCTCACAGTAATCTAAACCGAAACCCCGTCGAAACGTTGAATTGCACGACTGATCGGACGGTAGCACAGCACTTTATCCTGTGTCAAACATCCCCTTCATTCAACGATCCAACTTCAATACTGGATTGACGGGCGGCACGGGTAAAACAAACCGGTCCGGGTCCATCAACACCACCGCCGCCAGCGAGGCGATCGGCACATTTCCTTTGCCAATGATCTGGTAGCGCAAGATGTTGACCTTGCCACCACCTTCTACTTGCCGCATCCGATGCCACCCAGCTTTGATAACCTCTCGCTGAATCTGCATCCCCATGGCGTCGGCCTGTTCTTCAGGCCCTGTTTGAGCCGCGTAGAGCTTGAAAATCTTGGGTGAAATCAATGCCATGCCTTCTTCTACAAAATGCACGGGTGCCCCAGATTCGTTGTACTTAATCTCACGGCTGGCCAAGCCTTGCTGCAGCCACTGTATAAACGCCATCGCCGCTTCGCTAGGTTCCTTCACAGGAGCTTCATGCGGCAGTTCTGGCAAGCTAGGCGTCAACACGACCGGCGTGGTGCTTGCCTGGCTGAACATACGTTGAGATTTTGCCTGTGTCTTTGGAGCAAGCTCTGGCTCAAAAACCGACGCTTTAGGCGTCGGTAAGGCTGGTAATGCTCCAGGTGTGTGCTCAACAGAGGCTGGCACAACACTTTTAGCCTTTGCTGCAGCTATGGCTGTTGCTTCATGTTGATGTGATTTTTTGCCTGGGCGTGCGCTGCTAACCGTTGCTGTCGGCGCTGAGTTCACAGGTGTGGGCTTATGCGACGCTTGCGGTGGGCTGCGATGAATAACGTTGGATGCTGTATCAGCTTCATCCAGAAAGTCATCGTCAACATCAAAGCCATCTACGGCGAGTTCGGCTGGCAAAATCACCGTCTCGTCGTCGTATACCTGAATTGAAGCAGTTTGGTGACTATTGCTTGAGGTTGGCACAGGTTTGGGCTGGTTGCCGCTTTGCGTTGCGCCATTTTTCGGTGTTTGCCGCTTGGCTGCGCCAGTTGACGCATTTTTGGGCTTTCTAAACTCCATTGCTGGTACGAGATTACGCTTGGGTGCTGCAGTTTGGGAACGAGCTGAAGCAGTTTTGGCCGTTGTGGCCACCTTTTGCGGCAATATTCCTTCATCAATGTGTTCTGGAGCAGCTTTGGCTTGAATGACTGTTGTGTCAGCGCTGTGCTCACAATCAACCGCAGCTGGATCAGCCTCTGTTTCAAACTCATCATCGCCACGCTTGGCCCGGACATGGATCTCTCCGGACATCGCCGGTGGGTATAAGTTTGGATCATCATAGAGCTTTGACAGTGGAAAGCGCAGCACACTTAGTCTGTGTCGATATTGATGGGCTTCTGTGCCCTCTTCTGTTGCCGGCGTTTGCCCGTTGATTTCAACGTGCCAAATAGCTTGGCCAGAATGAGGACTGACTTGCAAGATTCCATATTCCTGCCATGTGTCAAACAGCCTATCGTTCTTGGCCTCTCCAGGTACAGACTCGTCAGGCTCATGCTTTTTAATCCAGGCCCGCGTGGCATCGGCCAAACGCTTAGCCACAAACCACACAGAGCCGTCATACACCCATCCGGCAGCTCCAGTACGATTGAGCGGCAATTCCGTTCCAGACTGCAACATGCTTTTGAGCGCTTGCATGAGTAAATCCACCAGCGGTACTGCATTAGCTGTCGCAAAACGAGCCTTACTGCCCTTCATCAATGCGTTGCTGGTGGAGGCCTGGTCAGCGCGTTTGATAATGTCAGCCAATAATCCATCCTTATGGCCAGACAAATAATGAGTCAGCGCATCAAAGGCGTGAGGCGTTTGAGACAAAAAAGTTAAGGCAGATTTTGGGGCAATCTGATGAAGCAAGGTCAGTGCCAGGCGATTATGGGCCTGGTAGTCCCGGCTGGCTTTTGGCTCAAACTCGACTCGATACTCCAGATCCAGACGCCCCTGCCCCACTTCGAACAAGGAGCCCGCCAGCGGTTTCCATCGCAACGGTTCATCCATCGCCCCGCCTCGCCATAAGATCCGTAGGTCCGTCATCGGTTTGGCAATGTCATGAAGCAGTGCCGCGTAAAAGACCACATAGGTCCACTGATCACGCTCGGCGTCAATCTGCTCAACGGGAGCATTCGTCGGTAAAAAATGCGCGTTTCGCCAGGTCATGGCTGCCAATACCATCTCCAGCGTATGGGCCAACAAACCACCTGCGTGGGCGTGATGGTGTGCTTCTGAGGCAGGCATGAGCTGGACGTATTCTGCATATCGTCGGATAGCTGGGATGAAATCTCGTCTAAAAACAGGATCTGCTACGCGAGACTGCAGGAACATTTGATGAACCGCTTTTTGAGCTTTCAGCAGACGGATCAAGTCATCAGACTCAAGAACACGCAACCACCCTTCCTCCCGCCCTGCTACACGTTGGGCAACTGGAACTGGTGGGGGGCTTGGAGGTGGCGGAACCGGTGCGGGTTTAGCCGTACTGGAGGCGCGTCGCGGAATAAAAGTGGAGAACTTCGAGATCCAAGGCGGGGTTCGGCGGTGAGTCATGCTCTAACGTTCAAGCAAATGGGCTCGCAACGTCTCCAGAGTCGGACGAGGATGGCGCAATGTGAGCAAAATATGCAGTGACTCAGTGGGATGTTGCGGATCGCCCAGCTGCAGGAAATGGAACCAGCTCATCTGCAGTGGATTCCATTGAATTGAATCAGGATCAGGCAGCATATTTTTGCCCCAGTGGGCCCGATAATGGACAAATGGCTGCTGCAAAATATCTTCAACAATGCTCTCTTTGCGTCCTGCGAGATCTACGGCCTGGCTGCTTTCTTGCGCCAGGTTCTGACAATGATTCTTCAAAATCTCTCTCACACACAGATGAGGATCATCTTCATCCTCGGCATAAATTTCTAATCCGTCATAGCGCGATAGCCAGGCTGAAAAATGGGGGACCCATTCAGCCAATCCGAGCTCAGTCAGGAGCTCGACAATGCGGTAAATCGCATGAGCACGGTCGTGCGCATCACGCCCAAAATGGGGGAACCCAGGATCGGGGTATGGATGCTCGTCTAGGTACGTGTGGGCGAGGATAGTCATAGCGGCCACTCTACAAAGCGGTTTGCTATCTCTCAACGCGATACCGGGTGCGACGTAACCTAGGGTTCTCGCTTGCGCGCAACGTTAAGTTCTGATAAGTCACAGCCCGCTATGCTGGCCGAGGCCATTTGCATCGCTTCACCCAGCCCCTGGGTGAAGCGATGCGTAACCCGTAAGCCCCCTTTTCCCCTACCCGTAAGGCCTTTCCCGACGGCCACCGGATTTTTAGGTGGACGGCGGCCCTTTGGATAAGGCCCTTGACCCGTAGCAACCTTTTCCCAGTAGCGGATTGACGCCCCGGCAGTCCGTCAACACATTCTTGTTCTAGTTGTATTGTGCAATGCAAAACATTTTAACTTGAATACCCTTTCTTCACTTACTCAAAAACGCATATAGCAGGCCGCGCGGATAACGCACATAACTGTTTTCGTCAAGCTGAAACCCCGTGTTACGTGACCTTGGGTTAACGAGCGACACCTTGGGGTGCCTTTGCAACACTGAACGCCATTCTCAATCGGATGGAGTACTTCATGAGCTGGACAGCTAGACTCGCTGTTGCCGCGCCACTGGCTGTTTTGGCGTTGCAGGCCCAAGCCCAGGTCGGGGATACCTACGACAACGGCACACAGGTGCGAATAGGACAATACAGCACACAAGCCAGCACACCAGGGCATAGCGTTTCTGATCCCCTGTCTGTGTTTGTTGCACTGACTTACCCACGTCAAGACGTAGCCACCATTGATGGTGCGATTGAGTACACCCTCAAACGGACTGGCTGGCAGCTTGATCGCTCCAAGTTGTCGCTAGAAGCCGCGCAGTTTCTTCGCTTACCACTTCCAGAGTCCCAGCGGTCGCTGGGCACGTATCGTGTGCGTGATGTCTTAAATGCACTCGTAGGTGAGACCTGGCGCTGGGACGAGGACCCCATCCGTCGCAGACTGTGGATCAGTCTAGCGGCACAGCCGACTCTGTCAGGCGTCGAACTGTCACAGAATTGGCTCCACGCCCAAACCTACCCCGTCACAGTTGACCCTAAAAAGCCGTGGTTGCCCCTGACCGAGCGCATCAGCGGGGTGCAGCCATGAACCAACAAGATCAACAATGGCAACAGCAGCAAGACGATCTTCGCCGCCGGGAACAAGCCGAGCAGCTAGAGCGTGAACGGCTCGAGCGCTTGGAACATGAACGACTGGAGCAAGACCAGCAGCTTGAGCGTGAACGCCAAGAAAAGCTGGATCAGCACGACTATGACTCCCGTCGTGAGTTGGAGGACGCTACCCCAAACAAGCCTGGTGTCTTGCGAACACTCATGCAAATTTTGTTCTCTCGCAAAGAACCAACGGCAAGCGTTGAAAAACAGAACGTGGAGCCCGTGTTTTCGTCTGTAGTGGATCCCCTGACCGAGACGCAAAACAATGAAGCAGTCACCGATTTCTTTGCTGAACAAGACAATCAACCGCAACCTGCCAGCGTTTCGCCATCCCCATTGGCATCTGCTGCACAAACCGGTACTCCAACTCCCAAGAAAAAGACAGGCTATCCGTGGAAGCTAATCCTGGCGTTGGTGCTTTTTGCTGTCCTTTTCTTGAGCTGGAAATACCTGTTTAACCAATCTGTGGTTGAGCAAACAGCCGCCTTGTCTGCAGCCGAACCCTCACTGGCTGAAATCGAAGATCAGGTCGCCCCTGTTAAGGATGAGAAAAAGGGTTCTGAGCCCTCCCCTGCTCCCACCAGCAGTGAATTAGGAAGTGTAGAGAAAACATCTGACATACCGATGGGAACGGAACCGATAAACACAGCGGGGTCAACGGAATTCCAAGATATCCCCATTGATCTCGGAGAGACGTTCCCATCGAACCTTGAAACATCGCAAGGCTCGTACGCCGCTCAAGAAACACCAACATTCGAGGTGCAAATCTCGTCCCTGCAACGTGATGTCAACGAAATCAGGCAGTTACTCAATGAGCTCTTGCATCAAAACGAGCAGTTGATAGCTCTGTCCACACCTGCGCCTGAACCAGAGCCAGAGCCAGAGGTGGTGCCAGTTGTTGAACCTGCCCCCGTTAAAAAGCCGGTCACACGTCGAGCCAAGGCTGCACCGAAGCCAAGCGTTCGTCTTGTCTCAGTCGATATGTGGGATGGCAAACCTTCCGTTGTCGTCGCCAGTACACGCGCAGGCGACAACCAAACCTTAGTAATGCGACCAGGTGACACCGTCAACGGCGTCACGCTGCAAAGCGCAAGCGCATCCGAGCGCAGCGCCTCTTTTCTCGTAAACGGAAAAACCACCAAATTAACTGTGGAGGGCCAGTGATGCCGCGCCTTATGAAAATCAAAGCAGCAGCCATTAGCCTGCCCCTGCTTTTCCCTGCGATGGCGCATTCGCAAACCCAGGCCACCGCTCAGCAGCGTACCGAAGAAGTCGCCAATGCTACGCAGGCACAAGGGCGTAATCCGATTGCGCTGGATGCCGTAGATCGCCTGCGCGCCAATATTTGGGGCTTAACCGACGAAGAAATGTTGCGCGCCAAAACCTTGCTGGAAGGCCCTCGCAAAGCATTCTCGGTGGAAAACCTCTCGCCTATTGAAGCGCTGGGCATTCATGCGACCTCGGAAGCAGAGCGCCGTAAATATGCCGAAATGTTCGCCCGAGCCTTTCATGCCGACGTGGAGCGCTCATTGGCATGGAATCGTGCTTTCACCGAAGCGATGGCACGCCTTTACCCAAATGAGCCAGTTGTCAATTTCAGTCAAATCCCACCCGTTCCCGCCACGGTAGGTGCGGCTGACACTTTGAACGTGCCGCGCACTGCCATCATCGAGACCCCCGCTCCGGGCTACACGCCTCTAACTCAAAGTGTGCCAGCACAGGGCTCTGCGAAGTAATGGGGACCTCCATGCACCGCCGACAGTTTCTTGGCGCCCTCACCGCACTGACGGCCAGTGGCGTCATGACGCGCTCGTGGGCAATGGCTGCACCTGCGCAATCGGAGCTGGCGCAGCCTGAAGGCCTGGACCCGCAATGGTGGCCATATTGGTCAGATACGGCTGTGCGCATTGAGCCCAAGATCACACCCCAGGAGCAGACGACTATCCCCCACGGCTATGTTCGTCAGATGCCTCGCACACGCACCCGTCCTGGTGCGCCGATCGTGACGGCATCCTTGTTGCCACCCCGCGCTTATGACTGGGCGGGACAGCGCTGGAACATAGATCCGTGGCTGCTTTACGGCGTGGCACTGCAAGAGTCGCAAATGAAATTTGGTCGGCAGACGCTGCCCTACCCTTGGACTCTGTGCGTCAGAGGTGCTGCTAAGCGCTATGGCTCCTATGAGGCCACCCTCAAGGCCCTGCGCAAGTATGTGGATGTCAGAGGTATCCGCAATGTGGATTGCGGTGCGATGCAGGTGAACTGGGGCTACCACAACGACAAGCTCCAAAGCTTTGAACGTGCTCTGGATCCCTACCCCAATCTCGATGTAGGTGCACAAATTCTGCGTGAACACTTTGACCGCAACAGTTCCTGGCGTTTGGCGGTCGCTCTCTATCACACGGGCTCCAGAAATACGCAAGAACGAATCAGCCGCGGCAATCGCTATAGCCGTGGCGTTTTCAACAAATTGGCCAACCTGGGCTTAGATGCGTCGGAACTGGCCACTTCAACCGGTTGGAGGCGATATGCGCCGTAATCTCGCCCTCGCCTTCTTTGCAGCGACCACACTGATCTCCAGCTCGGTCAACGCTCAGACTGCACCGGTCGTCCTGGACGATTCGGTTCCGGCTGTTTCCTATTATTCGGCCTTAATTTCAGGTGCAGACCAACCTGGTGTTGGTGCCGGCATCCAGTTTCCGCTGACGTCGAACTTGCTACAACCTGGCGTGCTTAAGCCATCGGCTGTTCCAGTATTTAACCCAAAATGGATGACCCAAACATTAGCCATTGTGGGTGACGACAAAGGCTCAGAAGAATGGCTCAAGCTCCATTTGGAACGCCTGCTTTCTCTGCAGGCCACTGTCATTGTGGTATCCGCAGCCAGTGAAAAACGCTTTAAAGACATCCAGCGACAAGCCAACGCATTGCCAATCGTCCCTGATCCCGGCCACTGGTTACAGAGCCGTCTTGCCGCAGCGCATGTGACTGTCTATCCCGTGCTGATTGGCTTGGACGGTCAAGCGCGACAGATCATCTTCTCAGAAGGTTTTGAACGAGGTGAAGCGCATGAAAAATAACGCCGTCTTGGAAGCGTTACTGCGTCCACCTGTCGAAATTTGGAGTGCGGCAACGGCCTGGTCCGTCACGGCCACGGCTGCCCTGGCGCCTTGGGCGCTGATGATGCCCCCTTCTTTGGGCTACGTTGCAGCAGCAGGATCGGGCTACTTTGGCGGGGTCCGCTTTAAGCAGGCGATGCGGATCAAGCGTTATCACCATCACCTGAAATACTACAAAGTCACGAAAATTGCTCCCGCCAAAATTCCCGTGGCACCGGGCGAGTTTTACCTGGGCGAAGGATTCGAGTGGTCGCAAGCGCACACACAACGTAAACGTGAGGCCTTGCAACCGCAGGCCAAGCGTTTTGTGCGTCCATCGGGCAAAGAGCTGGCTCTACGCAGCCTGGGTTCAAAAGCCATCGAACAAGCGCAAGGCAAAGGCCCCGTCAAACCCATTGTGCGAGCCATTGCAGGAATTGCGGGCATTGATCATTGGCTCAACCCATTGCAGCCTCACCCAGACTTAGGTGGCTCACCCATCGTGCATGGCGTGGGCAGCATGGACGAAGCCCCCGTCAAGATTCGCCAATCTTCTCGCAATGGACACATGCTGGTCATGGGCACCACGCGCGTGGGCAAGACCAGGCTGCTGGAGTTATTTGCCACCCAGGACATTCATGCTGGGCACGTCACTATCGTGATCGATCCCAAGGGGGATGCCGATCTGATGCTGCGTATGTATGCCGAATGCGCTCGTGCAGGCCGCCTGGACCAGTTTTACATGTTCCATCTTGGCTACCCCGAGATCTCAGCAAGGTACAACGGCATCGGCAACTTCTCGCGTATCACCGAAGTCGCCACTCGTGCCACTAACGCCTTGCCCAGCAGCGGAAACTCCGCCGCTTTTAAAGAGTTCTCCTGGCGTTTTACCAATATTGTGGCTCAGGCCCAAGTTGCGCTGGGTCGTGTCCCGACCTATGAAGCCTTGCTCAAAGATGTGACCGGCATTGATGGTCTGTTCATGGACTATGCCCGCATGGTGTTTGGCCAACAAGCCCGCCAAGGCCGTCTGATCGACTGGGAAGTAAGACTGGCCAGCCTTGAGCTCGCGCTGCAGGATCGCAAAACCGCGCCGCCGGTGCCAAGAGCCTTGGCCGATCGACAGCCCGAATTTGTAGCAATGTTTTTGCTCATCAAAGAGGCCAAGATCAACGATACGGTCCTCGCAGGACTGGCAGCCGCCTTTAGCTATGAGCGTAGTTTCTACGAAAAGATCATCGCGTCCTTGGGGCCATTCCTGGAGAAGTTGACCACCGGCGCAGTAGGCAAACTGATCTCACCTGACTATTACGACCAAACCGATAAGCGTCCCATCTTCGACTGGATGAGCGTCATCCGGCAGGGAGGCGTGGTCTACGTAGGCTTAGATGCCCTCTCTGATTCCGTGGTCAGCTCTGCGGTCGGTAATTCCATGCTGGCCGACTTGGTCAGCGTGGGCGGCAAACTCTACAAGACGGGGCTGGACCCTCATGCCCCAGACGGAAAAATCGTGTTGCCGACCATTTGTGCTCACTTTGACGAGGTCAATGAGATTGCAGGCCCTGAATTTGTGCCCATGGTGAACAAGCTGGGGGGCTCGGGCTTTCGGATCACCGCGTACACACAGTCAGCATTTGATATTGAGGCAAAAGTCGGAGATAAGGCCAAAGCGGGCCAGATCCTGGACAACTTTAACCACCTGGTCATGCTGCGCGTGCGTAGTGTCACTACGGCCAAGCTGCTGACGGACCAGGTTCCCGAAGTCGAGGTGGTCCATCTCACGCCAATGTCAGGCGTCACAGACACCGCCGCCCAAGGCACCGGCGTCGATTTCATCAGTCGCAACGATGATATCTGGACCAAAACCAAGGTCCCTATGATTGAACCAGCCGATGTGCTGGAACTACCGCAAGGCCAAGCCTTTGCGCTACTTGAAGGCAATCGACGCTTCAAGATCCGAATCCCCTTGGCTGATGCAAGAAACGACGAATTTGTACCGCAGTCTTTGCAAAACGTCGCCGCGCAAATGAAGGCCCGCTACCGGACTTCCGAGCAATGGGCCAGTGAAACCGACTGGTTCACTGAAAACTGGCTCAATAGCCAGCCAATCGCCGATGGCACGGGCATGATCGCCACTGATCTGGCGGTGCAGGATCCTGACCCCGATGACGACACTCAAAGCAACAGCGCGATAAACACTGACACGATGGGCCTGATCACAAGGGGGCACGGATGAGTACCAACTCGACCAGCCGCCCTGTTAAGCCCACCACTCGCGGCCCCATTTTGATGACATTTGAGATGGTCATGGGTTTGCTTATGGTCTCTGTCTCAGCGTGTGTGCTGGGATTGTTCATAGAACTGGCCGGCATTCATACGATTTGGAAGGACCAAGGCACAGGCCATGCTCGCTCTATCGTGGAGCAGGACCTGAGCTATATCGAGGCTGCCCCGAAGAGCCTGATTATTCCCAATACAGTGGCCTTCTCAAACAAGATGCTCGGCTATATCTCATGGCCTTACGAGAAGTTCGGAATCTTGCAGTGGTATGCCAATAGCCATGACCCCGCCATGCAGCGTCAACAGGCCTTTCGTCGTGCACAAGAAATAAAGGCAAACGGCAACAGCCTCTCCTCCAGGCTGAAAACGATTGGCGCTGATGCCAGCCAATTTATCAGCACGGTACTCGTGCTTTCCATGTATGTCGCCATGGATGTAGCGCTTCGACTTTCGATTGCCCTTTATGCGCTGCCAGCCTTCGTTCTTGCGTGCCTAGTGGGTGCGGTCGATGGCCTGGTACGGCGTGACTTGCGCCGGTGGAGCGGCGGCCGAGAATCCTCCTTCGTTTATCACCACGCTAAGCGATACACCGCCTGGGCACTGACTGGAGGTTTCGGTCTGTATTTGACCTGGCCTTTCGGCGGCTTCAACCCCGCTTACATGGTTCTGATTTTCACCGCGTTGGTCGCTGCAACGCTCAGCACCACAGTGGCTTCCCTCAAAAAGTATATGTAGCGCCTCTCGCTCACATCACGACATTGGAGAAACGACAGAAATGAAACCACAGCAATCTGGCCTCTCAGAACGTAAGACTCATCGCGCCTGGGTAGCCGCGCTCATGCTCGTCGCGTGCGCCACCGTTCAGGCTGGAGATGCCGATAGTGAGCGCGAAAGTCTGGCACGGATTGAAAACGAGCTGGCCGTCGTGCAGCAGATGGTGGCCGCGGCCTCTCGTGATGCGCCTCCATCTCAACGAGTCAATTTTCGATATGAGTGGTTGATCAATGACCTGGACGTGATGCGTCGGGGAATTCAACAACACCTTAATGCCCCTATGCAGCCGCGTCCGGTCGAGCCACTGCGAGGCGACTACCGCCAATGACGCAGCTTCAGGAGATCTCCTTATGGGCATGAACAATGCGCAGATGGGTTCGAGCATGAGAGAGGCGTTTGCAGCGGGCTCGGGTGTTGACCCAAACGCCATGAAGATCGTGCTGACGGTCATAACGGTAGCAGCTGTGGCTCTGTTCTTTGCGTGGTTGGTAATGGCCGCTCTAGAGAACTACCGGGAGAACCAACTCAAGCAAGAAGAGGTGGTCTGGGCCTGCGTCAAATTAGTTGTGCTGTTGTCCTTAATCCTGTGGGTGTTGGTTTGACGCTCACAGGACTTCTTAACACATCAAACCTTACGGAGTTTAGCTATGACCACACTGAACGCTCTGTTGGCGGCACCCCGAGCGGGGTGGCAAAAAGCCAAGCGTTACTTCGCGCAAGCCGCTTTGATCCCTGCTGTAGCGTTACTTTCGTCACCTGCCATGGCAGCTTTGCCCACGATGCCCACACCGGGATCTGGCATTGACGGGGCTCAAGTTGCTGACGGCGATTGGCTTGGAGCGATGGGTGCTTACTGGAAACAGGGCATCACGATTCTGGCCATGATCTTTGTTGGCTACTTTTTCCTGAAAGTCGTGATGGGTGCAATCACAAAGTGGACCCAATACACACGTGGCCAGGCAGATATTGCTGACCTGAAAGAATACGTAATCACTGGCGGTGTGCTTGCCATTGCGCTTGTCGCACTGGCCACGTATGCCATCGCCACGCTCGGGTAAAGGGGAAAAGTCGATATGGCTCGCAAGCCCTCTGCCCCACACCTTGAACAGCTAGATGAGCAAGTTACCCAGGGCATCGCTACGCCGATAACCGATCGCGTGAATGTTCAACCAGCCATTCTGAACGGTATGACGGTCGATGAAGCACAAATCATCGGTCTGATCTCCGTCGTGGTGTGTCTGCTGCTGGGCTTAGTACTGCTGGCCATAACCGGCTTCTGGCAAACACTTTTGGCCATCATGCTATTTGGACCATTAGTCATTTTGTGGTTTGCCTCTAAATACCTGGCTGGACTTAAGCGCAACCGTCCTGACGGCTATTACAACCAGGCTATGCACCACTGGATGGCCTCTCGTGGGTGGGTGAAAGCCAAATTCATCCGCCACAACGGTTATTGGAGCTTGGGCCGGACCTTGCCCTTTAGCTTGTCCACATCATTCAACCCTAAACCGTCCCGTCAGAACGTTGTTTCTACGGGCGAAACGGCCATCCCCTCTTCTTGCGCTGCTCAAGGTGTGACACCGATAGCGGATAAAGCGAGCAACAACGTATGAGTTCAAAATATTTAAACGCCCTGGCCACTGTTCAGGCGACAAATAAAAGACTGGGCGCACTTGTTTTAGTTGTCGCCGCACTTGGGGCTGTGGGTATGTACTTTGCTGCCCGCACACCGCATCGAATCGACGTCAATCTGCACCCCAACATTCAAGGCGGGGACGTCGTCACCGTGACCGACGGCCAGTCGCCGGTCCCTGACGTCAATGTATATGGCTTTGCCTACTACATCTGGCAGCAGGTCAACCGCTGGCAAGCCGACGGGTACAAGGACTACGGCAAGCAAATCTACTACTACCAGGCCTACATCACCCCGTCTTGCCGCGCTCAGCTAGAGAACGACATGAACACACGGGATAGAGCCGGTGAGTTGCGCTCACGCACACGCATCATGACGGAGATTCCAGGGTTTGGGTTTTCACCCAGACGAGTCATTTCGCAAGGCACCAACACCTGGACAGTACTGCTCGACATGCAATTGCAAGAGACATTTCGTGGTCAACAAATCAAAGACATCTACATCCGGTATCCGATGCGTGTCGTGCGATATGACGTTGACCCCGAGAAAAACCCCTGGAAGCTGGCCATTGACTGCTATGGCAACAACCGCCCTGCCCGCCTGAATCCTGACGAAGTCGCCGCAGTCCAGAAGAACAACCAAAGTCCCGAGCTGCCAACTGAGTCAGAAATCGTGCCCGCCACATTGCCCGGCACGATCACCGACCCGGCAACCAACGTGACCGACCCCGCTCCGACACCTATCCAGGTGCGACCCGTCCAACCACAAAGCGAGTGAGATTGTCATCCATGAAAGCCATTCTTAGCATTCGCAAAACAGCTCTGGCCTGCGCTCTTTTGGGGCTGGCCCAGTACGCACAGGCACAAGTGCGAGACTTGGGGCCAAACTTGGAGAGCGTACCAGCAGATCTTATTGCTCCAGCCCCTAACAGCGTCAACTCAAGTGTCAATGTGGGTTCTGCAACAAACGCAGCAGTGAATAACGCGCCCGATCTGGGAGAGATTCCCAATCTTGGCTCCTCACCCTCTAATGCTGAGTATCAAACCCCTGGCGTCAATGTGATGGGTGACCAAGCTATGGTGGTGAGCACTGTGGATGCGGCCATTCAACAGGCCAAGGATAATCAGGACGAAAGCGGCACGACCATCCGCAAACCGCCACAAAACAAACCGCATGGCGTCGAGCGAGCCGTGTTTAATCGAGCTCCGGTACGTGCGCCACTGCCTGTGGGCATCGAACGCATGATTACCTTGCCTGCGCCTGCCGCCCTGCATGTGCCATCGGATATGTCCAAGATTGCCCGAATCGAAGTCATTGATCGCACGATGTACATCACGGCCCTCCAGCAGTTCACACCCGTGCGAATCATTGCTGAGCTCATTGACTCTGGGCAGCAAATTCCCTTCGATCTGGTTGCCGACAGCACAACAGCCAGTGCCCGTAGCGAACTTCAGGTTTTTGTCGTTGCTTCATCATCGCCTGGTACAGAGGGGATCGGTGGTGATGGTCCCGCCTCCCAAGCGGCAGCGCAAGCGACCAGCATAGCGAATGCACACACATTGAGCCAGCAAATGGCGGAATCGGCACCGACAGATATGGTCCAGCTCACCCGCTACGCCGCACGCCAGCTTTATGCCCCAAAGCGGCTTGCCACGCCATTCTCTGGTGTACAGCAGGTCGAAGTCACAGCTGAGCCAATTGCCAACCTAATACGCGGCGTCAATGTTGTATCCACCCCCGTCGGTCAATGGCGTTCTGGCCAGCTCTATGTGACAGCCGTTCTCATCAAGAACCGGTCACATAACCCCTTGGAGATTCCACTTGAGCAAGTGCGCGGCCAATGGATTGCAGCCACCGCGCAGCACGGTCGAATTGGCCCAGCCGGTTCCGAGACGGACACCACCGCCATTTATCTGGTGTGCCAGCGCCGATTTGAAGCCTGCCGGTAATAAAGGAACAACAGCATGAGCAGCACGTCCAGCAACAAACTGATCCCCATCCTCGGTGGTGTCGCAGTCTTAATAGTCAGCGTGGTGATATACAGGCAATTTACGGGTTCAGGAGAATCCACCAACTCGGTATTGACCTCCATTCCTACACCTGAAAGTGCCACACTGCCTACCGCGCAAGGAGCGGACAACGACAACGCCGCCGAAACCCTACGCACCGTCACCGCCAGCAATGAACAATTGCGGCGTGATGTGGCACGCGTGATCGAGATGAACAATCAACTCATCGCTGAGAATAAGCGCATGGGAGGCGCTAATGCGACGGTCTCGCGTCGCATTGAACAAGAACAGCGCGACACACTCAACATTGACGGACCTCGGACGGGCTCGATCGATCCAACTGGCGATGAGACAAGCGCCAAAAGCGCAGTCAACCTAACCTTGCAGCGAGGCTCCGAAGCGGTCGATACGTTCTCACGCGCCTTTCAACTGTCACCGGCCCGCTCTGAGACCGAAGCGGCCAATCGAGCTGCTCAGACACGAACAACTCCCCTGGTCCCACAACAATCATTATCACTGGGAACTGAATCGTCCACTCCGACGGTTGCCTCATCAGGCCCATATCGTGTTTTGCCTCCCATGGGCTATAGCGCGGTAACGCAGTCCGAGCAGGGCCGCAATGGTAATGACGGACCAGCCATTACGCGCTATGTCCGCACCAGTGGTAATCAGGCCTATGCCAATAGCTCAATGGTTCCTGTATCCAGGCCGACCGCCACACAAACACGGTCAACACCGCAAGCCGCCAAGCCTGAACCGATTCCGTATTTTACTGTTCCCGAGAACTCGACACTGGTCGGCGCAGTATCCATGACCAGTCTCATCGGACGTGTGCCCATCGATGGTCGTGTCACTGACCCGATGCAGTTTAAAGCGATTGTCGGCCGCGACAACCTGGCAGCCAATGGCTTTGAATTACCGGCAGACATTGAAGGGATGATCGTCACCGGTGTGGCCATTGGGGATATGGCGCTGTCGTGCTCAGAAGGAAAAGTGCGCTCGATCACCTTTATCTTTAATGATGGCACGGTTCGCACCATCTCTGAGCGCTCCAAAGGCGGGGGTAATGCCAACGTCAATGGTAGCGGCACCACCCAGGACCTGGGCTACATCTCAGACGTACATGGGAACCCCTGCATTCCTGGCAAATTCGTCACCAATGCACCGGCCTATCTGGCCGATCTGGCTGCGCTCAAGGGCTTGGATGTCGCTGCGCAAGCGTTCTCCGATGCTCAGCGCACCGTCTCGAACAACCTGGGCACAGGAAATACCACCTCTCAAATCACCGGCTCGCGTAGCAGCTACGCCATGGGACAAGCCGCCTCTGGCGCAACCAATGAAGTCGTCGCCTGGATGACCTCCCGCCTCAAGAATAGTTTTGACGCCGTTGTAACCCCGGCTGGCAAGCAGATGGTCATTCACCTGGATAAAGAACTGCAGATTGACAAGATGCCAAACGCCCGCAAGCTGGTCTACCGCCAGCAAGGGACGCAGCAGATTTCTCGTGGAGCACATTATGGTCTGGAATAAAACTGCCCAACGCCTGGCGCTGGTCCTGTTCACCACTACGATGGCAAGCGGTTGTACCGTCATGATGGATCGCGAGTCCCCGCTCAACGAAGTCACCAAAGACTCGCCAACCGTCCTGGACGTCTACCGGGGCACCGACTATCGAAACGAAGCGACTCGTCAGTCGCGCATTTCCCCCCAGGAGCGGATGCGTGAGCGCACTCAGGCTAGACCGATTAATCCAGGTGATGAGTTAACCCAGCGATATTGGTCAGCTGTTGATTCCATGAATCAGCGATTTGCTCGGCTGCCGAATCCTGACCTGGTAATGGTGGTGTTTCCGCATCTGGCCAAGGGCCAGTATCCGGTTCCAGGCTACGTGACCGTCTTCCCGATGTACGACCAGACACAGTATGCGCTACCTGGTGAGGTCACCCAAAATTTACTGCAGTGGCGAGGTGACTACTTTGAGGCAAAATCCAGCGCCAAGAAAAAGGGAGGCGCAGATGATCGCTAATGTGGCCAGCTTGCTCGGATTCACGCGTCAACGTGCAGCGCAACCAGGCAGTAAGCGCGCTCCTCAAGTCACCGCAAAGGCATCGTCTCCTGGCCAGACCGTTGCAGATCGTCGACGCATGGCCCTGCGGCCACCGTCGTTTACCGACATGCTGCCCTATATCAGCTATGCCCCCGATGAGCGCATTTTTGTGTTGCGTGATGGCAATACCCTCGGGGCAATGTTTGAACTCTCGCCCATTGCGACCGAGGCCATGCCTATCGAAATCCTGAATGAACACGCCCAGAAGATTCAGGAGGCCTTGCAAGCCATGCCATCGGTCAACGGCGCACCGTGGATTGCTCAGTTTTTTGTCAATGATGACCGTAACCTGGATCATCTTAATGACACTTTTACCGACTATATCCTGGAGCAACACAAGGACGATGGCCTGGGCCAGGAGATCCTTAACTCGCCTTTTACCCAGGCGGTATTGGACGAAGTGCGCTCGCACCTGTCGAATGTCTCGCAACCCAATGGCCTGTTCACCGATACGCTTGTCACCGGTCAAGTCTGGCGCGGGCAAATCCGCCGTGTTCGTTGTTGCCTGTATCGTCGATTTGGCGGTGCAGCCGATGATCCACAAACGCCGGTGCAGCAAATCGAGTCGGTAGCCAACACCATCATGGCCACGTTTTCCGAAGCCGGTGTAGCCGTTCGCCGCTGCACCGGCAAAGACCTCTATGAGTGGCTACTGCCGTTTTTTAACCGCGATCTACCCTGGGCGCCTGGCACGCAAATGATGCGTGAATTACCCTATCCCGGCGACACCCCGTTAACCGATGACGAGGACACGCCCATTTTTGGATGGGACTTGTCTGAGCTGTTGAGTATCAATGAGCCCCGTTCGGACCTGGAGCAAGGGTTATTTGAGTTTGATGGCGTACCGGTCAAAGCGCTGACTTTGCAAAATATGCGCAAGCAGCCAGAAATCGGACACTTCACGGCCGAGTTGGCCAATGGCAAGGAACGATTTGCACGTTTTGATCGGCTACCTCCCGGTTCGATGCTCTCAGTGTCCATTACCATCGCGCCGCAACACGTCGTAGAGTCACAAATTGAGCGGATCCGGGATGCCTCACGCGCCAAGACTGCGCAGGCCATCGAAACCTACCGGGAATGCACCAACGTTTTGAATGAAATAGTTCGGGGCAACCACCTGTTTCCAATGATGGTGACCCTGTACGCGACTGCCACCAGCACAGATGAACTCGATAGCAACATCAACACGATTAATGCGCTGTTGATCCCATCGGGCCTGAAGTTCATCAGTAATCAGCATGACCTGGTCCCGCTGGACACATTCATGCGGGCGCTGCCCTTTAACTATGACCCCGCCTTCGATAATCAGGTACTTCGTCGGTCCCGCTTGACCTTCGCCTCCCATATTGCGCGTCTGTTGCCATTGTATGGCCGTGCCCGTGGCACACCTCACCCCGGCATGTGGTTCTGGAATCGTGGCGGGGAACCCTTGTTTGTGGATCCGCTCAACAAACGCGATCGTAAAAAGAACGCGCATATGCTGGTGCTGGGACCGACCGGAGCCGGTAAATCGGCCACCTTGAACTACATCGCCATGATGACGATGGCCATTCATCGGCCACGGCTGGTGATTGTCGATGCCGGGAACTCCTTCGGTCTTTTGGTGGATTTTTTTAAAGACCGAGGGCTATCGACCTACAAAGTTGAACTGAACAGTAGTGCAAAAGTGTCCTTGCCACCGTTCGTTCATGCGTACCAACTACTAGATGATAGTGAAGTGATGGAGAGTTTTGTGGCGGCCGAGCAGCAGGCACGAAGCAACGCAGGCCTGCCCGATGACGAACTGCTCAATGCCCTGCTTGGCCAAGATGATGGGCCGTCGGCTGCCGACGTGTCTTTTCATGAAACGTTCCAGGCCAGTGAAGATGACGAAGAGCAGGACGACGAGCTGGATAAAAGAGACTTGCTGGGCGAGATGCTGATTGCCGCGATCCTGATGATCACAGGCGGTGAAGCGGACGAAGTCGCACAGATGAGTCGAGCCGACCGGTACTTGGTATCACGCGCCATCATCATGGCCGCGATCAGTTGCAAAGAACGGGGAGCCAAGCACCCGTTGACACAAGATGTGGCCCTGCAGCTGATGCACATGAACAAAGATCAGACCATGTCACCGGCGCGGCGGGCCCGCGCCGAAGAAATGGGTCAGTCAATGATGACCTTCACCCAGGCGCTGCGAGGCAAATTATTCAATCGTGAGGGACAGGACTGGCCAGATGCAGACGTCACTCTGGTCGAGATGGGTACGCTCACTCAAGACGGCTATGAAGATGCCTTGGCAGTTGCGTACACAAGCCTCATCGACTCAGTACAGTCCCGTGCCGAGCTGAACCAACACTCTGGTCGCCCGATGGTGTTCCTTACGGACGAGGGCCACTTGATCACAACCAATGAGCTGCTTGGCCCCAAGATAGCCAAGGGCACCAAAATGTGGCGCAAATTCAATACCTGGTTCTGGCTTGCCACACAAAACCTGAAAGACTTCCCCGACTCCATGGAGCGCGTGCTCTCGATGTGTGAGTACTGGATGCTACTGACCATGGACAAAGCAGAGATTGAAGAAGTGGTGCGATTTCGGTCGCTCACCAACGAGCAGCGAGCCATGATGGAATCCGCCCAAAAGGAGCCCCCGAAATACACGGAAGGGGTTCTGATTTCTGCGACCGGCCAGATGCTCTTTCGCAACGTCCCTCCAGCTCTCCCGATTGCATTGGCCATGACTGAGGGCCATGAGAAAGCACATCGACGTCGCCTGATGGAAAAGCATGGAATCAACGAAATGGGGGCTGCTCAAATGGTGGCACAAGAGCTAGCGCGGAGTCGCGCATGATCAAGATACGCTCACTTAGCAAAGGAGTTTCTCGTCTCACGGCTTGCATCGCGGTTCTGACTGCACTGCTTGCCGTCGTCACACCAGCGACTGCGCAACAGCCTGACCAAGACCTGTACGCAGGGGTCATGACCGTAGAGGTGTTTGCCAACAGTGCCATGCCGGTAACACCAAGCACTTCACCACACTATGCCTTGTCCATCTACCGCTTGGATGCAATGAATAATCTCGAAGCTCAGATGAATGAAGGTATGCCACAAGACGAAGCAGAAGCACGTCTATGGGTTGCCAACAATGAAGCCCGCTTACGACAAATGATCCAACCCATGGTCGCGAGTGCCGTTAACGGCCTGGCACGCGCGCAGCGTTATCAGATTGACCGATTACCAGCGGTGGTCATCAACCAGCGCTATGTAGTCTTTGGCTATGTCGACGTTGACCAGGCGCTTATGGCCTGGCGTGACAGCCAAAATTAAGGGGCGCTCATGTCAATCATTACTTTGCGCTTTCGGCACATGCTTGCGATTAGTTTGCTGGTGCTGGCAACCGCGCTGCGGCCTGTTCCAGCAACAGCTGCCACAACCACGGCGGGCGTCGTCACCAATACGGTCGCTGCACTCCCCAGTTGCACGTCCTATCAGGTCAAAGGCATTTGCGTCTGGCTGGTTTGCATCCCGCTCATTGGCTGCTTCATCCGGACGTCGGTTCGGGTTGCACATTACGTGCCCGATGTCGTGATCAGCACCTACAACGATCCTCTGGCTCACCCTTGGGCTGAGGTGGGTAAGCCATTGGCGACAGCTATATCCTCAGTGGGATCAGCCGTAGTCGGCGCCCCGATCGACGCATCAGCAGGAACACAGCGCGAGGGCACAGAGGTGACTACATATAAAAGTGCGGACGCCATTGGCAACCCCGCAGGCTTGATTGCCAGCATCGCCAGCGGCTACATCCCCAGCTTTGGCAGTTCATTCCAGTTTCCGGGCCATAGCGAATTGTTGGCCTTCACTCGCACAGAACTGCCTCGTATCGCGCAGTCTTGGCGGCAAGTCCCCCAACAGCTGGGCAACGAATTCATCGAAGCAGCCCGTGCCATGGCCAATGCACCAGCAGACATCATTTCCTCCGTCTCTGCATTTCCGGCAAAACTTGGCGAGCTGAGCTCATCAATTGGAAATTTGGGCAATGTCTTTGGTGGAAGCGTTAGCACCCAAGCCATTGGCTTGTCCGGTGTCGATATGGTGGGTGCAGATCTTGGGCCAATCAGAGACATGGTGCAGATCGCTCAGCGCCTGGGTGCCTCCGGTGGGCTATCTGAGATGTTCTGCCCCGGCTCAGCGTCGGCGTTCAATCTGCATTTTCAGTCAGACATGGACGCGATGAGCTGGCGAGGGTTTTGGCCGCTAGAGATGCTCTACCCCCAATCATGGGTGCCTGGTACAGGGGAAGTAAGCACCTCGCCCCTTTCCACTACCTGGGGGCCTATATACCCACGTAACGGCGAGCTTGTGCAGTCACACCCAGTAAAGGCCTCCGCCGTGCTGGCCACGCGTGTCGGAAGCATCATCTCGCAATCGGCACAGCCCCACATTTACAAGCGTCTCCAACCCGGTAGTGGCTACAAGTATTTCCCCACCTCCAAGCCCACTACCTGGCAGATGATCTATCCGAGCGCTCAACGGTCCTGCATGACCTTTGGTGCAGATGACTCGATGAGCCTGGCCAGCTTTGGCGATTACAAAACCGATGGTTCCGATGGCTATATGTGGAATATGTGGAACCACTATGACTGCTGCCGCATCCGTGGTGAGTTTTTATACAGCATCCCTTAAGCGAAGGACGAGAATATCTATGCAACAACCACAACGCCCGTTCACACTGCGCTTGAAACCAGCAGCCATGATGCTGGCTCTTGCGTTGACCTCCATGAGCGTGATGCCCGACGCCTACGCGCAACCCGTACGCGGCTCTTCGCTATATTACCGAATGGGAGGCGGCTCGCCCGGCGGCTCTGCAAATTATCGCGGCCAGGTCGCTCACAGCTTAGGCTTTGGAGGAAATGCTCGACTGAACTATTCATGTGGCAAGTTTGATATAGGCCTATCTTGGGCCAACATCATGAACAACCTCAACAACCTGGGCCAGACGGTGACTGGGGCGATTCAATCTGGTATCGCTGCCCTCCCCTTGTACGTCTTGCAACGCGCACAGCCAGGCCTGTATCAGATTTTTCAAAACTATTCGCAAAAGGTGGATCTCCTGCTCGGGGCCAGCCTTAAATCCTGCGAAGAGATGGAGGCCATGGTCAAAGCGGGGCAGAACCCCTATGAGGATTGGATCAAGATGGCCAAAGGTGAAGGCTGGAAGATCAAGGCCTCCGCGCAAGGTGATATTTACCAGGCAAAAATCGACATTGAGAAGAATGAAGAGGCCAATAAAGCCGGGGTGCCATGGGTCTTTGGCCAAAATGCCGGGGGTGTAGGAGGCCGACCTATTGAGCCGGTGCGAGATCTCTCTGTGGCAGGCTATAACGCTACCCTCAACAAACCAATCACAGCATCAGAGACCACGGACTACAGTAACTCACCTGCCGAGAAAAACTCTCGCCTGGTTCGTGCGTTTAAATCACCGGCAGAACTTGCCCAATGGACAACCGAAGTCCTTGGGGATCAGAAGGTCTATACCTGCGGGCAACATCACTGTCCTGCCCCAACCACGGTCGTGACCTCCAGCGGCCTGGGGCCCAAATATGAAGCCGAAGTCGATTTCGTCCAGCCTAAGCTTGAGGCAATGGCCAACCCATCGAACTCGGCCACTTATGCCGATCTCGCAGAAATCTCAGCTCCTGGCTTTGCCGTGTCTCCTCAGTTGCTTGACTCCTTACGAGCAATGCCGCCTGACACCCGCAGCATCGCTGTGAACCGCATTGCTCAGGAAATGGCGATGCACCGGGTGATCAATAAAGCACTGGTGGCGCGTAGCGTGTTGATGACAGGTCTGACCTTACCGGAGGTTACGGCCGCAGGAGATGCAATCCAAAACACCCAGGCTTCGGTCGATCGCTTAAGTGGCTACATTGACGACTTGATGTATGAGGCTCGGATCCGCAAGGATCTGACGTCCCAGACGGCATTGTCGATCATCAACACCCAGTCCGCCATTGACACACAATCACTGAACGTACCGGGTGGCAACCCTGTTGATCCTGCCCCAGCAGTGGGTGGACGGGTGCCTGGACTATGACACAAGTCTCTCTCACCAAAAAACGCAGCTGGCTGTGGCGAGCACTGATATGGCTCGCCATCGGTTTGGCCGGATTTCTCCTGCTCATTGGGCTGCTCGGCGCACTAGCGCAGTCGTTTATCGGACAGGAACATAAACTTCTAAGCCTTCTTGAGGGGACATCGTCAGTACGAGATATTGGAGCAATCGCGCAATGTCTGGCAGCACTACTCATTATTTGGCGCTGGCCAGCCGTCGTGCGCTGGCTTCAAGCCAGGCATATTGTTCAAGGATTCGAATATGACGCCGTGCTGGCCAGCCGCCGCAAGGTGGCGGCATTTGCCACGCTGTACTTAGTTTTGATTCCGATTGGCCTTGACCGCATCTGGCGCTGGGTGACAGCGCTCATTGCGGCTTAGCTGGGGAATACGCCATGCAACTAGACAGTTATCTTGAGCTCTTCACCACTTTCTACGGGTGGGCTTTTGCCAATATTTTTGGCGAGATCGTCACCGGCACCGGCTTGGTCGTCATCCCCTTTCTTGTGGTAATCCTCAATGCCTGGCGCGAAGCTGGCCAGCGGGGAATGCAAGACATCGGCGTTATGGGTGTCATCAAAAGCGTACAAACGCAGCTCATCGTCATGTTGTTTGTGATGTCGGTCTGCTTTTTCACATCGCCCATCACAAGCCTGACGTATGCGCGCTTGTCGTACGTGCCTCCTCCTTCGATTGATAACCCTAACCCTGCAGAGGCAACGCCTGGAGCGAGTGGCAGCACCTACGATACGGCACTACGCGATGCTATTGATGGAAGCATGAGCCAAGCCAGCGGGCTGAGTAACGTGCCCCTATGGTGGTACTCCATCATGTCCATCAGCTCTGGGATCAACAATGCCTTTCGCAATGGCATGAATAATTCCGGATCTGATATGCGGGTTCTGGAGGATATGGCCAAGAATGCCACAATCGAAGACCCCGCCTTGCTCGGTGATGTGCAGCGCTTCTACAGCGAATGCTTTATCCCGGCACGCAGTCAGTATTTGCGCAGCGATCGCAGCAGAATCAGTGCATCAGGTGCCTCGATCTTGGCAGAATCCAATGCCGACTATGGGCCTACCGATGTGGATTGGATGGGCAGCCAGTTTTTCAGAACTGAACCTGGGTATTACGCCTCCATGCGCAGTCGTGCACCAGTAACTGGTTTTGCGATCGATTACTCCCGCGATACGGAGTACTACGACCCATCGAGTGACGTGGATCCACAAGTCACCGGCGCGGTAAACCCAGAGTTTGGACGCCCAACCTGCAAGCAATGGTGGGAGGATCAGCTACGAGAAAAGCTGATCGATGGAAGCCCTGGGGTGCGAGCGTTCGCATCCAGAGCAGCGAACGTTCTCACCTTTACGTCGTTCGACAAACAAAAAGATGAAGTGGCTCGTCTGGCGTCAACCGCAGCCAATCCAGTCTTTGTTGATTTCGACCAAATGATGGGGACTCCCTATGACTCTGCCACGGTCGCGGGTCGAACAATAACGGGCGCAGGAAGCACGCTCGGTGTTGGTGGGGCAGCCTTCATGGCCAGCATGGCATGGATGCCCTTAGTGACGTCCTTACCTATGATCCAGGCCTTAGTCCTCATGGGGATCTACGCTTTTCTTCCCTTGGCCACCTTGGTCAGCGGCTTCAGTCTCCGGGTCTTGTTCTTAGGAGCTATGGCCATTCTTACCATCAAAATGTGGGCATCGATGTGGTACATCGCCACCTGGATCGACGGTCACCTCATCAACGCCATGTACCCTGGCGCTCTGGGCAATATATTTGTTCAAGAAGCCATGATGATCGGCAAAGGAGCGATTCCAGCGGGCTACAAACGAATGATACTGAACACGATTTTATTGTCGTTGTATGTCGGTTTACCGGTCATTTGGTCTTCGATGATGGCGTGGGCTGGACTCAAAGTGGCGGGTGGTATCGATAAAATGGTAAGTGAAGGAGGAAACGGAGCAGCCAACTCGGGACGACTTCCATTGCTAGGGAAAATTTTTGGTAGGAAAAAGTAAAATCTAATTTCTTAATAGGGCCAAGCAGACACAAGGTACTCATAGTTTTAGAAAGACGTTCCGATTCCTAGGACTCCACTTTATTTTTATCAAGCACGATTTGACTAGTATAAATTATCGATAATATAAAAATGGATCGCCCCGGGAACCGAGGAGGCTGTTTGGTTAAAGTACAGTGTTCATCGGCACAGCTTCAGAGTGGTTACGGTGATAGAACTCTTTAGCCTGCCCAGGAGGAATATACCGGATGGCCCCGAGCAGGCGTTGATGGTTGTACCAGGCGACCCATTCCAACGTTGCCAATTCCACAGCAGCCAAGTAACGAACTAAGGAACACGAAAACATCCATCGAACTACTCCCAATAAGACCCAACTAGATTTACACGACAAGCAGAGGCACAACGAGTTCGATATAGGAGTAGGCGCAGGATTCGTCGCCATGCCCTTGACCTAAAATGGAACATCCCCTTCAAAACCATTTGCAAGATCTACTAGATAAATTATCTGTGATGCGCAAACAGCTAGCACGTACTCGGTGACTTCGACAGAAGCCTTCCCTCCTGTCGCCGCTCCATGAGCCACGCCCTCAGCTCCATTCCGGAATGCATAAATGCCATTGAGCGTCTGCGTAAGTGCCTTCGGAACTGATACAAGACTCGTTGATCCGAACCATTTAATCAAATCTCCCAACGTCGAGGCCTTGGCCATTGGAAAGAGCACCTTCCCTGTTGCCTCGACAGCACACACTGCCTCTTTAACTGCGTTCTCGAAGTCCGGCTTGGTTGGATGCCGGAAAAACTGCAGTGCCTTCTCGTAATGCTGCCTGGCACTAATCAACTCCGCTGCACCAAGGACGACTTGAGATTTTGAGGCGAGCTCGACGGTGTGCTTCCGACCTCGCCGCCGTACTGCACCATCTGTGAATTCGTATGCAAGTGACTCCTCAAGAAAGAGTCGCTGAAGTTCAGCGGCGATGTAGGCTTGTGAATCGGAACGGGAGATCTCCTCGGTGTAATTACCGTAGTTGTCTTCCCATCCTATCTGATTCGGGAGTTTAGAGTAGAGCCGTTCACAAAAATCATAGACCTTCTGCCACTGAAGTGTTTCCAACGCATACGTGGCGTTGGCCTTCGCCTGCTCAAGACTCGACACTGACGAAGTGTCATACGACACCAACTCAAGCCGGCCGATACGGTGAAGCTCTCGAGCAATTACTATCCAGTCGGCCACATACCCTTGTTCAATAAGGTCAGCTAGCAAATGAAGTAGGCCTGCCTTACCTGTATCAGGAAAGTCAGAGTCAATTTGCCGATGTGACCCCTTAGCGCGCGCAGAAAACGGTATCGATGGTGTAGCTGTCATGTCTCAACGTTCAAGCAATTGGTATGTTGATTATTAGTAATTTTGTACAACATTTGAGGACATAGTAGGCCGTAGCGCAGCCCCCCCTCCTGCCGGAAGGCGAACCGTTTGCATGTCCATAAGGATACCCTGAAGCTTAAGTAACGTCTCAGAGTGAACGATCCTAAATACTTATTAGGTAAACCAAAAACACTGAGATGAAGGCTTGTTATTAGTAGCCAAACGCCTGTAATGGAATGACTGCTTCGGCCGATAGCAGAAATTATAGGGACTACCTAGTATAGACTAACCTGAAAAAAGCCGCCTAGAGAGGCGGCTTTTCGAGTGTTGAGCTTTGCAATTTATACTGATTGATTCATGCTTATGATTCTTTCAAGGTGCTGCGGTGCAGGTTTAAGAGCAGCCATATATTCATCAGTTATACCAATAGTTTGAGGATGGGGGAGACTCAGTACTAGGGCCTTAGGAAAATTTTGAGTTATTAGTTTAAAGCGTGTTCCTTTGTAATTCTCTAATCTTGCTTGATAAACCTCCCCATTGCCTGGCCGTTCACCTAAGGCCGAAACGACACGTTTGCGAATATCAATATCATTAAGAGCCTGAATCATTTGAACGCCAAAGAATATTATTACTTTGGGCTTTCTAGACTCAATCAGGCTGAGAATGCCATCAGACTCTTTGACCATCATGTTGATAGTGATTTTCTCATTACTTTGAACACTGCGTGTTTGAGAGTTAATCCAGTTAGTTTGAAAAAAAGATCGATCAAATGCTGTTTCACTCCCAGGTTCATGAGATAAAGGGAGACCCCAGTTTTTCAACCACTTGCGTACAGTATTTCGGAACCGTGTATTATTGACTGATAAATCAGAGAAAAATGAAGGGGCGTCTATTTCTTGTAGCATTCCAGACTTCTCTAAGGCTTCATCTTTGGAGGAGTAGCCAAAATTTATGCCGCAGATCATCACCCCACCAGAGAGATTTTCGGGGAAGTCCTTGGTAACTACGGGGTGCATTATTGGCTCCTTGATCGCTTATTGAATATGCTTCTTACATTTAACTGCATTATAAGTTGCACATCACTATTTACGTAAATATCGGAAGAAGTAGTAATGAAAAGTAATAAGCCCTCAGAAGAGGGCTTGGGTGCAAGAGTGCGGATATAGCTAGTCGGACTGATTAGTTTTTAGCTTACTGTGTATGTCGACTTTCGACCTAAGCGGTCATTCAGCGTTTGATTGACAGCTAGATGACTTGTACCAATCGGCTGCGGAATCAGCGTGGACGTGTTTTTGTTTGTGGGGCACGAATGGCGTATCAAGTGTGCCTAGTGCTACCGAAATCCAGTCGGCAAATTCACCTTCACAGCGTGACCAGAACAGGGTCGAACCACACTCTGCGCAGAACTCGCGCAACACCGTCTGTGAGGACGCATATGTTTTAAGGTTGTTGGCCCCGCAAAGAACGCGTAGCGCGCTACGCGGAATGCTGCCATAGGATGCAAACGCTGCTCCGTGACCTTTACGGCACTTGCTGCAATGACAATGGCTCACTGCTTTGGGAGGGACGAGCAGCTCATAACGGACCTTTTCGCACAAACAACTTCCCTGGAATGCCTCTGGCATTATGCGTCTCCACACAGTCAAAGAACCAGTGTAACTACCTCGAACTTAATTCGCCGAGCGACCGCTCCTGGCCGTAAACAGTCATTGAGAAACGACTCCGTCACTCACGATCACCCCAATAGAAGTCCCAGCTAGGATCCATCCGATCCAACGGATCAGGGACTTCTGGTGCGGCCATGTTATTCAAGTTTTTATTACTACTTGAATTTATTAACATTAGAAGAAAATCAAACACGAGCATTAACCCAATCCACGTCACCCTTATAAAAAAAATACTTCCATGTCGTGCTAGTTTCAGAGCGTACTTCATTTACCTTAGCCCTCCTCACACCCAGTATTACTTAGCGATTCCCAAGAAAACAGCAAGGCATCGTTCAATTTCCACCAGTGTATCAGCACTAACAGATCCAAAAGCTTGGCCAATCTTATCCCGTTTCACGGTCAATGCCTTATCGATCATAATTTGTGATGGTTTTTGTAGACCATTTTCTGGGTCTGGCTGAATGCTAATGCGCAATAAGGGCGCATTCACTATTGTGCTGGTAACTGGAAGTACAGTGACCGAGGAATGGGCAGCAAATAAATCTGCTTGAATAACCAACGCAGGCCGTGGTTTTCCAAAATCCCCTTGCATTGCAACAGTAACTAGATCCCCACGTCTCATTCTGTCCAACCATCCAGGTCAGCCAGAGCCTCATCCATAAAATGTTCTGTATCCACATCGGTCTTGTCTGCCTTGGCTACCCGCTGCGCCTGGCGGCGGCATTCCGCCGCAAAATCGGGCCGACGTGTATCAGGCACCCAAAGCTGCACTGGGCGCAATCCTGCTTGCCGGAGGGAATCCCGGTGCTTCTGAACTCTCGCGTTTACATTTGCCATCTTGACCTCCATAACTATGCACTTATAGTACGGCCATTACCCGTTACATGCAACATGCTTCGACAGTTGTATGCAACGCAAAGACAAGGCCCCTTGAGTTCGTGATCGATAGCCCAGCGTCCCCCGCTCAAGCCGAAACAGCCATCAATTACATCACCCCATCAACGGAGCTTGCTTCGTGCCTGTTGGTTCCGCTCTTGCATCACCTGCATTACTTCCTCATGGGTGTACAACCTGGCATTGGGATCACTGACTTCACCCAGAGCTTCTTCAACCTCGCGGGCCATCCGCTCGTATTCCTCCGGCCATAGCACCTGCTCCATGCACAGCGACGCCTGCCCCAGCAAGTGCAGCAGGCCGAACAACCGCATGTCGTTGGTCGCGACGATATGATCCCGAATCCGTACCTGTATTGCTACGCTGGCTTGGTGTGCCGCAGGCGTGGCCGTCCCTTCGTAGTCGGTTGGGAATTCCGTTTCCTCAGCAATCCGTGCCCAAATGCTGGCCAGGGCCTCAATGTTGGATGTACTCATTTCATTCCATATAGACTTTAAAAAAACTGCAATTTCAGGAGCACGAGATCTCACGCGGTGACTAGTTTAACTGTCTCCAATCTCAAATTCGGCCAATGCTTTGACGCCAAATGTAGTGTATTGTGCAATACAAATTCATACTTTAAGACCACCATGAACATGAAAACGGCGCCGACCCATCAAACATATACCGAGCTGCAACAAGCCTACGATCATTTTAATACCGCCCTATTCGACGGTAGGTTGCCTAACTGTTTGATTACTTTGCAACGCGAGAAACGCTCAATGGGCTACTTCTCAAGCCAGCGATTTGTCGATGCTCAAGGTACCTATACAGACGAAATAGCGATGAACCCGGCCTACTTTGCCGTCGTGCCCTTGATCGAAACTATGCAAACTTTGGTACATGAAATGTGCCATCTCTGGCAATTCCATTTCGGCAAGCCTGGGCGTGGCAGGTATCACAATGATGAGTGGGCCTCGAAGATGGAAGCGATTGGACTGATGCCCTCTTCGACTGGCCAACCTGGTGGCGCTCGCACTGGCCAACTCATGGCTGATTATGCGATTGAGGATGGCAAATTTGTGAAAGCGTGCGCCGATCTGCTCACCCAGTCATTCTGTCTGACCTGGTACGATCGCTTCTCACATGCCGACGCACCTCGTAGCGCCGCTGAGCGCTTGGACATCTCAGTAGGAGGTGGAGCTCCTCCATACATCGCACTTCCAGCACTCACTCAAGCTTTAGCATCCAGTGCCGCCTCCACGAGCAACGCCGCCCAGGGAGACGAGAGTATGCCGGTAAAACCCACCGGCAATTCAAACCGCTGGAAGTACGTCTGCCCATGCGGCACAAGCGTCTGGGGTAAACCAAAGTTGAAGATTATCTGCGGATCCTGTGAAAGCACATTCACATCGCCAGACGCAGCTCGACTAAGCACCAACAGCGAATCGGCCTAGAATTGATTTAAAGGCTTGTCAAGTCGAAACCCTTGGTTATGTGCCCAAGGGTTTGAACAGACACACACTTCATGCGGCCCTACAGTGGCCACATGGACCCATTCGACACCCCTTCTCCACTATCACAGGCAGCTGCCAGCCACATTGCGCCTCCTGCATCCACGCGAGAGACAGAACTTATCTGGGCAGGCACTGAAGGCCAGCTCGTCAATGCGGGCTGGTTCATTGTCGCTATCCTGTTCTGCTGGACAGTCATACCTGTCCTATGGGCGATCTACCGATACCTTAAGGTTGCCAATCATCGCTATGAACTGACGAACCAACGCCTACTGGAATACAGCGGAATTCTCGTCAAACGTGTCGAAACCCTGGAGTTATACCGGGTAAAAGACATCGCCGTTTCCGGCACCCTCTTTCAAGCCCTGTTCGGCCGTGGCCGTGTCGTTTTGCAAACCACTGACGCCTCGACGCCGACCGTGCACATCAGCGCGATCGCTAGCCCTCAGCACGTCTCCCAACTTATTCGTGACGCGGTCGAACAATGCCGTGTCGCCCGAGGCGTTCGCGCCTTTGATTACTGAAAACCAGGATTCTTCCGAACAATGCTTACCTCAACCTATTCCCATTCTTCTTTGCTGATTCGCCTGGCAGCCAGTGCAAGCCTTAGCCTGGGACTGGCCACAGCGTCCTGGGCTCAAGGCGTACCGTCTGACGTGCAAGCAGCTATTGAGGAACACACTCAAGGTTCTGTCCCCATCGATAGCATCTCAACCACGCCTATTGCCGGCATCTACCAGGTCACCAGTGGCAACGAGATTTTCTACAGCGACTCGACCGGGCGGTACGCATTTGTCGGCGGCGCCCTCATGGACATGAAAGACCGCCGCGATGTGACCGCACCAGCCCTGGAGAAGCTCAACACAATCCCATGGGAATCACTACCGCTGAGTCAAGCCATTGTGCAAGTCCATGGCAACGGACAACGCAAGATGGCCGTCTTTGAGGATCCGCTCTGCCCCATCTGCCGCGTGTTCACAAAATTCGTCGATCAACTGGAAAACGTAACGGTCTATCGATTTGTCTTTCCCGTTATTGACCCGCAATCGGCCCCCATCGCCCGCAAAGCATGGTGCTCGCCAGATCGAAACACTGCCTGGAACATGGTCATGAATGGACGAAACATAGACGGTCGTGAAGACTGCGACATTACTGGGCTCGTGGAGATTTTAAAGTTCGGAGAAGCAAACAATATCGCTAACACACCTACAGTTATATTGGGGAACGGAAAGCGGTTAGTTGGCGCAACACCTCCCGAGCAATTTATTGCAGAATTAGATGCTTCTTAAATTCACGCTAAGGGAATAGGAAATGAAAATAAGCACAGCGTCAGTTCTAACAATTGCAATCACGTTGGCCAGTACAAATGCGACACTGGCTCAAACAAGCATGAACCATAAGGATGGCACGAAAAATCATCTGCAATGGCGACCCATGGCTATAGCTTCATTCAATTACGGCAGAATAAATGTTCCTGATGTATCGCGTGCAGATATGAACCTAGCCAGAACCGTCTGGAATAAAGAAATCGACTCTGCCCCCCTGGACGATGATGGAACAAAACTGCCTTCTTTCATCTTAGTTAGCTCAGTTACGAATCAAGGTGTGCAGTACACATTTTCAATCTTTAGTTCAGCTGGGACACCAGGATGCATAGAGCCTGGTAATGGCAGTGGGATTGAGGACATGTACGAGACATGCCCATTGCGAGTGACAGAATTTCAAGGCTCTCAGTCGCGCACTCAAGAGTTTCAAAATTATTGTCATCTCTATCCCTTCCCGCCTGACCAACCTGGTGATGTCAATCAAACAGAATTTGCATTTGACGAAAAAAATATGACGGCACATTTCCGAGTTATCCAGCACGGAAAACACGTACCGGCATGTGATCGAAAATTAGCATTACGGTAGAAAAACATGTTAAGGAACTTTAATCGCTTTAAAAAGCTAGTATGGTCTTTCCTTGGTCTTATTTTCACAGTCGTCACTATTGCTGCAACCCTTGTCACTGCTGAACAAGTTGCCCAAGCGATAAAAAATTCTCCACACGCCAGTCCGTGGCTAAAAGCTAATGCAGATGCCGTTGGGCGCTTGGCTATGTTCGAATCAGGTGGCGGACAACTAGATGTTTACAATGGCTCATGCTGCTCAGGCATTTTGCAAATGAATAAAACCAATATTCAAAAATATGCCAAGGTATCTCCCGAGGAGTTCAGAACATGGGGATTACAGGAGCAAGTAGACGCCTGGTCAAAACTGACCACTAAAGCCATGCAAGCACAAGCACCCAAGACTCTTGCAGGACTGGGAACGTTCGATGGCCGAGAAGTCGATGGTGATATGGTGCTGGCATGCGTACAGCTCGGAATCGGGAATTGCCAGAAAATGATCAACTCAGGCAGTTGTAGCGGCTTTGCGGATATCAATGGGACGACCATCTGCAAAATGGCTGACCGAATACGTAATGGTCCGCCTACGGGCAATAACGGCGATCCTGTTGACGACCTCATTCGCCCCAACCCTGATCAAGGTGGCATCTACCGGCCACCCGTCGATCCGTGTATCCGTGAGGGTGAAGGCTGCCTGCCTTTAACCGAAAGCCTGGAGCAAGGATTTGCATCTGGATCTGGCGTCAGCATGGGCAATTTAAGAGCGATCATTTTTGCGATATCAACTGCTTTTGTTATCCTTATCTTGATGTCATTTATTACGGCGCTTTTTCGAAACTACTCAACTGGTTCAATCGAAAAGGTTGAGCTTGTAAGTGGCGTACAGAAAACTATCATGATCGGAATGTCATTCATTGTTGTGATGTCGTTGTTCTAACTCAAGAAAAAAGATTAGCCAAGCCGCTGGTGCCTGGCCAACATCCTCGTTAGAAAGGTCACCTCTCAGTTTCGCCGGTTGAGAGATAATAAAGAGGAACGCATGAAAAAAGAACTTAACTCCATCTCCGAAATAAAAAAAGAAATTGCTCGACTGCAACGTGATGCCGATAAACTCAAACAAAAAACGAGATCTAAAGTAGTCAGCGATATTCTTCGATCCATGAAGGAAAACGACCTGAGTCCTGAAGATATTGCTCAGGCGTTTCATAAACCCCCCTTAAAGACAAAAGCAGTATCGACAATCAGGTATCGACACCCAGATGGCCATACGTGGACTGGTAGAGGACGCACGCCGACATGGATCAAGCAGATTGAATCGGAAGGCCGTTCCCGTGACGACTTTGCTGTTAGCAATGAATGAACTCAGATTATGGAGGCTGGCAACATGCTCAACTCAAACCCTCAAATAGCAGATATCCAAGGTCTGGATGGACGCATTGCTTCAACGCTGTCCCCTATGGAAACAGCTGCACTGAACTTCTACCACACTCTAAGCTAAAGGGTTGGTGTATCCGTGATTATCATCAATTAAGCTGATCCAACAGGGCTGGTGGTGGCTCGCTCACCAGCAGATGCTGCCGCTATCCTGAGACGAGCTGACTGCCGGATAGCTGTCAATCTGGGCCGGGCTGCTGAATCGTTTTTTAACGCAGCGAGAACACTGGCTTTCAAAAGCTCAGCGCAGCAATTTTCGAGCTAAGCACGATGAAAAGACTCAGAGACATTTTTTGAGAAATAAGCCTAACAGGGAAGTTGGAGCATGAAATAGGTACATTCACTATTTTTCTTATAAGCTTACCCACGCGGATGACACGCTACATAGTATCGCGCTGCGCAAGCTCCACACCTTGCACAGTCAAACCCATCGCCTGCCCACGCTCCGGGGGATACCCCAAAGGGCACGAGCATTACCAGGCAATGCGACGGACGCGATGCCTGGGAGGCCGCTCCCGAAAGTCCAAGCGGTTTTTTAACATCGATAAATTTCTCATAGCCTTGCAATCTGAAGCAGTTGACATGGGATTTCAATGTTCTGAGACACTGTACTGAGGGAGTAAGCTGTCCAAGCGCAAAAGCGTAAGAGGAGCGCACACAATGTTGAAACACGGTGCTTATTCAACAAATTCATAGTTAACTCACTCTGTTAGCCATTCAAAGAGAGAAAAACAAACAACACTTCAACAATTGTTGTACTATTGTTCAATGCAAGAACTTCAAGTTATCCGTTCTCTCTCCGCTTTAGCCCATGAGGCTCGCCTGCGCATCTTCCGTGCTCTAGTCGTCGCCGGACCTGATGGCCTGACTCCCAGCGCTTTAGCAGAGCAACTTGGCATTGCTCCCAATGCTTTGTCGTTCCATCTGAAAGAACTCGCGCATGCAGAGCTAGTTAGCCAGGAGCGCCAAGGCCGCAATGTTGTGTATCGGGCCGCATTCCTGGCCATGAATGACTTGCTGGACTATCTCACGGAGAACTGCTGCCAAGGAGTAGCCTGCACACCTAAATTAAGCCTATTTAAAGACTGTTAATACTTAACTAGTCAATGCCGATCTCTCCCTTCCCTAACGCTCACTGACGCTGAGGCCCTATGCCAAACACTACTCGCCCCTTGAATGTTCTCTTCCTCTGTACCCATAATTCAGCACGAAGCATTTTGGCTGAGGCTTTGTTAAATGATATGGGAAATGGGCGTTTTAAAGCGTATTCAGCCGGTAGCAACCCAAATCAAAATCAACAGCCCCACCCGTTGGGCCTACAGACTCTTGAACACGCAGGAATCTCGACAGTGGGCCTACGCAGCAAAAGCTGGGACGAATTTGCAGCCCCTGGTGCACCACACATGGACTTAATTATTACGGTCTGCGACAACGCTGCAGGAGAGGTTTGCCCGATTTGGCCAGGTCATCCGGCAACAGCACATTGGGGATATGCAGATCCATCCGAGGGAGATATGAGTCAAGAAGAAAAACTAGAGGCGTTTCGACAAACAATGCAACTCATTCGTCGCCGTTTAGAGCTGCTGGTGAACCTCCCAATAGAAAAGCTTGAAGGCAGTTTGCTCCAAGCCAGTGCTAGAGAGCTAGCCACCCGTTCGACGTAACCCCCTATTCAAACTGCTTCGTCTTCTTTTAAGTCAACGACTGACCCGGACGAGGTTTGCCCCTGTCATCCCCCTGGAACACCAGCAATGCTAAGCGCTGTCCTAATATTCATATTTACGCTCACTCTTGTCATATGGCAGCCTAGAGGTCTGGGCATAGGATGGAGTGCCTCCATGGGAGCAGCGATCGCGTTACTGTTCGGTGTGATTCAGCTCAGCGATATACCCATCGTCTGGAATATCGTCTGGAATGCAACAGCCACTTTTATTGCTGTCATCATCATTAGTCTACTACTTGATGAAGCCGGCTTTTTTGAATGGGCTGCGCTTCATTTCGCGCGCTGGGGTGATGGAAATGGTCGAAAACTCTTTGCTTTTATTGTGCTGTTAGGGGCCGCTGTATCAGCTCTGTTTGCTAATGATGGAGCGGCCCTGATCCTGACCCCTATTGTGATGGCTATTCTTGTCGCTCTTGGGTTTTCAGCAGCAGCAACACTCGCATTTGTCATGGCCGCAGGCTTTATCGCAGATACAGCTAGCTTGCCCCTTATCGTCTCGAACTTAGTAAACATAGTCTCTGCTGACTACTTCAATATTGGCTTTAGCGAATATGCGTCAGTCATGATGCCAGTTAACATCGTTTCAGTTCTAGCCAGCCTTTGCGTTCTTCTCCTGTTTTTCCGACGCGATATTCCTGCTTCCTATAACCTCAACCATCTCAAACAGCCATCAGCTGCGATTAAAGACGTGACAACTTTCCGAGCAGGCTGGTTTGTTTTAGTGCTGCTACTGATTGGCTTCTTTGCCCTTGAACCTCTAGGAGTTCCAGTCAGCGCCGTAGCAGCAGTAGGCGCCACTCTGTTACTGCTTGTCGCCGCTAAAGGCCCAGTGATTAATACCCGCAAAGTTCTACGGGGCGCACCCTGGCAGATAGTCGTATTTTCACTTGGTATGTACTTGGTCGTTTACGGCTTGCGTAATGCCGGTCTAACCGACTATATCGCCCTGCTCTTGAACAAGTTTGCTGAGGGTGGCGTATGGGGGGCCGCAATCGGAACAGGCATGCTTTCGGCCCTACTTTCCTCGATCATGAATAACATGCCCACTGTCCTGGTTGGAGCGCTTTCTATTGATGCCTCTACTGCTAATGAGACTGCCAGAGAGGCCATGATCTATGCCAATGTTATTGGAAGCGACTTAGGGCCCAAATTTACTCCAATCGGTAGCTTGGCTACCCTGCTCTGGCTGCATGTCCTTTCTCAAAAGGGAACCACAATCGGTTGGGGCTACTACTTCCGAGTCGGTGCTGTTCTGACGCTACCAGTGCTATTAATCACCTTAGCCGCTTTGGCTGTACGTTTAACCGTCGCTTTGTAATCGTCGGTTAAATAATTGCGCCAGAAGGGAACGCCCTATGCAGAGCTCCAACTGGAAAAACCGACTTGGACTGATGAACAGTTAATAGATTTTATGCTCCAGCACCCAATTCTGAGCAACCGACCTATCGTGGTGACCCCCTTAGGCACACGACTATGCCGCCCATCAGACGTTGTATTGGAGATCCTACCCCATCCCCGAAAAGCGGCATTTTCAAAAGAAGATGGGAAGGCCATTATTGACGCAAAAGGACGAAGAATTGCTAAGCAACACAACACCTAATCTAGATGAAAGCGCTTTTACAAAACCGGATCGACATCGTCTTTTCCCCGCCGTTGGCGCTGCGCACCCACCCCGTCTTTTGCTTCTGTACGGATCAGTTCGTGAACGATCTTACAGCCGTCTCCTAACCTTTGAAGCAGCACGACTGCTTCAAAAAATGGGTGCTGAAACCAGGATTTTTGATCCCCAAGGACTCCCACAGCCGGACGGCGCTCCTGAGGATCATCCAAAAGTTCAAGAGCTCCGAGAATTGGTTCAATGGGCGGAAGGCATGGTCTGGACTTCCCCTGAACGGCACGGTGCAATGTCCAGCATTCTGAAATCACAAATTGACTGGATTCCACTTTCTATTGGTGCCGTTAGACCCACCCAGGGTAAAACTTTAGCTGTTATGCAAGTGTGCGGTGGCTCACAGTCTTTTAACGCTGTGAATCAAATGCGAGTTCTGGGCCGATGGATGCGTATGCTTACCATCCCCAATCAGTCATCTGTAGCCAAAGCATTTATGGAGTTTGACGATAACAACCGCATGAAACCTTCTTCATATTACGAGCGAGTCGTCGACGTAATGGAGGAGCTGGTGAAGTTCACCCTATTAACCAGAGATAGCAAGGACTACCTGACCGATCGTTATAGCGAACGCCGAGAAAGCGCTGAGGAGCTTTCAAAACGGGTTAACCAGCGCAGCATCTAAACCATACAATCACTCGGCCCTCTCAGAAGGAGGAATTTCATGGCCTTTTACGACGTCATTATTATCGGTGCTGGCCAATCAGCGTTATCAGTCGCCTACTTCCTTCGTAGAACCAATCGCTCTGTCCTGTTGCTGGATGCAGAGGCTAAAGGCGGTGGCGCTTGGCAATACGGATGGAACTCACTCAGGCTGTTTTCCCCCGCTTCCTGGAGCTCTATTGCGGGATGGCCAATGCCTAACCCGGGCGACGAGTACCCAAGCCGAGACCATGTTATTGACTACTTGCGCCAGTATGAGGTTCGTTACAAACTCAACATTGAACGACCTGTCTTAGTCACTCGTATTGAACCAACACCGAACGGCTTCCAAGTTAATGCTGGTACGGAAAAATGGCAGGCCCGTGCAGTAGTTTGCGCTACAGGTAACTGGCGCAACCCATTCATTCCAAATATTGAGGGCATCGACTCCTACACTGGAATGCAAATACACTCTGCCAACTACATTTCCCCAGAACCGTTCAAGGATAAAAAAGTCCTTATTGTCGGTGGCGGAAACTCAGGAGCCCAAATCTTAGCTGAGGTATCGCTAACAGCACAGTCAACGACCTGGGCCACACTGACTCCACCCGAGTTTTTGCCTGATGAGGTAGATGGTCGAGTTTTATTTGAGCGGGCCACTGCTCGTTGGAAAGCCTCGCAAGAAGGCTTGGACATCACAGATCTACCTGGTGGCTTTGGCGATATCGTCATGGTTCCGCCAGTTCTGGAAGCACGCCAACGAGGAGTGCTAAACGCGGTTGGCCCATTTGCGCGCCTGACAACGAAGGGTGCTGAATGGCCCGATGGGACAATTGCAAGCTTTGATGCCGTCATCTGGTGCACTGGATTCAGACCTGCATTGCAGCCTTTGGAGTCACTTGGGCTGGTCCAAGACTCAAAAGTCGCAGTTAGCGGCACGCAGGCAAAAAATATGCACGGACTATGGCTCGTTGGGTATGGCGAATGGACGGGGCCTGCCTCCGCCACATTGATCGGAGTCATGCGTACGGCCCGAAGTACAGCAAAAGAAATTGATCAGTTTTTGCGTGAATAGTCTTACCTGTCACTGGCGACCACGAACCACCAACAAGAGAAGCCTAGGCTAAAAAGGCACACGCAAAACTCAAAATGGCCGGGTAAAAATCTATGACCACCGTCAGTCTAGTGGTCACGACACATCAAGTCGGAGCAAAGTGCCTCACCCTTGCTCCGCACATTGAGTCTTCTCGAGAAGGCGAGACGGCCTCACCATATTTTTGAGCGCCACTTGCAGTGCATAGCAATATTCACGCCCAGCTCCCAACATAACTCGGGAACGGCGAAGCCTGCCTCCAAACGTTTGATAGCTTCAATGATCTGGCTGTCTGCTAATCTAGGTCATGTAATGCCGCTGAACTCTCCAATCAGAAAATTCTACATCTGACCTCACCACGCTATTCGGAGGACCACTAGGCGGCTTAGCGTATGAGAAGCATTGGCTCGTCAACCATCCTAATCAGTGAAGTTGTCGTGCTACCTACAATAAGATTACGTAATGGCGAGTGACCATATGCCCCCATCATCAACATCGCGTCATGGGTGGTATTCATGAGCTCAGCGATCACCTGCTCTGGGGACCCGTTTAAGATATTCGTGCTTAACGAACGTCCGTACTCGCTAATTTGCTGTTGCGCATTCACAAGCATGGCTCGATGCTGCTCATTATCCTCACCCACAAAAACCGCATGAAGTTTCAGATTTGCAAATAATGGTGATGACGCCATGAGTTCAAGCGCCCTTTTGGCTGACGGGCCACCATCATAGGCAAGAATCACATCTTTAATATTGCCGATAGCGCTTGGGGCAATAAGAATCGGCTTCTTGCTTGCACGCACCACCCTTTCTATTTTTGATCCCAAGTGTGCAATAGCAAACTCCGCTGACGCACCACGGTTGCCCATGACAAGCAGATCGCACTCTTTTTCACGTTCAAGAATTGTCTCAACAATACCTCCGTGACGATGCGCCTGCGTCAGATCATGGATGCCTGCAGCACGCAACCGATCTGCAGCAGCATCCAAAAGCACGCGACCAGCCTCAATAGCCAGCTTCCCCTGCGCTTCTTCTATACGGGTCAGTTCTTCCAAAAGGTCGGTTTTAACGCCCAGCCCGATAGCTCCAGTTCGATCATATCGCTCTTGTACAGCACTTTTCCGTTGAACAACATGCAGCAATTCGACTGAAGAGAGAAGACGTTGAGCTGCCCACGCGGTTAGGTCACATACACTATCCGCATACGATGATGTGTCGATGCAAGCAAGTATTTTTATCATTTTCTTTCTCTCCAAAAGTCAGTGTCTCGACGTGTTTGTAGGGACTTGATCGTATATTGCAAAGCGTCCAACCATAGCGGCGCTTTCTTTGTTAAGCCCGACTATCTCTACAGCCGCCCCTTCGCGTCTTAGCTTCATGACAACATCATCCAATACGCCAACAGCTGAAATGTCCCAAAAATGAGCGTCAGAAACGTCGATTACGACTTTATCGACAACCTCTTTGAAGTCGATCGCTTCAACAAAGCGTTCAGCCGATGCGAAAAACACTTGGCCAGAATAAAAGTAAGTTCGCGTCCTACCATCCATTGATAGTTCGGACTGCACCGTAAAGAGCCGCTTAACCTTACCAGCGAAGAATAGCCCGCTCAGGATAACTCCTGCCAAAACGCCTTTTGCTAGGTCATGCGTCCATACTACGACAATGACCGTCACCACCATGACCACCGATGACTGCCAAGGGTGAGAACGCAGGTTCTTAATGGAGCCCCAACTGAAGGTTCCGATGGAAACCATGATCATTACAGCCACTAGGGCTGGCATCGGAATACGAGCCACAAGTGGCCCCAGCACAACGATCAAAAAAAGCAGGAAGATGCCCGACACAAAGGTAGAAAGGCGTGTGAGTCCGCCAGACTTGACGTTAATGACCGACTGCCCAATCATGGCGCAACCACCCATTCCCCCAAAAAAGCCAGTCACGAAGTTGGCAATGCCCTGGCCTTTACATTCCCGACGCTTATCGCTGGGCGAATCGGTCAGATCATCGACAATCTGCGCCGTCATCATAGATTCGAGTAGTCCAACTGCGGCCATGGTCAGCGAAAAGGGGAAAATAATCTTCAGCGTCTCGAAGGTAAGCGGCACGTTCGGAATGAAAAAGGACGGGATCGTAGACGGTAATTCACCCATATCCCCCACCGTACGTACGTCAAGATTGCCATAAATTGCAAGGATAGTGAGTACAACAATGGCGATAAGCGGTGAAGGTATTGCCGTCGTAAGCCGGGGCAACAGGTAGATAATTGCAAGCCCACCAGCCACCATAGCGTAGGTGATCCACGTCACATTCGTGAGTTGAGGCAGTTGCGCCATGAAGATTAAGATGGCCAGTGCATTTACGAAACCGGTGACCACGGACCGAGATACGTATTGCATCAGAAGATCAAGTCTCAAGAAGCCGGCCAGAACTTGCAACAGGCCCATAAGAATCGTTGCAGCAAAAAGGTAATCAACGCCATAATCTCGCACCAGCGGTATGATCAAAACAGCAATGGCCGCAGTCGCCGCAGAAATCATGCCGGGGCGGCCACCGACAAATGAAATGATGACTGCAATTGAAAAGGAAGCGTAGAGTCCCACACGGGGATCTATTCCGGCGATGATGGAAAAGCCGATGGCTTCGGGGATGAGTGCAAGTGCAACAAGGATACCTGCAAGGATATCCGCGCGCGGATTGGAAAACCAATCGCGACGAAGGGAAGATACAAACATTGAGGATTGTGCTAATTAAGATGCAGCAAAACGAAGCTTCGCACCGCGAACTGAATGCGCAAGAGGGTCCCGGAGCGAGTTTTTATTTGCTTGGAATTGTCCGAGGGATAGGCGCCCGGCCGAGCCACCCAGCGAGCTGGGTCCACCTTATTAATTATCGTCGTTGACGATGACCAGTATCTATTGCAGACACCGTAGCTTCGCATTTTAGCAGAGTTTTTTGCCGATTTCCATTCGGCTGCGCTGGGAATTGGGTGCAGCCTTCAATGCCTTCTTACCGCCCCCCCCCGGAATCTGACTGGCAAATATGCTCCGCTGCTACCGAATGGGTGCGGTGCTCGCCTACTTTGGGCTGCAACCTGCCCTGGCTTCCGAGTGAAAATCGCTGGTCATTAATAGCTTTCCGGGATGACTGACGAGCTGCTCGACGTTCTCGGCGGACGTCCCCCCCCGATCCAGCAAGAGCGTGTGCTATGAACAGGTGCGGCCATTTCGGCCCATATGATGAGCACATTGGTCTCATGATCTTACTAGGTTTGGCCACTATTACTGCCTTGCAACCGCTCTGATGCAAAAGACACCGTCACGCAAGACTTTCAACTGACCTTTTCAACTAGCAAGACCGTAAACGTGGCTGCCGGTCATTGGGCGACTAGCGGGTTGACGAGGCACACAAGCTGGGCATAAGCGGGACCACTCTGATCGTGACGGCCAAGGGTTACGGTCACAGCTATAAGATGCATTCCGCCCATTTCTTCGAACTGGCCATTTAGCACATCAAAGTAACGATAGCGCTTAGCGCTGTGGATGTGTAGCCACTGCTTCAGCGTCTGCGCGAGGAAGGCATCAACATCTTCCATATCAGAAAACAGATTGAGTTCAGCATGACTGGCGACTCGTGGGAGGATCATGACTTAGAAACCGGCTGGTTCTCTTGGATGCTGCTATCCACCGCAACTAAGCCATGTAGAAATGGGACCAACAAATCAACTACCCTGTGTTATTTTGACCCAGCTAACGCCCATAATCACTATAAAAACAAGCACAACGAAAATTGTTTGCGAATATTTGGAATACAGCTGTCCCAATGCCCAGCGGAAAGGTCGAGCCTCAGCTCGTCTCTGCTCAGCAATGAGATTAGCGCATGCGCGATCACGAGCATTCAGGTCAGATAAGATGCGTTCATTCAAATCTACGATCGAACCCAAATAATCGTGCATATTGTGTTCAACAATATTTTTCTTCCATGTCTCAACCGTTATCAGGTCCCTAACCAGCACAGGGCGAGACTGACCTGAACGGCGTTGTTCGTCGTCGTAATCAAAGACTATTCCAAATTGTTCATAGAACCGATTACGCCGTTCCTTGTTGTCAGACTGTGCTTGGCCAGCATACAGCTTAATACTAGCGACCGAGGCATCTGGCCACTGCTGCGCCCACTGAACTATCTCATTCATCAGATATGTGCCTATCCGCTGCCCTGCAAGCCCAGGCAAATCAAGAAACACCGCTCCCTCCGACCACACAATCGATGACGTAAGCGAAACAGTATTGATAGACGGTGTGAAACCTCCCAAGAAGTAACCCTGCCCATGACTCCCGTAGGTGTATTTACCTGCTATGCGCTTAAATGAAAGACAAATACCAGCGGCCTCAAGTGGACCGTCCGAATAGTGTCTATAGGACTCGTGTCGTTCAACAAGAACAAACCCTAAAGCGTCATCCGTTAAGCCATCTTTATCTTTGATCTCCAACACAAGGATCTGTGGCTTAACGATCTCACCGTTGCGTTTCCAGTCTCCAAATGATGGCAGCACTGTTTCCATTGGCACAGGCTCTTGTTTAATCAACACCTTTCCCCTCCAAATATCCACACATTAATCGAGTACCAGCACTCAAACTGCTTTTAGAAAAAGAGACCTCTAAACTCTTTGACCCTTACAGCATTCACACAGCCTTGCAGAAGAATAGCCCCTCAAAAAGAGGGGCTATTAATCATGATGGTAGGTAGGCTACGAGTTAGCTAGCAACTGCTTGGCCAACTGAACTTCAATGCTGTCACCGGCATCATTCAGAACATCCAAGCCACAATCAGGCATATCCCCTGACGTTGACTGTGTAACAGCGATCTTCTTGGCCATCAGCCTTAAACACTCCACTTGGCTGGAACCTGAGTAGCCCAAGAACACGACCTTGACTGGATGCTTCTGGCCAATCCGCCATGACCGCCTGGCGGCCTGCATTAACGTGTAGACGTTAAAGCCAGACTGCATGAACACAATCGTAGGAAACTCCAGCAGATCCAGGCCAGTCTTGACCAGCTCTGGATTGGTGACAAGGACGTCAATACCCCGCTCCACCTGGTCAGCAACCCAGTCTTCGCGTCGAGCTGCGTCAACAGAAGCACGCAACACAGCAACTTTGAAGCCGTTCATCTCAAGGTGGCTTTTGAGCCGAGCGGTGGTGTCACGTGTACCCGAGTAAATCGAATACACCAGCACCTTTCTTCCTTGGGCCTTCTCCTGTTTGCACAGGTCCAAGAGCTGTTGCTCTTTGGGGGTAAGCTCAGACTCCTGAAAAACAGGCCCTTGCGAAAACAAGACTGCCTTACTTCGAGGGTGCCGGACGGTTTCTGGGCGAAAGCAGCACTCTGGCCAAGCCAGTAGCGTATTCATCACAACCCCAAGCAAGCTATTGTCCTTTTGGGCCAACGCCTTCTTGAGCTCATACACCAGGTGCTTTGCCATGCGCTGATAGGCCTCATCCTGCGCCTGGCTCATTGGTACGTTAATGAAGTGCTCGTCATAGTCAGGCAAGACGTTCTGGCCAATGTCGCGCAACTTCAAGAGAACGGTGATCGGCACTACATACCGCATAATGCCAACCGGACCAAAGCCAGGAGCTTTACTGGTCCGTACTGTCATCTGCTTACCTTTAGCAGTGCGATGCGATGGGCCAGTGCTTTCCTTGTACACGTCTTTGAGCACGCCATGCTCACGCATAAACGCCATAGCCGCGCTTCCCATTGACCCATTACGAGCAGGTTTGAAGCCGTCTTGAATCATCTGTGTCGGATTTATTCTCCACAAAAGATGAAACAAGTCATCGGCATAGCCTCCCATCAGTGTCCCAGTGAGCAGCAGTGTTTTTTGGCATTGGCTGGCCAGCACGCCCATGGCCTGGCCTTGGGCTGAGCCCTCATTTTTGTATTCATGGCCTTCATCTACAACTAAAAGACCGAAATACCCACGAGGCAAGTAGCGTTTGATGAACTCAGTGGCTTGATAGCCCCCCTCCCCTATACTGAACTCAAAGGACGCGAGGGATCGCTCCATACGCATGGCCTGCCGATCGGAGAAAACAAGCTCGCCAGACTCATCCATGAGGTTGAGAAACTCATAGACGTTATCGTCGAGCATTCCCCCAAGCAGATCCTCTCCAAAAATCGAGAGCAACTTGCGAGCGGTTTTATCTCCGATCGTCGGCATTTGCTTCAAAGCACCCAACACCAGATCGTGCATGGAGTCGATACGCTTACCTGCACGAATCAACGTCCAAAGCGTGCTATCGCAGTGGCTGCATTTGCAGCGTCTATCAGCAAGCATGAGTGCGGCCGCCTCAACGGAGAGCGGCATCATTTCACCATCCGCATTCTCACGTTCGATGGGTTCCATGCAATCAGGGCAGCAAGCAAACCTAAACCGTTGACCATCTTGCAATACCTGGCGAGTCAAAAATGCCGGTTTCCAGTGAAACCCCATGCGCATACGCACACGCCCAAGCACAAAGAACTCTGGCTTGCTGGTTTTCAAACTGAGGGCATTTCGTAACGCCAACAGTTTGCGTAACGTATCCGGCCCATTCAGAATCCAAACCTTGGCTTCAGGGACGGTGGCCAGAATCTCACGTCGCCACTTATAGACCAGGTGAGGCGGCGAAACGATCAGGGTACGTGGATGCGTACTCTGCATTAAAGCCGCGACACATATGGCCATCATGGTTTTGCCCGTGCCCATATCCGCATTGAGTACCGCTGCCGGTTCATTGTGATCCAACAACAGCTTCACAACGGCGTGTACAGCATGGGCCTGGGCTTCAAATGGCTGACGAGTCAGATTGTCCAGAACGTGTTGCCGCGCACGCCAAACGGGAGTTTGAGTGTCCAGGTCCGGATCGTAAATAGGCGGGTTCTGGCGACGGACTTGCTCCAACAAGCCCTCACCAAACTGATCAATAAAATTGGCCAGAGGCATATGCAGCTCATCGGCATCTTGCTCTGGGGTACCTAGCTGGGGATGTATAGCGCCCATACTGGCTCTCCACAAAAGGGATACGGGGAGCCAGCGGGGCTGCTCCCCGCATGGGTTAGAAAAAAATGTAGAAAAGGCTGGATCCGGAAATCAGCCAATCAGCTTAGAAAAACTACAACTGCAAACGTAGGCGCCCTACCCTGACCCCATCAGAGATGAAATCAAGAAAATGCTCACTTAGGCTCACCCGAACTGCCTTGACAGGGCCAAGCGTGGGATACAGATCGCTGCCCATTATCTGCACAGCTTGCTTATCACGGCACCACGCCAAAACCTCTGCACGCCAATGGTCTAAAAGAGCCACCGGCGACAAGCTTTTAATCAGTTGCCAGGCACGATCATCAAGATCATGCTCCTGAGCCTCGTTAAGGCTGCCCAGGTCGCTCACTGCTGAGTAGTGAAGAGCCCAACCGATTCGATTCGCACGGTCTGGCTCCTGTAGATTCTTGTCAAATACCCACAGTTGCCCCAAAGGACCAAACAGGTTTTGCTTAGGTAACCTACCAGTGTGTTTGCCTAAGCGATCCACACCGCCGACCTCCACTAAATGGCGTTTGCCATCATCATCGCGCAAGTGAAAGCGTTGTATACCGCCTTCCTTATTGCCCAACTGCATCGCAGCCATGAATTGCATCAGCGATCCATCGCGTCCATACAGTGAAATGAATAAGAAGCGACCATCCGACTCTCGGATGCAGGCATCAGCCCAGACTTCCGGAAACTCCTCTACTTGGTACATCACCGAGCTCCATAGTTATGCGACTGACCCCTTCCTCGCAAAGAGGAGAAAGAGGCCAGGCCGCGTCGTTTAGAGAGATGTTCAAGCCGAGCGCACGGCAAATGAGCCGTCAGCTTGATGGGTGATGTCTCGATTCCCCACGTTGTTCCAGGAGTCGCGTTCGACCTCAGTGAACATATTTGCTGGCACAGTGATTTTGAGCCGGTGCAACACCGCTTTAAAATGCTCCAGGCTCAAACCAAATGGGTTGGACTCATAGAGATTGCTATACAGATACTGATCATCGAACCCGGTCACATCCGGATCCACAAAATCCACCCGCTTTTCGATGACCAAAAAATAATGCCCCAAAGCCCTATCCCAACCTAACAGCACGGTAACGGGATGATCTTTATAGGTGGTTTCAAAGTAATGACGACTCATGACAAACTCCAAAAAATGAGTCGCAACGCCCCATAAGGGCCGCAGCGACCCCATGGGTACAGGTTAAAAACGCCCAGATGCGGGCTAAACAAACAAGAAATGACTCAAGTTACAGGTCGCCGTGCTCAGCGAACGAATAGCTAGTTGTGTCGGCTGAAGGCCCGACGATCAAATGGTCCAGAACCCTTACATCGATCAGCTCCAATGCTTTTTTCAGCCGCTCAGTAAGTTGGCGGTCTACCTGGCTAGGCTCTAACTTTCCGCTTGGATGGTTGTGAGCCAAAATGACCGCGCCAGCATTGTTTTTGAGCACCTCTTTAACGACCTCACGAGGATAGACAGCCGTTTGATTCAGGGTGCCTTGGAACAACTCCCGATACTGGATCAGGCGAAGCTGGTTGTCTAAAAAGAAGACAGCAAAAACCTCGTGTTCTAGGCCAGCCAAGCGAGCGACGGCATAGCGTTCCGCAATGCTCGGCGTTGACATGGGAGTTCCCGAAGGCACTAAAGACACAATCGCCTCACGTGCGGCCTCCAATATCTGCCCTGGAGTCGCCAACACATAGTGCCCATGCGCATCAGCAATATGCAGTTGCGCGGGTTCAGGCGCTGCCTGAGCGTATACAGACGGCGCGATGGGTAAAATCGACGTATTGAAAGAAGACATGGGTATCTCCAAAAAGCTGGAGACATCCGGCCCCTTGAGGACGGATGTCCCCAAGGGATAAGACGAGGCTGCTGACATGCTATGCATGACTGCAGCAGATAAGAAAAACTACCCAGGCAATAAAAGACCACCTTGATGCGTTTACAGGGTTGAACGCACCTAAAGAAACCCCTTTAGGTTTGATGAGAAGGTTTCCCCAAATGACCTGGACCAGGCCCCTTGAGGAACCCTTCTAATGAAGGGTGAATAGCGCCAACCATTGGCACTGAGGGGTAAAGCATCAGCTGATCTTAACTATCTGACCAAGCCGATGATCGGCAGTAAATTCAATTGCATTGATCGTAGGCACAAACTTATCCAGCATCGTGATGGTCTCTGAGACATTCCCTTTCTCATCCACCTCCAGGTTCTGGATACGTTCTTTCTTCTTAAAGGTATCCCCCTTTATCAGAAAAATCCGGCCGTCTTTCGATTCAATGCAGCCAGTCACCTGGCCGGCCGCCAACGCAAGCGCCAGGTGCCATTGAGTCATCGTACGAAGCGGTCTTCTGTGACTGGTCCGCACCTGAGAGAAATGAACATCAAAGCCTTGCCACAATAGACTCGCCTTCCATGTATTGAGCTCGTCTTTCAATTGAGCGGCATCGATTCGAACCGCATGAAAGTCAAGCTCCGTATCAGCTGCTGGCACCTGGTAGGGTTCATCATCCCAGACCTCTGGCAATACTTGATCTACGAACTCTCCGGCCTGAGCCTGCGCAAGCCAGTCAAGAACGCTTTTACGTGGATGTGTGCTTCGGATTTTGGTCCCGAAAATGACACATTGTTTGAATTGCTGCTCGGGGGCCATAAAGAACCGTAAATTGTCGAAATTACGGGCCAAAAATGTCCGAATCTCAGCATCTAAGGCGTAGTACGGAATGATGTAGATAAGTACCCCGCCCTCAACCAGGAATGACGCCGTTTTCTTTAAGAACGTACGCTCCAGACGTTCGGCTTTATCAGAGTCGGCGTTGGCCATGTTCGCCGCATCACTGATTCCAAACCCGTAAGGAGGATTCAGAAACAGTAGGCCAATACTGCGAGCCTTAACCACGACGTCATGGAGGTCCGCGTGAATAACCCTATCTAAGAGGGTTTTCGCGTGCCAGGCCCGTTCCTTATCAAACTCAACACCCAGAGCCTCAATGCTTACTGAATCTTCACCAGCACGCTCCTGAAGGCCAAGACGAATGTCAGCCAGTGCCGCCCCTTCCCCGCAACATGGGTCAAGCAAGCGCATAGGTCTTGATGCTGGCATGAGGAAGTGTTGAATCCGCTGCAAAGTCTCATCATCGGTCGGGTAGTATCCGGCTTTGACGAAGTTGCGAGCCAAGCGGGTGAACAAAAGCGCCATTTCACACCTCCTGAGCATCAATGAGTGAGATTTCACGACCGAACACCAGACCTGCAGTTTCGGGCGATGGCTCACCATTTTGAGAAATCCACCAACTGGGTGGTTGAAGGGGGTAAACAAGCAGCCCAAGGTATGGACCTTGTGAGGCAAAGCACACAACTTTGCATTGGCCAATGCTGTTGAACCTGACCATCACAGTGTCGCCAATGGCTGGAATAGGTTCCGGCCCGGTCCAAATCAGTCGATCATCGGTACGGCTTCTATCAGTGGTGTACAGCGGTAAGGTGAAATAGCGAACAACGATCATGTGGGTCTCCGAAAAATACGCGACGAGAGACCCAGACGGATCGTCCCGCCGGGAAAGTGATAGAGATAATGCAAACCCATCAGGATGGGTTTGCACGGGTTAGAGGATCAGTACTCCGATGGCAATGTCAGCATGGTGCTGGATCGATCCCATTCTGTAACAATCCAGATCTTGAGTTGGTCATTGACGCGATACGACGACATCAGTCGCCCTCCACACGCTAGGGACCGCTGGTTAAATCGCCAATCTTCGTGGCACAGATCCCCCCAATCACCAACAGCGTGACGAGCTAGGTACTCACAAGCGTTGATCGTGCCTTCTTGATCCAGCTTGGTAACACCTGGCGTAGCCACAACCACACCGAGCTCAAAGCGCGGCAGCACATTGGCAAGAGGAGAGAGATCGAAGGAATCTCTGCACACAGGATGAGTCTGTTCAGTCATAGTCGGCCTCACTAAAAATGCGCAGGCCATACCCATGCGAGTCTGTGCCCGCAGGGGTGAAAATGGAAAGACAAAAGAAAAGCGAATGTCACCAGACCGATGAAAGGCCTGGCAGACATTCGCTAGTTAAGAGGAGCGCACTCCTCATCAAGGCACACCGAGGTGTGCGGAAACAATCGCGTGCTAAACGCTAGAGCATGAACATTTTCATGCCGCTTAGGATCAGACCGGCAAAACCAGCCAGCATCAAGCCAAGACGGATGGTCATATCCCGCTTGGTCACCTCAATGTCTTTTCTGGTCACTTCAATATCGTGCTTCAGTTCAGTGCGAAGCGCGGCAATGTCGTGTTCAACCTTGGCTGACCACTTCTCCAGCACTTGATCAAGTGTGAGTGCCATAGCACCCTCCATTGCGATGGCCACCTTTTCGGCAACCTCTTGCTTCATACCGGCATCAACCAGGCCCTGCCGCAGCAGGAACAAGTCAGATGGACTCATTGACATATAGTACCCCTTAAAAAATCAAGAGGGCTATCAACCCACGAGGGTCAAAGCCCCCAAGGGTCAGTTAAAGAATCAAGCGGCTACCGCTGTAGCGCCGAATCGCAGCCAATGAAGTGCTTGCAGACGCTGCTTGAGATCACCTGGCAAGCGTTGGGCCAAATCTTGTCGAACAGAGCAACCTTGGACCAGACGTACGAACGAGCACACCTGTGCGGGTGCCAACTCATGTCGAACAGCCAGAAACTGCTCAAATCCCTCTTCATTGGCCTGGGAAAGCCAGTCATTAAAGAGGGAATGCAGACTCTTGCGCTGAGCCGTCGTGATAGGGAAAAAATGCAGTTGAGCCATGATCGTCTTCCAAAAAATGGGGACGACCAAGCCCCAGGGGACACGGTGTCCCCACGGGGTTAGTAAGAAGCGCAGGTTAAATCTGCGTGAATGAATAAAGCGAGTTACCCAGGCAGCACTTCCTGCCTTGGCACGTTTACAGGGTTGAACGCACCTGATTGAAACCATCGTTGGTTTGCTTAGATGATTTCCCTTGCAGGCCGGGCCTGATTGTCCTGGCTCGCAAGGGAACCCATCTAGGTTCCGGGCTTACATAACAAATTAAAATTCATACCCCCTCACTCCCCTTGGTGGATCCAAGGTGTGCGTCACCGAAATGGAGGTCCTGGTGACAAATGAAACGGCGCGCAAGTTACGTGGCTGATTTTGCTATCACCAGCTCCGGCTTAGCGCAAAAGCTGCGGGCGCATGGGGACGCCGCCTCCCAGATTCAACGATGCACCAATGCACTGTGCGGTCTGGCTCATGGTCTCGATCGCATCAAGAACATAAGTCAAACCGCCACCTTTGGGCGGTTTAGAAATGAAGGTTTACTGGGCAAACCAGATTTGTTGTTTCGCATCAAAACGGTAGCCATGACGTTGGCCAAGTTCAGCTGCTTGCCGTCGTAGCAGCGCACGTTCTACAGTCGCATCAAGTTTGATGGGATCGCGATTGGCAATGGCATGGCGCATTTCTGCGTCAAGCAATCCATCGTGCTCTCCCTGCGTAGACTCCAGTGGCACAGAATCCAAAGACCCTGACTGAGGCTTCCCACCCTTATTAAAGTGGCTGAAGTCTTTTGCGGTAGATGGAGGGGGAACTGGCTTTTTAGGTGGTGCAACCCTTACAGGACTTTGCTCGTCAATGGGGTCAGGCTCAGCTTGCTCATGAGCAGTTGATAATTCGGCCTGGCTCTCAACTTGTAAATCGTGCAAACGCGCACGAATCTCTGTCACACCTTTGCCAAATGCGATGTATTGCGACAGATAGATTTCACTAATCCACACAGTTGCCTGGTACTCACCTTCTTCAAACTGATCCAGGAGCGGGTCTTTGACCTTGAACTCACCAAAAGCAGTTGAGAGGTCTGCAACGCAGAAAGCACCATTTCGACTTTGTCGAATCCGCTTTACGCGCAGTTGCGCTCCATCTATACGGATCATCGTGATCTCCTTTAGAAAGACAGGGAGACCACATCCAGCCGGAAGAGATCTCCCGGTAGGGTGTGAAATGAAAGTACCCGTTCAGCTTACGCCGGACGGGTACAGGGGGGCTTGAATGGTGGCCATCCAACTTGCGATCGGATAGTACTTTAGAGCACGTGAGGTTCCAGTTTGAACGTGCAATTCAACGGACGTACTCGTGTGAGATGTACCCCAACTCTATACAGAGCGTTCACGTTTCAGGGGTTGACGTGTCGTGCCCGAAGGCGACCAGGTTATTCAAGTGACACCTGAAAACACTCGCAAAACTGAATTAGTTTAGTCGCTAATTTTTGCAGCATCAAGAAGAATACCCTCGCACAGCCCCCAGTGGGAGCAGTAACGAGGGTTTTGATGAGGCATTAAAAGTTAAGCGACGCTCTGATGGGCATAGCTTGCAGCGTATTGAAGCGCACTACTTGCTCCATATCCTGCTTGATATGCCGCAGCGCCTTGGTTCACGGGCACCGGAGTGCTGTTGAACTTTGGCGTTGCTGTACCTTGAGCGTTATCCTGTGGTGCTTTATTTTCAGACTGGTCTTGCTCAGGCACATCCTGAGAAGATTCATTATCGGTCGAGGAGTTCTGCAAAGGAGCATCCTCCTGAAAAGGAATGTTATCCATGCTGGACTCTTCTTGCAATTCACGTCGGAAAATATTAACGCCATCAACAGTGACACTGTTGATCAACAACAGACGTCCCTTGATAAGTGCGGCAGGCTCTTGCTCGCCAGTTGTACGTCCCTTCTCATCTCGAAGGTTGCGCATGTAAACATGTGTGTAGATATCACCCACACGAAACGATACGAAAACCTTACGTTTCGCCTCAACATCACCCATGAGCTTTTCCACCATTTCGATGGCTTCGCTCCCAGAGACCCGAAGGTCAAAGTAGGTGTAGTCAGGTTCATCCGTATTTCCACGCACGGCGGAAATCGAGCAAGCAAGAAAGGATTGTGCCTTGCGGCCAGAACCTTTGGTTTCAACCCAGCGTACACGGTTCAGATAACCGAGACCGTTAACGTGAAGATTGAAGTGGTTGGAAGTTTGAGCGGAAGCGGTTGTCATGATGGTGAACTCCAGAAAAATGGACTGGAGGAACACGCACCCACCCAAGAGCCGAATGGCCTGGACAGGGAAAGCGGGTTCCCTGTCCGGGTAGCAAAGAAGAAGATGTACTCTGGTACTGCCCTAAAGGATCAGTACGTGCGTCTTTCAAGAGTTGAGACGCCGCTGTCAGGAGCCTTACGGCCATGCACAGCGATAAACTATCAACACCTTCTTTTTTTGTCAATACTATTTCTCAAATCGTTGGATGCTCCTAAGAGTTAGACATGGAGAAATACTAAGAAGTCAAAATGCAATGCCAGAATGACTATATCTCAACTGGCCGTCAGCCAAATTCGGCTGAAAACGTCCAATTTGAGTTACATTTGTAATCTCTTGAAGATTGAGGACCCAGATATCAAGTCTCTATCTGTCATTTTTTTCAGGAGACATTTTAAAAGGCAGTCGAATAGTATCCGCGTCAGCAGCTTTGAACAAAGCCCTGCTCGTCAGCCTGAACACGCCTTGGTCGATAAAGTGTTTGCAGATCAAGCATCAGGCTAGGACACCCATCGCGGCGTGCATAACGAGCTCATCAAAGAACACACGACTCTCACCGGCGAAGACTAGCTGATGGCAAGCTTTATGCTGTCTGTGATAAGCGCATTTGCTAAGTTTGAACATACGCTGATCCGCCGGAGCAAGTAACTAATCGACATATTCCCTACTACATAACCCAATCTAGTACAAATTGCAATTATGGCCGTGCCCAGCAAAAAACGGGCAATCTCGAGACCTCCGCCACGCTTAATGATCTACCAGTAAACCAAAAAATTGTGCATAATTAGCCATTTCGGCACAGATCAAAAAAATAATTAAAAATTTATTTCAAGTATCTAACTTAATATTACGGACGCATATATGTCTAGCATACCCCAAACCTATACAATATCAGACTTTATTGAATGGAATTCAAAGAAACAATTGAATTTATCGCCGGAGTTTCAACGCGGCTCAGTCTGGTCTGTTAATGCCAAAGTATTCTTAATTGATTCAATTATGAATGACTTGCCTATACCTCAAGTTTTCTTTCGGACGAAAATAAATGCGTCAACCCAAACCATGACAAGGGAAGTTGTGGATGGTCAACAGCGTCTTAGAGCAATAATTGAGTTCGCGTCTGGCAAGCTTAAACTTACGAGTAAGTCACCTAAATTTAAAGGTTTGACGTACTCTGATTTGGAACTTTCAGACCAAGAGGCATTCTTATCATACAAAATACCATGCGTCCAATTAATAAACTCAGACAATGCCATGGTATTGGAAATCTTTGCCAGACTAAACTCTTACAGTGTCAAAGTTACCCCATCAGAGCTTCGACATGCCGAATATATTGAACCTGTGAAATGGGCAATTTATGACGCAGCTCGAGATTGGAAATATCTTTGGAATGAATTGAAAATTGTATCAGTAAGAGAGAGCGTTAGAATGAAAAACGTCTCCCTTATGGCCGAATTTTTCATGACATTAGATCTTGGATTTGGTGATGGAGGAGAAGCAACAATAACTAAATTTTATAAAAACAAAAAAACAGAGCCAGAGTCATATTTTTTACCAATTAGAAAAAAGGTAGATGATGTTCTGGAAGTGATAATTGACAAGCTAGAAGAGGATTTTGCAGATACTCCATTTTTTGATGGCCCTAATTTTCTTGTCCTATTTGCAGCTGTAGCTTATCTAGTATATGGTTTCCCAGATAACCGAGTGACAGCGGACGTAAAAGAGCATAAGGGGAAAGGAGTCAATTGGAAAAATGCTATTGATGTACTGGCAGAGCTATCTCAAGAACTTGAGTCAGGCAATAATGATGAAGACGCTGATGTTCGACATGCTGAATTTATTAGTGCAAGCAAAAGCACTACACATCGCGTGTCCTCTAGAAAACCAAGATTTGAATATTTAGTTAAAGAATTTAGCAATTATGTTTCTTAATCGACATTATGCCCGATTAGAGCAAAGGCTTTCTCATATTGAAGGTGAAATTGACGATTTGTCTGCCAAGTCAGCACTGACAAAGCGAGAAAAATCACTCCTGGAAAAAAATCTTATGCAACTTCAGATTGAATGGGAGCATTTTATCAGGAGGCTTATCTTAGACAGTGCCACTGGACAATTTCAGGGAATTAACGGAACAGTTGTCTCTGGATTACCCAATCCTCCGAAAACGAGAGAGCAAGCGCTCTATAAACTTCTATCTACTTTTAGGAACAATAATAACAATCGTGAGCCCGAATGGAGCCATTCAAACAAAGCTATTGATGCTGCCACCAGATTGAGATTATCGAACTTAACTGAAATCACAAACTACCTTGGAGTCACTCCATGGCCTTTGGATGAAATGAGATACTTAAGAAACTATATCGCGCATCAGTCAAAAAACTCAGCTGTTACAGTAAGACAACATTTAATGTCGAATCCTGCAGGAAAAATTTCCGTAGCTGAAATAGCTTTTGATTACACCTCATCCGGGATTCAAAGATACAAGACTTGGCCTGCATTCATGAAGGTTATTGCCAAACAAATTGTCTAAATCTGGCCATGCTTCTTAAAAAAATTGTATATATTTATAATTACTATAAAGTCGTGGTTTCAGTTTTCAACCAACACCCAAGGGCCGCGTTAGTAATTGCGGTCGCCTCATTGGCCTGCGTCTTCGTGACAGCCTCAACCACGTCGATCTCGGTCTCACGTTTACCCTCCAAAATCTTCCACACGGCCTCATCGATCGTGTCGGGTATGAGCGGCACGATAACCATCACATCGCGCTGCTGGCCCAGCCGGTACGCCCTATCCTCGGCTTGGCGCATGAGCGCGGGGGTCCAGGGCATCGATGCAAAGGCCACGTAGTTAGCAGCGGTTAGAGTAATACCGACTCCAGCTGCCATCGTAGTGCCGATAAACACCCGGACCTCGGGGTCATCCTGGAATGTGTCGATGGCCTTTTGCCGCTTGATTGCAGAGTCAGCTCCGACCAGACGCACAGCCTTGATACCAGCGGCCGTAAAAGCATCATGCATGGCATCGACCGTGCTCATGTACTCGCAAAAGATGATGATCTTGTCTTCAGCCTGCAGACCTTCCACTGTTTCGATCAGGAAGGGTGTCTTGAGCGTTTCCAGGCATTGGCGTAGCTTGGTGATCTTTGGCATGGCCATTAGGCTCATGTCATCGTAAATCTCTTTGTAAGCCGCCAAGCCTTCGCTGGGCGAGATGTAACGGACTGAATGGGTCTTGGCGCCTAGGTCAAGCACGTCCTTTCGCCTGCGTAGCATCCACCCGCCCAAGGCACGGGCTAATGCGGCTCGACGATCACGGGAGCCGGTGAACTCTTTGCGGAACGCCTTCAGTTCCATACGGCCAAGTGGGTGGCCGGTAAGTCGCAAGAGCGTGTGCAACTCAATTTCTCGATTTAGAAGCGGCGTGCCAGTCACAACGTATCGCTTCGGAATGCGCGTAGCCATAACAAAGGCATTGCGCGTACGTCCGGATTTATGCTCCTTAAGGTAATGCGCTTCATCAATAGCCATCGCCCCAAACTCAAGCCCAACCTCTCTCACCAGGCCGCCTAACCGCTCATAGTTTGCAATGACCCACTGACAACCGTACAAGGTCGAAATCCGATCATCCCCGGCAAAGCCGACGATAGCATCGGGGTACACGGCGTGGATTTCGCGTTCCCAGTTGATACGCAAAGAGGCGGGACAGACAATAAGCACTCTACCCTGCCCTGCCGCTAGACGAGTACCAACAACAGTCTGGCGGGTCTTGCCCAGGCCCATATCGTCGCCCAAGCACGCTCCTGTCTGACCTGCTAGGTGACGAACCCCTTCGATCTGATAGTCTCGTAAGCCCGCGCCCACAGCGATCGCAGCCAGCACCGCTTCATCGATGTTGACCGCGTTGCTTTGCTCCAGATCGGCAGACAAAAACCCCGTTCCATCCAGATCTTGGGTAGGGCCGCTCTCCCCACACTCAGGAACCGCAGCAGGCACTTGAATGGGCGATTCGTCCGCACTTGCGGATACCAGCTCTTCGAGTACGACAGGCTGCTCATGTACGAATGAGAAGTTAGGTGCAACGCCTGCCAGGTCACGAAGCACGTGCTGGATGCGTGCAACACCACCGCGTACTTGCCAGGCACCGGCAGGCTTATGAAATCGTCCCTGTAGCGCCCGCATTGCACGTACGCACAACCCATCATAGGAGAAGCTAACTGCATGTTGGCCATGGTTGAGCTCGCCTCTGGCCAACTCAAAAATTTGAACATCGAACAGTTGGGTAAAGTAATCAGGCTCTGGTGCCCTTATAGACGCTCTTAAAAGTGCAGAAGCTCCCTCAAAGTCAACATGCTCACGCTGATAGAGCGCCTGCAACCACGCCAGGGCATGGTCTGCACTACCCTGCTCCAGTACCCACATCCGTCGTCCAGGACACCACCATGCCCCAGCTTTAGACAACCGGGCAGCCATTCCTGAAATATTGAATAACTGTAGCCCAAGCCTACGACCGTCAAAAACAGCTTGAATCAGTAACTCAGGAGCCTTAAGCGCGATTGGGGCAATATTCAACGGCAGCACCTCACTTTCATAAACCCTCCATATCCATGAACATTGCCCCTATCTTGTTGATCAAGCAGGCACATCCTCCTCCGACGGCTCATCTTGATCACGAGCTGCCGCAGGCCGGTTTGCTTGTTTGTAGGTGATCGACTCAATGCGAGTGAGCTGCAGGGCTACATCCTCAGCGACAATCTTGATGACTTGTACCTCGGCATTCGTGGTCTCATCTTTGGCAAAGAAATCCCGCTCCTCTCCAATTACCAGTACGCGAGCTCCCTTGCGCAAGAACTGTGCGCACGCCTCGGCCTTGCTGCCGTAGATCTCGACCTCGCGCCAGAAGCCCCCAATCTGCCCAACTTCGCCGGTGGCCTGGTCCACCCCATAACGCCCAAAGTACACACGCATACTGCACACACTAAACTCTTCCCCTGAATTGTTCTTACGAGGGATACGTTTCAAGGTGGGTGAGTCGCCCAGGTTGCCCTTACCAATAAACAAGTTCTGCATATCAACTCCTTTCGGTGAAAAACAAACGACTTGACCATATGGTCGGATTGCCCTGCATTAACTGGATCACGTCCCACTTCGGCTCGGAATTGGCCTGGCAAAAGTGGGCACGTTGCGTTGCTGGCTCAGTAACTTCAGTTCACGTACGAGTCCGCGCAATTTGAGGTGTTGCGAATTGAATTCTTGTGCCTGGGCATTAGCGTGTTCGTACCACTGCCGCAGCACAGTCGGTAAGACCGAATATCTTGCGTGCGCCTCTTCCCATGACAGATGCTTTCTTGTGCCAATCTCTCGCCAACGCAGAGCCATATAGCCATCCGCTTTACGACGGTGCTCGGCCAGATACATGGAATAGCCAGCCACTTTCTTTGTGGCAGAACAGAGCGCGACCATGTCTGCTTCAACCTGGTCAACTTGCATGAGATGGTGGCGCAGCGACTGGGCGGTGCCCCTACCCGTAAAGGGCTTTGTGTCAATCACGCTCTGACACGTTTCGTTCTCCAAGGTCCTCCTTGCCCACTCAACCACATTGACACGTAGACTTCGAGTTCGCTTCGTCATCCTTTCGCCCTTTCCTCACAAAACCCTTTCTTCACACCAAGCCTGAATCGGCATCCTGAAACTCGCCGGCTTCGCGCTGTGCTTCAGCTTCAGCCAGTTGCACACCGACCGACTGCAACAGGCTCCTTTCCTTCTCAGTCAATGTGTACCGGCGTCGAGAATGACGTGGTTGCAGCTTGGCGGTAAACACATCGGCAGGCACCATGCCGAATACTTCACGCACGAACTCCACCCGCTGCTTGCCCTCTTCTGAAGCATGTTCCGTAATAAAGTCCAGCCGGGACAGCGCATTGATGTCTGGCTGCATGAGCCAACGTGAGAACCTGGCGACCTCATTGAACACGCGACGAATAAAGCGGGTCATTTCCGTGATTGAGCGGCGCATCTGCTGATCGCTTAAGAGCGTCTTGCGACCCAGCGTCTTTTGCAAACGGATGAAGTAGTCGTAATCAACAATCAAGCGGCTTATGCTGTATCCGTAGGGGGATCGGAACCCCAGTTGCAAAGACTGCGGTTGGGCAGACTTCAGCACGGAATAACTCAACCCTCGTTGCTGCTGGCTAGACAGCAAAGTCTCAGCAGCCTTGATCTCCTCTTGCAGCCGCTCATTCACTTCTTCCATGGATTGCTCATGACGCAGCAAAGACCAATCGGCATAGGGATTGTCATTGCCCGTCAACAGCCATAAGCTGCGCAACGAACTGGCGACACGGCGACCACCCACAATAGGCGCCACATCCGATCCAGGCTCACGAGCACGCCCCATAAACAGCCTGAACGCTTCTTTGGTATGCAAGGTCATCAGATCGTCTTCTGAATCGACCAGAGAGCCCAAATCATCCATGGCAAAGAACTCGGCTGGTTTGACGTCAGGATCAGACCCCTTGCGTGTGTGGAACTTGGCCTGCATACGAGCCAATTGATCTTTGCGATCTTCCAGTTCGATATACCGCTCATAAAGAGGATCATCCTCACGCATCGGCCCTGCCATATACGCGGCCAGCAAGGCTTCTTCGCCGGTGATCGAATACCCATCGGTGAAGGGGGAGTTCTCCTCTGTAGAGAACCCAATAAGAGACTTGGGTGCGGGAATGGCAGCGGGCTTGTCGCTGGATTTGAGTCGTGGCTGCTTATCAGTCGAAGTAGGCATAGGTAGTCACTGAGAAGAGAAAAATGAATGGGTGGTGATGGACATCATCAGACCGTCGACCCCTTGAAATCTGCCAGCGGTGTTGCGTTGACAGCATCCAGAAACGGGAACGTATTGGCACGGAACCCAGGCAACATGCCGCTCAAAGGGTCTTGATTGAGGAATTCCAACAAGGCGTCACTGTTGACTGTGACCAAGGTGCGGTAATTGGGCTGAGGCATCACGTTAATCAGCCCCATGGATTCCAATCGCTCTAAGGCACGTTGAACTTGACGACGGTTGATCTGACCTCGCAATGAGTCCAAAGCCATCTTGGTAGCGGACGTCCGGACTCGACGTTCATCTCCGTGGTCTTGTAGCAGTACATGAAGAACCAGGGCATCGCTATATTTCTGTAGCCTATGCAGAAGATGGATAAACAATTGTTCGTTAGTCATTAATACGGTCTCCTAAGTCTGTTCTCTTGAGTAGCCCAAATCGGGCTACTTCCCAACCGTTGGGCGGTGGCCCAAAACGGGCTACTCCCCACCCGGTGGGAGGTGACCCAAAACGGGCTACCTCTCAACCGTTGGGCATTGACGCAAAATGCGCTACCTCCCAACCGTTGGGGATTAACGCAATACGCGTTACCGAATGACGCACGGGTAAACCAGGTCGTCATGGCATCTTCCTCATGGCCTGCACTTGCTGACGCAACTGCGCAAAGGCCTCCTCTTTCGTCATTGGAGGCAGAATTGTCGTCAGGTTTGTATTGAGAGCCTTGATGTGCTCTTGGACGGCATCTTGAGCATGTCGATTTTGTTCACGCTGGCTCGCAATGCTTTGCGCATATGCCAGTTGCACACGACCGGATTCCAAGCCGACACGCAGCGAATGCAAGTAGCCAGGAGGATTTGCGATGTGCTTGCCTGGGTTGCGCAACTGGCCTTCCAACTCATCAAGCAAACTCTGACGATGCTCTGGCTTGGCAATGGACAGTACTTTGCGCACGGCCTCATGCCATTGCTTGCCAAGCACGCTGGGGAAAGTGACATCAACCTCGTCGTTTTGAAAATTCAAATCATCACGACGACAACCCGCTATCTCGGACAGTGCCTTGGACTTATCCCCTGCAGACGCCGTGGTGATGGCGGGTCTTGTAGTTGTTTGAAGAGATATTGTTGTATTGTTGTTTCGCGGTTTGGGCAGCTTAGTTTCGCGTTTTGGGCAAATTAGTTTTGCGGTTTGGGCATCAAGTTTCGCGGTTTGGGCAACTGGGCCAGTTGTGAGATCGCTTGTTTTTGTGAGTTGTCCACAAGCTGCACCAGGACTCACTGAGGTCTGAGCAAAGAGACGTCCAGGATTCATACTGGCAGGGTCACGCAGCGCGTGCTGGACGGTTGCGTTCGCCCGTGCTGCGCCAGCACTATCTAAATCAAACAACGGCCGTTGTGACTGTGTCCCTGCTCCAAATAATTTGCTTGATCGTGATGGCGCAGGCTTCTGCCCATTCACGGGGACAGGCTTGGATGCCGATGTCAGTTTCGGTGCATCAGCAATGGGGGCCTGATCGATAGACTCAGACTTGAGGGGGTACTGCTCTTGACCGTGCAACAAAGGGCATAAGGCCAACAAGTTAATGCGTATGCGATTACCTGCCTCCTGGAGTAAACCCATTTGTTTCAGGCGATCACGGGCATTGCGTTGTGTTTTACTGGTCAAGCATAGGGCGTTACGAATCGCCTGTTGAGACAGCGTAAATTCACCTTCGATGCTTCGGCTGTAAGTAAGAACATGCCGTTGCTGAATCAGCAGATACGATAGGTACAAGCCAGAGGCCACATTGCCCGCAATATCCGCCAATGGCCGATAGAAGCTCACGTAGCGTTTCAGCAATGGTGCGAGTTGCGCCCAGTTTGCTTTCTGATCAACAACTGAGATCCCCAGGCAAGAAGCGAGACGATCAAGGTTGATACGATAGTGGAGCTTGGCCGGTCTACCAGCCAACTTTTCCTGGATCAACGAATGTTGAACGAGCAAGAGACGAGCGCTCTCCTGCTCTCGGGTGGTCAATCCCGTTGCTTGCGTACACTGTTTTGCCGTCAGAAAAAACCAGCCATCACGATTTTTATAGTGAACGGCAGTATGCCGAGCCCAGTAGAGCGCATGCCCCAAAAACAAAGCAGCTTTGAAATTGCCCAGCGTTTCAGCCAGGTTTGGGTAGTACTGCACAAACCCTTGGCTGGTGAGCAACTGCATAGCCTCATCAATTAGAGACGCCGTTGTTGTATCGGTGTTTAATGCGGCACCCATAGCCATCTCATCCGTATCGCTTGGAAATAACGGGTTGTGGCGACGATGAACCTTGTTGTTGATGAACCTCCTCGAGCGAGTTGGCCAATGAAGCGGACGCTTGGAGAATGGCATCTGCGACAACATTCAGATGCAAGCGGTATTCCGGTACACGGCCCGGTCCCGACTGTTCACTTAACATGCCCAGTGCAATCAAGTCGCGTCGGCATGTCCGCTGCTGAGAGGCAGTGATCCCGGTGACCTGATGACATTGAGTCGCCGATAGGCGAAACACATAATCATCCTCCTGGAATTCCTCGGGCTTAGCTTGAGCAACCCGTTCCAACACAGACGAAAGCCATAAGCCCGTGATGACATTGCCCGTAATGTCGACATACAGACGATGAAAGCTGATTGGCGTTTGCCCCATCAAATTTAACAGCGCCGCCTGCGCTAGAAAGTCTTCCCTTGGTGCGTCATTACTGTTCTGAGAGCCACCGACATGAGAAGACGGTAAGGTCCACTCGCCCTGAGCCTGACCACAATAACCACGCTCTGACGCAGGGACAGTCGCCGGATGCAACGCAGTTGTAGAAGTACTTGGCATAGTCATAATTTCGTCCATGTGGCTTTATCCTTGCAGTGGTGGTGTCGTCGGTTTTATTTCCAAACCAAGCTCATCATCTTCAGCAAACTCGACAATGGTTTGCTGGAGGACACTGATTCGCAGCTCAGGAAACTGTTGGTGTAAGGCGTAGATTCGGTCTCGGCAGGGTTGCTCAGACATCGATTGCTGAATATCGAACCAGGCTCGATGGATGGCATCACGTACAGCGACTGGAGGCAGGGCCGTACGGCCGCCAGGCTCCCCTCCCGGCCTGAGCTGTGCGCGCAAGTCCCGATACTCCTCGTGGGACAGCTTGAAATACGCACACACCATCCGACGCGAAGCGCCATGAATCACAAAGTATTCGCGTAACTTGGCGTGCTCCCGCCGCATATCGAGCAGATGTAGTCCCTTACTGATGACTTGTTCAGACAGTGAGAACCACATTTCCTGCGGAGAGTTGGCCAGATTCGTGATGTCCCGAGTGGTTCGGTAACGCAAATCATCGAGAAACTCGGGTGAATAGCCCGCACGCAGTAGAGAGTCCATGTGCCCGCCATCGATTTGCTCAATAATGTGGGCCAGCAACATGCGCCGTAGAACAGGACATTGAATGGGAATCTTATTCATGAAATCTCCTCCGTCACATCCGGCATGAACAAGGGCACAAATCCGTCCAGTTGACGCTCTGGGTAACGGGTCCGAACCCGTTCCATTTCTGAGAGCAGACGTGTGACCAACGGCCCCAATTGCTCATGCCGCAATACCAGGCTCACGCTTTGGAGCGAGACATGGTCAAATGCCTCGCGCAGCAACTCCTGTGCTCCTGCCTGAAACTGCTCCTCGCCCTGCTCCCAAAGCTGTTTCCAAGCAATGGTGAAGCCGTCGGCTTCGTGTGGGATGAGCTGCGTAAATCGACGATCAAGCTGACCGGTGAGACTGACCAGGATTTTCCACAGGGATCTGCGGTAAGTAACCAATTCTGGTTCCAGCTCAATACCATCGACATACCCAATACCTTGTGAAGGAAAGTCCAGATAAAAGCCAAAGATGTGGTGTGGCTGATCGCTTTTAAAAAGCACATCCGACATGTCGATCAGGCTCTGAAACTCGCCTAACACCGTAAATATCGGCTGTGGATCGAACCCTTCCCCCTCTCCGCTCAAGACCACGTTCTGGGAGACCGATGGGGAAGCAGGCAAAAAGGCACCGCCCGAACTGTCGGGCTTACTCTTAGGCGTAGGCACACTGGCCAACATTCGACCGAGTGGAGGCTGAATCGGTGCTTGAATTGCTACCGGATTGGGACCCACTAGCGCCGTAGGAGTGGCTTCGATAAGCCTCAGGGTCTCAACCTCCAGGCGCGGGTTCGCCTCTAGAGCCTGGGCCATGGCCAGCAGTTTCTCAGGGGCTACACCCAAGGTGTCAGCGATGGCTGCGTTGACCTCATCAAGCAACTGCGAGACGTCTAAAACCTGCTGAGCACTCTGATCTGCCGTGACAGATTGTTGACTCATCACAGCGGCGTACTTGTGCAGGATTGTCTGTAGCGCAGTTTCAGCGACTGCTTGCTGGCCAAATTTGTCAGCCAGCTTCAGCCACTGCGAGATCTGCGGCTTAATGGTTTGATTCACATCGCGTGCTTGCAACCAACGACCGATCGGGGCCAGATACTCAACCGCAAAAAGGAAGTTTTGCAGCATGCTCATGCCGAAATTCAGGCCGCTGGCCTGGCGCAACTCCCGGTTCAGTTCCGTGGTTGAAAGCGATTTGCCCGATTCTTTCTCGAAATGCTCCTTAAACGACAGCACGCCCTGGGCTTTCTCCCAAAACGAAATCTCGCCACGCTGCTCGTTTTCCGCCAGGTGCGCCGCAATGGTCGGCGCATCCCCTTTCCAGACTTTGACGATGACTGTCAGGCGCGCAAAGCGTTGGTCGCCCTCTTCGTACAGCTCTTTTGCAATACGCAGCCGTGTATTCCCGCCGCCGTAGACCATGTAACGCGGCTGACCGGGACGTCTGGTAACGCTGATATGGTTCAGGATGCCGTTGGCCCGAATCGACGCCTTAATCTCGTCATAGAGTGGGTTTATTTCGGTACGCGGGTCAAATTCGTACCGATCAATATCAGTAACTGCCAGATTTGAAATACTGCCATCGACCACATCCATGGGCGTCATCGCACCCATGGCGTTCAGCGGTGGCGGCGTGCCCATCAGGGAACGTTTAGCGATGTCTTCATAGTTCGATTTTTTTGAGGACACGGGACTGGTCTCTCTTAATGTTGAGCTCAACTCAGCGTTCATGCGCAACTGCGCGGCACGCTGACTGGCGGTCAGCAATTCCGGAGTTTTAGACATGGCGCACTCTACGAGTTAGTCGTGAGCGGGCTGTCTGGCTCGTCTGACGTGGAGATAGGGACATGCAATGCCCCCAGCGCGGGAGCTAACTCATTGCGGTGATTGGGAGTGAATTTATTGCTCAGGTTGGGGATTAATTCCCACAGCAAACTGTGCATGTGATCGCCCGCCCTGACCGGATCAATCCAGTGAGCAGGGACTTGAGCAGTAGCGGCTTTTTTGTACGCGACCGCTTGTGGAATCTGGGTGGCCAGCACAGTGACACGCCCGCTCATTTCAATGAACTGATTGCGGATTAGGCTGGACATAGTGCGGCTATCGACCGTGTTCTCGCTACGGTTAATCACGCACTGAATGGCGGGCACTTTGTAGCCCAGGTTGGAGGCAGATTCGTGGCGGGCCACAAGTTTGATCGTACCGTCAACAAACTCACGGGCCGACAGAACATCGGGGGCTACAGGAGCGAGAAGCACATCCGCTGCATTGACGGCGGCGTCTTGTAGGTGGCCTACTGCCCCTTGGGTATCGATGATGCAGACGTCGTACTGAGCACGGATATCCGGGTTACTCAGGGCCATCCGAATACGTACCAGGCGATCAAGCTGATTGGACAACCAGATTTGAAGGGGGCTGTCGTCACGCTGAGTGTCGGAGCACACGATATGCAAGAAACCGCCCTGCACGTTCAAACTTGAACGGTCGCCCTCGAATTCGGCAGGTGGAAATTCGACGTGACTAATGCAGTCCGTGGTGAGTGCTCCTGACATCACCATTTGCGTTAAGCCATAAGGGGCTTGATGAGCCAGTTTGTAATAGCGAGTCAGAGATGGCTGAATATCCGCATCAATTAAAAGAACGCGATATCCGAAATCAGCAAGCAATCCACCTAAATTGGCAGTTAATGTAGTTTTGCCAACACCACCTTTAGTGGCAACAGTTGTGAACGTAAGCATTTTAAAAACCTCGTTGAAAAAGCAACGAGTTTTCTGCTTAAATTACTGTATAAAAAATACTAATAAACAGGTGGACTTAACATAAAGCGACATTATGCGATGCCTATAATCATCCAGAACATCGTATTTCAAGGCCCCAAACCTCGTTACCCACAATGGCTACTTGCCACCGCTCGCATCCAGGAATGTTCCCGTGATAAAGGACGCCTCAGAGCTGGCTAGCCATAAAATTGCACGCGCCACTTCCTCTGCTTGGCCACCACGGCCCATCGGGATGCTGTCCTTTAATCGGTCTACACGGTCTGGCTCGCCGCCACTGGCATGCATCTCGGTATAAATATGCCCAGGCCGAACACAATTAACACGAATCCCTTCTCGGGCCACCTCTTTAGCAAAACCTGTTGTGAAAGTCTCCAGAGCTCCTTTCGAAGCGGCGTAATCCACGTATTCGTTTGGACTGCCAAGCTTGGCCGCTATCGAGGAAACATTGATGACAGAACCGCCTTTCCCACCATAGCGATAAGCCATGCGTTTGGCCGCCTGTTGCGCACAAAGCATGGGACCAATCGTGTTGACCGCAAAAGTGTGTTGTATACGCTCGAAGCTGAGATCTTCCAGACGAGACTGCTGAAACAACACGCCTGCGTTATTCACCAGGACGTCTATCCGCCCAAACCTTTGGTCGATCTGCTCAAAGAGCCGGCTTATCTGCTCAGGGTCTGCGCAATCTGCCTTGACAGCAAGAGCTTGCCGACCTGCCACCTCTATTGCACTGCCCACCGCCAAGGCATCTGATTCGCGCGCAACATAGCTAAGGACAACGTTATAGCCCTGTTGTGCAGCCAGGAGCGCCGTTGCCGCTCCTATGCCACGACTCCCGCCGGTAATCAAAATAACTGGATAATCTGACGCCAAACCCATTAGCCTATCTCCAACGTACTGTTTGAAGGCATGATAAGGCGAAAAACCAGGTTGGACGTAAAACCGATGCGCATCGGCTCCGGCCCCCATCCGAAGGTATTGCGTATAAAGGTCGGAGCAATTCCGACCTGTCTGTCTCAAGGCGCCAGGGACAAAGCCTGTCTCGTATTCATGGGAGTATCGGGGTTTGTGATACCAAGCGCCGGATTCAGTACGGGATTACCGACCGGCAAATGACCCTTGAATTTAAAAGACTGCAAATTGGCTAAAGAGATAGCCAGCTTGGCGTTGATAAAGTTGAAGGGAACGATGATTTCCAGTTCCGTGCTCGTATGCGGCCCCCGATAGAGATACCCCTGTAATCCCAGCGTTTCAATCAGCGGTTTGCTCTCAGGGATTTGAACCCCTATGTCGCTCAATGCTTTCCTGACCAGCCTGGCTTTTTCTTTTTGTGGAACATTAGGATCCGCTATTTCGCTGCCAGTAATGTCAACGAACTGGGTTTTCCTGCCCTTGCCGTCAAAATTTTTAACGGTAGACGCTTCAATATAGATCAGGTTGATATAGGCATCGCCCGTACCGTTTCCAGGTAGAGAATCCGGCAGATAACCTTCCGCGGTAGCCCGGTCTTCGGCGATATAAAGCCCTGCCCAATCGTCTTTTTTCCCTTCGGGATAAGATTTTATGATTTCTCGGTGGTTCAGGCTCTTGGCAGTAATACCAGAGGATTTGTAGCCAAGAAATACGCATGTGGGCCCTGGCTGTATGGCAATACTCGTTATTTTCGCTTTAACGGCCATCTCAATATCTCCCTATCAAGGATATCCAATACAATATTAATGGCCCCGATATTTATATTTTTTTTATTATTAATAAAATCAAATAAACACCACAGCAAAGATATATTAACCAGACAAAACCCGTCAACCAATCATGGCGACTAACTAAAATTATTTATTCCATATAATCAGCCAGTTAAGGAACTAACTTTAATCTATCAGCAAGCGTATTAATTTTACCCCTTCACTTTCAGAGAAAAAAATCTTTACAGATTTTTAATCCAGACTCATCTGCAAACAGAGCCGCTTTAGCAGCAAAAAAATGTGATCTGTATTCGATCAATGGAATCGCGTAGCGTTTATCAATAATGCTCTTGCTACATCCAATATTCGACAGAGGGCTTCCAAAAGCACAGAGCACAGAGCACAGAGCACAGAGCACAACATTCAGCCTATGCGGCTTTTTATAGTTATTTTTTGCACCGCGTCAGGGCTGATTACTCAAGAGAAAACCGTCTTACAGAGTTAGCTTGAAACCCTTGTGACTGGCCGTGAAACCCAGTTGCTCATAAAACCGATGAGCATCCGTTCTAGCCCTATCCGAGGTCAGCTGCACAATGCGGCATTGACGCTGACGGCATTGCTCGACCGCCCACTGAATCATCAAACGGCCCAATCCGCAGCCACGCGCCGAGCTGGCGATGCGTACGGACTCAATTTCCCCACGCCAGGCACCTTGATGCGACAAGCCGGGCATATAGCTGATCTGCAAGGTTCCGACCACAGCGCCATTCAGCTCTACAACGGCCAGATACTGGTTTGGATCCGCTTCTATCGCTGCAAAGGCATCCAGATAGGACTGCGCCAGGGGCAGACTGGTATCTTCACGCTCATGGCCCAAAATATCGTCGGCCAACATGGCCACGATCGCTTCCAGATCAGCTGCTACAGCACGACGAAAAACAGGGGTAGACGTCAATTCAAACTCCTCATCAAGAAATAGACGGAATGGACTTGAAATTATGCCTCCTGAAGCTGACCAATCCGTGACTAGCCCTTCATTACGGCTGCGTATTCTCTGTAATTGCTGGCTTATCAGGCGTTCTCTGTGCATCCAACCAAGCCAGCCAGGAAGCTTGCAGGCGCCATGCACTGGCAGCACCGGGAGCGTAGCCCATGATTTCCTCGATTTCTGGCAGAGAAAAACCACGCTCGATCAAACCTGCACCAAAGGTATTACGCAAACGCTGTGGCGTCATCAACAGATCCATCTGCTTGATTCCCCATTTGCTGACGATACGAGCCAGCGTGGCAGGATTCATCTGTGCCTGGGGACGCGCAGCGCTGATCTGACGGCTACCAGGAAAGACCCGGCTATCTTTTACCCAAGCGGAAGCATCTTCGGCTCCGCTAAAGATCAACCAGCTACGCAAAATGCCTTCGCACCAGACAGGCACAACAACGTCGCGTTTTGCCGCGCCAGCAAGCCTGAGCAGAAGAGTGCCATCCCGCCAAAGAGCTGTCTCCTCGTGATCTGAGTCGTCTGTTTCTGAAGACTCTGCAGTGCGTTTGGCTACGCCTACCGCGCAAGGGTGCAACTGCCCCAACTCCACCGGGCGCAAGCCTGTGCCCAGCATCACAGCCACAATCGTCATATCCCGATATTCACGCCAACGGGCAGCAATGGTCATATCACTGGTCAACTCCAGGACACGCAGGCGGGTATTCAAGGCTTTGATGGTGGCAGAGCATTGATCGACAGAAAGAAACTGGGTGGCCTGGTTGTCAGGCGCCTGACGCCAGCTTTCCTTGAAAGGATCATTGATGGCGGGGGCCAGTGCGGGGTTTTCCGAGCGGCCATCCTGGCGGCAGAGCTCTTCATAAGCACGGGCAATGACTTGTTGATAGCGCTCACGCTGCGGACGGCGCACTTCGTCCAGATTGCTCAAAAAGTCCCGTATATCCACAGGCTTGATCTGGGTGTACTGCTTTTTGTGATCTTGCAGCGCCTGCAAGAAGCGTCGCCACAAGGTGCGATAAACCCGCTGCGTGCTGGGCGCCATGGGCGGGCGTTGATGCTGCAACCACGTGTCAAACAAGGCTTCCGCCGAGATATCGGCGGCCTGCGAGCCCAAAATGGGCAGGTCAAACTGCCCTTCTTCTCTTGTAGACCGTTTTTTCATTGCCTATTTATCTTTTCCGTTAATTGCATTTTTATAATAAAACCTTACGGTGGATTGATGCAACTTCGTCTTATCAGACAATGGAATGTATTTTCTTCCATTTCCGCAGTCGGATCCGAGCATTCGCATAAGGTGAGGCCGTATTGAACTGAATCATGCGCCCTAGAGAATACTTCTTGTACCAAGGCGCTCCATACAGATCACCATCTGTACTTTGCTCGACCAAGGCAACAATACGAGCTTGCGCCTCCTCCAGGCGATTTAATAAGTCCGAGTACGACACATTGGCAAAGTCGGCATAGAACTTCTGTGCCAGACGCCCGAGCTCGTTCCATTTAAAACCGGTTTCAGGGAAATCTACCGGCAAACCTTTGGCCTTGGCCTGGCTCCACTTCAAAACCAGTTCGTTCCATCCGATCAAATAAGCGACCAGATCAGCCACACTCATTTGCGTCCCCTTGGTATGACCTTCCAGGTCTTTTTCACGAGCCCGCGTAATGGGAACAGTAGCCAGATCTGCAGCCAACTTTTGATAATTGCTGCAAATGGCCACTAATAAATCGTGTTTGTTTTGAGGCACAGCCATATGATTGCTCCTCTTGCTCAAGACCGAACCACACCGTACTGCCCCACCTTTTTCATGCAGCCGTGTGGCATCACTTAACGATAAAGGTTCTGATGAACCCAGCCCTTATTGGTCAGAATCATTCGTGCCTGTCCCTCGACTTCCTGGGCCGTCAACGCGCGCAGATCCTCGTAGCTATCCTGAACCGCGCTATCTTTGATCCAGCCTGCCGCATCGGCCAGATGATAGACATAGCTCACCTGACTGACGGTAAACCCGTCTGCGCTGGCCGGTTCGGTAAAGTAGTTGATACGGTCCAGAACCAGGCGGCCTGTACAAAATGCATCATGCTCGCCCTGCGACTGTTCGGAGCTGGAACGACGCAAATAGGTGTCTGCATTGGCATCCAGCTCGTAGCGCGGTGCCTCTTCCTTTCCTACCTGACGCAACAAACCTACCTTGGCCAAGGCAGCCAGACGAGCTCGATCTTCCACAATCAAGGGGGAATCGTGCTCGGCCTGATAGGGATACACACGTCCAGGCACTCCTACACACAAGCCGTCTCGCGTATCCAGATAGCTCTGGATTGCCGTGCTGAAATTTTCCTCATTGGCCTTTTTCGAGTCCTGGCATCCTGCCAACAAACCGGCTACCACGACGACCAACGCTGTTTTCCACATAGAGACTTCCTTGCTTGCGAGCTGAAAAAAGGAGTTTAGCCCGCCCCCACCCCACCCTGAAAGCCTTGTCACACGCTGCAAGAAAATAGTCATCTTGCAAGAGTGCACGACCAATACCCCTCAATATTGCATTACTGCATTGCAAAATCTGGTCTTTTACGATGCTTACAAACAGGTTAAAGTTTCTTGGCTTCGTAAATGAAAGGCATTATCAATGAGCATCACCCCTGTTCCAGTGAATCGCCAACGCTACACCCGAGTCGCACGCATCTTGCATTGGCTGATGGCACTGGCCCTGACCGCACTGGTGACCGTGGGCTACACCATGAAAACCTTGCCCCTGTCCCCTCTGAAACTGCAAGTCTATTCCTGGCATAAGTGGGCCGGCATCTCCTTGCTGGTACTGGTGATCCTGCGCCTGCTCTGGCGTTTGTTCAACCGCCCCCCTGCTCTACCCGCCGGCATGTCAAGCTTCAGTCGAGTTCTGGCCCACTGTGGCCATGCTGCTTTGTACTTGTTGATGATCGGCATCCCTTTGACGGGCTGGTTGATGAGCTCAGCCAAAGGCTTCCAGACAGTGTGGTTTGGCGTGATCCCCCTGCCCGACCTGGTTTCCAAAGATAAACCTTTGGGCGAGCTGCTGGTCCAAGTCCACATCTTTTTGAATTACGCCCTGATTGCCATGGTCAGCCTGCATATTCTGGCGGCCTTGAAGCATCAGTTTATAGACCGTGACGGCTTGCTTGGCCGCATCACCTTTACTTTAGGCAAAGCCAAATCATGAAAAAATCTGTCTTCGTGTCCCTGCTGATCGGCTCTCTGGGCCTAGGCGCCAGCCTGTCGGCCAACGCCAAAAACTACCAGGCTCTGGACACCCAAAATAGCGAAATCGGCTTTCAGTATTCCCAGATGGGCGTGAAGCTGGATGGTCAGTTCCGTAAATTTGAAGGCGAACTGAACTTCAACCCCGACGCCCTGGATCAGTCCAAGGTGGTCTTGAAGGTCGCCCTGGATAGCGTTGATACCGGCTCAGAAGAAGCCGACGATGAATTGCAAGACGTGCGCTGGTTCGATATTGACGCGCATCCCCAAGCCGTTTTCAACTCCAAGAGTTTCCGCGCTGTCAGCGACCAGCAATATGAAGTGCAAGGCACGCTGCAGATCAAAGGCCGTGAGCAACCCGTCACTGTCATGGCGACCATGGCTCCCGAAGGCGACAAAGCCACTTTTAGCGGTGCCTTTGAAATCAAGCGTGGCGATTTTTCCATCGGTGAAGGCTCCTGGTCCAGCTACGACATCGTGGCCAACGAGATCACCGTCAACTTCAAGATTGATGCGAAGTAAGCAGACGCATCAGCGCCCCCTCCCTCTCCCTGCATAACAAGGATTACACCCTCATGATCAAGCCAGTGATTGCCCTGTCCGCCAGTTTTCTGTTTGCTTTTGCCGCTCAGGCAGCGCCGGTGACCTATCAGGTTGAACCCAGCCACACCTTCGTACACTTCAGCTACAAGCACTTGGGCCTGAGCACGCAAAGCCAGCGCTTTGACAAGGCACAAGGCACCGTTACCCTGGACCAGGAAGCCAAGACCGGCAGCATCGACATGAAAGTCGACACCCGTTCGGTCAGCACCGGCTTTCCCCTGTTCAACGAACACATCCAGGGCAAGGATCACTTCGACACCGAGCAGTTCCCCGAAGCAACTTTTGTGTCCAAGGACATTCAGTTCGACGGTGACAAGCCTGTGTCCGCCAAGGGAGATCTGACCATCAAGGGCATTACCAAACCCGTGACCATGACCATCGAGTCCTTCCTGACCATGCCCAAGCACCCCATGATGAACAAACCCGCTCTGGGCGCGGACGGCAAGATTGAGATCAAGCGTAGCGAGTTTGGCATGGCTGCCAACGTGCCTTACGTGGGCGACGAAGTCACTATCCGCATTGCGCTGGAAGCCATTGCCCAGTAATAGCGAAGCACTCGCTACTCAGGAAGTCTGTTTAAAGGATTTCCTGAACCACTTCCAGGGGACGCGCCAGACGCGTCCCTTTTTCTGTCACCACGATAGGACGGTTCAACAAAACAGGATTGGCTTCAATCGCTGCCAGCAAGTCCTCGTCGCTCAGATCGGGATTGCCCAGGTTCAGCTCGCTGTAAACAGCCTCTTTGCTGCGCATGGCCTCGCGTACCGTCAAGCCCGTTGCCGCAATCAGCGCTTTGAGTTCACTGCGTGACAAAGGTGTTTTCAGGTACTCGATGATCTCGGGTTCCAGACCTTTTTCACGCATCATGGCCAGGGCATTACGCGAAGTGCTGCAGCGCGGATTATGATAGATTTTGCTCATGACAGTCTTTGACTTCCTATAAACCGTATTCAGGCGAACAATAGTAGCCCAGCGCCGCCGGATACGTCATCTGGGTAGCTTGCTGCAGACAGGCCAGCGTCTTCACTTAGCCAGGAGAACACATGATCGACCTGTATTACTGGACCACTCCCAACGGACATAAAATCACGATGTTTCTGGAAGAGTCCGGTCTGCCATACACCATCCACCCCATCAATATTGGCCAAGGCGATCAATTCAAACCTGAATTCCTGCGTATCGCCCCCAATAACCGCATTCCCGCCATTGTTGACCAGGCTCCGCAAGACGGTGGCGAACCTATCTCCCTGTTCGAGTCCGGCGCCATCCTGCAATATCTGGCAGAAAAAACCGGCCAGTTCCTGTCGACCGATTTGCGAGTGCGTACCGAAACCTTGCAGTGGCTGTACTGGCAAATGGGTGGCCTGGGCCCCATGGCAGGCCAGAACCACCATTTCAATGTCTATGCACCCGTCAAAATCGAGTACGCGATCGACCGCTATGTGCGTGAGACTGGCCGTCTCTACGGCGTGCTGAACAAACATCTGGAGCAGCGCGACTTTATTGCTGGGGACTACTCCATTGCCGATATGGCCAGCTACCCCTGGATTGTCTCCCACCAGCGTCAAAACCAGAATCTGGACGACTTCCCGCATCTGAAGCGTTGGTTTGAGCGTATTGGCGCGCGTCCCGCAACTGAGCGTGCCTATGCCTTGGTCGAACAGATCAACCCCGGCTCGCCCGTCCATGACGACAAGGCCCGTCAAATCCTCTTTGGCCAAGATTCTAAAACCATCCGATAGGACTACGATCCCATGACCTTACAGCGCCCCTATCAGCTGCTGCTTATTGGCCTGACAGCCATGGCTCTGTCTGCGTGTTCCAGCACGCCCAGCAATATCTCCCTGATTCCAACGCAAACCCAGGATCAGACTGAAAAAGATGGCGTTTTTACCCAGCCCTTGGACTACAAGCACGTCAAACCAGGCTGTACCGGTGAATGCCCGCGCCTGGAAGTGAAATCTCTGATTTTCCCCGGCAATGCCGAGCTGACCAAACTGGTCGATGAAAGCCTGGCTCATATGACGGTTATCTCTGACCGCCATCCTGGCTATCGCGGTTTGAAGGAATTCGAGAACTACTACTGGGCTACCGCCAATAATCGTGACGAAGTACATTTATCCGCCCGTACGCGCTACCGGAACCGGGATCTGACGGTCGTAGAGCTAAGCTCGGGTATCTACATGACAGGTGCGGCTCACGGCATTACAGCAACCCAGTTCATCAACTGGGACAATCGCCTGAAGACCGCTTTACCTCTGGACCGCATTATTGCCCCCGGCAAGATCAAGCCTTTCCAGGAACTGGTACGCCATGCGCACAACAACTGGGTTTCCAGCCTGAGTGAAGCACGTGAAGACCGAGCCGGTTGGGACAGAATGTGGCCCTTCCAGCCCGCCCAGAACATTGCTCTGACCGATCAGGGCTTGCTGGTGAAGTACAACCCGTACGAGGTCGCCCCGTATTCCTTCGGTCAGCCAGAGTTACTGCTGCCCTACTCGGAACTGCGTGGCATTCTGCGTCCTGACTACCTGCCCGCCAATTAAGCGTTTGGGTCACCGTAAATAGACAGGCAGCGTATATCAGGCTGCCTGTTAATAAAAACAGTGTTTTTTTGTGCGCTACTCAAAGCCCGGAGCCTTTAGCCATACATGCTGGAGCCACGCCCGTCCTTAGCGTCCGATCATCCCCTCTTCCAAGCTCCCCTACCACCATGTCTGATAACTTGTTCCGCTTTCACGACCTGTTTGCTCAACTGGGTCTGCCCAACACCCCCGAGGCGATTGCCAGCTTTCTGGAAAAACACCGCCCTTTGCCTAATGACGTGCTGCTGGCTGACGCTCCCTTCTGGAACGAGTCTCAAGCCGAATTCATTCGGGAAAAACGACTCCAAGATTCCCCGGAATGGATCCAGATCATTGACCAGTTAAGCGAGGCCCTGCGTCAAACGACTGGCGTGGTGAACCTGTCCGGCCCTTGCCGCGTTCTGGCTTTATCAGGCAGCCTGCGCCAAAGCTCCTTCAACACCGCTTTGGCACACGCCGCTCAAGCCCTGGCTCCCCAAGGCATGGCGATTGAAGTCGCCACCCTACACGGCATCCCCCTGTATGACGGCGATGTTGAGAGCAAGGAAGGCATTCCAGAAGCCGTACTGGCCTTGAAAGAAAAGATCCTGAACGCCGATGCTCTCTTGCTGGTTACCCCGGAATACAACAATGGCGTACCCGGCGTATTCAAGAACGGGATCGACTGGCTGTCCCGCACGGACATGAAGGCCATCTTCTCGAGCCGTATTACCGGGCTGATTGGCGCTTCCATGGGGGGCTTTGGCACGATCTCCTCCCAGGCAGCCTGGTTACCTACGCTGAAAATGCTGGGCGTGTCCCTGTACAGCGGCGGCTCGTTGCTGGTGTCTCGTGCGCAGAATTCCTTTGATGCGGAAGGCAAACTGCAAGATGAGAATATCCAGAAAATGCTCAGCAACTACCTTCAAGGTTTCCAGACATTTGTGCATGCCTCCCATATGGCCAAGGCGCAAGAAAAGGGCAATTAAGCGGCAATAGATAAAAAGGGTTTTGGTTTCCTGCCTATAGAGATACTGAGTCAGCACAGCTGCAAACGCAGTGCATGACGTCAGTATCACTACAACCATTCCCGATTATTGCCGTAACAAAAAAGGAGCCCTCAAGGCTCCTTTTTACATCCCGCCCCCAGACTTAAGGCTGTACAGGCTTGTCGAAACGATCCAGGTCAAAATAGCGACTGGTACTGCTGGACGAAGCAGGTTTCGAACTGGAGCTGTCTGCTGCAGGAGCCGGCTCGGGCTCTACCGTCACCGTTTGCACCCGATTCAAATCAGGCTGCTCTACCCGCTCTGGCACACCATAAGTCTCTACCGCTCCACCGGAGTAAGTCCCCGCTGCGGCTGGTGCAGCGGCCGCTTTACGAGCGACAGCTTGATCCAGATAACTGGCCAATTGTTCATGATTGGCCGAACGAGCCCAGTCTGCCGGACTCAGGCCTTGGGCATTTTGCATACTCGGATCAGCACCCGCTGCCAATAACACATCGACTACAGCCCGTTTGCCCGACAAGGCAGCCATCATCAAGGGGCTGGTCCCGTCTGGTGCAGGTGCATTCACAATCGCTTTCTGAGACAGCAGATAGCGCACCGTCTCTTCATGTCCTTTGGAAGCGGCATAGTGCAAAGGTGACCAGCCCACCCGATTCACCTGCCCCCCTCGTGCTTGCAGATCACGCAAACGAGCGGTCTCCCCCATCAGGGCCAGATACATCATGGGAGTTTCGCGGGCCTCGTTCTCGATGTTTACATTGGTTTGACGGTTAGCCAGCAAAGTGTCCACCACTTTCCAGGACTTGTTGCGGATCGCCAGCATCAAGGAAGGATTGCCCTTGGAATCGACTGCGTTGGGGTTCGCCCCTTTGATGAACTCCTGCTCGATGATGTTGGGTCGGTCATTTTCCAGCGCCAAATACCAATTTCGGCTTTCAAGCTCTGGTTCCTGCGCCGACACAGGGGCTGACAGCAGAAAGGCCAAAGGAAGCACCATGGAAAGGATGGTTTTATTGGGTATTTTTCTTTTAAAAATCATGCTATTAAATCCTTTTCATAAAGTGCTTTATCAGGTTATGAAAGTACAGATAGATGCCGCTTCAAGCGTTGCTCCTTACTATCCAAGCAGGGAGCATTTATCTATAAAAAAGTTTAAGAATCATCAACAAACCATTGATTATTAACGAAAATTTAGCTTTTTCAGTGCATCCCCACTAAGCCCGAAAAGCAAAGAAAATCACGAAAATTTCCATTTTTAATCTAAAAATCAACCAGTTAAACTATTTTCTTAAAGTTTTAAATCAGCTTTAAGCCACCTCCGCTCAAAATCCTGTACCTTGGCTCAAACAGTCACAAAAGCCTCATCAAAATCTCTAAACCAGATTAACTTAAAGCTGTACCTTACTGAATAATTTGAAAAAATTCTCTGTACTAGCCTCTTCCACTTCCTTCACCGAGATCCCACGAAGCTCCGCAATCTTCTCGGCCACATGAATGACCAGGGAAGGATCATTGGTTTTGCCTCGATATGGCACAGGAGCCAAAAATGGCGAGTCCGTTTCGATCAACAAACGATCCAGCGGCACGCGTTGCGCCACATCCTGCAGTTGGGTAGCGTTCTTGAAGGTCACAATCCCGGAGAAGGAAATGTAGAAATTCAGATCCAAGGCCGCTTGTGCCACTTCCCAGGTTTCAGTGAAACAGTGCATCACGCCCCCGGCAATCTGCGCCTGCTCTTCGCGCATGATGGCAATGGTGTCTTCACTGGCCGAGCGAGTATGGATGATCAAGGGCAGGCCCGACTCGCGACTGGCACGGATATGGGTGCGGAAACGCTCACGCTGCCAATCCAGGGGCTCTTGCAAGCGGTAATAGTCCAGACCCGTTTCGCCAATAGCCACCACTTTGGGATCTTGAGCATGTTTGATCAGCTCCTGGACGGTAGGCTCGGTGACTTTCTCATAATCCGGATGTACGCCAACCGAGGCAAACAAATGGCCGTGGGGACGCACCAGCTCCATCAAACCGGGCCAGTCGTCCATATCCACGCTGACCACCAGCGCACAGCCCACCTGGTTCTGGCGCATCTTGTCCAGGATGTCGTCCAGATTTTCAGCAAGTTCAGGGAAATTAAGATGGCAATGCGAATCAACAAACATGATTAGACGGTACTTTTTTAAACACGACGACATGCCTGGTGCAAACGGTCCAGGGCATGATGAATAAACAATTTAGCATTGAGCGGATGATTCCCCAGCCGCTTTTGCTGCACCAGCCACTTCAGGGCTTCCGTCACCGCTGTGGTGTTGGATTGGGCTGCCAAGGCATCAATGCGCTTTTGCAGGGAAGGATAGTAACGCGCCGGTTGAGCAAAGCCACCCAGCTGAATATCGACAAACAAGCGTTGCCAATGATCAATCCACTCTTGGGCGGGCAGTTTTTCCAGCGTATCGGCCAAGGACAAATCCGCCTCACGACCTGCTTTCAATACCCCATCCATCCAGACGCTTAACCAATCTGGGCACGGTGCATTCATATCCTGGCTGGCGCTTAACGCTTTTAGTGGAGCACCACCCCAGGCAGCCAACCAGTCCGAGGCTTGATCCGCCCCTTGTTGCTCCAGCCATTGCACCGATTGCTGAGCATCAGGTGCGGGCAAAGGCAAACGGCGGCAACGCGATACCAGTGTAGGCAACAGCCGATCTGGCGCATCGGCTACCAGCAGAAAAACTGTGCGGTCCGCAGGTTCTTCCAGCACCTTCAGCAAGGCATTGGCCGATACCAGATTCAGAGCCTGAGCCGGATAAAGCACCGCCACTCGCCACCCGCCTCTATGAGTGGCCGTATTGAACCAGTGCTGCAACTGGCGTAATTGCTCCACCCGGATTTCCCGGGAAGGATTTTTACGGGCAGCCGAGTCTTTGGCCAAGTCCCCTTCCTGGGTGTCTGGCCCCTGCTCTTCCAGCGCAACCGCATCCGGGCGCAGCAGGCGCAAGTCCGGGTGATTTCCCCCCCGCACCCACTGACAGGCCTGACAGTGGCCACAAGCCAGACCCTGCACCGGCTGGTCGCACAATAAACTGGCGGCGGCCGCACGGGCGAATCGCGTCTTGCCGATGCCCGGCAGACCGTGGATCAGCCAGGCATGGGCAAAACGCTCCTGATTGCCCAGCCAATTTTGGGCGGTCGCGATTTGCCAAGGTAGAAAAGTCAAACTATCAGACACCGTATTGCCTCAAGGTTGCACATCAAAAGGCCTGATTCACGCAGGAAAGACCAGGCAATCGCCCCCGCTTGAACAGCTCAGCGCACATTGTAATATGAACCGGTAAAATGCCTGCTCCACTACCAAGGATGATGAAGTGAGCTTATTGATCGGGCTGGCCGCCAAAGCGCGTTCAGGCAAAGATACCGTCGCCAATCTACTACTGGCACAAAACCCTTTATTGGCCGCTTATGCCCTGGCCGACCCCGTGAAAATGGGCTGTGAAGTGCTGTTTGGCCTAAGTCCAGCCCAAGCCTGGACAGACGACAGCCTGAAAGAAGTGCCTATTGCCCTGTGGCAGCGCTCCCCCAGACAGTGTTTCCAGCTACTGGGAACGGACTGGATGCGCCAGCGCGATCCCGATCATTGGCTACGCCGCGCCCAACATGTGCTGGAGTTTGGACCGGGCTCCCCCCTTGCCAGGAGCATTCAGGACTACTCGGTCTGGGCGCTGGCTCTGGTCGCGATTTACGGCATGGTGCCTGAGCACCTGGATGATGAGCGGGCGGATCATGTGGATGCCTTTTGGGGTTTGAGTCCGCGTCAGGCGGCCGAACATCTACGCAATCAGGTTCTGGCCGAATACCCGGATTACGAGCAGCGTCGCCAAACCTTGCCCCTGTTCCTGCCCAGCCACCAGCTTCCTGATATGAGTCAGGCCCGTTGTCTGCTGATTAAAGACATTCGTTACGAAAACGAGGCCAATTTCATCCGTGAACATGGTGGGGAAATCTGGCATATCGAACGCCCTGGCAATCCAGTGATCAGCCAGCACTCTTCCGAATGGGGTGTAGAACGCGCCCCCCAGGACTATCTGATTCGCAATGACGCAGGCCTGGAAGAACTGGCCAGCAAGGTCCATGATTTGTGGACGGGTTTCACGCAACGGCATGGCTTGAAGCTTTGACTCCCTGGCCTTGGATAGCGCTCAGCCGTCCAAGTGTCACCAAACCGCCCCCAAAAAGCATTCAGGCTCCTGATAGGGCCTGAATGCTTTAGCGTTTCAGAATATATTTGGTGACGGCCCGGTTATGTGCAGCCAGATTCGTCGAGAACTCGCTGGTTCCATCGCCACGCGATACAAAATAATAGAAATCATGCTTTTCGGGATGCAAAGTCGCCATCAAGGAAGCCTTGCCAGGACTGGCTATCGGCGTGGGAGGCAATCCATTGCGCGTGTACGTGTTCCAGGGGGTATCCGTCGTCAAATCGCGCTTGCGAATACGGCCGTCATAGGCTGAACCCATGCCGTAAATAACAGTCGGGTCTGTCTGCAATGGCATGCCTACGCGCAAACGGTTCATGAACACCCCGGCCACACGCGCTCGATCCTGACTGTGGCCTGTCTCACGCTCCACGATAGAAGCCATGATCAAGGCCTCGTATGGCGTCTTCAAGGGCAAATCCGCATCCCGGTCCGCCCATAGCTGTTCCAGCAGTTCCTGCTGAGCCTGAAACCCGCGCCGCAGGATATCCACATCTGCCGTACCCGGTACAAAAACATAGGTATCGGGATAGAACAGACCTTCAGGATGTACAGCGTCCAAGCCAAAACGCTGCAGCAAGTCTGTATCACTGACATCACTCAAGGTTTGGCGAACCTGGGGATTGCTCGCCAACGTCTCGCGAATGCGTTGATAGGTCCAGCCTTCAGGAATGGTCAGGCGGGTTTGCAGCATATTGCCGCTGGACATGCGCTCCATCACCATCCATGGCGTATCACCACGCACGGCCTCGTAGGCCCCCGCTTGCAAGGAGGTATCCAGGCCAGAGAGACGCGCCATCCAGACAAAAGCATCTTCCTGGATATCGATCCCGGCCTGCTGCATGCTGCGTGCAATCGCACGGGGGCCAGAGCCTGCAGGCACCACATAGTCGATGCGTTCAGCACTCATCGTCACGGGCTGCTTCTTGGCCCAATACCAGGCGCCACCCGCTATCACACAGGCGACGACCACCAGAAGGCCCAGCAGGGCAGAGAAGATCTTGACAGTTTTTTTCATGCGAGCGCTATTGTAATCAGAATAAGGCGGCATATTCCTGAATATGTGTCACAGTCAAACACAGAAACCGGGGCAGGCCCGCGCTACCGGATTGCGCTATCCAGCTCATGCCCTGATCCCAGCGGGGATATGCCCCTGAAACCGGCCTCACACACGGTATCATTGATGTTTAAATTTATTTTTTTCGCTCAGCCATGACCGGAATGCCAGCCCCCTCCTCTTTCGCCCTGCCTGATTTGTGCGTCCTCCAGTTTCAGGGAGCCGATGCCGTGTCCTTTCTCCATGCTCAAGTCAGCAATGACTTGGAGCATCTGGCAGCCGACCGCGCCTGCATCGCGGCCTATTGCACCGCCAAAGGTCGCAGTTTGGCGACCATGGTCTTGTGGCGCGAACAGGACGAGACCGTCTATGCCCTGGTGCGCCGTGACCTGAGCGAGGCCCTGATCAAGCGCCTGCGCATGTTCGTGCTGCGCAGCAAAGTGACGATCAGTCTGGCCGAGTTGCAGGTTTACGGTGTAGCGGATCAATCCGCTGCCCAAGCGGTCTGGAATTTGCAGCGCGATGGTGACGACACCTTAATCCAAGCCCCCGGCGAGCTGGGCGGCTTGAATCGCTACTGGCGGATTTCTCCCCAGCAGGATACGAACGCTCAGGCTTCTGAGGGTCGTTGGGAAACGGCGGATATTTTGGCGGGCCTGCCCTGGATCAGCGCCGACACGCAGGATCTGTTCATTCCCCAGACTCTGAACCTGGACCTGATCGACGGCATCAACTTCAAGAAAGGCTGCTATCCCGGCCAGGAAGTGGTGGCACGCAGCCACTATCGAGGCACGATCAAGCGCCGCATGATGGCCGCCCGCAGCGCCATTCTGGACACGGCACCACAGGTGCAAGAAGCCGCCGATGTGTTCCTGGTCTCTCAAGATGCAGAGCCGGTTGCCGCTGCGCGCATTATCAACCGCGCCTGGCAAGCCGAGCAGCAGCGTCTGTATGTCTTGATGGAAGTGGTACTGGCGGACCTGGAACAAGGCCAGTTTCAACTGGAGCAAGGACAGGCGCTGGAATTGCAGCCCCTGCCCTACGCTCTGCCAGAACTTAGCTCTTCTGACGGTACAAATTAAGAATGCTGGAGAAATCCAGCCCTGCATTCTGACCCTGTGCGGCATGCAAGGCGAACAGGTTACGGGCCAGTTCGCCTAAGGGTGTCGCACTGTTTTGGCTCACGGCTGCATCGGCCGCCAAACCCAGGTCTTTCAGCATCAAACCTGTTGCAAACCCACCCTGATAATCACGCGAAGCCGGTACATCCGGCATCACGCCAGGCCAGGGGTTGTACAACTCGGTCGCCCAGTTACGGCCGGAGCTGCGCGCCATGATGGACGATAGCACTGCCGGGTCCAGACCGTGAGCAACGCCCAGAGCCAGGGCCTCGGCGGTACCTGCCATCAAAATCCCCAAGAGCATATTGTTGCAAATCTTGGCAACCTGGCCCGCACCGGCTTTACCAGCATGAAAAATGTTCTTGCCCATGGCTTCCAGGTAAGGACGCGCCTTTTCCAGCGCTGGATCCTCGCCCCCGACCATAAAGGTCAAAGTGCCGGCCATTGCGCCACCAGTACCACCGGAAACAGGCGCATCCAGCATCAACAGACCCAGCTTGGCCGCCTTGGCCGCCAGATCCTGGCTGGTTGAAGCATCAATCGTGCTGCAATCGACCAGCACTGTGCCGGGGGCCACGGCATGCAACAAGCCGTTCTCGCCCTCGTAAACCTGACGAACGTGGCGGCCAGCAGGCAGCATGGTAAAGACCATCTGCGCGTCTTTGGCGATCTGCACCGCCGACTCACCCACTTGCGCCCCCGCTGCCTGCAGCTCCTTCATGGCATCTGCATTCAGGTCAAAGACCTTCAGGCTATGGCCGGCTTTGAGCAGATTCAGCGCCATGGGTTTGCCCATATGGCCCAGCCCGATAAATGCAATTGTGTTACTCATTTTGTCTCCTCGTCATTATGAAAACGGCGCCGTCAGGCGCCGCAGCGGTCTGCCTGGATCACAGGTCAGCCAAGGGATGAGTCGTTTCTGCAGGCCAGGCGGGAACAAAAAAACGTTCCACCCAGCGGGCATCAGCCTGTTCCAGCGAGGCCGGATTCCAGCGTGGCTGTTTGTCTTTATCAATCAGCAGTGCGCGTATGCCTTCCTGGAAGTCACCCTGTACGCCACATTGCAGCGACACAATGTATTCCAGGCGGAAGACATCAGCCAAAGACAGGTGGTGTACACGCTCCAGCAGTTCAAAGGACAAACGAGCCGAACCTGGAGCACCTTTGGCGAAGGTCTGTGCGGCACGGGACAGCCAGGGGTCGGCACTGTCCTGCCACTGCTGCAAAGCCTGTGTAATGCGTTCAAACTCGCGACTGGCGCAGACATCACGCAGCATGGCGTAGTTTTGCTCCAACGGGCCGGTATCGGGGCGAGCGCCCTCTGCCAGACCACGCAGGACCTGATGCACGCAGCTATCACGAGCGTCACGTTCATCAGACCAGGTCGTGGCTTGCAAGGCCTTGAGCAAGGTATCGAAATGCACCCGTGGCAAGTAGGCATCGGCCAAGCCCAGGAACAAGCAATCCGAGGCGTTGATTTGCGCGCCGCTCAGTGCCAGGAAATGGCCGATACCCGCAGGCAGATGTGACAGCATCCAGGTGCCACCCACATCGGGGAACAGGCCAATGGAGATCTCGGGCATGGCAAAACGCGTGGTATCGGTCACCACACGATGGCTGGCGCCGTTGAACAAGCCCACGCCCCCACCCATTACAATCCCGTCACCCCAGCACAGGATAGGTTTTGGGAAGGTGTGGATCAGATAATCCAGGCGGTATTCCACATCGAAGAATTCGCGGGCGTACTCGTTATCCCAGGCCGAACCACCCTGGTTCTTTTGCATGGAGGCATACAGCGAATGCAGATCGCCCCCGGCACACAGGGCCTTTTCTCCGGCGCCATGCAACACGATCATGGCAATACTGGAATCCTGCGCCCATTCCTGAAACTGCTTGAACAGCAGCTGGCACATCTCCAAATTCAGCCCATTCAGGGCTTGAGGGCGGTTCAGCGTAGCAATACCAATCGCCTTTCCGTTCTGGCCGGGCAGGCGATCAAACAAAACAGAATCCGTCATCGAATATCAGCTCCAAGATCTATGATTTGTCGTGCAATGATGACACGCATGATCTCGTTTGTGCCTTCCAGAATCTGGTGCACCCGAGTATCGCGCACCAGTCGCTCAACAGGATAATCCTTCAGGTAACCATAACCGCCAAAGAGCTGTTGTGCATCCACGCAGGCCTGAAAACCCAGATCCGTGGCCATACGCTTTGCCATGGCGCAGTAGGTGCTGGCCTGACTACTACCGGCGTCCAGGTGCGAAGCGGCCAGGCGCACCATTTGGCGGGCGGCAACCACGCTGGTCAGAATATCGGACAACTTGAATTGCAGAGCCTGGAACTGGTCCAGATGCTTGCCGAACTGGCGGCGCTCCTGCATATATTGACGGGCAGCATCATAAGCACCCTGGGCGGCTCCTACCGAGCAGCAGGCAATATTGATGCGCCCACCGTCCAGGCCCTTCATGGCCAGTTTGAAGCCCTCGCCCTCCTGGCCCAGCATGGCCGAGGCAGGAACGCGTACGCGCTCAAAGGTAATGCCCCGTGTGGACTGGCTATTCCAGCCCATCTTCAATTCTTTACGACCGTAAGTAATACCAGCGGCATCGGCAGGTACGGCAAAAGCGGAAATCCCCTTTGCGCCGTCCCCTCCGGTACGAGCCATAACCACCAACAAGTCCGTGTCTCCGGCACCGGAAATAAAGGCTTTGCTACCGCTGATCAGATAGTCGTCGCCATCACGCTCGGCACGTGTCCGCAGCGAGGCGGCATCCGAGCCTGCGCCCGGTTCGGTCAAACAGTAAGAGCCTAGTTTCTGGCCACTGCTCAGCAGCTCGCCCCATTGGGATTTGACTTCGTCCGTACCCCAGGTGCCGACCATCCAGGTAACCATATTGTGGATAGTCAGAAATGCGGTGGTCGAGGGATCAACTGCCGCCATTTCTTCGAACACCAGGCTGGACTCCAGACGCCCCAGGCCCAGGCCGCCGATGGATTCCGGGGCATACAAGCCGCAAAAACCCAACTCGCCGGCTTTACGGAACGCCTCGATCGGGAAAATCTGCTCCTCATCCCAACGTGCCGCATGCGGTGCCAGTTCCCCTTGTGCGAACTCGCGAGCCGCTTGCGCAAAAGCGTTCTGATCGTCAGTCAGTATCATGTCTGTCTCCTTATTTTCACCCACCATAATGCGTGCCGCCCCCTTTAGTTGTCGTGCTGATGACAATCAGCCGTTTCATAGGGGGCAGTGCAAGGCAGGAGGCGACAGTCTAGCTGAAAGTAGCGGCCTGATGATCAGGCGCAGAAGAACTAGGTGCGGGCGGGTTTGCGGCGAGGTCTGGCGGCAGCGCGGGCGGCCAGCTTGTGCGCATAACGGCGACGGCGGGAATCCATGGGGTCAAAGACCAGCTCGCGATAGACTTCTACCCTGTCCTGATCCTGCAAGAGTTGGTCCAGCTGGCAGCGCTGGCCGTAGACACCGACGTGCAGCGCGTCCAGGCCCTGTTCATCGTCCAGCGGCGGCAAGCCGCATTCACGCAGGCCTTCGGCAATGCCAGCTTTTAACAGGGCATCACGCACACAACTGCCCGCAGGCAAATGCAGGGCGGCTTTCCAGACCTGCGCCTGGGTAGCCACAATCACGCTGACGGATAATTCAGTCACCGTAGACCTCTTGGGCACGGCGGGTGAAGGAGTCGATAAAGCTGTTGGCAACGCGGTTAAAAATGGGACCGACCACCATTTCCAGCGCGCGGCTGGAGAACTCGTACTCCATGGTGAACACGATCTTGCAACCGTCCTCGCCCAAAGGAGTAAACTGCCAATCCCCCGTCAAGGCCGAGAAAGGCCCTTTGACCAGGCGCAAGACAATCCGATTGGGATAATCGTGTTCGTTACGTGTGGTGAAGGTTTGACGAATACCCGCAATGCTGATGGTAACCGAGGCTTCCATCCCCTTTTCGTCACGCTGGTTGACACTGGCGCCACCACACCACGGCATGAATTCAGGGTATTTTTCCACCTCTGCAACCAGGTCAAACATCTGTTCGCAGCTATAAGGAAGGAGGACGGAGCGTTTTACTGTATGCATCAGGTCTGGTTAATAGATAGAATGTTCTGATTTTACAATCTATGGTTGGCAATTAATTCATGAGTATTGTTGATAATCGCAAGGCTACCCACGAATATTTTATCGAAGAGCGCTTTGAGGCCGGTCTGGTCTTGGAGGGTTGGGAGGTCAAGGCGATCCGAGCTGGGCATGTTCAGCTCAAAGAAAGCTATGTCATCGTACGCGAGGGCGAGCTGTTTATTTTAGGAATGCACGTCAGCGCTTTGCCGACAGCGTCCACTCATATCCGGCCCGATGCCACTCGTACACGTAAACTGCTGCTCAAAGCCGAAGAAATCAGCAAGCTGATCGGCAAGGTTGAACAACGAGGTTACGCCCTGGTTCCCCTGAACCTCCACTACAAGAAAGGTCGTATCAAGCTGGACTTCGGTCTGGGACGCGGTAAAAAACTGCACGATAAACGCGATGTTTCCCGCGACAAAGACTGGAAGCGCGAACAAGAACGCTTGATGAAACACGACACCCGCCGTAAGACGAATGAATAAAACGGGCTAAAAAGCCCGTTTTGTTCCAAATCTCAATGTAATTTAACACGAGGGGCGGCCCGTTTGCTGAGCAAGCGGCCCAAAGCCAAGGTTGCCGTTCGCGCAACCCCTAAAATCGCCATGTGGTGCATCAGGTGCAGACTCATGTACATGATGCGAGCCAGCAAACCTTCCACAAACCAGCTCTTGCCGGACAAGACCCCCATCAGGCTCCCTACCCCACGGCTGTGGCCCACGGAAACCAGTGAGCCGTAATCCTTATAGACAAAGGGTGCTTCATCCACAGGCTTGCCCTGGATGCGAGCGGCCAGACGTTTGCGCAAGTAACTGGCTTGCTGGTGCGCGACCTGGGCACGTGCAGGCAGGAACTGACCTTCCTTGTCCCAGGGCACTTGTGCGCAGTCGCCCAAGGCCCAGATATAGGGATCGGGTGTGGACAGACAGGAATCCAGCACCAGCTGATTGATGCGGTTCACGGGCAAACCCAACTGGCCCAAAAAGGCAGGGGCTTCAATCCCCGCCGCCCAAACGCACAAATCGTTGGGATATTGACCACCGTTCGCATCCTCGATGTGGTCCGCCGCCAGACGGCTGACCCGCACCGAGGTCCGTACCGCTACGCCACGCTGCTCCAGCAGGCTTTGAGCGGTAGCGGACAGCTTGGGCGGCAAGGCAGACAGAATGCGATCGGCGCCTTCCAGCAAGGTAATGCGCACTTCGCGGTCCGAACTGCTGCCCGGAATGCTGTAGATGCTTAAATCAGCACGGGCTTCCAGCAACTCGGCAGCCAGTTCCACCCCGGTTGCCCCGCCCCCGACAATATTGATGTACAGCGGTGCCCCCGGCTCACGCTGCGCGCGCCGTGTCACACTGATCAGCTCATTGAGCAATTTCAAACGGAAACGCTCTGCCTGATGGGTCGAGTCCAAGGCCAGCGCGTGTTCATGGGTGCCAGGCGTATTGAAAAAATTGGATTTGCTACCCACGGCCATCACCAGGGTGCCGTAGGACAGGCTGCGTTCCGGGAACACTTCTTCATGATCGGGCCCCAGGACAGGAGCCAGCGTAATACTGCGCTGCTCGCGGTCTATACCGGTCATTTCACCTTGAATAAAAGTGAAACCACAGTCTCGTGCCAGCATGAAATACGATAGCCCTTCGCGGTGAATATCCAAGGTGCCGGCGGCAACCTCGTGCAAGGACGGTTTCCAGATATGGTCACTGTCTTTGTCGACCAGAAAGATATGCTGACGCCCGAACTGACGTCCTAATTTGGCAGCCAGCTCCAGGCCACCTGCCCCGCCCCCCACGATCACCACTTGATACGACTGCGTAGTAGACATCCAGAACTCCTTGGGACTTGTCTTGAGCAAAGAGAGTATCAGAACCGCCGCCTTATACTTTAAATCAAAACAGATAAGGACTATAGCGATCTGTAGACGCCGCCAGGCGCGCCCAGAAGCGCCGGCCTGCGCTACCACCCGAATATGTGGCTCTTTTGCGCTTTAATAGGCCTTAGATCAAAGACTGGCGCAAACAAATAGGTCCAGCAGCAGTGCATGTCGTAAAATCAAGGGGTTTGGTCTTGCTTGCCCTTAACGATCGAAATAGAGCAGCAGCACAGCAGCTATTGATACGGTATGATGCTGACTTTGTCCTATTCACTTATTTTTTGCCTGCCATTATGCACGACGATGTTCCCCGAAAATCCCAACGCGCGACTCGAAAAGGGCGCGAACGCCGCGACAAAATCCTGGAAGTGGCTTCCGAGGTTTTTCGCGAGAATGGTTTTGAGGCCACATCCATGTCCCAAATCGCTGCGTTGGCAGGCGGCTCCAAGGGCACACTCTACAACTACTTCCCGTCCAAAGAAGACCTCTTGCTGGCTGTCCTGCTGACAGGCGCCCAGGACTTTACCGAACAGGTCTTGACCAAGCTGGACTGCGAAGGCGATATTCGCGAAGAGCTGAAGCGCTTTTTGCTGCCCATGCTGCGCAATCTTTACTCCAAGCAAACCGCCCAATTGTTACGTATCGTCGTCTCTGTAGGTGGCCACAGTGACATCGGCAAGCGCTTCATGGAAATGCTGGATGATCAGATCTGGGACGGCGTACAGTGCTTTTTTGCCCACCACATCGAGCGCGGCACCTTGCGCAAGCTGGACCCGGCATTGATGGTGGAACACTTCCGCTGCTTGAGCGAAGGCGAAATCGTCCTCCTGCTGATGGGTGCCATGGAACCCTGGAGCGAAGAACACATTCAAAGCGAAACCGAACATATTCTGGATATGTTCCTGCACGTTTATCAAAACGACACGGCAAACTAAGGCTGCATCAATCGGCGGCAACCGCTGATTGTCATTCCTTACGGTTCCCGGCTTTATGCTCTACAGCTGACAGCGAACCCTTCAAGACAATCTGAATCCATGCCGCCCGATCCAGGGCGGTGACGGCGACTCCTTTTTCCCCATCACTACCTTTCACCAGCTCCCTGCCCCTGATCGGTGCCGGTTGTCAGGATTGAACCTGTGCTTCTCACTGCCCTACACCACGAGCACTCGGCGATACCTGTACGAGCTCGCACACCGACTCCAGCCTGCCAATACGCCAACATAGACGCACTATCAGGCTAAAAGAACCACAAAACGAAATCGCCTGAGCACGCGCAGGAGCAAGAACAGAAGCGCTGGCAAAAGATGCGCCCCAAAAACGACAACACCCCGACATGGAAGCTCCATGTCGGGGTGTTGAATCTTGACTGGCTTGACCAGCTTACTGCCAGAGACGTTTCCCTGGCAGTGGCTTAGGTCTTGGTCTTAGGCCTTGGCCAGACGCTGCCAGGTGTCCACAACCGTGTCAGGGTTCAGCGACAGCGAAATAATGCCTTCTTCGCTCAGCCACTTGGCCAGATCGGGGTGGTCGCTAGGGCCTTGGCCACAAATACCGACGTATTTGTTTTGTGCCAGACATGCCTTGATGGCACGGCTCAACATGAACTTCACGGCTTCGTCGCGCTCGTCGAAGTCAGCAGCCAACAGTTCCATACCGGAGTCACGATCCAGACCCAGGGTCAGCTGAGTCATGTCGTTGGAGCCGATGGAGAAGCCGTCAAAGTACTGCAGGAACTTCTCGGCCAAAATAGCGTTGGAAGGCACTTCGCACATCATGATCAGGCGCAGGCCGTTTTCGCCACGAGCCAGACCGTGGGAAGCCAGCAGCTCAACCACACGCTCTGCCTGACCCAGGGTACGCACGAATGGCACCATGATTTCGACGTTGGTCAGACCCATTTCGTCGCGCACTTTCTTCAGGGCTTCGCATTCCATCTTGAAGCATTCTGCGAAGTCTTCGGACAGGTAGCGAGCCACACCGCGAAAGCCCAGCATTGGGTTCTCTTCCTCGGGCTCGTAGCGCGAACCACCCACCAGTTTGCGGTATTCGTTGGACTTGAAGTCCGACAAACGCACAATGACGGGCTTGGGGTAGAAGGAAGCGGCCAGAGTCGCAATACCTTCAGCCAGTTTTTCCACGAAGAAAGCACGTGGGCTGGCGTAGCCACGAGCCGCCGATTCCACCGCCTTTTTCAGGTCGCTATCCACATTGGGATAGTCCAGAACGGCTTTGGGGTGAATCGCGATGTTGTTGTTGATGATGAATTCCAGACGGGCCAGACCCACACCATCGTTCGGGATTTGCGAGAAGTCGAAAGCCAGTTGTGGGTTACCCACGTTCATCATAACTTTCAGGCCGATCTCGGGCATTTGGCCCCAGCTGACTTCTTCGATCTCGGTTTCCAGCAAACCGTCGTAAATACGGCCTTCGTCGCCTTCAGCACACGATACCGTCACTTCCTGGCCTTCTTTCAGCACGTCTGTGGCGTTGTTGCAACCGACCACGGCAGGGATGCCCAGTTCGCGAGCAATAATCGCCGCGTGGCAGGTACGGCCGCCACGGTTGGTGACAATAGCCGAAGCCAGCTTCATGATGGGTTCCCAGTTAGGGTCCGTCATGTCGGTCACCAGCACGTCGCCGGGCTTGACCAGATCCATCTCGGAGGCATCCGCCACAATACGGACTTTACCCGAACCGATCTTCTGGCCAATGGCACGGCCTGTGACCAGCACGTCGCCGGTGGCTTTCAGGCGGTAACGCTCTTGCACATCGTTGCTGCCTTGCTGGGACTTAACCGTCTCAGGACGGGCTTGCAGGATGTAGATCTTGCCGTCGATACCATCACGACCCCACTCAATGTCCATGGGACGCTGGTAGTGTTTTTCAATAATGGTGGCGTAGCGAGCCAGTTCGATCACTTCTTCGTCGCTCAGGGAGTAACGATTGCGCTCGGACACAGGCACGTCCACGGTACGTACAGCGTGATCGGTGGTACGACCTTCGTCAAATTCCATCTTGATCAGCTTGGAGCCGATACGGCGGCTGATGATGGGGTAGTGACCGGAAGCCAGCGTTGGCTTGTAAACGTAGAACTCGTCCGGATTGACCGAACCTTGCACCACGGTTTCGCCCAGGCCGTAGGAGGAGGTCAGGAAAACCACGTCCTTGAAGCCCGATTCGGTGTCCAGGGTGAACATCACGCCGGCGCTGCCCTTGTCGGAGCGCACCATACGCTGGATACCAGCGGACAGAGCCACTTCAGCGTGGGCGTAGCCCTTGTGCACGCGGTAGGAAATAGCGCGGTCGTTGTACAGGGAAGCAAATACGTGGTGAATCTTGCTCAGCACCTCGTCAATGCCCACCACGTTCAGGTAGGTTTCTTGCTGACCGGCAAAGGAAGCGTCAGGCAAGTCTTCGGCGGTTGCGGAAGAACGCACGGCAAAGGAACCTTTGCCATCGGCGTCCAGCTCAGCAAACGCGTCACGTACGGCTTGTTCAAACTCGGCTGGGAACGGAGTGTCGATGATCCACTGACGGATTTCGGCACCGGCAGCAGCCAGTTCACGCACGTCGTCGGCGTCCAGCGCGTCCAGACGCTGCTGAATGCGCTTGTCCAGATCCTTGTTTTTCAGGAAAACGCGGAATGCTTCGGCTGTTGTGGCAAAACCACCTGGCACGCGCACACCGGCATCAGCCAACTGGCTGATCATTTCACCCAGCGAAGCGTTTTTACCGCCCACTGTGTCGACGTCCGTCATGCGGAGCTTGTCGAAACCAATTACGTAAGACATAAGTCACCTTGAATAGAAAAAAAAGCGTGTTTGCTTAAGGCAGTGATCCCAGCAGCGCTGTCTGTGTGATCTGTCCTAAGCAAACCTGCCTTTCCATCCCCCGATTCGAGCGGTAAATGGTAATCTTGCAAATTGTACCGTTTCCCGAGCATTGTGCACGACTTATTCCATGTCTTCTTCTCCTATTGAGCGTACCGTCTTTGTCGTTTCCGACAGCACGGGCATTACCGCCGAAACTTTCAGCAACTCCGTCCTGTCGCAATTCGCTCAATTCGAATTTCAGGCCATCCGGATCCCCTTCATCGATACCATCGAGAAAGCCCAGTCTGTTGCTGATCGCATCAACCAATGCGCGCAGGAACAGGGCCAGCAGCCTCTGGTCTTCAGCACCCTGGTTGACCCCAAGATGGCGCATATCATTGGCGCTGCCAACTGCACCTTCCTGGACTTGTTTGGTGCCTTTGTACGACACATCGAACGCGCCCTGGGGGTGAAATCCAGCCGTTCCGTGGGCCGTTCTCACTCCGGTGGCATGTCCAAGCGCTACAACAACCGTATCGAGGCCATCAACTTCAGCCTGGCGCACGACGATGGTCAATACGTGAATGGTCTGGAACAAGCCGACGTGATTCTGGTGGGTGTGTCACGCTGCGGAAAAACGCCTACCAGCTTGTACTTGGCAATGCAGTATGCCGTCAAGGCCGCCAACTACCCCATCATTCCCGAGGATTTCCAGCGCGGTACCCTGCCCGCGACGCTGGCTCCTTACCGGAAAAAGATTTTTGGCCTGTCCATTCATCCAGACCGCCTGTCCGAAGTGCGTAATGAACGCCGTCCGGGTAGCAAATACGCCACCATCGAACAGTGCCGCATGGAAGTGGCCGAAGCCGAGCGCCTGATGCGTATGGAAGGTATCCCTTGGCTGTCCACCACCACCAAATCCATCGAGGAAATCTCCACCAAGATTCTGGATGATGTCGGTTTGGACCGCCGCTCCTACTAAGGATTGAACTCCTGGTCCAAGCGCCCCCCTTCGGGCGTATTCGGACAGCCTCAACATCAAGGCCTGAACCCGGTGTGATACCTGGCTCAGGCCTTTTTGTTTGCTGCGGGTACGGTAACAGGTCTGCTGCGCATCCACTTGCGCCTCTACGGGTGTCGGTTTGCCTATACCGGCTTGCATCCCCTATTGTTGCCCCATCTTAGACCAGCTTGCCCACCCAAACCTGCGGGTGCTGATCGGCCCAAGGCAAGGCTTGCTCCAATTGGCCAGCCAGCCCGAACAAAAGGCATTCCTGCCCATAGCCGGCTGTAAACATCATGCCTATGGGTAAAGAGGTGGCCACATCCTGCCCAGCAGGCACGGACATGGAGGGTGAACCGCTGATGTTGGCCAAAGCAGCAAAAGGCGCTTGCCGGAAGACGTGGGCAATCCAGCCCAGGCCATCCACCTGATCCTGTACCTTGTTGTACTCGCCCACCTTCATGGGCAGCGTAGGCACGGTGGGTGTCATCAGCACATCGTACTTCTGGAAATACGCCCCCAAATTCCGTGAAACTGTATTACGCACGGCAATCGCCCCCAGAATATCAATCCCGCTAATCTTCTTGCCGTAGGCGTAGGCCGCCAGCGTGGCCTGTTCCAGATACTCCTCGTTCACCGGGCGTCCTGTCGCCGCTGCAATGCTGTCTATCCATGCAGCCGTATTCACGTTCCAGAACTGAGCATTGGCGTGCACAAAAGCCTCCCAACTGACGCCGGAGTCAAACACCAGGGGCTCCACCTGATGGCCCAAGGACTCCAACACCGAGGCCATATCAATCGCCTTGGCCGCTATGGCAGATTGGGTTTTATCGCCGCTGGGCGGGTCCATCATCAAGCCGATACGCAAGGAACCCGGATTCTTCTTGACGGCCGATAAAAAGCTCTGCGGGGGCGCTGCGGTGTAATAGGGCTCGCCGATACCGGGACGACTAATCGCATCCAGCAAGGCCGCACTGTCTCGCACACTGCGGCTGACACCCAGATGGGCCAGCAGACCACTCCACACTTCATCTTGCTGAGGGCCGCTGGAGACACGCCCCCGAGTGGGCTTCAAACCAAACAGGCCGTTCACTGCTGCAGGGACACGGATAGAGCCACCGCCGTCAGTTGCATGCGCCACTGGCACCATCCCTGCCGCCACTGCAGCGGCCGAACCGCCTGTAGAGCCGCCAGCATTAAAAGCCGGGTTCCAAGGGTTCAGCGTAGGGCCTACGCAGCGCGCTTCCGTCGTGGTACTGATGGCGAACTCCGAGGTGGTCGTGCGCCCCAGCGTGACCAGTCCCGCCTCCTTGTAGAGGCTCATCAAGGTGCTGTCTGCATCCATCACCATATCTTGCGCCAGCTTGCTGCCCAGCTCGTAGCGCTTGCCCTTCATGGTGATCGCCAAATCTTTAATCAAAAACGGGACGCCGTAGAGTACGGAGTCCCGGTCAGCATGAGGGTCAATCTCCCCGTCCCAGCTCTCTACAACCGCATTGATTTTACTGTTCAAGGTGTCGACGGCTTTTTTGCCAACTTGGCTTAATTCTTGAACACTGATTTGTTTCTTGGCGACCAGCTCAGCAAGAGCCAGGGCATCATAGGTCGCGTATTCGCTAAGTTTCATTGTTGACCTCATCTGAAAAAGATTAGGAATCCAGCCGGATACAACGATGCAGCGATAAAGGGAGGGAAAGACGGCTCTGCACGAGCCGCTAGCAGACAAGCGTCTACTGCGCCAGGCACTCAGTACTAGCGTACCGATAAGCAGGCGCCTTACTAGATGATTTACTTGATTTTACAAGTGGAGACAAGTGCCAGATCAAGACAGAATTAGCGCTTACAGGCTAACTCTGCTTGATGCTGTGAAATAAAGCCGCTGGAACTAGCGGCTGTGCTGACGACGTTGCTCGTACAGGCACAGTGCGGTGGCAATGGCCACGTTCAAGGACTCAACACCGGGCGCCTGGGGGATAAACAGGCGTTGATTTGCCTTAGCCAGCAAGGCCGGGCTGACACCTTGGCCCTCATTACCAAAAACCCAAATCCCTTGGTCTGGCAGGCTGGACTCGTACAGGTCCTGGGTATCCGGGCCCAGAGAAGTCACCAGCACCGGCAAGGCCGCTTGTTCAAGCAATGCTACGCCATCGACCTGCTCATGGATTTGAATGGAGAAATGAGCGCCCTGCGCACTACGCAGCACTTTCTGCGACCAGACGCTAGCACAGCCCGGTGTCAGATACACCGCTTCCAGGCCCACCGCTACGGCAGTGCGCAGTACCGTGCCTACATTGCCCGGATCTTGCACCTGATCCAGCAAGATGGCGCGTTTCGTGGGAGCCGTCCAAGTCTGTCCACGAGGCACGCGGACAATAAAGCCTATGCCCTGCCCCTGACCTACTTGGGACACCGCATTCATCAACGTGGCATTGAACGTCACGCTGCTATGGCCTGGCAAGAAACGCGCCAGTTCCAGCAACTCGTCGGAGTGACGGTCCATCTCGAAAACAGCCAGTTCCGGCAAACCACGGCGTTCCAGCCACATTTGGCACAGATGAATGCCTTCCAACCAAATCAGCTGATCCCCCCCGTCCAGCTCGCGTTTATCGTGAGCCAAGCGCTGTACTCGTTTGAACAGCGCATTATCTTTGGATTCAATCAGCCTCATTGTCTTCAACTTACCTAACTAAAGATGCGCGTACCGGCGCGAAACTTCGACGATGCTCGGGACAAGGTCCGTGCTGGGACAAACGATCCAAATGCAAGGCCGTCCCGTAGCCTTTATGCTGGTCGAAACCGTATTCAGGATAGTCTCGGTGCAATTCCAGGCAGACCGCATCCCGCGCTGTTTTGGCCAAAATCGATGCGGCCGCAATGGCGGCATGGCTGGCGTCGCCTTTAATGATGGCCTCTGCCGGACAACAAAGGCCGCCTGGAATGCGATTGCCATCCACCAAGGCTTGTTCCGGTTTGACGCTCAGGCCATTACAGGCCCGCTGCATCGCCAGCATGGCGGCGTGCAAGATATTGATGTCATCAATTTCTGCCACAGTAGCACTGGCAATTTCCCAGGCTAAGGCTCTTTCCTTGATCAACACAGCCAGGGCTTCACGTCGCTTGGCGGTCAGCTTCTTGGAGTCGTTCAGGCCTTCAATGGGATTGTTCGGGTCCAGAATAACGGCAGCGGCAAAAACGGGACCGGCCAAGGGACCACGTCCTGCTTCATCCAGCCCCGCCACCAAACCTGCCGAGACATCACTGACTAATAAATCCAGCTGCTTCATGCACGCGCCATATTCAAAATGACCTCAGCCGCCAAGGCGGGGGTGTCCCGACGCAAGGTCAAATGCATCTCGGTAAAGACCTGCTCGATATGAGCTACATACTCCTGATCGCTCAAGGCTTTCCAGCACTCTTGCGCCAGCTTCTGGGGTTCGGCATCTTCTTGCAGTAGTTCAGGCACGACAAAATCGCGAGCCAGCACATTAGGCAAGCCCACCCAAGGCACATACGGTCTGTCCTGGCCGGACTTCCAACGTATGATGCGCTCCATCATGGGGCTGAGCACATACGAAATAACCATAGGACGCTTGTACAAGGCCGTTTCCAGGCTGGCGGTACCGCTGGCCACCAGCACCGCGTCACTGGCCTCCATCACCGTCCAGGCGGGTGGACGGACCACTCCTTCCGAATCCGGCTGACGAATACCCGCTGTGTTGGCATCAATAATGTGCAAGTTACGGATAGGATGCTGAACCAGAGCCTCTTCAAATTCCTGACGGCGCTTGGGATTGACCATGGGCACCAGAATCATCAGATCCGGGTCCTGGTCCTGCAAAATCTGTACGGCCTGCAAGAAGCGCGGCGACAGCATCTTGACCTCGGAGGAGCGGCTGCCAGGCAACACGCCCAGAATACGACCCGTCTCGGGCAAACCCAGGCGACGACGAGCGTCGGCCTTGTCCGGCTGCAAAGGGATATTCGCTGCCAAGGGATGGCCCACATAGGTCACCGGAATGCCTTCCTTTTCGTAGATCTCGGTCTCGAAAGGAAACAGCACCAGCATATGGGAAACCGCTTCGCGGATTTTGTGGATACGCTCGTAGCGCCAGGCCCAGATCGAGGGCCCCACAAAGTGCACCGTAGGCACACCAGCCTGACGCAAACGATGCTCCAGGCGCAAATTGAAGTCCGGGGCATCAATACCCACAAACACATCGGGACGCTGCCGCAACCATTGATTGCGCATGCCCAAATAGGTGGAGACCAGACCCGGAATACGTTTGAGCGCCTCGACGTAACCAAATACCGTCAAGGCGTCCATAGGATAGTATTGGTGAAATTGCTGGGAGGCCATCTCGGGGCCGCCTATGCCTTCTACCTGCACGCCAGGACTGCCTTGGCGCAGCCCTTGAATGATGCGAGCCGCCAGCAAGTCGCCAGACGGCTCCCCGGCCACCATTCCTATACGCAGATCCCGCTTGGCCCCTGTTTGCCCCGACCCGTCTGAACGTGCCGCTAATAGGCTGGAGGCGCTGCTCATGGTCGGCAAATACCCCGGCTGGAGTCATTCAAGAAGTCGATCATGACCTGAACCGCGGCACGGCAGTCAGGCTGCGTTTCCTGCAAGGCTTGCATTTGCTCTACCGCCTGCTCCACCGTCAGCTTGCGACGATACAGCAGCTTGTAGCTTTCCTTCACCGCCGAAATCGCTTCAGCCGAAAAGTTGCGACGGCCCAAGCCTTCACTGTTGACACCGACAGGACGGAAAGGATCGCCTGCACCGATGACGTAAGGAGGGATATCCTGACGCACCGAGCTGGTACCACCAATCATGCTGTGCGCACCGATACGACCGAACTGGTGCACGGCAGTCAAACCGCCCAGAATGGCCCAATCGCCAATATGTACGTGGCCGCCCAGCTGGACGCTATTGGCAATAATCGTGTGATTGCCAATCTGGCAATCGTGAGCAATGTGGGTGTAAGCCATGATCCAGTTGTCATTGCCAACACGGGTCACGCCTACATCCTGCACCGTGCCGGTATTGATGGTGACGTATTCACGAACCATATTGCCATCGCCGATTTCCAGGCGAGTCGGTTCTCCAGCGTACTTCTTGTCCTGCGGCATGCCCCCGATGGAGCAGAAACGGTAGAAATGGTTGTTGCGACCAATCGTGGTCACGCCATCTATCACGCAGTGAGGGCCCACTTTGGTGCCCGCCCCTATCGTGACATTGGGCCCGATAATGCTGTAAGGCCCGACCTCGACATCATCTGCAAGCTGAGCGCCTGCTTCGATGATGGCCGTTTCATGAATACGCATAAACTATTCTTCCAATTGACGGATAGCACACATAATTTTGGCTTCGGCAACCACTTGGCCATCGACCAGGGCGCGGCCTGTGTACTTGCACAAAGCGCGGCTGATGCGGTCAGCCGTCACTTCCAGACGCAACTGATCGCCTGGCATCACGGGCTTGCGGAAACGCGCGCCATCCACACCGACCAGGTAATAGGCCAGTTTGTTGTCCACTTTGGCGTACGGATCCTCGGGATCGGTAAAAGAGAACAGTGCGGCTGCCTGAGCCATGGCTTCAATGATCAAGACCCCAGGCATCACCGGCATATGCGGAAAGTGACCTGTAAAAAAGGGTTCATTCATCGACACGTTTTTAATGGCGACGATGCTCTTGCCGGGCACCAGTTCCAAGACGCGATCGACCAGCAGCATCGGGTAACGATGAGGGAGGCGATCCATAATTTGTCGAATGTCGAGTTCCATGTCCTGTCCTGCTTATTTTTGTTTATTGATATGTTCAGATGATTCATTTGCCCCATCCGCCTGCTGACGTTCCAAAGAACGCAGGCGACGGCGCAAACCGCTCAATTGTCCCAATACGGCAGCATTTTTCTGCCAGTCCTGGTGTCCTGCAAAGGGATAAACCCCGGTATAACGTCCGGGCTGGCTGATGTTGGAGGTAACAGCCGTACCACCAGAGACGTGCACGTCATCCCCCAGAACCAGGTGTCCCGAGAGCATCGCTGCCCCGGCAATCGTACAACGTGCCCCGATCTGGGTAGAGCCGGCCACCCCCACACACGCCGCCATGGCGGTATGCTCACCGACCTGCACGTTATGACCGATCATGATCTGGTTATCAAGCTTGACGCCGTTGGCCAGCACCGTGTCGTCCAGTGCGCCGCGATCCACCGTGGTATTGGCACCGATTTCAACATCGTCACCAATACGTACATGACCGATCTGCGCGATCTTGGCCCACGCCCCCTTCCCTTTCACGGGATCCGGTGCGAAACCAAAACCGTCCGCGCCCAGCACCACACCCGAATGCAGAATGGCGCGTGCGCCAATATGCACCTGATGGTAAAGAGTGACACGTGCGTGCAGCAAGCAGTCCTGACCCAAGGTGGAGCCTGCGCCAATTACGCAATGCGCGCCCAAACGGGTGCCCCGTCCGATCTTGACACCGGCCTCGATCACACAGAATGGCCCGACCGACACGCCTTCGCCCAAGTCAGCGCTGGGATCAATCACCGCACTGGGATGAATGCCCTGAGGCAAATCCGCCATGCGTACCTGATCAAAACGTTGCGCCAGCAGCGCGTACATCAGATAAGGTTGCGAGCACAAAACCGGGATAAAGGACGGTGCAAAGCCCAGACCTTCATAGACTTGTGGCGTCAGAATCACCACCGCAGCAGAGGTCTGCTCCAGCAGATCCTGCATCTTGGGATTGGACAGAAAGCTGATTTCCTCCGGGCCCGCAGAAAGCAAAGAGCCTAGGCCCCGAATCCGGGGCATAGGCTCTTTAATGCCTTCTGGCAGCTTGCAATCCAGTCCGGTCTTGTTGATGGCGTCTATAAGTTCAGACAGCTGTACAGCCTGATCAACGTTCAGCAATACCGGCATAGTGCATCAACCGCCCAGTGCTTTCAGAACTTCCTCGGTGATGTCCACACGTGGGCTAACCGTAACGGCGTCCTGAATGATCAGGTCGTAGCCTTGGGAGTCAGCAATACGCTTGATGGCGGCATCAGCCTGCTCAACAATGGCCGAGAACTCTTCGTTGCGGCGACGGTTGAAGTCTTCCTGGAATTCGCGACGCTTGCGCTGCAAATCGGAATCCAGATCAGCCAGCTGACGCTGACGCTTCACACGGTCAGACTCGGACAGAACAGGAGCGTCCTTGTCGAACTTCTGAGCTTGCGAACGCAGGTTGTTGGCCATGCGCTCCAGTTCTTCGTCGCGACGCTTGAATTCTGCTTCGATTTTGGTCTGGGCAGCTTTGGCGGGCTTGGAATCACGCAAGATACGCTCTGTGCTGACAAAACCGATTTTGGTCTGTGCCTGAACAACAGGTGCAGCGGTCATGGCGCCGACACCCAGCGCGGCAGCCAGAACGAGCGCTTTATTGCCACGCGACAAGCTGCGGGCGATGTTTGTAAGTTTTAATGCGATGTTTGACTTCATGAAAAATCTACCTTGCTAATTAGGCTGCAGAATAGTGCAATTGTGCCACTAAACACGAACATCAGAAAGCGGTACCAATCTGGAACTGGAAGGCTTGTTTGTCGTCACCTTCCTTGGCGCGCAAGGCGCGACCGTAGGACAGCTGCAAAGGACCGAGCGGGGATTCCCACGACAAGCCCAGACCTGCAGCGTACTTCCAACCGCATGGGTCTTCCGACAAACGATCAGGGCGACCCATTGCACAACCACCGCTAGTGTTGTCGACCTTACCGGCATCGGCAAAGACGAACCAACGTAACGTGCGGTCACGTGACGCGCCCGGGAAAGGCAGGTACAGCTGGGCGTTGGCGATCATGCGACGCGAACCACCCAGGTAGTCACCGGTCAAGGTGTCTCGACCACCCAAGGATGCGCCTTCATAGCCACGTACCGAACCGATACCACCGGCGTATACGTTCTTGATGACCGGGAAGGTCTTGCCACCAATGCTGCGACCATAGTCAATGGCACCATTCAGAGCCAATGTATACGCACGACCCAATGGAATGTAGTGCTGGTGGCTGGCGCGCAGCATGTAGTAGCGCAGGTCCACGGTACCCATATCCGCCGACAAGCTGGTCAGGCTACCCTTGTTGGGAGCAATCGCGCTGTCACGGGTATCTTTGGACCAACCCAGATTAAAAATAAACGTATTGGTGCGCTCACCGTACTCGTTCACATAATCCTGATAGGCACGTGGTGTGTACTGGGGGCTCAGGCGTGAGAGCTTGTTCTGCTCAAAGTTCACACCCATGAAAATACGGTCGTACTCGGAAATAGGCACGCCAAAGTTCAAGCCCGCACCAATTGCGGTGTTCTGGTAATCACCCCAACCATCATTGGACTGGTAAGGCGTAGTACGACGGTAGTAAATCGAGGTGGTTTTGCTGATGCCGTCACCCGTCCAGAAAGGATTGGTGTGGCTGATCACCGCGGCACGGTTCACCTTACTGGTATTGACCTGCAAGGACAGACTATTACCGCTACCGAAGATGTTGTCCTGGCTGATACCTGCCGACAACATCAACTTGTCAGTGGAGCCGTAACCAATACCCAGGTTAACCAAGCCAGTAGGCTTTTCTTTCACGTCCACGTTTACGTCGACCTGGTCAGGCGAACCGGGCACAGGCTTGGTGTTCACGTCCACTTCATTGAAGTAGCCCAGACGGTCAATACGGTCACGCGAGAACTTGATGGCGTCCGAGTCATACCAGGCCGCTTCTTGCTGACGCATTTCACGGCGTACCACTTCATCACGGGTACGGACGTTTCCGCCTACCTCGATACGACGTACATACACGCGACGACCGGGATCGACGTAGAAGGTCAAGTCAGCCGTGTGATTTTCGCGATCCAGAACCGGATTCGGGTTGGCATTGGCAAACGCATAACCCAGGCCACCCAGGTATTCGGTAATCGATTTCACAGTGGCGCTGGTTTTGTCCGAGGAGAAGACCTCGCCTTCTTTCTGCTGCACCAGAGGCTGGATCTTGTCCTCCAGACCCAGCAGATCACCCGCCAGCTTGACACTGCTCAGTTTGTAGGGCTGGCCTTCGTGGATGGTCAAGGTGATGAAAATATCTTTGCGATCCGGGGAAATCGAAACCTGAGGTGCCTCGGCGGAATACTCCAGAAAGCCGCGGTTCAGGTAGTAGGAGCGGATGCGCTCCATATCGCCTTCCAGCTTCTCGCGGGAGTACTTATCGGTGCCGGTGTACCAGGTCATCATGCCCGAAGTCGTCAGTTCCATCTGATCGAGCAAGTCACCTTGCGAGACGGCTTCCGTACCGACGATGCGGATTTCCTTGATCTTGGCCAGACCGCCTTCAAAAATGTCAAAGCTGACACCGACGCGGTTACGTGGCAAGGGCGTGATGATGGGTGTGATTTCCACACCGTACTTGCCCTTGGACAGGTATTGTTGTTTCAGCTCGAATTCGGCACGTTCCAGCATGGAACGGTCAAAAACCCGGCCTTCTCCAAAGCCTACCTGAGCCAGGGAGTTGGTAATATTCTTCGCATCGAACTCGCGCATGCCATTAAAGGACACCGACGCGATGGTTGGGCGCTCTTTGACGTTGACGATCAGCACATTGGTGCTGGTGTCAATTTGCACGTCGCTGAAAAAGCCTGTGGCGTACAAACGCTGAATCGCGTCTGCGGCCTGCTCTTCCGAGAAGGACTCACCGACCTTGACAGGCAAGGACGAGAACACGGCGCCGGGGTCGACCCGCTGGATGCCGTTGACTTGAATATCGCGCACGACAAACGGTGCAAATGCATTCGCCAAGGCGGGAGCAAGCAGACTTGCCACCAATACGGGCAGAACACGCAACGCAAAAGTAGGTTTCCGGCTAAACGACATCCTGGACAATCCTTGGTCGGTCAAATGGTTGGAAATTGTATGCCACCCGCCCTCAACTGAAAAGGCGGGTGATGTCATTAAAAAAAGCAATACTCATCAGCAGGGCCAACAAGGCCAGGCCCAGGCGCTGACCGACAAGCATCATACGCTCCGAAGCGGGCTTGCCGCGCACAGCTTCGATGGCATAGTACAGTAGATGTCCCCCGTCCAACATAGGTACGGGCAACAAATTCAGTAAACCGATGCTAATACTGATCAAGGCCAGGAAATTCAGGTAGGCGATCAAGCCAATACGTGCTGTCTGGCCCGCATAATCCGCAATAGTAACCGGCCCGCTGACATTACGTACAGAGACTTCCCCCGTAATCATGCGCCCGATCATCTTCAAAGAGAACCAGAAGGTCTGCCCGGTACGGGTAAATCCGCGTTCCACGCTCTCGATCGGCCCATAACGCACCAGTGTCATGGGCATATCCATAGCCACTTTTGCACCGATACGCCCCTGCGCATTGGCATCACCTTCAGGAGCGAGGAGCAGGCGTTGAATTTCGCCGTCCCGCAGCACTTCAAGCTCCAGTGTCTTGCCTGCGGATTGTTGCACCTTTTGAACGAAAGCCGTGATCCCGGGCTCGATCAAATCATCCAGCCGGATAATAAGGTCACCCTCCCGCAGGCCTGCCTGTTCGGCTGCCGTATCTTTAAACACCTCTTGGACGATGGATCGCGCCGGACGCAGCATCAATCCTGCCTGGGCCATCAAGTCCTGCCCGTCTGGCAAAATCTCGCCCGCCGGTAATCTCAAGTAACGATTTTTTTCCTGTCCAAGCGGGTCCTTGACGCCCACTTCCAGCTCGCCACCCGAGGACAAGGCATCCATAAAGGCCCAACGCGCCTGCAACCAGGAGTCCACCGGCTTGCCATCGACAGAGACCAGGCGATCTCCAGCCTCGAACCCAGCTTGTGCGGCGGGTGTCCCTTCTGGAACGGGGCCAATTTGCGCAATAGGCTCTTGAGTACCCAGCAAGCCCACAAAGGCATAGATCACCACGGCCAGAATCAGGTTGGCCATCGGGCCCGCCAGCACAATCGCGGCACGTTGTCGCAGGGGTTTGTGGTTGAAAGATTCGTCGATCTGCGCCTGCGTGGCATGAGCAGGCGGATCATTTTGCATGGCGACGTAGCCGCCCAAGGGCAAGGCCGAGACGGCCCATTCGGTGCCATTCTTGTCAGAACGGCGGTACAACACCTTGCCAAAACCAATCGAAAACCGCTCTACCCGTACCCCGCAACGACGGGCCACCCAGTAGTGGCCCAGCTCGTGAAAGGTCACCAGCACGCCCAACGCCACCAAGAAAGCCAGCACGGTAAAGAGCATGTTAAGTCCTGTTAAATACGCGCAGAGCTTCGACAGTAATCCAGCGCCAGCGAACGGGTTTCGCTATCGAGCTCCAAGACCCCGTCCAGAGCATCCAAGGCCTGGCTGGCACGGCCATTGAGCTTGTCCAGACAATGCTCGATCACAGCCGGAATCTGAGTATAGCCAATCTGCCGCTCCAGGAAGCGGTCTACGGCGATTTCATTGGCGGCGTTCAAGGTCACGCAGGCGGCCTGACTGCTGCGCAAGGCATCATAGGCCAGTCGCAAACAGGGGAAACGCAGAAAATCGGGCTGCTCAAAATCCAGACGTCCCATTGTGGCCAGATCCAGCAAGCCTACGCCGCTATACAAACGCTCCGGAAAGCCCAGACCGTAGGCAATCGCCGTACGCATGTCAGGCTGACCCAATTGCGCCATGACGGAACCGTCTATGTACTCGACCATGGAGTGAATCACGCTTTGCGGATGCACCACCACATCAATCTGGTCAACAGGCACTGAAAACAGCCAATGCGCCTCGATTACTTCCAGACCTTTATTCAGCATGGTGGCCGAGTCCACCGAAATTTTGCGGCCCATGCTCCAGTTAGGATGCGCGCAGGCCTGCTCGGGGGTCACTCCCTCCAGCTCGGACAGATTGCGCGAGCGGAAAGGTCCACCGGAAGCGGTTACCAGAAGACGGCGCAGAGCCGCAACTGGCTGACCGGGTTCTGGCGGAGGCTCACCCGCCAGGCATTGGTAGATGGCGCTGTGCTCAGAGTCAATGGGCATCAACTGCGCCCCACCCTCTTGCACGGCTTGCATGAAGATACGACCTGCGGCAACCAGCGCCTCTTTATTAGCCAGCAGCACACGCTTGCCAGCACGTGCAGCGGCCAGGGCCGAGGGCAAACCTGCGGCGCCGATAATCGCGGCCATGACAGTAGTGACTTGCGGATCGGCAGCCGTGTCGGCCAGCGCCTGAGCACCTACCCGAATCTCTGGCAAGGCACCGCCCTGCCACGCGGCCAGAAAGCGGCTACGCGCAGCTTCATCCGGCACGAGGACAACACGGGCTGCGCTGTTACGAGCTTGCTCGGCCAACAGCTCCATGCGAGTGTGGCCGCTCACGGCATAAACCGCCATCCGATCGGGATGACGAGCAATCACATCCAGTGTGCTGATACCAATAGAGCCAGTGGCCCCTAACACACATACATGCTGGAAACTCATGAGTTCTTCCTTGACGCAAACACTTTGAATCCACGCAGGACTAAAAGAGCCACGCCCCACTTAGCAGCAAGGCCACGGGAGCAACCGGCAGCAAGGCGTCGATACGGTCGTACACCCCACCATGACCGGGCAATAATTGACTGGAATCTTTAACAGCGGCACGACGCTTGAGCAGGGACTCGAACAAGTCACCCACGATAGACAGAGCCGCCAGCGCAAGGCCCAAAGCAGCCGTGGCGACCCAGCCCCAGCGCTGCTGCACATCGGCACCGAAACTGCCGGCCCAATTTGCGCTGATCAACATCCATGCAGCAGCGGCAACCATACCACCGAGCGCTCCAGCCCAGGTCTTGCCAGGGCTGACACGCGGGGCCAGCTTGGCTTTACCGAAGGCACGTCCAGCGAAATAAGCAGCGATGTCTGCCACCCAGATCAGGACCAGCAAGGAGAGCACATAGACAATGCCCTGCGTATGCAGGAACAGATACAGGCTGGCCCAGGCAACCAAAGGAGCCAGTACACCCATCACGCTGAGCAAGACCCCTTGCGCACGCTGTGTGGCCTGAGCTTGCAGCACCAGCCCGGTAGCGCCGACGACCCACAAGACCGCCATCAGGGGCACCAGACCACGGTAGACCAAATCGGCCGCCTGCCCTTGCGGGCCGGTGTGATACCAGTGCACGCTTAGCCACAGCATCAAGGCACCGTTGAGCATGGCCAGGGGCCAGGCCCAACGCTGCTGCTCCTGGGTCAAACTCAGGCGCTCCCATTCCCAGCAAGCCAGCGTACTCATCAGGACAAAAATAGCCAGCAATGGCCAGCGCACGGGGGCAAGCATGGCCGCGCCCAGAATGACCAGCAGGATCAGGGCGGTGATGACTCGTTGTTTCAACATAGATAAGGCTCCGTCAAGGCGCGGGGCTACCCTGCACCTGGGCACTGGTGCGCCCAAAGCGCCGCTCGCGCCCACGATACCACTCGAAGGCTTGCTCCAGCTGCGCCCGGTCAAAATCCGGCCAGTACGCGTCTGTAAAGTACAGTTCGGTATAGGCCATCTGCCAGATCAAAAAATTGGAAATGCGGCGCTCTCCGCCCGTGCGGATGAACAGATCCGGTTCGGGGGCGTAAGACATCGCCAAATAGGGACTGAACATGGCCTCATCCAGTTGTTCAGGATGATCGACCAAATGGGGATTGGCAGCCAAGGCCTTTCGGGTCGCCTGCAAAATATCCCAACGACCACCGTAATTGGCGGCAATCGTCAAATGCAAGGTGTCGTTATCACGCGTTTGTTCTTCTGCATCGGCAATCAGCCCGCGCAATTCTTCGCTAAATGCGGATAGCTCACCAATAATATGAAGTCGGACGCCGTTTTTTTTCAGTGTTGCCACTTCTTTTTGCAGCATCTTGACGAACAGCCCCATCAACAGAGACACCTCTTCAGGAGGGCGTCGCCAGTTCTCGGAGCTGAAAGCAAACAGGGTCAAATAACGCACGCCGAGCTCGCCACAGGCCTCGACAATACGCCGGACGGTTTGCACACCACGCAAGTGCCCTGCCGTGCGTGGCAAAAGACGACGGGTTGCCCATCGTCCATTGCCGTCCATGACAATCGCCAGGTGGCCAGGAACCTGACCGTGTTCCGGAATAGTTTGGGTAGAACTGAAAGAAATCACCTAGCCACCTGTGCAAAAGCCGTTAGACCGTCATGATCTCGGCTTCTTTCTGGGCGATCAGCTTGTCGACTTCAGCCACATACTTGTCGGTCAGCTTCTGGATTTCGTCCTGGGCGCGACGCTCGTCGTCCTCGGAGATTTCCTTGTCCTTGACTTGCTTTTTGAGCGTGTCATTGGCGTCACGACGCAGGTTGCGAATGGCGACCTTGGCATCTTCGCCTTCGCCACGCACCACTTTGGCCAGATCGCGACGGCGCTCTTCGGTCAGCGCAGGCATGGGCACACGAATGCTCTCGCCCATCGAGATGGGGTTCAGACCCAGCTCGTTGTCACGAATGGCTTTTTCAATCGGGCCAGCCATATGCTTTTCCCACACTTGCACGTTCAGCGTGCGAGCATCCACCACCGTGATGTTGCCCACCTGGCTGACCGGCACCATGGAGCCGTAGTACTCAACCTGAATGTGATCGAGCAAGCCTGCAGTAGCACGGCCAGTGCGAATTTTGGCCAGGCCTGTCTTGAGAGACTCGAGGGACTTACCCATCCGGCTGTCGGTCGATGCTTTAATCTCGGAAAGACTCATGGACTAAATTCCTATAACTTTAAACGTGAACCAGGGTGCCTTCATCTTCACCAGAGACCGCGCGCGTCAGGGCGCCGGGCTTGTTGATGGAGAACACTTTGATCGGCAGTTTCTGATCGCGACACAAGGCAAAGGCGGTCGCGTCCATCACTTCCAGACGGCGTACGATAGCCTCATCAAAGCTGATACGCGAGTAACGCGTCGCACCTGGGTCTTTATTGGGATCGGCACTGTAGATGCCGTCGACTTTGGTCGCTTTCAGTACGATTTCCGCACCCACTTCGGCGCCGCGCAAGGCTGCTGCCGTATCAGTGGTAAAGAACGGGTTGCCCGTACCGGCTGCAAAAATAACAACTTTGTTTTCTTCCAGGTAACGCAGTGCCTTGGGACGAATGTAAGGCTCTACGACCTGCTCAATATTCAGGGCAGATTGCACACGGGCATCCAGGCCACGGTGCTTCAAGGCATCTTGCAAGGCCAGCGCATTCATGACGGTAGCCATCATACCCATGTAGTCGGCTGTCGCACGATCCATGCCCTGGGCACCTGGAGCGATGCCGCGAAAGATATTGCCCCCGCCAATCACGATAGCCAGCTGTACCCCCAACTGGGCAACCTGGGCGATCTCCTCCGTCATGCGAATGATTGTGCTGCGATTAATACCGAACGAGTCCTCGCCCATCAGCGCTTCGCCGGAGAGCTTCAACAGAACACGTTTGTAATGAGGGGTAGTCATGGGTGGGATTCCAAGTGACGAAGACAGAAGAGAGTGTAAAGCAGCAGGGCAGGCACCGCCACTACGGTGCCTGCCCTGCAAAAACAAGCTAGATTAGGCTTGACCGGCAGCGGCAGCTACCTCAGCGGCGAAATCTTCAACACGCTTCTCAATGCCTTCACCCACAACGTACAGGGTAAAGCCAGCGATCGATGCTTTTTTCTCGTCCAGCATTTGCTGCACGCTTTGCTTGTCGTTCTTGACGAAAGGCTGGCTCAGCAGAGTCACTTCTTTCAGGAACTTGGCAACAGCGCCGTCAACCATTTTGGTGACGATGTCAGCAGGCTTGCCCGATTCAGCGGCTTTCTGAGCAGCCACGGAGCGCTCGGCTTCGATCTCGGCAGCGTCAACACCCGAAGCGTCCATGGCTTTAGGACGAGTCGCGGCGATGTGCATGGCCAGGTCTTTACCCACTTCTTCGTCACCACCGGCGAAATCAACCAATACGCCGATCTTGCCACCGTGAACGTAGCTGGCCAGTTGGCCGGCTGTTTCGTAGCGCTGGAAGCGACGGATAGAGATGTTTTCACCAATTTTGCCAACCAGAGCAGCGCGCACGGTCTCGACATTGCTGTCGGCCAGTGGCAGTTCAGCCAAAGCGGCCAGATCTGCCGGGTTGTTCTTGGCGACCAGTTGGGCGACGTCGTTGATAAAGCCGATGAAGTCATCGTTCTTGGCAACAAAGTCGGTTTCGCAGTTAACTTCAACTACGGAGCCGGTCTTGGCATCGTCAGCGATGTAAACAGAAACCAGGCCTTCAGCGGTAACGCGGGTAGCTGCTTTGCTAGCCTTGCTGCCCAGCTTCACGCGCAAGATTTCTTCAGCACGTGCCATATCGCCGTCGGCTTCGGTCAGTGCTTTTTTGCATTCCATCATGGGCGCGTCGGTTTTCTCGCGCAATTCTTTAACCATCGATGCGGTGATTTGAGCCACGGTTTTCTCCAATTCTGTAGAACATGCCCCGGCAAGCCGGGGCGATACGAAGGATCACTGTAGCTGTCTGCCATGACAACTGATGGTGTCTGGCAGACAGCGGTGAGCCAGTTACTCCTGGGTGTCAGCCTGAACTTCGACGAACTCTTCGTCAGCGGCGATTTCTTCAACCAGACCGTTCAGGTTCTGTTCGCGGCCAGCCAGCACGGCGTCAGCCATGCCACGGGCGTACAGAGCGATAGCCTTGGCCGAGTCATCGTTACCAGGGATCACGTAATCCAGACCTTCTGGCGAGTGGTTGGTGTCAACCACGGCCACCACAGGGATACCCAGAGTGCGGGCTTCAGCCACGGCAATCTTGTGGTAGCCAACGTCGATCACGAACAGGGCGTCAGGCAGGTTGTTCATGTCCTTGATACCGCCGATGGCCTTGTTCAGCTTTTCCAGTTCGCGTTCGAACATCAAGGCTTCTTTCTTGCTCATGGTTTCCAGACGACCTTCAGCCATCTGAGCTTCCATTTCTTTCAGACGCTTGATGGAAGTCTTGACCGTTTTGAAGTTGGTCATCATGCCACCCAACCAGCGGCTGTCGACGTAAGGCATGCCGCAACGTTCAGCCTCAGCAGCCACCAGTTCGCGAGCAGCGCGCTTGGTGCCTACAAACAGCACGTTGCCACCACGGGCAGCCAGTTGACGCACGAATTTGGTTGCTTCTTCGTACTGAACAACCGTTTTTTCCAGGTTGATGATGTGGATGTTGTTACGCTGGCCGAAGATGAACGGAGCCATCTTGGGGTTCCAGTAACGGGTTTGGTGGCCAAAGTGCACACCAGCTTCCAGCATTTCACGCATTAAAGACATAAAGTTCTCCAAGGGTTTGGTCTTGTAACTGCCCGGTATCCGGTAAGGGCCGCAGCCTGTGCTGCATTCCAGACACCCCGAGACGGACAGTCACGCGATTTACAACTTAAAACATAAAAACGTTGCCCAGCATGAGCGAACGCCTGCACTGCAACGGACTCACGCCTGCAGGCAGACAAGATATCTGCCATCCGGGCCCGAGCCTGAAACTTTTCTGGCTACCGCCTGCATACAGGGTACTGTTCGCAGGTGTATCCTAGAGGATTGCTTGGTCAGCATCACTTGAACAAGAACCGGGCTGCTGCCCTGTTGCTTTCGCAACGCTTGTCATCGTGTTGACCCTGTATGTGTTGTGAATTCTGCGTGTTTTTGCTGGCTGGCCATGGCCCGAGGCTTCTTCCAATCTTGGGGCACGATTTCCTGATGCCTGGCTTGGCTCATCCAGCCTGAAAATTCAGGCGGCCCAAGAAAAACTGGTCAAACCAGGAAAGCCCAGATTTGGCGCGGTGTTCCGCGACACATGATCCCCCCAAACGGGACGGAGCGTAACTGCAAAATTCACAAAAGCCTATAATTCTACTATTTTTCAATAGACCTGTTCAAGTTGCTATGAGTATTCTCGTCACAGACCCCACTGATCTCGAAAAAATGCGCGCTGCTTGCCAGACCGCGGCATCCATCCTTGATTACCTGACTCCCTTTGTCAAAGCAGGTGTCACGACCGGCGAACTGGATCGCCTGTGCATGGAGCGCATCAATGAACTGGGGGTCAAATCTGCCACCGTAGGCTACGCGCCTCCTGGCTACCCACCCTTTCCAGGCTCTATTTGCACCTCCGTCAACCACGTCATCTGTCACGGCATCCCCGGCGATAAAGTGTTGAAAAATGGCGACATTCTGAATATGGACGTCACCATTATTCAAGACGGCTGGTTTGGCGACACCAGCCGTATGTACTACGTGGGCGAGCCCAGCATCCTGGCCCGCCGCCTGACTGAAACCACCTACGAATGCATGTGGCTGGGTATTGATCAAGTCAAACCCGGCGCCACCCTGGGTGATGTCGGCCACGCCATTCAGCAACACGCTGAAAAACAAGGTTTTTCCGTTGTGCGCGAATACTGCGGCCATGGTGTGGGCCAGAAGTTTCACCAGGATCCGCAAGTGCTGCACTACGGCAAACCCGGCACCGGCGTAAAACTGGAACCCGGCATGATTTTCACCATCGAGCCCATGATCAACGCCGGTCGTCGCGAACTGCGCACGCTGGCTGACCAATGGACCGTGGTGACACGCGACCACAGCCTGTCGGCCCAATGGGAGCACGCGGTGCTGGTAACCGATACCGGCTACGAAGTGCTGACCGTCTCGCCCGGCATGCCTGCCCCTCCAGCCATCATCAACAAGGCCTGAACCATGTCTTTCCTGGCCCAGCTTCGCGACAGAATTGCTTGCCGCCGGGCCAGGGCCTACGAGCGCTTCAGGCAAGACCTGCATTGCGATCGCCTGCTCAAAAGCCTGTGCCAGATTTGCGACCAAGGTCTGCGTGAACTTCTGGTCCGTTACCCCCTGCCCCGCCAAGCCAGCCTGGCGGCCTTGGGGGGGTATGGTCGCGGGGAGCTGTATCCGCATTCGGATGTGGACTTGCTGATCCTGTTGCAGCGCGAGCCCAATGCAGAGGATATAGACCGAATTCAGGCTCTGGTCGCCGCCTTGTGGGATATAGGTCTGGCTCCCAGCCATAATGTGGCCACGCCCGCCCAATGCCTGGAACAAGCCAGCCAGGACATCACCACCGAAACTGCCTTGCTGGAAAGCCGTTGGCTGGCGGGTTCCCGATTGCTGCTACGCCATGCCCAACAGCAACTGCAAAGCCAGCTGGACCCGCAGGCTTTCTTCCTGGCCAAACAGGCCGAACAGCAGCAGCGTCATGCGCATCTGCAAGACACCCCCTACTCCCTGGAACCCAATTGCAAAGAGTCTCCTGGCGCCTTGCGCGACCTGCAGGTGCTGCTCTGGATGGCACGGGCAGCCGGTTTGGGACGCAGCTGGGTGGATGTCGCGCAATCCGAACTACTGACGCAATCCGAGCTGAAAGCTCTGCAACGCGTGGAAGAAGCCTTCAAGCGTCTGCGCATTGAGCTTCATCTACTGACTGGCCGCGCCGAAGACAGACTGCTGTTTGACCTGCAACCACGTCTGGCTGACATTTACGGTTTTCAACCCACGGCCACCCGACGCGCCAGCGAACTGCTGATGCAGCGTTACTACTGGGCCGCCAAGATTGTCAGCCAGCTCAATCTGATCCTGATGCGCAGCATCGAGGAACACCTGTTCCCGCAAACCGATCAGGAACCGCTGATTCTGGACAGCCATTTCCAGATTCATCATGGACAGCTGGAACTGCGTCAGCCTGATGGCTTCGAGCAAGACCCCTCTTTGATTTTTGTAGCCATGCTGCATTTGCAGCAACAGCCCAATCTGCGTGGCCTGAAAGCCGACACCTTGCGAGCCCTCTGGCACGCCCGCCGCCTGATCGATGCCAAGTTCCGGGCCGAGCCCCGGAATCGACGTCTGTTTCTGGAAATCCTGCAGCAGAACAAAGGCATCGTGCATACCTTGCGGCTGATGAATCTGCTGAACCTGCTGCCACGCTATTTGCCGGTATTTCGACGCGTCGTCGGACAAATGCAGCACGACCTGTTTCACGCTTACACCGTAGACGAGCACACGCTAAAGGTCATACGCAATCTACGCCGCTTCACCATGGCCGAGCACAGCGAAGAGCTATCCATGGCCAATCAGCTGATGAGCGGTTTTGATCGCCACTGGCTACTGTATATTGCCGCCCTCTTTCACGACATTGCCAAGGGACGCGGCGGCAACCACTCCGAGCTGGGTGCGCAGGACGCCTTGGCATTTTGCCAGGATCACGGCTTGATGCCGGTAGACGCAGAACTGGTGGTGTTTTTGGTGCGCGAGCACCTGACCATGTCGCAAGTGGCTCAGAAACGCGATTTGAGCGACCCGAATGTCATTTTCCAGTTTCTGCAGACCGTAGGTACGGAACGCCGCCTGACTGCCCTGTACCTGCTGACTGTCGCCGACATTCGGGCCACCAGCCCAACGGTATGGAACTCCTGGAAAGGCAAGCTGCTGGAAGACCTGTACAAGCTGTCACTGGCAGCTTTGGGACGGCAGGCCAAGGATGGCGTGTCCGTACTGGATCAACGCAAGCGTGACGCCGCTGGCGAAATTCGCCTGGCCGGTCTGCTGGACGAAGCTCGCGAGGACTTCTGGCAATGGTTGGACAAGCCCTATTTCCTGCGCCACGACGCCAGCGAAATCGCCTGGCATACCATCCAGCTCTACCACCAGTCTCACAGCCCGACACCGGTGGTGCGCATACGTCCCGCCGGACAAACCGATGCGCTGCAAGTGCTGGTCTACACCAAGGACGCCAGCCGCCTGTTCTTGCGCATCTGTCGCTACTTTGACAGCCAGGCCGTCAGCATCCAGGACGCACGCATTTACACGACTCGCCACGGCTGGGCACTGGACAGCTTTGTCGTGATGCTGCCCACCTACGATCACGCCCTGCGACGCGATCCCTTGCTGATCGAAACCGAGCTGTGCCAGGCACTTCAGCAGGATTGGCTCCCCAACGAGCACCCCCACGACCACTACCGCGACATACGCTCCCGCCGGGCCCGCGTCTTCCCCATTCAACCCACCGTGGACCTGCGCCAGGATGAACAGGGTCAGGACTGGATTTTGACGCTAAGTGCCACAGACCGGCGCGGTTTGCTGTACAGTCTCGCCCAAGTATTCGAGCACCACGACGTGCAGCTACGCTCCGCCAAAGTCATGACCTTGGGCGACCGCGTGGAAGACGTCTTTATCCTGAGTGGTGCCGCACTGGAACAAAACCGTAATCAATTGCGCCTGGAGCGCGATGTACGTTTAGCCCTCTCTCAACAAGCCACCCCGTCTTAATGGAAATCTCCTCCGTATTTGCTGATGTCAGCCGCAGCTTCCTGTTTGCATTGGCGACGCTATTGCCCATGCTGAACCCGCCTGCGGCTGCCCCCATCTTTCTGACCCTGACCGAAGGCGCCAGCGTGCCTGACCGTGCCCGCCTTGCCAAGAAAGTCGCCATCAATATTTTCATCATGCTGGCCATTGCCATGGTGGCGGGCAATATCGTGCTGAATTTCTTTGGCATTTCCCTGCCCATCATTCGTATTGGCGGGGGCTTGCTGGTCATAGGCACGGCCTGGCGATTGATCAACGCCTCGGACTTTGATGCGGCGCACGCCCAGAACATGGCCGAGTCCTACTCCTGGGAACAGATTCGCTCCAAAGCCTTCTACCCCCTGACCTTCCCCATGCTCTGCGGCCCCGGCTCCTTGTCTGCAGCACTGACGGTAGGGGCGACCTTGCATGACAACTCGGTCACCGGCACCATGAGCAAGCTGGCTGGCGCGCTGCCAGCTATCGCTGCGGCCAGTTTTATCGTGTTTCTGGCCTTACGTTTTGCATCGCAATTCCTGTACAAACTGGGTAAAAATGGCACGGCTGTCGTGATGCGCCTGTCCGCCTTTATTCTCTTATGCCTGGGCGTGCAGATTACCTGGGCCGGTTTCCATGAACTTTTCCTGGGTTTGCTGCACGAAGCATCTACCTTTCATTCTTTAAGTTCCTCTTGATACCATGGCCGCATCCTCCCGCCAGTCCGCTGCACCCTACTACCTGATCGCCCTGCTCGCCTTTTCCGGCGTAGGCATTGCACTGCTTTCCCAGCATGTATTCAGCATCCCACCTTGCGCCTGGTGCGTCCTGCAACGCCTGATTTTCATTGTGTTGGGCGTATTCAGCCTGGTTGCTGGTGTGTTGCGTCAACTGGGGCATCAGCGCAGCTCTACCGTCGCCAGCTTGCTGGGTCTGGCTACCTCAGTAGGTGGCATTCTGGCTGCCTGGTACCAGGTATCGGTCGCGCAGCACCTGTTCAGCTGCGACCAGACCTTTGCCGATCGCTTCATCACCCAGTCCGGCCTGGAAAGCGGCTTGCCTTGGCTATTTGGTATTTATGCCTCCTGCATGGATGCACGCCAACCTTTGCTGGGGATTGAATACGCTTACTGGAGCTTGGCGCTATTTGTGATCCTGGGCCTGGGTTTGTTGCTGACGCTGTTCAAGCGACGAGGGGCCTGAGCGCCTGGGCAGCCACTACAGCCGTGAAGCCCTGCCTTCCAGCAGGGCTTTTTTGTTCCATCCCGCTCAATCAGGCATCAAACCCAAATCGGTATAAACAGCATCACGAACCTGATCCGGAAATGCACCAAACAGGCCCTCTGGAGCGGTATTGGTCATGCTGACAATGATGAGATCCTGCTGTCGATCAAACATCCACTTCTGCCCGAATGCACCGACCCACTGCAAGCTTCCAGCAGACATCGGCATGGTCCGCTCAGGCGGCTGTCGTGAAATGGCGGCCCCGTAGGTATAGCCCCAATTTGGCCACATGCATTTGGCAGAATATGGCACATGATCGGTAAACAGCGCTTCGCAATACGGTTTGGAAAGCAAACTCCCATTTCGCAAAGCCAGAAGTATGCGCATCAAATCTGCCCCGGACCCAAGCATGGATGCCCCCGCATAGATCGGCCTGGAGCGCTGTGACAGGCTCTGCTCATCAAACCGCAGCACGCCGATACCCAGATCCAACGCACCATCCACCCGCGTCAAGCAAGTCTCATGATTTTGATACGACATGGCCATCTGAAAATCATCGTGCTTGTAAAAGGAACAATGTCTCAAGCCCAAGGGACGACTAATGCTGTCCTCCAGTAACTCCGACAAGCCCCGTCCCGAAGCAATTTGCAAAGCCTGCCCCACCACATCCACTCCCAAGGAGTAACGCCAGCCCGTACCCGGTGCAAAACGTAGTGGTACGGAGCAAATACGTCGAAAATTCTCTTGCCAGCTCAGCTCTGGATCATCCAGCCCATCACTTACCTGGGCGTGAGCGTAGGCACTCTGCTCACCATCAATAAAACGATAACTAAGCCCCGATGTGTGAGTCAGCAATTGATGAATGGAAATAGATGGGCAAATAGAATTGAAACTGGGGCCGAAATGGGGAAGATAGCGCGTGATCCTATCTTTCAAAGAAAGCAGTCCCCGCTCAATCAAACGCAAGGCCAGCCAGGAACTGATTGTCTTGCTCAAGGACCCCAAACTGAAGACCGTATCTTCATGCATGGCTTGGGCCAGCTCCTTATTCGCCCAACCACCACTAAAACGAAATATCAGTTCACCTTGGTAAGCCACCAGCACCACGGCACCCATCACCCGGTTTTGCTCCAGGGCCTGCTCCAGCAAATGATGCAAGGCAGGAAATTCGATACCAGATTGAATACTGACTGGAATCTGCTCAGTGGGATCAGGATCTGTTAATGCCTGATCAGACTCGCTATCTTTACTTGGATTTTTCATCTTTGATTCCAGATAGAATGCGCACCAAGGCGCATGATTTATCGAAAGAAGCAAAGAAAATATAAGCCGATTATTAAATGATATGAAATTAATTCGTAGATTATAAAATCATCAAAAATAAAAAATAATAGGTTTAATTTATATAAGAGGCTGATAATTAAAGCCTGAAAATAAAATATCCAAAACCACCCCGCAATCATAAATTCAAAAAAACCCGCCATAAAAGCGGGTTTTTCCAATCAGGCACAAGATCAAGCTATCAGTCCGTTACATCAGGCACTTCACGACCATTTTTGCGGCCTTCTGCCAACAGATTCAGATACGCCTCGTCCACATCCCCCGTAACGTACTCGCCGCTAAAGCAGGAGGACTCAAAGCCGGCAAAGCGTGGGTTCAAGTCACGCAAGGATTGCTCCAGATCGTGCAGGTCCTGATAAACCAGGCCATCCACACCAATTTCCTTGGCAACCTGATCCACATCACGACCTGTGGCGATCAGCTCGGAAACCGTAGGCATGTCGATGCCGTACACGTTCGGAAAGCGGACCGGTGGCGCTGCCGAAGCAAAGAACACCTTGTTCGCACCCGCGGCACGGGCCATATCCACAATCTGGCGGCTCGTTGTGCCACGCACGATGGAGTCATCCACCAGCAGCACGTTCTTGCCGCGGAATTCCATGGGAATAGCACTCAGTTTCTGACGCACCGACTTCTTGCGCACTTCCTGACCGGGCATGATAAAGGTGCGGCCCACGTAGCGGTTCTTGATGAAGCCTTCGCGGTAGTTCAGGTTCAAATGTGCTGCCAACTGCATGGCCGAAGGACGCGCCGAGTCAGGGATAGGCATGACCACATCGATATCGGCCAGACGCAGGTTCTTGGCGACGTTCTCGGCCAAGTACTCCCCCATTAGCAAACGGGCGTCGTAAACCGACACACCATCAACGGTGGAATCGGGGCGGGCGAAGTACACATACTCAAAGACACAGGGATTCAGGCGCGGGTTCTCGGCGCACTGGCGGCTGCTGAGATTACCGTCCAGATCCACAATGATGGCCTCGCCGGGCTCAACGTCGCGGACCAGCTCGAAGCCGCAACCGGTCAAGGCAACGGACTCGGAAGCAATCATCCATTCTTCACCCTTGGGCGTCACATTACGACCCAGGCACAAAGGACGAATCCCGTTCGGATCACGGAAAGCCACCAGACCGAAATTGGCGATTTGCGAGACTACCGCATAAGCCCCACGCGCACGGCGGTGCACAGCAGCGACGGCTTCAAACACTTCGTCCTGAGTCAGCTCAGGACCCGTGGCAGCGCGTTGCAGCTCGTGGGCATACACATTCAACAGAACCTCGGAATCCGAGTTGGTATTGATGTGGCGACGATCAATGGTGAACAGTTCTTCACGCAGCTCACGCCAATTGGTCAGATTGCCGTTGTGCACAAAGCTCAGACCAAATGGGGCGTTGACGTAAAACGGCTGCGCCTCCTCCACGCTCTGGCTGGAGCCTGCCGTGGGGTAACGCACATGGCCAATACCGCTATTGCCCGGCAAGGAGCGCATGTTGCGGGTACGGAATACGTCCCGCACCAGGCCAAATGCCTTGTGCATGCTGAAGAACTGGTCGTGCCAGGTCGCCAGCCCCGCTGCATCCTGCCCGCGGTGCTGCAGCAAGAGCAAACTGTCATAGATCAACTGATTTACAGGGCTGCGCGCAACAACCCCTACAACTCCACACATGATTGGTTCCCGTTAGTGTGTTCTCAATAAGGCAGCCATTCTGCCAGAGACGGCGGCAGCATGGCCTTAATCGACTGCACCGCGCGGATCGCAGGCTCGGCCAGCTTGGCCTGCTCCCACCACGGTTCCTTAGGTAAATCGGTATGCCCGGCCAGGATGACCAGAATCAGCACCAGCAGCACCCCGCGAGCCAGTCCGAACAGGCCGCCCAAGCCATGATCGGCGGGCGTCAAACCCGTTTGCTCGATCAAGCTGGCCAACAGCATGTTCAACAGGCCCACCAGCAGCAAGACCATAAAAAAAACGGCTCCGTAGGCCAAAGCCGTACGTAATAAGCCGTTTTCTACCCAGACTTGTATCCAGCCTGATGTGCGTGGCCCCCACCAGATTGCGGCCATGAAGGCCAGCAAATAGGCGCTGAGCGAAAGAACTTCCTTGATCAATCCGCGTATCAGGCCCAGAAGGCCTGATACACCCACAATTCCAAGGACGATATAGTCGAAGCTGCTCACTTAGCCGAGATAAAACTGTTCTCGTAACCGAGCGAGCGCAAGCGGGCCTGGGCTGCCTGAGCCGCTTCACGGGTGGGGAATGGCCCCACACGCAAACGATAGGTTGGCTTGCCACCACTTTGTGCCGTCTCTACATAGGCATTGGTCACACCGGCCGATACCAGCTGATCACGACGCGACTGGGCATCGTTCTGGTTGGAATAGGCGACAATCTGCAAAATGAAGTTGCCTTGTTGCGTAGCAGGTTTAGCAGCAGCAGGGGCTGGTTTACTCGGTACACGGCCTTCCAGCAGGGCCAGCGCGTAGGAGCCGTCATCGGTACGGCCATTTTGTGCAGGCGCTGGGCTTGGCTTGGGTTTTTCGACAGGCTTGGGCTTCTCAACCGGCTTGGGCGTCTCTGGACGTGTGGTCACAGGCGGCGGCGCAGCGGGAGTGCTAGGTGTCGTGACAGGAGCAGGATCGGTTTCCAGACCGGGATTGACCACGGCCAGACCACCGTCGGTACTGGTGGAAGGATCAGTGACCAGCGGCTCGTCAGGTTGTTCGATAACAGGAGCAGGCGTGCCTTCTTGCACCACCAGCTCGCCAGGACGAGTCTGCACCGTGCCCTGCCCCGTTGTCTGACCGATGGGACCCAAGGCCAAAGACTGCTCGGGCTCAGGTGGGGTCTTGTCGGCGGTCAGCATGGGCACCAGCACGACGACGGCCAGAACCAGAGCCAGCGCACCGATCAGACGGCGGCGAGCCCGTCCACGCAGTTCCGATAATTGTGAATCGCTGGAAGCACTGCCGCGGCGACCCGACGATGAGGAAGTATCGTTACGTGAAAATAAACCCATGAGCCCTAGACCTATGAAATAAGCAGTCTTACTGATATTCAGGAAGATGAACGGTCGTTTGCGGCTTCAAGTATTGGTCCTACTGTCGCAAACGAGCCAAACACGACAATTCTATCATTGTCACTGGCCTCTTTTAACGCCGCCTCGTAAGCGAGCTGAGGACTGTTGTAACTGGATACGACCGCTGACTCTTTACTGACCGAAGCGCGGGCAACCGGCCGAACACCTGGGCGATGCGAGCCGGATTCGGCCTCGGGTGCCAACACATCATCAGGCGTCTGACCACTGGCCAGAACAGCGCGTACATGATTGGCCAATTCTTCACCCGACATGCTGCGTGGGCCTTCCAGACTGGCACACATCCAGTGGTCGATACGGGTAGCCATGCGGGCGATCACGCCGTCCACATCCTTGTCCTTGTACATACCCACGACGGCAATCGTCTTGGGGTAAGGCGGCATATTGTCCAGGTTCTGCGCCAAGGCAGCCGCCGCATGGGGATTGTGGGCCACGTCAAAAATCACACAAGGCTGGCCAGGTTGAATCTGGAAGCGGCCAGGCATGTGAGCACGCAGCAAGCCGGCACGTACAGCTTGCGCAGGCACAGCCAAACGTGGGTGCAGCGACTCCAGCGCAGCTAATGCCGCAGAAGCATTCAGCAGCTGATTCGCTCCACGCAAGGCCGGGTAAGCCAGGGCAGCGCGGCGCTGATTGCGGCCACCGTAAGCCCATTGCTGACGGTCGCCGGAATAGTTGAAATCTTTGCCAAACAGCCACAATTGGGCACCAATTTCCTTGGCGTAATCCAGCATGGTCTGTGGTGGCACGGGGTCGGCACAAATCGCAGGACGATCGGCACGGAAAATATGGGCTTTCTCCCAGGCCACCTGTTCACGGGTATTGCCCAGGTACTCAGCATGGTCGATATCAATGCTGGTAATGATGGAACAGTCCGCATCAATGATGTTGACGGCATCGAGGCGACCACCCAGGCCCACTTCCAGCACCGCGACATCAACACGCTGCTCCTGGAACAGCAACAAGGCAGCCAGCGTGGAAAATTCAAAATAAGTCAGGGTCAGATCGCCACGAGCTTCGTTGATACGGGCAAATTGCGCCGTGATCTGCGCATCTTCGGCCATCTCGCCATTCAAGCGAATGCGTTCGTTATAGCGCACCAGATGCGGAGAGGCGTACACGCCTACCTTGTACGCGGCGGCCAGCAAAATCGCTTCCAGCATGGCGCAGGTCGAACCTTTGCCGTTGGTGCCCCCCACCGTAATGACGACAGAATCCAGTTTGATGTTCAGACGTTGAGCAACCTCGCGAATCCGGCCCAGGCCCAGATCAATGGCCGAGGGATGCAAAGTTTCCAGATAGGACAGCCAGTCACTCAGCGAGGAGTCGGCTTTCAGAACAGGATGAGTCATGGACAACACCAATTACAAAATAAAAACGGCAGGCGCTGATGATAGCACCTGCCGTGATCCAATACGCCTTAACTATCAGGCGAATACTGGTATTACTTGCGACGTGTGGGTGGCAAGTCCGTGCACGTCCCTTCTGCGACGGCAGCAGCCTTGCTGACCGACTCGCACAAGGTGGGGTGCGGGTGGATGGATTTGGCCAGATCGACCGGGTCCACACCCATTTCGATAGCCAGAACCAGCTCGCCAATCAGCTCGCCCGCATTGGTACCGACGATACCGCCACCCACGATACGGTGGGTTTCAGCATCGAACAGAACCTTGGTAAAGCCTTCGTCGCGGTTGTTGGCGATGGCACGACCCGAGGCAGCCCATGGGAACACGCCCTTCTCGACCTTGATGCCGTCTTTCTTGGCCTGATCTTCTGTCAGACCCACCCAGGCGATTTCCGGATCGGTGTAAGCCACCGAAGGAATCACGCGGGCATCAAAGAAGGATTTTTCACCGGCGATGACTTCAGCAGCCACGTGCGCTTCGTGCTCGGCCTTATGTGCCAGCATGGGCTGACCCACAATGTCGCCAATCGCATAGATGTGCGGCACGTTGGTGCGCTGTTGCTTGTCAACCGGGATGAAGCCACGATCTGTCACCTGCACACCGGCCTTCTCGGCACCGATCTTCTTGCCATTGGGCGAACGGCCCACGGCTTGCAGAACCAGGTCGTAACGCTGCGGCTCGGCCGGAGCATTCTTGCCCTCGAAGGTCACCCAAATACCATCTTCGCGCGCTTCGGCGGCCACGGTGCTGGTTTCCAGCATCATGTGATCAAAGCGGTGCTTGTTCATCTTCTCCCACACCTTGACCACGTCGCGGTCTGCTCCTGGCATCAAGCCAGTTTGCATTTCCACCACGTCCAGGCGTGCACCCAGAGCCGAGTACACCGTACCCATTTCCAGACCGATGATGCCACCACCCACGATCAGCATGCGCTTGGGCACAGACTTCAGTTCCAGCGCGCCGGTGGAGTCCACCACGCGTGGATCGTCAGGCAGGAATGGCAGTTTTACCGACTGGCTACCGGCCGCAATAATGGCCGAGCCGAACTTGATCACTTTCTTGGTGCCGTCGTTGGCGGTCACTTCGATGTGGTTGGGGTCCAGGAATTGGCCGTTACCGACCACAACCTGTACCTTGCGGCCCTTGGCCATACCAGCCAGGCCACCGGTCAGCTTGCCGATCACCTTGTTCTTGTAATCGCGCAGCGCGTCGATATCGATTTGCGCTTCACCGAACTTGATACCGTGTGTTGCCAGGGACTTGGCTTCCTCGTAGACCGCTACGGTGTGCAGCAAGGCCTTGGAAGGAATACAACCCACATTCAAACACACGCCACCCAAGGTGCTGTAGCGCTCGACCAGAGCCACTTTCAGGCCCAGGTCAGCCGCTCGGAAGGCCGCGTTGTAACCGCCTGGGCCCGCGCCCAGAACGACCACATCCACGGAATCATCCGCGCCGCCCTGATGGCTGGCCGCCTGCGGAGCAGGTGCCGCAGCCGGAGCGGCAGCGGCCGGAGCCGCCGCTGCTTTAGGCGCTTCTTCTTGTTTAGCGGGTGCTGCAGCGGGAGCGGCTTGGCTCTCGGACGCTTCAATCTTGGCAATGGCCGAACCCTGGGAGACTTTGTCACCCACTTTGACCAGCAACTCCTTGATCACCCCTGCCTGAGCGGCAGGAATTTCCATGGAGGCCTTGTCGGACTCCACGGTGATCAGGCTTTGCTCGACCTCGACCGTATCGCCGACTTGCACCAGCACTTCGATGACATCTACCTCACCGGAGTCGCCGATATCCGGGACCGTCAGATCAATCAGACTCATGACAACTCCTTACAGTGCGATGCGACGGAAGTCGGCCAGCATCGTTGCCAGGAAGGCATTGAAACGGGCGGCAGCGGCACCATCGATAACGCGGTGGTCGTAGGACAGGGACAGAGGCAGCATCAGGCGTGGCTCGAATTCCTTGCCATTCCAGACTGGCTGCATGGAGGAACGCGACAGACCCAGAATGGCCACTTCCGGCGCATTGATAATGGGTGTGAAGTCCGTACCGCCAATACCGCCCAGCGAGGAAATGGTGAAGCAACCGCCTTGCATCTGGGCTGCGCTCAGCTTGCCATCACGGGCAGCGGCAGCCAGTTCGCCCGTTTCGCGAGCGATGTCCAGAATGCCTTTCTTGTCGGCATCACGGATAACCGGCACAACCAGACCGTTAGGCGTGTCAGCTGCAAAACCAATATGGTAGTACTGCTTGAGCACCAGATTGTCGCCGTCCAGCGAAGCGTTGAACTCGGGGAATTTCTTCAGGGCAGCTACGGCAGCCTTGATGACGAAAGCCAGCATGGTGACGCGAGCGCCGGACTTCTTGTATTCCTCGTTCAGCTCTTTACGCAGGGCTTCCAAAGAGGTGATGTCAGCCACATCGTTATTGGTGACATGAGGAATCATGACCCAGTTGCGATGCAGGTTGGCGCCCGAAATCTTCTTGATGCGCGAGAGGGCCTGCGTTTCGACTGGGCCAAACTTGGCAAAATCGACCTTGGGCCAGGCCAGCACATCCAGACCGCCCACTTGAGCAGCGGTACCGGCAGCAATAACCGGAGCAGCGCCGCCCGCCATGACCTGCTTCACAAAGCCACGCACGTCGTCAGCCGTAATACGGCCTTTATCGCCCGAGCCATGAACCTTGGTCAGATCCACACCCAGCTCGCGAGCGAACTTGCGTACGCTAGGCGAGGCATGCGGCAGATTGCGCAAGGAGCCTTCGGTTTCCGCAAAAGCGGCAGTGGGCGAAACACGCTCTGGAGCCGGCGCACCAGCACCGACCACCACCGAGGAGCTGGCAGCAGGAGCGGCCGCTGCTGCAGGAGCAGGTTCGGCTTTAGGGGCGGGAGCAGCCTCGGCCTTGGCTGGTGCCGGGGCTGCAGCAGCTCCTTGCACTGTCAGTTCCAGAATGTCGCTACCCTGGCTGACCTTGTCACCCAGTTTCACTTTGATGGCCGTCACCACACCTGCGTGGGAGGACGGCACTTCCATGGAAGCCTTGTCCGACTCCACGGTGATCAGGCTTTGATCCACTTCAATGGTGTCACCCACTTGCACCATGATTTCGATAACGTCCACATCGCGGGCGTCGCCAATGTCAGGCACTTGAACGGTAACTTGCTGTTCACCACCGGCCGGGGCTGCCGCGGCAGCGGCAGGAGCCGCTGCGGGCGCAGCTTCAGCTTCAGGAGCGGGAGCAGCTTCGGCCTTGGCAGGCTCAGCGGCAGGCGCGGCCTGCGCGCCTTCGGCGGCTTCAAGTTCCAGAACCAGACTGCCTTCCTTAACCTTGTCGCCCAGCTTGACCTTGATCGACTTGACCACGCCAGCATCGGACGAGGGGATTTCCATGGAGGCCTTGTCGGACTCCACGGTAATCAGACTTTGCTCGACCTCAATGGTCTCGCCTTCCTTGACCAGGATTTCGATCACTTCGACAGCGTCGTCAGCACCGATATCCGGGATTTTGACTTGAATGATATTGCTCATGGTTCAGTCCCTTATGCGTGCTGCGGGTTGGCCTTGGAAGGATTGATGCCGTATTTGGCAATCGCCTCGGACGCTTTGCTGAACGGAAGCTTGCCGTCTTCAGCCAGCGCGCGCAGAGCAGCCAGCACCACAAAGTGACGATCAACCTCAAAGTGCTCGCGCAGCTTGAAGCGGTAGTCGGAGCGGCCAAAACCATCGGTGCCCAACACTTTGAAGGTGCGATCCTTAGGCACGAACGGACGAATCTGGTCGCCAAAGGCCTTGACGTAGTCGGTGGAGACCACGATAGGACCGTCCGTTTTAGCCAGTTGAGTCGTCACGTAAGGCACGGGCAGATCCTTGCCTTCAGGATTCAACAGCGCTGCACGTTCGCAATCCAGACCATCACGACGCAGTTCGGTAAAGCTGGTCACGCTCCAAACGTCGGAGCCAATGCCCCAGTCTTTTTCCAGCAGTTCCTGTGCTGCGATCACTTCGCGCAAAATCGTGCCCGAACCCATCAGCTGAACGCGCAGCTTGCTGTCCTTGGCCACGGACTTGAACTTGTACATACCGCGCAGGATGCCGTCTTCGTCGCCTTCGACCAGACCGGGCTGAGCGTAGTTCTCGTTCATCAGGGTGACGTAGTAGTACACGTCTTCCTGGTCCTGAACCATGCGCTTCAAACCATGCTGCATGATGACAGCCACTTCGTGAGCGAAGGTGGGGTCGTAGGATACGCAGTTAGGAATCAGCGAGGACTGAATATGGCTATGGCCATCTTCGTGCTGCAAACCTTCACCGTTCAAGGTGGTGCGACCGGCAGTGCCGCCCAGCACGAAACCGCGTGCCTTCATGTCACCCGCTGCCCAGGCCAGATCGCCAAAGCGCTGGAAGCCGAACATGGAGTAGTAAATGAAGAACGGAATCATGATGCGGTTGCTGTTGGAGTACGACGTGGCCGCCGCAATCCAGGAGCTGAAAGCACCCTGTTCGTTAATACCTTCCTGCAACAACTGACCATTGGCCGTTTCGCGGTAGTACATGACCTGGTCTTTATCGACCGGGGTGTACTTCTGGCCTTCCGGTGCGTAAATACCGATCTGACGGAACAGACCTTCCATACCAAAGGTACGGGATTCGTCTGCCAGGATAGGTACGGCACGAGGACCCACTTGCTTGTCGCGCAGCAAGGTGTTGAAAAAGCGCACAAACGCTTGCGTCGTGGAAATCTCACGGCCTTCGGCAGTGGCTTCCAGCATGGGCTTGAATGCGTCCAGGGTCGGCACGGTCAGCTGTTCATCGGCCTTGGTGCGACGCTTGGGCAAGTAGCCGCCCAATGCCTGACGGCGGGCGTGCAGGTACTGCATTTCTGGAGAGTCATCAGCGGGCTTGAAGTAAGGCAGCTCTTCCAGTTTGTCATCAGGAACCGGGATGTTGAAACGGTCGCGGAATTCGCGCACGGCGTCCAGATCCAGGCTCTTTTGTTGGTGCGATGGGTTCTTGGCCTGGCCCACGTGGCCCATGCCGTAGCCCTTGATGGTCTTGGCCAGAATAACGGTAGGCTGACCTTCGTGCTTGGTGGCAGCGTCAAACGCAGCGTACACCTTGTGAGGATCGTGACCGCCACGGTTCAGACGCCAGATGTCCTCGTCGCTCATGCGGCTGACCATTTCCAGCAGCTTGGGGTGCTTGCCAAAGAAGTGCTCGCGAACATAGGCACCGTCGTTGGCCTTGTAGGCCTGGTATTCGCCGTCCACGGTTTCTTCCATGACCTTGCGCAGGATGCCTTCCTTGTCACGGGCCAGCAATGGATCCCAGTAACCGCCCCAGATCAGTTTCAGCACGTTCCAGCCAGCACCACGGAAGGTACCTTCCAGCTCCTGGATGATCTTGCCGTTACCGCGTACAGGACCGTCCAGACGCTGCAAGTTACAGTTCACGATGAAAATCAGGTTGTCCAGTTTTTCACGTGCTGCCAGACCGATGGCGCCCAGGGATTCGGGTTCGTCCATCTCGCCGTCGCCCAGGAACACCCAGACTTTACGGCCGCTGGTATCAGCGATGCCACGGGCATGCAGGTACTTCAGGAAACGAGCCTGGTAGATCGCCATCAATGGGCCCAGACCCATGGATACGGTGGGGAACTGCCAGAATTCGGGCATCAACTTGGGATGCGGGTAGGATGGCAGGCCTTTGCCATCAACTTCCTGACGGAAGTTATTCAGTTGATCTTCGGAGATACGGCCTTCCATGAAGGCGCGGGCGTAAATACCGGGCGAGGAATGGCCCTGGAAGAACACCATGTCGCCGCCGTGATCTTCGGTTTCAGCGTGCCAGAAGTGGTTCTGACCGCAGCCAATCATGGTGGCCAGCGAAGCAAAGGAGGCAATGTGACCGCCCAGACCACCGCCATCAGGAGGGGTTTCGCGGTTGGCGCGCACCACCATGGCCATGGCGTTCCAGCGAATGTAGGAACGGATACGCTCTTCGAGCATCAGATTGCCAGGGTGGGCAGGTTCCAGACCGGGAGGAATCGTGTTCTCGTAAGCCGTGTTGGGCGAGAACGGGATGTGAGCACCGGAGCGACGGGCCAGATCGATCAGCTTTTCGATCAGATCATGAGCACGGGCCGGGCCTTCACGGTCCACCACCGCTTCCAGGGCGTCAAGCCACTCTTTTGTTTCTAGGGCTTGGTCTTGACTGACCTGAGCCGAACTATTGTCTTGGGTTGAGGACATATAGTGTCTCCATATATGTGGTAGTAGTCCGGTCTTGCTCGACGCTGAGCCGCCCATCTAATAAGAAGTAAAGCGATCCTGACCGAAGCGGGTTTTGCGGACTGTGAGCGTTCAAGGCGGGGTACGCCTGCACCAAACCATTCTAGGAAAGAACACAGAAACGCTCAAGCAAAATTTCATTTTATGGTATGTGTTTTCATAATACGAAATATCACTAAAAAAAATAGCCCTACATTACAATCCAGCCATACTTCTTTTCTTGCTTTTATGGCTACTCATCCGAAAAAGTCTCTGATCCCTTCAACCTTCTATGATCAGGCCAAGCAGAATCGGCGTGGATTCTATTGGCTGACACCGGTTGTCGTGCTGTTTCTCTACCTCTGTGTCATGGGGGTATTCCTGTGGCTGCAGCGTTTGCAGAACGATAGCGTCATGTTTGTGACCATCGATCAGGAAACGCGCCAGCAACGCCTGATGATGGTGATTCTGGCCCTGTCCCTGGTGATTGTGGTCAGCTTGCTGGCCCTGTGGCGCTATACCCGCTTCCGTACCCACGCCGAGGCAGCACAAACCGCCGAGACGGGTTTCCGGCGTGCCATGGAAAACTCCATGTCCACGGGGATGCGCGTTTTTGACATGCAGGGCCGCATTGCTTATGTGAACCCGGCTTTTTGCAGAATGATCGGCTGGAACGAGGCCGATCTGGTCGGTCGCACCGCCCCCTTCCCTTACTGGCTACCCGGTCGTCACCAACAACACCAGGAAACCCTGGACCTTTTGCTGTCCGGCCGCACGCCCAGCAGTGGTCTGGAAGTGGAGGCTCAGCGCCGTGATGGCTCGCGCTTTACGGCCCGTATGTATGTCTCGCCCTTGCGTGCCCCTAATGGAGAGCAGATCGGCTGGATGACTTCCATGACGGACATTACCGAACCCAAGCGTATTCGCGAAGCCCTGACCGCCGCGCATGAACGCTTCATGACGGTGCTGGAAGGTCTGGATGATGCCATTTCCGTAGTGGCCGATACATCGGAAGGTCTGGAACTGCTGTTTGCCAACCGTACCTATCGTCGTTTCTTTGGCGCCCAATCCAATGGCCACGCTGAATTGCTGGGTGGCCGCCTGGGTCGTTTTACGGATGAAACCGTAGAGATCTACTCCGAATCGGCGGCTCGCTGGTTCGAAGTTCATCACCGTATGCTGGCCTGGACAGACGGCCGCCGTGTCCGTCTGCAAGTGGCGCGCGATATTACCGACCGCCGCAAGCACGAAGAAGCCTCGCGCATTCAGCAGGAAAAGGTGCAGCTGACCAGCCGCCTGACCACCATGGGCGAAATGGCCTCCTCGCTGGCGCACGAATTAAACCAGCCGCTGACGGCCATCAATAACTACAGCATGGGCGCAGTCGCCATGCTGAAATCCGGTCGCTACCAGCCTGAAACCTTGCTGGCCGCACTGGAAAAAGCGGCCCAGCAAGCCGAGCGCGCGGGCAAGATCATCAGCCGTATTCGTGAATTCGTGAAACGTAGCGAACCGCGTCGCGTCCGGGTCAAGGTCATGCGTATTGTGGAAAATGCCGTCGGCTTTGCCGAAATCGACGCCCGCAAGCGCCAAATTGAAATTGAATTGAGCATTCCTGATCCGGTTCCTGACGTCATTGCCGACCCCATTCTCATAGAACAGGTATTATTGAATCTGCTCAAAAATGGGATCGAAGCCATGGAACACAGCGAGCATCATGTGCTTCAATTGGTGATTACCCAACAAGAATCGCTTTTGGAGATGGCCGTCATCGATCGCGGTCATGGCTTGAAAGACCCCGAGCGCCTCTTTGAACCGTTTTACAGTACCAAGTCCGAAGGCCTTGGGATGGGCCTGAATATCTGTCGCACAATTATTGAATCGCATCACGGCCGCCTGTGGGCTGTCGGCAATCCAGAGGGTGGAACGATTTTCCGTTTCAGTCTACCTTGTGCGGCACCGGATGTAACGGACACCCTTGATAACAAACTGGAGATACCCGAATGACCAGCCCGCAAATGCCATGCACCATTTACGTAGTCGATGACGACGAAGCCGTACGGGACTCCTTGCGCTGGCTCCTGGAAGCCAACGGCTATCGGGTCCGCTGCTTTGCATCGGGCGAAGAGTTTCTGGGCGCCTACGACCCGGCCCAGGTGGCTGTCCTGATTGTGGACGTGCGCATGCCCGGCATGAGCGGCCTGGAGCTGCAGGAAGCCCTGATCGCTCGCAAATCGACTATCCCGATTGTGTTCATTACCGGCCACGGTGACGTACCCATGGCCGTGAGCACCATGAAGAAAGGCGCTATCGACTTTCTGGAAAAACCCTTTAACGAAGCCGATCTGCGCACCATCGTCAGCCGCATGATCGAACAGGCTACAGCTCGTGCCTCCCAAGCGCAGGCACAGAAAGATCAACAAGAAGTCCTGGGCCGCCTGACAGCGCGCGAGCAGCAAGTGCTGGAACGCATTGTTGCCGGTCGCCTGAACAAGCAGATTGCCGGGGACTTGAACATCAGCATTAAAACTGTCGAAGCGCATCGCGCCAATATCATGGAAAAACTGGAAGTCACTACGGTTGCCGACCTCATGAAAATCGCCCTCACCAAGTCCGAGGATGCGTAAATGAGTGCTCGCATTATTGATGGAAAAAAGCTGTCCACCGCCATCAAGGCGGACGTTGCAGAACGCGTTGCCAAGCTGAAACAAACCCACGGCATTCAAGCCGGTTTGACCGTGGTGCTGGTCGGTGAAGATCCGGCCTCCCAGGTCTATGTACGCAACAAGGGCCTGGCATGCGAAGCCGCTGGCCTGAAATCCGAAATCATCCGTCTGCCTGCCGACACCACCGAAACCAAGCTGCTTGCCCTGATCACTCGTTTGAATCAGGACAGCTCGGTGCACGGCATTCTGGTTCAGTTGCCCCTGCCCGCCCATCTGGACGAGCACAAGGTGATTGAAACCATTGCACCGCACAAGGACGTTGACGGTTTTCACGTCAGCAATGCTGGCATGCTCATGACGGGCAAGCCGCTATTTGCACCTTGCACGCCCTACGGTGTCATGAAAATGCTGGAATCCGAAAACGTGGCACTGCGCGGTGCAGAAGCCGTAGTCGTGGGCGCCAGCAATATCGTGGGCAAACCCATGGCCATGCTCTTGCTGGCTGCGGGCGCTACCGTCACCCTCTGTAACTCCAAAACGCGCGATCTGGCCGCCCAGACACGCCGTGCCGATGTGCTGGTCGCTGCCGTAGGCCGCCCAGGCATCATTACCGGCGATATGGTCAAACCCGGTGCCGTCGTGATCGACGTGGGTATCAACCGCGGTGCAGACGGCAAACTGTGCGGCGACGTGGACTTTACCAGTGCCAGCGAAGTGGCCTCGGCCATTACGCCCGTACCCGGCGGCGTCGGCCCGATGACCATTGCCATGCTGCTGGTCAACACCTTGGAAGCAGCCGAACGTTCGGCCAACATCAGTCTTTAATTTAATCAACGGTTTATGACGACAAATCCCTTACTGGTTCCTATCGACAGCCTTATTGACTATCCCGCCATCCAGCCCGAGCACATCGAGCAGGCGGTGGACCAACTGCTGGCCTTGGCCCGCCAAGCCGTAGACACAGTCTCCAACGACGATAGCGAACCCAGTTGGGACAACATCGTCGAGCCCATCACCGACGCCACCGAAACCTTGTATCGCGCCTGGTCGGTGGCCGGTCACCTGAACTCGGTCATCAATACGCCCGAACTGCGCACGGTGTACAACCAGTGCCTGCCGCGCATGAGCGAGTTCTCGACCTGGGTGGGCTTGAACCGTCCTTTGTTCCTGCGTTATCAGGCGCTGGCCGACAGCCCGGCCTTTGCCACCCTGACGCCCCAGCGCCAACGCATCATTACCCTGGCCCTGCGCGATTTCCGCTTGAGCGGCGTGCAACTGGAAGGTCAGGCGCGTGAAGACTACGCCCGTATTTCCGAAGAGTTGGCGCAAACCTCGCAGCAGTTCTCCGAGCATGTACTGGATGCGATTGATCAGTGGTATTACCTGGTCACCGACCAGGCCGAACTGGACGGCATCCCGGACGACGTGCTGGCCGCCGCCCAACGCGCTGCTCAGGAAAACGATCAGCAAGGCTGGCGTCTGACATTGAAAATGCCTTGCTACCTGCCTGTCATGCAATACGCACGCAACCAGACCTTGCGTGAGTTGATGTACCGAGCCTACACCACCATTGCCTCCGATCAGGGCGATGCCCAGTTTGATAATTCCCAGGCGATTGAAACGCTGCTGGATCTGCGTGCCCAGGAAGCCAGCCTGCTCGGTTTTGCCAGCTACGCCCATATGCGTCTGGAAACCCGCATGGCCGACACCCCGGAACAGGTGATGAGCTTCTTGCGCGATCTGGCTGCCAAGGCTCGCCCTTACGCCCGCCAGGACCTGGACGAGCTGCAAGCCTTCGCCAAAAAGGAGCTGGGCCTGGACACCCTGCAAGCCTGGGATGTGCCGTTCAGCGCTGAACGCCTGCGTGAACAGCGCTACGCCTACTCGGAAGACGAGGTCAAACAGTACTTCACGGAACCCGCCGTTCTGAACGGCCTGTTCAAAGTCATTCAGCGCTTGTTTGACGTGACACTGCGCGCCGCCGACGTGCCTGCCTGGCATCCTGCCGTACGCCCCTTTGAAGTCATGGCTTCCGACGGCAAAGTTCTGGGTTATCTGTACATGGACCTGCACGCCCGCCAAGGCAAGCAAGGCGGTGCCTGGGTCGATAGCGAACGCAGCCGTCGCCGCCTGGGTGAACAGCTGTGCCTGCCTATTGCCTACCTGGTATGCAATTTTGCCGAACCCCAGCCCGGTCGCCCCGCCCTGCTCACGCATGACGATGTGATCACCCTGTTCCACGAGTCCGGCCACGCCCTGCACACTCTGCTCTCGCGTGTGGATGATCCAGCCGCCTCGGCCTTCTCCGCCGTGGAATGGGACGCCATCGAATTGCCTTCGCAGTTCATGGAAAATTTCTGCTGGGAATGGCCTGTGGTGCAAATGTTGACGGCCCATGTGGAAACCGGTGAGCATCTGCCCCGTGCGCTCTACAACAAGCTCAATCTGGCCCGCAACTTCCAAAGCGGCATGCAAATGGTGCGCCAGCTGGAGTTCTCCCTGTTTGACATGCTGATCCACTCGCGTGACAGCGGTCTGAGCATTGAAGCCGTCATGGAGATTCTGGATCAGGTTCGCCAGGAAGTCGCCGTGCTGTTTCCGCCTGAGTGGCACCGTTTCCCGCATCAGTTCTCACACTTGTTTGCGGGTGGCTACGGCGCGGGTTACTACAGCTACAAATGGGCTGAAGTCCTGTCCGCCGACGCCTACTCGGCCTTTGAGGAAAAAGCCTATACCCACTCGGATGGAGCACGTGATACCCTCGACAGCAATACGGGCCATCGCTTCTGGCGCGAGATTCTGTCCGTAGGGGGCGAACGCCCGGCTGCCGACTCCTTCCGTGCTTTCCGTGGCCGCGATCCTTCCATTACCGCCCTGCTCCGTCACAGCGGGCTCACTCCAGAGCCTGCTTAAACCCAGAGGACGTCCATGACACCCAGCCCAGTAAAGTCCATTCTTGTCTTGTTTAAACAGTTTGGCCTGACACTGGCGCTGGGCTTGTTCCTGCTAGGCAGCGCTACCGCTGCCAATCTGCATCCCGTACGTGGCTTCCTGCCCGATCTGCGCTTTTCCCTTCAAGCCGCTGGCCCCAAAACCGTCACCCAGGATGACTTCAAGGATAACGTCGTCATGATGTTTTTTGGCTATGCCAGTTGCCCGGATATTTGCCCTACCACCTTGGCTCAGTTGGGCCTGGTCATGGAAGAACTGGGGAACGATGCCGAGCAGGTGCGCATCATCTTTGTCAGTGTGGACCCCCACCGCGATACGCCCGACTCCCTGGCCCGTTATGTGGCCGCCTTTGATGGCAAGCACACCACCGGCCTGACAGGCTCTGAAAAACAGATCGCGAATCTGGCCCGTCGTTACCGAGTGGCCTTCCAGATTGAAAAACCCGATCCCAAAGCACCCGAAAACTACGAGGTCTCGCACAGCCGTGGCGTATATATCTTCGATCAGCAAGGCCGAGCGCGATATCTAGCACCGGATACCGAGTCGGTGCAGGTTCTGGCGGATGGGGTACGCAGTCTGCTGAACTAAGCGGGCTTGGGCCTGAATCAAACCTCAGATCAGACTGGCCAACAACAACAACAACAACAACAACAACAACAACAACAACAACAACAACAGGCAAAGCATCGGGGCGGATGTTCCCGTGCCTGGTTAGACACAGGAACACCCGCCCCCTTTAGTATCAGCCTGCGTGTCGTGTGCTCTGACGTTCAGCCACCAGATCCTGCACCATGGACTTGGGCACTTCCGCGTAGCGTTTGAACTCCATGCTGTATGTTGCACGGCCCTGGGACATGGAACGCAGCGTAGTGGCATAGCCAAACATCTCGGACAAAGGCACTTCCGCCTTGATCAGCTTGCCCGCCCCCACCATGTCATCCATACCCTGCACCATGCCACGACGGCTGGACAGGTCCCCCATCACATTACCGGCATAATCTTCAGGCGTTTCCACTTCCACCGCCATCATGGGCTCCAGGATCACGGGTGATGCCTGTTTGGCCGCTTCCTTGAAACCAAAGATCGCCGCCATCTTGAAGGCTTGCTCGGACGAGTCCACGTCGTGGTAAGAACCGAAGGTCAGTGTCACTTTCACATCCACCACGGGATAGCCCGCCAACACACCGCTGTTCAGGGCCTCCAGCACACCTTTTTCCACTGCCGGAATGTACTCACGCGGAACCACCCCGCCCTTGATGGCATCGACAAACTCAAAGCCCTTGCCCGCCTCTTGCGGCTCCAGGGTGAAGACCACATGGCCGTACTGTCCTTTACCGCCAGACTGACGAACAAACTTGCCTTCAATATCACGCACGGTCTTGCTGATGGTTTCGCGATAGGCCACTTGCGGTTTGCCCACATTCGCTTCCACGCCGAACTCGCGCTTCATGCGATCCACAATGATCTCCAGATGCAGCTCGCCCATACCGCCAATAATCGTCTGGCCCGACTCCTCGTCCGTGCTGACACGGAAGGACGGATCTTCAGAAGCCAGACGCGAGAGCGCAATCCCCATCTTTTCCTGATCAGACTTGGTCTTGGGCTCCACAGCCTGACGAATTACCGGCTCGGGAAACTCCATGCGCTCCAGCGTGATGATGGCCGAAGGATCACACAAGGTTTCCCCTGTGCTGACCTCTTTCAGGCCAACACAGGCCGCAATATCACCCGCATGCAGTTCATCAACTTCATGCCTGTCATTGGCATGCATCTGCACAATCCGGCCAATACGCTCTTTCTTGCCACGGCCGGGAATATAGACGCTATCGCCCTTGGCCAGCACACCGGAATACACTCGCACAAAGGTTAACTGGCCGACATAAGGGTCCGTCATCAGCTTGAAGGCCAATGCCGAGAACTTCTCATTGTCGTCAGATTGGCGAGTGACGATTTCGCCAGCCTCGTCCACGCCTTGCACTGCAGGTACATCCACGGGAGAAGGCAGCAGCTCCACCACCGCATCCAGCATGCGTTGCACACCCTTGTTCTTGAAGGCCGAGCCACACAGCATGGGCTGAATCTCTCCGGCAATGGTGCGCAAGCGCAGGCCCAACGTAATCTGGGCCACGCTCAGCTCACCCGTTTCCAGGTACTGATTCATCAGCTCTTCATTGGCTTCGGCCGCCGCTTCCAGCATGCTCTCGCGCCATTGCCTGGCCATAGCGAGCAAATCCGCAGGGATGTCCTCAAAACTGAACTTCATGCCCTGAGTAGCCTCGTCCCACACGATCGCTTTCATCAAACGCAGGTCGATCACGCCCTTGAAGCCATCTTCAGCCCCCATAGGAATCACCACAGGCACAGGATTGGCCTTGAGGCGGTCCACCATCATCTGACGTACACGAAAGAAATCCGCCCCGACGCGGTCCATCTTGTTGACGAAAGCCAGGCGCGGAACCTTGTACTTGTTGGCCTGACGCCAAACCGTTTCAGATTGTGGCTGTACTCCGCCGACAGCGTCATACACCATGACCGCGCCGTCCAGCACGCGCATGGAGCGTTCAACCTCGATGGTGAAATCCACGTGGCCGGGGGTGTCGATGATATTGATGCGGTGCTCGGGCAGCGAGCCATCCATGCCTCGCCAAAAGCAGGTGGTGGCCGCCGAGGTAATGGTGATGCCACGCTCCTGCTCCTGGCTCATCCAGTCCATAGTGGCCGCCCCGTCATGCACTTCCCCCAGCTTGTGACTGACGCCGGTGTAGAAAAGAATGCGCTCGGTCGTGGTGGTTTTGCCAGCGTCAATATGCGCCGAAATACCAATGTTCCGATAGCGAGTGATGGGTGTATGGCGAGCCATGATGATTGTCCCTGGAGTCGTCCTGCCTTGCAGTGCAAGGCACCTGGGCTCCTGTTGTTTCAGTGGTTGATAACAATCAGATAGTACGCCTACAATCGTACTATTAACAAGATTTTTTCCACGCGCCGTGCATCCACACCACAGCGCCAAAACGGTACGTGGACACAGGTACAATCACCGCGACGAATAATGACAGGACTCTACATGCTTCCCAATCATCCCGAGCGCGCACAGATTCGCTTGGAAAATGTACTGACTGCCCTGGGCAATCCCTTGCGTCTGGCCGTTGTGCGTGCTTTAGCCTCCGAAGGCGAACGCGCCTGTGGCTCGCTACTGCAAGGCCAAACCAAATCCACCATGACGCATCACTGGCGTGTCTTGCGCGATAGCGGCGTGATCTGGCAACGGCCTTCTGGACGAGAAAACCTGCTATCGCTGCGTAAGGACGATCTGGAGGAGCGCTTTCCCGGTCTGCTGCACTCCTTGCTGGGCGCATTGGAAAATGACCCGGTAACCGAGGCGACCACCGCGCAGCATCTGCAAAACGCCGCCAAATAATAAAAGCACCCTGAAAATCAAACTGCCCGCCAAAGGTCGGATCAATGTCCAACTTTTGGCGAGCAGTTCACATACAGGATCAGGACTCTCGGGGCCAGAGCCCGAAAACGGGATCAAACCCGTTCAGGCTGACTTATTTGCCTCGCAAAGCAGATTGCGCACCGCGCAAGGCCGTACGCAAGCCCTCTTCCAATACGGGATGGTAGAACGGCATGGCCAGCATCTGATCCAGCGTCAGTCCCATCTGCAAAGACCAGGCCAGCAAGTGAGCAATATGTTCTGCTTGAGGCCCCACCATCTCGGCCCCCAGAAACTTGCCCGCCTTGTCCGCATAAACGTGCAACAAGCCACGGTTGACCAGCATCACGCGAGCACGGCCCTGATTGCCGAAGTTCACGCTGCCTGTCACCGCACCCTCTGGCAAGGATTTAAAGGGCGTACCAACCACAGCCACCTGCGGATCACTAAACACCACAGCCATGCGTGCACGACGCGCCATAGGCTCATCCTGGCCATTGCTGACGGCTTGCAAGGCAGCCAGACGACCATCATCTGCTGCCTCGTGCAAGATGGGTGCACGTTGGTTCACATCGCCTGCCAGATAGATAGAGGTGCCTTTCAGTTGCAAGCTGTCCAGGTCAAAGACCACCCGCCCTTTGCTATCCCATTGCGCAGGCGTGTTTTCCAGCCCCAGATTATCCAACTGCGGTTTGCGGCCTGCCGCCCCCAGTACATAGTCGTAGTCCTCGACCAACTCCTTGCCATTCACCTGCAAGCGCACGCGCGCCTTGCCATTGACGACTTCACTACCTAATACAGCTACGTCGGCACGAATATTCAGTTCCTGGCTGAAAATCGCCCGTCCGGCTTCACGTACCTCAGGATCGGAAAGACCCGCCAGACTCTGGCTGCGGTTGATGATGGACACCTTCACGCCCAAGCGCGCCAGCGCCTGCCCCAACTCCAGACCGATTACACCCGTACCTACGACCAGCACGCTTTCCGGCAAATCCGTCCAGTCAAAAACATCCTCGTTATTGATCAGCAAAGCCCCCAGCGGCTCCAGCTCCTTGGGGCGCACGGGCGTGGAGCCAGTGGCGATAATCACGTGCCCTGCGGTGATACGGGTATGGTCATCCACTTCCAGCACATGCTCGGACACAAAGCGGGCATGACCACGCACTTTGTCTTCGGCATCAAAGCCTTCCACATCGTCCACCACAAATTGCACAAAGCGATCCCGCTCGCGACGCACGCGATCCATGACCTCTTTGCCTTCAATGCGGATATCGCCGTCTACGTGAACACCGAAAGGAGCGGTATGGCGGGCATGATGGGCAGCGTCCGCTGCTGCGATCAGCAACTTGGATGGCATGCAGCCAACACGTGCGCACATGGTGCCATAGGGGCCTGATTCAATCATCAGCGTTCGTTTACCGGCACGTTTGGCCGTACGATACGCTGTCATGCCTGCTGTCCCCGCTCCAATCACGGCAACATCACACTGAATTTCTTTCATAACCGCTCCTTGAGTCCATACTAAGGCTATCAGGGGCCTGATGACCTGCCCGACCACCCGTTCTACAATGTGCAGAATTGACTCTTTCAATCATAACGCAGTCCCCTTGCACTGCCCGAGGAAAGCCCATGCTGATTAGTGAAGCGGCCCGCGTAACCGGCCTGACACCCAAAATGATCCGGCACTATGAAGATCTGGGACTCTTGAATAGTGACCGTGCCCCCAATGGCTACCGCGTCTACCAGGATCAGGACCTGGATACCTTGCACTTTATTGTTCGTGCCAAGGACCTGGGTTTCAATCTGGCGGACATTCAGCAACTGACCAGCCTGTGGCGCGATCAGCAACGCCCCAGCAGCGAGGTCAAGCAACTGGCCCAGGCTCATATCAAGAATCTGGAAAGCCGCGCGGCCCTGCTGCTGGACATGGCCGCCAAGCTGCGTGTGCTGGCTGAACAATGCCAGGGGGACCAACATCCGGATTGTCCGATTCTGGATGGTTTGGAGGGGGCATGCTGTCATACAGATGCCTCGACCAAGGCTCAGTCGCATAAACCTGCCCATCAGAAAAGCAATACAGCCAAGCTTTAGTGCCTAAGAGCGGGTTTAGACAGGCAGGAACCAAAACAAAGAGTGGGAAACAGGACAGGAAGCCAACGCCTCCCACTGCTCCTCCAGCTTGCATCACTTACTGAGCAAGAGAAGACAAAAAAGCCTGAGTTCAATGACGAACTCAGGCTTTTTCTTCACAATCGCGAACTTGGCTCGCGCAGGCTACCCCGCAAATTTAAGCAGGCTGCCACTCCGTCACGAACTTTTGTGGCTCGGGACGCTGGGCAGGACCCAGATTGTGAATAGGCGTACCTACCGACACAAAGCCCAGGAACTGGTAATCCAGGGAATCGAAGCCCAGGGCTTCCGGGACTTCTTCACCATAGGTGCCCAGGCCAGTGCTCCAGAAAGCGCCAAAGCCCAACTGGTGAGCAGCATGCAGCATATTGCTGACGGCTGCGCCCGTTGCCAGAACACGCTCCAGTTCAGGAATTTTTTCTTCACCATGATCGATGTGGCTGGCTACAGCAATCAGCATGGGCACTTTGGCCAGCCAGGCGCGGACGCTGGCAGCTTTCTGCTCGGTCAAGGGATTACCGGCGCGCTCATTGGCGGCAATGGCCAGTTCGCCCAGAGCCTGCACGTTTTCACCGCGGATCAGGCAAAAGCGCCAAGGCTGTAAACGGCCATGGTCAGGAGCGACCATGGCAGCGCGCAAAATCAGGTCCAGCTCCTGCTCGTTCGGGCCGGGGCCTTGCACCAGCTTGATGGAGCGGCGGGACAATAGGGAATCAATGGTATTCATAGTGCTTCCAGAATCAGTTAAGAGTGCCCTGCCCAGATGGCAGGGCTCAGTCAGGCTTGAGCAGGAGCGCCCGCTTGCACCAGCAGGGCTTTCATGTCGCGCACGGCTTTTTCCCAACCGTCAAAGACAGCCTGGGCAACAATGGCGTGACCAATATTAAGCTCCGTCAGCCCCGGCAAGGCGGCAATCGCTTGTACGTTGCCGTAGTGCAGGCCATGACCCGCATTCACACGCAGACCTTGCGACACACCTTGAGCAATACCGGCACGGATACGCTCCAGTTCGCTGGCGGCCTGCTCGGGCGTTTGAGCATCCGCATAGGTGCCGGTGTGCAGTTCGATCACGGTGGCACCCACGTCGCTGGCGGCTCGGATTTGCGCCGGGTCGGCATCAATGAACAGCGAGACGCGAATACCGGCAGCCTGCAATTGCTGCACAGCCGCCTTGACCTGGTCCAGATGACCGACCACATCCAGACCACCTTCGGTCGTCAGTTCAGCACGGTGTTCGGGAACCAGGCAGACATCGTCCGGTTTGATACGGCAGGCAATGTCCAGCATTTCGGTGGTGATGGCGCATTCCAGATTCATCCGGGTACGCAGTACGGGGCGCAGGGCCTCGACGTCGGCATCCTGAATATGACGCCGGTCTTCACGCAGATGTAAGGTGATCAGGTCCGCTCCGGCTTCTTCTGCTCGCAAAGCGGCCTGAATTGGATCAGGGTATGTGGTCAGACGCTGCTGGCGCAGCGTCGCCACATGATCGATATTGACGCCCAGTTCTAACATTCCCCAAGGACCTCCGTAGTTTCAGGGATGAATGACCAGACGTATTATCGCCTGTTTACTCCGGTACTGTCCCAGTGGCCTGGGTCTTTGTTTCAGGCTTGACGGTTTCAGCTGTCCAGCCGCCACCCAAAGCCTTGTACAACTCGACCCGATTCATCAGGGATGCCAGGCCAGTCTGAATATAGGCTTGACGCGTACCGTACAGGCTGACTTCCGCCGTTTGCACCTGCAGGAAGCTGTCTATACCCACTTCGTAACGCAGCTTGGCCAGACGCAAGCTTTCGCTGGCAGCCTGATCAACCTCTTGCAAGGCGTCGATCTGCTGACCGTAGGTGGCTTCGCCCGCCAGAGCATCAGCCACTTCGCGGAAGGCTTCCTGAATGGTTTTTTCATACTGGCTGATCGCAATGTCACGACGAGCCTCGGCCAGATCCAGATTGGCCCAGGTACTGCCCGAGAGCAGCGGCATGGTAATTTGCGGCTGGAATTGCCAGTAACGGTTACCCGAACTGAACAGACCACCCAGCTCGGGGCTCATGAAGCCCAGCAGACCGGTCAGGCTCAGACGCGGGAAGAAAGCAGCGCGTGCTGCCCCGATGCTGTAGTTGGAACCACGCAAGACGTGCTCGGCGGCCAGAATGTCAGGACGACGCTCCAGCAATTCTGCCGACAACCCTACAGGCAAGCTAGGCATCAGCTGAGCACGGGTAAAGGGCAAGCCTGCTGGCAAGTCAGCCGGTATTTCACCGCCCAACAAGACCTGCAAGGCATTGAGTGCACGCTGACGATCACGCTCGACAGCCTGCATATCGGAACGCACGGTGTTGTATTGCACCTTGGCCTGGTTCAGGTCCAGCGCCGACACCGTACCGGCATCGTAAGAAGACTGCACCAGGCGCAATGTCTCTTGACGGCTGCGCAAGGTATTGCTCATCAAAGCATGCAGTTCTTCGGCCGTACGCACCTTGAAGTAGGCTTCGGCGGTGCCCGCCACCAGGGCGATATGGGCGGTACGTTGAGCCTGCTCGGTGGCAAAGTACTGTTCTTGAGCAGCACGAGCCAGATCACGCACTCGACCAAAGAAGTCCAGCTCGAAAGCAGTGATACCGACACCGGCCTGGAACGTACGGGTTACGGGGGCCGAATTTGGGCCACCAGGACGCAGCTCAGCCGGTGTGTGGGTGGCCTGCTCAGCCGCCTGCACACCAATGCTGGGCAACTGGTCACTGCGTGCCACGCCGTATTGCGCGCGAGCTTCCTCGATGCGCTGGGTGGCAATACGCAGATCGCGGTTATTCTCCAGAGCCTGCTCGATCAGGGCATGCAGACGCGGATCCGTAAAGAATTCACGCCAGCCCAGATCAGCAGCCTGTGCCGCATCCGCCTGGCCCTGCTGGGCCAGAGGGAATTGTGCGGGCACGGGAGAATCAGGACGCTCGTACTTCGGTGCCAAGGAGCAAGCCGACAAGGCAAACGCCACGGCCAGCACCAAGGGGCTACGTAAAAACATGCTAGACATCAGTGCTGTCCTCCTTGCGAACCGGCCGGCTGTGCAGCTTGTTTGGCCTGTTCTTCCTCGTGCAATTTAGCGGCTTCGCCAAACAGACGGGGTTTAGTTTTAAAGAGCTTGAGGATCACGACAAAGAAGGTCGGCACCATCAAGACAGCCAAGGGCGTTGCGGCCAACATACCACCCAGCACACCCAGACCCACGGCGTTCTGGCTGGCAGCACCCGCACCAGTCGAGGTAGCCAGAGGCACCACACCCAGCACAAAGGCGAAAGAGGTCATCAAGATAGGACGGAAACGCAAGCGAGCGGCTTCCAGAGTGGCGTCGATCAAGGTAGCACCACGTGCGTAGGCATCCTTGGCAAACTCCACAATCAGAATCGCGTTCTTCGCTGACAGACCGATCACCGTCACGATACCCACCTGGAAGTACACGTCGTTAGGCATACCCAGACCGGAGACCAGCAAGACCGAACCCAGCATACCCAACGGTACGGCCAGCATCACGGACAGCGGAATCGCCCAGCTTTCGTACAAGGCAGCCAGCAGCATGAACACTACCAGAACCGCCAAGCCCATCAAGATAGCGGACTGGCCTGCGGCCTGACGCTCTTGATAAGACAGACCTGTCCAGTCCACACCAAAGCCGCTAGGCAACTGCTTCATCAGGTTTTCCATCTCGATCATGGCTTCACCCGAGGTATAGCCTGGAGCGGGGCCACCACCGATACGGACAGACTCGTAGCTGTTGTAGCGCACGATCTGTACCGGACCTTGTTCGGTCGTCTGGCTGACAAAAGCCGACAGCGGAACCATCTTGCCTTCGCTGTTGCGAGCGTTGAGCTTGAGCACATCGTCGATGGTCATGCGATATGGCGCATCAGCTTGTACCCAGACACTTTGCACACGTCCCTGGTTGGTGAATTTACCCACAAAAGACGAGCCCAGGGCGCCACTGATCAAGGCAGAAGCTTCGCTGAAGTTCACACCCAGGGCAGCCGCCTTGTCTCGGTCAATTTCCAGACGAATCTGTTTGCCAGGTCCCAAGCCCGTGATACGCACACTCTGTGGATCGAACACAGGGCTTGCCTTGGCCAGGGCCAGCAACTGATCCGCGGCTGCCATCAGGGCATCGTGACCCATGCCGCCGCGGTCTTCCAGACGCATATCAATACCCGAGGAGTTACCCAGAGCAGAAATAGCGGGTGGCACAATCGCGATCACCATGGAGTCGGGCAAACCGAACAGCAATTGGCCCATGGCCTTGCCGGAAATGGCTTGAGCCGAGTTTTCCTTGCCTTTACGTTCGTTGAAATCTTTCAAGGGCACAAAGGCAATCGCCGAGTTCAAACCACTACCGTTAAAGCTGAAGCCTTGCACGGCAATGATGTTTTCAACCTGAGGCTGCTCCTTGAAGTAGTCCTCTACCTTGGAGATGGTTTCAATCGTACGGTTGGCCGTCGAACCGGCAGGCAGTTCGATGTTGGCAATCACGTAGCCCTGATCTTCCTCGGGCAAGAACGCGGTTGGCATACGCATGTACAGGAAGCCCAGCACCAGCACCATGATCAGGTAGATGAACATCATCCGACCGCCACGACGCAAGGTCTTGCCAATAAAGCTTTCGTAACCATTGGTGGTACGCGTAAAGACACGGTTGAACCAACCAAAGAAGCCACGCTTGGTTTCGTGATGACCCTTGGGGATAGGTTTCAACAAAGTCGCGCACAAGGCAGGTGTAAAGGTCAGTGCCAAAAAGCCGGAGAAGGCAATCGACACGGCCATGGCCACCGAGAACTGACGGTAAATCACCCCCACCGAACCGGCCATGAATGCCAGGGGCAAGAACACGGCCGACAGCACCAGCGTAATACCCACAATAGCGCCACTAATTTGCGGCATGGCTTTCTTGGTCGCTTCCTTAGGCGAGAGCCCGTCTTCCACCATGATACGTTCGACGTTCTCCACCACCACGATCGCGTCGTCCACCAAAATACCAATGGCCAGCACCATCGCGAACATGGTCAGCACGTTCACGGACATGCCCAGCACCTGCATCACCGCGAACGCCCCCAAGATAGCCACCGGCACCACCAGTGCAGGGATCAGGGTGTAGCGCACGTTTTGCAGGAACACGTACATCACGATGAACACCAGCACCATGGCTTCCAGCAAGGTGTAAACCACCTGGGTGATGGACTTGTCCACGTAGGGCGAGGTGTCGTAAGGAATGTCGTAGCGGATGTTTTCCGGGAAGAACTCGGCCAACTTCTCCATTTCGACTTTGATTGCCGCGGCAGTATCCAGCGCGTTCGCTTCAGGCAACAGGGAGATAGCAAAAGCCGCTGTTGGCTTGCTGTTCAGACGGGCACCAAACTGGTAGTTGTCCGCCCCCACTTCCACACGAGCGACGTCTTTAATACGTACGGTCGAGCCATCAGGCTGCGAGCGCAGAATGATGTTTTCAAACTCTTCCACGGTTGCCAACTGACCGTTCACCGTAATGGGTGCGGCCACACGCTGACTGTCCTGATTGGGTGGGCCACCCAGAATACCGGCAGACACCAGCATGTTTTGCTGACGAATCGCGTTGGTCACGTCCGCTGGGCTCATCTGGTAACCGACCAGCTTGGCAGGGTCCAGCCACACACGCATGGCGCGACCGGATGCAAACAGCTGGAAGCGAGCCACACCAGGAACACGAGAAATCGTGTTCTTGATATTGCGTTCGATGTAGTCAGCCAGAGCTGTCTGATCCAGACTGCCATCCGTGGAGGACAAGGTCACCACTTGCAGAAAGCCGGTACTGGACTGCTCCACGTGCAGGCCCTGCTCCATCACCGCTGTCGGCAAGGACGCAGTAATGTTGCTGACACGGTTCTGGACGTCCACCTGAGCCATGTCAGGATTGGTACCAGGACGGAACGTGGCGGTGATTTCGGTCGAGCCGTAGGAGTCACTGACGGACTCGTAGTACAGCAGGCCTTTGGCACCGTTCAGCTGATCTTCGATCACACTGGCTACCGTACTGGCAACGTCTTCCGCGGTTGCACCTGGGTAGGTCGCCCGGATGGTGACCGAAGGTGGTGCCACATCGGGATACTGCGCTACAGGCATATTGGGCAAAGCCAATAAGCCAAATAGCGTGATCGCCAAGGCAACGACCCATGCAAAAATGGGCCTTTCAATAAAAAACTGAGGCATGTCGCTTACTCGCTAGACTTGGCTTCGTTTGGCTCAGCAGCGGCGGCCGGTTCCTGTGCGGGAGCCGCATCAGGAGCAGGTGCAGCGGCTGACTTGTTGCCCTTCCAAGGCATCGTCTGGACAGGGGCACCGGGACGAATCTTCTGGAAGCCTTCGACAATGATCTGGTCGCCAGCTTGCAGGCCTTTGTTGACCACATACTGACCATCGCTCTCAGGTCCCAACACGACAGGTACGGACTGGGCTTTTTCTTCACGAACTACATAAATGTTGGAAGCACCATCCGAGGTGTACTGAACAGCTTGGGCGGGCACCAGCAAGGCATCCGGAATAACGCCTTGTTCCAGACGTACGCGTACGTACATGCCGGGCAAGAGGATTTCGTCAGGATTAGGGAACACGGCACGCAAGGTTACTTGCGAGGTGGATGGATCCACGCTGACACCGCTAAACAGCAAAGCGCCATCCTGATCGTACAGGGAGCCATCTTCCAGAACGGCCTTGGCCTTGGCCTGGCCTTCACCAGCCGACTTCAAGGTGCCATCGGCCATGGCGCGACGCAGCTGCGTCAGTTCAGCAGTGGAACGCGTCACGTCAATATAGACACGGTCCAGTTGCTGCACGGTGGCCATATGGGTGGCGTTGGCGGCGGAAACCAGAGCACCTTCGGTAACCAGGGACTTGCCGATACGGCCCGACACGGGCGACACAATCTTGGTGTAGCCCAGATCAATATTGGCGCTGTCCAGGGTCGCCTGTGCAGCGGCAATGGCGGCATCGGCCTGCATGGCGCGGGCCTTGGCGTTGTCGTAATCCTGGCGGGAAACTGCATTTTCCTTGATCAGACGCTCGTAACGCTGGGCCAACTGCTTGGCACTTTGTGCGTCAGCCTGGGCGTTTTTCAGCTGAGCTGCAGCCTGGTTACGAACTGCACGGTACGGAGCCGGGTCAATGGTAAACAAGAGCTGGTCTTGTTTGACATCAGCGCCCTGCTCAAAGTTGATCTCTTCCACAATCCCGGAAACACGGGCGCGGATTTGTGCATCTTTAATTGCTTCGACTCGTCCAGGCAGCTCGGAGAACAACTCGGTAGAGGTCGGTTGGACGGTAATCACACTGACTGGGACCTTCATCCCGCCGGCCGGAGCTTGAGGCTCTTTGTTGCCGCAAGCGGCGAGCAGAACCAAGGAAGAGAAGGCAGCAATACGAAAAGTCTGCCGACCCAACAAGCTTTGAAATGACATGAAGAACTCCTGAGCTAAGCGTTGCATGGGAGTTTAACGCTTAAACTGACTGGATTGTATGGTTTGGACAAGCAGCAAGTATATGTCGAAAAAGCGCAAATCAAACAGGAAAATTTGCGATGAGACTCATTTCGATCTTGCCATTATCTGGCGACTACGATTAGCCAGCTACCCCCTTGCACCCGCTCCGCTGTCTGCCTATGCCAAAAGAACACGTATTATCATATACCTACGGTTTCTTGAATATAAAAAAACCGCGTTTAACCCTCAGAGTTCACGCGGTTTTCCAAATCCGGGATAGTGCTTCCTAACCTAGCAATAAACTATCGTCGGCTAAAGTCTCGCCCCGAACCCGCTCGAACATCTCCAGCAAATCTCGCACATCCAGGCCTTGACGCTGTTCACCACTGACATCCAGAACCACCTTGCCCTGGTGCAACATGACCGTGCGATCACCCACATCCAGAGCCTGACGCATACTGTGCGTGACCATCATGGTGGTCAGGCCACCTTCACGCACAATCCGATTGGTCAGTTGCAAAACAAAGTCAGCCGTACGCGGGTCCAGTGCCGCCGTATGTTCGTCCAGCAGCAAGATCTTGGAAGGACGCAAGGCCGCCATCAACAGGCTGACGGCCTGACGCTGGCCACCGGACAACAATCCGATGCGGTCTGTCAGACGGTTTTCCAGACCCAGACCCAAGGTTTCCAGACGCTCTGCAAATTCAGCGCGCATGGAGTGACGCACGGCACGGCTCAGACCACGGCGGCTGCCACGGCAGGTGGCCAGCGCCATATTTTCTTCAATGGTCAGATCTTCACAGGTACCGGCCATTGGATCCTGAAACACACGTGCTACCCAATTGGCTCGCTCCCAGACCGGGCGGCGAGTCACGTCTACCTTGTCGATCATGATTTGGCCATCATCAACAGACTGGTCGCCCGAGATCGCATTCAGAAAAGTAGACTTGCCCGCACCGTTGGAACCGATCACGGTCACGAACTGCCCTTCCGGAATGGTCAGGGACAAACCGCGCAAGGCACGGGTTTCAATGGGCGTACCTGGATTAAATGTCAGGGACAGATCTTTTGCTTCTAACATTACTGGGCCCCCTTCTGTTTACGAGCACGCTTTTTCTTGAGCAATGGAATCACCAGCGCCACGGTAACCAGCAAAGCGGTGACCAGGTTCAAGTCCTGCGCTTTCAGGCCGATCACATCGGCATTCAGAGCCAAAGCAATAAAGAAACGGTACAGAATCGCGCCCAGCACCACGGCCAAGGTGGCGTAGAACAGTTTGCGTGCGGGCAAGATGCTTTCACCCACAATCACGGCAGCCAGACCAATCACGATGGTCCCGATACCCATGGAGATATCCGCCCCACCCTGCGATTGTGCAAACAAGGCACCGGCCAGGGCGACCAGGGCATTGGAAATAGCCATGCCCAGCAAAAGCATATTGCCAGTTGCCACACCTTGAGCACGGGCCATACGCGCATTGGCGCCGGTAGCGCGCATGGCCAGGCCAGTTTGCGTACCGAAGAACCAATCCAGCGCCAGTTTGGCAATGATTACCAAACCAATCAGCATCAAGGGACGAGCAATATAGTCAGCGATGGACTCGGGCTGCAGAATCGTGAAGACCGTCGGCTCCATGATCAGGGGCACATTGGGACGGCCCATGATGCGCAGGTTGATGGAATACAAGGCGATCATCATCAGGATACTGGCCAGCAGATCCATGATTTTCAGGCGTACGTTCAACCAGCCAGTAATCGTGCCGGCAATGGCACCAGCAAAAGTGGCCACTACAGTCGCCAGGAAAGGATCATTGCCCTGACTGATCAGGATGGCGGCAACCGCCCCACCCAAAGGAAAACTACCATCGACCGTCAGGTCAGGAAATCGCAGGATGCGAAAAGAAATCAGAACACCCAGAGCAACCAGTCCGAAAATCAGACCAATCTCCAGGGCCCCCCACATTGAATAAATAGACATATTGTTGGACGTCTAGGATACAAAAGAAACAGGCGGGCAGCTTGTGGCAACCCACCTGCAAGAAGCAGTCAAATCAGGCTTATTCGACGATTTTTGTTGCGGACTTCACGAAGTCCTCGTTAAGCGAAACGCCTTGGCGCTTGGCAGCGCCCGGATTGACATACAGTTCCAGATTGCTGCTGGTTTCAGAAGCCATATCACCGGGTTTTTCACCCTTCAGAATACGGATGACCTGTTGACCGGTCTGCAGACCCAGGTTGTAGTAGTTCACGCCCAGAGCTGCGATAGCACCACGGGCCACACTGTCGGTGTCCGAAGCGATCAAAGGCACTTTGGCGTCCACGCCTACTTTTACCAGGGACTCGTAGGCCGACACCACGTTATTGTCGGTATTGGTGTAGATCACATCGACCTTGCCCACCAGGCTACGAGCAGCCGCCCCCACGTCCACGGTACGAGGCGCGGTGGCTTCCACCAGCGTCATGCCGTGCTTGGGCAGCAATTCTTTCATTTCTTTAACGACCACGGCGGAGTTGGCTTCGCCAGGGTTGTAAACCATACCCACGCGCTTGGCATCAGGCACGACTTTCTTGATCAGATCAACCTGGGCTTCCAGTGCCAGCGCATCGGACACGCCTGTCACGTTGGTGCCCGACGGTGCCATGCTGGGCACCAGGTGTGCCACCACAGGATCGGTCACGGCCGAATACACCACAGGGATAGTCTTGGTTGCCGACACCACGGCCTGCGCCGAAGGAGTGGAAATGGCCACAATCACGTCAGCCTTGTCACCGACGAATTTACGAGCGATCTGAGCGGCAATCGCCGGATTGCCCTGGGCGGTCTGAAACTGCCATTTGAAGCCGGAGGCTTCGTTATAACCAGCATCGGTCAGCGCTTTGTGTACTCCATCCTTAATGGCGTCCAGAGCCGGATGTTCCACAATCGACGATACCGATACAGATTGCGCATGAACTGCAGCGCCCGACATCAATCCTACACAAGCCAAAGCGGCCGCCACCTGATGCACCGATCTGATCAGTTTCATCCAATACTCCTTAGATGCAAAAAAACGAAAATTTTAGGTGTTTAGTCTAACGCGAACGACAGGACTTTGACCCTTCAGGTAATCCCTGCCCCGCTCCCCTACTGGTCCTGCATCTGGCGACGGAACGAGAGCAGTTCCCTGGCCCAACGTGTAGCCGGCAAACCATAATCGGCCTGCACTTGCTCGGCCCGACTCAGCAGCTCTCCGGCCGTCATCTCCAGCGTGCTGCCTTTGAAGGCCAAAACCACCTGATTGCCCTCGTCCATTTCAGGCAAGAGCAATACTTTGCCACTAAAGGCTTCACGAATGTTGTCAATATTATGTTTGAAGCTGGGATGGGCACCAAAAAGATTAACCGTCATGATGCCTTCATCATCCAGAACCGCGCGGCAATCCTGATAGAACTCCAGACTGTCACGTACCGGACCTTCGGCATGCGCGTCGTACAAGTCCACCATCAAGGCGCGATACTGACTGTGCTGATCGCTATCCTGTACCCAGACACCGGCGTCAGCCTGATCAATCAGAGACCGTGGACTGCGCGGCAGCCGGAAGAAAGCATTGCACATACCAATCACCGACGGATTCCACTCCACCGTCTGTACCTGACTGCTGGTCTGCTTCAGGCAGAAACGCAGCAGGGAACCCGCCCCCAGCCCCAGAATAGCCAGCTTGTGCTCGGGTTTGGGGTCTTCCATAAATAGCAGCCAGGCCATCATTTGTTGTGTGTAGGCCAAGACCAATTCAGCGGGCTTGCGAATACGCATTGCACCTTGAATCCACTCCGTTCCAAAGTGCAGATAACGGATCCCTTCGCTTTCCGACAACGTAGGACTATCGTCCCCCTGCTCACCAGCCATGAAACTCTTCCTTGCAAAGCAGTCAGGCGGCCCAGCTCACACGGGAGCAACGTGGCACCCCACATAATCCTGAACCTGGATATGGCCTGACGACAGAGAAAACAGCGCCGGAAGGCGGCATTGCGCCACTTCCGGCGTTTTTTAGCAAGGCGCCATCATAACAGCGATCACTTGATGGGGAACGGCTCACTGACGTTCGATAATCATGGCTACTCCCTCGCTACCGCCATGACACATGGTGACCAGAGCATACCGCCCCTGGATGCGCTGCAACTCATGCAAGGCCTTGACTACCAGTGCCGCTCCTGTCGCCCCCAAAGGATGCCCCATGCTAATGCTGCCGCCATTTGGATTGACTCGCTCCGGATCAAAATCCAATTCTTTGGCAACGGCGCACACCTGTGCTGCAAACGCCTCATTGGACTCGATCACATCAATATCGGCTACCGTCAGTCCCGCCCGCTTGAGCGCCAAGCGAGTCGATGGCACCGGCCCCATTCCCGCAAATTGAGGATCCACGCCCGCATGCGCCCATGAGCGCAGCTTGCCCAAAGGCTTCAAGCCTTGACGGCGTGCCTGCCCCTCTTCCATCATCAGCACCACCGCCGCCGCATCCGCCAGACCCAAGATATTACCGGCCGTCACCGTCCCCCCGTCGCTCTGGAAAATAGGCTTCAAGGCGGCAAGCTGCTCCAGACTGCCATCATGCCGAACATGCTCATCCTGCTCGAAGATGCTCCCATCGTGGGCCGCCAGCGGGACGATCTGCTCCTTGAAGTACCCATTTTCAATGGCACGAGCCGCTCTACGGTGCGACTCCAGGGCCAACTGATCTTGCTCACAGCGGGACACACCGTATTTTCTGGCGACATTCTCCCCCGTCACCCCCACATGCTCCCGAGTCAGAGGACTGATGAAAATCTCCGACAAGACATCTACCAAGGCCACACTGCCCATGCGACTCCCCCAGCGCTGGCTTGGCGCCAGATAGGGCATTCGACTGGTACTTTCAACACCGCCGGCCAAGGCCACCCTAGCCTCACCCAATACAATCGCTTGCGCTGCCGAAATAATGGCCTGCAAACCGGATGCACATAAACGGTTTACGCTCATCGCGACAGCCTCATGAGCCACTCCCGCTTTCATGGAGGCTGCCCGCGCCATATAGATATCCTGGGGCTCAGTCAGCACCACCTGCCCCATCACCACCTGGTCCACCTCCGAGGCAGCTACTCCACTCCTGCCCAGCGCCTCCTGCATGACTGCCGCCCCCATCTCAATGGGAGGCACATTCCGTAACGAGCCACCAAAGTTACCAAAAGCAGTTCGACAAGCTTGAACCAGGACGACTTCTTGCATATGAATCTCCTTTTATTCCGTTTTATTCCGATGAGAAAAAACAAGGGCTTCATGCTCAGCCACACAAGCCACGCGTTACTTTTAAAACAATTCAATGCAATTGGCTGGATACTTAGGGCCCATTACAAAAACAAACAATCAAGTCGGCGTTTTTATAAGATTTACTTGTATATGCCGAAAAAAAAGCCGGAAAGTGACTCGTAGCACTTCCGGCTTTCCTGCTCTTTAAACGAAGCCTAAAGAGAAATAATCAGCAAGGTTCAAGGGCGCTCGAAAATCGCCGCAATCCCCTGCCCACCACCAATACACATGGTGACCAGCGCGTAACGACCTTGGACACGCTGCAGTTCATGCAAGGCCTTGACTGTAATAGCGGCGCCGGTCGCGCCAATAGGGTGGCCCAGGCTGATACCACTACCATTGGGATTCACACGTGCCGGATCCAGACCCAGTTCACGCACAACTGCGCACGCTTGGGCGGCAAAAGCTTCGTTGGACTCGATCACATCCAGATCCGACACGCTCAAACCGGCGCGCTCCAGTGCCAGACGGCTAGCTGGCACTGGCCCAATACCCATAATGCTGGGATCCACCCCGGCATGCCCCCAGGACACCAGCTTGGCCAAAGGCTTCAGCCCACGCTGGCGAGCTTCTTCCGCGCACATCAGCAAGACAGCGGCTGCACCGTCATTCAGGCCCGAGGCATTACCTGCCGTAACACTGCCGCCGTCAGGCATGAACACAGGTTTCAGGCCGGTAAAGTTTTCCATCGTAGCGTCCAGACGTACGTGCTCGTCCTGATCAAACACGATCTCGCCCTTACGACTTTTCTGGATAATGGGCACGATCTGCTCTTTAAAATAACCTTGCTCGATCGCGCGACGGGCACGCTGGTGCGATTCCAATGCCAGCTCGTCCTGATCGGCTCGGGTCACGCCGTATTGGCGGGCCACATTTTCGGCCGTAATGCCCATATGAACGCGATCAAAAGGATCTGTCAGTGCGCCAGTCATCATGTCCATCATGACCGAGTCCCCCATGCGAGCGCCCCAGCGATGAGCACTGGACATATAAGGCGCACGGCTCATGCTTTCTGCTCCGCCTGCCAAAGCCACCTTGGCATCACCGACCAGAATACCCTGCGCGGCCGACACAATGGCTTGCAGACCAGAACCGCACAAACGGTTGACGTTCATGGCCGGTGTTCCGTGTCCCACGCCCGCCTGCACCGACGCCACACGCGACAAGTACATATCACGTGGTTCGGTCTGAATAACCTGCCCCATCACTACATGCTGAACGTCTGCCGCCGACACGCCACTGCGATCCAGTACTGCGCGCAATACCGTCGCGCCCATCTCGATAGGCGACACGTTCTTCAAAGCACCACCAAAGTCGCCAATCGCGGTACGGCATGCCTGGACTACAACCACTTCTTTCATATGAATCTCCCTCAATCCCGGTGGGATATGATGACCAGCATAAAAAAGCCAAGCTGACAAAAACGTCCACTCGAATATACACGGCTGCCATGGAAAACCATAAAGCAGACACAAAGACCGTAATTCGCAGTATGGTTTGATACCTTACCCACAAGACACGTTCTTGATAACCCTTTTTATAGGATTCCCCCTCATGTACGAGCGTATCCTGGTATGTACCGACGGCTCAGAACTGTCCGCCCACGCTGTCACCCATGCCCTGAATCTGGCAAAGACCAGCGGCGCCAAATTGCTGGCCCTGCGCGTCATCCCGCGCTATCGCCAAAGCTACCTGGAGGGCGGCCCCATTATCGACCAGAAGCTCGATAGCCGTATCGAAGCCTCCTGGGTAGAGCACGCCCAATCCGAGCTGGCCGCCGTCAAGCAAGCCGGTAAAGACATTGGTGTCTCGGTCAAGGGCCTGGTGGTGAAGTCCGAACTGGTGGCCGATGCCATTATTTCTACCGCTGAAAAACAGAAAGCTGACCTGATCGTCATGTCCTCGCATGGCCGCAAGGGCTACAAGCGCCTGCTCTTGGGCAGCGAAACCCAGCACGTTCTGACCTACTCGGAAATCCCCGTTCTGGTGATCCGCAAGAAAGCCAAGAAAAAATAAAACGCGGCCAGGCATCAAAACGCAAACTCCGGTTTGCGTTTTTTATTCTCAGGAGTCCCGCATGAACGTCAGCACACAGGAAAAACGACGCCGTTTTCGAGCCTTGCATGAAAGTGGCTTACTGATTTTGCCCAACCCCTGGGACATAGGTGGAGCCAAGCGTCTGGAACGACTGGGTGCACAGGCAATTGCCAGCAGCAGCGCTGCGTTTGCCTGGTCAAAGGGATTGGAAGACTTTGAGGTGGGCCGGGATGCCCTGCTGGCGCATTTGCGAGAGCTGGCGGCCAGCACGAATCTGCCACTGAACGCCGACTTTGAAAATGGCTTTGCCGATGAGCCCGAACAGGTCGCCGAAAACGTCCGCCTGGCCATTGAAACCGGCATTGCAGGCTTATCCATTGAAGATCGCCATGGCGACGAACTGTATGAACTTGAGTTGGCTGTGGCCCGCATACAGGCTGCCAAGCAAGCAATTATCGACAGTGGCGAGGACGTTCTGTTAATAGGACGCAGCGAAGGCCTGCTGATTGACGCGCTGGATCTGGGACAAACCATAACCCGGCTAAAAGCCTTTGCCCAGGCAGGCGCCGATGTGGTCTACGCCCCCGGATTACGCGATCTGGACGATATTGCCCAAGTGGTCCAGGCACTGGCACCTACGCCCGTCAATGTGCTGCTGATTCATCCGGGGCTGAACGTGCCCGATTTGGCCACCATCGGTGTACGCCGTGTCAGCACAGGGTCACAACTGGCTCTGGCCACCTGGAACCGCTTTGAAGAGGCCAGCCTGCAACTGCTGGAGCAAGGGCATCTGCCGGCCACCAAAGCCCATCGCCGCTGGTCCTGATACAAGACAGGCAGGCATAAAAAAAGCGCAAGCTGCAAGGCTTGCGCTTTTTAACCCTTCAGTCAGAACTTAGCTGTCCTGAGCCTGGTCGCTGGACGCGTCCACTTTGGCTTCCTGATCGGTTTCTACGACTGCTTTCTTGGGAGCCACCCAATTCAGGGGCTCAACCTCAAAGGCCTGTTTACGACGTACTGGTTTCGATTTGCTCACGAATAACTCCTGCTCAATATCGACAGGGGGCGCTGCCCTTAGCGCCCCGATTTCTTTATTATATCAATGATTAGACCACAAATCAATTTTGATTATGATAAGAGTACATTATGAATGCAAATTAGGCGACGTTAGAACAAAATAAAGGCAATTCAAAACAAGGCTTTTTCATAGACAATTCAAGCCAAAATAACTGCCCTGAATACGCGACTGCTCACATAGCCCCCCAGGCACCCTTGAAAACTCATTTTTCACCCATTTGAGTACAACAATAAAGAGACAATGGCATGCACGAATCCCGCCCCACCGATCATCTGGATCGCTCCTTGCGCTGTTTTTTACGCATTGCACAATTAGGCTCGGTCAGCAAAGCAGCTGATGATTTGGGACAAAGCCAATCCAGCCTGAGCAAACAATTAAGCTCGCTGGAACAAAGCCTGGGCCAAACCCTGTTTAACCGTACCGGGCGCGGAGTCAGCCTGAATGATGCGGGCGAGCTGCTGCGCCAAGCAATCGAACCGGCCTATAGCCGTATTGATAGCGCTATCCACGCCGTGCGCCAGGAGCACGGCGTCAATTCAGGCACCGTGAGGCTAGCCACCGTCCATACCCTGAGCTACTACTTCATGTCCGATGTCGCTGCCACTTTCATGAGTTCGCATCCCGGCGTGAATTTGTCCTTATTGGGACGCAGTTCGCCCGAAGTAGTGGCTTTAGTGGAAAGTGGTAAAGCCGATGTGGGGTTTGTGTACGACTCGGCGGTGGACTGTGGCGGCTTGATCTCGCACACCTTGTTTGACGACCAAATGTGCCGCATCTCCGCCAAGCAGGAGCCTTTTCCCAGTGCAGATTTAAGCCACCAGGCCTTGCGCCTGATCGGTTTTCCGCCCCATTACGCCCTGCGCCGCATGATTCACAGCAGCGGCCTGCACCCCGAATTTGTGGCGGAGGTCGAAACCATAGATGCCATGTTGCGACTGGTCGCTTCAGGATTGGGGGACTGTATCTTGCCGAGCCGCATTCCCGACAACCTGCTGAACGAGCACAATCTGCATAAATACCCGATTGAGCAACCTGCCCTGCAACGCCGGGTTGTGGCGATCTTGCGGGCAGACCGTGATCCCCAAGCACTGACTTCACGGCTGCTGGAATGTGCCTTGCGCACAGCACAAAGTCTGTAACAAGCCTCTGCAACACGAACCTGTCACAAAGATTCGTGGCAGATAGACAGCCCATAAAAAACGGGCCTGATGACAGACACTTCAAGTCTGGAAGTCTTTCAGAACCCTGAACATCCCTCATCAGGCCCGCTTGCTTCACTGCTCTACCCAAAGGCCGATGCCCTGCCCCGGCCCTGGATAGCAAACTGCCTTACTGTGCCACGCAGTCCACGTAGTACCGCTTCTGACCGGAGGCATCCACCTCTTCCACAAAACCGTGGATATCCGTACCAAAGCCTGGACACTGGCGATGCAGTTCACGCGAGAACTTCAGGAAATCCACAATCGTCTTGTTAAAGGCTTCGCCAGGAATCAGCAGCGGGATACCAGGTGGATAAGGTGTGATCAAGTTGGTGGTCACCCGACCTTCCAGCTGATCAATCTCGACCCGTTCCGTGCGACGCTGCGCAATGCAGGCAAAAGCATCAGCCGGACGCATGACAGGCACTACATCCGACAGGTACATATCGGTCATCAAACGGGCAATGTCATGCTTGGCGTACAACTGGTGCACATGCTGGCACAAATCGCGCAAGCCCATTTCCTCGTAACAAGGATACTGGCGCGCAAACTGCGGCAGAACACGCCAGACAGGCAAGTTGCGGTCGTAATCGTCCTTGAACTGCTGTAGCGCTGTGACCAGAGAGTTCCAGCGGCCTTTGGTAATGCCGATGGTGAACATGATGAAGAAGCTGTACAGGCCAATCTTCTCCACAATCACGCCACGTTGCGCCAGAAACTTGGTCACGATAGAAGCCGGAATGCCGGTTTCACCAAATGTGCCTGTCAGATCCAGGCCGGGGGTAACAATCGTGGCCTTGATCGGATCCAGCATATTGAAGCCATCAGCCAGCGGGCCGAAACCATGCCACTCGCTATGCTCCGCATCGTCCGTAATGATCCAGTCCTCAGGTTTGCCCACACCGTCTTCTGCCAGTGTTGGTGGGCCCCAGACCTTGAACCACCAATCGTCTTCATCAAACTGCGATTCGACCTTGCGCATGGCGCGGCGGAAATCCAGCGCTTCAATAATGCTTTCCTCAACCAGCACACGACCACCGGGTGGCTCCATCATGGCAGCGGCCACGTCGCAAGACGCAATAATCGCGTACTGCGGGCTGGTGCTGGTGTGCATCAGATAGGCTTCATTGAACAAATGACGATCCAGGCTACGGGTGACCGAGTCCTGTGCCAGCACGTGGCTGGCCTGGCTCAAGCCGGCCAGCAGCTTGTGCGTGGACTGGGTGGAGAACACCATGGTTTCCTGCGGGCGCGGACGGTTCTTGCCCATGGCATGGAACTGACCATAGAAAGGATGGAAAGCCGCGTGCGGAATCCAGGCTTCGTCAAAATGCAGCACTTCCACGTAACCATCCACGGCATTCTTGATCACCTGGGTGTCGTAAATAATGCCGTCGTAGGTGGACTGGGTCAGCGTCAGCACACGGGGTTTGACCGTATCGGCATCCAGATGCGAGAGCAAGGGGTGCTTGCGGATCTTCTCACGAATGGTCTCGATATCAAATTCGCTGCGCGCAATCGGGCCAATAATCCCGAAGTGGTTGCGCGTAGGACGCAGAAACACGGGGATAGCCCCCGTCATCACAATGCTGTGCAGGATGGATTTGTGGCAGTTACGGTCCACGACCACCACATCGCCCGGAGCCACGGCATGGTGCCAGACAATCTTGTTGCTGGTGCTGGTGCCGTTGGTCACGAAAAAGCAGTGGTCAGCATTGAAAATACGCGCGGCATTGCGTTCGCTGGCGCCAATGGCCCCGTTGTGATCCAGCAGTTGGCCCAGTTCTTCAACGGCATTGCAGACGTCGGCACGCAGCATGTTTTCACCAAAGAACTGGTGGAAAATCTGCCCGACCGGGCTTTTCAGAAAGGCTACGCCGCCGGAATGACCGGGGCAATGCCATGAATACGAGCCATCCTCGGCGTAATCGAGCAAGGCTTTCAGAAATGGAGGCTTGACGCCTTCCACATAACTGCGCGCTTCACGCACGATGTGGCGCGCCACGAACTCGGGCGTGTCCTCGAACATGTGAATGACGCCTTGCAGCTCGCGCAAGATATCGTTTGGCATATGACGAGCCGTTTTGGTCTCGCCATACACATAGATAGGTACATCGGTATTGCGACGACGCACAGCCCGAATAAAGGCACGTAGATTGACCAGCGCCGGGGCGCTGTCTCCATCTTGCGTGAACTCCTCATCATCGATGGACAAAATAAACGCGCTGGCACGACTTTGCTGCTGGGCAAATTGACTCAGATCGCCATAACTGGTGGTTCCCAACACCTCGAAGCCTTCGGCCTCGATCGCATCTGCTAATACACGAATGCTCAGACCAGACGCATTTTCAGAACGAAAATCCTCATCGATGATCACAATGGGGAATTGATATTGCATGCCATGTCCTTAATACAAGGGAGTGCCGCAGGGGCGGCAAAAAAAGGGAGGGACGTCAGTCGCTTTTGCGCAGCAGATCGTACCGTGTTTCACGTCCCGTCATGTGACACTTGCTTTTCCCTACGTCCTTGGGCATAATTCTACATGTCCCAGGACAAAACAAAAGGCGTGGTGACAGATTGGCTATGTGACGGACTGCAAATCCGTTCAGGTTGGTTCGATTCCAGCACACGCCTCCATCTTGCTTGCATTCAAGACAGACAAAACTGGCCTTCTTTCCGGTTTTGATCACACAGAAAAAGTCGCCATTATGGCGATTTTTTTATTCCCTTTTCCTGCATATCAAATCCTTGTACTACGCGCTGCGGCCAAGCCCTTCCATCGGTTTTGGCCCACCGTTCCAACTTGGCCTGCAATTTAACACAAGCAGGCGCGTGATCTGCGCAAAAAACCCTCTTTTTCGTGCCCTAAAAACATCAATCTGCCCCAAGCGCGCTTTGGGTCTTGCCGCCTGACTTCATGGCTGTTACATGCAGATAGTTTGAGGACAAATTTATTGTCTGAAAATGTCTGTTTTTCACTACGACCTAGAACAAAGCCCAGGCTCATCGGCCATTTCCATCCTGTCGGTGGCGCTGGCTTTAAAACCAGTCCCTGGCTAGCGCTGATATGATGGCGGCATTCGCGCACGCTAAGCGCCATCCTGCCCGTTTCCAACACGCTGATGGCCGCCTCTGCACTACCTTTATCGACAAAGCCCTGTACAAGCGGCTTTCTCTGATTTACCGAGATTGTCTGACACCATGAAACTCACCACCTGGAACGTGAACTCCCTGAACGTCCGTCTTCCCCAAGTTCTGGACTGGCTCAAGGCCAACCCCGTAGACGTGCTGTGTCTGCAAGAGCTCAAACTGCCCGACGAGCGTTTTCCCTTGGAGGCTTTTCAGGAAATGGGTTATCACGCTCACTGGGCGGGTCAGAAAACCTATAACGGCGTGGCCCTGATTTCGCGTGAGCCTGGCGCGGATGTGCAACGCAATCTACCCAACTACGAAGACCCACAACAGCGTTTGCTGGCCGCCACGTACCCCTCGCCTGACGGCCCGGTGCGTGTGATCTGTGCCTACTGCCCCAACGGGCAATCGCTGGAAAGCGAAAAGTACACCTACAAGCTGGAATGGTTTGCCGCCTTGCACGACTGGCTGGAAAAAGAATTGCAGCAGTATCCCCGTCTAGCCATTCTGGGCGACTATAATATTGCCCCAGCCGACCAGGACGTTTACGACCCGGTCAAATGGGGAGTCGATGTTCTGGTATCCCCGCCCGAGCGCGCTGCGTTCGAGCGTTTGCTGGCACTGGGCCTGCACGATGCCTACCGTCTGTTTGAGCAAAGCGGCAGCCCCTTTACCTGGTGGGACTATCGTCGTTTTGCATTCCGTCGCGATGCGGGGCTGCGTATTGATCACGCCTTGTTGTCTGATGAGCTCAAGTCCCGTTGCACGGCCTGCGATATTGACCGCGAGCCGCGCGCCAATGAGCAGCCCTCGGATCACGCTCCCGTTACCGCTACCTTGTCTTTTAGCTGACACACTCTTTTCATTATGCAAATTCAAAGCCAAATCATCGAGCAGACTGACTCGGCCTATGTGCTTGAGATCACCTTGGAAGAGGAGCACAAGGTCTGGGCCTATCTGGCCATCAGCGAGCCTGATCTGGATGCGGTCGCCCATATTGTCCCGCCCGAGCAATTCGAAGCCGGTGGTGATGTGCACGTGATGGCCATTGCCCAGCCCGAAGATGCCCCGCAGGAAGTGGAAGACGTTTTGTTCTCCATGAACCCCAATGACACGGTGGTCTTTCTGTGCGCGGACCAAGCCAGCATCCTGGCCGTTTTGAATGAGTTTGGGCAAACCGACCCAAGCAGCAATTAATTCTTTTATAAAAATCTACTTCTAGAGTCTGCTCTCCATGTCCACGAGCTATCCTGGCACCGTCTTTATGGTTGTCGCCCCCAGCGGGGCGGGTAAATCCAGTCTGGTCAACGCCCTTCTGGCCAACGATTCCAACATCATGCTGTCCATCTCGGCCACCACACGTGCCCCCCGTCCCGGCGAGAGCGACGGCCAGCACTACTTCTTTGTGGACAAAGCGCGTTTTGAAAACATGGTCGCAGAAAACGCCATGCTGGAATGGGCCAAGGTGCATGACAACTACTACGGCACGCCCCGCGAACCCATTCAGAAAGCCCTGAATGCAGGCCGCGATGTGTTGCTGGAAATTGACTGGCAAGGCGCCCGCCTGGCGCGTGAACATTTCCCCGAAGCCGTCGGCATTTTCATTCTGCCGCCCTCCTTGCCCACCTTGCAGGCCCGTTTGCGCAAACGTGGACAAGATAGCGAAGAGATCATCGCCCGCCGCCTCGAGGCTGCCGAGCACGAAATCGCCCATGTTCATGACTGTCAATATGCTATTATCAATGAGGATTTTGATACGGCATTACAGCAGCTATTGAGTATTGTGCAGGCCAGTCGTTTGCGCACTGCCACTCAGTCAGTACGGCATCGCCAACTCTTTCAACAATTAGGCGCAGATGCCCTGCTGAATCAGGGCTGATCTCCTTCTTATTACTTTTTGATAACAGGTCTACTATGGCTCGCATCACTATCGAGGACTGCCTGGAGCAAGTCCCCAATCGCTTTAAGCTCACCTTGGCAGCCGCCTACCGTGCGCGCGAACTGGCTCAAGGCCACGAACCACGCCTGGAAAGCAAGAACAAGCCTACGGTTACCGCCCTGCGAGAAATCGCCTCCGGCGCGACCGGTCTGGAAATGCTGCGCAAAGTTCCTACCTGATAGGCACAGGCGGAGCACGGTATGGCATTTTCTGGTTTACGGGGCGCATCGTCTGGGCTGTTGGCCGTCCTTAAAAAAGGTTCACGGCTAGGTCGTCGCAAGCCTAAAGACAAGAACACCCCGGCACTGGCACAAGCTGCCCAGGAAAGTGCCAGTCCTCCTATTGCCTCACTGGCTCCGCTACACAAGATCATCTCGCAGTACCTGGACCCGAAAGATGTAGAACGGGTACGGGAGGCCTATCGTTTCTCCGATCAGGCCCATCTGGGGCAGTTTCGCGCCAGTGGCGAACCCTATATCTCGCACCCCATTGCCGTCACGGAAATCTGTGCCGGCTGGAAGCTGGATACCGATGCCTTGATGTCGGCCCTGCTGCATGACGTGATCGAAGATCAGGACGTCACCAAGCAGGAACTGGCTGAGAAGTTCGGGACCGATGTGGCCGAGATTGTGGACGGCCTGTCCAAGCTGGAACGCCTGGAGTTTGCTACCAAGACACAGCAACAGGCCGACAGCTTCCGCAAGATGCTGCTGGCCATGTCACGCGACGTGCGCGTGATTCTGATCAAGCTGGCAGACCGTTTACACAATATGCGCACCCTGGATGCGGTCAAGCCGGAAAAACGCCGCCGCGTCGCCCAGGAAACGCTGGATATTTACGCTCCGATCGCGCATCGCCTGGGCCTGAACGCCCTGTTCCGCGAGCTGCAGGATCGCTGCTTCAAGGCGATCTACCCCAATCGCTACAAGGTGCTGCACAAGGCCTTGCTGGCAGCGCGTGGCAATCGCCGTGAAGTGCTGGGCAAGATCACCGAAGCCGTCAAGATCGCCCTGCCTGCTGCCGGAATTGATGCCGAAATTTCCGGCCGTGAGAAGTCGCTCTACAGTATTTTCTGCAAGATGGTCGAGCAGAAGAAGTCCTTTTCGGACGTGCTGGATATTTATGGCTTTCGCGTCATTGTGCATACCCTGCCCGAGTGCTATTTGTCCTTGGGTACGCTGCACCAGCTGTATCGCCCCGTACCGGGCAAATTCAAGGACTACATTGCCATCCCCAAAGTGAATGGCTACCAGTCCCTGCACACTACCTTGATTGGCCCCTACGGCACCCCTGTCGAGTTCCAGTTCCGCACCCGCGAAATGGACCACGTGGCAGAAGAAGGCGTGGCCTCTCATTGGCTGTACAAAGAAGACGACGTCACCCTGAACGATCTGCAAAAGCGCACACACCGCTGGCTGCAATCCTTGCTGGATATCCAAAGCCAGACAGGCGACTCCACAGAATTCCTGGAACACGTCAAAGTTGACCTGTTCCCCGATGCCGTTTACGTCCATACGCCCAAAGGCAAGATTATTTCCCTGCCTCGTGGTGCGACTCCGGTGGACTTTGCCTACAGCATTCACACCGATATCGGCAATCACGCTGTTGCTTCCAAAATCAATGGCGAGTTTGCCCCGCTGCGCACCGAGCTGAAAAGCGGTGACTCGGTAGAGATCATTACCTCTCCCGCCGCTCGCCCAAGCGCTCAGTGGCTGAACTACGTCCGTTCGGGCCGCGCCCGTTCGGAAATCCGCCATTACCTGCGCACGGTTAAATACGAAGAATCCGTGGCTTTTGGCCGCCGTCTGCTGGATCAAGCCTTTGACCAGCTAAGCCTGCCACATGCCACCGACGACGATCCCAACTGGGACAAACTGGCCAAGGGTTCGGGCGCCGCATCCCGTGAAGAAATTCTGGCCGATATTGGCTTGGGCAAACGTTTGGCCGCCGTCGTGGCGCGCCGCTTTGCTCCAGAAAACCCCTTGCTGGAAACCACTGCGGCCGAGTTTGACGAAATTAACGCCAACACTTCTGCACCGATTCTGATTCACGGTAACGAAGGTCAGGCTGTACAGCTGGCACCGTGCTGTGGCCCCCTGCCCGGTGACGCCATTATTGGCGGCATCCGTCTGGGTCACGGTTTGGTTGTTCATATGGCTGAGTGTGCAGTGGCACAACGCGCCCAGGCCAAAGAGCCCGAACGTTGGGTGCCTGTCATGTGGGACAGCAATACCGCCCGCCACCTGTCCACCCGTCTGGATGTCACTGCAATCAACGAGCGTGGTGTTCTTGGCCGTCTGGCTGCTGAAATTACCGATGCCGACTCCAACATCCTGCATATTTCCATGCCGGACGAATCGGCTGCCACCTCCGTGCTACACCTGACCGTTCAGGTTGATAGCCGTACCCACCTGGCACGCGTGATTCGCGCCATCCGTCACGTACCGCAAGTTCAGAAGATTGTGCGTGTGAAGGGCTAAACCCGCTTGCAAATCAGCTTTCAGCCGTACAAAAAACGCCTGCTCAATAGCAGGCGTTTTTTTCAGATCTCATTACCGTGCTCACTGTGCCCTATGTCAGGGCCTCACATACAAGCTGTAATAGCACACAAATAACTCCCATCCGGCTCATGACACCAGATATCACAAAGGCAGAAACAGGGAGACAAGCGACTTACACACCCACGTAAGCCACGCACAGGCCATAGGCCAGCACGCCAGTCAGTGTTGAACCCGCAATGCCACCTGGCCAGCGACGGCCCAGCAGCACCCCTGCCAGACCTGCCAGCAAAGGCGGCAAGTCCAGGGACATATGTTCAGGGCGCAGCAAAGAGATCAGGGACACAACCAGCAAGGACACCACACCTGCCGGGCCAATGGCCCCAAACAGGCGTGGCCAGATCGAAACGCGGCTGGGGTCCACCTTGCCTTGTCGTCCACCCAGACGCAAGGGCAAGTAACGAATCAAAAATGTGCCCAGACCCGCCAGCACAATCATGAGCAGAAAACTCCAATCCATCTCCACTCCTTAAGCGCGGCGCAGGGCCATCAAACCACCGGCCAGCATGCCGACAATAATCGCCAGATATGATGGCAAGAAAGCCATGGCCAGAACAGCCCCTACAGCGGCAGCCACCAACACCGGCAAAGGTGCAGATCGGCGGATTTCCAGCAACAGGGCAAAGAACAAGGCGGGCAAGACAAAACCCAGCGTCTTTTCCAGCACGGGAGATTGACCCAGCAAATCGCTGGCGAAGAAGGCCCCCACGGCGGTGCCCAGCACCCAGGACAGGTAAGAGCCCAGTTGCAAGCCGCAGTACCAGGACTCCTGCTCCTGGGCCGGTTGGCGGGCTACTCCGGCTGCAGAAGCGGCAAAGACCTCATCGGTCAGGCCAGGAGCCATGAACAGACTGGAGACAGTTCTTGGGCCGGTAAAAAAGCCCATCAAGGTTGGGCCATAGAACACATGGCGCAGGTTCATGAGCAGCACAATACCCAAAATGCTGGGATAGGCGGCGCCTGCCACCAGCAGACTGATCAAAATGAACTGACTGGCCCCCGCGTACACGATCAGGGACACCATCACTGCCAGCCAGGGTGACAAGCCCGCGTGCACAGCGGTCAAACCAAAGGAAATCGCGACGGGGACATAGCCCAGGGCGATAGAGGCGCTGTCTCGCAAGCCCCGTCGATATGCCGAACCGATAATCATGAAAAACCTTGCAGGGCCTGCCTAGGCCTGGAATGCACCAATAAAGATGGCGGGGTCCACCCGTGCGTTATTCAGACTGACATTCCAGTGCAAATGAGGGCCAGTCGCACGGCCCGTTGCGCCGGAACGCGCCACCACATCGCCCCTGCTGACACGATCACCTACGCGCACATCAAAAGCCGACAAGTGACAAAACATGGTGATCAGGCCCTGACCATGATCCACAAATACGGTTTTACCGTTAAAGAAGTAATCCGCCACAATGGTGACGATCCCGTCAGCGGGCACTTTTACTGCCGTGCCGGTAGGCGCGGCAAAGTCCAGGCCCGAATGTGGATTACGCTCTTCACCATTGAAGAAACGGCGCAAACCAAAAGGACTGGTCAGGCGACCCGGTACCGGCTTTTCAAAGACCACATTGCTGGGGCCTTCTGTGCGGAAGCTGGCATATGCCTGCATCTGCTCCTCGTATTCACGCTCAAAACGGGCTTGCTGCTGCGGGTCCGGATTCACATGCGACTTGTTTTTCAGGGTGATGCGCTGCTCGCGGTAACGCTTGCTGCCAACCTGAAACGCCACGCCCGACTGTCCTTGCACGGATATGCTGTGCTGGCCTGCTTGGGTTTTCAAGTCCAGTCCGACAATCGCTTTCCAACGCTGATCAGCATCCTGAATCACCAGCACACGGTTGCCATTGAAGTGCACCACCGGCGCTGAGCCACCCGCTCCCAGGTCCAGCACTGCCACCCCGCCTGGCACAGGGCGATGCAAGGTGCGCTCGATAAAGGTGCCCTGCCCAGGCGCAGCATAGGCCAAGTACGGTGCCGTCAGGCCCCAAACAGTTGCGGCGCCTAAAAGGCGCCGCCGTACCAGGGAAATATCAGTGTGATTCATCAGAATGCTCTTTGAAAAACACCCCTGGAGCCTGCTGGCTCCAGGGTTACAGGCTCTGATTCAAGCCGCTTTATTCATTTTCACCTGTGGAGGTCAACTCTTTTTCTGCTTCTGGCAGAATCTGAACCTTCTCTTCCACACGCATGGCTTGCAGAACGGCTTGAGTCTCCGTGCGGGCCATGGCTTGGGTCAACTGTGCTGTCAGCATGTCCAGCCCAGGGTTGCCGGACTTGCCGGGCTCATGGCTCAGAATCTGCACCACGGTGTAGCCCTGGGGTTGGCGATCACCCACATAGGCAGGCAGCTTGTCCACGGGGTTGGCCAGAACCTTGTTCAGCAAGGCTTCGTCCATCTCGGGGAATTCCGCACGGCTCACGGCAAACTGGGCCGAGAAGTTCTCAGGTTCGGCACCCGCTTGCAGCTGCTTCAGGTAGTCCTCACCGGCCTGAACCGCCAAGGCAGCCGCTTTTTCACGGCGCAGGTTTTCCTCAGCAATAGTGCGTACTTTATCCAGTGCAGGCACATGAGCCTCGGTGACGTCGGTGACGCGCAGGGCAATCAAGGTGTCAGGCGATACTTCTACAACGCCTGCATTCTTGCGCGAAGCCAGAGTTTCGGCATTGAACAAGGCTTGGCGAACACGGCTGTCATCCAGCACGGCTGCATCAGGGCTCTTGGCGGCAGCCAGCTCACCTTCAACTTGCGAAGCAGGAATCAAACCTTGGCGGCTGATGCCTTCAGCCTGCTTCAGAGTCAGGCCCAGGGCATTGGCGGCGGCTTCCAGATTGTCCTCGTTGTCGTAAACCAGATTGGTCAGCTTGCTGGCCATATCGGCAAAGCGCTCGGAAGCCAGCTGCTTGCGCACTTCGTCCTGCACCTTGCTGCGAGCTTGCTCGAAGGACTCGCCTTGTTCGGGCTGAACTTCGTTACTCTTGAAAATGTGGAAACCGTTGGGGCCTTCAATCACGCCCGACACATCACCTTTTTTCAAGGCAAATACAGCGCTTTCCAGCACGGACGGCCAGGAGCCTTTGCTGATCCAGCCCAATTCGCCACCTTCACGGGCGCTACCCTCGTCCTGGGAGTTGGCACGGGCCAGGTCGGCAAAGCCTTCTTTATTGGCCTGGGCTTTTTCAGCCAGTTCGCGAGCCTTGGTCTGGGCCGCTTCACGTTCGGTATCGGAGGCACCGGCAGGCAATGTCACCAGAATGTGACTGATGTTCACACGGCCAGCTTGCACGTAACGAGCCTTGTTTTGCTCGTAGTATTGCTTGAGCTGATCGTCGGTAGGCGTCGCCAGATCCTTGGAGGCTGCCGCTTCATTCAGCAGCAAATATTCCACTTTGACTTGCTGGGGCAGTTCCAGCGATTGCTTGTTGGCGTCATACCAGGCTTGCAGATCGGCATCGCTGATCTGAACCTTGGATTCGAAATCACGAGTCAGGAAGCTGCGTGTGCGTACACCACGCTCTTCGGTCAGGGCGATTTCCAGCTTGTTCATCACGCTGGGCAGCATGGAAGAGCTGGCAGCCACGGGACCGAGCACGCGTTGCAGGGCCATCTGGCCGCGCTGGCTTTGCTCGAAATCACGGGTATTGATGCCTGCCGAAGCCAGAACCTGGCTGTAAAGGGCGGGCGAGAAAGAACCGTTTTCCTGAAATTCCGGCATAGTGGCGATGTAGTCGCGCAGCGCAATGTCGGAGACGTTAAAGCGAGCGGCAGTAGCCACTTCAATTTGTACACGCTGATCAATCAAGGATTCCAGCAATGCACGACGGCTTTCCAGGCTGTCAGCCTGGGCCAGATCAAAACCGGAAGGATTGTTGCGCTGCATATCGTCCAGCTGCATGCGGCGCGCACGATCAAATTCCTGGGACGTAATGGCGCTATCGCCAACTTTGACAATATCGCTATCGCCCGAAACGTAGCTGGAGTAGCCGCTGACGCCGATCAGTACAAAAGACGGCAGAATCAGCACTAACAGGACCAGCTGCATGACGCGTTGGTTCTTACGGATAATCTCGAACATTAATCATCACCTACTTTCGCTTGCAGCAGGGCGCTGCGGGTGGCGCATCAGGCCGGTGAGCCGGCGCGGCCTGAAAATATACCGTATATGAAAACCGTACAGTGTACAGCCCCGGTTAAAATAGTACATTGGCTTTTTATCACGCCTCTTGCGAGTCCGCCATGTCTTCAATGAATCATCACTGGCCCTACCCTGCTTTGATCGCCCACCGTGGCGCCGGCAAGATTGCCCCGGAGAACACCCTGGCCGCCATTCGGGTCGGTGCCCAGAACGGTTTTCGCATGATGGAGTACGACGTCAAACTGAGCCGTGATGCGGTTCCCGTGCTGCTGCACGATGACGAGCTGGACCGTACTTCCAATGGTCAGGGTATTGCCTCCAGGCTAACCTTGGCCGAGCTGTCCGCCCTGGACTTCGGTGCCTGGCATTCCTCGGCCTACGCCGGGGAGCCCATGCCCACATTAAGTTCGATAGCCGCCTTCACCCTGGCCAATCAGGTTCACAGCAATATCGAAATCAAGCCGACTACCGGGGACGAAGCCGAAACGGGCCGACTGGTCGCCCTGGCCGCCCAAGCCTTGTGGGCGCAGGCCAGCTTGCCGCCGCTGCTGTCGTCCTTTTCTGAAGAGGCTCTGGAAGCAGCCCAACAAGCCGCCCCCACCCTGCCCCGTGCCCTGCTGATTGAAGAAGATGTTCCGGCCGACTGGCCCGAACGTCTGGAGCGTCTGGGCTGCATGGGTCTGAATCTGAATGACCGCTTTGTCACTCAGGCTTTGGTTCAGGCAATTCGACAAAAAGGCTACACCGTGGCTGTCTGGACCGTGAACGATGCCGAGCGGGTGCGCGAACTGCTCGATTGGGGGTGCAATGGCATTTTCACTGATAAAGTCACCACCATTCGCCCCGACACTCTTTAATTAAACCGCAACACCAGGATTTCTCTTGTTCAGTTACCGTCACGCCTTTCATGCTGGCAATCATGCAGACGTGCTCAAGCACGCCACCTTGCTGCATATCTTTAATTACTACGCTCAAAAAGACAGCGCCTTTAGCATCATCGATACCCACTGTGGTGCCGGTATCTATGATCTGGAGCACGACTGGGCGCAAACCAAGGGCGAGTTCTACGACGGCCTGGACCGGGTCTTGCAGCAGGACGACTACCCGGAGCTGGTGGAACACTATATTGATGCCATTGCCGACCTGAACCCGGACGGTACCGCGCGCTACTATCCCGGTTCGCCCTGGCTGGCGCTGGAGCGCTTGCGCACGCAGGACAGCTTTCACGGCTTTGAACTGCACCCATCTGAATTCGAAGTCTTGAGCGACAACGTGGCGCAACTATTCCCCCAGGGAAACCGTCGGGTGCGCCTGTATCCGGAAAATGGGTTTGAACAGTTGGGACGCCTGCTACCGCCGCCCTCGCGACGTGCCATCGTGGTAATGGACCCCTCGTACGAGGCCAAATCCGACTACCAGCAGGTCTTGAACAGTGTCAAAAACGCGCTCAAGCGTTTTGCTCAAGCCTGTATTGTCGTGTGGTATCCCATTGTGCAGCGGCCCGAAGTACAGGCCTTGCAACGCAAGCTGGAGCAACTGGATACGCCCTGGCTGCATGTCAGCCTGTCGGTTCGTGCTCCGGCCAAAAATGGTTTGGGTTTGCATGGCAGTGGCCTGTTCATCAGCAATCCTCCCTGGACGCTGCTCAAAGCTCTGGAACAAAGCATGCCGTGGTTAACAAAAACGCTGGCCCAGGATGACAAGGCCAGCTTTCAACTTCGTCACTCGGGGCTGTAAGCCGCCCCTTTGCCTTTAGGCCAGGCTCTCGGATTCTTTCATGTAGCGCCACTGGCCCATAGGCAGGTCGCCCAGCACCAGATCGCCAATACGCACGCGCTTCAGACCCACCACTTTCAAGCCGACCAGTTCACACATGCGGCGAATCTGGCGTTTCTTGCCTTCGCGCAAGATGAAACGCAGCTGGTCATCGTTCTGCCAGGACACTTGAGCCGGCAGCAAGGGCTTGCCGTCCAGGCTCAAACCAAAGTTCAGCAGTTCCAGACCACGCTCGCTCAACTTGCCGGTTACACGCACCAGATATTCCTTGTCGATGACCGAGTCTTCGCCAATAATCTGCCGCGCAATACGACCATCCTGAGTCAGAATCAGCAACCCGGTGGAGTCGATATCCAGACGACCAGCCGGCGCCAGACCGCGCAAATGCGCCGGATCAAAGCGTTGACTGCCGCGACCACCCTTGTACTGCGTGGAAGCGCCGATAAGGGAAACCGCATTGCGATAACCGGCTTCGGCTTGCCCCGACACATAGCCCACGGGCTTGTGCAGCAAGATAGTGGCACGTTGGGTCTGACGCTGACGCGCTTGTTTTTCCAGTGTGATTTTCTGATTGGGGTAGGCTTTGCTCCCCAGTTCAGAGACGATTTGACCGTCCACACGAACCCAGCCGCGCTCGATGAAAGCATCCGCCTCACGGCGTGAACACATGCCGCGCTGGGCCATTAATTTTGAGATACGTTCTTTTTCCATGAGCGCTATTTTATGGCTTTGGCGATAATACAGGACATGAAATTTCCCTCCAGCACAAAAAAACCCTGGTATGAGCACGTTCACCCCTCTGCTACCCCCGCTCAAAAGTACTGGCTACACCGTCCCGGCGCCCTGACTGGCGGTCTGCGCCGCTTGGGCAAGGTCGATCTGGAAGTGGTCAGCGAATACGCTTGCCGCTTGAACCCGCAAGAAGCCGCTTTGATTCAAAAGCCGCCAGGCACGCTGGCCTGGATACGCGAGGTGTCCATGGCGGTGGACGGAATCCGCTGCGTGATTGCCCGCAGTTTCACTCCCCTGCCCGCCTCACACAGCGTCTGGCAAGGCATACGGCGGCTGCGTAGCCGTCCGCTGGCCGACATGCTTTATAACGATGCCCAGATACAACGTTCCGCCTTTTTAAGCTGCCGTTTGAATCGCGGCATGAGCTTTTTTCGCACGATTGAGCGCGCCCTGAATCCCAGTGGCGAGCCGGTTCCGCAGGCTCAGCAGATTCTGTCGCGCTGCTCCGTCTTCTGGCGGCACGGTCAACCCCTCCTGGTGGCCGAATCCTTTATGCCAGCCTTCTGGGCACGCGGTGCTACACTGGTTTAGCTCAAATTCAGCATTAGCTAATAAAACAAAGTTATATACAGAACCAGACCATGTCCACGCAAGCCGATCCAAGCCGACGCAACGCCTTTATTCTTTCCGGGATGCAAGCATTAGGCGGGGCAAACCCGGCCTTGGTGGTCGCACTCAGCAGTCTGGTGGGCCAAAAAATGGCCAGCAGCCCGGACCTGGCGACCTTGCCGGTAGGTATTTTCAACCTGGGTCTGGCTGTGGGCATTTTGCCAGCGGCCTACCTGATGCGCCGCTTGGGGCGCCAGGGTGGCTATATCATCGGTGCCTTGCTGGGTATAGGGGCGGGCCTGCTGGCCGCCGCCGGGATCTACAGCCTGTCCTTTGTCATGTTCTGTGTAGGCACTCTGCTGGCCGGGCTGTATGCCTCTTACGTACAAAGCTATCGTTTTGCCGCGGCCGATGACGCCAGTGATGCCTTCCGCCCCAAGGCCATTTCCTGGGTCATGGCCGGGGGGCTGCTGGGCGCGATTATCGCCACCCAGACCATTATCCATACCCAGGACATTTGGCCGGAGCACCCTTTTGCCGCCGCCTTCCTGGCACAAGCAGTCTTGGCAGCCCTGGTCCTGCCCTTCGCCTTTGGCCTGCGCCTGGCACCGGGCACACGGAATCAGCAAGAGAAAATCCCCTACACCGGACGCCCCTTACGCGAGATTGCCTCCAATAGCTACTTCATCATTGCGCTCCTGGCCGGAGTCGCTTCCTATGTGCTGATGAACTTTTTGATGACGGCTTCGCCCTTGGCCATGGTGATGCACGGCCATAGCCTGAAAGAGTCCACCTTGGGGATTCAGTGGCATATTCTGGCCATGTTCGGCCCCAGCTTCTTTACCGGCAATCTGATCAAGCGCTTTGGCAAGATCCCCGTCACCTTTGCGGGCGTGCTCTTGCTGGGACTGGCCAGCATTGTGGCGCTGCTGGGCATGACGGTGCCGCATTTCTGGGTGAGCCTGATTTTGCTGGGTCTGGGCTGGAACTTCGGTTTCATCGGTGCCACCAATATGGTGGTGGACTGCTACCGCCCGGAAGAGCGGGGCCGTGTGCAGGCTTTGAATGACTTCATCATCTTTACCTGTGTGGCCTTGTCTTCCTTCACCTCGGGCCGCGTGCTGGCCGTGTATGGCTGGTATGGGGTCAATACCTGGACGCTGCCGATCTCGGCCGTAGTCATGCTGACTTTGGCCTGGTTGTACTTCAAGAATAAGCGTCAGCCCTACTTCGCCAGTTAAGCAAAGCGACAGCCGCAAAGCAACGGCTCATGAAAAACGGCCCCCAAGCCTTGGATTTCATCCAGGCTTGGGGGCCGTTCCTCTTGCGTTCAAATCATCGGTAAATAAGCAGGCTTGGGGCCGCGAGGAAACTGAGCGTCCAATGCCTGAATATGCTCGGGCTGCAGCACCAGATCCCCGGCAGCGGCATTTTGCTGGGCATGAACCGCGCGCGAGGCCTTGGGAATCACAAACACATTGGGGTCACGCAGCAAAAAAGCCAAAGCCACTTGCCGCGCAGTAGCCTGATAATGGCTGGCAATCTCGGCCAGCAAGGCCCCGCCTTGAGAGTCCGGCTCGGGAAAATCATCGTGACCGAAAGGACTGTAAGCCACCACGCTGACTTGATGCTGCTGACACCAGGGGATGACTGCGTGTTCAATGGCACGCTCGTTCAGGTGATACAAGACCTGATTGCAGGCAATTTCACCCGGCCCAACGATGTCATACAGCTCTTCCAGATCCGGCAAATCAAAATTGCTGACGCCCCATTGCTTGATCTTGCCTTGCTGAACCAGCTGGTCAAAGGCTGCGCAGGTTTCTTCCAAAGGAATCTGGCCGGGCCAATGCAATAAGTACAGATCCAGATAGTCCGTGCCCAGGCGCTTCAGGCTGGCCTCGCAAGCGCGGATTACACCCTGACGGCTGGCATTGAAGGGCAAGACCTTGGACACCAGAAACGCCTCGTGCCGACGACCTTGCAGGGCCTGACCGATCAAGGTTTCTGCCTGACCATCGCCATACATCTCGGCGGTGTCGATATGGTTCATGCCCGCGTCCAGCCCGGCCTGAAACGCGGCCACGCTCTGCGCCCAATCGGCCTGCTCCACATACCAACTGCCTTGGCCTACACGCGAAACACGTGGTGCCGACCCTAGTTTTTCATATCGCATCAGCTTGTCCTTCCATAACTACTGTCCAAACCAGCCCAACTGCGACCCCCTTACAAGGCGTCGCGACCGCTCTCCGAAGTACGGATACGGATAGCCTGCTCGACCGGCGTCACAAAAATCTTGCCGTCGCCAATCTTGCCCGTATGGGCGGCTTTGATAATGGCTTCGATGATTGCATCACAGCGATCGGCCGCCACCACGATGTCCACACGAATCTTGGGCAGAAAATCCACCACATATTCGGCACCGCGATACAGCTCGGTGTGGCCCTTTTGACGACCAAAGCCTTTCACTTCAGTCACGGTCAAGCCGTTAACATCCAGCTCTGCCAGGGCTTCGCGAACTTCATCCAGCTTGAAGGGTTTGATGATGGCCGTAATTTGTTTCATGGTTACTCGCACGTCAAATTTAAAGAGGATCTTTGGCAGCGCCCGGCAAGGACGGGCGATGACTTTCTGCTGCCAGACTCAAGCCCAGGCTCAAGTCGCGACCGGTAGGCGACTGGAACAGACGCAAGCCCAGCTCAGGCAGCACCGCCAGAATGTGGTCAAAAATATCGCCCTGGATGCGCTCGTGGTCCACCCAGGCGGTTTTATTGGTAAAGCAATACACCTCGATAGGGATACCATCTGCCGTGGGCTCCATCATGCGCACCATCTGAATCATGTCCTGATGAATTTCAGGGTGACGCTTGATATAAGCCATGCAGTAGGCACGGAAGGTGCCCAGGTTGGTCAGGCGACGGTAATTGACCGCATCCAGACCCGCACGGCTCAGCTCCTGATTGGAGCGCTCCAGATCTTCTTTTTTCTCGTTCAGGTAATCGCGCAGCAAGGCAAAGCGTGACAGGCTATCGACTTCAGTTGGAGTCAAAAAACGAACGCTGGAGGCATCGATGCTCAGGGTGCGCTTGATACGACGGCCGCCCGATTCAAACATCTGACGCCAGTTGCGATAGCTCTCGGAGAACAGCTTGTAAGTGGGAATGGTGGTGACGGTCTTGTCCCAGTTCTGGACCTTGACCGTGTGCAGCGCCATATCAATAACAAAACCATCCGCCCCGGCCTGCTTCATCTCGATCCAGTCGCCGATGCGCAACATGTCATTGGTGCTCATCTGCGTGCTGGCCACCAGCGACAGCAAGGTGTCTTTAAAAACCAGCAAGAGCACCGCTGACAAAGCACCCAGACCGGAGAGCAACAGAACGGGCGATTGATCCAGAATGATGGAGATCATGACAATAATGCCAATCGCCCACACCGCTATCTTGGCCACTTCCACATAGCCCTTGATGGACTTGGTGCGCCCCTTGCTGGAATTGGCGTAGACCTCTTGCCAGGCCCCCAGGAGGCTGACAATCGCCATGATGAGAAAGACCAGAAAGCCCAGCAAGGCCACCCGCTCTATGATTTCCAGCAAGGTCTTGGCCAGGGGCAGCAAGGTCAGATTGGAGCTGACCACCAGCAAGGGCACGGCATAGCCCACATTGCGCACAAAGCGCTTTTTGACCAGGGCACGCGCCCAATCGTCCTTGCCCGCCACTTTCAGCAAGCGCCGCACCAGGCGTGAGAGTACGGAACTGGTCAACCAGCTGACAATCCAGACCAGCACCGTCAGCATGGCCAAACCGGCCAAAATCTGTACCCAGCGATCCTGCGGTAAATACGCTTCGATCCATTGCCATCCCAACAAATCGGCAAAGGTGCGTTCTTGCTCCATGTATTCTTCCTTGTCCAGCCAACCCCAAAAAGGGCCCGCATGGTTTCCTAGAGTCTGAAAACTATCTAATATACTGCACAGCGTCTGTTTCCTGCGGGACTGGATGACCTGCGTCAGCCCGTCCGATCCACTATAATTGCCCTCTATGTCATCAAACATCCCCTCCTCTTCCCAAGACCAGTTCGCCAATAAGGCCATGGCCTGGTCGGCTCGCTTTTCCGAGCCCGTCTCTGACCTCGTCAAACGCTACACAGCGTCGGTGGACTTTGACAAGCGCATGGCCCGCTTTGATATTCAGGGTTCCCTGGCCCACGCCAGCATGCTGGCCGCCGTCGGTGTGATCACCGAGCAGGACAAGGCCGACATTGAACGCGGCATGAGCCAGATTCTGGACGAAATCGCCCAAGGCCAGTTCCAGTGGTTGCTGGATCTGGAAGACGTGCACCTGAACATTGAAAAACGTCTGGTCGAGCTGATTGGCGATGCGGGCAAGCGCCTGCACACCGGCCGTTCGCGCAATGACCAGGTCGCCACCGATATCCGCCTGTGGCTGCGCAACGAAATCGACATTGCCCTGGACCTGCTGGCCCAGATGCAGCGCAAGCTGGCTGAGTTGGCACTGGCTCAGGCAGACACTATTTTGCCCGGTTTCACCCACCTGCAAGTGGCACAGCCCGTTACTTTTGGCCACCATTTGCTGGCCTACGCCGAAATGTTCCAGCGCGATGCCGAGCGTCTGCAAGACTGCCGCAAACGCGTGAACCGCCTGCCATTGGGCGCGGCCGCACTGGCCGGCACCAGCTACCCGATCGACCGTGAAATGGTTGCCAAGCTGCTGAACTTTGACGATGTGTGCCGCAACTCGCTGGACGCCGTGTCGGACCGCGATTTCGCCATCGAATTCTGCGCCGCTGCGGCCCTGATCATGACGCACATCTCCCGCTTCTCCGAGGAGCTGGTGCTGTGGATGAGCCCACGCGTGGGATTTATTGATCTGGCTGACCGCTTTTGCACCGGCAGCTCCATCATGCCGCAAAAGAAAAACCCTGACGTTCCCGAACTGGCCCGTGGCAAGACCGGTCGCGTCAATGGTCACCTGATTGCCCTGCTGACTTTGATGAAAGGCCAACCGCTGGCCTACAACAAGGACAACCAGGAAGACAAGGAAGGTCTGTTCGATTCGGCTGATACCATTCGCGACACCCTGACCATTTTTGTAGACCTGATCTCGGGCATCAAGGTCAAGCCAGAAGCCATGCGCGCTGCTGCGCTGCAAGGTTTTGCGACTGCTACTGATCTGGCCGACTACCTGGTCAAGAAAGGCCTGCCTTTCCGTGATGCCCACGAAACCGTGGCCTTGGCCGTGCGTGAGTGCGAGCAACTGGGTTGCGATCTGGCCGATCTGAAGCTGGAACAGCTGCAGAAGTTCGACAGCCGTATCGAGTCGGATATTTTTGGCGTGCTGACTCTGGAAGGCTCGGTGGCTTCACGCAAACACATCGGTGGCACCGCACCTGAGCGGGTGCGTATTGAAGCACAGCGCATTCTGGATCGTATTCCTGGCTGATAAGCAGCGACTGCTGAAAGCAGAAAAAGCCGCTCCTGTTCCAGGAGTGGCTTTTTTTATAGGTGTTGACTCAGATTTGATCTGACGTGTTTTGTCAGTTGCGTTAGGGTCAGGACTGGAACTGCTATTTTCGGCCAGAAACGGCCATTCTAACATTAACCTTCCGTATCCACCAAAGGTTGAGCTCAAGATTTTTAGGTTTATCTAAACCCGACAACAGCTAACTTACTTGCAGAGCTGCGAGCATATACATTATTAGAAGAAATAGGCATACTTATTGCGTACCTTCTAAATCTCGTTAGGTCTACAAAGTAGTATCCGCCCGCAAAAATATGTCTATTACCGAGAAATCAATAAAACTACTTTGGTCAAATGCAGCCGGCCGATGTTCATTCCCCGGTTGCGACAAGCGCCTTTCCGTAGAGCAGGCCTCAGATATCGCACCGCATACTCTTGGCGAGATGGCCCACATAAAAGGAAAAAATCGAGGGTCAAATAGATACGATGCCAATCAAACTAACGATGAGCGCGATTCGTACCAGAACCTAATCCTCCTCTGCCCGAACCATCACACAGAAATTGATAAACCAGAAAACGAAATCAGATTTCCAACCGGGTGGCTTTTAGAGGCGAAAAAAGCTCACGAGCAATGGATTATCACGTCGCTCGACGGAGAAAAAATTGAGAGTATCGATCAACTGAAAGGTGCGATAGCGGCGCTCTTGACTGACAATCACCAAGCTTGGCAAAAGTATGGCCCAAAATCTCTCCTTGCCATGCAAAACCCAAACAGTGACAAGCTGTATGCGCTATGGACGCAAGAACGACTAACGACCATAGCGCCAAACAACAGAGCAATTGCAAAGTTACTTACAACCCACCGATTTCTTTTCCCAGCACAACAACAGCCAATTGTAAGTAGATTTATTTCACATGCGGCCAGCTATGAACACTGGATAAATGATGAGCTCCCCTACCAAGCAGTCGAGCGCTTTCCAAATGATTTTGACAATCTAATATTGGGATAAAAATGCCTGCGCACAATAGCGAATTTCCGTGGCTCAGCTACTACAAACACTACAATTTCTTTGAACAACGAATGAGAGAGCACAGCAAAGTGTCAGGATTTAAGCTCATCAGCACCGGGCTTTATGAAATAACACTTACAAGCAACAGCGTTCTCAAGGTGTTCATTTGCGAATGTTACGCATTTGACGATGCCGCTTATTACGAACTAATAGCTAATTATGGAAAAGTGGATGCTGTAGTGATTAGTTCAAATTGGTGTAGCTACAGCTTTGAAACTAAGCTTGAAAGAATGAGGGAGGAGGTGGGCATCTTCGACATACGAGGATTTATGGCTGCAATCAACAAACCTAATTACTGGGAATATATGACCCAATATGAACGAGAGAAGATGAATCACACCCAATGACGCCTAATTACATAGATATTTATGGGTTTGGCTCCTACTTTAACGACAGTAACAAATTTTCTGATATAGACATAGCAGTTATACATAACAACCGAACAATTGAATCCTGCATGATGGCCATATCTTGCAAGAGAACTATTCAGCAGTTCAATGGAAAATTTCACATAACGATGCTATCCAAAGAAGCCGAAAAATCCTTCAATTTCCTAACTAAATCAAATGCACGTCATATTGGTCGCATAGCAGAAGGCTTTGATTTGGCCTCCATCGAAAAGATTATTATAAAAATCGCCACTATCCGCCCAGGCACCCAATTCAAATATTCTCCCAACAGGATTTAGGCCCCAAGTGGCACATCAAGTACAACGCAAAGAACAAAACCATGGCCTAACTGGGAGGTAAGGCTGACGCTAACGCAGGCCATGGCTTCGCCACCCTCATCGTCAGAATTGATACCCTCCACCCAGTCAAGCTTCAACGCCGCGTACCTTGGACGTTGGTAATTTAGATAACCACTCTGGATCGTTTTCTGTCCGATAGATCTGCTAGCGTCTGTCAGATCAACCTAAGTCAATACATTTACCGCTTCGACCTACTTCCACTTCTGCCTGCCCGGATTTGCAGCTTAGACTTCGTACTCAGCTTAGCTGCTAATACTGGCAAGCTACCTTTACTAACGACATCTCCTAGCCTGATAGACCCTCCAGCAACGATCAAAGAAGCGGCACCGCCTCAAAGTGCGGGTGCCACACTCAACTTTATGACTAAGGCTGAATCAGCAGCATCGTGCTGCTTTGCGCATTGCGACGAATGTCCGTATGCGTCACATCCATGGTCTTGCACTCAAAGTTCTCATACAGCTTGAGCTGATCCTCGTAATGCGGGCTGCGCACGCCATTGCGATCCGTGAATCCGCTCTGACCGGGTGGCATGGCATCACAAAACTCCACACCTTGAGCATTGAACACCACACGATTATTTTCCGTTCCACGATTCTGATAGCCCGCGAATGCAAAGGTATTGCCCGATATCGTTTGCGGAGTTCCCGTGAAGTTCTTGTCACTGAAGCGGTGCACCGAGGTCGGCATGGTCCAGCGCTCCATCTGAGTGCTCTGCTCCTGGCTCAAGCGGGTCTGCGCATTTTGCAAAGCCGTGTGCATGATTTCTTGAGAAAAGCGCTCACCAAAGACATTCACACGCTTGGGATCAGGATTGGCTTCCAGTGCCAGCGCACGCAGCAGGACCTTGGTGCCCATGCTCAAGTTGGTCGAACCTGGATTGGGGCCTTGCTGCGTTGCAAACCCTGTCTGGCTATACATGGCACGATGCGATTCAGGCACCACCGGCATCAGGACCTGCTTGTACATTTCTTCCAGCCAGGTTTTGAACAGCACCCGTGCCGGTCCGGCATTTTGCCCAGCTTGATCGTGTTCCACGCCATCCCAGGCCAGCAAGGTCTTCAACGCCGCCTGACCAGCGTCATTGGCAGGCAGACTTTGCGCCAGCTTTTCCAGATGCGGACGGAAATAGCGCCAGTTCACATCGCTATAGGACGCTTTTTTATTGAACTCCCAGATCTCCTGCACGCTATAGACGTCCTTGTCCTGATACTGGCTGGTCAACTCGTTCATGCGGTCGCCATAGGTCCAGTAGTAAGTATCCGTATTAGTTTTATCCGGCGCGGGCTTGTTATTCCAGTTGACCAGATAGCCTTGCGGCGGATTGTAGGCTTTAGGAATCGCGTCAAAACTCTTGATGCCCTCCCACTCCATGCTGCCGTCCCCTTTGGCTGGCACGCGGATGTCCTGATCGGCAGGACGCTGGGGCAGGAAGGCCGGCGAGACATAGCCGATATTGCCGTGCTTGTCGGCGTAGTACCAGTTAATGGAAATCGCCATCTTGCTGGCCTGATCCAGAAACTCCGTCCAGTTGCGCGCCTTGGCTACATTCAGCCAAGCCAGCAAGGACTGCACCTCATAACCATCCCAGCTGCGCTTCTTGCTGTAAGCCGTGCCCTGTTCGTAATCAAACTGCATCACGGGGCCGTGTACGGTGCGCCATATCGTCATTTCACGATCAGCCTGACCGCGTACCTGGATACGCTCCTTGCGCTGCTCCATCGTGCGCCAGGCATTCTTGAACCAGTACTGATCGGCGCGCGCCGGGTTCAGTTTCTCCTGGTACATATCCACCACGTCCTGAGGACCAGCAGTCGCCCCCCAGGCAATCTCGCTATTGGTACCGAACAGAACAATCGGATAAGCAAAAGGCGTATTGCCCACCACATCAAAGCCCGCGCCGTGCAGTCCGATACCGTAGGTGTAGGCCGGGTTGTACCAGCCAAACTGCGGGCCGTTGATCAGGACGGTAGACCCATCCTGAACACGCTCGGGGCGGGTGCTCCACAGATTACTGGCCTTGGGTGCAAAGTCCGGGCCACGGCCACCCCAATGCTTGTCCTGACGCGCCAGCTCGGCAGCCAGAACTTGTGAAGAAACATGGGTCAAATTCTGTGACCCTGCTTGCGCCTGCGGCTTGCGCTGGGCGGCGGGGGCCGGAACGGTGGTGGGGGCTGTTGTGTCATTGATCCACAGCAGCTCATCAAACAAGGCACGGCCACGTTCCGGGCCGTGCTGTTTTTCCAGAGACTGACGCATGGCCAGCGCGGTGACTTCGAGATTCGTGTCGGAGAAGCGGTTGGCCATGGAGCCCACCCAGATCATGACCACATCAAAGTCGGTCAGCGGCTCGGGCTGGAAATCAAAGTCTATGTATTCTTTAGGCAGCAGTTCTGGACGACGGCGCACCTGCGCCAGATAAGCGTTATAGCCATCGGCATAGCCACGGAAAATATCGCGCTCATCCTTGGACAAGGCTGCTATCTGCCGCTGAATGGAAGCCGGGGTGAAGTTCTGGCGCACCTGCATGTCGTACTTGACGTAGACATCCTGCTCGCCAGGACCCAGAACAGCGGCTGTTGTGCCTACAAAGGAGCGGCGCGCCATATCCATCTGGAACAAACGGTCTTGGGCGACCGCATAACCATAGCCGTAATACAAGCCATAGTGGCTGTCGGCAAAGACGTGCGGCACACCATAGCTGTCACGCATCACCTCTACCGACTGCACCTGCGCGTGGGCCGGTGCCCCCGCCAAACCCAAGATCAAACCAGCGGCCGTAACCCCTGTACGAACAAGCCCTTTCTGCATATCTGTCCCTTGTTTTTATGATACTGAAAATTATTATGAACCTAAAATATTGAAGCCAATACGAATAGGAAATCACAATGTAAAACAATCAGGATCGAAAACAAGTAAGGGCTTGCCCTAGTCAGCGCTGCTAAGCAAAGGCTTGAAAACGTATTTAGAAAGACACCAGACGACCGGGATTCACCGCACTCATCATGCCAATGGCTGCCTTGACCACAGGGATCGCCAGGCCGGACAACTGATGGCCCAGAGGAATGCTGCGATGGGTAATATCCGTCAGCATGGCAAAGTCCTCGTTGCGACCCATGACGTCGTCACTAATGGCTTTACCAATACGCACGGTTTGCGCTACGCCGTGACCACTCCAGCCATGCACCATGTACACGGGTACCGCATCCTCGGTTTTACGCGAGTCAGTTGCCCCGTTCAGAGTAAAGTCACTGATCCCGCTCCAGGAAAAGTCCAGCTGTACCTGTTCCAGCTGCGGGAAAACGGTCTGAATACGATCCAGCAGGTAGTCATTGATACGTTCGGGGGACCAACTGGTGCCTGTACCCTGCCCGCCAAACAACAGGCGGTTTTGACGCACGGCGCGGTAATAGTCGATCTGGAATTGCGTGTCATACACCGCACGGTCTGTTGGCAGCAACTCGCTGACTGGACACTCCAAAGGTTCAGTCACACCCACATAGGTATAGAACGGGACAGTGGTATTGGATTGCGTCGGCAAGAACTGCGAAGTCGTATCATGCACGGCCAGCACCAAGGCCTGACGGGCCAGAATCGTGCCACCGGGGGTGATAGCCAAAGCGCCCTTTTCCGTCTGCTCGATTTCCTCGACCGGGCTGCCTTCGTAAACTCGACCGCCGTGCTGAACCAGGCCGTAAACCAGTCCGCGCAGTAGCGCCAGGGGATGCAACTGACCACCCAGAGTATCCACCACAGCACCATGATACAAGGGCGAGCGGATTTCCTGCTCCAGCTCGTAGCTACCCACAACTTCCACGCTGGTATCGCCCAGATAGCGTCGGGCATCCGCCCCCTCTACCAATGCGCCCATATGGCCTGCGTGAATGGCAGCCGTTAAATGACCACGACGACGATCAAAATCCAGCTCGTAATCCTGAGCAATCTGATCGAGCAGATCCATAGCCTCATGGGACGCGAAGCGCCATAAGCGGCGAGCTTCATCCAAAGGCAGATGCGCAATCATGTCTGCGGCTTCCCAACGGGCCAGGCCGGGAGTCAACTGACCACCGTTTCGGCCTGAAGCGGCAGAGCCAATACTGTCTTTTTCTACCAGCACCACGTCCAGGCCAGAGCGGGCCAAGTGCAAGGCGGTAGAGGCACCCAGCAAGCCACCACCCACTACCAGCACATCACATTGCGTGTCGGCTTGCAGAGGCTCAAAGCGGTTCCAGGGGGCAAGTGATGCTTCGTAATACGTCGCGGGCGCGACAGCTTCGTTCAGATGGCCTTGTCGCCAGTTCCACAATCGGGGATTACTGACCAGCAGGCTCTCTGCATTGGAAACATCATTTAAAAGAGTCGGTTTAGAAATAAGCATAAATGTCCTGTGTCTGTTACGGCCTTTTGGCCGCCTGGATCACAGAGCGGAATGCTCCGGTGACGCCCCGTCAACGCGGCGTTCCGTTCTGTCTCGTTATCAACACCCCGTTGTAAAAACGGGGTGGAACGATCTTCTTCTACGCTGTAGAATTAATTTATTCTACTCTGTAGAGTTAAACTTGGCAAATCTGCCCTTTCCCTATCAAAGGAACTCTATTGGCCCAAGCACCCGCCACGCGCACACGCAAACTGAATAAGGACGAGCTGGTCATCGCCGCCGTCACCTTGATGGAGGAAGTCGGCGACAGCGGCTTTTCTTTACGCAAACTGGGGGAACGAGTCGGTTGCGATCCAATGGCCGTGCTCTATCACTTCAAGTCCAAGGACGGCTTGCTGCGTGCGATGGCAGATTATTTGACAGGCCGCATTCAAGCTGTGGATACGGGTCTGTCGTGGACAGAGCGTTTGTATGAATTGGCCCGACAGTATCGTGAGCTGGCCTTGGGCCACCCACAGACTTTTCAGCAAATGCAGCGTTTTCTGAATACCGGCAAGGCCGACTATCTGGTTCTTGAGCAGGTATACAGGGCCTTGCGTGATGGCGGTTTGAGCGATGCCGAAATCCCCGCCGCCTGTGTGGGCTGGTATGCCGCTTTATATGGATTGATTCAGGGCGAGTTGGGTGGGCTTATCCGCCCGGTGACTGAAGAAGAGCTAAACGAACTGGAACAATGGCCCGCCGAGGATGTGCCTATGCTGCGCCAGATTCTGCCGCGCTTTGTGCATCTGCAATCCGAGCAGGTATTCAAGATGATGATGGAGCTGATACACGATGGCTTGATTGCCCATGCTGGTAAAGCGGCGACACCTGCCACCAAGCAGTAAAACCAGCAACGGACCGAATCAAACACACAAAACCGATCAGCCAGCCTAGCCTTCAAACGTGGTGATAAAAAGCATATAGCTGCCGGCCACCTTGGCAAGGACACAGGCTGGCTCATGCCCACATCTCGAGAAACGCACCTGAACGCGACTGATCTTTCCGCCAGCCTTCAAAACGCGATACCACCCAACTGGTCGAGATTGAAGGCAACAGCACCTTGGGCGAACGAGCTGACAAAGCCCCCAAGAAAAAACAAAATGCCCCGCAAACTGGAACTCTGTCCAATTTGCAGGGCGTTTTAGTTGAAGCCTGCTTAGGTGTACTTAGCGTGTAAAGACGGCAATTGATTCCACGTGTGCCGTATGCGGGAACATATTCACCACACCGGCCGATTCCAGCGTATAACCACCCTGGTGAACCAATACACCGGCGTCCCGAGCCAGAGTACCTGGGCTACAGGACACATAAACCAGACGCTCGGGGCGCTCGTGCTTTTCCAGCTGCGCCAAAGCGGTGGCCACAGCGAAGGCACCATCGCGTGGCGGGTCAATCAGCATGCGGTCGAAATGCCCCAGGTCACGCAGCCATTGCACGTCCACTTCAAACAGGTTCAGGGTAGTAAATTTCGCCTTGTCCTGCAGGTTGTGGGCCAAGGCCGCTTCACCGGCACGTTCAGTCAAGGTGCTGCTGCCTTCAATCCCGACCACTTCGGCGGAGCGGCGTGCCAGCGGCAGGCTGAAGTTACCCAAACCACAGAACAAGTCCGCCACCCGATGCTCGGGTTTGACGTCCAGCAAGGTCAAGGCACGCGAGATCAGGCTTCGGTTAATGTCATGGTTCACCTGCGTAAAGTCGGTAGGACGATACGGCATGCGCAAATCAAACTCTGGCAGTGCGTAGGCCAGCTTGTCCGCATCTTCGCGCAGCAAGGGGTGCGCCGTTTCCGGGCCCTTGGGCTGCAACCACCAGCTGATGTCGTGCTCCTGCCCGAAATCCTGCAAACGCTGGATATCCTCGCTGGTCAGCGGCTCCATATGACGCAAGGTCAAGGTTGTGATCTTGTCGCCCATAGCTAGTTCGATCTGCGGCAGGCGATCGGGGCGGGACAAGCCAGCCAGACAGGAACGCAAGGGTTCCAGCAAGGCAGAAACCTTGGCAGGCAGTACCCGACATTCCGTCATGTCCACCACATAGCGGCCATTCTTTTCACGGAAACCGACCAGCACCCCACCCTTTTTAGGCACGTAGCGCATGGAGAAACGGGCGCGATAACGGTAACCCCAGTAAGGACCGTGCAAGGGTGCCAGCACGCGACCTGGCTTTACCTTACCAATATGACCCAGGGAATCTTCCAACACGCGCTGCTTGACCGCAACCTGGGCCGAGGGCTCCAGATGCTGCATGGCACAGCCACCACAAACACCAAAGTTGGGACAGGGAGGTTCAGCACGCTGCGACGAGGCTTTCAACAAGGCCGTCATGCGGGCTTTATCGTAAGAGTCCTTGGAGCGCACCGTCTCGGCCAGTACTGCCTCGCCGGGCAAGGCACCTTCCACAAACACCACTTTGCCCTCTTTGTGGGCGACGCCGCGTCCTTCCAGATCCAGCGATTCAATTAACAATACGTCAGACATTCGATAAAAACCTAAATAAGCGTCCTGCCAAGCAGAATGGCGCAGTTGCATTGCTGCAAACGATGGCGAATCGCTGATTTTACAATGAGCATTCGGCACAACGGGTAAAAACAAGCAGAACGCGGCCATAGCGGCTCGGCGACACGATGAAATCTGTTGTACCCGGGCTGAACAAGAGGCATGGCCTTCAAGCATGGAGGTGGATTTTCATTAAACGAGTCATTCCTCCCCGAGCGGCCAACGACAAGGCACAAAAAAAGCGGCCAGAAGCCGCTTTTTTCAGTCCAGATACCGAGCTTATCGCGTAGGCAGGTACGAGATCGGGTTGACCGGCGTACCGGAGCGACGAATCTCGAAGTGCAGTCGTGGCGAGGTGGTGTCAGACTGACCCAGATCGGCAATACGCTGCCCCTTCTTCACCTGCTGACCCGTTTTAACGTGCAAGACACTGTTATGGGCGTAGGCAGTGATAAAGCCATTGCTATGACCGACCAGAACCATGGAGCCTAAACCGCGCACACCGTTACCGGCGTACATGATCTTGCCATCCGCAGCGGCAACCACGGGGTCGCCCACCTTGCCTTCGATATCAATACCTTTGGTCGAGGCATTAAAACCCTGGATGATCTTGCCACTGGCAGGCCAGCCCCAGGCGATCAGGGCCGCGTCGCTGGCGCGAGGCGCAGACACGGGCGTTTCAGTCTTGACCGGCGTGGCCGGGCTGACGGGCGAGGTCTGTGTGCTACCGCTACCGGCTGGGCGAGTCGTCACCGCCGCCATCGAGGTATTGCCATCCAGACGCAAGGTTTGACCCACGCGCAACATGGAAGGATCCGTAATCTGGTTCAACTGGATCAGCGAGTTCACGTCCATGCCGTGCGCTTGTGCAATCTTGTAGAGCGTATCACCAGGGCGTACCACATAGGTACCCGAGGCACTGCTGACGCTGCCTGCCGCCGAAGAGGAACTCAGGTCAGTGACTGGGGCACGCTCATTACGGCTTGCACAACCAGCCAGCAGGGTACTGGTGACCACAGCCGCCACCAGGCACTGACGGGGCGTCAAGAACCACTGTGTACCGGTGGAAGCAGCGGTTAACGGTAACCTGACTGCATGCTGCATATAAATCTCCTGAGAATATCTGACTAAATCTGGGTTCCGGCTCGCATCGGCACGAAGCGAACCGCATCAAGTTCTTCACGACGCCAAGTAGCCTGTCCGGTGCGTTCCACCAAAACCAGGCGCTGTTGTGTCGTACCTTCAGGGGCGATCAGTCTCCCCCCCAATGTTAATTGTTCCAATAAGGTTCTGGGAATGACCGGACCGGCTGCCGCCACAACAATAGCATCATATGGTGCCGCGGCAGGGTAACCTTGCATTCCGTCACCAAACATTATTCGAGCCCGTTGCGACAGCCCTAATTGGCGCATGTGATCGCGAGCCATATCGCACAAGCCTTTGATACGTTCTACCGCATACACTTCTTTGACCAATTGTGCCAAAACAGCAGCCTGATAACCACATCCGGCTCCCACTTCCAGCACCTTGGTCGGTATTTTCTGGTCACACACCAAGCTGATCATATGGGCTACAACCCAAGGCTGGGAGATGGTCTGCGCAAAGCCGATAGGCAAGGCATCATCTTCATAGGCCCGACTGGCCAAACCCTGATCAACAAACTGATGGCGCGGTACTGCCTGCATGGCCGCCAGCACTCGTTCGTCGGTAATTCCTTGACGGCGCAAGCGCTCGATCATCATGCCACGCGAGCGTTCCGAGTTCAAACCCAGGTTGACACTTGTTGACACTTGCGGTGACAAAATGGCCGAGGGTGTCGGTTGTAACTGGCCCCGTTGCACAATACGGGTATTGCTATTGCTGGCAGACAGGCCACTGCCCAGGCTGGACTTGCCGAACCGGTTCCGAGTGCCGTCTGCAAAAGGATAGCGCTTGCCTGGTTTACTTGTCATTGCATCCAGTCCCGCAATCCGGCCAGTTGCTCGTGGTGAGTCAGGTCCGCGCGCAAGGGCGTAATGGATACTGCACCTTGTTCGACGGCACCGAAATCTGTGCCCTGCTCGCTATCGGACACACCACCGACACGGCCAATCCAGTACACGGGTTCGCCATAAGGCGTCTGGCTTTTTACGACCGGCTCCGAAGGATGACGCTTGCCCAGGCGGGTGACTTGCGTGCCCTTCAAGGCTTCGTAGGGCAAACACGGAATATTCACGTTCAGCAAGGTATTGGCCGCCAACGGCTTCTTCTGACAGCGCTGTACCAGATCCCGTGCCACGCGCGCTGCGCTGTCCAGGTTCTTCCAGCCGCGTTCGATCAGGGACAACGCAATCGCGGGAATACCAAACAAATGGCCTTCCATCGCGGCCGCTACCGTGCCCGAATACAAAGTGTCGTCGCCCATATTGGCGCCATTATTAATACCGGACACAATCAGATCGGGACGAAAATCCAGCAGGCCTGTCAGGGCCACGTGCACACAATCGGACGGTGTACCATTAACAAAATAAAAACCATTGCTGGCCTGGCGCAGCGACAGGGGACGATTCAAGGTCAGGGAATTGCTGGCACCGCTGCAATTGGTCTCGGGTGCAATGACAGTCAGCTCACCCAGTCCTTGCAAGGCTTCATACAAAGCCTCGATACCGGCTGCTGTATAGCCATCATCGTTGGAGACCAGAATACGCATGCTTTACTTTTCCGTTAAAAATCTAACAGGGGCAGCAAATTGTACCCGCTGCCTTTGGTATTTTGCTGCAAGGCCGGTAGAATCCGCGCAACAATAATTGTGGAGCTCAATCCTCATGAACGCCGTTTCTTTTGCTGTGGCCGCCCCGCTTGTCGCCCTCTTGTCCTATTTGCTGGGATCCTTGCCGTTTGCCGTAATCGTCAGCAAGATCATGGGCTTGCAAGACCCTCGCACCTTTGGTTCGAAAAATCCGGGAGCCACTAATGTACTACGTAGCGGCAATAAAAAAGCAGCTGTCCTGACCTTGTTGGGTGATGCCTTCAAAGGCTGGCTGGCTGTCTTTCTGACCCAACAGGCCATCAGCAACTGGGGCTGGGCACCGACTTTACTGGGTGTCAGCGCCTTTTTTGCCTTTTTGGGTCACTTGTACCCGGTCTTTCTGGGCTTTAAAGGCGGTAAAGGCGTGGCAACCGCGCTGGGTGTCATCCTGGCCCTGCTGCCCTGGCTGGCTCTGGCTACCGCGGCCACCTGGCTGATTATCGCTTATGTCAGCCGTTACTCGTCGCTGGCAGCCATCATCAGTGCCGTGTTTGCCCCCTTGTTTTACCTGCTCGGTGCCAAGGTGGTCTGGCCCATGAATGCCTCTATTGCCACGGCCCTGGCCCTGATCAGTGCCTTCTTGCTCTGGCGTCACCAGGAAAACATTCGTCGTCTGATGACGGGCAAAGAAAGCAAGATCGGTTCCAAGAAAAAATAAGCACTAACGCTCTTGCTGGGAGACAGGCTGGTTCACACAAGCCAGATCCCAGCGAGGCCGGATGGCAAAGCCATGCTGGCTATCATCCAAAGTAACCAAACCGTGCTTGACACGCATGGCCGCCGCAAAAGCAATCATGGCACCGTTATCGGTACAGAATTCCAGCGGTGGAAAGAACACCTCGCCCTTTAAACGCGCCACGGCTTTCTGTAAATAAGCCCGCAAGTGGCGGTTGGCGCCCACACCACCGGCAACCACCAGACGTTTCAAGCCCGTTTGCTTCAAGGCCTTGATCGCCTTGGCGGCCAGCACGTCCACAATGGCGGCCTCGGTCGCAGCAGCCAGATCAGCGCGTTGCTGTTCAGTAATCCCGCCCTCTTCCGCTTCCAGCTTGCGCAAGCGCGTCAGCACGGCAGTTTTCAAACCACTAAAGCTGAAATCCAGATCCTTGCTGTGCATCATGGGACGCGGCAGCTCGTAGACGCTGGGGTCACCCTGTTCAGCCAGACGCGACAAGGCCGGGCCGCCGGGATAACCCAGGCCCATCAGCTTGGCGCTTTTATCAAAGGCTTCGCCTGCTGCATCGTCCAGCGTTTCACCCAGCAATTCATACTGACCCACACCATCTACACGCATCAGCTGAGTGTGGCCACCCGAGACCAGCAAGGCCACAAAGGGAAAGTCGGGACGCGGCTCGGCCAATAAGGGCGAGAGCAAATGACCTTCCAGGTGATGGATAGCAATCGTCGGTTTTTTCAGCGACCAGGCAATCGACTGCGCCACACTAGCTCCCACCAGCAAGGCACCGGCCAGACCGGGGCCGGCGGTATAGGCAATGGCATCGACCTGATCGAGCTGCATATGGCAAGAAGCCAACACCTGCCGTGTCAAAGGCAGGACGCGACGGATATGATCGCGAGAGGCCAGTTCAGGCACCACCCCACCATATTCACGGTGCATGGCGATCTGGCTGTGCAAGGCATGGGCCAGCAGGCCCTGTTCCGTGCTGACCAGCGCCACGCCAGTTTCATCGCAGGAACTTTCAAATCCAAGAATATTCATGGCGCCTATTTTAGCCTGCTGTATTGGGGAAAATAGGAATTTATCCCCTCAAGACAATCAGCGGATAGTGTCTGGGTTGTGCCGATACATCGCGACAAAGGGGGGCGACGCAGTGGCACACTCGTGGTTAAAATCCCGCATCGATAATTTCACGCTCCAATCGCCTAATAATCACAAGGAGGCTGCCCATGTTTGAACGTCTCTTCAAACTCACTGAGCATGGCACCAACGTCCGTACCGAGGTCCTGGCAGGTATCACTACCTTCCTGACCATGTCCTACATTATTTTTGTGAATCCAGACATCCTGTCGTCCACAGGGATGGATCGCAATGCCATTTTTGTAGCCACCTGCCTGGCTGCTGCTCTGGGCACGTTCATCATGGCCTTTGTGGCCAACTGGCCTATCGGCATGGCACCGGGCATGGGCCTGAACGCCTTTTTTGCCTTCACCGTGGTCGCCACCCTGGGCTATACTTGGCAACAGGCACTGGGCGCGGTCTTTATTTCCGGCGTCATCTTCCTGATTCTGACGGTGACTGGCATCCGGTCCTGGCTGATTCGGGGCATTCCCAAATCCCTGCAAAGCGCCATTGCCGCCGGTATCGGCATGTTCCTGGGCCTGATCGCCCTGATGAACTCGGGTATTGTGGTGGCCCACCCTGCCACCAAGATTGGTCTGGGTGACCTGACCCAGCCCGCAGCCCTGTACGCAATTCTGGGTTTCTTTATTATTGCCGCCCTGGACGCGCTGAAGGTGCGCGGTGCAATCCTGATCGGCATTCTGGCCGTGACCATTCTGTCCATGCTGACCGGTCACAGCGAATTTGGTGGTGTCGTCTCCACTCCACCCTCGCTGATGCCCACCTTCATGCAGCTGGACATCATGGGTGCCCTGCACACCGGCTTTGTGCACGTGATTCTGGTTCTGGTTCTGGTTGAGGTGTTTGACGCCACGGGCACCATGATCGGGGTTGCCAAGCGCGCTCGCCTGATTGAAGAAGGCAAGCCCAATCGCCTGGGCCGCGCCCTTCTGGCTGACAGTACCGCCATTGTGGCCGGTTCCATGCTGGGTACCAGCAGCACCACTGCCTATGTGGAAAGCGCCTCGGGTGTGCAAGCAGGTGGCCGTACCGGTCTGACAGCGCTGACCATTGGTGTCCTGTTCCTGCTGGCCCTGTTTTTCTCGCCACTGGCCGCGACCGTTCCCGGTTACGCCACCGCCCCCGCCTTGCTGTATGTGGCGTGCTTGATGATGCGCGAGATCACTGAAGTGAAATGGGACGACATGACCGAGGCCGTGCCTGCTGCCCTGGCTGCCTTCACCATGCCCTTCACCTACTCGATTGCCAACGGTCTGGCCTTTGGTTTTATCAGCTACGTGATCCTGAAGCTGACAACCGGCCGCTGGCGCAGTATCCACCTGGCCACACTGATTGTCGCCATCTTGTTTGTGATCAAGTACGCAATCGCTACGGAATGAAAAACCCTTTAGCAAACTCGTTTGGCGCTTTAGGGCTGCCTGGAAAACGAGTACACTGATTGCATGTTTAACGAAGCGGCTGAACACCATCAGCCGCTTTTTTATTGCGGAGGCTCCCCCATGAGCATCGTCGAACTGAACGAAGAAACATTCCAGGCAGCAGTAGAAGACGGCAAACCCCTGATCATCGACTTCTGGGCTCCTTGGTGCGGTCCATGTCGCCAATTCGCCCCTGTCTTTGACGCAGCAGCGGCCAAGCACCCCGGCGTGACGTTTGGCAAGGTGAACACGGAAGAAGAGCAGGAACTGGCCGCTGGCCTGCGTATTCGCTCCATCCCTACCCTGATGGTTTTCCGTGAAAACGTCTTGCTGTTCTCGCAAGCCGGTGCCCTTTCCGCTGCCCAGCTGGACGATCTGATCGAACAGGTCCAGGCTGTGGACATGGAAAAAGTCCATGCTGAAATTGCTGCCCAGCAAAACCAGCAGCCTGACCAGGCCTGATTTGCCCGGCCCCAGAAAAAACGCCAGACGATTTGTCTGGCGTTTTTTTTGCATGAATGCGATTTAGTCGCAGTTTTCCAACTCGATAATCGCGAAGCCACTGCGTTTGATTTCATTTTCGACCGGCGCAGAAGCCATTTCCGTATGGCAGAAGCGGCACTCGCGCGAGGTGAAGTTTTCCACATTCACCCCTTTGGCCGCCAGATAGCGCTGACCATAACTCAAGACCTTGTCCATATCCTTGGCATCGTCGCTGACCAAGATATCAAAGTGCATACGACGCCCGTCAGGACGCACAACGTAGGTATCAAACACCGCAATCTTCATGACAAACCCTTTTCAGCAAAAAACCTAGTAGGTACAGGTCGGCCCGCAAGAGGAAGAATCCTGCTTGTCCGCCACCCCCTCTTTCTTGTCTGCTTGCGCCGGGCGGCGAGCAATCAGCTGGCCGACAAACGCACCCAGACGCAGATCGTCCAGATGGCCCAATTCCTTCAGAGCCAGATTGCCATCACGGTCAAAAATAATGGTAGATGGTGTCCCGCCCAGGCCCCACTCCTTCATGGTGCGCGGCAAGGGGCCGCTGTCTGAAGGCTGATCAATGGCGATGGGGAAATTCAAGCGGTACTCATGGGCAAACGCCTGCAAAGCTGCAGGGCCCATCACGTCGTGATGCTCGAACACGCTATGCAGGCCTATGATGCGCAGATCATCGCGCGAGAACAGCGTATCCAGTTTCTTGGCTTGCGGCAGGCTGTTGATGACACAACCAGGGCAAAGCATCTGAAAGGCCGTGACCACCACCACGCGGCCACGCAAGGACGCCAAGCTTAATGGAGCGGTCGTATTGAGCCACTGGCTGGCATGGATCTCGTAGGACATGGCTTACACTCACAATGCTGACTAAACCCGATCATACCCGCAGGCTGGATACAGACTTAGAAGGAATCAGAGGTATTTAGTATGGCCACTGCCTGGACGGTGCAGAGGGATAATCGTCTGGAAAAGATACCTTTTCGTCCAGAAAACTCCATCAAGGAAGATGGCGACCAGAGGTCCATTGCAGACCTTGGGCAGAACCGAGGGTGACTTAGGCTTGGTCCAGGGGTTCACATTCCCCCTGGCCACGCGTCATATTGATAAAGGACTGTTGAAAATCAGCTTTATGCTCGAGCGGCAGATTCAACAGCCACTGCACACCTTCAGCATCGAATTGCTCGTCCTGAACCTGAACGCCAAAGCTGTCGAAACGGGATTGAACCAAAGCCAGATCGGCAAAGGAGCAACGGCAGCGCAAAGCTGCCATGGGAATCAGCTCCTGCTTGTCAGCAAGACGCAAACATTGAGCGGCCACGCCGCCATAGGCGCGCACCAGGCCACCCGTACCCAGCTTGACGCCCCCAAACCAACGTATCACCAGTACCGCAACACGGTCGCAATCCTGGCCTTCTATGGCTTGCAAAATGGGACGCCCGGCCGTGCCGCCGGGTTCGCCATCATCGTTAAAGCGGTATTCCGACCCGATCTTGTAGGCCCAGCAATTATGCGTGGCATCGGGCACACCCTTGGCCTGGAAAAAAGCCAAAGCCTGGCTGGCACTGTCTACAGGCGCAGCCAGTGCCAGAAAGCGGCTTTTTTTGATGTCCTGCTCGAAGCTGGTGGGCTCACGCAGGGTAAAGACGGCCACCCCTAGCCTCAGTCCTGCTCGCGGCTGGCCAGATAGTCTTCGTAGCCACCGCGGTAATCCACCAGACGGCCTTCTGGCATCACTTCGATAATGCGGGTTGCCACGCCGGAGACGAACTCGCGGTCATGGGACACGAAGATCAGAGTGCCTTCAAACTTTTCCATGGCCATCTGCAAGGACTCGATCGATTCCATATCCAGGTGGTTGGTCGGTTCGTCCAGGAGCATGACGTTGTGACGACCCAGCATCAGACGCGAGAAAGTCATGCGGTTTTTCTCGCCACCCGACAGCACTTTCACGGGCTTGATGATGTCATCGGCCGAGAACAACATGCGGCCCAGCACCGAGCGCAAAGACTGATCGTCGTCGCCGGCCTGACGGAACTGGCTGATCCAGTCAAACACATTGTCTTCGGTATCGAACTCGTCCGAGACGTCCTGAGCCATATAGCCGATATCAGCGTTCTCGGACCAGACCACCGAGCCGCTGTCAGGAGTCAGATCACCGGCCAGCAAACGCAGCAAAGTCGTCTTACCCACACCGTTCGCACCCACAATCGCGATTTTCTCGCCCGCTTCAATCATGGCCGAGAAGTTCTTGATGATGGGATGATCGTAGGACTTGCTCAAGCCCTCGACCGTCACGGCCAGGCGGTGCAGAACTTTTTTCTGTTCAAAACGAATAAACGGGTTCTGACGCGAAGAAGGCTTCACTTCGATGGTCTCTGCCTTCAAGCGACCAATCTGTTTCAGTCGCGAGGTAGCCTGGCGGGACTTGGACTTGTTGGCGGCAAAACGGCGCACAAAGTCCTGCAGCTCGCCAATACGCTCTTTGGCCTTGGAGTTGGCCGCCAGCACACGTTCGCGCGACTGCACCGACGCCAGCATGTAATCGTCGTAGTTGCCGGGGTAGACACGCAGCTCGCCGTAATCCAGGTCAGCCATGTGAGTGCAGACCTGATTCAGGAAGTGACGATCGTGACTGATGATGATCATGGTGCTCTGGTAGCTGTTGAGCACATCTTCCAGCCAACGGATGGTGTTGATATCCAGGTTGTTGGTCGGCTCGTCCAGCAGCAGGACATCCGGGTTGGAGAACAGGGCCTGTGCCAGCAGCACACGCAGTTTCCAGCCCGGAGCCACTTCGCTCATGGGCAACTGATGCTGTTCGACCGGAATTTCCAGACCCATCAGCAATTCACCGGCACGGCTCTCGGCGGTATAACCGTCGTACTCGGCAAAACGGGCCTCCAGTTCGGCGGCCTTCATATAGTCTTCTTCGGTGGCCTCTGGATTGTCGTAGATGGCATCACGCTCTTGCATGGTGTTCCACATTTCTGTGTGGCCCATCAGCACCACGTCCAGCACACGTTTGTCTTCGTAGGCAAACTGGTCCTGACGCAGCTTGCCCAGGCGCACGCCCGGATCCAGCGATACATTACCCCCGCTTGGCTCCAGGTCGCCGCCAATGATTTTCATGAAGGTAGACTTGCCCGACCCGTTGGCACCAATCAGGCCATAGCGGTTGCCTCCGCCCAGTTTGACACTGACGTTTTCAAATAAAGGCTTGGCACCAAACTGGATCGTTAAATTAGCGGTGGAGATCACGTAAACGTACTTTGAAAAAGGTTGAGTTCAACCCAGTAGTGTATCAAGCAGGCGCGAAATCCGTTAGTGTTCGTGCTCATCCAGAACCAGATAAGCCATGCCGTCCTCGGTAGCCAGGCCCACTTCCTTGCCAATAGGCAGGCTGACCTTGACGTCCACATGTCCATAAGGCAGGCCCGTTACGACCGGGACTTTGACGGTTTCACGCAACCAGCGCACCACCGAATCCATATCAAAGCCATTATCCGAAGCGCCTGTCTTGTAAGCCGTAAAACGGCCCAATACCACCGCCATCTGACGATTGAGCACGCCGGCATGCCAGAGCTGCGTCAACATGCGCTCGACTCGGTACGGTGCTTCACCCACGTCTTCCAGGAACAGGATGCCGCCGTTGATATTGGGGAAGTACGGCGTGCCCAGCAAGGAGCAAACCAGGGCCAGATTGCCGCCCCACAGAACACCGTGACCATCGACGGCATCCGAACCCTCGGACTCAAAGCTGAACAGCTCCAGCTCGCCACGCATCAATTCGCCAAACAGTTCGGTCGTCAATTCATCGGTTTCATCGCCACCAAAGTCCGCAATGGCGGTGGGGCCGGTGTAGCTGATGGCACCAGTTTGCGCCAGCAAGGCCAGATTGAAGGCCGTGAAATCCGACATGCCGACAAAACGCTTGCCACTGTCGGCTACCGCGCGCCAGTCGATCTGGCCCAGAATGCGGCTTAAACCGTAGCCACCGCGTGTCGCCATCACAATGGGCTGAGGCTGTTGCAAGGAACGCTGTACCGCGGCCAGACGCTGAGCGTCCGTACCGGCAAAGCGTTCATCCACCGCCAGGGCGTCCGGGTCTATGTCCACGGCAAAGCCCAGTTGGTTCAGGCGCTGGCTTGCCAGCTCCAGGCGCTTGGGTTCAAGGATCTGGCCAGAGGGCGAAAACAGGTAAATGCCCGAACTGTCCTGCTGCCCACAATGGCACTGGCCATGTTCGTGGTGATGGTGATGATGGTCGTGCTCGGGGCTGCTCATGATTAACCTTGAAAATAAAGTGCTGACATTTTAGCGAGACTACTGGGCGCCATCCAGCGGCGATTGGACTGTTTGAGCCTGCTTTTGCAACTTCTTCTGTTCGCGTCGTTCGCGGAAAAAATCCCGCAAGGCCTGGGCCGCCTCTTCGGACATCAAACCACCCGAGACACGGGTGTGGTGATTCAGAGTGGGATGCAAATGCAAGGACTCCACACTGCCACACACTCCGGTCTTCGGATCGGCTGCGGCCCACACCACCCGCGACAGACGCGCATGCAACAAGGCCCCCAAGCACATCATGCAAGGCTCAAGAGTCACAAACAGACTGGCTCCGGGCAAACGGTAATTGCCAACTTTACGCGTCGCGGCGCGCAAGGCCACGATCTCGGCATGCTGGGTGGGATCGTGATCACAAACCGTGCGATTGGAGCCCACAGACAGCAGCCTGCCGTCCGCATCCAATAGTACGGCACCTACGGGCACCTCGCCGATGCTGGCCGCCAGTTGAGCCTGCTCCAAGGCTAAAGCCATAGCCTGAGCATCACTCAAAACGTCACTCTCTGTTGGCGGTGGTAAGCTAGTTGGCATCGTCAAATCCATTGCGTTATTCAAACCCTGTCGGCACAGCAAAAGGGTCATTTTACTGTCTATGCAGAACACTCCTGATTCTCACGCTATTTTGCGTGTTCGAGGCCTGAGCAAACAATACGCAAACGGGCATCAAGCCCTGCACGCTTTGGACCTGGATATTTGGCGGGGCGAGATTTTTGCCCTGCTCGGCTCCAACGGCGCAGGCAAAACCACCTTGATCAGTATTATCTGCGGGCTGGTCAATCGCAGCAGCGGCACCGTTCTGGTAGATGGCGCAGACAATGTCGCCGACTACAAGCGCGCCCGCCAGAAAATTGGCCTGGTGCCGCAAGAGCTAAGCGCCGATTCCTTCGAGACAGTCTGGAATACCGTCAGCTTCAGCCGTGGCCTGTTTGGCAAAGCCCCCAATCCGGCCCTGATCGAACAGATTCTGAAGGACTTGTCGCTATGGGACAAGAAAGACAGCCCCTTGATTACGCTCTCGGGCGGCATGAAACGCCGCGTCCTGATCGCCAAGGCGCTTTCCCATGAACCGGAAATCCTGTTTCTGGATGAACCTACCGCCGGTGTGGACGTGGCCTTGCGCCAAGGTATGTGGGCCTTGGTGAAACGGCTGCGCAGCCAGGGGGTCACCATTATTCTGACCACCCACTACATCGAAGAAGCCCAGGAGATGGCCGACCGCATCGGCTTCATCAATAAAGGTTCACTGCAGCTGGTGGAAACCAAAGACAATCTGATGCGCCGCCTGGGCGGTAAAACCCTGAGCCTGAATCTGGCCGAGCCGATCAGCGCCCTGCCCGCTGCGCTGGAAACGCTGGGACTGCAAAGCACTGCCGACGGCATGAGCCTGCTCTACCCCTTGACCAACCGCGAACAAGGTCATGACTTGAGCAATTTGCTGGCGGCAGTTGGGCAAGCGGGGCTGACCATTACCGACATCCATACCCGCGAGCGCAGTCTGGAAGATATTTACGTTGAGTTTGTAGGGGCACAGTCATGAACTGGTACGCCATCCTGGCCATTTATCGCTACGAAATGTCACGCACCCGACGCACCCTGCTGCAAAGCATCGTAGCCCCCGTGATTTCCACCGCCTTGTATTTTGTGGTGTTTGGCGCTGCCATTGGCCATCGCATCAATGAAATCGGCGGCGTGCCCTATGGCGCGTTTATCGTGCCTGGGCTGACCATGTTGTCGGTGTTGACCCATAGCGTCTCCAACGCCGCCTTCGGAATTTACTTTCCGCGCTTTACGCGCAATATCTACGAGATTCTGTCTGCGCCCATTTCACACTTCGAGGTGACCTTGGCCTTTGTGGGCGCAGCAGCCACCAAGTCACTGTTTCTGGCGGCTATCATCCTGATCACGGCGCGGCTATTTGTGCCTTACGAAATTGCCCACCCTATCTGGATGCTGTGCTTTCTGGCCTTAACCGCCCTGACCTTCAGTCTATTGGGTTTCATTATCGGTATCTGGGCCGACAACTTTGAAAAGCTGCAATTCGTGCCCATGCTGATTCTGACGCCACTGACCTTTTTGGGCGGCACCTTCTATTCCATCGACATGCTGCCCGAGTTCTGGCAAAAACTGACCTTGCTGAACCCGGTGCTGTACCTGATCAGCGGCTTTCGCTGGAGTTTCTTTGATCTGGCCGATGTGAATGTGTGGCTGAGCCTGGGCATGACACTGCTGTTTTTAAGTGTGTTTCTTGCCGTGGCGGGCTGGATTTTCAAAACGGGCTATCGATTGCGCCCGTAAATAAAAAAGGCCGGGAATATTTCCCGGCCTTTTTTTGAGAACTCGAACAGGACACGCAGCCGCTAGATACTGAACGTCTCCTCAGAACAGTTCAATCGGGATGCACAGCGCAATCCATAAAACTGGCTTGCTCTCCATACTGACGCAGCTTTGCTTCCAGCACGGGTGCAGGCACCCCTTCAATCGGCTTGTAGCCCAGACGCTGCCAATAGCCCACGGCCGGTCCCAAAGACACCAGACTGCAACGACGCAAGCCACGCTGCCAGGCATAGCGGCGACCGGCTTGCAACAAAGCTCCGGCCACCCCACGGCCTTGCGCGCGACGCATCACGGCGCAGTCGTGAATAAACCATTGGTCTGCGGGCGAAGGCAGGCTACTCAACGCATCGCCCAGGGACGGCGGCAAAAGGCCCGCCCAAGGGTAGGACACCAAATAACCCTGCAGTTGATTGTCAGTATCACGTGCCACCCAGCAGCTATCCGGAGCCAGATCCAGACGGTTCTGATAGAAGCTGCGGTCTTCCAGAATATCCGCGTCGTACACATCCGCCTGGACTTCCAGCACCTGACCCAGATCGTGCACACGCATTAATTCAATTCGTACATTCATAGCTGATACACGGCGGCGTCACGTCGCCACCGTGCCGTTTCACTCGGTTTAGTCGCGGAAGTTATCGTACTGCAAAGGCAATTCCACATCGGTCTGTTTCAACAAAGCGATGGCAGCCTGCAAGTCGTCCCGTTTCTTGCCGGTTACACGCAGTTTTTCACCTTGAATCTGCGTCTCCACTTTCAGCTTGGCGTTCTTGATGGCGGCGATCAGTTTCTTGGACGTAGGTTGGTCCAGACCTTGACGCACTTTCACTTTCTGCCGCGCGCCGGCCACGTTTTCCAGAACCTTCTCGGTCTCCAGGCAGCGCACATCAATACCGCGGGCAGCAATACGGCCACGCAGAATCTGCATCATTTGCTCGAGCTGAAACACGCTGGGAGCCGATTGCAAAATGGTGTTCTCGTCTTCGAGTTCAAATTTGGCATCCGTACCTTTGAAGTCAAAACGGGTAGCCAGTTCGCGGCTGGCTTGTTCCACTGCATTACGCAGTTCGTGGGTGTTGACCTCGGATACAACGTCAAAAGATGGCATTCCTAACCGTCCTGTTCCTTAAGTGCAGACAGGCCGCATGAAGCGACCTGTGTGCTTTTTAGAAAACGCTGCTCTTAGTCCGAAGCGGCTTGCTTGGCCTGCTGACGCAGCGCGAATTTCTGTATTTTACCTGTTGCCGTTTTGGGCAACTCCATAAAACTGAAATGTCGCGGTATTTTAAAGCCAGCCAAGTACTGACGGCAATGCGCGCGCAGTTCTTCCACCGTCACTTCCGCACCGGGGCGCAGCTCCACATAAACGTGAGGCGCTTCACCCCAACGCTCGTCCGGCTGGGCTACAACGGCCGCCGCCTGCACGGCTGGATGGCGATACATGACGTCTTCAATCTCGATGGAAGAAATATTCTCGCCCCCGGAAATGATGATGTCCTTGCTGCGGTCCTTGATGCGTACGTAGCCGTCCGGCTCGCACACGGCCAGGTCGCCGGTATGGAACCAGCCACCGCCCAGGGATTCCTGGGTGGCCTGCGCGTTCTTCAAATACCCCTTCATGGTGATATTGCCGCGGAACATGATCTCGCCCATAGTCTCGCCATCGGCAGGAACGGGCTCCATGGTTTGCGGATTCAAAACCTGTACGCCCCCTTGCAGGTGATAACGCACACCTTGACGGGCATTGCGCTGCGCACGTTCCTGGATATCCAGTTCACTCCAGGGTGCATGCTGCGCACAGACCGAGGCGGGGCCATAAGTTTCGGTCAGGCCGTAAACGTGGGTCAGCGCAAAGCCCATGCGCTCCATCCCTTCAATCATGGTGGCCGGAGGTGCAGCGCCTGCCACCATGGCCGACACGCCCTTGGGCAGGCGGGACTTCAGCGCTTCGTCGGAGTTGACCAGCAGAGAGTGCACAATCGGCGCACCACAATAGTGGGTGACGCCGTAATCGACCATATTGTCGACCATGGCCTGGGCTTCCACCTTGCGCAAACAGACGTTCACACCAGCACGGGCCGCAATCACCCAGGGGAAAGTCCAACCATTGCAATGAAACATGGGCAGGGTCCACAGATAGACCGCGTGCTTGGGCATGTCCCATTCCAAGACATTGGACAAGGCCCCCAGATACGCGCCACGGTGGTGGTAGACCACGCCTTTGGGCTTGCCGGTGGTACCGCTGGTGTAGTTCAGGGCAATCGCATCCCACTCGTTGGCGGGCAATTGCCAGTCGTAATCCGGGTCACCACCGTCCACGAACTCTTCGTAGGTTTGCGAGCCGATACGTTCTGCGCCGGTGTCAAAATAATTGTCCACGACGTCGATGACCAGAATGGGCTCTTTGCTTTCGCGCAGGCTCAAGGCTTCTTTCATGACGGCGGCAAATTCGCTGTCCACCAGCACCGCACGCGCTTCGCCGTGATCCAGCATATAAGCGATGGTGCTGGCATCCAGACGGGTATTCAAGGTATTCAGTACGGCACCGCACATGGGCACACCAAAGTGTGCCTGAACCATGGGCGGAGTATTGGGCAACATCACGGCCACGGTATCGCCTTTGCCAACCCCAGCCTTGGACAGCGCACTGCCCAGCTGACGAGTACGGGCATACAGCTGCGACCAGCTCATCTTGATGCCGTTTTGGGCGGGCCCGTAAACCAGAGCCGGGTAGTCAGGGTAGACAAAAGCACTGCGCTCGATGAAATCCAGCGGCGACAAAACACGATAATTGGCGTCTGTCTGGGGCAAATCCTGATCGTAAATACTCACCACAAAGTCTCCAAAAAAGGGCGGGCTAACCGAAATTCACGGCGGTCCGTCTGATAATTGCGCTCTTACATTAGCTGGCTACGCGCCTTTGGGCAAGATCGCCTTTTTAGCTATAGAGGCGCATAATGACACGCTATCCTAGGTATATATCGCGACCGGCTGACTGCTCGCTGACAGTTTGCCCCCTACCTGAAGGCTCTTCATGCCCGTAGCCATGCTGTATATTGCCGCCGGTGGTGCCCTGGGCGCATTGGCGCGTTGGTTCCTGAGTCAGGCTTTGAATGCCCTGTTCCCCACCCTGCCCCCCGGTACTTTGCTGGCTAACTTGATTGGCGGCTATTTAATGGGTATCGCAATGGCCTATTTCAGCGGCTTGGGCCTGGGTCACGAAGGCTGGCGCATGTTCGTCATGACGGGCTTTCTGGGTGGCCTGACCACTTTTTCCACCTTTTCCGCCGAGATCATGACCTTGATGATGCAGCAGCGTTATCTGTGGGCCATGGGCGGCATTGCCATCCACGTTGCCGGTTCCCTGCTCATGCTGGGTCTGGGCATGGCCACGTGGAGCCTGTTTCGGGGGCAAGCATGATAGACGTCCATTTTCTTCAGGCCGGCTCCCCTCCTCCTGATGTCGAGCAGCGTTTTGGCAACCAGAATGCCTGGTTCAAACGCGCTTTGCAGCCCCTGGATGTCAATGTCCACACCTGGCGAGTCCATCAGGATGATGCCCTGCCAGCGCCGGACTGCCCCGACCCGGTGGTAATCAGTGGTTCCTGGAACATGGTCACCGACAAACTGGACTGGAGTGAAAACCTGGCCGCCTGGATTCGGGAACGCTATCAGACACAAATGCCTTTGCTGGGTATTTGCTACGGCCATCAGTTAATGGCCCACGCCTTGGGCGGGCGCGTGGATTACCACCCCAAGGGGGCCGAGGTCGGCTACCTGCCCATTCACTTGTCCGAGCAGGCCCACGAGCATGAACTGCTTGCCAATCTGCCCATGCAATTTCCTGCCCTGCTGACGCACCAACAAAGCGTATTGAGCTTGCCCGAGCATGTGGAAATACTGGGCAGCTCTGCGCATGATCCGCATCAAATATTGCGTTATGGCCCCGCGCAGTGGTCGATTCAGTTTCACCCTGAATTTTTTGCCGGCCTGCTACGTTACTGCGTGCTACGCAAGGCCGAATCCTGGCGAGCCCAAGGCATAGATCCCCAAACACTGGCAGACCCTATTCAGGACACGCCCGACGCCCATCGTCTGCTGTGCAATTTTGTACAGGCTTACTCGTCCAGCGGCCCTAATGGCCGACGGAAAAACTCGCCGGGCGTTTGACCCATCAAATCCCGAAAAGCCGCCACAAAGGCCGACATGCTTTCATAGCCACAAGCTAACGCAACATCAGTGACACGCTCTTGCCGCTCCAGCAAAGGCAAGGCACTCATGACGCGCAGTCGCTGACGCCAGACCCGGAACGTCAGCCCGGTCTGCTGACGAAACAGACGGCTCAGGGTTTTTTCTGACAAACCCTGTTGCTCTGCCAAATCCTGCAAACTCCAATCGCCCGAAGGCTGGGCCTGCAATTGTTCGCAGACCTGCAAAAGACGCGGGTCCGAAGGCCAAGGCAGAATCAGGCCACTTTCAGGCGCCGCCAGCAAACGATCCAGCAGGACCTGCACCAGACGCCCCTGCGCCCCCTCACGCTCGTACAGCACAGGCAAAAGGCTGAACTCGCGTATCAGTTCACGCAGCAAGCGGTCTACCACAACCACTCGACACACCGTAGGGGCCTCTGGCAAGGCGCTGACATCAATATAAAGACTACGAATCTGCGCATCAGGCGAGCTACGCACCCCATGTTCCACACCCGCAGGCACCCACACCGCCTGCTGAGGCGGCGCCATGAAATGCCCGCTGGCAGTACGCACTTCGATCACCCCCGTCAGCGCATAGGAAAACTGCACCCAGGGATGCCGGTGTGGGCGGGCAATGGCCTGATTGGGCAAGGTACGCTCCTGACCATATAAAGGCCTGGGTAGATAGCGCAACTGCTGCAAACTCTCCGGAATTCGCTCCGCAGGCATCAGAATGTCCGTTTGTCGATAATCCATATCCGTTTAGCGATAAACCCCCAAAAAGGTCTACGGTAAAGTGAGGCCTTTCATAACGCAAGCCTTTCAAGCCTCTAACAAACCCATGTTCTCTCAACTGCGACTGCTTTTTGACAACTTCACCCTGATCCTGATCGGCGTAGTGGCACTGGCAAGTTTCTTTCCCGCCTACGGCCAAGGTGCGGTGTTCTTTGACGTGATCACTGGCCTGGCGATTGCCCTGCTGTTTTTCATGCACGGGGCCAAGCTATCCCGCGAAGCCATCATTGCTGGGGCCACCCACTGGCGTTTGCACCTGCTGGTCTTTGGCTGCACCTTTGTCATGTTCCCCCTGCTGGGCCTGCTGTCCAAGCCCATCTTGCTGCCATTGCTGGGCATGCCCTTATTTGTGGGCATTCTGTACATGTGCGCCCTGCCCGGCACCGTGCAATCGGCCATTGCCTTTACCTCGATTGCTCGCGGTAACGTGCCTGCCGCGATTTGCAGCGCCTCGGCCTCCAGCCTGATCGGTATTGTGCTCACCCCCGTCTTGTTGAAACTGCTGCTTGATGCAGACGGTGGTTCGGCCACTTCGACCCTGGACGCCATCAAGAAGATCAGCCTGCAATTGTTGTTGCCTTTTGTGGTCGGCCACTTGATGCGCCCCCTGATTGGCAAATGGATGGATCGCAACCGTAAATGGCTGCGCAGCGTGGACCAGTCCTCCATCTTGCTGGTGGTCTACACCGCTTTCAGCGCCTCGGTGATTGGTGGCCTGTGGCAAACCGTACCGCCCAAGTCCCTGGCTATCCTGGCCGTAGTCTGCCTGGTCTTGCTGGCCATCATCCTGTTCCTGACCACCTGGCTGGCCCGCAAGCTGGGCTTCAATAAAGAAGACGAAATCACGATTGTCTTCGGTGGCTCCAAGAAAAGTCTGGCCACTGGCGTACCTATGGCCCAAGTGCTGTTTACTGGCGCCGCCATTGGCCCAGCCCTGCTGCCCATCATGATCTTCCACCAGATCCAGTTGATGGCTTGTGCATTCATTGCGAATAAGTATGCGCAACGGCCTGAGACTCCTGAGGAAGCGATCAGCTTGCAAAAGGCCTGATAGCACTCCATCGTCAGCAGCCCCCGACACGTGGGGCTTGCTTTGGAGACAGCGGCACAAAAAGAAACCGGCTTGATGCCGGTTTCTTTATTCATAGATTCGAGATGTAGACAAAGATATCGGTGCCGTCGTACTTGAACGAGCCATCGGGATTTTTTTGAGTGAGCACCTTGCGCAAATCGACCGGATGTAGCCAACCTGCTCCCAGCAAACCGCCATTGATCGCCCGAATTTCGGTCCCTCCAACCGCGACGGCAGCATGGAAGAACTCCATGCCCTTGACTCGACAAAAGCCAATGGCCTTGCCGCCAGGCAAGGAATTCCGACCATCCCACATTCTGCCTTCAGCAAACTTGAATACCGGCAGCCAGTTCTGCGCCGAAATGGAAGTCAGCTGATCAAAACTGATTTTCGCATTATATAAATAACGCATATAAGCAGCGGCGTCATAACACACCCCTTTCATATAAGCCGTAATATCATCTGGCCCATGGATCAGGTGATTATCTGCATAGATAATTCTATCGGACGCTGAAAGCTTCGCCGTCTTCGTTCCTTTCTCTGTCAAATTCATGGCTAAACCCTTGTAAACAGATAAAAAACAAGGGCCTATAGTAGCAGTCGAATTCTGTTAAAAACCTGAAACCAAGCTTGATTATCGATTGAATTAACTAATTGAAAACAAGGCGACAGCCTAATTAGCATCTTTATATTATTTGAATAAAAACTTGTTTATTCAAAAAAATAAAAAACAGTCAAAAATAAAAAGAAAAAACCGGAATCAATAGCAGCAAAATATTTCTATTTCAGCTTATTGATCTTGTCGTTCAAGGTTGCAGCAGACAACTCCCCGGCTCGGACATCCACCAAACGTCCCTGCTCGTCCAAAAACAAGGTGGTAGGCAAGCCACGGCTGCGCACGGCCTGGCCCAGCTGCATTTGCGGGTCGCGCCACATATTATCCAGCTCCAGATTCTCGTCTATCAGGTACTTCTGGATCTCGGCCAGTTCCTCGCCCTGGTTCGCAAACACGATATTCACGTCGGACCGGGTGGATTGCACTTGCTTGAAGGCAGGCATTTCGCGGCGGCACGGAGGACACCAGCTGGCCCACAAGTTAACGACCGTGACCTTGCCTTTATACAAATCCAGATTTTCCGGCGCACTGACATCAAGCTGCATAGGGATCAAGTCTATCTCGGGCAATGGCATGGCGGTTTCCACTCCCCCTCGCCCTGTCGCGACCATGATTAGCGAAAATGCCGCAACACCAACGGCCAACCCTCCCGATACAGCAGGCAAAACGGCCTTGTCACGCAGCACGCGCCACAGCACATAGAACCAGCCTGCCGTCACGGCTGCCGGAATCATCAGACCGCCGTCGCGCAAATCCAGCCAGCTCAAGGGTTCGCTTTGATAGAACTGCCATTGCTGGATCAGAAAACCCAAACGACCGACCAGCACACCCAGAATCATCGCGCGCCACAGCACCGATTCGGCTCGGGTCTGCTTGCGTCTATCCAGCCAGGCGGCCAGAAACAGCCCCAGCAATGCCGCGACCATAAAAGCAAATAGAGACGTGGCAAAGGTAAAGGGACCGAGCTGTATGCTTTGCATAAACATAAATCCTGACAAGACCAAATAAAGATCGACCCGCCATAAGCGGGTCGGGGCAATAAGTACAGACAGCGTCGCTGCTAAAAGATTCCCTCAATCAGGAGGCGCTACTCAAAATCTGCATGAATTGGCCCATTTTCATTTTGCATTTGATGCCCGGTTCCAGCTCGACTCCACTGCTGACATCAATCGCATAGGGGCGATGCAAGGCGACTCGTTCGGCCACATTGTCGATACGCATGCCTCCGGCAAGGACCAGCGGCGGCAGCCCGTCATGGCCTTCCAGACACGCCTGCAGCCCCTGAATCAGCTCCGGATCAAAAGCCGTACCGGTGCCGCCATAGGCATCGTGATAACCATCCATCAACCAGGCACGGGCATCCTGATACTTCAAGCATTGTTCCAGCAGGCCATCCACTGTATCCAGACCAGGCGCACCGACTCGGAAAGCCTTGATATACGGATGCGCGTAGCGACGGCATTCTTCCGGGCTTTCTTCACCGTGAAATTGCAGCAAGTCCGGTTGCACCTGTTCCAGAATTTCCCGAACAAAGCTCTCGGACGCATTCACAAACAGGCTGACTGCCTGCACAAACGCCGGCACACGGGCGCGCAGGGCAACAGCCTGCTCCGTACTCAGCATACGGGCACTTTTCGGGTAAAAGACAAAACCCACCGCATCCGCGCCCAACTGCACGGCAGCATCAATATCCTGCGCTCGGGTAAAGCCACAAATCTTGACTCGGGTACGGCTGAACATCACACATCCTTGAATAAAAAACGGGGGCCAGATGCCCCCGTGTGAATCATGAAATAAGCTTATTGGAAACTGCTGGCCGCGTCATCCGTTCCAAATCCGTAGCTGTCAGAACCGTAAGTCGATTCCGTACCAAACTGGATTTGCGAATCCTCCAGCAGAACTTCGCCGTGCTTATAGTGCGTAACCAGTCCGGGGAAGACCAGTACCGTTGCCACCATCAACAACTGAATGATAATAAACGGTACCGAGCCCCAGTAAATATCCGTTGTGGCCACACGCTTGATGCGCTCGCCCGTCACCTTGTCGGTGTAGTCCTCTTTGGGGGCCACCGAACGCAGGAAGAACAGCGCAAAACCAAAGGGCGGGTGCATGAAGGAGGTCTGCATATTGACCGCCAGCAAGACACCGAACCAGATCAGGTCAATGCCCATCTTGTCGGCAATCGGCCCGAGCAGCGGCACAATAATGAAGGCCAGCTCAAAGAAGTCCAGGAAGAAAGCCAGCAGAAAGGTCAGGATACTGACGATAATCAGGAAGCCCCACTCGCCACCGGGCATGTCGATCAAGAGGTGTTCCACCCACAGATCGCCATTAATGCCACGGAAGCTCAGGCTAAAGACGGTCGAACCCACCAGAATGAAGACCACGAAGCAGGACAGGCGGGTCGTCGATTCCATGGCCTGACGCAGCAGCTTCCAGGACAGGCGGCCGCGAGATACCGCCATGATGATGGCACCGACCGCCCCCATCGCCCCACCCTCTGTGGGCGTTGCCACCCCAATAAAGATCGTACCCAGCACCAGGAAGATCAGGAACAGCGGGGGCACCATCACAAAGACCACACGCTCGGCGATCTTGGACAGCATTTTCAGCTTGAGCAGCTTGTTGATCAGCGCGATCACCCAGGCCGTTACGCCCCACAACAGCAGCAGCACGACAATGTGCTCGTCCATCGGGATATTGGGATGCGTGGCAAAGTAATGCTGCGAGCCGAAATACGCCACGGCCGAGGCCACAATCGTCAAGGCGATCAGCGAAGTCAAACCACGACTGCCGTTAGGCTCTACATACACACGGGCCTCGGGTGGCAAGGCGGGAGCCGACTTGGGCTTGATGTAAGACATCACCACAATGTACAGAATGTAGATCGCTACCAGCAGCAGACCCGGCAGCATGGCGCCACGGTACATATCACCGATGGAGCGGCCCAGTTGGTCAGCCAGAATGATCAGCACGATGGAGGGCGGGATGATTTGCGACAAGGTGCCTGAGGCGGCAATCACCCCGGTTGCCAGCTTGCGGTCATAGCCGTAGCGCAGCATGATGGGCAAGGAGATCAGGCCCATGGAGATGACGGAGGCCGACACCACACCCGTTGTAGCTGCCAGCATGGCACCGACCAGCACCACAGCAATTGCCAAACCACCACGCAAAGGCCCAAAGAGCTGGCCAATGGTATCGAGCAGATCCTCTGCCATGCCTGATCGCTCTAATATCAGGCCCATCAAGGTAAAGAAGGGAACCGCCAACAAGGTATCGTTCTCGACAATACCAAATACACGTTGAGGCAAGGCCTGGAACAAGGCCGGCTGCATCATGTCCAGTTCAATGGCAACCAGGCCGTACAAAATTCCGATTGCCGACAAGGTGAAGGTAACGGGAAAGCCCAATAGCAAAAATACGATCAAGTTAAAAAACATGATCGGAGCCAGATTATCAACGAGAAATTCCATTATTACTGGCCCTTGGAAACAGAGGTTGTCGCTTCATTTGCCTGGGCCATCTCGCGAATCTCCTGGGCAAGTTCTTCTTCTGCACTCAGTCCGCCATTCCTTAATAAAGGATTAGGACAGGCACCAAGCAAAAAGCCTATGCATTTGATCAAGTGGGATACCCCTGCCAACGCTAACAGAGCAAAGCCGACGGGAATCAGCAACTTGACCGGCCAACGTACCAGCCCCCCCGTATTGGAAGACTGCTCGTTAAGCACGTAGGACTGCTCAAAAAATGGAATCGAGAGCCAGAAAATCAGCAAGGTCGCGGGCAGGAGAAAAAAGATCACGCCGATAATATCGATCCAGATCTGAACGCGCGGCGGAAAACGTTCCGCCAGGGCATCCACCCGAACATGCTCGTTCACAAAGAAGGTATAACCAGCGGCCAGCAAGAAAATTGCACCGAACAAATACCACTGCAATTCCAGCCACTGATTGGAACTGACGCCGTAGACCTTGCGTACTACAGCGTTAATCGCACTGACCAACACCACGATCAGGGTCAGCCAAGTCACGGACTTACCAACGACCGTATTCAGACGGTCGATCAAACTAGACAATCGTAAGAAGAATTTCATGGCCTTGCTCAGGATATGGTCGCCTTCAGGATTCGCTTGTGGCTAATGCTCGAAGGTGGTCGGCCTTATACAGATAAGAATGTAAGAGAAGAAAATGGCTTCACATTTTATACGATTGAAGCATGTGAAGCCGGTTCGAATACCGGGGATAAACCCTTTAGAAACGGACTAAATCATGATTTTTTCAGGCCGTTTCACCAAAACGCAATCCACTTAACTCATAGAGCAAATCGTAGGGATTGCTGGCGGGAATATCGAACTGCTTGGGGTAATCCACCCCGGCCAGATACAGGCCACTGGCATCGAAAGTCGGGGCTGACAAGCGGCGATCGCGCTGTGCCAATAAATGCAGCACCCAATCAGGCGGCTGACGGCCTTGGCCGATATAAATCAGCATGCCCATCAGATTGCGGATCATGTGATGTAAAAAGGCATTGGCGCTGAAACGGAACAGGAAAAAGTCGCCCTGCTGTTCAATCCGAATCTGCGACATGGTGCGCACCGGACTGGCCGCCTGGCATTGCGAGGAACGAAACGCGCTGAAATCATGTTCGCCCACCAGGTGCTGGGCGGCCTCTTGCATCAGAGCCAGGTCCAAAGGACGAAACACCCAGGCCACTCGACCATGCAACAAGGGGGAACGCACCCGGTGCTGGCGCAGCAGATAAACGTAATGACGGCCTTGGGCCGAGAAGCGGGCATGAAAATCATCCGGCACTTCGCGTGCCCATTGCACGGATACAGAGTCCGGCAGCAAGGCATTCAAGCCGCGTACCCACGACTCCAGGCTGCGCTCGGCAGCCGTATCCAGATGAACCACTTGATTGAGGGCATGAACGCCAGTGTCGGTGCGACCGGCGCAGATCGTAGAAACAGGCTGGGCCGTAAAACGGCCCAGTGCCTGCTCCAGAACATCTTGAACGGTGTTGCCACCGGCCTGACTTTGCCAACCCAGCCAGGGCGTCCCTTCATAGCAGACACCCAATGCAATACGTCTCATGGTGGCTTTGCCTTACTGACGAACGGGAGGCTCGTCCGAAGGCGGCTGATCCAAGTCCAGATTAATTTTTTCCAGCTTTTCCCGAACCATCGCTTCACTGACAGGCGCAGGGGAATCATCGCCATGGCGATTTTCAGTATTGGCACGACGCAAAACCCAGGTCACCAGGACCACAATCAACGCCAGTACCACGGCCATCACGGCCAACATATTTTCTTGAATCCAGGACACGGTCTTTTTTGCCTTGTTAACTGCACCGGCCATCTTGCCCTGTTCGGGCTCGGACGGCACGGAAATCGCTCCTGCCACGGCGGCAGAAGAAGCGGCGCCTGAGGCGCCAGAAGAAGTACTACCAGTAGCAGCATCGCTGCCGGAGTCACCCAGACCCAGCTCCTGCGCTGAATCCAGGATCAGATCTTTAGCGGCCTCGCCTTGAGACTGCAAGGCACGGCCCAGGGTGGAGACATTCTCTTCCAGCTGCGAGACACGATCGCCGGTCTCGCGCAGCTCGTGCTGCATTTGCTGTTTGGCGTCACGGGCATCTGCCCCTGCCGACAATAGCAAACGATCCTGGCCTTGCACCTGAGCACCTGGCTCGCCGGAGCCTGTTTGTGCTACACCTTGAGACGCATCCGCCTGATCCTGCCCTGCTTGCGCAGCGGAGCGCAAGGCCTGAGCCTGGTCAACATAGAAGCGGCGAGCTTGGGCATCGTCAATGGACAACATGGCCGCCGCATCAGGAATCTGTAGCGTTTGGCCCGCCTTCAGGCGATGCATATTCTGGTCGATGAAGGCATTCGGGTTCTGCTTTTGAACCGCCATCATCCACTGATAAGAGCTGACACCATCCACCGCATGGCGGCGCGCCAAGGCATGCAAGGTATCACCCGATTTCACGCGTACCGCACTTTGGGTCTGCACACTGGATGCAGAGCTCGAAGCAGAAGCCTGCACGGATACCGGTGCCCGATACGCTGCCTGTGGCTGAGCCACTGCCTTCACGGCCACCGGGGCCGGAGCCAGTACGCTGACCTGATGCAGGAACTGCCCGCTATCACTTTGAATCTGCAAGAGCACATCGGCCACCGAGCCCGAGAACATCTGCTCGGAGGACAACCGAATGCGTCGTACTTGCCCCTGCCCATCCCGCTCGATCACGGCCTTCAAGGAGTCCAAGTCAACCGGAGGGGTCAAGCCCGCCTGTTGCCAGGCGGACAAGGGGGCAGGTGTCACCTTCAAGGACAGGCTTTCTTCAGGGCTGATCTGTCGAATGCCCACATCCAGCTTGAAAACCTGATTAGGAGCCGACACAAAACGACTATGACCGATTTCCAGGGCGGAAACCGGCGCAGCCGCCAGCATCCCGGCCAATAGCAGGGCCGAACCCAGCGTACGTACAGGATGCAGGCGGCCAGCCATGATTAGAGCTCGCCCAAAGCGATGCGCAACATGCGGCGCAGCGGTTCAGCCGCACCCCACAGCAACTGGTCGCCAACCGTGAAGGCGCTCAGGTACTCGGGGCCCATGTTCAGCTTGCGCAGACGGCCCACAGGGATATCCAGCGTGCCGGTGACGGCAACTGGAGTCAGCGCTTGGACCGTGGCTTGACGCTCGTTAGGCACAACCTTGGCCCACTTGGAACCTTCAGCCAGGATGTCGGTGATCTCGTCCAGCGGAACATCGCGGGTCAGCTTGATGGTCAGTGCCTGGCTGTGGCAGCGCATGGCACCAATACGCACGCACAGACCGTCGATAGGAATGTGCTTGTCCTGTGCACCACGGCCCAGGATTTTGTTGGTTTCCACACCGCCTTTCCACTCTTCACGCGTCATGCCATTGCCCAGATCGGAGTCGATCCAGGGGATCAAGCTACCGCCCAGGGGTACGCCAAAGTTTTTCTGAGGCAGATTGGGGTCGCGTTGTGTCTGCAAGACACCGCGGTCAATATCCAGAATGGCCGATGCGGGATCGTCCAGCAGGCTGGAGACGGACTGGTTGATCAGACCGAACTGAGTCAGCAGTTCGCGCATATGCTGTGCGCCACCACCGGAAGCAGCCTGGTAAGTCATGCTGGTCATCCACTCAACCAGATTCTGGTTGAACAGACCGCCCAGACCCATCAGCATGCAGCTAACCGTACAGTTGCCACCGATGAACTGCTTGCCACCTTTGGCCAGTGCAGCATCGATAACAGGACGGTTGATCGGGTCCAGCACGATCACGGAGTTTTCGTCCATGCGCAGCGTGCTGGCCGCGTCAATCCACAAACCATTCCAGCCAGCGGCACGCAGCTTGGGGTAGATCTGGCTTGTGTAATCTCCACCCTGGGCGGTCACAATAATTGGCAACTTTTTCAAGGCGTCAATATCGTGGGCGTCCTGCAATGGGCCAGCACCGTCAGCCCACGAAGGAGCTGCGCCGCCAGCATTGCTAGTCGAGAAAAACACCGGCTGAAAAAGGGAAAAATCGCCTTCGTCGCGCATGCGCTGCATGAGCACGGAGCCCACCATCCCACGCCAGCCGACCAAACCTACCGCTTGAGTCATGGTAATACCACCTGGATATATAAAAAAATAAAACGATAAAAGATACTATCGCAAAGCCTTGAGCACTGCATCCCCCATAGCACTGGTGCTCAGCAATTGGCAACCGTCTTCGTAGATGTCGCCGGTACGCAAACCTTGTTCGAGCACGCTGGCAACCGCCGCTTCGATACGCTTGGCCTGGTCTTCTGCATTGAGCGAGTAGCGCAGCAACATGGCAGCGGACAAAATGGTGGCCAAAGGATTGGCCTTGTCCTGACCGGCGATATCGGGTGCCGAGCCGTGGCTGGGTTCGTACAAACCTTGCTGGGATGCGTTCAGAGATGCCGAAGGCAACATGCCAATGGAGCCTGTCAACATGGCTGCTTCATCCGATAGGATATCGCCAAACAGGTTGCCTGTGACAATCACGTCAAATTCTTTTGGTGCGCGCACCAACTGCATGGCGGCATTGTCCACGTACATGTGGCTCAATTCCACGTCCGGATACTCACGGGCCACATCAATCATGATGTCACGCCAGAACTGGGATGTTTCCAGCACATTGGATTTATCCACGCTGCACAAGCGCTTCTGACGTTTTTGTGCGGCCTGGAAACCCACGTGAGCGATACGGCGCACTTCGCTTTCAGCATAGTGCATGGTGTCAAAGCCCTGACGCTCGCCCGCGAAGTTGCCCTCTTCCACCGTACGCACGCCACGAGGCTGACCGAAGTAAATATCACCTGTCAGTTCGCGCACGATCAGGATATCCAGACCGGACACAACTTCTGGTTTCAAGGTAGAGGCGTTAGCCAGTTGCGGGTACAGGATGGCGGGACGCAGGTTGGCGAACAGGCCCATGGCACGACGCAAACCCAAAATGGCTTGTTCGGGACGCAGGTGACGCTCCAGCGAGTCGTATTTCCAGTCACCCACGGCGCCGAACAGCACAGCGTCGGAGTTTTGAGCCAGGCTCAGCGTTTCAGGTGGCAGGGGGTGGCCGTGCAAATCGTAAGCGGCGCCGCCCACGGGAGCCACGGTCATTTCCAGATCCATGCCCAGAGCACCCAGTACGCGCTGCGCCTGTTCGGTAATCTCGGGACCGATGCCATCACCGGGCAATACTGCAATTTTATGAGTCATGATGAGTAGGACGTAAAAATTAGGGAATAAGTGTGAAGAACTCCGGCCTGATGGCCGGAGCATCTTGGCTGCCCCGGAAAGGCAGCAACAGCGAAGCTTCTACAAAACCTGCGCCCAGGCTCAAGGCTGACCAACCAGCCAGGGGTGACGGGCCAGACGCTCGGCTTCGTACTGACGGATCATGTCCGCTTTCTGCAAGGTCAGGCCAATTTCATCCAGACCATTCAAGAGGCTGTGCTTGCGCGACGCATCGATAGTGAACGGCAATTCACGGCCTTCAGGCGTGATCACGCGCTGTTCGGCCAGATCAATACGCAGCTTGTAGCCGGGGAAAGCTTTGACTTCATCGAACAGGCGGGCAATATCCAGCTCGTTCAGGACGATGGGCAGCAAGCCGTTCTTGAAGCTGTTGTTGAAGAAAATATCGGCAAAAGACGGCGCGATAATGGCGCGAAAACCATATTGCATCAAGGCCCAGGGAGCGTGCTCACGGCTGGAGCCACAACCAAAGTTCTTGCGCGCCAGCAGTACGGAAGCGCCCTGGTAGCGGTCCTGGTTCAGCACAAAGTCCGGGTTCAGCGGGCGGCGGGAATTGTCCATGCCGGGCTCGCCGTGATCCAGATAACGCAACTCATCAAACAAGTTGGGGCCAAAGCCGGTGCGCTTGATGGATTTGAGGAACTGCTTGGGGATGATCAAGTCCGTATCCACGTTCTCCCGATCCAAGGGAGCGACCAGACCTTCATGAGTAGTAAATGCTTGCATGGTGTGGATTTCCTCAGTTGAACGAACGCACGTCGACAAAATGGCCGGCAATGGCGGCAGCCGCTGCCATGGCTGGGCTGACCAGGTGGGTACGACCACCCTGCCCCTGACGTCCTTCAAAGTTACGATTGGAGGTCGAAGCGCAACGCTCGCCCGGTTCCAGACGGTCAGCGTTCATGGCCAGACACATGGAGCAACCAGGCTCACGCCATTCAAAACCGGCGTTCAGGAAAATCTTGTCCAGACCTTCTTGCTCGGCCTGACGTTTCACCAGACCGGAGCCGGGAACAATCATGGCCTGCTTGACGTTGGAAGCGACTTTGCGACCCTTGGCCACGCTGGCAGCCGCACGCAAGTCCTCGATACGGGCATTGGTACAGGAGCCAATGAACACGCGGTCGATACGGATGTCGGTCAAGGGCATATTGGGCGTCAGGCCCATGTACTCCAATGCACGCTCCATGCCATTGCGGGTGACTTCGTCTTTTTCTTTCTCTGGATCGGGTACGCGGCTGTCAATAGGCAAGACCATTTCAGGCGAGGTGCCCCAAGTCAACTGAGGGGTGATCTGACTGGCATCGATGCGAATCACGCGATCAAACTCGGCACCTTCGTCAGTGTGCAAGGTGTTCCAGTAAGCCACAGCCTGATCCCACAACACACCTTTGGGCGAGTAAGGACGGCCACGCAGATACTGAATGGTTTGCTCGTCCACAGCCACCATGCCTGAACGTGCACCGGCTTCAATCGCCATATTGCACACGGTCATGCGGCCTTCCATAGACAAGGCGCGAATTGCCGAGCCGCCGAACTCAATGGCGTAGCCGGTACCACCAGCAGTACCGATCTGACCGATCACGTACAGGATCAGGTCCTTGGCAGTACAGCCAAAAGGCAGCTTGCCGTCCACCTGGATCAGCATGCTTTTGCTTTTCTTCATCAGCAAGGTCTGAGTGGCCAGCGTGTGCTCGACCTCCGAGGTACCAATACCAAAGGCCAAAGCGCCCACGGCACCGTGCGTGCTGGTGTGGGAGTCACCACAAACCACGGTCATGCCAGGCAAGGTCGCGCCCTGCTCAGGGCCGACAATGTGCACAATGCCCTGACGCACGTCGTTCATGCGGAATTCGGTAATGCCGAATTCTTCGCAGTTGGCGTCCAGGGTATCGACCTGCAGGCGCGAGATCGGGTCTTCAATGCCGTTCTGGCGGGAGGTGGTGGGGACGTTGTGGTCCGCCACAGCCAGGTTGGCACTGATGCGCCAAGGCTTGCGGCCGGCCAGAGTCAAGCCTTCAAAGGCCTGGGGGCTGGTCACTTCATGCAGCAAGTGGCGATCAATGTAGATCAAACAGGTGCCATCCGTGTCCTGATGCACGACGTGTTCGTCGAACAACTTATCGTATAAGGTTTTTGCCATTGCGCTCTCGCGATTCAGTTGAAATTACAGTCCGCACAGAGCGGGCTGCACATTAATTTTTTCTTATTATGACAGGCGCAGTAACTGGGACAAGACCAGTTTCCATACTAGTATTGGGACTACCACCCTAAATAGAAACATGCCCCTCGACAAGGACTCCCGGAGCCTTGTCAAAGAAAGCTCTGAAAAACCAACATCGTCAGCCTTGGCGATTGCTTCAGGCCGGACTCTTGTTCAAGAAGGTTCAGCAATGGCCAAGCTCAAACGCTCTACCCATTCATCGGCCATGCCCTGATCGCTAATATTGGCAAAGCCCATCAACAGCCCCTTATGCACCGCAGGCGATATTTGCCAGTCGCTCAAAGCCTGAACGGCCAGGCCCTGTTCCTGGGCAGCCTTGGCCAAAGGCCGGTCATCTTCTGCCCTCCTCAAATTGGCAAGCACATGAATCCCGCCTGCCTGGCTTTGCACCTGCAAGCGCTCCCCCAATATCTGTTGCAGCGCCTGTACCAAATAAGCCCGACGTTGTGCATACAAAGCCCGCATCTTGCGCAAGTGCCGCGCAAAGTAGCCCTGCTCCATGAAGTCCGCCACGGTAGCCTGCGTCAGGATGGAACCCGGCCCGCCTGAATAGTGAGCCGCCTGCTGGAAACGCTCCACCTGGGACAAGGGTGCGACCAAGTACGCCAGCCGCAAACCGGGATTCAGAACCTTGCTGAAGGTGGCGGTATAGATCACCCTGTCGTCCCTATCCAGACTTTTCAGGGCAGGCAAAGGACGCCCATGATAGCGAAACTCGCTGTCGTAATCGTCCTCCACAATCCAGGCCTGCTGCTGTCTGGCCCACTCCAGCAATTGCAAACGCCTGGGTAGGGACATGGCCATGCCCATAGGGCTCTGATGAGTGGGGGTCACGATGGCAAAGCGTGCCTGTGGGCAATGCTGCTGCCCGGCTATAAGGTTCAGGCCGTCTTCATCCAGCGGCACCGCATGCACGTGCATACCGGCCTGCTTCAAGAACTGGCGGGCAAAAATATAGCCAGGATTTTCGTACCAGCCCGCGTCACCCGGATTCAGAACGCTACGACACACGAGCTCCAGCGCCCCCCAATACCCGGCCGTCACAAAGATCTGCTCCGGCAGACAAGCTATGCCGCGCGATACGCCCAAATAAGCCGCAATAGCCCGCCGCAACGGCGCATAGCCCACCGGATCGGGGTAACACATTGCCACGCCCCCCAAAGAGCGCTGATTCTGGTTGGCCAGTCGTGCCCAGGTCTTGCGCGGAAAGGCATCCAAAGCCGGCAGGCCCAGCTGAAATGGCAAAGGGGGTGAGTCTTCTGCTGGCACATATGGCGAGGCACGCAGGGATGAGGCAGGGACACTGGCATATCTTTTCGCAGCCAAACTGGCCAACTGCGGTGACACCACCGTTCCTGCCGGCCCTCGTGCCAGAAAGTAGCCTTCACCCAGCAAGATTTGATAGGCCTGCTCCACCGTACCCTTGGCCACATTCAGCTCACTGGCCAGACTGCGTATGGATGGCACCCGGTCGCCGGGGCGCAATTGGCCTGCAGCAATCGCATCCCGAAAGCGCTCGTACAACTGCTGATAAACAGGAATGCCTGGTTCCCGGCTGGGTTTCCAGTGGCGTAGATCCATACCCATGTCCTAGTCAATTACTGATTTCTTGTCACTGATGACCAGGACATTACTCATGGATAATCAACAAGTAAAGCGGATAGCCCAGCTTGATACTCAGACTGACGCAAACAGTGAATCCCGCCCCATACAGCTACGGCCTGCTCCGCCCCCTGTCTTACTTTCGATTGGATACGCCATGAGTGCACTTCGCCTTCCCTACGACACCCTGTCTCCCAAAGCCTATCAAGGCCTGCTGCAAACGAAGCTTGCTTTGGACAAAAGCACTCTGGGCAAAGAGTTGATTGAGCTGGTTAATTTGCGCATTTCGCAAATCAACGGCTGCTCCTTCTGCCTGGAGATGCACGCAGCCTCCTTGCGCAGCTCGGGCGTGGCCAATGCCAAGATAGACAGCCTGGCAGGCTGGCGTGTCAGTGCGCACTTTAACGAACGCGAACGCGCGGCCCTGGAATGGACAGAATCCGTGGTGGATGTTGCTCACACTCATGCACCCGACGAGCACTTCGAGCCCTTGAAAGCCCATTTCAGCGATACAGAAATTTCGGATCTGAGTTTTGCGATTGCCTTGATGAGCGCCTTCAATCGCTTGGCCATCAGCATGCGCAAGTGAACGCGAAGGATGATTCTGCAGCGGCAAGAATCAAAAACCCTACGCCAGAAGTCAATCGTCAGACGGAATACGACCGTTCAGCGGCAACACTGAACGGTCAGCTTATTTGCCAACAATCCCGCCTTTACCGCAGGCCTTACCGCAAACACATCAAGCGATCCCTGAACTAGCCATGAAGCAAACCCCCGAAGCTTGGAGTAATGCCCAAGTTCCGGGGGGGGGCAGTTCAGGGGCGGCTCCCCAATCTGCAGGAATGCGACTACTTCAGATCGGCCTTCAGGGTTTCCAGAGCCGCTACGGCGCACGCTTCGTCCAGGTGGCCGCCAGGGGCACCGCCCACGCCGATGGCGCCTATCGTGTCATTGCCGACCTTGACCGGCACGCCGCCGCCCAGCAGCAGAAAGCCCTGGATATCGCCCAGATTGGCGGCACCGGCATTTTTCTGCGAACCCTCCAGCATGGCGCTGGTCAGGCTGCGGGCCGAAGCGGACGTATAGGCCTTGTCGATGCTGGCATTGACCGTATGCGGACCGGCCTGGTCGGCACGTTGAAACGCACGCAATACGCCGGCGCGGTCAACCACAGCCGCAGACACGTTGTAACCTTTGGCCGAGCATTGCTTGACGGTTTCAGCAGCCAAACGGTTAGCCAGATCCAGGGAGATGTTTTTTTCGGTCAGCACACCCTGGGCCTGGGCGGCACCAGCGGCAAACAACAACGCCATCAAAAGGGAAGAGCGCAACATAGCAGTAATCTCCATTTATCAGTTCCGACAACACTGTCGGCATGGAAAAACTATACTTGCGCCGCCCGAACGTGACTATTCGGACGCTTACCCTGGCATCTACGTAGTTTTACGGAGAGACACTCACCAAGCTGGCGTAATGCCGAATCAGGTGGGCCAGGTTATCGACCTGCAGTTTGGCAAACAGGTTGGCACGATGCGTTTCAACTGTACGGGGCGACAGCGACAGCACACGACCTATCTCCTTGTTGGTCAAGCCCTCGACAATCAGCGCCAGCACCTCGCGCTCGCGCTCGGACAAACTTGTGTAGCGTTCACGCACCCACTGGTCGGCCGCAAGCCGCTCACGACGGCGCACGTGCTGACGCACGGCCTGCTGAACCGTGTCCAGCAACACATCGTCACTGACCGGCTTTTCCAGGAACTCGACAGCACCCGCCTTGAAGGCGCGCCGGCACATATCCACCGTGCCGTGCCCGGTCAACAGAATGATAGGCTGATCCACGCCTTGTTCAATCAGGGTATCGAGCAAGGTCAATCCACTGATGCCGGGCATGCGCACATCCAGAATCAATGCCCCGATAGACTGCCGATCAAAAGACTCCAGAAACTGCTGCGGATCCGCCCAAGTCTGCACCCGTAACCCGACTGTGCTGATCAGCAAGGACAAGCTTTGACGCACGGCGGCATCATCGTCCAGCAGGTGGATCAAGGGCGACAGGCTAGAGCCATTTTCAGTAGGGTTCATGATGCTTCCTCATCCACGAGTTGCAGTTCCAGCGCAAACACGGCTCCCCCCATGGGATCGTTGAACGCCTTCAAGCCGCCGCCCATGGCCTGAGCCAGCGACTCGCTCAGGCTCAGGCCCAGCCCCAGGCCGTCGGAGCGCGTCGTAAAGAAAGGCTCGAACACACGATCCAGATGCTGCGGGACTATTCCCGGACCATTGTCACGCACGGTCAATTCCACGCGCCCTTGTCGCTGCAACACCTCGAGCCAGATGCGCGGATTGCTGATCTGGGCTACGCCCAAAGCGGATACGGCATTATTGAGCAGATTGTGGATGATTTGTCCGAGCGCCACGGGTTCACCAACAACAACGACATCGTGTGAAGGAAGGCGTTTTTCCAGGGTAATACCATGCCGCTCCAACTCCGGCATCAGCAAATGCACAGCCTCGCCCAACACCCGCGTCAAGGACACCGGGCAGCACTGCTCAGCCAGACCGCTTTCACACAAGCTGTGCCGCAGGCGTGTCAACACGCTGGCCGCACGCTTGATCTGCTCCACCGAATGCGCCATGGCTTCACGTGCCGGCTCCAGGTCGGGGGGATCATCCTGCAAGAGCCGCAGGCTGGCTTGTGTATTGGCCAATACGGAGGTCAAAGGTTGGTTCAATTCATGCGCCAGGCCCGCGGCCATTTCGCCGAGCGCATTCAAACGGCCCACCTGACCGATACGCAGCAACTCCTGAGCGCGCAAGGTCTGTTCACGCTGTTTGCGCACATAGATGACCAGCGCCACCAGCAAGGCACTGGCCAGGGCGAACAGTGCCGCCTGTCCCCAAGGCAGGTCGGCATAGCCCACGACGCGACGCGTGTGCAATTGAAAGGGTTGGCTGGTGGAAGTCATTGTCTTGCCTGACTGGAATACCACAGGCCCGGCATGCTCCAACCCAGGACTGATCACCCATTGTTGGTCCTGCCACTCCAGCACCACGCGCACGGGACTGCCATCACGCCGAAAAGGCCATTCGTCCCAGGCGATGGCGGCATTCAAATCCAGCAGCACGGCAAAGCTGGCCGGATGCGCCGCTACCAGCAGAACATAGCGCCCTTGTGCCAGTTGCACATCCGTCAACACGGCGCGCTCGGCCTTTAGAGACTGCAACTGCGCCTGCTGCCATTGAGGATTGGCCCACGCGACGTCGCTCTCTTCGCGATAGATCGCCATGATCTGGGGAAACATGGCTTTCAGCGTTCCCAGACGTTCAATGCGCTGCACGGGCGGCTGCAACAGGGCCAGCATTTGTAAAATGGCGTCATGCTGGGCCAGACGCTGGCCCAGCAGCCGGTAGGCTATATTGCTTTGCACCGTGAATGCCTCCTGCTGCCGCGCCAGTTCAGCGCGCGTCAACACGATGGCGCCGGCCAAAGACAGGCCGAGCCAAATCAACAAACCATACAGAAAAGTGCGATGGCGCGATTTCATGAGTGCATTGTGAGTATGGGAAACAATCAGATAAATAGGTCGACGGGTCGAGAAACCAGGCTTTCCTATACTAAACAATGTCCCTGTCCCGCGCCGTTGCGAGCGGCAAGGTCTGGATCTCAGTTCCCACTCCATGATGAGAGCTGAGCTTGGCAATCTCCAACAAAGCCTCATCAAGGGTGTTGTTCATTTCAGATCATGAACCTCTGAAGCCAGCCTTTCACGGCTTGGCCGCCTGCTGATACAAGGGCATGACGCGTTCCGAGATCGCCTGCAAATCCGCAATACGGGTTGAGGAAGCCGGGTGAGTAGAGAGGAACTCCGGCTGACTTCTGCCCTGCTCCAGGGCCCCCATCTTCTGCCACAAGCTGACCGCAGCACGCGGGTCGTAGCCTGCACGCGCAGCCAGCTCAACCCCGATCAGATCGGCCTCGGATTCGTGAGTGCGGCTGTTAGGCAGTTCAAACATGACTTCGCTGAGCGTACCGCCCAAATCGTTCACAGCCTGCACACCAGTCAGGGCGGAGAGCACCGTCAAACCGAAAGAAGTCGCCATTTTCTGGGAAACCTGCTCACGCGAATGCTCGCGCAAGGCGTGAGCAATCTCATGCCCAATGACAGCAGCCAGTTCCGCGTCCGTTGGCTGAATCCGTTTGATCAAGCCGCTGTAAACCGCCATCTTGCCGCCCGGCATGCACCAGGCATTAACTTCGTCCTCATTGATGACGTGGACTTCCCAATTCCAGGAACGGGCGTCCGCCCGGAAAACACCGACTTGATCGATCAGGCGTTGGGCAATGGACTTGACCCGACGAGTCTGGGCCGCATCGGTATCCAGCGCCTTTTGCTGCCGAGCCTGGGACAAGACCTGAGCATAATTCTGGGCCGCCGCCTGATTGAGCTCGGCCTCGGACACCAGATTGGAGATAAATTGTTTGCGTTCGACACCTACCGTCCCGCTTTCCGTCGTCTGCACCGTGGCACAGCCCGTCATGGCCAGTATCAACCCCGCCGCCAAAAAGCGTTTTCCTTTCGCAATACCTTTCATGCTCAGCTCCAAAAAACAAACCTGACAAGAAAATGAAGTGCTAGGGTCCTGCGCAAACCCTCAGTTTCAGACGCCGCACTGCGAACGATGACGAAGACAATGATCCATCAAGACAATGGCCAGCAAGGCTTCGGCAATCGGCGTGGCACGAATACCCACACAAGGGTCGTGACGGCCCAGTGTCTGCACTTCAACCGCTTCACCGGCTCGATTCACGGAAGGACGCATGGTACGGATGCTGGCAGTAGGCTTGATCGCCAGAGAAACCGTCACGGCCTGCCCGGAGGAAATACCACCCAATACGCCACCGGCCTGGTTGGTCTTGAAACCATCGGGGTACAGCGCATCACCGTGCTCCGAGCCTTTTTGCGTAATGCAATCAAAGCCAGCGCCAATCGACACGCCTTTAACGGCGTTCAAACCCATCATGGCATGGGCGATATCGGCATCCAGACGGTCGTAAATAGGTTCACCCCAGCCAGCGGGCACGCCTTCGGCCACAACTTCAATGCGTGCGCCAATCGATTCGCCTTCTTTGCGCAGCTCGTCCATATAGGCTTCCAGCTGCGGCACCACGTCCATGTCTGGCGCGTAAAAGGGATTCTGCTCGACCACATCCCAGCTTTTGAAAGGAATGGCGATGGGGCCCAGTTGGCTCATATAGCCGCGAATCTTCACGCCGAAGTGCTCGGCCAGCCACTTCTTGGCAATTGCACCGGCCGCCACGGTAGGCGCAGTCAGGCGAGCTGAAGAGCGACCACCACCACGCGGGTCGCGGTTCTCGAACTTCTTCCAGTAGGTGTAATCCGCATGGCCGGGACGGAAGGTATCCAGCAGATTGCCGTAATCCTTGCTGCGTGCATCGGAGTTGCGAATCAGCAGGCTAATGGGCGTGCCAGTTGTACGACCTTCGTAAATACCGGACAGAATTTCCACCTGATCCGGCTCACGGCGCTGAGTCACGTGGCGCGAGGTGCCAGGACGGCGGCGATCCAGTTCAAACTGAATATCCTGTTCAGACAGCTCCAGGCCCGGAGGGCAGCCGTCGATCACTGCGCCGATCGCTGGACCATGAGATTCGCCGTAATTCGTGACGCGGAAGCTTTTACCTAGAGTATTGCCGGACATAGAGAAAGTGAACGCAAAGAAATGAGGAAAAATGAAAGACAGGCACGATTATGGCATTGTTCCCGAATCCGGACATGCGCCGCGCCCGGTCTTTCAGGAAGAGCAACTGACGGCCAGCTCCGCACTGCCTTCTGGCGGCGGCATGGCATAGGCCTCAAAACCGGCCCGCTCGGTGTATGGGTCGCGCAGCAGCATCAGCAAGGTGTCGATTTCGCTGGCGTCATCCTTGGCAGCAGCCTGGATGGCCTGCTCAGCCAAATGGTTACGCAGCACATATAAAGGATTGACGCGATTCATGGACTCGCGCTGCTCTGGCGTGTCGGAACCGTCCAACTTCAGACGCTGGCTATAGGCTTGCCACCAGGCCCGGGCCTGATCTTCGGAACCCTCAAACAGGCTCAGGAAAGCCTCGGGTGCCTTGCTGGCCTGTGCCAGAGCACGGAAGGACAAGGTGAAATCCGCCCCGCTGTTGTGCAGCAAGCGCCACCAGTCATCGACCAGTTGCGCGTCATCCGCCTGCCAGGTGCGCAGGCCCAGCTTGGCCTGCAAATTGGCGTGATAGCGCTTCAGAAAACTGGCTTCAAAGGTTTGCAAACGCTCTTTCACCGCATCCACATCTGGATCCAGCACCATCAAGGCACTGGCCAGGCGATACAAGTTCCAATGCACAATCGCGGGCTGCGCATTCCAGGCATAACGGCCTTGATTGTCGCTGTGATTGCAGACGTGATTCACGCGGAATCGGTCCATGAAGCCGTACGGTCCGTAGTCAATGGTCAGGCCCAGAATGGACATATTGTCGGTATTCATGACGCCGTGGCAAAAGCCGACAGTCTGCCAGTCGGCCACCATTTCTGCGCTGCGATGCATCACTTCCTGCAAGAAGCGGCAGACGCGCTCCTGCTCCGAATCGCCTTCGACCAGCAGTTCCGGATAGAACTCGCGCAGCACATAGTCCAACAATTCACGCACACGGCTTGCGTCGTTGGCCCAATGTTCAAACGAGCCAAAACGCACAAAACTGGGGGCAACACGTGTCACAATCGCGCCCGTTTCCACGGTTTCCCGGTACACAGGCGTATCCGAAGTGACCAGGGCCAGGGCCCGGCTGGTGGCAATGCCCAAACCGGCCATGGCCTCACTGGCCAGATATTCGCGCACACTGGATCTCAGCACGGCACGGCCATCGCCCATACGGGAATACGGGGTTTTACCGGCGCCCTTCAACTGCAATTCCTGCGGGCCCGTGGGGGTGTCGATTTGCCCCAGCAAATGCGCGCGGCCATCGCCCAACTGTCCTGCCCAGACACCAAACTGGTGACCGCTATAGACAGCCGACACCGTCAGGCCACCCGGCAAGGGGGCTTGGCCGCTGACTACATCCAGAAATTCCTGTTCCCCCAAACGGGAGACATCCAGACCCAGTTGCGCCGCCAATTCCTTATTGACGTGCAGCAGGCGGGAATTGGCCAGGGGTTGCGGCGGAACCGCCGTATGGAAAGCCGAGGGCAAATCCGCAAAATGATGACTGATGGCCAGGCCATCGAACAAGCTGGACATACAGACCCCCTTAGGCCGATTTGGCGGCTTTGGCAGCCTCGGCTTTTTCGGCCTTGCTGCGCTGCTTGGCCGCTTTCTTGGCTGGCCAAAGATAAAAAATGGCGCAGAAATAATAAATCAGGGACAAGACAATTTCTGCAATCGCCCAGGGCATAACTTCAGCCACCGGGTCCGACCAGGCACGCATGACCCCTTCTGCGAAGTACAGCAGAATCATCATGGACGTCCATTGCAGGGTATATAAATTGCCCTTGAGCACGCTGCGCAGCGGCAGCACCAAAGGAATCACTTTCAGCACCAGCCAGGAGCCACCAGGTTTCAAGGGCGCAAAATGAAGCTCCCAGGCCAGGCACAAAGCAATCAAGGCGACCAAAGCCAGGGCCGCCACTCGATGAAGTATGGGGTTTAAAGGTTCATGCATGCTGTTATTATCACCTGAACCCTGTCGAAAAGCAGCGTCCGCCGCATCAAACCGCTATGAAAAACGACGAGAACTTCCCTATGCCCTCTGAGCAAGCTGAACAAACAGACTTGAACCCAGATAACACCGATCCTGTCTCCGCGCAGGAGCCCCCGCCCGCCCCCACCGCCAAGCATCACTTTTTAAGTGTGGCGCGCTTTGCCATCAAGCGGGTGGCTGAAAAAGATCTGATGAAGGTGGCCTCCAGCCTGACCTACACCACGATCCTGGCCATTGTCCCCATGCTGACGGTGGTACTGGCGCTGTTCACGGCCTTTCCACTGTTCCAGGAATTTGAAAGTGCCCTGGAAGGGTTTTTGACCCGTAACCTGATGCCCGAAGTGGTGTCAGAAAACATCATGTTGTATCTGAACCAGTTTGCCTCCAAAGCGTCAGGCCTGACGGCGGTAGGCAGCTTGTTCCTGATTGTCACGTCCATCATGCTGATCATGACCATTGACGAGACCTTCAACAATATTTTCCAGGTCCACGTGCAACGCCCACTGGGGCAACGCCTGCTGGTGTACTGGGCCATTATTTCGCTGGGCCCGATTCTGACCGGTGCCAGCCTGTGGGCCACGACCATTCTGGCTCGGGAGTCCTTGGGTTATATCGGCGACTTGTCCGGCATAGTGACCTTTGCCCTGTCTTACGTCCCCTTCCTGTTTACCGCCCTGGGGCTGACGGCGCTGTTCATGTATGTGCCCAACCGCCGCGTATGGTGGCGCGATGCGCTGATTGGCGGGGTGGTTACCGCTGCCTTACTGGAGCTGATGAAGGCCGGTTTCGCCTTTTACCTGACCCGCTTTCCCACCTACACGATTATCTACGGCGCCTTTGCCATCCTGCCGATCTTCCTGCTGTGGATCTACATTTCCTGGCTGATCGTCCTGTTGGGTGCCTCCATGGTGGCGATTCTGCCCGACTGGCGTGGCCGCAACTGGGTCAAGACCAATGTGCCCGGCATCGCCTTTACCGATGCCGTGAACCTGCTCTACCAGCTGTGGCTGAACCGTCAGAGCCAGCAGGGACTTAGCGTACGTGAACTCAGCCACAAGCTGGAACGCGACCCGGACGAGCTCTACAGCATTTTATGCAAGCTCAAGTCCATGGGACTGATTGCTGACACCCAGCAAGACAATGACGAACAGTGGGTACTGAGTTGCGATCTGCGTCAGGTCAGCCTGAAACAACTTACCAAGGCATTTCTGCTGGACCGCTCCCATACCCACGAGGGTCCGCTAGAATATGTATTCAATTATCTTTCTCAGTTTTTCGATCAGCGACTATCCAATCTGGAAGAACTGTTTGAGTCGCCGCAAGGCATTCTGACAGGACAACCAGCCATACTAAACGCCGATCCCGGTCAGGAGACCCAGTATGCTAAAAGTCAGTGAAATCCTGCGTGTCAAGGGAGACACGCTTTATACAGGCACCCCCGAAATGACCGTTGAAAAAGCGGTACAGAGCATGAGCGAGCTGGATATTGGTTCGCTGGTGATCATGGAGCATGGTCAGTTGGTGGGTATGTTGACCTTTCGCGAGATCATTCGCCACTGGCACGCTCAGGGCGACAAGGCCCAGGGCTTTACGGTGCGCAGCATCATGGATGACGCCCCTGTCAGCGTCACCCCCAACACCAGCGCCGACGAGGTGCAGCGCCTGATGCTGAACAACCACGCACGCTATATGCCCGTGATGGACGGTCCCGTGCTGATGGGAGTTATTTCCTTCTTTGATATGGCCCGCGCCATTGTTCACGCCCAGCAGTTCGAGAACAATATGCTCAAAGCCTACATCCGCGACTGGCCTACCGATTCCGAGCAAGCCAGCGCATCCTGATCCCCTGGATCAGGCCGCCTTTACTGACGGCGTTGCAATTCTTCCCAGGCCTGCGCAAGCAGGCCTGGATCGTTTTTGGCCAACCAATTGTGATCTGACAAGGTACGACGCCACTGACGTGCGCCCTTCTTGCCGTGCGGCCAGCCCAACATGCTCTTGATCACAATGCGTAACGGCACACCCGCCTGAACATGGTGCCGGGCATAAGCAATCATCTGCTCCACCACGGCATCCTCGCCCATCAAGGGATGCTCAGGCCACAGCCGACGATGAATCTCGCTTAATACCGCCGGCGTATGCCAGGCTGCCCGGCCCAGCATCACACCATCGAACTGTTCCTCCAGCGCTAGCGCCTGATCCGGCTCCTGAATGCCGCCATTCAAGATGACCAGTGCTTCAGGAAAGTCCTTTTTCAACTGCATGGCCATGTCATAGCGCAAAGGCGGAATCTCCCGATTGTCCTTGGGCGACAAGCCTTTCAAGACCGCATTGCGGGCATGAACCGTAAAGACTCGACACCCGGACTCGAACAAAATCCCCACAAAGTCCCGCACAAAGCCATAGGACTCGTTGTAATCCAGCCCCAGCCTATGCTTGACCGTCACAGGCACAGAGACCGCGTCCTGCATGGCTTTAACGCAGTCTGCCACCAACTGCGGCTCGTTCATCAAACAGGCACCGAAAGCGCCTTTTTGAACCCGCTCCGAGGGGCAGCCACAGTTCAGATTAATTTCGTCGTAGCCCCACTTTTCACCTGCCAGAGCGCTGGTCACCAAGGCGTCCCGGTCGCTGCCCCCCAGTTGCAAGGCAACTGGATGCTCCGCCTGATCAAAATCCAGATGACGTGCCTGATCGCCGTGCGTCAGTGCGCCCGTGGTGATCATTTCAGTAAACAGCAAAGCGCGCGGCGCCAGCAGACGATGAAAAAAGCGGCTGTGGCGGTCAGTCACGTCAATCATGGGCGCCACACTCAAACGCCACATCTGGCTGTCCGGCATCACAAAATTAGTCATAAACAGGGAGCAAATAGCCTGATCGCAGGCTTGGTGAAAAAGGGTAAACACCCATTTTAATGGTTTCAGCCGACCACAGGATGAAGATAAAGCGCGGTAAATCGCCGCAAGGCTCCAAAAAGCGGGCGCACTGGTCTAAAATCGGCCGTTTGACATACTTGCGCGCCTGATAGTGCGCCAACAACCGGACCCTCACTGAAAGCATGGCTGTTTTTACTTCTGTCAGCGAACTTGACGCCCGCGAACTGCTGGAACAATACACAATTGGCGAATTTGTTTCCTTACGTGGCATTACCGCCGGCATTGAAAACACCAATTACTTTCTGAGCACCACCCAGGGCGAGTACGTTCTGACTTTGTTTGAAGTCCTGACGCTGGAACAACTGCCTTTCTATATCGAGCTGATGCACCACCTGGCCGCCAAAGGTGTCCCAGTGCCCGAGCCCATGACTCGCCGCGATGGCAAACGCATCTGTGTCATGCACGGCAAGCCTTGCTCGATTGTGACGCGCCTGCGTGGTGGTTACGAGCCCGAGCCCACGGTTGAACACTGCCGCCAGATCGCCCGTACACAAGCTCAGGCCCACCTGGCTGCCCAGGACTTCCCTCTGGAACAACCCAATCTGCGCGGCCTGAGCTGGTGGCAAGCCACCGTTCCCCAGGTTCTGCCCTTTCTGGACGAGAGCCAGTCCGAGCTGATCCAGACCGTCTTGCAAGAACAAAGCCGTTTTGCCGACAGCGACACCTATCGCGCCTTGCCACAAGGCCCGGCTCACTGCGACCTGTTCCGCGACAACGTGCTATTTGCCGGCACCTCGGAAGCACCCCAGATGGGCGGCATCATCGACTTTTACTTTGCCGGTTGCGATACTTGGCTATTTGATGTGGCCGTTGCCGTGAACGACTGGTGTATCGACCGCCTGAGCGGTGCCCTGAACCTGGAAAAAGCCCAGGCCTGGCTGGAGTCCTACGCCCAGGTGCGCCCCTTTACCGAAGCCGAGCACAGCGCCTGGCCTATACTGATTCAGGCCGCCGCGCTGCGCTTCTGGATCTCGCGCCTGTACGACTTTTATCTGCCCCGCCCCGCTCAAACCCTCAAGCCGCATGACCCGCGGCACTTTGAGCGTGTGCTGCGCCAGCGTCGCGACCATGCTGTACCGGCGCTCCCTCGATAAACACGGATACTGATATGCAAGCTGCCAAGCTCCCCTTTCTTTACGGGTGGTACTGGATTCAGGAAGGATTGCGCTTGTTCAAGCTGCAACCAGCTGCTCTGTTCTTCTGGAGCTTGATCACCTCCATCCTGATCAATCTGAGCAATATTTTCCCTATCGTCGGCCAGATGGTACTGATCGTACTGGTCCCGACCATGACCTTTATCATTCAGAATGCCTGTCGCCGCATTCATGAGGGCGAGGTCATTCGCCTGGGCATGTGGACCGAGCCCTTGAAGCCCGCCCCGGTACGCAACCGCCTGATCAGACTGGGCATCATTTACTTGTTGGCCTGCCTGGTCGTCGGCTTTGTGGCGACTTTCCCTTTTGTGAATGAGCTGTCCCAGTTGATGGACAACAGCAATGCCACTCCACAGGAAGTCATGGCGGCCTTTCGCAAGCCCATCATTTTGTTCTTTGTGCTGTATCTGGGCCTGTCCGCCCTGTTCTGGCACGCCCCCGCCCTGGTAGGCTGGCATGCCATCCCGGTCAAGCAAGCCCTGTTCTTTTCCATGGTGGCTTGCTGGCGCAACAAGGCCGCCTTCCTGCTGTACGGCCTATGCTGGGCGGCTGCCTTCTTCGCCATCCAGACTCTGGGCGAATTGCTGCTGGGAGCGGGTTTAAGTCCAGGCACGGCCACCATGGTGCTGACACCTATCAATCTGGCGATGGCTGCCATCCTGTACGCCAGCTTCTACCCGGCTTACCGCAGCGTGTTTGGTGATCCGATGCGCGACGCCGCACAAGGCTAAGCCCGGTCCAGCCATACCCCGCCCCCTGTTTGACGTATTTCCTGCAGGGCGGCGGCCCAGGGCGAAAACTGCTCCGGCCCCGACAGAAAAGTGACCGGCGCCTCCAGTACCGATCTGGCTTTTCTGTGCCAACGTATCGCTCCCGCAGGTACAGCCGGACAAAACCTCAAGGGCTGATCATCTTCATCCAGAAAGCAGATATCCAGAGCCTGCCGCATTCCCCATAGGTGCACCGCCCTACAAGGCCGCAGCCACACCGCAACTGCGAAACTCTTGTTCTGTGGCAATGCCTTCCAGCCACGCCAACGGGCCCAGAAAATATTGGCGTCGAACAGATACAAGGGCTGCTGTGGCACCTGTTGCAGCGGCTGTTTGATCAGTACTGAGATAGACATCGCCCTAGCCTCCCCCTGCCAGCCAAGGGCCTAACAGGCTCATCGCAATCACCAGAAACGTGCAGGGGAAAATGCACACGACCAAAGGGGCCAGCAAATAAACAGGCAGCTTGAGGGCTCTTTGCTCAGCTTCCAAGTGCAAATGACTACGCAATTTTTCAGCTTGAGCGCGTAGCAACAAAGCCAAAGACAAACCCGTGTCCTGTGCCAGTTCCAAAGACAAAGCCAATTCTTCCAGCTCTGCCTGCCTGAAACTCAAAGCGACATTGCGCATGGCTTGCGGCAAACGTCGTCCCGCCCGAACCTCGCCCTGTACCTTGTTCAAGCTGATCAGCAGACTGCCTTGCGGTAGGGCCTGCGTTGCACGCGCCCAGGCTTGCTGCAAGCCCAGTCCGGATTCGACAGCCAGCACCAGCAGATCCAGAAAAAATGGCAAGTCCCGGCGGCAACGGAAATGATGCTGACGCTGCAGTTTTCTTCCTCGTGAGATAGCTTGCAGTACGCTCAGGAAGAAGCCAGTCACAGCCAGCCCTGCAAGCTCCATCAATGAGGCTCCCTGAGTTAACAAGAAAGCACTGACAAGACTCGTGAGCAATCCAGTCAAGGCCAAACGTTTGCTTAAAAACCCCCGTACTTCCTTGGCATACGAACCCCACAATCGCTCGGGCCACTCATGCATAAAAGGCAAGGACAGGCAGAGATTCAGAGTTCTGGAAAACGGGGCTTCCCAAGCCTGCCAGGCCGCCTGCCCCAAACTGCTGCCTCCTTGCAGCAAAAGCAGATAACGACCGCGCCAAGCCCACAGGAATGCCATCAGGAACAAGGCTGCACTCAAGGCAGAGAGCATCCAGATCAGTGTGAGCATGATCACCCCTCCCCTCGCAGGATCACTTGCATCCACCACAGCCCCATCAGCAGCATGGCCACTAGCGCCCCCGCCACCCAAACACCCAATGTGTTGAACCAGGCCTGCTCAAATGCCGTGGCATCCAGAAGGTACAAGGCGCCCGCCACAAAACCCGGCAAGCAGAACATGATGCGCGCCTGCAAACGGGCCTGCGCGGTCAAGGCAACAATCTTGTCCTCGATGGTCAGTCGCGCCCGAATGGTTTGCGCCAATATTTTCAAACGCTCCCCCAATCCAGCCCCCGTGCTCTGGCCCATCTGCAAGGCACTGAACAACATGGCCAGTTCTGACACCGGCACTCGATCCAGAAGGTCTTGATACGAGTCCTTGGCACTCACCCCCAAGCGCTGCTGACGCAATAGCAAACGCAGCTCTTGCCCCAAGGGCGCAGGCAAAGATTGAGACAGCTGCTGCAAAGCCGCTTGCAAGGCCAAACCTGCTTGCAGGCTCAAGGCCAAAGACAGAACAAAGTCAGGCAACTGTCGTCGTAAGCTTGCCAAGCGCCGCTGTCCCATCCAGCGCAGAACCAGTAAAGGCGTGACTGCAGCCAGCAGGGCTACCATCGCTGCCAGCCAGAACGACTGCATCAGCCACCAAGCCGTCAAAAAGATCAGGGGCAATAAAGCCCAGGCCCCAAAAGCCAGATACTGACTGCGCACAAATACAAAATGTGATTGCAAACTCTGCTCGGACTGCCTGAGCAGTTGCTGCCTATAACGCTTGGCAAGACGCTGTCCTGAACGTAGCAATACATAGGCCAACGCCGTGGTACCCAAGACAATCAGCAAAATACTGAGAAATCTCATGATTGCCTCTCTGCAGACGAAACATGTTCGGAACGCAAGCCACTGGCGGCAAAACCGAACTCCGGGCGATAGCGGTACAAGGTTTGCAGTTGAATACGCTGCGCCTCGATGCCGGTCACCTCCACAATCTCGTGCACCAAACGCTTGCCATCAGGCAAGCGGCTCAGTTGCACGATAATGTGCAAAGCCCGCGCGATATGCTCTCGCACAACCAGCAAAGGCAAATCCAGACCTGCCATCAACACCATCCCTTCCAGGCGGGACAAAGCATCGCGAGGCGTATTCGCATGCAAGGTCCCCATCGAGCCTTCGTGGCCGGTGTTCATGGCCGACAACATATCGAAAGCTTCTGCGCCCCGGCACTCCCCCACCACAATCCGGTCTGGCCTCATTCGCAAGGCTTGTCGTAACAGGCTCCGTATATCCACTTGCCCCTGACCTTCTGCATTCGCGGGTCGGGACTCCAAAGCCACCCAATTACTGTGCTGCAACTGCAGCTCAGCCGCGTCTTCCAGGGTCACGATTCTTTCACCTGAATCAATGCAGGTGCTAAGCACGTTCAGCAAAGTCGTTTTGCCTGTCCCGGTTCCACCCGAAACCAGAATATTGCAGCGTCGCTGCACCGCCTGTTGCAGGAAAGCGGCCATCTCCGGCGACAAACTGCCCGTCTGCAACAGATCCTCCAGCCCCAGGCGTCGTTTGGGGAACTTGCGTATGGTCACGCAGGTTCCCTTGACCGCAATGGGCGACAGTACGGCATGAAAACGCGAGCCATCGGCCAAGCGCCCATCCACTGCGGGCGAGCTGATATCCAGCCGTCTACCCAAGGGAGCCAGGATGCGGTCAATAATCGCCCGCAAGGCCGACTCGCTGCTGAACACCAGAGGATGGGCCTGAAGCCGCCCCGCCTGCTCAACAAATACCCGATCATAATGATTGACCATAATTTCCGAGACCGAGGCATCAGCCAGTAAAAGCTCCAGGGGACCCAAACCCACCGCTTCGGCACAAACACTGGCTTGCAGTCTGGCTTGCTCATGCTTGGGGACAGCACATTGGGCCTGGATCAAACGACCCAAGCAATCAAAGGCTTCCTGCTCCAACTGTTTGTCTGTGACGCGGGAGAGGTCTCGACGCTCCAATTCCAACGCACTCAACAAGGCTTGATGCAGGCGTTGCTGTTCCTGTCTGAACAGATCACTATCGGATACCGGAATATCAGCTTGCCCAGGAGGGAAAAAACCTTGCTCACCTTGTGGTGTCTGACGCGGTTCTTCCATCGTAAAGGACTGCGGTATTGAGGTTTCCGGTGGGTTTCCCAAGTCCGAAACAGCCATATCAACTCTAGGCTGAACCTTCTGCCCAAAACCGGCAATCCGCAACTTGAACCCTCCCAGCACCAGCACATCGCCCAAGCGCAAAGGCCCATCGTCATAAACCCGTTTGCCGTTAAGCTGTACGCCCGTCAAAGAGCCGTGATCCTGGATGTACACCGCCCCCGCCCGCTTCAGAAAACTGGCATGCTGGCGCGCGATACGCCAGGACGGCAGAACCACATCACAGGCCGGGTCACGCCCTATCAAGGCCGGCAAACTGACCGTGCAGGGGCGCGTCGTCCCCAGCTCCGACTCAAGCTCAAGGTTCAACACGAAATACCTCACTATCAGGTTCTACCCATTGCGACCAGGTGCCTCGCCCTGCTCCCTTCGGGATGGCACGCACAGGTGTATTCAAGCGCGGAGCATCAGGAAAGGTTTGATCCAACCACTGGGCAGCATTCGCCTGCCGAGCCAGCAAACCAGGATGCTCTACCGCCACCAAAGTCGGCGTCACAAATACCGCCAACTCCGTTTCCTGTCGGGCAAAGCGTTCGGAACGAAACAAGGCGCCCAGCACTGGCAAACTGGCCAATCCCGGTAGACGATCCACATGCCGGGACTCTTCACGCGAGATAAACCCTGCCAGCACCAGCGTTTGTCCTGAACGGACATTGAACTCGGTCGAAGCTCGTCGGGTTTTCAAAGACGGCCCGGCGGGTTGGGACAGGCTGGCGTCAACGGAGCTAACCTCCACCTCGATCTGCGAACGCACCAACCCGCCACGCTCAACTCGCGGCACAATGCGCAGCGACACACCGTAAGGCTTGAAGCTGGTCTTGCTGTTTCCCTTGTCGTCCGTGGTGGTGTAAGGCAGCTCGCCCCCGGCCAGAAACTCGGCTTGAGAACCACTGCGTGCCAATAGCTGCGGTTGCGCCAGTACAACCGCATGTCCTTCCTGTGCCATGGCCTGAACGCGAGCAGACATCAAGGCGCCAACACCAAAGAATGCTGCCCCCTGCTTGGCAGGAAACGCCAAAGGCAAAACAGCTTCACCTGGCCTGTCCAAAAACTGATGAGTAGCCGCATCCCAGGCACCGCCCATACTCAAACCACCCTGAGAGCTCCCATCCCAACGCACTCCCAGCTCTCGCAGACTGTTGCGCGGCACCTCCACTACCTGCACATCCAGCAAGACCATCGGTTCCCAACCGTCCTGCTGCGTGAAATCCAGCAATTGAGGATGCTCCTGACTTAATGCCTGAATGCGTTGCTTGTCCTGATCACTTAAACCTTCTCCTTCCAGCACCAGCTTGCCACCCAGTTCGCTGATGCGTAACTCGGGAATGCGTTCCAGCAAACTTCGTAGCTCCGCCAAGGTTTGCCTATGATTTTCTGGAGACACCTCAATTTGGTAGGACTGGCTTTGCCCGGAATGGGACCAGACTTGCACCACCGTGCTGCCCGTCTTGCGTGCAAACAGAATCAATTCGCCCGATTCCGTGGTGACAGCGTGAACAATATCACCGTCGCCGACCGCCACCCGCTCCACCTGCGTGTCAGGCAGAACCATCAACTCACCGACTTGCAGCCCCAAGCCCTGGGCCTGGCTTTGCAAAGTTGCACTACACAGGGCACCAGACAGCAAACTCACAGCGGCCCGCCTACACCAATAGCGATTTTTGCTCATGGCTGCTGCCCCACAGAAAAGCCGTCCGGCATATCCAGCCAACCCAGACGCTCCACTTCTGTCTGGCCAAGTTGCCCTGCCGGTCTGTTGCCGTACAAAACTTGTACAGGCTGTTTGGGCCTTGCACCCGGCCCCAGACCCAGAATGTCAGCCAGCTCACCCCGCACGGCAGCCTGATGGGGTGTATGGTCATCCGGATTGCGCAGCAAGGCACTGATGCGTCCATGTTGCCTGGCTGCCAGCAACTTCAAGGCATCGTCCGGGCCTACATCCAGGGTCAAGGTGTTGTAGACGTCCTGATCCAATCTGGCCGTGGTCGAGCCTTCACCCGACCTTTGTCCGGTCGCCAGAACCAGAACAGACTGCAGCAAGGGGGCCGTTACCCGCCGCTGCCGATCATCAAAACTGACATAGATATCGATCAGATCTCCTGGCCGGATCAACCCCGACACCGAACTGATCGCATCCACCGGCACAGTCAGGGCACGCCTGCCAGAGAGCAATTGCTGTGAAAATGGACTGCTGACCTCCTGCACATGCGCCTTGCTGATCAAATCCCCTGCCCGCAAAGGCTGGCTGAGCACTTGCCCTAGCAGACTCTCAAACTGCGCTACATCCCAGCTGTCACTAGGCACCAGTTCAGCAGGAAAGGCGCGGGCGGCCAAATGCTCCGCCTGCAACACCGTCCCCGCTGTCAGACTGGAGGCGGCTACCACCCTATCCAATTGCACACGATGCGCCGCTTGCCGCAGAGCCTCTTCCTGCCGGTCCAAGTAACGGCTGCTGGTCCCGGCGGCCATCAAACCAGCCACCAAGGCCAGCAGGCCAAACCCTGCGCTGGGATGACGGCATAGCCACAAGAATTTCGCCCGTATCATGAGGCCTCCTTTCCACAGGCACGGCAGATCAAGAGCAAGTAGCGCTGCCGCTCATGCTCCAGCTCCATGACATCCAGTTCGGCCGGGCCTTTGCGCCAATAACGCTCGCCCGCCTCGGCTCCCCAGTCCTTGCGACGCAAATCGGCTCGCCATCCAGGCTCGGCCTTCAACAGCCAGCTTTGCACTTGCCCTGGCTGTTCGTGTTGCCACAGGACGGCACCAGCAACGGGTGGCGCTGACCAAACCGATGAGGGGGAAACAGGCTGACTGTGTTCGGAAACACTTAACAAACCCGACAAGGTCGAGGCCTGTATATCCTCCAACCACAAAACGCAATTCCTGCCATCTTTGGCACGCAGAAATACCCATTGCCCTTCCAATCTGATTGCGCCGTAATGAGCTCCACAGAATGGCTCCAAACGAGAAGCCAAAGTCTGCGCATCCAGGTCTGTGCTCAGTCCCCAGCTATACACAGGTCCAACATCGGTCTGTGCCATTTGCCCTTGACCCCACTGAACTTGGGAGTCCTGCAAAGGTAGGAGCAAGGGCTGCGTTTTGGCCGGCAAAGGGCTGAACATCAAGAAAAACAGCAAGATCAAGGCAAGCAGCTGTCTCATGGTCGCTCCTTGGGGCCATGATCCGGCACGTAATCCTGCCACCGGCTCAGCCAATCCAAATCGGCTCGTGTCCGCCCCCAGGCCGCGTCCATAGGTCCTGCCTGCCGTATCGTTTCTCTGGCAGCGGGCCGGCTTGAGGCCATGGCCTCACCCCAAGCAGTAGTACTGTTTTCCAGACGCTGACGTGTTTGTTGTGTACTGCTAGCCTGCCCCGCAGCCGCCCACAGCCGGGATTGGCGCTGCAACTGTGTTTTGATGGACAGAGTTGCCAGCCAACGCGGCCACGGAATGGAAACACGCGACTGTGCCGTCCAGAATCCACTGCGCAAGCTCAAAAGCTCCCATTGCAAGGGCTGGGTTGTCGCTATCGGCGACTCCGAAAAACGGGTCGGTACTGCTTCTTGAACGGGGCTGCTCACTGCTCGAACTGGCTTGCCATGGGCATCGTGCGTGAACAGGCTCAAGTGTGTACTCTGCTGCATTTGCTGCAAGCGATACTGCTGCTGCATCAGCCAACGTCCCGCCATCACCATCAGGCCCAACACCACACCCAGCAAACAGGCCTCGACCAGTGCGATCCCTTTTTGTCGCGTGTTCATAATTGGCGGCCTCCTGCATCCATCAGCCGTGCCTGCCAAAAGGGCAAAAACAGGCTGGGCTTGGCATCCACACCAGAATCTGCCCTATCCGGTGGCAGGGAGAAAAATGATTGCGCCGCCGCCCGTGTATGAACGGTTTGTCCCCAATGGCCTTGAGCCTGTAATGTCAACACCAGATCGGGGCCTGCTCTCTTTTCAGAATCAGCCAAGGCATACCCGTCTACCCATGACCTTTGACTCCAGGGTCTGGCATCTCGCCGCGCCCAGGATTGCGCCACTGTATTGCCTTGAGCCGATAGCAAAGAGCTATTGCCCTGCTCCAGCGCCCACTTCCAGAAGCTCTGCCCTGAAAAGTCGTCTGGCGCATCAATTCCGGACGCATGAGTTGGCGTTTGCAAGGCCCACGCCATGGCATATTCACGGAAATAACAGCCTATCCAACGGTTGGAGCGAACCATATGCATGGACTGCGTATCGTTGGAATGCCAGCGGCCCGAACGGTCAAACTCGGTACGACCAGCACGACGCAAACGATGCTGCCTCAAAGGGCAACGCCGATCGACACCGGGATAAGAGCGAGCCTCGTAATCCCGTGGGGACAAAAACCCGTATAAAGACACCAGATGCGCCAAGCCCGACTGCCATTGGGCTTGTCCGGACTGTAGCAACAGAAACTGCGGCCAGCCGTCCTGCTCAAACTGCCAGCGAATGGCTTGAGCCGGCCAATCCGGCAAACTGCCATCCAAGGTCGCCTGAATAATGGCTTGTCTCCGTTGCGGTAAACCCTCTACCAATTGCTCTTGGGCCAGCGCCAGCACGTCCTGAATCAAACGCTGATGGGCCTGGAAAGCCTGCTCCAAAGCCTGCTGATTGTCTCCAGCAGATCGCGCCTGGGTATACGCCAGTCCATGTGCAGGACCAAACATCATGGCGACCAAGTGCACAGGCGGATTCGCCCTACGCGCTTGCCCGGACTGGGTTTGCGCTGCCCTGTCCCATGTTGCCAAGGTCAATAAATGACCCAAAGCCAGTTGATGCCCCAACTGCGCCCGATTGATATAAGCCAGCAAGTTCAAGGTACGTGCCTGCTCGGTGGCCGCACCATAGGCAGCCGCATCCAGCACCAGGGACAAACGCCCTTGCTGCTCGGCAATCTGGTTCACATGAAAGTAGCCGCCCCAGGCGACAGACAGAAGTGCCAGCGCTATCAGCCCCCAGGCCAACACCGCCCCCTCTTGTGGTCGGTTGGGCGGCGTCATTGCGCATTGCCCGTAAAGGATTTCAAGCTCTTGGCACTGCCTTGAGCGGCCGCAGCAGAAGCGGCCGATTGCGCTTGCTGAGTCTGCTCGGAGCCATCCTCCCCCGCCAGTTCCTTGGCCATGGCCGCGGTCTGATTGCGAATCACCTGACCAAAGGACTGATAAACGGCAATAGCCGCCACCGCGACCAAAGCCACAATAATTAAATACTCGACCATGCCCTGGCCGCGCTGCCGTCTGATGAACTGTCTCATTGGAATCTCCCAAAAGTCAGTTCACAGTCTGCCCCTTGGCAGCGGGCCGGAATATTCGCAAAAGCCGAGCGGGATAGGTTTGTCCGGCTTTAATACCTATGGGCTCATTACGCCCCGAAAAGCATGTTACTCATGAGTAGTGACCGCGTACCCCAAAAAACAACTTGCTCACTGCACGGCCAATAAAAATGCCAGTCAGTGTTAACTGACTGGCATTACGCCTGGAGGCGATTTTTTCTTCAAGCCGATGGCTTAGACCAGACGCACCTCTATGCTACCCAGACCGTCGATCGCCCCGTGCATCACATCGCCACGTTCCACCGAGCCGACACCGGCTGGGGTTCCCGTGAAAATGATGTCGCCTGGGAACAACTCGAACAGGCCCGACAGGTAAGCGATGGATTCAGCCACATTCCAGATCAGCTGATTCAAATCGCCGGTCTGGCGACGCTCGCCGTTGACGTCCAGGGTGATGGCACCTTGGGACAGCTCGCCAATACGGCTGCGTGGGACCAGAGGGCCGGTCGGCGCGGAGTGGTCAAAGGCTTTGCCCACTTCCCAGGGGCGACCAGCTTTTTTGGCTTGCGTCTGCAAATCCCGGCGGGTCATGTCCAGACCCACCGCGTATCCCCACACACATTCAGCAGCCTGCTCCACAGTCAGATCACGCCCGCCCTTGGACAAAGCCACGACGAGTTCGATCTCGTGATGCAGATCCTGGGTGCGAGAGGGATAAGGCATGTCGCAGACCTGGCCGGGCAGCACGTTCAAGATGGAGTCCGCCGGTTTGCAGAAGAAAAAAGGATCTTCGCGACCGGTAAAGCCCATTTCCTGTGCATGCTCGACGTAATTGCGGCCGACGCAGTAAATGCGGCGTACAGGAAAAACCTGCTCACTGCCCTGTACGTTCAGGGCCGCAACGGCGGGTGCGGGGATGACGGTACTCATTTTGCCTGGCCGTCAGCAAAGCGCTTGGCACCGTCTACCAGCTCTTTCTTGGCAGCTTCGATACCGTCCCAGCCCTTGACCTTGACCCATTTACCTTTTTCGATGTCTTTGTAGTGCTCGAAAAAGTGCTTGATGCGCTCCAGCTCTTCAGGCTGCAGATCTTCAGGCGACTTCACGTTGCGGTACAGGGGGTACAGCTTGTCGGTAGGCACGGCCAGCAGTTTGGCATCGCCACCGCCTTCGTCGTCCATATGCAGCACGCCGATAGGACGGCAAGGAATCACGGCACCGATCTGGATTGGGAAAGGAGCAATCACCAGCACGTCAACCGGGTCGCCATCGTCCGAAATGGTTTGTGGAACGTAGCCGTAGTTGCAGGGGTAGTGCATGGCGGTCAGCATGAAACGGTCCACAAAAACCACGCCGTTCTCGTCAACTTCGTATTTGACGGGGTCCGAGTTCATGGGGATTTCGATGACTACGTTGATCTCGTCGGGCAGTTTCTTGCCAGCAGGTACTTGGGCGAGGCTCATTCGTGCAAACCTTTAAAAATAAAAGAAATTAATCGTTGGAGCGTCGAGGACGATCCGAAGTTTGAGAGAGATCGACCCCAGGGATGGGAGCCGTATCAAAGTAATCATCCAGATCCGAAGAGGAGCTCAAGCTGTCTTGCGAAGGCGTGGCAGCAGGAGGCACTGGCTCGGCCACCACAGGCAATGGACGGCCCTGATCTGGCAGGTCCTCGGCCACGACGCTGGCGGCATAGGTGTAATGCGGCAGATCGTCGTCATCCTGCGATGGCAGGCTGTCCGCATCGGTATGGCTAGGGTCATGACGAGTATCCGCTGCTGGCAAAGCCGTACTGACCGCCAGAATCGGTAAGGTGCCGGCCATGGAGGCGGCCTTGCGCCAGTAAGAGACGGCTTCGTCGTGGCGACCCAGGCTGTCGTACAGATTACCCAGCAAAGCATGATTACGCAGATCGCCCTGGATTTTCAGGCTACGCAACAGGTAATGCTCGCCCTGCCCCCACAATTGGCTGGTCAGACACAGATGGCCCAGGGTGGACAGCAAGACCGGATTGTTGGGCTGACTGCGCAGCCACTCTTCGGCCTTGGCCAAGCGGCGGCCCACATATTCAGGTGGGCACTGGGCGTAGGCTTCCAGCAAGCGGCTGTCGAAACTGACTGCAATCGCAGGCTCCAGGATACGACCGGCTTCTTCGTAATTACCTTCATGTTCTTGAATCAGGGCAGCTTCCAGCGCGACGCCGGGCAGGATCTTTTCTTCGGACTTCAGATCCGACCATAAGGCCTTGAACTGTTCAGCACCACCCACACGCAAACGAGCAGCAGCGGCAAATTCGATGTGGTTCAGTGCCTCTTGACGTTCGATCCCACTGCGGCGCACCAGCAAACGGGTCAACTCGTAAACACGTTCAGCATTACCTTGCTGACGATAGGCGCGCAACAACAAACGAGTGGCGTGCAAGTGGCGCGAACTGGCATCCTGCAAATCCTGCAGCAGCTCGATGGCTTCTTCGGTACGATTCTGATCCAGGTACAGCTCGGCCGAAGCCACGGCACTGGCCTCGTTCAAACGAGCATCATCGCCAGCGGCAGCACGAGCGGCGGCCAAGGCTTCGTCACGTTGAGCAATCTGACCTTGATAATGCGCAGCACGCGCTGCTGCCAAACCTGCCACGACCTTGCTGGACTGCGAGCGGGTTTTGCTCATCAGCTTCATCAAGTCTTTTTCAGCTTGCTCGTAACGACCTTCCAGAATGCTGATCCATCCAGTTTCCAGCAAAGCCTGGTCACGGCGTTGAGCGCGACGACCACGCCACAGGCGGAAACGCTCCGGACCATCGCTGAACCAGGCCAGCAGGCGCAGCAGTACGTACAGCACGATGAACAGCCCCAGCGTGCACAGAACCACGTAAGTCAGCGAGGCGCGCGCCAAATAATGCGGCGTGACTAAATAGACGTTACCGGCGTGTTCACGCAAGACCAGAGCCAGCGCGACTGCGGCGATAAATAAGATGAGAGTCCAGAACCAAGTACGCATACCTTACCCCTGCGCCTGAGCGGGCTGTTCCGTCTCGGACTGAGCGGGAGTCGCAGACTCAGTCTGTTCGGCAGCAGGAGCAGCGGGCTCCTCCTGGCTGGCAGGCTCTGTGGATTGAGGAGGGTCGGACAAAACAGGATCCGTATCGCCCTGCTCGGTCTTGGTGTCGTCGGCATTATCCTGACTGCGACCGGCCTGAGCCTGACGCAGGCTTTCAATAGCCGCCAAGGTGTTATTCACGGTAGGCAAACGAGCACCGATGCGGGTGTCCTGCAATTGGCGGGTCAGACGCAAGGCCTGCTGAACCTGACCGGATTGCGTATCAAAGCGTTTTTCCAGCGCCGTCGCGACTGCGTTCAGCTCGGTCTGCCAGACGGCGGACTGGTTCATCATCATGGCCAGTTGGGCGGCCATAATGCGCAGACGCAGGTTCTCTCGCAGACGGGCAGCCTGATCGGGCGACATCAGCAAGGCGGCGGCATCGTCGACACGGCGGATGGAGACAAACTGCCCCAGATCGTGGCTGACCGAGCGCCAGGCGCTGCTACCCCACTGTTCCACCGTATTCCAGCTGCGCTCCCACCAAGGGGCATCAGCGGCCAGTTCCGTAGGTTCCTGAACGTCGGACTGCAAGTCCAGCGCTTCAGTATTCGCACCACCGGCAACGTCATCCGGCACCAGCAAAGGCGCTTCCGAGACGTAGCGCGACAAGGTATCCAGTTGACGCGACAAGGAGGCCACATCCACCGTGGCAGCGGCGCGCAGGCGTTCCAGATCGCCATTCAGTGTTTGTTGCAAGGAAGCCAGACCGACGCGATTGGCACGAGCCAATTGCGCCTGAGCAGCTTCCAGAGAAACGATGGCATTGGCCACATTGCCACCCAGCATCAGCTGTTGCTGCGCAATCGTGGCGAGATGATCAATATCGTTCAGCAAAACCAGTTCCGAACCGCTGTCTGTCATGGTCTGGAAGGCTTGGCTCAGATCATGAAACTGTTCGGTGGAATCGTTAAAGGATTTTTCCAGCTGGGCAAGCTTGTCGGATTGACGCTGCGCCAAGGCGAGGGCCTGCTGCGCGGTTTGGCGCGCCTGCTCTGTGGTGTTGATATTGGTCGCCAGCTGGGCTTGCAGCTCGGCCTTATGCTTTTCCAGCAATGAATTCTGGTACCAAAGACCGGCAGCGGCCAGCACCACCACAACAGCCGTCAAAGCATAAGCCGGACCCGCGCCACTTTTACGCTTTTGCGGCGTAGTGGTGCTGTCTTTGGGTTCGGAATACGGACGAGGAGCCGCTGTATTGGCTGGGCTGGAAATGGAAGTCTCCGGTTCGCTTGCGGATGCGTTCTCTGTTTTATCGTTCATGGCAAGATTGTAATCCGTGTGAGGCTAATCGCGCGAGAGCACCGCCATCAAGGCAGCGACAATGTCATCATCGTCTGGCGTACACCTTTTTACCATTGGTGGCGCTGCGATTCCAGCCTGCAACAATAAGGACTGTAAATGTTCTTCAATACGCGGATGTATGACCACATAGGCACATTGCGCCCAAACATCCAGTAAACCCAGGCTTTGTACATTGGCGAAAACCGCATCGGCGCTTTGAGAACTGCTGAGCAACACGGCCAGACGGCCCGCCTGCAAACTGTCACGAATTTGACGGCCCTGCTCTGTACTCCACTGGGCGGGGCTACGCTGGTAAATCGCCAGGCGCTGGACCTGAATACCGTGATTTTCCAGCTGCTGTCCCAACCATTCACGACCGCTATGACCGCGCACAATCAGAACCCGCTCAAATTGCGCCAGTCGAGGCTCCAGCACCGCCCACAGAGCCTCTGAGTCCTGCAAGGAATCCGTATTTTCAGGGTGAAGTACGGCATCTGGGGAAACGCCCGGCTGGGCGCGCAAACAGGCGGCGGTAGCAAAACCAACTGCAGCCAGCAATACCTTGTCAGGCCAGCGTTGACCGCGCGCTTGCAAAGCCGCAAAGTAAAAATTGACCGCACTGCTGCTTACAAAGAGCACCAGGTCAAAATCCTTGGGATCTTGCCATTGTTCTTCGGACAGGTTTTGCGCTTCCAGGCTCAAGGCGGGCATAAGCAAGGAAGAAAAACCCTGCGCGGCCAAGGCAGCCGACAGGGTTTCGTTCCGTCCCGCGGGGCGGGTCAGTAATACACAGGGCAGGTTCATGCCGCTTTACTCGCCTTCTGCGGGCTGTTCCGTAAGCAAGCGATCCAGAATGGCTTGAGCACCTTGCTGCTTCAGATCTTCCGCCAGCGACAGACCCAAGGCTTCCGCATCTTTGGCCGCACCCGTGATCTGAGCGCGGTACACCGTGGAGCCATCAGGTTCGGCAACCAGGCCGCTCAGGCTCAGCTCCTCGCCATTCAGTGTGGCATAAGCCGCCAATGGCACCTGACAGGAACCACCCAAGGCACGCGATACGGCACGCTCGGCCAAGGCACATACGTGGCTGGTGGAATGCGCCAAAGGCGCCAACCATTGAGCCACATCGGTACGAGTTTTCAGAATCTCGATACCCAAGGCCCCCTGCCCGGCGGCAGGCAAGCTGTCTTCGGTCGAGATGTAATCGCGAATACGCTCGGCCAATTCCAGACGACGCAAACCAGCCGAAGCCAGAATAATGGCGTCGTAATCGCCACGATCCAGCTTGGACAAACGGGTCTGGACATTGCCACGCAGGGGACGGATGTCCAGGTGCGGGTAGCGCTCTCGAATCTGAGACTCGCGGCGCAAACTGGAAGTGCCTACGATGGCACCAGCAGGTAAAGCCTCAAGATTGGGATAAGTATTGGAAACAAAAGCATCGCGTGGGTCGTCCCGCTCCATGATGATGGGCAGGTCAAAGGACTCGGGCAACACCACCGGCACGTCTTTCAGGGAGTGCACCGCCAGATGGGCGCGGCCATCCAGCAAGGCGGTTTCCAGCTCTTTGACAAACAGGCCCTTGCCACCCACTTTGGACAGCGTACGATCCAGAATCTGGTCACCACGGGTTGTCATTTCCAGCAAGGACACCTTGCACTGCGGGTACAGCTGCTGCAAAAGGTCGCGAACATGCTTGGCTTGCCACAAGGCCAGTTGACTGGCACGAGTGGCAATAACCAATTCCTGAGGAGTAGAAGCCACAGCGGTCATGCAGCAAAATAGCGCACGATGGCGGCAGCAACAATACCGATAATGGCCAGGATCCCTAAGCCTTGCAGCAGGGACAAACCGCTTTCCTGACCTTTGGCGTCGGAGGATTTAAAAATTGCCATAGAACTAAGCTTCCTTGGTAGAACCTTTACGGTGCGCCAGCCATTTGCCCAGCGCCACCACTAATAAGGCACAAACAATCTCGACCCCGAGTTTAACAGGCTGGGGCTGCACGCCAAATTGATTTTCCACAATCTTGTCCGTGACCAGCATGCCGCCTGCAATCCAGCCCAGCAAGGCACCGCCCAGGGTGACGACAATAGGGAAACGGTCGATCAGTTTCAAAACCAGGGTGCTGCCCCAGACAATAATGGGGACACTTAGCAATAAACCAAAGATCACGTAGCCCAGTTGATGATCCAGGTGCGCGTTTTGTGCTGCACCGGCAATGGCAATCACGTTATCCAGGCTCATCACGAAATCCGCAATGATGATGGTTTTGACGGCAGCCCAGACGGTTCCGCCCCCTTGAATATTGCCGTGTGCGTCGTCGTCCGGCATCAGCAGCTTGATCCCGATCCACAAGAGCAAAAGACCGCCCACCACTTTCAAAAACGGCAGATCCAATAAGGTCAGAGCAAAGAAAATCAGGACTACACGCAGGATAATTGCGCCTGCTGTCCCCCACAAAATGCCTTGCATGCGCTGCTGCTTGGGCAAGTTGCGACAGGCAAGTGCGATCACGACGGCATTGTCGCCACCGAGCAAAATATCAATCAGTACAATTTGAAACAGTGAACCCCAATGCAGGGTTTGGAGGAATTCAATCATTTCGTTCCCGTATAGCTAAACGTGAGTTCTCTTCCCAGCCGCGGGACAAACGCTCTTTTTCTGTCGCCAGGCTGTCCCAAGACAACAACGCCCCTTAAAGCAGCAAACTAATCATAGCCTGTGCAACATCGGGGCTTCTTTTTCTTACTTGATTCGTTTGAGCATGATCAGGCTGGCCAGATTCGGGAAGGAATGCGCCGGGTTGTGGTGTTTTTCTTGACGAAACCGGCTGGCCAATTTTGCCCGGCTGCACAGGGCAGCCAGACAAAGAGCCCGCCAAAGCGGGCCCCGGTACTACTATTTACAGCACTTCTTTGAGCAGCTTGCCCATTTCGGACGGGTTGCGAGTGGTACGAATACCGCAAGCTTCCATCACTTCCAGCTTGGCGTCGGCCGTGTCGGCACCACCGGAGATCAGGGCACCAGCGTGACCCATGCGTTTTCCGGGAGGCGCTGTCACACCAGCGATAAAGCCAACAACAGGCTTGGTCATATTGTCTTTAGCCCACAAAGCCGCGTTGACTTCGTCTGGACCGCCGATCTCGCCAATCATGATAACGGCATCGGTATCAGGATCGTCGTTGAACATCTTGAGCACGTCGATGTGCTTCAGACCGTTGATTGGGTCGCCACCGATACCCACAGCCGAGGATTGACCCAGGCCCAGTTCAGTTACTTGAGCAACGGCTTCGTATGTCAGCGTGCCGGAGCGGCTGACCACACCGATGCGGCCCTTGCGGTGAATGTGGCCGGGCATGATACCGATCTTCAGCTCGTCAGGAGTGATCAGACCGGGGCAGTTCGGGCCCAACAACAGGGTTTTGCGGTTTTCTGCGCGCATGCGGTTGCGAACTTCCAGCATGTCGCGAACAGGGATGCCCTCGGTAATGCAGATAACCAGGTCCAGGTCAGCTTCAACAGCTTCCCAGATGGCAGCCGCAGCGCCTGCGGGTGGAACGTAGATAACCGACACGGTTGCGCCGGTTTCAGCCTTGGCGTCGGACACGGAGGCGTAAATAGGTACACCTTCGAAATCCTCACCAGCACGCTTGGGGTTCACGCCAGCCACAAAGGCTTCCATGCCGTTACCGTATTCACGGCACATGCGGGTGTGGAACTGGCCGGTCTTGCCGGTGATCCCTTGCGTGATGACTTTGGTGTCTTTATTGATCAGAATCGACATTTGCTAATCCTCAACCTTTTCTTACTTGGCGGCAGCGACAACAGCAGTCGCCGCTTCGGCCATGGTGTCAGCACTGATGATGGGCAGACCGGAATCGGCCAGCATTTTCTTGCCCAGCTCTTCGTTGGTACCCTTCATGCGTACCACCAGAGGCACGTTCAGGTTGACGGCCTTGCACGCAGCGATCACGCCTTCAGCGATCACGTCGCAGCGCATGATGCCGCCGAAGATGTTAACCAGAATGGCTTTGACGCCCTTGTTGGCCAACATGATCTTGAAGGCTTCAGTAACTTTTTCGGCCGTAGCGCCACCGCCCACGTCCAGGAAGTTGGCAGGCTCGCCGCCAAACAGCTTGATGGTGTCCATGGTCGCCATGGCCAGACCTGCACCGTTCACCAGGCAGCCAATGTTGCCGTCCAGCTGGATGTAGGCCAGGTCGTACTTGCTGGCTTCAACTTCAGCAGGATCTTCTTCAGCCAGGTCACGGAAAGCCACGATATCGGGGTGACGGAACAAAGCGTTGCCGTCGAAGTTGAACTTGGCGTCCAGAGCGATGATGTCGCCCGAGCCGGTCAGGATCAGAGGGTTGATCTCGGCCAGTTCAGCGTCGGTTTCGGTGTAGCACTTGTACAGCTTCTGGAATTCAGCAACGGCTTTTTCGATAGAAGCGTCAGGAACGCCGATACCGCGAGCCAGCTTGGTGGCTTGCTCGTTGGTCAGGCCAACAGCAGGGTCCACGAATTCTTTCAGGATGGCGTCGGGGTCGCGCTCGGCCACTTCTTCAATTTCCATGCCGCCTTCGCTGGAAGCCATTACGGCCACGCGCTGGGTAGCACGGTCGGTAACGATACCGACGTAGTATTCCTTCTTGATGTCCGCGCCTTCCTCGATCAGCAGGCGACCCACTTTCTGGCCTTCAGGGCCAGTTTGGTGAGTGATCAGCTGCATGCCCAGGATTTCCGAGGCCAGTTGACGCACTTCGTCCATCGAGCGAGCCAGCTTGACGCCACCGCCCTTGCCACGGCCACCGGCGTGAATCTGGGCTTTGACAACCCACACAGAGCCACCCAGCTCCTGCGCAGCTGCAACCGCTTCATCGACGGAGAAGGCAGGAATTCCGCGTGGCACGGCAACGCCAAACTGCTTAAGCAGTGCTTTGCCCTGATATTCGTGAATTTTCATGTGATACCTGTCAGTCTAAAAACACAATAAAAAAAGAAGGCAGGAACTCCAGGCCTGAGCCCGAGACCTGACTAAAACAAAAAACTAATCCACCCCGTCTGTGACTTTAGGTCGATACCAGACGGGATAAAACTCCTCAACCACGGGACCGCTCAAACGCAAGGCATGGCAGCCATCCAGATGGAAAGGCTGCTTGTCGGTGCGATAAATCTCTGATTCCCCGCTGCTGCGACGTCGCCCGGCCATGGTTTGTACGGCGGCGGTTGGCAACACTTGTGCCAGCTCGCTCATGTGCGTACAGCCAGCCGAACGCCCAAAGCGCTCTTTGACACCCTGACGAAACTGCTTGAGCAAATTCAGGCCCACCAACTTCTGGTAGGCGTCCGCAATGGACGAACAGTTGTCCTGGTAAGGGGCTGCATCGTAGACCGCCACGGCATCCACAATGGCAAAGCTGCTATCGATAGTGATACGCAGATGCATCAGGTGGACAGGATCACCTGCCTTATGGGTTTGGCCGTTGCGTATGGGAAAGTCGTAGGACTTCACATCCAGCAGCGAGGCCTCCAGGTCCCAGAGGCCATCTTCCCGTGCAAACGACTCTACCGTGATGGTACGCGTATGCAATGGTTCACGGGCGACGGACGGCGGGGACAAAGGCATTGATATGAACGGGGCGGCAAGATTGAAACTGATCAAGTATAACGCACCTCGTATGTTCCGTATCAGCCACTTACATAATCTGTAAGCGCATCCCAAGCGGGCCAAACACAGGATCTACGCGGTGTCGATCCTACGGTATACCAAATTTGCATGAAAAAAACGACCACCTGACGGGCGGTCGTTTTCATCCAGCCTGGGAAATCGAGTGGCAGGACGAAAAGCGCCCTGCCCTGTCAATCTATTCAAGCGGCTTATTTCAAGCCTGCACCAAATCAGGCTGCCGCCCGCAATGCTTTGGCCGCATCCACCATGGCCAGCAAGGCAGCCTCAGTTTCAGACCACGCTCGCGTCTTCAAACCGCAGTCGGGATTCACCCACAAACGGTCGGCGGGCAAGCGCTTGGCCGCCTCGCCCATCAAGCGCACTATCCAGTCCTTATCAGGCACATTGGGCGAGTGAATGTCATAAACGCCTGGGCCTATATGATTGGGATACTCAAAATTCTCGAAGGCATTCAGCAAGAGCATATTGGAACGCGAGGTTTCAATCGTGATCACATCCGCGTCCATCTCGGCAATGGATTGCATGATGTCGTTGAACTCCGAATAGCACATATGCGTGTGAATCTGGGTTTCATCGGACACCGCGCTGGTGGACAGGCGAAAGCAATCCACCGCCCAATCCAGGTAGGCCTGCCAATCACCCTGACGGAGCGGCAAGCCTTCGCGGAAAGCGGGTTCATCCAGCTGGATGACACGAATGCCGGCCTGTTCCAGATCAGAAACTTCATCCCGCAAGGCCAAAGCCAGCTGGCGGCAAGTATCGGCACGGGGCTGGTCGTCACGAACAAAAGACCACTGCAACATCGTCACTGGCCCCGTCAACATGCCTTTGACGGGCCGATCAGTCAGTGATTGGGCGTAGGAGGACCAGGCCACACTCATGGGCGTGATGCGCAGCACATCCCCAAAGATAATAGGCGGCTTTACGCAACGCGACCCGTAGCTTTGTACCCAACCGTTTTGTGTAAAGGCAAAACCACCCAGCAGTTCACCAAAGTACTCCACCATATCGTTGCGCTCGGCCTCGCCATGCACCAGCACGTCCAGACCGATCCGCTCCTGAAAACGAATAACTTGCTCGATTTCTGCCTGCATGGCTTTTTCATAAGCCGCGTCACTCAGGGCTCCCCCACGCCAGTCGCGGCGAGCAGTACGAATTTCCGTGGTCTGAGGAAACGAACCGATCGTGGTGGTGGGATAGGCGGGTAACTTCAGCTTGTTGCGCTGGGCCTGGATACGCTGCGCGAAGGGCGTACGTTGACGCTTGAGCTGGTCAATCTTGGCCATCTGGGCTTGCACGGCAGGATTATGCGTACGCTTGGACTCACGGCGCGTTTGCAAAGCAGCTTGCTGAGCTCGAACCGCTTGCTGACCCGCTTCGTCCAAAGTGCCGTCCAGCAATCCTTGCAACAGTCTCAGCTCATCCAGTTTTTGCACCGCAAAGGACAACCAGCTCTTCAATTCAGCGTCCAGGCCGGTTTCACTTTGCACATCCACAGGGACATGCAGCAGCGAGCAGGATGGCGCAATCCACAGGCGCTCGCCCAAAACCGCTTTCAAGGGCTTCAAGGTTTGAACCGTTTTTTGCAGATCCGTGCGCCAAATATCCCGACCCGAAATCACACCGGCAGACAGCACCTGGTCTTGCCCCAATACCGCTTGTACGGCCTGCAAAGCAGCCGGAGCGCGCACCGCATCCACATGCACACCCGCCACGGGTAAATCCTTCAATACCGCGACGTTCTTATGCAGATCATCAAAATAAGTCGCCAGCAGCAGCTTCAAGCCGGATTGATTCAGACCTTGATAAACGCGACGGAAGGCGTCTTGCCACGCTTGAGGCAAATCCAGAACCAGAACAGGTTCGTCAATCTGTACCCATTCCACACCCTGAGCTTTGAAACGGGCCAGCACTTGTTCATACACAGGCAGCAAAGTATCCAGCAAGGCCAGCTTGCCCGCGTCTGCCGAGCCCTCATAGGCATCGCCCTTGCCCAGCCACAACCAGGTCAAGGGTCCGGGAATCATGGGCTTGACCTTGTGCCCCAGAGCCTTGGCCTCTTCAATCTGCTCAAACAAGAATTCACGGGCAATCCGGAAGCTTTGACCTGGTGTGAATTCGGGCACGATGTAGTGGTAGTTTGTATCGAACCACTTGGTCATTTCACAAGCAGCGGCAGGGGTGCCGCTGGGCGCACGGCCACGCGCCATGCGAAACAAGGTATCCAATGACACGGGTGCATTTTCAGCCTGGCCGAAACGGGCGGGAACCGCTCCCAGCAAGGTGCTCCACTCCAGAATCTGGTCATACCAGGCAAAATCGCCCACAGGCACCGTATCCAGCCCAGCCTTGCCTTGCAAACCCCAATGCTGGGCGCGCAAGGCTTTGCCTGTTTCCAAAAGCTCTTGCTGGCTTACCTGACCGGCCCAATAGGCTTCCAAAGAGCGCTTCAATTCGCGCTGCGCGCCCATGCGAGGAAAACCCAGATTATGAATAATAGTCATAGTAAGCCCATAAATTAGAAATAAAAGGCCCGTATCAGGCGTTTGAAATCTATTGTGCCTGTATACTTATTTGAAAAAAAATCAAATACACCATGCTAATTATGAATTTTCCTCAACATGCTTGAAATCCGCCATCTCGAAACCCTGAGCGCCATCCGCGACAGCGGCAGCTTGCAAGAAGCCGCCGAGCGCCTGCATGTTACGCAGTCCGCCCTCTCGCACCAGCTTCGCGACCTGGAAGTGCGGCTTCAAGTGCAATTGCTGAACCGCCGCACCCGCCCTGCCCGCCTGACCACCGCCGCTCTGCGTATCCTGACGCTGGCCGATGACATCCTGCCGCGTGTACGCGCCACCGAGCGCGATCTGCAAAGACTGGCCGCCGGACGCACGGGACGCCTGCATGTGGCCATTGATTGCCACTCCTGCTTTCAATGGCTGATGCCAGCACTGGACGCATTCAGGCAGCAATGGCCTGACGTCACGCTGGACTTGAGCGCGGCTTTTTCCTTTGCGCCCTTGCCCGCCTTGATGCGCGGGGATCTGGATGTGGTGATCACCTCGGACCCGCAGGACAATCCGGCTGTCCATTACGAACCCCTGTTTCGCTACGAGCTGGTGCTGGCTGTCTCCAACCAGCACCCCTTGTCGCAGTACCGCTATGTAGAACCTTTCCAATTGACCGATCAGGTTCTGATTACCTACCCGGTAGAACGCAATCGTCTGGATATTTTTACGCAGTTCCTGACGCCAGCCGATGTGGAGCCCGCTGCGATTCGGCAGGCCGAGCTAACGCCCATGATCGTGCAACTGGTTGCCAGCCAGCGCGGTGTGACAGCTTTGCCGAACTGGGCCTTGACGGAGTTCCTGAACCCGGCTTCGATACGCACGTGCCGCTTGGGAGAACATGGTGTCTGGCGCACGCTTTACGCCACGGTACGCAGTGAGGATTTACAGGCGGATTATGTACAGGCCTTTTTGGCACAGGCACGCGAAACCTGCTTCAAAAGCCTGCAAGGGATTGTGGCGGCGCAGTCTTGAGCCATTTAGCAATGGCATGGCAAAACTCTGTTGCAAGCACTATGTAAATAGAGGAAAAGTACAGGCGGGCGGGCTCATGCCAACTTGAACGAGGCCACGTTTTTTGATGGCGGCAGCAGACAAGCAAGAAACACAGCAAAACGAAGCATTGCAGATGGCTTATTCAAGCCGGATCGTCTTCCCAATCACCCAGAATCTGCTGCAAGATACGGCCCGAGAAGCCTCGGCTGGCCATGAAGCGATATTGTTTGGCGTAACTGCGGGGATCATCGGGCGGCGCACTGAATTTCTTGCTCCACACGTGCTTGGCCCGTTCCAGTTCGGTCGCCATCAATTCTTCTTTGATGATTTCGGTCTGTTCCACATCCACGCCATGCTGGCGCAGTTCTTGCAGAATGACTCGGGTGCCCACACGCGAGGCACGGCGATTGACGACACTATGTGCGAAGCGCTCGTTGGACAGCCACTTCTGTTCGACCAGGGCGTCGAGCAAAGCTTCCACTTCTTCAGCGGTTTCTGCATGGGGTGCCAGACGGCGGCCCAACTCCAGGCGCGAGTATTCGCGTCGGGATAAAAAATTCAACGCTCTGGCTTTAAGAGACAGCCCCGGCCGTTTGGACGGGGCTTTCTTTTCAGCAGCAGGAGCATTGTCGCCCAAGCTATCTTCTACGTTTCTGCCCGCCCGAGTGGGCCGGGCAGAAAGCGCAGCAACGCGCTCCCTTTGAGCTTGTTTACGTTCCCGGATTTCCTCCGGGTCTGTCTCAAAGGGTTCGTCATCGAACTCTGGGGGAAAAATCAGACTTCTCCCTCGGCCGGATCAACCACAGGAGCAGCGGCTGGACGGCTGACAGCAGCGCTCATCAGGGCAACGCCCAGCTTTTCACGCACTTTGTTTTCGATTTCGCGGGCCAACTCGGGGCGCTCTTTCAGGAATTCACGCACATTGTCCTTACCCTGACCAATGCGGTTGCCGTCGTAGCTATACCAGGCACCTGCCTTGTCGACCACGCCGGTTTGTACACCCAGATCGATAATCTCGCCTTCACGGGAAATACCGCTGCCATACATGATGTCGAATTCGGTTTGCTTGAAAGGAGGCGCAACCTTGTTCTTGACCACTTTAACGCGGGTCTCGTTACCCACCATTTCGTCGCCACGCTTGATGGAACCGATACGGCGAATATCCAGACGCACGGAGGAGTAAAACTTCAGCGCGTTACCACCCGTGGTGGTTTCAGGGTTGCCGAACATGACGCCAATCTTCATACGGATCTGGTTAATGAAGATGACCATGCAGTTAGCGCGTTTGATGGTGGCCGTCAATTTACGCAGGGCCTGGCTCATCAGACGGGCCTGCAGACCGGGCAAGGAATCGCCCATATCGCCTTCGATTTCAGCCTTGGGAGTCAAGGCAGCCACCGAGTCGATAACAATCAGGTCTACCGAACCCGAACGCACCAGGGCTTCGGTAATTTCCAGAGCCTGCTCGCCGGTATCAGGCTGGGAGATCAACAGATCACCCAGATTCACGCCCAGTTTTTGAGCGTATTGCACGTCCAGCGCGTGTTCGGCGTCAATAAAGGCACATGTGCCTTTGAGCTTTTGCATCTCTGCAATCACTTGCAGGGTCAGCGTGGTTTTACCCGAAGATTCCGGGCCGTAAATTTCAATAACGCGACCACGTGGCAGACCACCGACGCCCAAAGCAATGTCCAGACCCAAGGAACCCGTGGAGACCACCTGGATGTCATGCTCGACGTTGTCGTCGCCATAACGCATGATCGAGCCCTTGCCGAACTGCTTTTCGATTTGCGACAGAGCGGCGGCCAGCGCTTTGGAACGTTCCGAGGCCACTGCTTTGCTGTTTTTATCGTCCATGAAAAATCCTTGACTGTGGAATGGCGCCCCAACGGACGGGCACGGCAATTAAAAATCAAACCTAATTATTGCATCAAATTATACTGTATATATACACAGATATTCAAATAAATTAACTAGCCGGCATCGTTATCCCCTACTGACCAGCCTTACAGCCTTGTGCAACAATGCCGAACAGCCACTCAATCATCTGTTTGTGTAGGGTCATGCGCATACTAATAGCTGAAGACGACAGTATTCTCGCGGATGGACTTTCTCGCTCCTTACGCTACGAAGGCTATGCGGTTGATGTCGTGCACGATGGCGATAGCGCCGACTCGGCCTTGCAGCTGCAAAGCTTTGACCTTCTGATCCTGGACCTGGACCTGCCCAAAAAGCCCGGCCTGTCGGTGCTGCAGTCAATCCGCCAACGCCAGGACACCCTCCCCGTTCTGATCCTGACTGCCAGCGATACGGTCGAACAGCGTGTGCGCGGTCTGGACCTGGGCGCGGACGACTATATGTCCAAACCCTTTGCCCTGACCGAACTGGAAGCCCGTGTACGCGCCCTGACGCGTCGCAGCACCGGCACCAGCAGCGCCTTGCTGCATCACAAACGACTAAGCTTCGACCTGAAAGGTCGCATGGCTTATATAGACAATCAGCCCCTGGAGCTGTCGGCGCGTGAAACCAGCTTGCTGGAGATTTTCCTGTCGCGCAGCGGCCGCATGATCAGCAAGAACCAGTTTGTGGATCTGCTCTGTGAGTGGGGTGAGGAAGTCACCCCTAACGCCATCGAGGTCTATATCCACCGCCTGCGCAAAAAACTGGAGCCTAGCGGCGTACGCATCCTGACCGTGCGTGGTCTGGGATACTGTCTGGAACCGGAAAAATTGCGAGAAGACGCTCCAGCCTAAAGGATCGTCCATGCAGCACGCTACGCCCCCAACCAGCAACAAGGCTGCGCCTGCCAAAGGCAAGCGTGTCGCACCACGCCCGCTCATTCACAAGATCATGATCTGGATTTTCGGGCCTTTGTTTTTGCTGTGGACGGTAGGCATTGTCATTACCTACTTCATCGCCCAGCACATTGCGAACTCCCCTTACGACCGCACCTTGCGCGATCACCTGGACTTGTTGCGAGTGGAAATCAGCCATCAGGATCTGAGCCAGCCCATCCATTTATCGCACGGGGCACAGACAATTTTGCGTCAGGAAAGCCCGACCCCTACGCTATGGCAAATCCGCGATGCCAATGGCGAGCCACTGGCTGGCAACGCGAATTTGCCGGTTCCCGACAGTTGGGGGTATGACACCGACCTGCTGCGCTACCGGGACGTTATTCTGGACGATCAAAGCCTGCGGCTGGCCTATGTCTGGGGGGGCAAGGACAAAAACGACATGCCCTTTCTGGCGGTTGCTGCCGAAACCAATGAACATAGAGCGGTGCTACACAGAGAAATTCTGATCGGGATGCTGACACCACAATTCATTCTGGTACCGCTGGCGGCCATGCTGGCGGGCCTGGGGCTGACACATGGCCTGGAGCCGCTGAACCTGCTGCAAGCGCGCTTGCGTGCTCGTGCTCCCGGTGATTTATCGCCGGTAGATCAAGAGCAGGCACCTGCCGAAATTGTGCCGCTGATTGATGCCATGAATGGACTCCTGGCCCAGCAGGCACAATTTTCAGCCACCCAAAGGCAGTTTGTGGCCAATGCGGCCCACCAGTTGAAAACGCCGCTGGCGGGGATACGCACCCAAGCCGAACTGGCCCTGCGCGAGCGCGACCCCAAGCAGACCGAAGCCAGCTTGCAACAACTGGTACGCGGCATCGACCGGGCCACGCGCCTGGTCACCCAAATGTTGGCCTTGGCCCGTGCCGAAAGCAGCGATGTCCTGTACGCCCCTACCAAACAAACCCTGGACCTGAATACGCTGACTGAATTGCATGTAGGCCAGCGTGTGCCCGATGCCTTGAAACTGGGGCTGGATCTGGGGCTGGAAAACACTGCCAAGGCTATCCTCTTGCAAGCGGATCCGGTCCTGCTCGATGAGCTGATCAACAATTTGCTGGATAACGCCCTGATCTACACCCCTGCTGGCGGCTGGATCACCATGCGTACCGGCCAGACTCAAGGCAAGGGCTGGTTGGAAATCGAGGACAACGGCCCCGGCATTCCCACGGAACATAAAGCACGAATTTTTGATCGTTTTTATCGCATCATGGGCAACCAGGCAGACGGTAGTGGCCTGGGGCTGGCCATTGTGCGGGAGATTGCCGACATTCACGGCGCCTCCATCGACTTCATGCCACTGACTGGGGGCCAGGAAAGCGGCCTGCGCTTACGCGTCAGTTTCCCACTGTCTTTGCCTTGGAGAGCCTGAGCACATGCCCCAGACAATCACCAGTGCAACCTTCCCGAAAGCCAAGAATAAGCTGGACACCCAGGGTCGCAAAGTTATTTTTGCCTCCGCCCTGGGCACCATGTTCGAGTGGTACGACTTCTATCTGTACGGCTCCATGGCCGCCATTCTGGCGCAACACTTCTTTACCGCCGTTAATCCGACAGCCGGCTTTATCTTTGCCTTGTTGGCCTTTGCCGCCGGTTTTGCCGTACGCCCCTTTGGAGCCTTGCTCTTTGGTCGTATTGGCGACCGCGTGGGCCGCAAGTACACCTTTCTGATCACCATCTTGCTGATGGGACTGTCCACCTTTTTGGTCGGCGTACTACCGAGCTATGAAGCCATCGGGATTGCCGCCCCCATCATGCTGATCGTCCTGCGTCTGCTGCAAGGCCTGGCCATGGGTGGCGAATACGGCGGTGCCGCCACCTATGTGGCTGAGTACGCGCCCCAGCACCGTCGCGGTTTTTACACCAGCTGGATTCAGACCACCGCATCCGTGGGTTTGCTGCTGTCCCTGCTGGTCATCATGGGCATACGCAGTCTGGTCGGGGAAGAAGCATTTGTGGTTTGGGGCTGGCGCATTCCCTTTCTGATTTCCGTGCTGCTGCTGGCGATTTCCGTCTGGATACGGATGAACCTGAAAGAGTCACCTGCCTTCCAGCACATCAAGGAAGAAGGCACGCTGTCGACCTCGCCCATTACCGAATCCTTCGGGCGCTGGGCGAATCTGCGCATCGCCTTGCTGGCACTGTTCGGCCTGACGGCCGGCCAAGGCGTGGTCTGGTACACGGGGCAGTTCTACGCCTTGTTCTTCATCACCCAAATGCTGGGTTTGCATGCCACCTTGGCGCAAACCTTGATGGTAATTTCACTGCTACTGGCCACCCCGCTATTTATCTTTTTTGGCTGGCTGTCGGATCAAATCGGGCGCAAGCCCATCATCCTGACGGGCTGTTTGCTGGCCGCCCTGACCTACTACCCGGTCTTCCAGGGCCTGGCCTATTTTGCCAACCCCGCTTTGGTCCAGGCGCAGCGCAACGCGCCCGTCACTGTCATTACTGACCCGGCCAGTTGTTCCTTCCAGTTCAATCCGGTGGGCAGCCACACCTTCACCAGCTCTTGCGATATCGTGAAGTCCTACATGGCCAGCCACGCGGTCAGCTACAACAACGTCAAGGGTTCGCCCGGTCAGGTGGCCCAGGTACGCATTGGCGATCATGTGATCGATGGTTTTGAAGGCGGACATCTGAGCCGCGCCGATTTTGCCCGTCACTCGCAAGAGTTGCGCAATGAGTTGACTCAGACCATGCGCCAGTACGGCTACCCGGACGGCGCAGACCCGGAGCAGATCAATAAAGTGATGCTGGTGGTTCTGCTGACCTATCTGGTGGGGCTGGTAACCGCGGTCTACGGCCCCATTGCGGCCATGCTGGTGGAGATGTTCCCGATCCGCATCCGCTACACCTCCATGAGCCTGCCTTATCACATTGGCAATGGCTGGTTCGGGGGCTTTTTGCCCACCCTGTCCTTTGCCATGATTGCCGTCACTGGCAATATTTACGATGGTTTGTGGTACCCGATTCTGATCTGTCTGGTGACGGTTGCGATTGGTGCGCCCTTTGTGCGGGAAACCCGCCATAACGACATCAATCGTTAGCCAGTCCAGGCAAAAAACGCGTTGCACCGGCCATTTCCCGCGCTCTGTCAAGCAAATGCAAGGGTCCGTAAATGGCGGGGCGGCACAGGAAGATCTGCGCGTACAATCGAACATTGCCTCGGGCTTTACGCCCGCCCTTTTTCTTCTGTTTATTTATCTTCGTATCCATGTGGTTTAAGAATCTACGCATCTATCGCCTCTCCCCCGACTGGGTATGTTCCGCCGAAGAGCTGGAAGAAGCCCTTTCCAAACACAGCTTCACCCCTGGTTCCAGCCAGGAACCGCTAAGCCTGGGCTGGGTCAGCCCACGCGAGAACAGTGCTCTGGTGCACGAAGTTAACGGTCAGTACCTGATCGCTCTGCGCGCCGAAAAGAAGCTGCTGCCCACCACAGTGATCAACCAAGTCGCTCGTGAGAAGGCTCGTGATATCGAAGAGCAGCAAGGCTACAAACCTGGCCGCAAGCAAATGAAGGAAATCAAGGAACAAGTCATTGTGGACTTGATGCCTCGTGCCTTCGCCGTCTCGCGCGACACCCGCGTCTGGCTGGATACCCGCAACCACTGGCTGGCTATTGATGCCGCGGCTACCGCCAAGAGCGACGAAGTTCTGGGCCTGCTGGCCAAGAGCGTGGAACCTTTCCCCGTGCAGCCTCTGTATACCGAGCAATCACCCGGTGCCGCCATGACCTCCTGGCTGGTGGACGAAGAGCAACTGGCCAACTTTACTGTGGACCAGGACACGGAACTGCGCTCCACCGGCGATAGCGGTGCCGCCGTGCGCTACGTAAAGCAAAGCGCCGACATTGACGAAGTGCGCAAGCACGTTGAAGCCGGCAAGCAATGCACCCGTTTGGCCATGACCTGGGCGGATCGCATCAGCTTTGTGCTGACCGATGCGCTGGACGTCAAACGCGTGGCCCCACTGGACATCCTGACTGAAAAACAAGATGTGACGGCCGTCAACGATGACGAAATCTTTGACGCTGACATGACCTTGATGACCTCCGAGCTGGCCAAGATGATCAGCGATCTGGTCGAAGTCCTGGGCGGCGAACGCAAGTAAACCCGGACCACACAGCCCGCTTGGCTGAACCGCCCTTCAGGCCAGCTCCTGCTGGGCGGCGCGATACACACCGGGCGTCATGCCCGTCCAATGGCGGAAAGCCCGGTGAAATGTCGCTGGCGAACTGAACTTCAATGCGTAAGCAATTTCAGCCAGCGACATATCTTTGCGCAGCAATTTGAAAATCGCCAAATCTCGGCGCAGCTCATCCTTGATCCCCTGAAACGACAGGCCTTCATCTTGCAGCCTGCGTATCAGCGTGCGCGCCGACATATGCAATTTGCCGGACACATCCTGCAAGGTGTAGCCTAGGTCGGTATGCAAGATTTCCCGCACTTTCAGGCGCAAGGCATGCTCGTGATAGGAGGTAAAAATCCAGTCACGCGGCGCACGCTCCAGAAAGGCTCTGGCCTCAACCTGAGTGCGTTGTGGCCGTACCTGCCCCAACTCCACGCCAAACAAGATATGCGAGCACGGCGCATCAAAACTGACTGAAGCGGGAAACAGCACCGAATAGTCCGCCGCAAAAGCCGGTCTGGGAAATGCAAAGGCCACTTGCTGCACCGGCACCTCGCGCCCCATCAGCCAGGACACAATACCGTGCGTCAGCTTCAGCATCAGTGCATGGCCGAAACGATGCACATAGGCGGTGGGATAACGCGGCACCAGCTCAATGCCCAACTCTTTATCCGTGCGTATCAGATTCAGGCTGAAATCATCCAGCAGCAGATTCCAGAACTGGGTGAAACGGTACAAGGCCACATTGATGGATGGCGCGTCCCGCACGGTGCGCACAATGTATTTCAAGGCCCCGGCGCGTATGGGCCGAGTCCAGAAACCCATCATCTCATCGCCCGTTTTCCTGGCGCTTTCCTGATACAGGCGCACCAGTTGATCACGCGTCAAACGAGCGCCGGGCCGATCAATAAAATCTTTCACGATGCCCGCCTGCTTCAGGCAATGATCCAGCACATGTTCGGAATAGCTGGTGCGCAGGCTATGAAACCAGTCCTGAACCAGATCCAGCGCCACGGTGGCCGTATGGGCTGCATCAACGGGCACCGGGAGCGTGCCGGGCAAAGCATTCATTTCCTATGACCTCTCAAAGATTGTCACTTTTTGCATATTCGACGTCAGTATTCGCTATTGGGTAAGGTGCTAAACCATCCTATGCTGACACACATAATACAAGGAGACATCACCATGTTAGGCACTGGAAATATGATGCATATGCCCTTGCTCATCAGTTCAATTCTCACCCACGCCGTAGAGAATAACCCTGAGCAGGAGATTGTTACCGCTTTGGATAATGGCGAGCTTCATCGCTACAGCTATCTTGAATTTGCCCACCGGGTTCAGGATCTGGCTCTGGGACTGCGCCGAGAAGGCCTGCAGCCCGGCGAACGCGTGGCAACTTTGGCATGGAACACCTACCGCCATCTGGAAATTTACTACGCCACCTCGGGCATCGGTCTGATCTGTCACACCGTGAACCCGCGCCTGACGCGCGAGCAAATTGCCTTCATCATCAATGATGCTCAAGACACGGTGATGTTCTACGACGAACATTTTGAAGAAATGATCAGCTATCTGCGCGGCCAGTGCCCCACCGTCAAGCAGTGGGTACGCATGGGCAGCCAGGCTCAAGGCCCTTTGGCCGATGAATACGAAAGCTGGCTGGGCAATGACAGCACGGGCTTTGAGTGGCCTGTGTTTGATGAAAATACTGCCAGCGGCCTGTGCTACACCTCCGGCACCACGGGCGATCCCAAAGGTGCCCTGTACACCCATCGCTCCACCCTCTTGCATGCCTACGCCTCGGCCCACCCGAACGCACTGTGCATTGCCAGCGCTGACGCCGTCATGCCTTTGGTCCCCATGTTTCACGTCAATGCCTGGGGCCTGCCTTACTCCGGCCTGATGTCCGGAGCCAAAATTGTTCTGCCCGGTGCAAATTTGCAGGGAGAGCGCATTTACTCCCTCTGCGAACGCGCTGGCGTCACCTTGTCCGCCGGTGTACCCACCATCTGGAAAACCGTGCTGGACTATGCCAAAGCCAATGGCAAGCAATTCACTACCCTGAGCCGCATCCTGATCGGCGGTTCCGCTTGCCCACCCAATATGATTGCCGCCTGGGCGGGCTACGGCATTACCGTGCGCCACGCCTGGGGCATGACGGAAACCTCGCCGCTGGGCACTGTTTGCCAATTGCTACCCAAACACAGCGATCTGCCCGAAGCCCAGAAGCAGCACGTGCTGGCCTCGCAAGGCCGTGCCCTGTTCGGCGCACGCCTGAAAACTGTTGACGACGAAGGCAATACCTTGCCACGCGACGGCAAGAGCAGTGGCCACCTGCTGATCCAGGGCAACTGGATCTTGGACCGCTATTACGGCAAACCCGATCTGGCCAGTGAAAACGGCTGGTTCCGCACGGGCGACGTAGGCTCCATCGACGCCGATGGCTACGTCTACATTACCGACCGCAGCAAGGATGTAATCAAGTCCGGTGGCGAATGGATCTCCTCGATCGAGATTGAGAACATCGCCATGGAAGAGCCTTTGGTTGAGCTGGCTGCCTGCATCGCCCAGGCCGACGACAAATGGGGCGAACGCCCCGTGCTGTTCGTGGTGCCACGCGAAGGCGCTGAGCTGGACGAGGCCCACATGCTGGAGCGCTATCAGGATCGCGTCACCCGCTGGTCCGTACCCGACAAAGTAATTTTCATCGACCAGATGCCGATGACGGCAACTGGAAAGATTCAAAAAATGGCACTGCGCAAAATGCTGGCGGATCAAACCGACCCCAGCTGATTTGCACCACTGCCCTCGCATTTACGTAACACAAGGAGTTTTTTATGGCCGCCCCTTTCCTGCTCACCACCGAGTTGGACAACATCGGAATTGTCACGCTGAACAAGGCGCACAAGCGCAACGCCCTGGATGAAGATGCCATTGCTGAAATTGATGCGTACTTCTCCAATATTCCCGAGCACATCCGGGTCATTCTGATGAAGGCAGAAGGCGACCATTTCTGCGCGGGCCTGGATCTGAAAGAACACCATGACAAGGAACGCGGCGCCGTGGATTTTCTGCGCGTCTGCCAAAGCTGGCACCGTGCTTTTGACAAGATCGAACACGGCGGCATCCCCGTCATTGCCTGCCTGCAAGGCGCGGTCGTGGGTGGGGGCCTGGAACTGGCTAGCGCAGCGCACATTCGCGTGGCCGACAGCAGCACCTTCTTTGCCCTGCCTGAAGGTACACGCGGCATCTTTACCGGCGGTGGCGCGACCGTTCGCACCGCAAAAATCATTTCTCCCAACCGCATGATCGAACTGATGCTGACAGGCCGCGTGCTCGATGCCGTGGAAGGAGAGCGACTGGGGCTGGCGCACTACGTGTGCAACAACGAAGCCAACCCCAAAACAGCCTATGAGCTGAGCCTGGAACTGGCCCAGCGCATTGCAGGCAATGCCATCTTGTCGAACTACGCCATTGTCAGCTCGATCAGCCGCATTGCCGATATGTCTGCCACCGATGGCCTCTTTGCCGAGGGCTTGATGGCAGCAGTAGTTCAAACCGGGCGGGACGTGCAGGAACGCTTGGGGGAGTTTGTTAATAAGAAAGCTCATAAAGTGAAGCCGACCAAATAATATCGGCCAGGCGGACATGGGCAGTAATCACAACAATACGGAGACAAAACCATGCTGTCGCATCAAGAGTTAAGCCGGCAACTAGCCGGACTACAGGAATATGAGCAACTCAAGTCGCAGCGTCGGCGTCTGGCATTTGCCTGCGCCGGCATCTGCCTGGGGCTGACCGGCCTGTTTATCGTGACGGCCATTTTTTGGCCCGGCGTTCTAACCCATGACCTGGGCAGTGGAGGAGCTGTCAACAGCGGCATGGTGTACGGGGTAGGACTGATTCTTGTGTCCTGGTTATTAACAGGCGTGTATATCCACGTCGCCAACACGCGCTTTGATCCGCTTTGCGAACGTGTACTGGCAAAGGTGCGCCCATGAATACACAAGCGATTCTGATTTTTGCCGCCTTTGTGGTCGTGACCCTGGGCATCACCTACTGGGCCTCGTCGCGCACTCGTTCCAGCTCGGACTTTTACACCGCCGGGGGTGGCATTACCGGCACGCAAAATGGGCTGGCCATTGTGGGTGACTACATGTCCGCCGCCACCTTGCTGGGTATTTCGTCCCTGGCCTTTACCAACGGCTTTGACTCGCTGTTGTATGCGGTCTGCGCCTTCATGGGCTGGCCGGTCATCATGTTTCTGATTGCCGAGCGCTTGCGCAATCTGGGCCGCTACACCCTGAGCGACATCGTCTCGTACCGCCTGGATGAACGCAGCACTCGCATCTTTACCGCGATCAGCTCGCTGACCGTGGTGCTGTTCTACCTGATCGTGCAAATGGTCGGCGCAGGACAACTGGTGCAACTGCTGTTTGGCATCGACTACACCTATGCCGTGGTGGCCGTGGGCTTGCTCATGATGGTGTACGTCGTGGTGGGTGGCATGGTGGCAACCACCTGGGTACAAATCATCAAGGCTATCTTGATGATGGGTAATGGCTTCTTGATGGCTGGCCTGGCCCTGTACTACTTCAACTTCGACTTTTCCGCCCTGGTCAGTGCGGCGGCCGAACACCACCAGGCTGGCGCGGCCATGAAAGGCCCCTGGAAGCTGATGGCTGATCCGTTCTCGGGCCTGTCTCTGGCGGTGTCACTGGTGTTTGGTATTGCCGGTCTGCCTCACATCATGATGCGTTTCTTCACCGTGCCTGATGCACGCGCTGCCCGTAAATCGGTCTTCGTCGCAACGGGTTTGATGGGCGTCTTCTTTGTGGTGATCTGCTTCCTGGGTCTGGCTGCCATGGCCATCCTGCCCAACTACCCCGAGTTCTATGTGGACGGCAAGGTAGGCGGCATGGTGCTGGGCGGCTCGAACATGCCCATCATGCACCTGGCAACGGCTTTGGGTGGCAACCTGCTGTTTGGTTTGCTGGCCGCCGTGTCCTTTGCCACGATTCTGGCCGTGGTCAGTGGTTTGACCCTGGCCGGTGCCTCGGCAGTTGCACATGACCTGTACGCCAAAGTCATCCGCCGCGACGATGTCACACCCTCGCAAGCCATGCGCGTCAACCGTCTGGCCTCGATCGGCATTGGCATTGTCGCTATTTTCCTGGGCCTGCTGTTCCGTGACCAGAACGTGGCGTTCCTGGTTGCCCTGGCCTTCAGTATTGCCGCCTCGGCCAACTTCCCGGTCTTGCTGATGTCCATGTACTGGCGCGGCATGACCACTCGCGGTGCCATTTATGGCGGTTTGAGCGGCCTGCTTGTGGCCCTGGGTCTGGTGATTCTGTCGCCAGCCGTCTGGGTTCGCATTCTGGGCTTTTCCGAAGCTGTATTCCCTTACGACTTCCCCACCCTGATTTCCATGCCTTTGGCATTCTTCATGATTTACTTTGTATCGAAACTGGACAGCAGCCGCCGCGCCAGCGAAGACCGGGATGGCTTTGACGCCCAACAGGTCCGCGCTGAAACTGCAGTCGGTATTGCCGCTGTCTCTCACTAGATACTTGGTACTCTGGCGGTAGCCCAGCCCGATCGGGTTACCGCCCCTTGTTTTAATTCATCCCAGCAGGAGCATCACCATGACAGAGTTAAACACCCCCGAAATTGCTCACTACATCGGAGGTGGCCAGCAGGCTGGCGCCGGTACACGTACTCAACCGGTGTACAACCCGGCCACCGGCCAGGTCAGCGCCAAAGTCAAACTGGGTAGCCAGCAAGATATTGACGCCGCTGTGGCCAGCGCCCAGGCCGCTTTCCCCGCCTGGGCCGACACCCCACCGCTACGCCGCGCCCGTGTGCTGTTCAACTTTTTATCCTTACTCAACGAGAACAAGGAAAAGCTGGCAGCCATGATTACGGCCGAGCATGGCAAAGTTCTGTCCGATGCAATGGGCGAAGTCACCCGCGGTATTGAAATTGTGGAATTTGCTTGCGGCATTCCTCAACTGCTCAAAGGCGATTTCACCGAACAAGTCAGCACCAATATCGACAACTGGACCATGCGCCAGCCCTTGGGTGTGGTGGCCGGTATCACCCCGTTCAACTTTCCTGTCATGGTGCCCATGTGGATGTTCCCCGTTGCCATCGCGGCGGGTAACACCTTTGTGCTCAAGCCCAGCCCTATCGACCCCAGCCCCAGCCTGTTCATTGCCGAACTGCTGAAACAAGCCGGTCTGCCCGATGGCGTGTTCAACGTGGTGCAAGGTGATAAAGACGCGGTTGAGGCACTGGTCAATCACCAGGACGTGCAAGCCGTCTCCTTCGTGGGCTCCACCCCGATTGCCAACCGCATTTATGAAATGGGCGCCATCGGCGGCAAACGCGTGCAAGCCCTGGGCGGTGCCAAGAACCATCTGGTCGTCATGCCGGATGCCGACATCGACCTGACCGTGGACGCCCTGATCGGTGCCGCCTACGGCTCGGCTGGCGAGCGTTGCATGGCCATCTCGGTAGCCGTGCTGGTGGGTGACTCTGCTGATCGCATCCTGCCCAAGCTGGAAGAACGTACTCGCAGCCTGAAGATTCTGAATGGCACCAATGCCGCCGCCGAAATGGGCCCCATCGTGACACAGCAAGCGCGCGAGCGCATCAGCAGCTGCATAGACAAAGGTGTACAGGAAGGCGCCAAACTGTTGGTCGACGGTCGCGAATTTGACGGCGCCAAAGCCGGTGAAGGTTGCGAGAACGGCTTCTGGATGGGTGGCACCCTGTTCGATCACGTCACCCCCGACATGAGCGTGTATCAGGAAGAAATTTTCGGCCCTGTGCTGTGCTGCGTACGCGTACCGGATCTGGCCAGTGCCATTGAACTGATCAACAAGCACCAGTTCGGCAACGGCGTAGCGTGCTTTACCAGCGACGGCAACGTGGCCCGTGAATTTGGCCGCCGCATCCACGTGGGTATGGTTGGTATCAACGTGCCAATTCCAGTGCCAATGGCCTGGCACGGTTTTGGTGGCTGGAAGAAGAGCCTGTTTGGCGATATGCACGCTTATGGTGAAGAAGGTGTCCGCTTTTACACCCGCCAGAAATCCATCATGCAGCGCTGGCCTGAAAGCATCTCCAAGGGTGCGGAATTCGCCATGCCTACGTCCAAGTAAATCACGAACAAAAAACCGGGGCTCTGAATCAGAGCCCCGGTTTTTTTAATGCTTGCGTGTACTTAGCGCTGACACCTGCTCAACTTAGTACATGCCGTGGAAAACCGCATCATCAGGACCGATGTGCGAAGGAGGATTCCAGGTCACATCGCGCATGGAATGCTGCACCAGCGTTTCCACACCCAGCAGCACAGCAAAAATCGCCATACGCACGGGAATACCATTGTCAGCCTGACGGAAGATGGCCAGTCGAGGGTCGTGGTTCAGATCCACGCTCAAATCATGGGCACCTTCACGGCTATCGCGTGGCAGTGGGTGCATCACGATTACATCGGGGCCGCAGCAGCGGTCAATAATGGCTTTATTGACCTGGAAGTCGGCCGTGAAGCTGCCGTCCTGCCCTTCTTCGAAGCGCTCTTTCTGCACACGCGTAGCGTAAATAACATCCACACCAGGCAAGCCCTTTTCCAGGGACGTCGTCTGCTCGATGACGTGCTTACCTTGCTTGGCCACCTGCTCCACAATGTGCTCGGGCATTTCCAGGCCGAGGGGCGAGATCAGGGTGAACTTCAGGCCACGGTACATACCCAGCAACTTGATCAGGGAGTGCACGGTACGGCCATATTTCAGATCCCCTACCAGGGCGATATGTGCGCCATCCAGCAACTTGCCCAGGCGGGAGAACTCCGTGCTGATGGTGTACAGATCCAGCAAGGCCTGGCTGGGGTGTTCGCCCGCGCCGTCACCACCGTTCACCACAGGAATATTGGTGGCACGCGCAAATTCCGCGACCGAACCTTGCTCAGGGTGACGAATCACCATGGCATCCACATAGCCGCTCATGACGCGGCTGGTGTCGTAAATGGATTCGCCTTTGGCCATGGAAGAAAAGGTAAAGCCAGTGGTATCGCACACCGAACCACCCAGGCGGCAGAAGGCCGAGCCGAAGCTGACGCGAGTACGGGTGGAGGCTTCAAAAAACAGGTTACCCAGCACCGCCCCTTCCAGCACGCGCGACACTTTTTGACGGCGGGCGATGGGCTGCATGATATCAGCCAGGCTGCACAGTTCTTCCACGGTTTCGCGGGTGAACTGGTCTACGGACAAGAGCTGATGCTTGCCGCCGGTGGCAATACGGTCACGCAAAGGACCGGACTGTGCGCTTTGCGCATACTTGCTCAGCAAGGCTTCGTTTTCCACGATTTCCGTGACAAAACGCTGCACCACTTCGGGCATGGCCCGCGACTCCAAAGAGCCTTCAGGCAGCAGCCAGGTATCCAGTGCACGACGCTTCACCCCAATACGTGCCGCAAAAACGTCACGAGTCAGGTTCAGGCGACGCATTGCATCACGCAAAAAAACTTGTTGGGAGACGGCCATATCAGCTCTCGCTTATGAAATATACGCAATGCGCACATTTTAAGACTGCGACTGATAAAAAAGCGAGCAAGAATTGAGACTATTGCAGAAAATACAACGACACTCTACGCAGCAGGCTTGAAACGCTGCTGTCTGAACGTAGCGTTCAAATGGAAGGCAAGCTAAGGATGTTGCCGATAAGGCATGGTGTAGGGCTGGGCTTCGTCATTATTGGGAACGACAAAACCGTCGTAATCTTGCTGGCCGGAGGTAAGCCACTCGCTATGCTGATAGGCAAAATCGGCCAGGCCCAAGGTACCCCATACGCCAATTACAAAAAGAGCCAGGCTCAAGGCCAGAAAGAAGGCCGAACAGAAACCGGGTATCCAGGCCCAGCGTCGCCCTGCTTTGGAGCTGTGCCACGCCAGGGTCCAGTGACTCCAGCACAAGGCCAGAAACGCCGAAACCAGCCCCATCAGAAAAACGAACAAGGGCAGGCGCAAAAAAGCGGGGACGAAAACAGATCCAATCGCTCCAGTGCCCATCAGCATGATGAACAGCAGCGCAGCCCCATGCAGGCAGACCAGAACCCGAAAAGAAAGAATATAAAAAGCGAGACTGCCTGGCGGGGTCACCATACCGACTTTCCTGTTAGTAACAAGAGCGGCGGGTTTGCACCCACCGCGTTTTTCAAAAAGCCGGGCATGGGTGAACCCAGGACCAGGACAGCATTCAGACGAGCCAGCAGCGCTTACTTCTTACCGTTGGTCTGGGTAGCCTGTGGACCGGCAATCGCGCGGGCAGCAGCCAAAGCGTTAGCTTCCGTACCGACCATGAAAATCAGGCGACCATCTTTAACGGGCGAACCGTAAGCAGGGGCAGCCAGCATGGTGTCACCCACGACCAAAGCCAGACGCTTTTTGGGGAACTGAGTGGTAACTTGCAGCAGACGCTGAGCAGCCTCTGGAGTCAGATCCAAAGCCAGCAAACCTTCTTTGCTGTCGTTGGTGCCGGCTTGCACGCCAACCAGATCCTCACGCACCACCACGGCACGCGGATTCACAAACAAGACACCATTAGGTTGCACGTCGACACGTGCCCAACCCGCTTGTTCCTGAGTATCAGCCAGGAAGATCTGTACAGGCGCAGCTTGCTGCTCGGCACCAGCTTGAGCCTGAGGCTGCTGAGCACCCGTCGCAGGCGTGGAGGGAGTGGTTTGCGTTGCGGCGCTGGAGGTGCCAGCCTTGTCGCTCGGCTTTTCTTGAACGGTTTGACAAGCGGCCAAGGCGACCAGGCCAACAGGAGCCAAAATTCGAGCGAGTGTGCGTAAAGTCATCATAGTGAAGTTCCCCCCTCTCTTTACGAAGAATCAATAAGGATAGCAGTGTATCAGTCATGTAAAAGCGCAAGCGGTTAATCTTTGTTAAAGCTTGTCATTTGCGCACCCCTAATTTGTACGCTGACTTGATCCATTAAGCGACCTTGTTCAGTTTTCAACTCAATGCGCAGCGTTCCGGGTACCAATGGAATTCGCAGCTGCGCCCCCTTTCCTGCTTCTACTCCCTGCACCCACCATACCAAGGGCTCGGTAATCTGCCCTTGGGCCAACAAACGCAATTGCTGGTTTTGCGGTGGAATATCCGGGTCCAACGCAAAAATGGTGCCATTGACCGGCTCGCGGATACGGGCCGGGCCGGCATAGGCCAGATTCACATCACTTAATTCCACACGATCGGTCTGCGTGCCTTCAACAAAAAACTCTTCCCGGCCAGGCTCCATGGCGGGTACAAACTCAATCTGGCGCACCTGCACCTGTGCAGGCATGGCCGTTTGACGACCGGGGCGACGCTGGTTCAAGAGCGAAATCACCTCGTGCCAGATCGGGGCTGCCCCGCTGACACCTGATACATCTTGCATACTTTGGCCAGCACTATTTCCCACCCAAACGCCAACGGTATAGTGCTCTGTCCAACCCAGGGCCCAGTTGTCACGCATGTCTTTACTGGTCCCGGTTTTAACCGCACTCCAAAATGGTGTACTCAAAGCACTGTCCAATCCAAAGGTCAGCACCCGAGCCTGACGGTCCGACAACATATCACCCACAATCCAGCTGGCCCCCTCATCCATCACAGAATGAAAGGGAGCGGCTTGCTGATCCATACGTGTTTGCACAGCTTGCGTCTGGCCCAAATTGGCCAGTGCACGGTAAGCATTGGTCAGTTCCAGCAAGGTGACATCGGCACTGCCCAAAGCCAGGCTATACCCATAGAAATCGCCATCCTGGCGCAGATTCAGGCCCAGTGCACGCAGGCGATCCACCAAGTTGGCAGGCCCCAGCATGGTCAGCACACGCACAGCAGGAATGTTCAGGGAAGAAGCCAGAGCATTGCGCGCACTGACCCAGCCCACAAACTGCTTATCGTAGTTTTGCGGGATATACAGGCCATTGCCGGTGGACAGATTCAGCGGCGAATCCTCCAGCAAGGATGCGGCGGTCAACAGGCGCTTTTCAATCGCCATCTCATACAAAAAGGGCTTGAGCGTGGAACCGGCTTGCCGCAAGGAACGGGCATGGTCTACCTCGGCCGCCTCGGACAGATCGCCACTGGAACCCACATAGGCCAGGACCTGTCCGCTATGGTTATCCAGCACCACCACCGCAGAATCCTGAACACGTGCGGTGCGCAGATCCAGCAAGTGGCGCCGCATACTGGCTTGCACTTGAGTTTGCAGGCGCGTATCCAAGGTCGTACGAATACTGTCACCGGCCTTGATTTCAGGATTCTGATCCAGAACCCAACGGGCAAAATGAGGGGCCAGTTGGGCTTGCCCCAAAGGAGCCTGTCCGGCCCGGCGCAAAGCCACCGGCACCAGATTACTTAATTCTCGACATAGTTCGGCGCGTCCCATCTCTTGCAGGGTCGTACACGCCCGGCGCTCGACCATCAAGGCCGAGGCATTGGGGCCGCGCAGCAAAACTGCGGCAATGGCAGATTCGCGTGCATCCAGCGCAGCGGCCTGCTTTTGAAACAAGGTACGCGCCATCGCGTCCACCCCGACCAGCTCACCCCGAAAAGCCACCTGATTCAGATACGCTTCCAGAATTTCCGGCTTGGTCCAGGTGTCTTCCAGCGACTGGGCGGCCACCACCTGATCCAGCTTTTGCCAGACCGAGCGTCCACCTCGACCACCAATCAGATCCTGATCCATCAGGCCGGCCAGCTGCATGGTAATCGTAGAAGCACCGCGACTGCGTCCGGCAAACAGGCCATCCCACGCGGCGGAGCCCACTGATAACCAGTCCACCCCACCGTGAGATTCAAAACGGCGGTCTTCAGACACCAGGACCGCCATTTGCAAGGCCGGAGAAATTTGCTCCAGCGCGACCCAATCGCCGCGCCGTTGACGAAAGTCCAGACGGACTCGCTGGACAAGCTGGCCCTGACGATCCAGGACCTGCACATCGGACGATCGGTAAGCTTGCCGAACTTCCTTGTAGCTGGGCATGGCCTGCCCGGGACTGGCCCACAGGGCCAGTCCCAACACCAGCAGTCCTGCTTTAATTGGCTGGTGCATCCACAACTTCCAGAACTTGCTCGTTAGGCCAGACAGCAAACACGTCGGGCTCGTACAGGGCTTCAGCACGGCTGGCTGGCAGCACGAACTGACCCACTGTATTCAGACGCACCGTGTAGCTGACTTCGGTCGTGCCTTCTTCAAAGCGCTCGTAGTAAGCACGGTAGCCATCAAAGCGGCGTTCGACAAAGCTGGGCCAATGACCGGACTGCTCTTCACCGGCCGTTGCCATGGCAGAGTCGCGACCCAGGCCGCTGCCCAGGATAGTGGCACCGGCAGGAATCGGGTCCGACACCACCACCCAGCTTGCCTGACCTTGAGCCTTGACCTTGATCTTCACGCGCATGATGTCGCCACGACTCCATACACCGGGTTTGGCCTGCTCCACGGCTTCGATGTGACGCTCCATGCTCAAACCAGCCGCAACAGGCTTGGTCACGGGCACCGCAGCCAGGGAGCGAACTTCGATCCAGGCCTTGCCCTCACCCATTTGCTCAACGCTCAGGTTATCGGCCTGATCGCCGCGCCAAGGCACATCAATCCTGGAAGAGCGCACACCCTGACCGTCAGGCTTGAGCATGTCCCAATCCACCACCTGGGCACTTTCCGAGCCCAGAATCACCATGGACTGACCGCTAGGGTTCTGTTCGTGATGACGGCTGAACTGTTCAATAGCCAAACTACCCAAGAGGTTTTCAGTGGTCATGCGCCATGCACCACGTTGCTGCTCCGCCAACAGACCCTGGGCCAGACGAGGCATGTCCTCGGTCCAGTCCGACATTTCATTGGCCAGCAGCATCAGGCGAGCCTGGTTGGTCACGCGGCTGGTCATGGCCCATGGGCTGCCGTTAAGCGCGTCCTCACCAAAGACCAGACGGGTACCACGGCTGACCAGACGTGCCTGAATCAGATTCATGGCTTCTTTACGTGTCTGCTCGGCTTTCTTGATGCCCGGCAAACGCTGAGTCAGATCCACCCAGGCCAGCAGGATTTCAGTGGGCCAGCTTTGCAGGTTCAGTTCCACCGAATCCAGCATGTTGACGCGAGCACGGCCGTACTTGGCCAGCACGGCCGTCGCACGAATCACTTCAAGATCCCGCTCTTGGCGAGAGACCGTTTGCATGCTCGGGATACGACCATTCACCACGTTTTCCAGCGCTTGCAGCATCTCGTTGCGGAAGCCGTCCGGGATGGGGTAGTTCAAGCCCATGGATTCCGCAATGTAGCTGATATCCAGGATGTAGCTGGTCAACACGCGGCTACCCCACCCATAGCTACTGGGGAAGTAACGCAACAAACCACTCTCGTCCATATAAGACGGCATGCGCTGCATCAGGCCAGCCCACGCCTCTTCGGAACGCAGGCCCATGAAACGCGAGGCTTGCTGTTCAAAGCAGCTGTAAGGATAACGTTCAAACCAGGCACGCACCCCTTCCATACCGCCACCCAAGGAGGAACGGAACAACATTTGCAGACCACCTTGAACCACGCCTTGTTCGTTCTTCAAGGCACCGGCCGGTGCCTGCACCGACATGTTCAATGGCTCATCCATACCCACGGCAACCAATGTTCCCTGCTGAACCGTAACGGGGGTCGCGGTAAAGACTTCCTGCTTGATTGCAAGGCTGTCTTTGGCAGCCTTGCCCGTGGCGCCGGACTGCTGAACTTCCTGTGCATCCACCCTCCACTCCATCTGGTGCGAATCGGCCGAACCACTGGACAGTGGAACCGACATGGGCCAGGAAACCACTTTAGCCGAGCCCGAAGCCAGCTCAACGGTTTGCTCTGGCAAGGCCGCCGAGGGCAAGCCTTTACCACGGTACTGCGCCTGCACCTTCACGGTCATGGCACGGGGGCTGCTGTTACGCAGCGTCACTTGGGCCTGGTAATCATCACCCTCACGAGCAATGGCTGGCAAACCGGAAATGATTTGCAGGTCTTGCGTTGTGACGATCTGAGCCGAACCACTACCAAAGCGGTCGCCCGCCAGATCGGCGACGGCCACAATCCGGTATTGGGTCAGGGAGTCTTTCAGCGGCACGGTCACCGTTGCGCGACCTTGTGCGTCCAGCTCCACATTGCCTTTCCACAGCAGCAAAGTATCCAGCAATTCACGAGTGGGGCTCTTGCCACCGCCACCACCCGCTGCGACAGCCTTGCGACCATAGTGACGACGACCCACGATTTCAGACTGCGCCGTGGCGGTCTGCACGTTGTAGCCGCGCACGGCACGCATGGCGTTGAGCAGGTTCCAGCTATTGTTCGGGCTCAGTTCCAGCAAGGCTTGATCCACAGCCGCCAAGGCCACGGACGCACCGGCTGCCGGTGTGCCATCGGACTTGAGGACCTGAATATCAACCTTGGCCTGCTCACGAATCGCGTACTGGCTGCGATCCGTCGTTACCTTCACATCCAGTGCATCTTGCTGGCTGCTGACTTCAATGCTGGCCAGACCAAAACGATAGCTAGGCTTGGACAAGTCCACGGTAGTTGTCGGGGCAACAAACTCACCACCGCCTTCCGAGTAGGCTTTGTACCAAGTCAGAGGCTGACTCCAGCCCCAGCTAAAGAAAGAGTACCAAGGCACTTCACGCAGACGGCCACGCAGAACCAGCACGGACACGTAAACGTTCGGCCCCCATTCGGGCTTGATCTCCACGCTGACGTTAGGGCTGTCGCCTTCCAGCTGAACCACTTGAGCCTGCAAGACACCTTCACGCTCCACCGACACCAGGGCCGTGGCCTCGCGGAACGGCATGCGCACCTGGAACTCGGCTGTCTCGCCAGGAGCCCAAACTTTCTTCGCAGGAATCACGTCGATACGGTCATCGTTCTGACCACCGAACCACAGGTAACCGGAGCCACTGACCCAGACGGTGCTGGCAGCAACGGACTCGCGGCCTTCGCCATCACGTGCAATGGCACGCAGCTCGACCTGACCGCCCTTCTCCAGTTTCACATCACACTGCACCAGACCCTGATCGTCGCTGCGACCTTCGCAGATCGTGCCCAGGTCTTCGCGCTGCTCCTGATTGTCGTAGCTGTAGAAGCCACCCACCATACGCTTGCGGATCGAGAAACGCTGCACATTGGCCGCCTCAATACGCACAGGCACGTTTTTCAGTGGCTTGCCGTCCGGGCTCACCGCGATAGCCGAGAGCTTGGTGGACGAACCGGCTGCCAACCAGCTACCTGCACGCAGACCCACCACTACATCGGCCGGCCATACGGACACGGTTTGGGTCAAGGTTTGAATTTCACCGTTCGGATCGGCAAAAGTGGCTTCTACCAGAAATTCGGAAGGACGATCCACCGCAGGCAACTCATCCAGCGTGGCACGCAAACCACCCTGTGCATCCAGCTGAAAGCGCTTCTTGTTCAGGAAAACACGGGAGTCCGAGACATCAGACTGTTCAACTTTCTCGGGAGGGACAAAGCTGAAATCGTCATAGGCGCTGAAGGACGTTCCTGCCGAGCGGACGACCGCCGACAACTGAACCGGCAAGTAATCGGCCGGGCCACCAGACAGGTACTGCAACTGCAGGTCGGCCTGCAGTTCTTTGGGTTTGACCAGATAAGGACGATCCTGACCGTCACCCAGCTTGATACTGCCGCCCAACACAGGCAGCTTGAACTGCTCTACGCGGAACTCGCCGAAGTTGAAGTACTGATCCTCGCCTTCGGTTCGCAAGCGATACACACCCAGCTCGGCGTCCTTGGGGATTTTCCAGTCGGTCAGGGCAAATACGCTGCCTGCCGCTGTCTTTTGCCACTTCAAGGGCAGCTCAATTCGCTTGCCGCTGCCATCGTGCTCGACAATCATGGTGTCGGGATAGCGAGCTGGAGCCTTGAAACCGTCACGCACGCGTTCGCGTACATAGTGCTTCATATGGGCCACTTCACCCGCACGGAACAGATTGCGATCCATCACAGTGTGAGCAATGGCCTCATCGCGACCGCCCCAGTTGTAAGGCACATTGAAGCGCCAAGGCTCGATACCCGAATTCCACTCGCTCAAGGCAAAGCTGAAATCATCTTTACCACGAGCCATGGGGTTGTTCTTGTCGATTCGCGCCGTCACAAACAAACCGGACAAGCTGGTTTCCTGGCAGTAATCCGGGCTGGACACCGCCTGCGGGTGATGGAACATCCCATTCTCGTCTGTTTCACCTTGCAGCAGCTCTTCACCACGGCAGTTCATCACGCGAATTTTCGCGCCGGGCACGACTTTGGCATCATCCAGTGTCGTGACCCAGACCAGCAAATCGTCACCACCTTTCTTGATATGCACACCCAGGTTGGTCACCAGCACAGAGCTACGCACGTACATGGTACCGGCCGCCTCCAGCAAGGAAGCTCCCAGACGTGGAGAAGCGACTTCCAGAACATGGAAACCAGGCTCTTTCAGCGGCACGCCAATCAATTCAAAAGGACGCTCGCCTTTTTGATCCATGCCGGGCAAGTCCAGCTTCTTCAGATCCTTGCCTTGCAACAGGGGCTGGGCACGCAGATCCAGGTAGCCGTTCTCATTCAAAGGAGCGGTGACATGGAAGTCACTGCCCATCATGGTCTTCAGATAGTCGGGGGTGACCGACCAGGAATAGTTCAGCTGGCGCAGACGGGAGAACCAGGTCAGAACTTCCTTGTCGTCCTTCACGGCAAGAGCCCCCACCTGACCGGCGGACACCAGCATTTGCTGAGTTGTCAGATTGGCTTCGACATTACGCAGGCTCAAGCCAATGGCTGGCGGATCGGAATCGTCCGATCCGTCACGATCCGCATGGCCGAAACGCTCCACAATCCCGAAAGGCTCCACCGCAAACTTCACCAGCGGCGGATAGGTCGTGGTGCTCATGCCGTTGCTCAGTACTTGCGGGTTCTTCAGGCGGCGACCTGCGTCGTCCGTCAGGCTGTCCGGAATCTTGACCGTCAGCTTGGCGTTTTCAGGGAAAGGACCCTCGAAACGCACGTACTGGCCAGGCCCACGATCCTGCCATGCCTCGTCGCTATCAGACTTGGGTTCCCAAACCTGCTTGCCGGCTTCCAAACGAATCTGGCTCAAGTACTCGTAAGCGACGGGCGCAGAGAACTGAACACCGAAGCTGCCAACCGGCGTGCAAGGCGCTTCTGCGCGCTCACGCATGCAAGTGAGCGAGGCGGTAAACTCGGGGCGCACGTTGTAATCGTAGGTATAGCGGTCCGTATTAGGGACGCCCTTGCGATTCTCAATCTGGGTCATGATGCCCGGCTCCAGCACCACCGACACGCTGGCATCCGCTGGCAGGGGACGCGCACACTGGACGGCCTGGTATCGGTCGTCTACCTCGTCCACATAGAACTCGGCGCGAACCATGGCGTCGCGCTCGGCACCCTCAATGGCTTTCAAGCCAATACGCTCGCCAATACCCTCTACCCGGCAATAGCCGTTCTTGACTAAAGAGGCGCTATTAACCGGCGCATTGAAGCTGAATAGAAAGACCTGGTCTTCATCAATAATGTTGTAATACGGGCGGTTGCTTTCCAGAATGGCGCCGCCTGAATTAAAACGATATTGAGCCGGTCCGCTAATCGCTTCATTATTGATGCTGCGAAAACTTTTGGACACGACGGCCGTACAACTCAAGCCTGGTCCTGGACGCTCGTCGAATTCATAAATCCAGCGGCGCGAATCAAGCCAACGGCCCTGACCGACTACCGAAGGATCATCACACTGCACCTGAACGGGTGCAGGCAATTGCGAATCCCCAAAATGAACTGCGGGTGTGGCAAAGGTGACTTTGACATCCCGCAAATCCGATGTCGCCCCTTGGGGCGAGAAACTGCTTATCGTAATGGCTTGGGCGCTACTGACACCCAGCAAGAACATCAAACCCAGCAAAGACTGGCGATGCATCGTTCTTCCCCTATGGAATGTGCTATTTTCGGCGCCAGTTTAATAGAAATCAGACCCTCTGAGCGTGTCTGACTAGCCCCGAAAGCGCATAAAGAATGCCACCAAGTGCAACAGAAAAAGACACCGGGCTTTAATTGTTCACGACACCCGTTTGTAGATGCATTCATGGCATTTGAAAGAAAAAATTTCAAATGCGACCAATACCCTGCTTTTTTCCCAAAACTGGCGGCATCCACTACGATAAGAAACATAATTGCCCAGGCAGTCACTGGAAAAGCACGGTACTCGCCCCATATGGGTTAAGGCTTGCACGATCAATCCGCTTAGATTTCAGGATAGACACATGAGCACGATGACACTGCAGGAACTGGATAAAACCCGCGAGGAATGTCGCAAACTGATCAGTCGGCGCGCTCTGCTGTCAGCAGCGGCAGCCGTGGTGCCCATCCCCGGTGTGGATGTAGGTACGGATGTGGCGATTCTGATGAAAGTCATCCCCATCATCAATGCGCGCTTCGGCTTGACGGCCAACGATGTGGACGCCCTGAGCCCGGAGCTGAAAAAGCTGGTGGTCGTGGGGGGAACCAGTATGGGCCTGGGCATGGTGGGACGCGTGCTGACTACAGATCGCGTGGTCAATATTCTGGTGCGTCTGGGAGCGAAGAAACTGGCCGGGAAATACGGCGCCAAATATGTGCCCTTGATAGGCAGCGCCATTTCCGCTTCCATCAGCTTTGTAGTGCTGCGCAAAGTCGGCAACCAGCATATTGAAGAATGCTATGAAATTGCCCGCCGCCTGGCACTGGAGACACAAAGGAAGGAAGCCGTCCACACCATTGATGGCGGTGAGGAAGGCTTGATCCGCGAAATCAAGGGCTAAGCCCTTGATCCCGTTTAGGCCGCAGGAACCACGCCCGGCGTTTTGCTGCGGCCATTCAACATATAGTCCATCAGCTCGCGCACCGATTTCATGGCTTTGCCAAAAGGCAAGGCTTCGGAACTACGGAAGAACAGACCGCGTTGTACATCACCTTTCAGGGCATAGGCCAACTGACGATCAATGCAAAACTGACCATGACGCTGCACGCCATCGCGCAAGCCACAATGTGCCAGGCAATCAAAGCCTTCCGTGCAAGCACGCTCGCGTGCCACCGATTGCAGCTTTTGCTCTTTGTGCAGGTAAGCATCCAGCCAGGGCGTACGCACGGCACGGGCAGGCAGTCCGGCCACGCTCATAAAGGTCACGATGTCCTTGGGCTCGGCATCCAGCAACACGCGCTTGAAGTTCTCATGCGCATCACCTTCTTCAGTGACGGCAAAGGCAGTGCCCATTTGCACCCCATCTGCCCCCCAATCCATTAATTGACGCAGTTGTTCAGGACGGTGAATCCCGCCTGCAGCGATCAAGGGAATACGCTCGGCCTCCAGGCCCAACTCGCGAAACAAGGCGCGGCAGCCTTCCAGAACGCGCTGGAAAGCATATTCAGGCTTGTTCAAGGATTGGTCGTCGGCGGCCCCCAGGTGGCCTGCGGCAAAACGGGGATTTTCCAGAACGACTGCATCCGGCAAACGCTTGCGGCGCAGCCATTTCTTCACCAGTAAAGTGACGCCGCGCACATCCGACAAGATTGGAATCAAGGCAACTTTGGGATGATCCTGAACCAGCTCAGGCAAGTCCAGCGGCAGGCCAGCGCCCACCACCACGGCATCTGCCCCGCTTTCGCAAGATTGACGCACATACTCGGGATACTGCGAGACAGCCTTCATGATATTGACGGCGATGCCACCGTTGCCACCCGAGCGCTCTCGGGCACGATTGATCTCGCGGTCCAGAGCCTGCAAATTGGCTGCATCGACCACGCCTTTTTCGACATCACCCTGGGTGCTGTCCATCAGGTCTTCGTGATGACGCCGTAAATCCACGCTGGAGATCGTCCCCAGCCCGCCCAATGCGGCCACAGTACCGGCCAGCCGGGACGCCGAAATACCGACTCCCATGCCGCCTTGAACAATAGGCAAAAGCAGTTTTCCCTTCAGGGACATGAGACGTAAATCCGTCTTTAGCACGATGTTGATACCTTAGGTTGATGCAAGAACCTGCCGGCCACGTCGGGACCAGAAACAGGGCAATAGAATCGTGGCCGTCTGCAAGGACGGCCACTGTGTTAAATCAGGCGGGAATAGCGGGCACCGCTTTCCTGGCTCAAGTACTTGTCGAACACCATGCTGTAGGCGCGCACAAACAAACGGCCTTTGGGCAGAACCTGGATGGATTGGGCATCGACTGTCAGCAAGCCAGCGTCGGCATAGCTGTTGAGCTCTTGCAGCTCGGCAGAGAAATAGCTGGCAAAATCAATGCCGTAACGCGCTTCCAGACGCAAGATAGGCACTGGCATGCTGCACATCAAATGCATGATGACTTCCGCCCGCAGGCGATCGTCCTGCTGCATCACAATACCCCGTTCGATAGGCAAACGCCCCCGGTCTATATCGGCGTAATAATTGCGCAGGCTGCGAGCATTTTGCACATGCATGGTGCCCACCTGACCAATAGACGACACGCCAAAAGAAACCAGATCGCAGGCTGCGCGGGTGGTGTAGCCCTGGAAGTTGCGGTGCAGGCTACCGTCCAGGCGGGCCAGATTCAGCTCGTCGGTCGGCAAGGCAAAGTGGTCCAGACCGATATAGACATAGCCTGCATCCAGCAGACGCTGCGAAGACATCAGGAACAGTTGCAGACGCTGGTCGGCATCGGGCAGTTCTTCTTCATTGATTAAACGCTGCGCCTTGAATCGCGTTGGCAAGTGCGCGTAGTTATACAGAGCGATGCGATCTGGTCGCAGTTGCACCAAGGAGTCAATGGTGATGGCAAAGCTTTCCAGGGTCTGCAAAGGCAGACCGTAGATCAGGTCCGTGTTGATGGACTGGAAACCGGCAGCCCGGCTTTCTTCAATGGCGCGTTTGACCATTTCGAAGGGCTGAATACGGTTGATCGCTTTTTGCACATTGGGGTCAAAATCCTGCACCCCGAAGCTGGTACGGTTAAAACCCAGAGCCGCCAAGTTCTGGAGCGTGCCTTCCGCCAAGGTACGCGGGTCGATCTCGATGCCCAGTTCGGCATCGTCCGTGAACGCGAACTGCTCCTTGAGCTTGGCCATCAAGCGGGCCAACTGTTCATTGTCCAGGAAAGTGGGCGAGCCGCCGCCCAAATGCAGTTGTTCGGTGCGCCGGTCTTCACCCATATATTGGGTGACCATATCAATTTCGCGCAGCAGGTAATCCAGGTACTGCTCGCTCTTGCTACGATCCTGCGTGATGATCTTGTTGCAGGCACAGAAATAGCAAAGCGACTGACAAAACGGGATGTGCAGGTAAACCGACAGAGGCGGATTACTGCTGCTCAAGGCGCGCCGCGATAATTCGTGAATATAAGGCTGAGCAGGAAAGTCCTGAAAAAAACGATCTGCAGTGGGATAGGAGGTATAGCGAGGCCCGGAACGATCAAAACGCCGGATCAGGGCTTCAGAGATTTCGATATCCGGCGCGGTGGGGGCGCTGGCATCCGATGCTTCCAGTGTTTGCGGCATAAAGGGTCCTCCTGCACGAGACCTGTTTCTTCTAGTCAAGCATTTATTGTGAGAGAAAACCTCAAGCATGCGCTTGACCTGCATCAAGGCCGCAATAACTAAAAAAACGCTTTTTTTATGGCTGTTGGACTGAATTTAGCTTCATATATCGTATTATTAAGCGCTAGCCGCCTAAATTACCGCCTGTTGGAGTCAGATGTATTTGCTCGTGATCCTAGCTCTACCGTTTATCGGTAGCTTGCTATCTTCCCTGATGCCCGCGAACTCTCGCAAACTCCAGGCATCTCTTGCAGGCGCTGTCGCCATTACGTGCGCCTTACTCACTCTCTACGCCTATCCGGACATTGCTCGCGGAGAGGTGCTGGAGTCGTCACGCTCCTGGATACCCGCCCATGGCTTGACCTTCAAGCTGCGCATGGACGGCTATGCCTGGCTTTTCAGTATCATCATTACCGCCATGGGGGCCTTGATCGCCCTTTATGCGCACTATTACCTGTCCGCTCAGGATCCGGTCCGACGTTTTTTCTCCTTTCTGCAAGCCTTTATGGGCTCGATGCTGGGGGTGGTGCTGTCGGGCAATCTGATCCAGCTGGTCGTGTTCTGGGAGCTGACCAGTCTGTCCTCCTTCATGCTGATTGCCTACTGGTATCACCGCATGGATGCGCGACGGGGTGCGCGGATGTCGCTGATCATTACGGGAACCGGCGGTTTCTGCTTGTTGGCGGGCGTGCTCATGCTGGGCCAGGCTGCCGGCAGTTACGACCTGAGTGTGGTACTGGAGTCGGGCGAGCAGATTCGCAATCACCCCTGGTATACCGGGATGCTGATCCTGATTGCCTTGGGTGCACTCACTAAAAGCGCGCAGTTTCCCTTCCATATCTGGCTGCCTCACGCCATGGCCGCCCCCACACCTGTGTCCGCCTATTTGCACTCGGCCACCATGGTCAAGGCCGGGGTATTCCTGCTGGCGCGCCTGTGGCCTGCCCTGTCGGGCACCACGGAATGGGCTGTCATTATTGGCGGCGCTGGCCTGTGTTCCCTGACGCTGGGGGCTTATGTGGCCATGTTCCAGCGCGACATGAAAGGCGTACTGGCCTATTCCACCATCAGCCACCTGGGTCTGATTACCTTGCTGTTGGGCCTGAACAGCCCACTGGCTCTGGTCGCGGCGCTGTTTCACATGATGAATCACGCGACGTTCAAGGCCTCCCTGTTCATGGCTGCCGGTATCGTGGACCACGAGACCGGTACCCGTAACCTGAACCGGCTTTCCGGTTTGCGCCACGCCATGCCCTTGACTGCCACCTTGGCTACCGTTGCGGCGGCTGCCATGGCCGGTGTGCCGCTATTGAATGGCTTCATCTCCAAAGAAATGTTCTTTGCCGAGACCATTCTGGCCAGCAATGGCAACACCTGGGAATATGCTCTGCCCGTGGTGGCCGTAATTGCGGGCTCCTTCAGCGTGGCCTACTCCTTGCGCTTTATCGCACAGGTGTTTTTTGGCCCCGTCGCCAAGGACTTGCCCCGCGAGCCACACGAGCCGCCTCGCCGCATGTTGATCCCCAGCGCGATTCTGGTACTGACCTGTCTCTTGGTCGGCATTATTCCCAGCCTGACTTTTGGCCCCTTCTTGCATACTGCGGCCAGCGCCATTCTGGGTGCAGAAATGCCCCAGTACGACCTGGCCGTCTGGCATGGTTTCAACCTGCCCCTGATCATGAGTCTGGTCGCCACAGGCATGGGCGTGATCTTCGTTCTGATCATCAACCGCTTCTACAGGAACCGCCAAGGCCGTACGCCTTTGCTGACCCGTGCTGATGGCCGACGCTTCTTTGAGCTGGCCATGGAGTATCTGGAAGTGGCAGCCAACTGGGCCGTGGGCAAGCTTTACTCGCCACGCCTGCAGCGTCAGACCTTGCTGATTATTGTGGCCACAATCTGTGTTGCTGCCCTGCCTCTGATTCGCGGCAACTGGTTCAAGTCCACTATTTCCACCCCCATCGACCCCTTCTTCGCCCTGATGTGGGCCGTCGGAATTGCCTGCGCGATTGGTGCGGCTCGTCAAGCCAAGTTCCACCGCCCGGCCTCCCTGCTGCTATCTGGTGGCGCTGGACTAGTTACCAGCCTGACCTTTGCCTGGCTTTCCGCCCCTGACCTGGCACTGACCCAGTTGGCGGTGGAAGTGGTCACCGTTGTGCTGATTTTGCTGGGCCTGCGCTGGCTGCCGCAACGCGTCAGTGATATGCCTGGCGGCCAGGACAATAGTGGTCGTGCCCTGTTCCGCCGTAGCCGCGACTTGATTATTGCCATTCTGGCCGGTTGCGGTATTGCCGCCCTGGCCTACGCCATGATGACACGCCCTCACCCCAGCGGCATCTCGCCCTTCTTTATCGAGAAGGCCCTGCCCCTGGGCGGTGGCGCGAACGTGGTGAACGTGATTCTGGTGGACTTCCGCGGCTTTGATACCTTTGGTGAAATCGTGGTGCTGGGCATTGTGGCCCTGACGGTCTTTGCGCTGCTGCGACGCTTCCGTCCACCCATCGAAGCCATCGCCCAGCCTCTGGCCCGTCGCCAGAACGTCAAGGACAGCCGCGAAGCCGTCTTTGTGGAACCGGACCCCAAGACACCGTTACCAGAAGGCATCATGCAGATTCCAGCTGTCTTGCTGCGCCTGCTGCTGCCTATCTCCACGCTGATCGCCCTGTACTTCCTGCTGCGTGGGCACAACCTGCCCGGTGGAGGTTTTGTGGGCGGCCTGATCATGGCAACCGGCATTATCCTGCAATACATGGTTAGCGGCGTGGTCTGGATGGAGTCCCGCCCACTGATTCAGCCTCAAACCTGGATTGGCTTGGGTCTGCTGACAGCCGGTGTGGCTGCCATGCTGGTTTGGGCCTTCAACAAGCCCTTCCTGTCTGCCCAAAGCTGGGATCTGCATCTGCCCCTGGTGGGCGACGTCCATACCTCCAGCGCGCTGATCTTTGACATTGGCGTATTCATGCTGGTGATTGGTTCCACCATCCTGATTCTGGTCGCGCTGGCCCACCAGTCCCTACGTTTTTATCGCAAACTGCCGTCGCTGCAATCCGCCTCGAACGCTGCATCCGGGATGGAGAATAAATAATGGAAATCGTGCTTTCAATTGCGATTGGTGTGCTGGCGGGCTCGGGCGTCTGGCTCCTGCTGCGCCCGCGTACCTTTCAGGTCATCATGGGGCTGGCTTTAGTGTCCTATGCCGTGAACCTGTTCATTTTCAGCATGGGCAGGCTCAAAATCAGCGCCGCTCCCGTTATTAACGCCGGCAAGCTGGGGGCCGACTATGCCGACCCCCTCCCCCAAGCGCTGGTCTTGACCGCTATTGTGATTGGCTTTGCTACCACCGCCCTGTTTCTGGTCGTCATTCTGGCCAATCGTGGCCTGAGCGGTACTGACCACGTTGATGGCCGCGAGGAAGACGATCTGTGAGTCTACTCAACCAACACTTGCCCGTATTGCCCGTTGCCATCCCCATGATGGCCGCGGCCCTGATGGTGATGCTGCGCGACAAGCGCCGTCACTACAAGCTGCTGATCGCTTTCAGCTCCTTATTGGCCCAGTTGTTCTGCGCGGTCTATCTGCTCTTGTTGGCCGATGGCACGCTGGACCCGATCTGGCCCCAGTCCGTCGGTGTCTACCTGCTCGGTGACTGGCCCGCTCCCTTCGGGATTGTGCTGGTCGTGGACCGGCTGGCCGCCTTCTTGCTGGTGCTGACCAATGTGCTGGCCTTTTGCTGCTGGTTCTATTCGCTAGCACGCTGGGATCGCGTGGGGGTGCATTTCCACTCCTTGTTCCAGCTGCTCTTGATGGGCCTGAACGGCGCCTTCCTGACAGGTGACCTGTTCAACCTGTTTGTGTTCTTCGAGGTTCTGCTGGCCGCATCCTATGGTCTGATGCTGCACGGTTCGGGCGCGGCCCGCGTCAGTGCCGGTCTGCACTACATTGCCGTCAACCTGATCTCCTCCTTCTTGCTGCTGATCGCCATTGCCCTGGTTTACGGTGTCACCGGCACCCTGAACATGGCTGATCTGGCTCTGCGTGCGGGCTCCATGCCGGATTCGGATCGTCTGGTATTTGAATCGGCCATGGCCATTCTGGGGATTGCCTTTCTGATCAAGGCCGCCGCCTGGCCCTTGAACTTGTGGCTACCCAATGCCTATGGCAATGCCAGTGCACCGGTCGCTGCCATGTTTGCGATCATGACCAAAGTGGGTATTTACGCACTGCTACGTATCGGCTCCTTGCTACTGCCTACGGGAGCACCTGCCGCCTTTGGCGTGGCCTGGATGTTCCCCGCCGGGATCGCCACGCTCGCCTTCGGCGCTATCGGTGTCATGGCCGCACAGCAACCCGAACGACTGGCCAGTTATTGCATCATCGTGTCCTCCGGCACCTTGCTGGCCGCCTTGGGCATGCCCGGCGTCATCCTGACCGGCCCTGCCCTGTACTACATGCTCAGCAGCGTTCTGGCCTTGGGTGCTTTCTTCCTGCTGCTGGAACTGGTTAGCCGTACCAAACCTTTTGGTGCCGACCTGCTGGCCGTCAGTCAGGAAGTCTTTGATCTGGACGACCCGGAGTCCGAAGACAATAGCGATGACGTGGTAGGTGTGGCTATTCCTGGCGTGATGGTGTTCCTGGGCATGTCCTTTATTGCCTGCGCCTTGCTGATTGTGGGCCTGCCACCGCTGTCCGGTTTTGTAGCCAAGCTGTCCTTGCTGACAGCCGCGCTGAAAGCCTCGGGCCAATCGCCAGAACCTCTAAACGCCTGGATTCTGACCGCTGCCGTGCTGATTTCCGGCGTAGCCGGTTTGATCGCCATGGTACGTGTGGGCATTCGTCTGTTCTGGAGCAATAGCTCCCTGACGATTCCCCGCCTGAAGCTGATCGAAGCTGCCCCCATTGCCAGCATTATTGTGGCTTGCGGGATCTTGAGCTGGTATGCCGGCCCGATCACCACCTACCTGGAACAAACAGCCCAGCAACTGGACGAACCCCGTATTTATATAGGGTCCGTCCTGCGGCAGAACCCGCTACGTTCTGTTCAAGCGGAGTGATTCTGATGCGACGCTATACCAAACATCTTTTCCTGCCCTTGCTACTGCTTGGCCTGTGGCTGCTGCTGAACGACTCGCTCTCGGCCGGTTACGTGGTGCTGGGCCTGTTCCTGGCTATCGCCCTGAGCTTGGCGGCCATTCCATTTCGTCCGGTTAAGGCCAGCATCCGCCACCCTTTTCTGGCCTTGAAACTGATTTGCCAAGTGGCCTGGGACATTGTGCTGTCCAATATTGCCGTTGGCCACTTGGTTCTGAAAGGCGGCAACGCGCCCCGCCCCGGCTTTCTGGCCATCCCGTTGCAACTGACTGACCCACATGGTCTGGCAGCCTTGGCGTGCATCATTACCTACACCCCAGGGACCGTCTGGTCCGGCTTCGATTACGAGACCCGTGTCCTGACTTTGCACATTCTGGATCTGCAAGACGAACAGGTCTGGTTAGACACTATTCAGAAGCGCTACCAAGGACCGCTACTGGAGATTTTCCAATGATAGACATTGTTTACTGGGCCTGTCAGTTTGCCCTGGGCTGCTTTGTCCTGGGCATGGGCTGCGCCGTCATCCGCCTGCTTAAAGGCCCCTCTGCCGCCGACCGCGTGCTGGCGCTGGACACCATGTACATCAACGGTATGCTGGCCTTGCTGGCCCTGGGCATCCGTTTTGACTCTACCTTGTACTTTGATATCGCCTTGCTGATTGCCCTGTTCGGTTTTGTAGGCTCGGCAGCCATGGCGAAATTCCTGCTGCGTGCCGAGGTGATCGAGCCATGAATACGCCTTTACTACCTTGGTGGCTGGCTGTCCCGGTTGCCCTTTTGCTAGTTCTTAGCGGCATCGTGGCCCTGGTGGGTTCGGCTGGCTTGCTGCGCTTCAAACACTTTTATTCACGCATCCATGCTCCCACCATGGGGAACACGCTGGGTACGTTCTTCATGGTGCTGGCCGTCGCCATCAGCGCCAGCCACCTGATGAGCCGCCCTATCCTGCATCCGCTCATCCTGAGTGTGCTCTTGATCATTACCTCGCCGGTCACCGCCATCTTTCTGATGCGCGCTGCCATCAAACGCGAACATCGCCAACGTCTGGCCGAATATGGCCCGGACGAGCCAGGCTATCTGGACATGCCACATAAAGCGCCTCTGCCCAAAGATTTGGCTCAACCACCAGCTAGCGACAAGACCTAAATCAAGCAGAGAGGGTTTAGACAAGTTTTATTACCCTCACTTGCAACTGCTCCACTTATACTAGTAAGCGTTTACTGCGTATCGGGAATTGCCCCATACGCAGTCGCTTTTGGGGCTTTGCGGCCTGCTACTCATACCTGCTCGTAACAGTGCTCGCCAAGCCGGTGATTCCCTTAGCAAGTAAAGGAGTGAGATCGATGAGTCTACTTACACGCCCATCCCGAGTTCTGAGTGCTGGCTTGCTCAGCCTGGGTTTGCTGTCCTCTGCTGCCTGGGCTCAAACCCCATCCCAAGACTACCGACACGACATCCAGCGCTGTGAGCAATTCAAAGGCGACCAGCGCACCACTTGCCGTCGCGAAGCCGGTGCCGCGCTGCAAGCCGAACGTCAGCACAAGCTGGACAAGCGCGATCACAATCTGGATGCCAACCGGCAAGCGCGCTGCCATCGCTTACCCGCTGATCGCCAGCAAGACTGCCTGAAATCCATGACCGGCCAGGACACAACGGTACGCGGTAGCGTGGAAGGCGGCGGTATCCTTCGCGAAACCACGACTGTGGTGCCTGCTCAGTAAACGCAGAAAACACGGCTATTCATAATAGCTAGCCAGATAAAAAGAATGGGCCTTGAAAAGGCCCATTCTTTGTTTCTACTGGCTGCAATAGCTAGCTGCAGCTGCAAATGTCTCCACCTACAGCTCCACCTGTATCCCCATCTCCACCACGCGATTAGGCGGGATTTTGAAAAAGCGCGTGCTACGGCTGGCATTGCGCGCCATGAAAGCAAACAAGCGACGACGCCAGCCCAAGTACCAGGGCTGACGGGATTGGATCATCACCGTCTGGCGCGACAGGAAGTAGGACGTCTGCATAGGCTCCAGATTCAGCTCCGGGTGCTCCAGAGCAATCTGCTCCAGCAACTGCGGCACATTGGGCTCTTGCTTGAAGCCCCAGGAAGCCACCGCCTGCCAGCTGCCTCGGCTTAGACGTTGCAGGCTATAGCGCTCCCCAAAAGGAACGTAAGGCACACCGGCACTGGTTACGGTCAAAAACAGGACCTGTTCATGCAGGACTTTATTGTGTTTCAGGTTATGCAATAAGGCCGGAGGAACCGAGTCGGGAATGGTGCTCATGAACACCGCCGTCCCTGGTACACGGGTCGGAGCGTACTCCTCCAGGCTCAGCAAGAACTCTTTTATCGGCTGCTTGTTTTCAAGCAGACGTTCGTGCAAGGCGGCTCGTCCCTGACGCCAGGTCAGCATCAAGCCCAGCAGCACAGCACCCACCAGCAAAGGCAGCCAACCGCCTTCCAGAATCTTGAGCGCATTGGCCGAGAACAGCAATATGTCCAGAATCAGGAAAACACCCAGGAGCCCCAGCCAGGCCCAGCGCTTGATTCCGCTAGCGCGGCGCGGCAGCAGTACCAGAGCCAGCAAACTGGTCATCAGCATGGTACCCGTGACTGCAAAGCCATAAGCATGGGCCAGGCGATCCGAGGAGCCAAAGCTCAGGACCAGAATCATCACCGCCACGCATAGCAGCAAATTCACACGCGGCAAGTAGATCTGCCCTTCTTCTTTGGCTGAAGTATGTTGAATCACCATGCGCGGCCAAAAACCAAGCTGCACCGCCTGACGAGTTACAGAAAACGCACCGGATATCACGGACTGGGAGGCGATCACCGTTGCAACCGTTGCCAACATCACCATGGGCACCAAGGCCCAGTTGGGAGCCAGGAAGAAGAACGGATTACGAATGGCGGTTGGGTCGGAAATCAACAATGCGCCTTGGCCGAAATAACACAGGACCAGGCAGGGCATGACAATCATGAACCAGGCTTTACGAATTAAAGGACGGCCAAAATGGCCCATATCGGCGTACAAGGCCTCGGCCCCCGTCAAGGCCAGGACCAAGGCCCCCAAAAGCAAAAAGGTTTGCCAGGGAGCCTCAGCAATAAAAGCCACGGCCCACCGTGGGTCCAGGGCCATCAAAACTTGGGGATGCTCAATAACACGCCATAGACCCAAGCCACCCAGCACCAGAAACCAGGTCAACATAATGGGGCCGAACAACTTACCCATGGTGCCCGTGCCATGGGACTGGATCAGAAACAAGGCCAGCAAGACGCCCAGAGCCAAAGGTACGACCCAAGGGTCCAGCACGTGAGACACCATCCCTATGCCTTCCAGCGCCGACATCACGGAGATGGCCGGGGTAATGATGCTGTCCCCATAAAACAAGGCAGCACCAATCAGCCCCAGCACCACAATAATCTGCCGACGTGGCCCCTGAATGCCGCGTGCCGCCAATTCCATCAGGGCCAGCGTGCCGCCCTCACCTTTATTGTCCAGACGCAACACCACCGTGACGTACTTGATGGAGACCACCAGGGTCAGCAGCCAGAACAGCAAGGACAGCACTCCATAGACCTGTTCGGCACCAGGCTGTCCGTAAGCACTCAAGGCCACTTTCATGGTGTAGAGCGGGCTGGTTCCTATATCGCCATACACCACGCCTAAAGCGCCCATTAACAAGGCGGCCTGAGCCGCTTTTTTGGGGTTTTCTGTTGCTGTGTTCAAGGCTTAGTTTCCAATCAAAGTATCGTGCCGGGTCAGACGCGCACCAATACGCGGACCGGGAAAAACAATGGTGATGCGAGTGCCTGGAAAATCAGGACGGCTCATCAGGCTCCACCAGGCGCCATGCGCACGGGCAATCTCCTGCACAATGGCCAAGCCCAAGCCAGAACCTCCTGCTTGGGTACCGGGGGAGCGGTAAAAGGCTTCAAATACGCGCTGCTGCTCGCTGGACTCAATACCCGGCCCGTGATCTTCCACCGACAAGGAGGGTGGATTACTGGCCACCCGCAAGACAATGCGGTCTGTCCCTTGTCCGTAACGCAAGGCGTTATCCATCAGATTGGACAATAACTCCCGCAAGAGCACGGGGGCAGCATCAATCCAGACCGGCTTTTCAGGTGCCAGCAAATGGATTTCCACACCATGCTGACGAGCCTGCAAGAACCAGTCACCGCCCTCCTCGCGCGCCCATTCACACAAGTCCAGGCGCACAAAGCTGTCTTTAATATTAGTGTCCGCATCGGTACGTGCCAGCACCAACAACTGTTGGCCCAGACGAATCATGCGGTCCGAAACACTTTTGATGCGCTCGGCCCGTTGGCGGATATCTTCTGGCAAAGGCCTTGCCAGCATCAGCTCGGACTCCAGCTGCAAACCCGTCAGGGGTGTGCGCAACTGATGCGCTGCGTGACCAATAAAGCGCTTTTGCGCCTGCAGGGTATCACGCTGACGTTCCAGCAACTCGTTGAAGTGCTCCACCAGCGGCACAATCTCGGCGGGCAAGGCACTGGCATCCAGACGCTCGAAGTCATCATCAGCACGGTTACGGATTTGCTGCGATAAATCATCAATGGACGCCAACTGCGAGCGAATCCCCGACAGCAATACCCAGGCAATCAGACTGACCAACAGCACCTGGCTCAGTGCCATGGTCCAGAAAATGTCGCGCAGCAGCCAGTCTTCCAGGCTCATGCGACGCGTCAGTATCCAGGTAACGCTCAAATCGAGCACCACCAGAATGGAGATCGGGGGAAACAAACGGCCCATCAGTTTGCGGGCCAAAGAACCGGGAGCAAGAAAGCGCTCCAGCCAGCCTCGCAACAAGGAGGTTTTTACCGCTGGAGAAAGATGCTGATCGGGCATGGTTGACCTAAGGTTTCAGGCAGCGGGCACGGGCTGCCGTTATGCTCCGGCCACGCTCTCCACATCGAGCAAATAGCCAAAGCCGCGCACAGTCTGTATGACAGCCCCGGTGCCTTCCAGGCGCTTGCGCAAACGATACACGTAGACTTCGACTGCATTGTCGCTGAAATCGGCATCCCAGGCAGACAAGGAGTTGATAATTTGCTGCTTGGTGACAACACGGCCCGCGCGCATCATCAGCATTTCCAGTACGGACAGCTCGCGCACCGACAAGGTCACACGTTGACCGGCACAGCGCAGCTCGCGGCCAATGGTATCAAAGCTCAAGGGACCCACATCAATAATGGGCTGTACCTGACCACTGCGGCGGCGGCCAAAAACACGCACGCGGGCGGCCAGCTCGGACAGGTCAAAAGGTTTGATCAGGTAGTCGTCAGCACCGGCATCCAGGCCGCCGACACGATCATCCACGCCATCACGCGCAGTCAGAATCAGGACGGGAATAGCGTTGCCCTGCTGACGCAATTGGCGCAGCACGTCCAGGCCACTGATGCCGGGCAAGTTCAAGTCCAGGAGCAGAAGATCGTAGACCTGGGCGGCCAACTCCTTCAAGGCACTTTCGCCTTCCTGGAGCCAGTCAACAGCGTAGCCCTGATCGTTGAGAAATTCCTGCAGTGCGGCGCCCAGTATGGCGTCGTCTTCGATAACTAGTACACGCATTCGGGGGATTTTATTACGAAACTGGCCCCTCGCGTTGCAGATGCAAAGCGAGGGGCCAGAAAAAACAACACGAAGAAGAACCTGGAATTACAGAGCGGGTTTAGGCTCAACGGCCTTCTGGTCGACGACGGCGCCTTCCTTGGCTTCGCCCTCATCACCCGCGGCCTTGGTCGTTGGACCTGGACGCGTAATGAAACCCAGACGGGTCAGGCCGGAAGCTTTGGAGCGGCTCATGACCTGGGCCAGTGTTTCGTAGCGAGTATCGGTATCGGCACGGATACGCAATTCAGGCTGAGGCTGATCCTTGGAGTAAGGGGCCAGCGTGGCGGTCAGGTCTTCCAGCGCCACCGGCTGCTCGTTCACGAAGATCTGCCCTTCTGCGTCAATCGCCAGATCAATCGTCTTGGGATCTTGCTGGACTGGTTCAGACGTCGCCTGGGGCAGCTGAATCTTGATGGAGTGCGACAGCAGCGGAGCAGTGATCAGAAAGATCACCAGCAACACCAGCATGACGTCGATCAGCGGCACCATATTGATTTCGGACAGCGCGGAGCCCGAATTGCGATTATCAAAGCTGCCAAAAGCCATGATTAGTGCTCCCGCTTGGCAGCCGCTGCCGAGCTCGATGCTGCACCACCGCCCGAGCTAGGGACACGACGCAGAACAGGTTGGTTATCTTGCACAGGCTGGCCTGTGGTCAGGAAAGTAAACAGATCGTGAGCAAACGCGTCCAGCTGGGACAGGTAAACGCGGTTGGTACGCACAAAAGCGTTGTATGCCAATACGGCAGGAATAGCCACGGCCAGACCCAGACCGGTCATCACCAGGGCTTCACCCACAGGACCGGCGATCTTGTTCAGGGTTACACCATCGGACAGACCGATATTGATCAGTGCGTGGTACACACCCCAAACCGTACCGAACAGACCCACAAACGGAGCGGTAGAACCCACCGAAGCCAGCAGCGTCAGGCCGTTTTCCAGCTTGGCGGTTTCTTCATCCATGACTTTACGCATGATGCGCGAGACAAAGGCATCGGTAGAGCCTTTCTCTTCCAGACGCATGGCGCCGTATTTCACATGGTGTTTTTGAGCGTGAATAGCGTGGCTGGCCAAGTGACTGAAGGGATCGCGGGCACCGTGGGTGGCGATTTCGTTTTCAACCTGCTCCAGAGAACTGGCGGACCAGAATTCACGCATGAAACCTTGTGAGCGACGCTTCAGGCGGAAGGACAGCACGCCCTTGACGATAATCAGGTACCAGCTGGCAACCGACATCAAGGCCAGAATGACGAACAAGGTCTTGCCGACCACATCACTTTGCTGGATAAAGTGCAGCACCCCGGTCGCTTCCTCAGCGGCAGCAACACTGGCGGCAGCCTGATCTGCAACAGGCCCTGCAACTTGTGCCAGGCTTACCCATACGCTTTGAAATAGTTCCTGCATCATTGATATATCCTAGTAAACAAAGTCGAAAGGAATATCGGCCATGGCACGATAGGCCACACCATTTTCCGTATACGGTTTGAAACGCGCTGTGCGTACTGCTTTCAGTGCCGACTCATCCAGACGTTCATAGCCTGAGGAGCTTTGCACTTTAGCTTCCAGCACGGTTCCTTGGGTTGAAATCACTACACGAACCACCACGCGGCCCTGCTCACGACGGCGCTCGGAAGCCCGGGGGTACACCGGCACAGGACGACGTCCCAAATAATCTACACGACCAATCAGCTTGGGCCGATCACCATCCGTAGAACGGGCGGCAGTTTGGGAGGACGTATTGTCCGTAGCTGGACCTGCTTGAGCGGCAGGAGCGGCTGGTTGAGCAGGCTGCGGTGTTTCTGCCGGTGGGACCTCGGGCTTGGGCTGTGGCTTGGGCTTGGGTTTCGGCTTGGGTTTTGGTTTGGGCTTGGGCGGCTCGGGAATCGGAGGTTTTTCCACGATAGGCTCTGGCTCGGGTTCCGGCTCAACAACCGGTTCTGGCTCAGGCTCGGGGTCCGGTTCCACCTCGGGTTCGGGCTCAGGTTCCGGCTCGGCCACCACTTCCTCAGGAGGGGCACTGACCTGCTCTTGCTGAACCGGGGACTCCGACACTTCCACCAAAGTCACCCCAACAACATCCATGGGGGCAGGTTCACCCACAATCTTGGGGGTTTCCGTCCACAAGATGGTAGCCACGACACCCACGTGCAATCCCAGTGCCAATGCCAAGCCAGTTGCCTTCAAGGCCAGCATCGAGCGATTATTCTTTTGAGAAGCAATTCCGGTCATAATCCGTTCTACACATTCTGCAACCCGCATGGACCATGACGGGACCGGACAGGATGCCCAGTGAAGTATCGAATCTTAACAGAAACAGGAATGATTCTCAATACTAAATTCCTGTAATATTTCCTGCTCCAACCCGCCCTGCAAAAAACCTCCAGATACTAACGCAGACAGGCTGACCTAGGGTCAGCCTGTTGCGAATAATTTGCAAGAAATCAGGACAATCGCGCTTCGGTTTGAGATTCGATAGGGAAAGCGCTGAACTTGCGTGGCAAGGCTAAAGCCCGCTCACCAGGCCGCAAGCCCAGCTGCGACCAACGCTGATGATCGAACTCGGCTTCCCAAGCACGCTCGCCCTCGTTCAAGGCCAGTTCAACCCGTACTGTCGCCCCCAAGGGAATAATGCGCTGCACGGCCACGACGATGCCCTGGCCATCCAATTGACGCTGTAAATCGAGGTCATGCGGGCGCACATAGCCTACTGCTTCCCCCTGACCCGCATCCTGAGCATTCAAGGCCTGATTGGACTCGAATTGTCCCAACTGAGGATCAGCCACAAAGCGTCCGTGCTGGAACTGACCCGGCAAGCGATTCGCCGCCCCCAGGAACTCATACACAAAAGGACTGGCAGGGTGGTTATAGACATCCTGCGGGGCGCCTTCCTGCTCAACCCGGCCTTTATTGAGCACCACAATACGATCAGCCACTTCAATGGCCTCTTCCTGGTCGTGCGTCACAAACAAGGTACTGATATGGAGGTCATCATGCAGACGACGCAGCCAGGAACGCAGTTCCTTGCGCACCTTGGCATCCAAGGCACCAAACGGCTCGTCCAGCAACAAGACACCCGGTTCCACCGCCAAGGCACGTGCCAGAGCAATACGCTGCCGCTGGCCACCCGACAAGGCCGCTGGGTAGCGATCGGCCAGCCAATCCAGCTGCACCAGCTCCAACAGCTCGTGCACACGCTGACGAATCTGGGCTTCGGGCAAGCGCTGCTTGCGTGGCTTAATGCGCAGACCAAAGGCGACGTTTTCAAATACCGTCATGTGGCGGAACAGGGCATAGTGCTGGAACACAAAACCCACCTGGCGATCACGCGTGCCCACAGCAGCCACATCCTTGCCGTTGATCAGCACCTGACCCGCATCCGCATGTTCCAGGCCAGCCACGATACGCAGCAAGGTCGTCTTGCCGCAGCCCGACGGCCCCAGCAAAGCCACCAGCTCGCCCGCTGGGAAATCCAATGTCACATCACCCAGTGCCGTAAACGCACCAAACTGTTTAGATAGATGACGAACTTCGATACTCATAATGAACTCCGAATGCGATCATCCACGATGACCGTCTTGAACCATTTTGCGCTCGGCCCACAATTTAAGCGCCAACGTCAGTAAAGCCAAGACCGCCAGCACCGAAGCCGCCGCAAAAGCGCCCACCGTGTGATAGTCGTTGTACTCAATCTCTACATGCAAGGGCAGCGTGTTGGTCTGGCCCCGTATATGGCCCGACAGCACCGACACCGCCCCAAACTCGCCCATGGCACGGGCATTGCACAGAATCACGCCATACAGCAGGCCCCACTTGATCTTGGGCAGAGTCACCCGCCAGAACATCTGCCTGCCATTGGCCCCCAGCACCCGCGCAGCCTGCTCTTCTTCGCTGCCCTGCATTTGCATCAGCGGAATCAGTTCACGCGCCACAAAGGGGAAAGTGACAAACAAAGTCGCCAAAACCAAACCGGGCAAGGCAAATACGATACGAATGTTATTAGCGTCCAGCCAATCCCAAAATGGGCCTTGGCGACCAAAAATCAGTAAAAACATCAAACCGGCAATGACAGGCGATACCGAGAACGGCAGGTCGATCAGCGTCGTCAGAATGCTTTTTCCACGAAACTCAAAACGCGCAATCGCCCAGGAGGCGGCCAGACCAAACGCGATATTCAAAGGCACGGCAATCACGGCAACCAGAACTGTCAGGCTGGCGGCATGCAAGGTATCGCTCTCGCTCAAGGCGGACAGATACGGCATGATGCCCCGGCTAAAAGCCGTCATGAAGACCAGGATCAAAGGCAGGAGCAAGAACAGCACAAAGAACAGCAAGGCAATACCAATCAATAGGGCTTTGACGGCCGGACCTTCATCCTGCGCCGCCCGCAAGCGCGCCGTATGTACCGGCACCGCCTGCACAGATGAATCCATCGTCAGGCTGCTCATCGTGCGCCCTCCAAAGTCAAAGGCGCGGCCACCTTGGCTGCCTTGCCACTAGCCTGGCCCGAATGACGTGACTGCAAGTACCACTGCAAGCGATTGATCGCCAGCAAGATAATGAAGGACAGCACCATCATCAAAACGGCCAGCGCCGAGGCTCCGGCATAGTCAAACTGCTCCAGCTTGATCACGATCAGCAAGGGTGTAATTTCCGAAACCATAGGGACATTACCGGCAATGAAAATCACGGAACCGTACTCACCCACCGCACGGGCAAAAGCCAGCGCTACGCCCGTCAAGCAGGCGGGCAAGATAGCGGGCAGAATCACCTTGGTGACCGTCTGGAAGCGATCGGCCCCCAGGCAAGCACTGACCTCCTCCTGCTCCTGTTCCAGCTCTTCCAGAACCGGCTGCACGGTACGCACAACAAAGGGCAGTCCAATAAAAATCAGGGCGATCAGCACACCCCAAGGGGTAAAGGCAATCTGCCCAACATAAGGTTCAGCCCAGGAACCGATCCAGCCCGTAGGCGCATAAATCGCTGCCAAGGAAATCCCGGCTACCGACGTTGGCAAGGCAAAGGGCAGATCAATCAAGGCATCCACAATTCGACGACCCGGAAAGCGGTAACGCACCAGGACCCAGGCCAGAATCAAGCCAAATACACCATTGATCAACGCCGCCAAAGCGGCCATCCCAAAGGTCAGTTTCAAGGAAGCCAAGACGCGCGCAGCACTGATGGTTTCCCAAAAGGCCGACCAACCCATAGAGGTGGTCTTGAGCAAAACAGCAGACAAGGGGATCAGAACAATCAGGCTCAAATAGCTGATGGACAAACCCATGGTCAAGCCAAAGCCTGGCAGAGCCCGCTGCTTGCGAGCAGCGGGCAGAAATCCCCAAAGACGAGCCTGTGACATCGAACGGTCCTCGGTGATAGTGGGGTTACTTGCTCAAGTAGATGCTGTCGAACACGCCACCATCCGCAAAGTGCTTGGCCTGAACCTGAGTCCAACCGCCCAGCTCATCGTCAACCTTGTACAGTTTCAACGCCGGGAACTGATCGCGGTACTTGGCGGCCACCGACTCCAGGCGAGGACGGTAAAAATGACGGGCGGCGATTTCCTGACCTTCCGGGCTATACAGATATTCCAGATAGGCCTGAGCCACTTTTTCCGTGCCATGCTTGGCGGCATTGGCATCTACCAGCGCCACGGGCGGCTCGGCCAGAATACTGCTGGAAGGCACCACAATATCGAAGCGATCGGGCCCCAGATCCTTGACGGACAAGAGCGCCTCGTTCTCCCAGGCAATCAATACATCGCCAATGCCCCGTTCCACAAAGGTTGTGGTCGATCCACGCGCACCGGAATCCAGCACGCTGACGTTGCGATACAGCTTGGCCACAAAGTCACGGGCCTGCGCTTCATCCCCATTGCCTTGCTTCAGGGCGTACAACCAGGCCGCCAGATAGTTCCAACGTGCCCCCGCCGAAGTTTTAGGATTGGGCGTAACTACCTTTACATCAGAGCGAATCAAGTCGTTCCAGTCGTGAATCCCCTTGGGATTACCCTTGCGCACCAGCAAGACAATCGTGGAGGTGTAAGGCGTACTGTTGTCTGGCAGGCGAGCCTGCCAGCCTTTGTCCAGCAAACCGGACTGAGCGATCTGATCAATATCGGAAGAAATACCTAGCGTCACCACATCAGCGGGCACGCCATCAATCACGGTACGGGCCTGCTTGCTGGAACCACCGTGGGAACTACGGATGACTACACTGTCACCGGTTTGCTCTTTGTAATGCGCCTGGAAAGCCTTATTGAATTCAGCATACAGTTCACGCGTTGGGTCGTACGAAACATTCAGAATACTGACCTCGGCTGCAACAGCGGTTGCCGCCGCCAGCACCAACGCCAGCAAAGCCCCTGCCCGAACGCCGTTCCACTTCTGTTGAATCCGCTTCATTTCCCACCCCCTAGAAACCATTTCCAAGCAATGAGAACGAGTCTAGCAAGGGTGTTACACCCGGCTAAATACCGATTCTTTGGTTAGATATAGCGGGGAGATGGAGGGGACCGAAACGGCTGCCAGATCCAGAGTGCTCAGGGTCCGGGAATCAGCCTGACAACTGCCCTTTTTCCAACACCAGCTCCCACATCGTTTTTTGCTTTATATATTTGTGCGATGTCATGTGCTGGACAGAAATCCGGCGCCATTCGGCCCCAAATAACTGCTCTACGCTGGCCTGATCACAGAAACGCTTGCAATTGCCTTGGTCGCGATAGAAGTTGGCTTCAATCAACTCGCCCTGCCCGGCACCGAAATTCACATCTTCGGTGGAGTTCAGGCGACATAAAAACAAGGCACCGGGCCGCAAGCTATTCCAGATTCTGCGCACAATGGCCCGGGTTTCATCCCAGGGGAAATAATGCAGGGACAAGCTGGCCAGGACCAGCTCAAGATTATTCGCCGCCTGCGGCCAGGGACCTCGCGTATCCCTGCACTCAATCAAAGCCTCGGGAGCGCGCTGCTGTGCGATTGCCACACCTTCGGGTGAGAGGTCAAAAGCCATCACCTTCAATCCTGCCTGGGTCAAGGTCAACGTATCGTCGCCAAAACCACAGCCTATCTCCAGTACCGGCGAAGAAATTTCACGTTGAGCGATCAAGGGTAACCAGCGATCAAGCCAAGGGTCCGAATACATAAACACGTTTCTCGTACAACAAGAGGAAAAATCAGGTCGCTGGGACGTCAAGGTCACGGACCAGTAAAGTCAGGACAATCACCGCCAACAGGCACTCGCCCACATTGAACCAAAGGTGCCAGGGCTTGGACTTGTCACTATTGCCCAATGCGTAACGTATCCCTCTGTAATTGATCCAGCCCAGGCACACGACCAGCACCGACCACAAGATCCATAGCGGCGGGAAAAACAAAAGAAACATAAAGGCCAGCCATGCCAGAATCAAGGTGGCAAGAGGGGACAGGCAAGAAAGTAGTTTGCTCATGAAGACCCGAGGAGCGCATATCGACAAGGTGTAGTGTTGCCTGAATAGCCACTACGCTCAAGGCCGGGCAGCTGTTGCTAGTATCGCTGCCTTGCCTGTGCTTTGCCTTTGCCTTTGCCTGGCAGCAGTTCAAACGGGAGAGGCATGACAAGTTGCAGGAATAAGCCTTTGTCGCCACTCCCCGTATTTCAGCTTCTCACGCAGAACGCTCGAATCAAGATCATCGGCGTGGCACCTGCATCAGTTCCTTGCCCGCCTCGTCATAGACAAGGACCGCCTTGTCTTCAACCGTAAACTCCATCAAGTCACGACCAGCCACAACCGGACCTTGATCCTCAACACGGATACGAATATCTTCGTCGTAGGCTTTGGGCAGGTAATCCATCATGGCCTTGCTTCCCTTGGGGCCATAGTCCCCAATAGAGTCACCCTCATACGACACATGTGAGCAGTGGACAGAAGCACAATATGTCCACATGGAGGGGGAAACATAAATGAAAAAGCCGAACCCAATATTTCAAAGGGTTCGGCTTTATCGACCGACGCTACACTTGCCTATGCAGGCAAGCAGGGGGGTCAAACGATCTGGATCTGGGTAGCGCAAGGGCCTTTTTGGCCAACGCCAGCAACGAAGGAAACGCGTTGGTTCTCCTCCAGAGATTTAAACCCAGAACCCTGAATTTCACTGTGGTGCGCGAAGAGGTCTTTACCGCCACTCTCCGGCATGATGAAGCCGAAGCCTTTTTCGTTATTGAACCACTTCACAATACCAATTTCTGTTTTCAATGTATGTCCTAATTAATCAGGGGAAAAATGTCCCTGGACACACTATGGACGCTATCCGCATATATTGATAGCACCGTTACAAACTAAGCGGTTGGAGCACCCTGCCGGTTTCGCCACTTGCGACCCAACACAAGGGTGATTATTGACACGCAACACGACTAGTCCTTGTTAGCGGGTGAATGCCTTACCAATGCTTACATGGTTTCAGTAGGCATATCTGGCGACAAAGGGCACGGGTCTGGTAGAGCAGCGTTAGTATGAATTGACCTGAAATACAAACCAAACAGGCACAAAAAAAGCACTTAGTTTTACCTAAGTGCTTGATTCGACTAGCAAAAGAAATGGTGGGTGCTGAGGGGTTCGAACCCCCGACCTACGCCTTGTAAGGGCGCCGCTCTACCAGCTGAGCTAAGCACCCATTTCTGTGATGCCGTTCTTCTTGTGAAGAAAAAGAATTATAGGACCAAAGAATTTTTTTTGCAAGTCTTTTGCGTAAATTAATTTAAAAATTAATTCACAGCGTCTTTCAGAGCCTTACCGGGACGGAACTTGGGCACGTTTGCGCCTTCGATCTCGATGGTTTCACCGGTACGTGGGTTACGACCCGAACGGGCAGCGCGTTCCGACACAGCGAAGGTGCCAAAACCAACCAGAGTAACCGTATCTTTTTCTTTCAGCGTGGTGGTCACGGCATCGATAAACGCATCCAGTGCACGACCAGCGTCAGCTTTGGACAGATCGGCTTTGGTGGAAATGAATTCGATAAGCTCGGTTTTATTCATTGAGAAAATACCCCTGAAAATTATTTTACGGGCCCCCAGCGGGAACCAGTTTGTGGCGGTCAGACTTAATAGTGACAAACGACAGGGCAAGCAAGCACTACCGTCTGCCATGGCTACCGGGCGCACAAGTGCCCCGGTTGGCTACCGCGTATTAAGCCTTCGTTTAATACCCGTGTCAAGCAAAAAAACCCCTGTAACCCGCATCATTGCTCACTGTTGATACAAGTTGCAGGACTTTCCCTATTTTGCATCGAGAAACTTAACAGGCTGCCTCAAATATGTTATTTGGGCTTTGAAACCCCAAAAAATTAGCTGGCTGATACTACGTTTTTGAACATTTTTTCAAGCGCTTGCGCACATCCAGCAGCGACTCTGCAAGCCGTCGCTCGCATAAATTTCCTTTTATGCCTCGCACTTAGCCTCACCCTAGCTTCTTGTCTGAGGGCGAGAAGCTTCATTTCTGCACCCCTCTCCTGAACACCAACCATGCCCATATCGAAGCGGCCTGCCCTCCTACAATTTTCTGCATTGTTTGACTGTATTTCGGTACTTGCTACCGTCAAGGAGCGCAGCGATGCACGGCAAGGTTTATTTGGTTGGGGCGGGGCCTGGCGACCCTGAACTTCTCACACTACGCGCTTTATACCTGCTGCAACATGCAGATGCGGTGGTATATGACCGTCTGGTCAGCCGCGCCATCATGAGCTGCATCAATCCTGAGGCCACCTTGCATGACGTCGGTAAAGTTGCCGCCTGCAAGCCCAGCATGCAGGACGACATCAACGGCACGCTCTTGTCCTTGAGCAGAACACATCAGCACGTTGTTCGCCTGAAAGGCGGTGACCCCTTTATTTTTGGCCGTGGAGGCGAAGAGCAACTGTATCTGCAACAACATGGAGTCCAGGTTGAAGTCGTGCCCGGGATTACGGCAGCGACAGGTTGTGCGGCTTCTCTAGGCATTCCCTTGACCCATCGCGGGCTGGCCAGCAGTGTGCGCTTTATCACCGGGCACCTGCGCGACAACCAGGGGCTGGAACTGAACTGGGCCTCCTTGTCTGATCCCACCTGTACGCTGGTGTTCTACATGGCCATGGCCAATTGCAGCCATATTGCCCAGGCCTTGATTCAACATGGGCGCAGCCCACATACGCCTATCGCCTTGGCACAAGATGCCACGCTTAAAAGCCAGCGCTGGGGCTTGGGTACTTTGCAAACACTTCCACAGCTTGCGCAAACCTTCAGTCCCCCAGCCTTGTTGATTATCGGCCAGGTGGTGCAGTTGCATCCGGATTACCCGCAACCCGCCTCAAACACGCAAAATGCCCTCGCCTGCGCACCCTCCTGGGCCTTGATGTGAAAGGTTTGCACCTCCCTTTCAAGCTCAGTGGCAGGCAGTTTCTGGCCAACATGTGGCTAGCCGTGCTGCTCTCCCTTCTTTGGCCACAACAAGCCGCTGCTGATGAAACCGCTTTGACACCGGAGCGGCAAGCCTCTTTACGGACGCTGCTTCATCAAGAATGCGGCTCATGTCATGGCTTGCTCCTGAAAGGAGGCCTGGGGCCTGCCTTAACGGCTAACGCCTTGCAAGACCAAAGCGCACAGCAGATCGCCCTGACGATCATGCAGGGCCGTCCCGGAACAGCCATGCCTGCCTGGAACCGCTTCTTGCAGCCAGCGGAAAGCCTCTGGCTGGCTCATTTTCTTCTCCATGAATCGGATGCAGCACCATGAAAGCACTGATGACTCTGAGCCTGCTTGTCGCTTTAAGCGGCTGTGCCAACCCATTACGCGGCACGAATGACCTGGGGCTGGTTGTAGAGCGTGCGACGGGCAGTGTGGCTGTCGTTGAAACCAGTCATCGCAGCCGCTTGGCACGAATTGAAGGTTTGGGTGATCTGTCCCACGCCCATATCACCTACTCACGTGACGGGCGTTATGGCTATGTCTTTGGACGGGACGGCGGCCTGAGCAAAGTGGACCTGCTTCAACAAGTTCTAGTTCATCGCATCATTCAGTCCGGCAATGCCATAGGTGGCGCCATCTCCCAGGATGGCAAGCTGATTGTGGTGCAAAACTACGAACCGGGTGGTATCAAGGTTTTTGATGCGGACACCCTGGCCCTGATCAGTGAAGTCCCGTCTTACTACGCCCCCAACAAACGTGCCAAAGTGGTTGGTCTGGCGGACTTACCCAATCAGCAATTTGCCTACTCCTTGTTCGAGGCAGGTGAAATCTGGCTGACCGATTTATCCGACCCCTTACGCCCCACAACACGGCGTTTTGCAGCGGGTCGTCAGCCTTACGATGCCATGGTCACCCCGGATGGGAGGTACTACATTGCCGGACTGTTTGGCGAGGATGCCCTGGCCATGCTGGATTTGTGGAATCCTGAAAATGGAGTCCAAAAAATCTTGCAAGGCTATGGTCGGGGAGAGTCCGCCCTGCCCGTCTACAAAATGCCGCATCTACGGGGTTGGTCCTTGGCTGGTCAGGACTTATTTTTACCGGCCATTGGACGCCATGAGGTTCTGGTCGCCAGCACCGTGAACTGGCAAGAGAAAACTCGCATTCCGGTTCATGGACAACCCGTTTTTGTGATGGCTCAGCCCGATGGCCGTCAGGTCTGGGTGAACTTCGCTTTTCCAGACAACGACAAGGTACAGGTGATTGATGTCGCCACCCTGGAAGTGGTTCAAACCTTGGACGTAGGCAAAGCCGTTCTCCACATGGAATTCACCCCTAGGGGTGAGGCTGTCTGGATTTCAGCGCGAGACGACAACAAAGTCAGTGTGTACGACACCCACAATTTCAAGCGTCTGGACAGCCTGGATATTCAGCACCCGAGTGGAGTGTTTTTTACGCATCGGAGTGGTCGCATTGGTTTCTGATCTTTCCCCTTCTGCCTTTCAACTATTGAACGCCTGGCAACATGGCTTCCCCTTGGAACCCCGACCGTTCCGCACGCTGGGACTGCTCTTGGGGCTTAGCGAACAAGCCGTGATGGACTACCTGCAACGCTGGCAAGACCGAGGCATCATCAGCCGTATCGGGCCAGTACTGAACCCTGCCTGTATGAGCAGCACTTTGGTGGGCATGCATGTGCCCGCCAAGGATCTGAACACGGTTGCAGACTGGATCAGTGCCCTGCCCGCCGTGAACCACAACTACGAGCGCGAACACGCCATCAATCTCTGGTTTGTGCTGACCTGTGCGAATGAACAAGAACGGCAGGCGGCCTTGGAGCACATCGCTGAACATACCGGCTTGTTGCCCTTGTCCTTGCCCATGATCCGGGCCTATCACATTGACCTGGGGTTTAGCCTTGTTCCACATACCAAGAGCACCAGCCCCTTGTCGCCAAGCAAGGGGCTGCCCGCATTAGGCAGTACTGAACGCAAACTGCTGGAGTGTTCTTTGCAAGGTTTGAAGATTCAAGCCGACCCCTTCAAGCCTTGGGCAGAGCAAGTACAGATCAGCGAGAAACAAGTGCTGCAACAGCTACGCGGCTTTCTGGAACAAGGCATATTCCGGCGATTTGGCGTGGTCCTGCGCCATCGAAAACTGGGCTACCAAGCCAATGCCATGTGTGTCTGGACGGTAGACAAGCCTCGCATTGATGCCCTAGGCGAGGAGCTGGCCAGGCAAGACGGCATCACGCTGTGCTATCAGCGGCAGCCCTGCCCGCCACATTGGAATCACAATCTGTTTTGCATGATTCACGGCAAAAACCGTCAGGACGTACTGACAAACCATGCGGAGTTGAATAATCGTTTTGACTTGGGTCAGCTCCCGCAGGAAGTGTTGTTCTCCACTCGCTGCTTCAAACAACGAGGCGCACTGCTTAGCCCGGCTCATCATGACTGATCATCACACCCCACCATTGCATGCGCCGGTTGAACTGGACAAGACCGATCGCCACATTCTGAATCGCCTGCAAGATGGTTTCCCCATCTGCTCCCGCCCCTTTGCACAGTTGGCACCTGATTTTTCCTTGAGCGAGTCTGCCTTGATTGCACGTGTCCAGCACTTGCGGCAATCCGGGATATTGACCCGCTTTGGGCCCCTCTTCCAGATCGAGGCTTTAGGCGGTACTTACTGCCTGGTCGCTATGGCCGTACCCGAAAAACGCTGGGACAGTACCGTCATAGCCGTCAACCGCCATCCTGAAGTCGCTCACAACTACCGGCGCGCCCATGCCTTGAATATGTGGTTTGTACTGGCTACGGCGACACCGCAAGACATCGAATCCTGCCTGCAGACAATTGAAGCTGAAACCGGCCTACCCGTCTTTGCCTTTCCCAAAGAGCAGGAATACGCCCTAAGCCTGAAACTGGAGCTTTGATATGGTGCATTTGAATCCCGCCTATACCGCACTGATCCATGCCTCGCAGCGGGGTTTGGCGATAGAGCCACAGCCCTACCTAAAACTGGCGCAAGAGTTGGGTGTATCCGAAGCTTATGTCATGAAGCAGTTTCAAACCATGCTGGACCAAGGCTTGATACGGCGCATTGCAGCCATCCCCAATCACTATGCTCTGGGCTACGTAGCCAATGGCATGTGCGTCTGGAATATCACGGACGACAAGCTGGACCTAGTCGGTACATGGCTAGGCTCGCAAGCCGGAGTCAGCCACTGCTATCGTCGTCCGCGTCGTCTACCCCAATGGCCATACAACCTGTTCGCCATGCTGCATGGCAAGGACCATGACACGGTACGTGCCCAGGCACAGAGCATCAGCCTGCAAATATCGCAGCGCTTTCCTGGCGTCCTGCACGATCACGATATTTTGTTTTCCACGGCCATTCTTAAAAAGACCGGCCTGCGTCTACGGAGGCCTTGAGCATGTTCCGGATATCCCGTTTTGTCGCTGCCCTGCACGCTCCTGTTGCACCGACACGCGCCAGCAAGGCCCCTGTGGTGATCTGGAATCTGATACGTCGTTGCAATCTGCATTGCAGCCACTGCTACTCTGCCTCTACCAACAAGGACTTCCCTGGCGAGCTGAGCTACGAACAAGTCTGCACTGTCATGGATGACCTGCATCAATTCGGTGTACGCGCCCTGATCCTGTCCGGCGGCGAACCTTTGCTACGCCCAGATATTTACGACTTGGGCCGACGTGCGAAAACACTGGGCATGTACGTAGGACTATCGTCCAACGGCACCTTGATAACCGAGCAAAATATTGATCAGATTGCCGACTGCGGCTTTGACTACGTAGGCATCTCCCTGGACGGTTTGCAGGCCCGCCATGACCGAATTCGTGGAGAGGACGGAGCCTACGCGGCCTCCTTGCACGGTTTGAGACTATGCCGTGAAAAACAGTTGAAAGTAGGCCTGCGCTTTACCCTGACTCAAGAAAATGCAGTTGATCTAAATGGCCTGCTGGCTGTGATGGAGCAGGAACAAATCGACCGCTTTTATCTCTCTCATTTGAACTATGCAGGTCGGGGTTTGGGCAACCGCGCCCTGGCCAGTCACCACGCCGTCACCCGGCAGGCTATGGAGCAGCTTTTCACAACCTGCATGACCTATCAAAAAGCCGGCAAACCCAAAGAGTTCACCTCGGGCAACAACGATGCTGACGGTGTTTTCTTTCTGCACTGGGTGCGACGGCATTACCCCGAGCAAGCTCCCAAAATTCTGACTATGTTGTGCCAATGGGGAGGCAATTCCTCCGGCCAAGGAATTGCGAACATCGATAACCGTGGCAATGTTCATCCCGACACCATGTGGTGGCATTACAGCCTTGGAAACGTGTTGCAACGGCCTTTCTCGGAGATTTGGTCCAACGATCAAGATCCCTTGCTGACAGGCCTGCGGCAACGACCCAGGCCTGTACAGGGGCGCTGTGCTGGCTGTGCCTACCTGGATATCTGCAATGGCAATACGCGCACTCGGGCAGAAAAAAGCACAGGCAATGTGTGGGCAGAAGATCCGGGATGCTATCTCAACGATCAGGAAATCACTGTCTGAACGCCCTCCAGGCAATTAACAAGAACCATTTTTACTCAACCACAGTTCTGGAACCTCTGCCCTGCCCCCTGACTTCTGAAGCCTCAAATAGTACCCAGCACTCCCAATAAAATCAGGTGAGCTGCTGGGAAAAAGAGTGCGGAATCAAAACACAGCCAGCTTCAAGTGCCAGCCTGGACAGGCCTAAATTGAAGGGCCAAAAAAAGTGAGGCAAGCGATCTTGCCTCACTCAAACTCAGTAACAACAACAACAACAACACTTCACTTAGTTCTTCATCACACAGTTCACCTAAGCAAGCTGATAGCGCACCTAGGCCAGCTCACAGATCAAGCCTTGCTGCTGCAACAGCTCAACCAAAGGCTGTACATCCCACGATGACTTCCAGGCAATCACGATGCGCTCGCCTGGCACCCAGGACTGGCACAGGGGTGCCCAGAAATCACGATTCAACAAGGTGTCTTGCAAGACCACCCCCGCCTGATCCAAGGCCATCAAACGGGCATCACGACGTGCCTTCTCCAAAATCGCAGGCAAAATCAGTGGCAGGTACAAGACCCAATCTGCCTGGTTCAATTTGCGCAAGGCGCGCAGCGTCAGCAAGTCCACTGCCTCCAAGTCGGCGATAGGCAAAATGGTGACCTGAATATGCTGCTGAGGGGTTTCTGTCCTCAAGGCAGCATCAAAGGCTGCCAGCGCTTCCGTAGCCTTGCCTTGCGCCAGGAGATCGGGGATAGGACTATCCAGTACGTAATCAAAGAAATGACGACGGGTATGTACCTCGGGGAAAGCCTGTTTGATATCGGCTCGGCGGCGAGCCAGCAAACCGGCCAAGTCCCCTACTGACTCAGGCAGCTCGCTTTCTATCCACTCCCGAACACGCCGCGCCAGTACAGGAGCTGAACCTGCAGAGGAGACCGCAATCATCAAGGGCGAACGGTCGACCATGGCAGGGACTTGTACGGTAGACAGATGCCCATCGTCGACCACATTACAGGGCAGACGCAAGGCGTCGGCTGCCTGAGCCACGATGCGATTTATCTCGCGCCGTCCAGTTGCTGCAACAACCAGCCAGGCCTCGTGGATATGCTCGGCAACAAAGGAAGTAAACAAGCTGCTTAAAGCACCCGCCTGAGCACTGGCCCTCAACCAGGAAGTTTGCTCCGGTGCGACGACGGTGACTCGCGCGCCAGCACGCAGCAAGAGCCGAACTTTACGCTCCGCAACCGTCCCGCCACCTACGACGACAACCGCCTTACCGGTCAGATTGAAGAACAAGGGAAACACATTCATTGCACGACATCCTTAAGGCGCCAGCAGACACTGGCGCCCGGTTCACACTTACTTCAGGCTGGAAAAGTAGGCAGCCAGTTCATTCACCATTTCCGGGCTGAGAGGCTCGGCCATGGGGCTCATGATGGGATCGTTGCGCTCTCGCGATTTGAACTGCTGTAGCTGCTTGACCAGATACTCCACCTTCTGCCCTGCCAGGTTGGGATACATACCTTCCGTGCTGACACCTTCCAGCCCATGGCAGGACGCGCACAAAGGCAGCATGGACGATGCCTGGGCCGATAGTTGCGACTGCCCATGCGAGCCTTGTAAACCCACTGCTTTGTCCGCTGCCAATGCGACACTGGAACCCAAGAGGCCCACAAGAGCCATACCCATAAAAAGCTTTTTCATGACGTTCCTTTGCTTAGAATTTTTGGGTTTCAGGCTGACCAATGGTGAGCCAACGGGTACGGGCACGCGAGAAAATGCCCGATGGGCTTTCCATCTTGTGTTCAGCTACCAGCTCCAGACTGCGGCTGTCGTAAATCTTCAAGCGATCCCCCCAGTAACCCGAACTGACGTAGAGGTAATCGCCCGTGCGGTTGTAGTTGGGGAAGAAGGCATGACCACCCACCTCCAAAGTCTTCACCACGGACAAGGTGTTTTTATCGATCAGCTGAATCCAGGAAGCGCGCTTGTCCTTGTCGATAATGTCCACCGCCACATACGGGGCATTAGGATGGGCGGCGGGGGATTCGGTGGCTCCGGCAACGGGAATCTGCTTCACCACAGAGAAGTCTTTGACATCCCAGGCAGTAACCACGGAGCCTAACTTGCAGGTGCCCATATTGGTGCCGAAGGCCAGCATGCGGCCGTTCACTTCCGTGACAGCACCCGAGCCTGCGTGGGGCTGACAGCCAGCCGGAATGTCACGTACCACCTTGTCGTCCTTCAGGTCGATGGCCACGTACTTGTTGTCGTCGTAAGAAGCCACCATGGAATAGCGACCATCCGGCGTCAGGAAGGTGTCGTGCAACATGCGGCCGACCTTGGCCAGTTTGGTGACCGGCATATCCGGCTTGTCCGGATCAATAATCCAGATCTGCCCGGCTTGGCGCAGTGTCAATGCAAACTTGTTATTGATACGACTACCAATAATCGGACCACCGGCGGATTTGATGAAATTGCCGTCTGGGTCCTCGCCCTCCAGAGCGATATATTTCACTGGTTCCAGGGTGTCGGCCTTCAGGATAACCATGCTGTTGGGTACGAAGGAACTCAGTGCCAGCCACTTGCCATCTTTGGATAAGGCAATACCCGTACCAGTCAGCCCCACCTTGGCCTGACGAACAATCTGCAAGGTGTACAAGTCGATTTTGTAGACGTGGCCATCATCACTTTTCAGGTATCCCCAGCGCTCGTGGCTGGGGCTGAATTCCATGATGTGTGGCGCGCCAACCGTGGCAATTTCACCCACCTTCTGGTTGTTCTTGCCATTGATGAAAACAGCACGAGCCTGATTGGAACCATCGCCCCGCCCATAACGCCCGCGGGCCATGATGACCATCAAGTCGTAGACGGAATCGATCTCGTAATTGGGTTTGCCGGGCAAGGTGGATTCGTCTACCAGCACTTTCACGCTGGCACGTATCTGATCCATATCCCAAGTGCGTTCCACCACGGGTTCGTTCTTGATCATCTTGGCCAATGCGCGAATATCCTCGTCGGGCAAGCGTCCGACAAAAGGTGGCATCAAGGTATCCGGAATCCCGGTCATGATGGTGCCGCGCAAGGCAATCTCACTTTGAACCAGGCGATCACTGTGCAGGCCCGGAGCGATATACCCTCCCCGGTCGGCTGCGTGACACACCGCACAGTTTTGCTGAAACAAGTTGTCTACCCGAACTTGCTCTTCCGTCGGGGCCGCCAAAGCCGCGCTGACGGTGGTAGACAGGAAGGCCAGGGTCATCATTTTTCTATACATTCCATTACCTCCAACAATTGCCTTGCTAAAGGGCAAGACCAAACAAACTATAACGATTGTTATTTTTTACTGAGAAGGTATGGATACGGATTAAATAATGGGGATGGTTTTTTTATATCGTAATTACGGGATATTAAATACTCTTACCTAGATAAAAACATCCATGACAAGGAGCCAGTTGGCAGATCAAGAAGCCGGATAAATTTATCACGAACGAATATTCATTTTGACTTAACTCAAGTTAAAACTAGAGGCTGCTGCCTATAGTGGCCCGGCCTGGCTCGCCCTTGATGGTTTTGATTATTTTTCCGGTCCCGCCATGTTTTCTTTACCGATTACGCTTTCCCATACTCATAGCCCACCGTATAAACGACAAATTGCACGTCAAATCGAAACCCTGATCTGTTCGGGACGTTTGCAAGAAGGCAATCGCCTGCCTTCAATCAACCGAATGGCGTCTCTGCTGCAGGTTTCCAAAAATACGATCATGGGTGCCTATGATTTGCTGATCGACTCCAATCTGATTCATAGCGAACCTAGCCGGGGATTCTTTGTGGCTACACCTACCCGCAATGGTCGCAGTCGCCTGGCACCGGATTTTGTGCTGGAGACGGCCCACTGTTCACGCAGCCCGCGTACCAGCACGGCACAGGCCAGCGGTGTGCATGTGCCTGCTGCCAGCGTGCCCGTTCGTTTTGATTTCAAGATTGGACGCCCCTCGGTCCATGCTTTTCCGCTGCGACAGTTCATTTATTTGTCCAACCAGTTGCTGCGTTACGCAGGCTCTGCCATGGCAGACTATCCACCGCCTGAAGGTCTATGGGGTTTGCGGCTGCAAATTGCGGATTATCTGGCGGCCAGCAAGGGCATATTGGCTGACCCGGAGCACATCATCATCACTGCAGGAACACAGGAGTCCTTAAGTCTGATCGCAGCTCATTTCCTGGACGAAAAAAGCTGTGCGGTGCATGAGTCGCCCGGCTACAACGGCTTCAGACATTTGCTGGCGCGGCACCGTGCACAAAGTATTCCCGTGCCTGTGGACCAGCACGGTTTGCGCACAGACACACTGCCCGACAAGGCTGTTCAGTTGGCTTTCGTCACGCCCTCCCATCAGTACCCTTTGGGGCACACCTTGACGGTAAGTCGCAGACAGGAGCTACTGGCTTGGGCCAGTACCAGTGGCGCTTTGATTATTGAGGACGATTACGACGGGGACTTCTGTTATGGCCCGGCCTTGCCCGCGCCACTCAAGGCCATGAGCCCCGGACAGGTGATTTACCTGGGTTCGTTTTCCAAAACCTTGGGCCCTGGTTTGCGCTTGGGCTATATGGTCTGTCCTCCCCACCTGAGCCAGGATTTTATTGCTCGCAAGGCCTTGCTCAACAACGGGTCACCCTGGCTAACACAAGCCGTGTTGGCACGTTTTTTTGATGAGTATGACTATCCACGGCACCTGCAATACCTGCGCCGCCGTTATCTGGAGCAACGCAATACGCTGTTGCAGGGACTGAAAAAAGTGTGGGGAAATACGGGCGTGGTCAGCGGACACAATGCTGGCATGCATCTGGCTTTTCGCCTGCCACAACAAAGCCCAAATGCCCACCACGTTGCCGCTGCGGCACTGCGCCATGGCATACGGCTCTACCCTTTAGCACAGGCCGCCAGCCAGGAAACAGACAGCACGAATCCACGCCATCTGCTGTTTGGCTATGCGAATCTGGAATGCAGGGAATTGCAGCAAGCAATGCAGCATCTAGCCCTGATACAGCCCAGGCTGAACCATGGCTAGATGTGCGAAGAGCTTAGGACTGGGCCAGCGCCTGATCAAAGTCCGAGGTCAGATCGATAATCTCTTCAATACCTACGGAGATACGCAACTGATTGTCGGCAATGCCCATCAGAGCGCGCTGCTCAGCGCCCATCTCGTAGTAGATGGTGTGGGCCACGGGCAGCACCAGACTGCGGTTGTCACCCAAGTGCGTAGCCAGTACAAAGACTTTCAGGCGATTCAGGAAGTCAAAGATTTCAATGCCCTCTTCCAGCACTACGCTCATCAGGCCACCGAAGCGATTGCCGAACAATTGAGCCGTACGCTCGTGCTGCGGGTGATCTTCCAGGCCGGGATACTGCACGTGCTTGACCTTGGGATGCGCCTTCAAATGGCGCGCCAAGGCCAGGGCGTTGGAACAGATACGCTCCATACGCAAAGGCAAGGTTTCCGAACCGACGGCCAGCCGGTGAGCCACGTCAGACGACAAGGTGCCGCCCATATCGCGCAAGCCCTTTTTCCGAATCTGTACCAAACCCCAGTTCTGCGTATTGCCCGTGCGGTAGACCTCGGCAATATTGGGGTAGGTCGTCCAGTCAAACAGGCCGGTATCCGTCACCATGCCACCCAGGGCATTACCGTGACCACCAATGTGTTTGGACAGGGAGTTGACCACCAGAGAAGCCTGGAATTCACGGCCGGGCGACAGATACGGCGAAGACAAGGTGGCATCGACCACATACAGCAAACCCTCGTCCTGACACCACTGCCCCACCCCTTTCAGATCTGCTACCTGTGTACCGGGATTGGCAATGGTCTCAACAAAGACCATGCGGGTATTGGGCTGCCGTGCGGCTTGCACCTGGGCCAGATCAGTTGCATCCACCAGCGTGGTTTGTACACCCAGGTCGCGCAAAGTCCCCAGCAAGCTATTGGTATTACCGAACAGGAATTTGCTGGCAATCAGGTGATCGCCCTGGCGCAGCAAGGTAAACAAGGTTGCTGTCAGCGCCGCCATACCTGTGGCAAAACTGACGCTGCCTATGCCTTTTTCCATGCGTGTAATCTTGGCTTCCAACGCCGCCGTGGTGGGCGTGCCTTGACGAGAATAGGTAAAGCCGGACTTGCCCTGAAAGACCGCAGCCAGCTCACGCGCATCCTGAAAACCGAACTCGGTCGATGGGTGCAATGGCTGATGGATAGCGCCATGCTGCGTGCCCAAGCGACGGTCAGAGTGCAAGGTAGAGGTAATAAAGCCGTTTTCTTCCATGATCGTTTCCAAGCCCATAATGCGTGTACACACCGTCAGCGCCGATCGGGTTTTGCCCGGCTGACGGCCAATTACCTATTATCTGGTGAAGCGGCGGATGAAACCCGCCGTTTTTTATACAAATAAGTAATTAAGCAAGTAACAAGACTTAAAAGAAATTAAGACTGGCTACGTTGGCGCAAGGTTTCATACAAGCAAACCGCACTGGCGACGCTAACGTTCAGGCTTTCAACTGCGCCCATCATGGGGATGGAAACCAGCTCGTCGCAGGTTTCACGGGTCAGACGACGCATGCCCTCGCCCTCGGCCCCCATTACCCAGGCCATGGGACGGCGGGCATCGACCTGGTGGAAGGTATGCGTGGCCTGGTCGCTGGTGCCGACCAGCCAGACATCGCGCTCGCGCAGCATACGCATGGTACGGGCCAGGTTCGTCACCGTAATGTAAGGCGTAGACTCTGCACCGCCGCAAGCCACGCGTGATACGGTGGCATTCAGACCCACAGCGCGGTCACGAGGCGCAATTACGGCGTGGGCACCTGCCGCATTGGCGCTACGCAAGCAGGCTCCCAGATTGTGGGGGTCTGTCACTCCATCCAGAATCAACAGAAAAGGTACCTGACCGGCCTCTTCCAGATCGTCCAGCAATTCATTGACATCGACGGCCAGTTCTTGCTCCAGAGCCAATGCCACCACGCCCTGATGGCGCGTGCCTTTGGCCAGACCATCCAGACGCTCCACCGGCACAGCCATGACTTTCAAACCAGCCAGTTCTACCTGTTCGATAAAGGCCAGCATCCGCTTATCGCGCCGGGTCTGATCCACATAGACCTCGCGCACCGAAGCGGCGCTAAAACGAACTCGGGCAATAACGGCATGGAAACCGGCCAAAACCTGCTGAGGCATAACAATCCTTGGGGGAAATAAGAGCAAATAAAGAAAGCCGGGCAAAAAGCCCGGCCTGGCATTGTACGCCTATCGGCGCCGTCCTCTAGGGCTACGCGTGGATTTCGCAGACTTGGCTGCCTTCTCCGCACTGCGCTTTTCATCCCGCTCGGCCTGCTTTTGCGATGCACGCCGTTGGGATGCCGTGGTGCCCTTCAAGGCCAGCGGTTTGGTTGGGGCCGCTTTCTTGATGGGACGCTCGGATGGATCGACCCCTTCAGCTGCCGCCTTCACCGCCTTGTAGCCCACACCCTTGACCAGACGGAACTCGATACGGCGCGCTTCCAGATCAACACGAGCGACCTGGACTTGCACCGCGTCGGTCAGGCGATAACGCAGACCGGTGCGCTCACCACGCAGCTCGTTCGAGGTTTCGTTGTACTGGAAGTAATCCGCACCCAGCTCGGAGACATGGACCAGACCTTCCACATACAAGGTATCCAGCGTCACAAACAGACCGAAGCTGGTCACGCCGCTGATCTTGCCGGAGTATTCCTCCCCCACGTGCTCTTTAACAAACCAGCACTTGAGCCAGGCTTCCACATCTTTGGAAGCCTCATCAGCACGACGCTCGCGCGCTGACAACAAGGCGCCCAATTTTTCCCAACGTGCAAAGTCGCGCTTGCTGGCTGGCAAGGCGGCATCGCCCGGATCTTCGTCGATAGCCGGAATGTAGCGCTCGCCCTTCAAAATACCCTTGATGACACGGTGCACCAGCAAATCCGGGTAACGTCTAATCGGCGAGGTGAAGTGCGCGTATTGCGAATAGGCCAGACCGAAGTGCCCCGTTTTTTCCGGGCTATAAATAGCCTGCTGCATGGACCGCAAACACATGGTCTGAATGACGGCAAAGTCAGAACGGCCACGAGCCGCAGCCACGACTTTGGCGTAATCAGCAGAAGTAGGCTCATCGCCTCCTTCCAGCGTCAAACCTAAACTGCGCAAATACTCACGCAAGGCTTCCAGCTTGGGCGGCGTTGGGCCTTCGTGCACGCGGTATAAACCGTTGCGACGGCTGCGGGCAATAAAGTCGGCAGCACAGGTATTGGCTGCCAACATGCACTCTTCAATCAGCTTGTGCGCGTCGTTACGGACCAAGGGCTCAATACGTTCAATACGACCCAAGGGGTTGCACACAATCTTGGTTTCAACCGTATCGAAGTCAATCGCACCACGTGCAGTACGGCGCTCGGCCAGCAGGCGGTACAAGGAGTACAGGTTCTGCACAGGCTCCAGCACGTGCTGAATCTGGGTGGCCGCCGGGCCAGTGGGCTGCTGCAAGGCGCTCCAGATATCGGAATACGTGGTGCGTGCATGTGAATGAATGACCGCTTCATAAAACTGGTAGGCCGACACGGTGCCGGATTTGGCACCATCGGCCAACACGACCATATCGCATACCATGACCAGACGGTCTACCGACGGATTCAGAGAACAAATCCCGTTGGACAGGCTTTCTGGCAGCATGGGGATCACGCGGCGCGGGAAATACACACTGGTGCCACGCTCCAGAGCGTCTTCATCCAGGGCATCGCCAGAGCGCACGTAATGGCTGACGTCGGCAATCGCAACCAGCAAACGCCATGCCCAGCGCGAGCGCTTGCCCGTGCCGATATCAACGCGTTCGCAGTACACCGCATCGTCAAAATCTCGTGCGTCTTCACCGTCAATAGTGATGAAAGGCACATCGCGCAAATCAACGCGGCCTTTGTATTCCGATGGCTTGACCTTGGCGGGAATGCGCGCAGCCTGCTTGAGCGCCTTCTCGGAAAAATCGACCGGCACTTCAAACTTGCGCACGGCAATTTCAATTTCCATGCCGGGATCGTCAATTTCCCCCAGCACTTCAATCACACGCCCCAAAGGCTGACGATGGCGCTCGGGCTGCTGAGTAATCTCTACCGTCACAACCTGACCGGGCTCGGCCTCGCCCTGGTCTCCGTTGGGAATCAGGATGTCGTGCTTGATGCGTTGATCTTCGGGCACCACGATAAACGTGCCACGCTCGCGCAGGAAACGGCCCACCAGCTTGCTGGTGTGGCGCGCAGTAACTTCGACAATCGAGGCATCTGGCTTGCCGCGGTATTCACCGACGATACGCACCATAACGTGGTCGCCGTGCAACACTTTGGCCATTTCTCGTGGCGACAAGAACAGATCGGGCTGCCCATCGTCGCGCTGCAAGAAACCAAAGCCGTCGCGATGGCCCAACACTTTGCCGGCGATAAAACCAGTTTGGTTATTTTTGCGAATTTTGCCTTCGGGGGAAATCAGCAACTGACCATCGCGCTCCATTGCGCGCACACGCCGCTCGAAACCCACCGTAATTTCTTTGCCCAGGCCCAGCTTTTTCGCCAGAGCCTGCATGGTCAGGCCGTCTGCATCTTCGCGCAGCCCCGCCAGGATCACTTCCCGAGTCGGGGTATCCGGGTCGAAGTCAGGCGGCAACTCATAACGGCCCGTTGATTGAATACGGTCCTCAGTACTGTCTTGATGTTTTTTATTCAAAAGGACACTTCCATTATTAATAAAGTATGCCTATAATCCTTTTTCTTTGCTGCTCACGCAGTAAAGTCGTTCAAGGCTTTTGGCACAGCCATAAGCATACAACGATATGCCCAGGTGGCGGAATTGGTAGACGCGCATGGTTCAGGTCCATGTGCCTTCGGGTGTGGAGGTTCGAGTCCTCTTCTGGGCACCAAATTCCAAAAAAGCCGATCATCGCAAGATGGTCGGCTTTTTGCTTTCCAGCCCAGAAAGTCAGGTGCTTGAGCACCTGACGTGGGGGCGAGAAAGGTCGGGCATGCAAGCCCGACCGGGGTCGCGCCCGTGTGACCGAGTCCTCTTCTGGGCACCAAAATTCCGAAAGGCCGCTCATTTCTCAATGGTCGGCCTTTCTTATTTGGTTGCTCCATGAATTTATTATCCTTCAGCATCAATCCGATTACGTCTGACTGTGGCAGAAAACAAGCAGCAATACGACCCCCTTCTTTTGTACACACAGCCATTTCCACACAAAAAATCACCACCGCATGATCGGCTGATTTCTTTACAGGCCTGTGAATACCCCTTGAAGCAAGCACCTGGGGAGCCAAGGCAACACACTCAAAGCAAAACACCGCCTGCCCTGCTTTGTACAACCATAAAAAACCGACTGTGTTTCTACAGTCGGTTTTCAGTCTCAGGATGCAGTAGGTTTAACCGCCGCAGCCACCGCAACATGCACCATCTTCACCATGCGCAGGTTTGGCGATTTGATAGCCGGCCCGCTCGACCGCAGCATGCAGATCTTCCAGCGAGACCTGGGTTTCATCAAAACGAACCGACGCCTTTGCGTTTTCGAACGAGGCATCTGCCGCTTGTACGCCTTCAATAGCCGCCAAGGCAATAGCCACTTTATCGGCGCATTCAGGGTGTCGCAAACCCGCCAGTTTCAGCATTCCAACTTGCATTTTTTATCCCTTTAACATGAGGTGAGGCAGTTGATGAAATCGCCACCGCCCATAAAGATATATATTAAATACATCTTATAGATACGGCAAGGTGCCAGGACAAGAACGATGCGCCAGCCTGGAGGCAGACACAAAAAAACCGGCTTGCCCGCTGACCACAGGCAAACCGGTCTGAAAACGGTTTTCTGAACAGGCTCCTTTGCTTGTTAGCAGTGCCTGCCCTCCCTTGAACGACCCTGACTTACCTCATACCCAGCTTGCGACTGGCTGCCAGCAAGGCCACGATACTCAACGCCGCGGCCAGAATCAGGTAGTAACTGGGCGCCACCGGAGAGCCGGTCAGTGAAATCAGACCCGTGGCAATCACAGGTGCAAAACCACCAAAGACAGTGACGCCGACGTTGTAGCTCAAGGACATGCCTGTAACACGGGTACGCACCGGAAAAACATCAGCCATCAGTCCGGCCAAGGGGGCGAAGTACACGGCTTTGAGCAAAGCCATCAAACCTACAACCAGAATCAGCGCCGTTTGGGTCGCCTCGCTATTCAACCACATGAAGGACGGGAAGATCGTAATCGCATACAGCACGGCAGCGGTGAGCATGATCTTGATCCGACCAACTTTACCTGCGACATAACCTACCAACGGCGTAGCAATAGTCAGAATCAAGCCTGCTGTTAAGGTTGCCAAGAATCCGGCGGATTGTGGAACATGCAATGTGGTCGCCGCATAGGACGGCATATAAGTAATCAGGTAGTTGGAGGCGGTAGACAAGATCAAGGTGCCTAAAGCAATCAACAGCAAAGCCTTTTGTGAACTCAGTACTTCTCGCACTGGCTGACCGCCCGGCTCACTTTCTTTGAAATCCGGAGACTCATCCACCGTTTTGCGGATCCAGTATCCTACCGGCCCCAGCAACAAGCCGAAGAAAAAAGGAACACGCCACCCCCAATCCAGCATCTGCTGTTCGCTTAAGGTAGAAGTCAACACGTAACCGAACAAAGAAGCCAGCACGACACCAAAGCCCTGACTGGCAAACTGCAGACTGGCCACAAATGCGCGAGAGCGTTCTGGAGCATGCTCCATCATGAATGCGGTAGAACTGCCAAATTCGCCCCCCGCCGAAAAACCCTGAATAAAACGCGCAATCAAAATACCGATAGGCGCAATGAGCCCGAGCGTTTCATAACCAGGCATGACCGCAATCATGAACGTGCCCAATAACATCAAGAGGATGGACAGGGACAAGGCTTTCTTGCGTCCGTGTCTGTCCGCATAGGAGCCAATAACCGCGGCTCCAATGGGCCGAATCAGAAATGAAATCCCGAATGTGGCAAAAGCCAGAACCAAAGAGACAGTAGGGTCTGAGCTCGGAAAAAAAACACGACCAATGGTCAGTGCAAAGTAGGCATATACAGCAAGATCAAACCACTCCAAGGTATTCCCCACCACGGACGCGGCGACCGGCTTCCAGAACGAACGCGGTAAAGGCCCCACCGCTTTTTTGGTCTGCTCCATCTTTTATCTCCTCCTGCCCCCGGTGTTTCCGAAGGCAATGCGCCGTTACTTCTGAACGGCGTCTGTTTTTTTAAGTATTCTTGTTCAATTCGCCCAGTTCCCAGAAAACGCTGGTCATGATGTCCAGTCCCTCTTGGATAATGGGAGTCAGCATGTGCTCATTGGGAGCGTGCTGAGAGCAGCCGGGGTAGGAGTGTGGCACCCAGATCGTGGGCAGACCCAGTACATCGGCAAAAATATCGTTGGGTACAGTTCCTGCCAAATTCGGGATCACGGCAATTTTCTGATCCGTCACTTTGCTGATCGCATCCTTGATCAAGGCGATCCACTTATTGCCCAGATCCAGCCTGGTGGCAGGCATGATCTGGCCCATATGAATACGCACCTGCTCGAAGCCATGCGCATCAAGGTGCTGGCGCAAGGTGCTTTCCAAGTCCTCTGTCTGCGTTCCCAGCACAAAACGCAAATTGCAAAAAGCCTGAGCACGAGGCGGGATAGCATTGATTGGTTTTTGCGGATTCCCGGCATCCAGTGCCAGCACTTCCAAAGTGTTCCAGCCGAACAGACGTTCGCCGTAGCTAAGGCCCGGTTCGCCCCAATGCTCATTTAAGGCCAGCCCCAAGGTATGCTGACCAATCTCCAAATCTGCAATGGCAGCCAGCACGTCCTCCGGTATGGGGCCTGGCGTCAGTTCGCGACACAACAGCTGTCCTTGAGGCCCCACCAGGCAGGCCAGAGCATTGGCCAGCACCACCGCGGGGTTTTCCATCACCCCGCCCCAATTGCCCGAGTGCAGCCCCCCTTCACGCGAAATCACCTCCAGCGAGAACAACGCAGTGCCACGCGAGCCCAAGAACAAGGTCGGCTGATTAGCGTTCAAGCGCGGGCCGTCCGAGGCCAGAAACAGATCAGCCGACAAGCTCTGTGCATGTTGTTCGCAAAACTCGCGCAAACCGATCGAGCCTCGCTCTTCACCCGTCTCAAAGATGGCTTTGAGGTTGAAACCCAAACGCCCATCGCGAGCTTGAATGACCTGTTCCAGCGCGGCCAGATTGATGCTGTGTTGGCCTTTATTGTCCGCCGTCCCACGGCCGTACCAACGCTCCCCTTCGATCTTCAATTCCCAAGGCGCCAAGCCTTCACGCCATTGATGGTCATGTCCGGGCACCACGTCGCCATGCCCATAGGTCAGAATCGTGGGTAGCTCATCGGATTCATGTCGGTGAGCCAGAAGGATGGGGCCTGCCCCTTTGGGATTGGCCAGGATACGGACCTCAAACCCCAGTTTCACCAAGGAAGGGCCCAGCTCCTGATCCAGGTAGAGCTGCAATTGATCCACTTTCTCCGCAGTCTGGCTGTCACTTTGAATCGCCACACGACGGCGCAAGTCCTGCTCGAAACCGCCCTCCTCAAAATAGGCGCGCACCCTGGACAAGGCTTTACTTTTTCCCATTTTTGTCTCGTTGTCTTATTGATAGGAAAGAGGACTATAGAATTCGTTTTACCTTCTGTATATTTCTATCTTTAGAATAGAATGAACTAATTTTTAGAATTCTTAAGTTAAGTCCTAAACTATCGGTACAGACGGGATTAGCTGAGCAAAATCATGGACTACAAGTACTTTCTGGCGGTGATGGAAACAGGATCACTGGCAGCAGCCAGTGCACGACTGCACATTGCCTCCAGCGCAATCAGCCGGCAAATCACCCTGTTGGAGGAATCCATAGGCGTTACGCTGTTCGAACGCAGACGGCGGGGAATGGTACTGACGGCAGCAGGTCAGGCCCTAGCCGAACATGCCCTGCGTGTGCGATTGGAGGAAGAAGCAATCTTGCAAAGCCTGCGGCAGAACGACTATGCCCAGGCACACTTGATACGAGTGGCGGCCACAGAGGGCCTGTCCCGCTATTTTCTACCCATGGTCATGGCTGAGTTTTCCAACCGAACCCCTTTGGCGCGGTTCGTCTTGAAGGTCAGCTCGCCCGATGACTGTGTGGAAATGGTCAGAAGCGGAGAGGTCGATCTCGGGGTCATTTTCAGCACGGCCCCGGTACCCGACATTGAAGTGAACTACTCCTGCCTTTCACCTATTTTTGCCATCATGCAACCTGAGCACCCCCTGAATGCGGCACGCAGTTTATCCTTGACCCAACTGCAGCCCTACCCCATTGTGATGCCCGGAGAGGAGCTAACTCAAAAGCAGTTGTTTAATCATGTCTGCCAGATGGAGAAGCTGGTCTTCAACGAGGTATTTACCTGCAATTATTCGGGAGTACTGCACGAGTTCGTCCGTCGTACCAACGCGATTGCCTTGGGGGCGTCGATCAGCCATCGCAGCAGCATGGACCACGGTCTGAAAATCGTTCCCATACTGGACCCCCGCCTGGACAGGGATCTACAGGTTTTAAGTATGGCAAAGCGGGCACTACCTCAAAGCGTCAACACTTTTCTGCAAGCCTTGATCCGGGAACTGAAGGAAGTTTGAATAACTCGATGACTGAGCTTTCCTTTAGGTTGGCTGTAACAATGCTCTGCAGCTAGTTGCTCACGCCTCTTTTTGTGAACACACAAAACAAAAAGCCGACCATCTTGCGATGATCGGCTTTTTGAGGAATTTTGGTGCCCAGGAGAGGACTCGAACCTCCACACCCGAAGGCACATGGACCTGAACCATGCGCGTCTACCAATTCCGCCACCTGGGCTCTGACTGCTGGATTTGTTTTTCAACTCGTCTCTGCAAGACAGAAGAGAACTATAACATGGTTTTGAAAGAATGCAAACTATTTCTGCTTTTTTTCATGCCTGACAGAAATAAGCGCAGCCCTTGCACTTCATAAGAATCGCTTTTATGCTTATTGCTATATCAAGAGTTGGGACAACCCATGCCAACCTGTGTACCCGCACAAGGTGGATTCAAGATATGGCCATCTGGCAATCAATGGGATCATCAAGAAACGAACCCGCTGCCAGCGGGTTTTTTTTATGCTTGGTCGTTTCCAGGCAAAGGGTCCTTTAATCCAACTTGCTCACCCGGAAGCCCCTTCCAAGAGCTAAACAGGAGTGTTTCATGTCTGCACCGTTTTGCTACCACCTGACTTTAGAGCAGCACCACTACCGCATTGTCCTGCACCCCGGTTGTTCCCGGCTGGGTGTAGTGTGCGAAGTACATGCTGACAAGGTCGGAGATTACGAGCCGCGCTGGCTGGGTTCCAGTTGTCGCGGTGGCTATTGGGCCCGCTTCCAGCACGATATTGACAGCACCTTGTTGCTGAACATGGATGCCATTGCCCGCCTGATTGACGAACACCGTCTGGCTCATCCCGATACGGTGCTGGATACAGATTTACAACCCGTGTTGAACGTGGGCGGACGCTTGCGCGCCCAGCCCTACCCTCAGCAAAAAGCCGCTTAGTCCAAGCGTGGGGCGTCGTCGCCCTGATCGCCTTGACGCCAGTAGCTGCTGGCCCGAATCGCGCCTTTATCCAGGCCGCGATCTTGCACCCAGTACTCACGCAAGCTTTGAGCGATGGAATATTCTGCTGCGACCCACACATAGCCGGTGCCGCTCAACTCGGGTGCGGCACGCAATGCGTCCAGAATGCCATTCAAACCGGCCAGCGAAGGAATCCAGTTCACCGTGACATGGTCCGGTGCCTCCATCGCACCGACTGTCAGCAGATTACGTGCCAATACGTAAACCTGCACCTTCACATTGGAAGGCAGTTCTTTCACTCGTCGCGCCATGGCAGGCACAGCGGTTTCGTCGCCAATCAGAACTTGCCAATCCAGGTCCTTGCTGACCAGGAAGGAGCCACGCGGCCCGGCCACACCCAGCTTGTCGCCCTCTTTAGCTTGCATGGCCCATTGGCATGCCGGGCCTTCACCGTGGACCACAAAATCAATATCCATCTCCTTTTCCTGCTCGCGGAACTCGCGAGGAGTGTAGTCGCGGATAGGTGGCTTTTCCTGACCGGCGGCAAAGACCATGCCACGCTCGCCCATTTGAGGCAGTCGCAATTCTTTAGTGACAGGGTCCGGGAAAATCAGTTTGACGTGGTCATCAAAGCCAGGGGTATAAAAACCTTCCAGATCCGAGCCTTCCAGGGTGATGCGCACCATATCAGGCCCCAGTTCGCGCCGCTTTTTTACGGTCAGCAAACGCAACTTCAAGGTATGAGCAACTTTCTGCGTTAATTGTTCAGACTGCATTCTTAAGACTCCTTGGGCAAGTTCCGTATGTCAGCGATGGCTTTTTCCAAAATGGCCACCACCTCTGCCTGTCGTTCCAGACTGGCTGTCGATTGTTCAAACATGGCCTGCTTCAGGCTGTGGCGTACCTGGACGAACTCCGGCAACCAACCTGTTTGTTCCTGCGCGGCCTTCAAATCCTCGTCGCTATTGTGTTCGGCCAGCATCTGCCGTATCCACACCAGCTTGCGCCCGCGATAGGTCAGGGACTGCATCAGGTAATCGCACTTTTCTTTTTGCTCTTCCAGATACGTGTGCCCTTCCTTGGTCAGGCTGTACATCTTGCGACGGCCTTCTTCTTCAATCAGCACCCAGCCTTGCGTGGCGCAATACGCCAGGGCGGGATAGACCGCACCAGCGCTGGGTACATAGCTGTTCTGGCTAAGCTGCGCGAAACGGCGTATCAACTGATAACCGTGAGTACTGCCCTCTTTGAGCAGGGCCATCAGCATGAGCTGCATGGCCCGAGCAGAGTATTTTCGGCCTTGGCCCATATCCAGCAGCATCCGCTCGACATCCATTGTGTTGAATTTCATGTCCATACTCTTATGCTATATCACATGACACACTATAATGATAATGAGAATGCCAATCAACTAGAAATAGAAATTAAATTTATTGAGTGAAAAATGCTTGCTTTCCCAAGGAAACTCACTCTATAATTGAATGCTTGAGACGGGCAGCAGCCTTGATCAAAAGCCCAGGTGGCGGAATTGGTAGACGCGCATGGTTCAGGTCCATGTGCCTTCGGGTGTGGAGGTTCGAGTCCTCTCCTGGGCACCACAAATTCCTCAAAAAGCCGATCATCGCAAGATGGTCGGCTTTTTGTTTTTTCCGTCTCTGAAAGCAAGCAGCTTGAACCCCTGTTTGAAGACGAGGAAGTCAGATACGTAGATCCAATCAGTGTTGATATGACCGGGGCTCTCTTCCAGCGGTACGACCTTCCGAAAAATCAAACTCCTTTTGGACTGAAGGCAGACGTATTCAAAACACCTCCCTGACTTACCGAAGAACAATCAGCCATAAAAAAAGCCGAAACAGCATGAGCACTGTCTCGGCTTTTTTGATTCTGGCGGTCTTACAGCAAGCTATTTCGTTGTCCCGCCCTCTTTACCATCACTCCAAGGCGCGATGACGACGCTGCCAGAAAGGCTGCGCCGCGTAGCGTTGCTCCATGCCATACAAAGCATGCTGCGAATTCAGGTGGCGCACCAAACCTAACAAATAGTCCTTTTCGTAAGCACGCGCCGGCTCGGGATTGCCTTTTGTCAGAGCTACAGCAGCCTGTGCCGATTGTGATCCGCTCCACAAGGCCGTTGCCAGGCCATTGGCGGCCAGGGGGTCCATGGCCGCGCCTGCATCACCGGCACGCAAGATGCGGCCTTCCACGAAGTAAGACACGGTGCAGCTAGCGGCAGCGCTGACTTTAGGAGTGTGAGCAGCCATCTGATTATCCAAGCCCAGGCTTTCCATACGCACTCGTGCCGCGTCGGCACAGCCCAGCAAACCGGCCCAGACCGAACCATCTCGACTCAAACCATCGGGCAAAAGATCCGAGTCCGAAAACAAGGCCACCATCAGGCGATGACCTGGCATGGGGGACAAGTACCACCACCCCAACTCGACGGCTTCTACCAGGGAAGCAGCCAAGGGTTCTGCCCCTTCAGGCAGGTCAAAGACGTGCCAGGCAGCGACCAGTCTATCCAGACGATGACGCTGGGCGGCCGCTCCGGCGGACAAGGCTGCACGACCAGTACAGTCGATCAAGGCAGCAGCTTCCAGGCTGGTACCGTCTGCCAGCCTGGCAACCACACCTTCAGGCTGGTGCTCCAGGCCCAGAACTCGTGTCTGGCGAATACTGACCTTCGCTTCTTTTTGCACGCGCTCAAACAACGCCTGCTCCAGACGGGCCTTGTCCAGCAGGTAGCCCTGCCCGTCTTCATCCTGCACGGTGCGCAGTCCTACGCTACCCCATACCGAAAAACGCCCTTGTGAACGCAAGGCTACCGTCTCATCCAGACAGCCTGCCCAGCCCAGGCTGGTCAAGACCACGGCCCCGCGTTCGGACAAGGTCTCACCAAACGAGGGCTGGGGCTCCTGAGGAGCCACCAGCGTTACTTCCTGACCTTGCATACTCAGGCGACGCGCCGCCGCTAAGCCCGCCACACCGGCGCCAACAACAATAATCATGCCTTCATCCTCAGGTTCCCGTCTGCTTTGTCAGCGGGACAATGTCCATGGAACCGCGTTGTACTTCCACATACAGCTCGGGCGGAACTCCCGCCAGCCCGACTGGCCCCGGACGTTTTACCACGACTCCCATACGGGTCCAAACTTTTGCTGTGGTAGCGCGGACAAGGCCTGCACAGCCTGTTTAATTGTGGAAAAAACGAATCATGTTTTACAAAATGCGCGGCAGGGAAAACAGCATGACCCAGCCTCCCAGGACCAGATACGGACCAAAGTGAATGGCCTGCCCGGCTTGCAAACGCCCACCAAGGCGCAAGACCAGAGCCGCCAGCAAGCCCAATACGGATGCCGCCAGAAGAATTCCCGGCAAGGCGGTGGCTCCCAGCCACGCTCCCAACGCGGCCAGTAATTTGAAGTCGCCATAGCCCATGCCTGCACGCCCGGTCAGCAACAAGAACACATGGTTTAACAGCCACAGCAGGCTGTAGCCCAATGCCGCGCCAATCACCGCCAAGGGCAAGCTGCTAAAGGTGTGATCCAGATTGACCAGCAAGCCCAGCCACAGCAAGGGCAAGGTGAGACGATCAGGTAGATAGCCGGTTTCCGCGTCAATCCAGGCCAAGAGAGCAGTACCGGCGATAAACACACAGGCCGCCACTGCTGCAGGCGTCAACTGCCAGCGCCAACCGGCCCACAACATCAGGACCAGGGCCAGACTCTGGCATACCCATCCCCATTGACGATGAGCACGCGGCGAACGCCCGTCCAACTCAGGCTCCAGCTCTACAGGCAGGCTCCAGGACAGGTGTCGGGCTGGCCAGAAAAAACAGACCGCCAAGATCAGAGCAACTCCCATCCCCGCCCAGGCATTGCCCCACGACGTCCACATCATATTGATCCTTCACCAGATTGATAAACGCGCGCTGGCACAAGCTACGCTGCCCAAATCCTAGCAGAGCCTTGCGCGCTTTTGATGACGTAAGTATTTTTTGCCCCAGGTAGAGAAAGCCGGACGGTGGCATTTTTTTGTTACCCGAATGACAGACAGAGCCCCACAAGGCTAGGCATAATGCGCTTCAACCCTTTGTTTCGCTTACGGATGAATAAGGAAGCGCTATGAACCACTTTGTGCCCCACGCTGCGCGTACGCCTCGCCTGCGCTTTTTGACCGGCGCCTTGCTCCTGGTCTGGATGGGCTCGGCAGCCAGCACCGCCTGGGCCCAGCAGATCGAGTCCATTACCTTATCCAGTGCCGGTATGGCCGAGATCGAGCGACAAATCCCCGTCTCTGACACCGGTACCGCTCAGTTGCGTGTGCCCCTGACCCAGGTCGATGACATTCTGAAAACCCTGATGGCCGTCGATGGCAAGAACCGCATCGACTCCCTGACCTTGTCGGGTCTGGCCCCACTGAAAGAAAGCTTTGACAGCCTGCCCTTCTCGGCCAAAGACCTGCGCTCGCCCGCCACCCTGGCACAAGCGCTGCGCGGCCAGCAAGTCAGCGCCAGCTCGCAAGGCCGCCTGGTACGGGGTGCCGTCCTGGGGGTGCAAGCTACTGCGGCCACCAAGGAACATCCCGCCCAGGCCATTTTGAGCGTGCTGACAGAACAGGGCCAGATCCAGACCCTGGAATTGGGCCCGGACACCAGCCTGGAAGTACTGGACAAGACCTTGCAACAGCAATTGCAGCAGGCCACCGAAGTGCTGGCCGGTCAAAGCAATCAGCAGTCGCGTGATATTCAACTGGTCTTGAACAAGACCGACGCCAAGACAGCCCGCCTGTCCTACCTGATTCCTGCACCGGTATGGAAAAGCTCCTATCGCCTGATGATGCAGGACGGCAAAGCCCGCCTGCAGGCCTGGGCCATTTTTGAGAACACCAGCGGTGAGGACTGGAAAGATGTGAAGGTCACGCTAAGCTCGGGCTCGCCTGTGATGCTGCGCCAGCGTCTGCTGGAGCGTTACTGGAACGAGCGCCCTGAACTGCCGGTGGCGGTAGGCAGCTCCATCGCGCCACAAGCTGACACCCAGGCTACTGTCAGCGCAAATCACGCCCGCAAAGCAGCAGGTGAGGCCATGCGTGCTCGCATGGCTCCAGCCGCACCCGCTCCCATCATGATGGAAAGCGCCGCCTATGCGGCCGATGGCAACATGGCCAAACAGTGGGCTTCGGGCGGCGCTGGCGCCAGCACCCAGGCACAGGAAGGTCAGACTCAAGTGCGCTTTAGCCTGCCACAAACGCTAAGCGTACCCACCGGCCAGACGGTTTCGGTGCCCTTTATCGACACATCGCTGCAGGCCGAGTCCCTCTCGGTTTACCGCAGCGGCCAAGCTGGCGACTATCCCACAGCCGCCATTTGGGTGAAGAACGAACAGGCCAATAGCCTGCCGCCCGGCATTATTACCGTCTTTAATGAACAGGACGGTCACGTGGGTGATGCAGAGCTGGCCGGTCTGCCTGCTGGCGAGCAGCGTTTGATCTACTTTGCCCAAGACAGCAAAGTTCAAATCCGCGAAGAGCAAACGGATGAATACCGCCTGAGCAAAACCCGTGTGACTGATGGCGTTGCCCGTTCGGAATGGACGCGCTTGCAGAACTTCCGCTACGAGATCAAGGCTCCGGCCGATGAAGATCGCACGGTGCTGATCCAGTTGCCTCGTCAGGATGGCTGGTCCTTCAAGTCCGACGCCCATGATAGCGATACCGCCCAGGAGCACCGCCTGAAAGTGAAAGTTGCCAAGGGCAAGACGGTCACCGTCACGGCCCAGCTGAGCCTGCAAGACCATATGGAATTGCGCCTGGAAGAAATCGACGAGAACATGCTGCTGCAGTGGCGTGGAAACGGCCAGGACAGCGCGCAACAAGCCAGGATGGACAAGCTGATCGAGCTGCGTCGTCAGCTGAGTCAGGCCCAGCAAGCGCAGAATCAGGCCGTTGAGGCCCTGAACGAAACCGTGGCTGAACAGGAACGCATCCGCGCCAACCTGGCTGCCGTCAGTGCACAAAGCACCTTGGGTCAGCGTTTCAGCGAGCAACTGGCCCAGCAGGAAGACCAGATTGCCAGCCAGCGCAAAGCCGTTAAGGAACAGCGCGACGCTGTACAGAAGGCCCGTCAGGCTTTTGAGAAAGGTCTGGCCGAACTGGCTTGATCCTGGCCTTATGCAGGTGCAGGCAGCTCGGCCTGCACCTGCTCCAGAAACGCGCGTATGGCATGGCCCTGCGCGCGTTCTTTCAAGCAATACACAAACTCGCTCAAATGAGCCGAGACATCACTGAGTGGCACACTGATAATGTCCGGATGCGCAGGCACTTCACGCAAGGGCAGCAAACTGGCCCCCATGCCGCACACCACTCCCCACCCTATCGCCTCCCGGCTCCCTATCTCCAGCAACTGCGTCGGCTCCTGCCCCGCCTGCCGGAACACTTGATAGCATAGCTCCCGTGTCATGGACCCGGGCTCACGCATCAGAATGGGATGGCGGCACAGGTCCACAATACGCACACGCTGCCGGTTAGCCAAAGGATGATCCACTCGCAGCACGGCCACCAAGGGATCAGAAGCCAGCAGCAGACGCACCAGACGCGGATCATCAACCAGCGCCGAGGACGCGATCACATCAAGTTGATAGTCATGCAAGGCACTCAAGACCCGTTGCGAATTATCAATGCTCAAACGCATCTTCACGCCGGGATAAGCCTGATGGAAATTCCGTAATACAGCCATGATGTAATACGGCCCGGTCGCGCCCACTCGCAACATGCCACTTTTCAGATCGCGCAGATCACGCAAACTGAAATCGATCTGGGCAGCTTGCTGCATCAGTTGCTCGACTTGGGGCAAGAGGCGTTCCCCTTGCTGGCTTAAGTACACCCCCTTGCCTTGCCTATAGAACAGCTCCACGCCATAGCGGGCTTCCAGCTGTCGCAGATGCGAGGTCACGGTGGGCTGGCTGATCCCCAATTGCTGGGCAGCCTTGGTAATGGAGCCACAATGAGCCGTGGCGTGAAAGGACTTCAGTTCCAGAGCCAGCATGCTGCCGCTCTCCTCGGGGAAGAATCAAAGCCCAAATTATCCAATGCTCGTATTACAGAAATTAGTTGTACTGTCATAGTGCCGCCATATCCGACTCCCATACTGACGTTCATGACATTCATGACAAGTCGGAACCCAGGATGAGCGCCAAGCCCGCATTTTTAACCATACAAGGACTGCACAAGCAGTTCGGCTCCTTTACTGCCCTGGACCAGGTCAGCCTGGATATACAAGCCGGTGAACTGGTGTGTTTGCTGGGCCCCTCGGGCTGTGGCAAAACCACCTTGCTGCGATGCATTGCCGGGCTGCAACAAGCCGATCAAGGCATCATCGTGATGGCGGGCCGTGACATTACTCACCTGCCCCCTCAACAGCGTGATTACGGCATCCTGTTTCAGTCCTACGCCCTGTTCCCCAACCTGACCGTGGCCCAGAATATTGCCTACGGCCTGTCGCCCCGCAAGAACCTGGCCACCCAAGTGCGTCAACGCGTCTCCGAGATGCTGGATCTGGTCGGCCTGTCCGGTTCGGAAAACAAGTACCCGGCACAACTGTCGGGCGGTCAGCAGCAGCGTGTGGCCCTGGCTCGTGCACTGGCCCCCTCACCCTCCTTGCTCTTGCTGGACGAACCCATGTCGGCGCTGGATGCCCAGGTGCGCGAGCGGCTGCGTATCGAGCTGCGTGCGCTGCAAAAGCAACTCTCCATCACCACCTTGATGGTGACGCACGATCAGGAAGAAGCCATGGTCATGGCGGACCGTATCGCCGTGATGGAAAAGGGCCGACTGGTGCAATTTGATCGTCCCCAGGCTTTGTACCGAGCACCTTCTGATCCCTTTGTGGCGGGCTTTATCGGTGAAGCCAACTGGCTGCCCTTTACGCCCTTGCACGATTGCTCGGTGCTGGTCGAGCGCGTTCGTCTGGACTTGGGCCAGGAAGCGCCTACTGCAGCAGGACGTCTTTTCATCCGCCCTGAAAACATTCGGGTACTGGATAACAACAGCCCGGCCACCACGACCAATACCTTTTTGGCCGACATCGTGGACGGCGTGTTTTTGGGCCGTCACTACAAGCTGATTCTGCGCCCCGAAGGCATGGACGGGCTGACTGTCCAGGCCATCGTCAACCCCGAACAAGGGGATCGCTTGCTCGACCCCTTGGCCGCACGTCGCTGCCGCATTCAGCTTCCCAGCGAGGCGCTGCATGCCCACCATTGATTCCACACCACAGCCTGGCGCGGCGTCCCTGCGCTCCACCAGCCTGTATGGCCTGCCCGTTGCTGAAACTAGCGTGAAGAACCATCCCCTGACCCGTCCCGTTTTGCCTGTCTGGATAGGCTCGGCGGCACGACGCGCCTTATTGATTGCCCTGTTTGCCCTGCTGGTCCTGTTCCTGGCCCTGCCCATGCTGTTCATCTTGCTGCGCGCCATTCAAGACGGCGACGGGCAACTGGTGGGTTTGGGTCAGTTCTGGTCGGTGATCAGCGCCCCGGGCTTCATGCCCATGGTGGGCCGCAGCATTCTGGTGGGCGTGACCACCTTGCTGATCGTGATCCCCGTTGCCTACGCGTTCGCCTTTGCCCTGCAACGCTGCTGCATACGCGGTGCCGGGCTATTTCGTGCGCTGGGCCTTTTGCCCTTGCTGGCCCCATCGCTGATGCCAGGCCTGTCCCTGATCTACCTGTTTGGCAATCAAGGTTTGCTGCGTCACTGGTTGGGCGGTGAAACGATTTATGGTTTCTGGGGCATTGTGCTGGGCGAAGCCTTCTACACCTTCCCCCACGCCCTGATGATTCTCAGTACCGGTCTGGCCCTGGCCGATGCTCGTCTGTATGACGCTGCCCGCGCCATGGGTGCCAACTCCTGGCGTCGCTTCCTGACGGTAACCCTGCCCGCCAGCCGCTATGCCGTTTTTTCCGCCGCATGCCTGGTCTTTACTCTGACCGTCACCGACTTTGGTGTGCCCAAAGTGGTGGGCGGTTCCTACAACGTGCTGGCCATGGAAGCCTATAAAGCCGTGGTCGGTCAGTTGCAGTTTTCCAAAGGCGCGGCCATTGGCGTGCTGTTGCTGATTCCCGCTGTGCTGACCTTCTTTCTGGACCGTCATCTGCGTGCTCGTGCCAGCGGTCAGGCTCAAGGCTCGCTCAGTGCCTACTCGCCTCTGCCACACCGTCAGCGCGACCGTTACTTCACTCTCGTTCTGGTACTGGTATCCCTGGCCATTCTGAGCATTGTGGGCATGGCGGTCTGGGCTTCCCTGATCAAGTTCTGGCCTTACAACCTGAGCCTGTCCCTGAAGTCCTACGACTTCAACAATATGGACGGTGGCGGCTGGCTGGCCTGGCGCAACAGCCTGACCATGGCCTTGTTTACCGCCATTCTGGGTTCGGCCCTGATCTTTCTGGGCGCCTGGGTGCTGGAGAAACTGCCTGCCCGTGGTCAGTCCGAAAAAGGCTTGTACGGCGTGCTGCAAATGCTGGCGCTGGCCCCCATGGCCATTCCCGGTCTGGTGCTGGGCCTGGGCTACATCTTCTTTTTCAACCACCCCAACAATCCCTTGTCCGGTCTGTACGGCTCCATGAGCTTGCTGGTCCTATGTACGGTGATTCACCTGTACACCAGTGCCCATCTGAACTTTGTGACGGCCCTGAAAGCCATTCCTGGCGAGCTGGAAGCCGCTGCCGCCTCCCTGAAGGCTCCGCGTTTGTCCACCTTGATGGGTGTCACCGTGCCGCTGTGCCTGCCTGCCTTGCTGTCGGTGGCGCGCTACCTGTTCGTCTCGGCCATGACCACCGTGTCTGCCGTCGTGTTTCTGTACAGCCCGCAAACCGTGCTGGCCTCGGTAGCGGTCATGAATATGGACGACGCCGGCTTTATCGGCCCGGCCGCCGCCATGTGCACGGTCATCATGCTCAGCTCCGGCTTTGTCTGCGTCCTGGTTCATGTTCTGAGCCGCGCTTCCTTGCGCCGCAGCCAGGCCTGGCGCTCTCCTACTTCTCTTTCCTCAACCTGATAGGACCGCAATGTCATCCCCAACTTGCGCGAATACATCGCTTGATATGCCAAGTCACCAGACTCCACGCCTTGAAGCCCTGATTTTTGACTGGGCCGGCACACTGGTGGATTTTGGATCCTTTGCTCCCACCCAGATTCTGGTTGAAGCCTTCAAGTGCTTTGATCTGAATTTGAACCTGGACCAGGCCCGCAGCGCGATGGGCATCGGTAAATGGGATCACATCAAGGCCATGCTGGAGTTGCCTGAAGTGCGCGCCCAGTTTGTGGCCCTGCATGAGCGCGAACCCGATGACAGCGATGTAGACCGTATCTACAACACCTTCCTGCCCATGCAGAACGAACGCGTGGGCGAGTTCTCCGCCGCCATTCCCGGTGCCCGCGAAACCTTGTCCTGGGCACGCCGCCAAGGTCTGAAAATCGGCTCCTGCTCCGGCTACCCGCGTCTGGTTCTGGACAACCTGCTGCAACACGCCCACCGCCAACAAGTACTGGTGGACTACCACGTCGCCTTTGACGAAGTCCCGCAAGCACGCCCCTGGCCTGCCATGGCCCTGGAAAACGTCATTCGTCTGGAAATCAAGAATGTCGGTGCCTGCGTGAAGATTGACGACACCCCAGTCGGCATTGAAGAAGGCCGCAATGCCGGTATGTGGACGGTAGGTTTGCTGCTGTCAGGCAATGCCGCCGGACTGACCGAACTGGAATTTCTGGCTCTGGACGAAGAAAGCCGCCAAACCCTGCGTGATCGCGCCGCGGCCACCTTCGCCAATGCCCAACCGCATTACCTGATCGACACCGTTGCCCAACTGCCTGCCGTGGTTGAACAAATCACCGAGCGGATGGCCCAGGGCGAATGCCCTGGCGACTCTCTCTAACCCCACCCCCCTTTTGCTGTCACAAGGACACTTCTCCATGAAAACCATTGTTCTGAGCTCCTTGGCTGCCGCTTTGATGGGCGCCGCTTCCCTGGCTCAAGCCGCTACGACCCTGACCGTCTACACCGCGCTGGAAGCCGATCAGCTCAAGGCTTACCAGGCTGCTTTCGAGAAAAAGAACCCCGATATCAAGATCCAGTGGGTGCGTGACTCCACTGGCATCATTACCGCCAAACTGCTGGCTGAAAAGAACAACCCCAAGGCTGACGCTGTCTGGGGTCTGGCCGGCTCCTCGCTGGGCTTGATGGCCAGCCAGAACATGCTGCAGCCTTACGCCCCGCAGGGTCTGGACAAGATCGACGCCAAAATGCGCGATCAAAACAACCCACCCAGCTGGGTTGGCATGGACGGTTTTGCCGCCGCCCTGTGCGTGAACACCGTTGAGCTGGAAAAGAACAAGCTGCCCATGCCCACATCCTGGGAAGATCTGACCAAGCCCGAGTACGCTGGCAAGATCGTCATGCCCAACCCCGCTTCTTCGGGCACCGGCTTTCTGGACGTGAGCGCCTGGCTGCAACTGTTTGGTGAAGAAAAAGGCTGGGCCTTCATGGACGGCCTGCACAAGAACATCGGCGCCTACACCCACTCCGGCTCCAAGCCTTGCAATATGGCTGCCGCTGGCGAATACACGATTGGCGTGTCCTTTGACTACCGTGGCGCTCGCCTGAAAGAAGAAGGCGCTCCGCTGGAACTGGTGTTCCCCAAAGAAGGCCTGGGCTGGGAAATTGAAGCCGCTGCCATCATGAAAGGCACCAAGAACCTGGAAGCCGCGCAGAAACTGGCTGACTTTTCCGCCAGCGAAGAAGCCAACCACTTGTACAAGACCAACTTTGCCGTGCTGGCCATCCCTTCTATCGCCACGGCCAATCCGCACCTGCCAGCAGACCTGAACCAGCGTCTGATTGACAACAACTTCGTCTGGGCCGCTGAAAACCGCGAGCGCATCATCGAAGAGTGGACCAAACGTTACGACGGTAAATCGGAAGCCAAGAAGTAATGAGCACACAACACTACGATGTCATCGTGGTGGGGGGCGGCATCCTGGGCATGGCACATGCCTGGGCGGCTGCCCGCCGCAAGCTTAGCGTGGCTGTGCTCGAGCGCAGCCACCAAGCCCAAGGCGCCACCATACGTAATTTTGGTCAGGTACTGGTGACCGGTCAGGCGCCGGGCATCATGATGGAACTGGCACGCCAAAGCCGAGGTCTGTGGCTGGATCTGGCGGCACAAGCGGGCTTTCATGTGCGCAGCAATGGCTCGCTGGTCCTGGCACGCAATCACCTGGAACTGGAACTGCTGGAAGACTTTGCCCAAGGCCGTGCCAAGGACGAAGGCGTGGCCTGCCAGATGCTCAGCGGCAAGGAACTGGCGACACTCTTTGAAGGCCGTCTGGGGCATCACCACGGCGCGCTGCAAGGTCTGGATGATTTGCAGATCTACTCGCGCGACGCCCTGCCCGCCATTACCAGCAGCCTGCAAGCCATGGGCGTGGATGTGTATACCCAAGCGCATGTGCACTATGCCCAAGAGGGGCAGGTACACAGCAGCGTGGGCAACTTCACCGCCAACAGCATTTTTGTGTGCCCCGGTCACGACTACAGCAGTCTGCATCGCGAACTGCTCGATACCGTCAAACCGTCGGTGACACGTCTGCAAATGCTGAAAGTGCGTGCACAGGACGCAGGCTGGGCATTGGACCGACCTTTGCTGACAGGTTTGTCCTGCCTGCACTATGGTGCCTTTAGCGATCTGCCTTTGGCAGACACACTGCGCGAGCAAGTACAGCAACGTCATGGCGTCCTGCTGGATCAAGGCATTCATTTGCTGATTAGCCCCACCCCGGACGGGGATCTGATTATTGGTGACTCGCACGACTACGGCCAGCAAGCCAGCCCCTTCAACCAGGAAGAAACAGACCAGTACTTGCTGGCTCTGGCAGAAACCGTGCTGGGTTGCCCGGTGCAGGTGCTGCAACGCTGGCAAGGGGTATACGGTGCAAAGGGCCCGGCTCCATTTTCTGTCTTGCAGGCCGATGGCAGTACGCAAGTGACGGTCATGCACACGGGCTTGGGGATGACCACGGGTCTGGCCATTGGTGAACGCAATATCGCCGCTCGCTACGATTGATTGCTGGACATGGGTGCGTAGGCAAGCAGATCAGCCTTGACCTAGGCAGCAAGAGTGCAAAAAACGCGCAGCCCAGGCTGCGCGTTTTTCTTTTCCTGAGGCGTAGGTCTGGATGCCAGAATCCAGGGCTTCAAACCAGGGGAAATCACGGCATTTTCTTAATGGGAATTTCCCATGAGAAACCCAATAGAGTGGAATAAAATACGCCACACGATAGGCCAGAGCGAGCGCTCTTGAGCTGTAGCCATCCATACACCCGGACCGCCAAGTACCTCGTCGCGATTGGCGACGAAGCCCTGGTCTTCCCCCTGACAGGAAAGGATCAATGAAAGACAGCGAAAGCGGCTTGCGTTTTATAGACTGCAATGAAGAGCAGCATGCAGCCGCTATTTTGGCGATCCTGAACGACGCCATCGTGAACTCCACCGCGCTATACGACTATGTGCCACGCCCGCCCGAAGCCATGGTGAGCTGGTTTGCCACCAAACGCGCCAACGGCTTTCCCGTGGTCGGCGTCATTGACGATGCAGGAACCTTGATGGGCTTTGCCAGTTGGGGCACCTTCCGCGCCTTTCCCGCCTACAAATACACCATGGAACACAGTGTCTATGTGCACCCGGAGCACCGCGGCAAAGGGCTGGGCAAGATTCTGATGCAAGAGCTGATCACGCGTGCCCGTCTGGCCAATGTGCATACCCTGGTAGGCTGTATTGATGCCAGCAATGCGGGCAGTATCCATCTGCATCAAAGCCTGGGCTTCACCCATGCGGGCACCTTCAAGGAAGTGGGGTTCAAATTTGGCCGCTGGCTGAATGTCGCCTTTTACTTGCTGACGCTGGATACGCCTGCCGAGCCAGTCGACGGCTGAAGCCCCCCTCCACGCTACGCCTTGGGGCGGCCCGGCGACAAAAAAAACCATCGCAGGCAGCACGCCGCGATGGTTTTTCATCAAACCGTTTGCTCCTGACTCAGGCGCTGGCTTTCGGCTTTTCGTAGCACACGGCAAAGGCGATCAGGCCCAGCACGATGCTGAAAATGCCCACACCGACTGCCACCCCAGCCACCAGACCCAAACCTACGGCAACAAACACGCCGGGAAAGGCGTAGTTTCGCAACCAGGAAGGTTTCTTGGGAACAAGAAATAGCCCTAAAAACAAGAACCAGGGCATCACAATCGTCCAGAACAGACTGTCCATTAGCACGTCACGCATCATTATTCCATTGAAGTAGGAGGGGCTTGGGCGAGAGCCAGACACCCCCGCCGTTCTGGGTGGATTGTAAACGTCCTGAGGCTGGCCTCCCAGTACGGGCGACTGTTATAAGAGAGAATTATTGTTTTACAGCTAAAGGACACGCCATGAGTACGCTTAGCTTGACCAGCGCAGACCAGCACCGTTTCGAAGCCTATGTCGCAGGCGATGAACAGGCCGAACGCGGCTTGATCGTGTTGCAGGAAATTTTTGGTGTCAATCAACACATACGCAACACCTGCGAACGCTTTGCCGAGCAAGGCTACCGTGTCCTGTCTCCCGCCCTGTTCGACCGGCAAGAGAAAAATGTAGAGCTGGGCTATACCGCCGAGGACGTGCAAGCAGGTCTGGCACTGCGCAACGGCATTGCGCTTGATAAGACCCTGCTGGATATTCAGGCCTGCGTGGACGCCTTGGGTTCGCGCAAGATTGGTATTGTCGGCTATTGCTGGGGTGGCTCCTTGAGCTGGCTGGCCGCCTGCCGCTTGCAAGGCCTGAAAGCCGCCAGTTGCTGGTATGGTTCGCAAATTGCCCAGAACGCCCAGGAACAGCCCGGGATTCCAGTTCAAATGCATTTTGGTGCCCAGGATCACTCCATCCCTGCCAGCGCCATTCAGACCATTAAAGACGCGCAAAAGGATGTGGCCATTTACGTGTACGAACCTGCCGGGCATGGTTTTGGCTGCGATCATCGCCCCGATTTTCACGAAGCGTCCTACAAACTGGCTCAGGAACGTACACTAGCTTTCTTTGCCGACCATCTGCGTTAAGCCCCCATGCTTGAATCCAGCGACGACCTGCTTGCCCTGTTAAATACCACCATGCCTTACGGCAAATACAAAGGTCGCTTGCTGGCCGACCTGCCGGGACATTATCTGAACTGGTTTGCCCGTGAAGGCTTTCCTTCCGGGCGGCTAGGGCAGCTACTGGCCCTGATGCACGAGCTGGATCACAATGGCCTGAAATCCTTGCTGGACCCCTTGCGCCCGCGCAGCCGCTAAGAGGAACAAATACCTTACTGGGGAGCGGGCTGCGACGGTACGTCACCGTACAGCTTGCTACTATCAAGAATTCCTCTACACCCCATTGTGAAGGACGTCATGACAATCGATCTCTCCGCATTCCCCATCACCGGCAAATGGCCGGCCCAGCACCCCGAACGCCTGCAACTGTATTCCTTGCCCACTCCAAATGGGGTCAAGGTATCCATCATGCTGGAAGAAATTGGCCTGCCTTACGAGCCACATCTGGTCAGCTTTGAGCGCAACGATCAGCTCAGCCCGGAATTTATTTCGCTCAGCAGCAACAACAAGATCCCGGCAATTCTGGACCCCAATGGCCCCGGCAATAAGCCGCTGGCCTTGTTCGAGTCCGGTGCCATCCTGATCTACCTGGCAGAAAAAACCGGCCAGTTGCTCTCTGCAGACCCGGCCCAACGCTATGAAACCCTGCAATGGCTGATGTTCCAGATGGGTGGCGTAGGCCCCATGTTTGGTCAGCTGGGCTTCTTCCACAAATTTGCTGGCAAGGACTTTGAAGACAAGCGCCCCCGCGACCGCTATGTCAACGAATCCAAGCGCCTGCTGGGCGTGATCGACAAGCATCTGGATGGCAAGGACTGGATGGTGGGCAACAGCTACTCCATCGCCGATATTGCCCTGTTCCCCTGGATTGCCAACCTGATCGGTTTTTACGGCGCAGGCGAGCTTGTGGAGTACGAGCAGTTCAAGAATGTGGCCCGTGTTCTGGCCCAGTTTCAGGCCCGCCCGGCAGTACAACGCGGCTTGAACATTCCTGCCCGTGATTGATGGATAAGCAGCGCCAATCAATGCTTATAAGCCAATTTGAAATAGCCCTGCTATCAAACTGGTCTTTTTTGTTTCGCTTGACGCCAGTCCGTACAATTGGCCTCCTAAACATTCTGCGCAAGCGGTACTATTCCGTTTGCCCGGCTTGCTCATCAATCAAAAAACCAGTCTGCTCATAGAGCGGATACAGGCAAATCCACCAGCCTGATGAGCAAGCCTTCAAAGCCCTGGATTCTTTCCAGGGCTTTTTTTTGTATGTACGATTGCCCCCCGCTGCTACTCTTGTGGCTCCTTGCCACTTTGCCTGAGCAGAGCTATGAAAACGCACCACTATGAACTGTTGATCAGTTGGACCGGCAACACCGGAAGCGGCACCCGCACCCTTCGCTCCTACTCACGTAACCACGACGTGATGGCAGTTGGCCTGGAGACCATTGCTGCCTCCTCAGACCCTGCCTTTCGAGGCGACCCAGCCCGCTGGAACCCAGAGCAGCTTTTCCTGGCATCGATTGCTCAGTGTCATATGCTTTGGTACCTGGGAATAGCGGCAGAAGCCGGCATTGTGGTCACGGCCTATGAAGACCACCCTACCGGCATCATGATTGAAGAGGCCAACGGGGCTGGGCAATTCGAGAGTGTTACCTTGCGCCCCTTCGTCACGATCACACCGGACAGTGACCTTGCCTTGTCCAAATCGCTTCACGATCGCGTAAGTGAATACTGCTTTATTGCCCGCTCCATCAACACTCCGATTCACCATGAGGTCACGGTCCACGTGCAAGGTCAAACACCTCCACCATCGACGTAAAGAGCATTACACCGCAGGTAAAGGGATGAACTGCTCATCGTCCAGTGGTGGCAGACTGATGCGACCATTGAGCCAATCATCCTTGGCCTGCTCGATACGGTCCTTGCGCGAGGACACAAAGTTCCACCAGATATGGCGTGGTCCCAGGGGCTCGCCGCCCAGCAGCATCAAATGGCTGTTTTGCTCGGCAAGGATGCGAGGGCTGTCGCCTTTGGCAAAGACCAGCATCTGACCGGCGCGATAGCGTTGAGCGTCTACCTCCAGCGCGCCCGTACAGATATAAATGGCGCGCTCTTCATGGCCGGTTGGCAAGGGGACAGACTGGCCCGCTTGTACGCGTAGTTCCATATAGAACAAGGGTGAGGCCACACTGGCAGGGCTGCACAGGCCCAACGCCGATCCGGCTATCAGGCGACCTTCCAGGCCCGTGTCCTGAATCAAAGGCAGTTGTTCGGCCTCGTAATGCACAAAATCCGGGTTTTGCTCTTCTTTATGTTCCGGCAAAGCCACCCAGGCCTGAATGCCATCCATACGGCCACCTTGGGTACGCATGGGCTCAAAGCGCTCGGAATGGCTGATGCCTGAACCAGCGGTCATCCAGTTCAAGGCGCCGGGCGTAATCTCTTGTTCCACGCCCAGGCTGTCACGGTGTGTCATGGCACCTTCAAATAAATAGGTGACGGTAGACAGGCCAATATGCGGGTGTGGCAGCACATCGTTCTCTGTTCCTACAGGTGCCGTCAGCTCTTGTGGCCCCATACGATCAAAGAAGATAAAAGGCCCCACCATACGCCGTTGGCGAAAGGGCAGAACGCGCCCCACTTCAAATGCACCAATGCTGTGTTGACGTTGTGGAATCAGCAGCTCGACCATAGACACCTCTACTGGGAAGTCGCAAAAATACAATCCCGATTACTATACTCTGGTCACTGCTTTATTCGCCCTATCGCGCATGTCCACGCTCTCCCTGTTTGATCCCGTTCCCGGCAACGTCCTGACTCTGGATACCGGCCTGATCGCCCTTCCGGGGCTGGCCCTGCCCTATGCCGCCAGCTTGGCACAGGCGGTTCAAGAACTGGTGCACAGCGCTCCTTGGCGGCATATGCAGGTTCCCTCAGGGCATCGTATGTCGGCCGCACAAAGCAGTTGTGGCGACCTGGGATGGATATCGGACGAACACGGCTACCGTTACAGTCCCACGGACCCGCAAAGCGGTTTGGCCTGGCCCGCCATGCCTGCCGTATTCAAGGAACTATTAACGCGCATTGCCCAGGAGTCGGGCCAGGGCCCTTTTCAACCCGATACCTGTCTGATCAATTACTACGACGAGCAGGCGCATATGTCCTTGCATCAGGATAGAAACGAGCGCAACTTGCAGCACCCGATTGTCTCGGTCTCCCTGGGACGTGAGGCCTTGTTTTTATGGGGCGGCGCAAAACGCAGCGACCCGGTGCGTACCCTGCGACTGCGCGATGGTGATGTGCTGGTCTGGTGGGGGCCATCCAGATTGAATTTCCATGGGGTACGCAGACTGGAGGGCCCGGCCCATCCGGTATGGGGCACAGGCCGGGTCAATCTGACATTCAGAAAAGCAGGCTGAACCCCGCTAGTTCAGCCCAGTTCGGGCGGAGCAAAGCGACGGTTTTCCAGTACGGGCAAAATGCGACGGGCATAAGCCAAACGCTCCCGATCCAGATCAACCAAAAGCAGTGTGGGAGTTTCTGCCGCCTGGGCCACGATCACACCCAAGGGATCCACCACCAGACTTTGGCCAATATTGCGTTCACCACACTCACCGACGGCCACCATATAGGCCGTATTTTCCAAAGCGCGAGCCGTCGTCAGCACACGCCAGTGGTGTTCCTTCAAGGGACCTTTCAGCCAGGCCGACGGCGCCAGCAAGACTTGTGCCCCGTCCACGCACAAGCGTCGGGCCAGCTCAGGAAAGCGCAGGTCGTAGCAAGTCATCAAACCTACTTTGAAACCGGCCACATCAATCAAGGCGGGGATTTCTGTACCTGGCTGTACATAGCGTGATTCTTGTACCGAGAAGGCATCGTACAAATGAAGCTTGTTGTAATGCGCCAGAACCTGGCCATCGCGCAGCACCACCAAGGTGTTCCAAACCTTGCCTTCTCCGGCCGGGGTATGAATGCAGAACACCACGGTTAAATCAGTATCACGGGTGGCAGCGCTCAGTTGGCTGACAAACTCCCCATCCAGGGCTTGTGCGGATTTCAGGACCACTTCAGGGTCGGCCACATTTCTGGCCAGCACACCTTCAGGCAAAACCAGTAACTGCGCGCCGGAGCGCAAGGCTTGTTCGATCAAACCCAGGCAAGCGCTCAGGTTTTCCTGCGAATCTTTGGATACGGCCATCTGGCCCAATGCAACTTTCATGACCACCTCCTTTACGGTGCTGCCTAAGTGATTCTAACGCAGCCGCCCGCCCAGACCAGCCAACGAACAAGGGAGAAAAACTGAACACCAGATGGTCAAATGTCAAACCATCCCCGTCGTTCAGCCCCAACAGATCAGCGTCATATTTTTCCACTTCCCGTCATGTAAAAATTCGGACACAAACTGCAATTAAAAATAAATTTTTATCAGGTCAATACCCTGAATGCGTTTAACCACACTAAACATTCGGGTCATATCAAAGAATATTTCTACTCAGCTAGCAGGTCAATTAAGCGATCAGGCCCTGAAACAAAGTGTCGTGCGCATAGTGACAAACCCAAACATCAACACGATCAATTTGAACGCTCTATTTCGTCCGTACAGTTCAATTCCATTTATCTTCATAAGCGTGAAACTCAATTGAGCTCAGTTCTCAAGCTCGGCTTTAATCAGCAGATATATGATAATGAGATATAAATAACTCTTATATTTGCAATACCATAAACATTATGCAAATCGGCAAAATTGATTCTTTTATTAAGCCGGACAAAATCTCATAGACGGCACAAAAAGACGTTCTTAACTCTGGCAAGCATCTCTGCACCCATCCAGAATTTTCGAGGGAAAATCTCCAACCCAAATATGACCGGACATAATTAGAATCGATAAAACGCGATTAAATAAAAATGAATCAAATCCGGATAAAATCGAGCTAAAAATAATGGGCCAAGTGCAAACCAGCACTGGCCCATTCATGAATTATCCTTGCGACGCCACTTCGTCCGACATGCCCGCCTGTCAAGCTGACAAGCAGCTTTGGCATTGGACTTTCAATGCACTAATGATTGAAATCCAAAATAATCAGAATAAAAAAAACCCCCGATTTCTTGCAAAATCAGGGGAAAGCTACCACAGGAAAATAATTGGATACAAAACACCCAATACCGTGATTCTATATAAAAAACTAAAAAAAATCTGCATACGTTGTTTAGGGCTGACGCTATAGCTTGATAAATTAATTTGTGCTAGGACGTAATAAGAATTAAAAACTTAAAAAGATCTTCAATTCCCTACAGTTACATGACCCTATTCCGTCCTTAGAAATCTTGAGCCTTGCCCCATGACTGCGCGACAATAAGGCCTCTTACGGGTTGGACACACTGCCCTTCTTGATTCTCAGGCGTTTATCTTGTCTTCTTCGCACTCTTCCTTATCCCCCCGCCAGGTTTTACTGGCCATTCTGGCCTTGGCTGTGGGTGGTTTTTCCATCGGCACCGGCGAATTTGTCATCATGGGTTTGCTACCCGATGTGGCCCAGGATCTGGGTATCGATATTCCCACCGCGGGCCACTTGATCAGCGCTTACGCTTTAGGCGTGGTGATTGGCGCTCCGGTACTGGCCGTACTGGGCGCACGCTGGCCCTGGCGCCGTCTGTTAATAGCCTTGATGGGCGCTTATGCCGTGGGCAATTTCCTGACCGTGATCGCCCCCAGCTATGAAACCGTGTTGATCACCCGCTTTCTGGCCGGCTTTCCGCATGGCACCTACTTTGGTGTTGCCGCCCTGGTAGCCGCTCGCCTGGTGCCGCCGCATCGCCGCGCACAGGCCGTGGCCTACGTCATGCTGGGTCTGACAGTCGCTACCTTATTGGGTGTGCCCATTGCCACCACCTTGGGACAATGGCTGAGCTGGCAGGCGGCCTTTACCTTCGTCAGCCTGATCGCCTTGCTGACCATGGGACTGGTACTACGCTTTGTGCCTTTCATTCCCGCCAACACGCTGGCCAGCCCCTTGCGCGAACTGGGGGCCCTGAAGCGCAAGCAAGTCTGGTTGACGCTGGGCATAGGCGCAATTGGTTTTGGTGGCATGTTCTCGGTGTTCAGCTACGTAAAATCCACCTTGATGGAACTGGCGGGCCTGTCGGTCAGCGCCATCCCTGTCGTGCTGGCCTTGTTTGGCGTTGGCATGGTGCTGGGCAATTTACTGGGCGCCCGCTATGCGGACCGCTACCTGGATCGCAGCATTCGCCTGGTTCTGATCTGGGCTACCGGCGTGCTCTTGCTGTTCATGATCACGGCCCACCATCCAATCCTTGGCCCCTTGAACATCATGCTGATTGGCACCCTGGTGGCCTTGGGCCCCGCTTTGCAGATTCGCCTGATGGACGTGGCAGGTGATGCCCAAACACTGGCGGCTGCGCTGAATCACTCGGCTTTCAATATGGCCAATGCGCTAGGTGCATGGTTGGGTGGTTTGACGATTGCCGCTGGCTGGGGCTGGACTTCGACCGCCTGGGTAGGTGCCTTGCTGGCCTTGGGTGGCCTGGCCTTGCACACTATTTCGCTGCGCATTAAAGAATAGTCAGACCTCAGAGCGGGTGACTCGGAGCAGGCAATTTTGTCGTAGGCGACAGAAGCTGAACACAGGAATAGCCTTTGCAAAACTGAACTCTGCCAGTAACCAAAAAAACAAAACGGCCTGTAATTGGATGCCCCTAAGGGTATTTCAATTACAGGCCGCTTTTGTTTGGCCCTCTCTCGGAGGTCCGACTACCTGGCTTTCAGCAATTCAGCTCAGGCTTTGCTTGCAGCTGCGGGGCGAGCCGCCAACCAACCGGCGTAGCCCATTCCAAAGCTGACCAGAATGCACAAGCCCAAGGCCCAGCCCCAGCTATTGAAAAGGTCATGCAAACCGCCCATGGCGGGAGGCCCAAACGCGGCCAGCAAATAGCCCATGCACTGCGCCATACCCGACAGGGACGCCGCCTGCGAAGTAGACGTAGAACGTACCCCAATCAAGGCCAAGGCAATCAGGAAAACACTGCCACTACCAAAGCCAAACAGCACCGCCCACAGCAAGGACCAGGACGGCAAGACCAGAAAGCCCACAAAGGTCAGGGTCTGCAACAAGGCACCCGCCAAGGCCACCCCACGCTGGTCGTGCACACGGCTCAACACGGGCATCAGCAGCAAGGCCGGTACGGCGGTAGCTAACTGCATCAAACCATGAATCTGGCCCGCATGATCCGGCTCAAAGCCATAGTTCACCAGCATCACAGGCAACCAGCTGGCAATCATGTAGTAAGCCACCGAGTTCAAACCCATGTACAGGGTGATATGCCAGGCCAGGGGTAAACGCCACACCGAAGAACTGGTTGCCGCGCCAGTGGGCGTATTTTGTGCCGCACGTCGATCCGCTCCCAACTGGGTAGCCCATACAACTACGCTAGCCAATGCCATCACACCGACCACCATCAGGGACGACCAGCGCCAGCTTTGGCCTGTCCACTCCGCCATCGGGACCGCCATCGCGGAGTTGAACGCCGCGACCAGACCCATGAACAAAACGTACAGCGACGTCACAAAACTGATACGCATGGGGAAATGGCGTTTCACCAGAGAAGGCAACAGTACATTACCCAAGGCAATCCCGATAGCCAGCAAACCGATACCGGCAAACAGCTCTATCGTGCCGCCCAGGATACGTACCACCACACCTACCGCAATCAGTACGGAAGCAATAAACAAGGAACGGGACAAGCCCACCACCCGCGCCATGGAGGCGGCCAGCAGGGAGATCACCGCAAAAATGAACAAGGGCATGGCGGTCAGCAAGCCAGCCTGCGTGGACGACAGAGACAGATCTGCCTGGATCAGCTCCAGCAAGGGGGCGATACCCGTGATCGGGGCTCGCAGATTGCCGGCAATCAGCAAGACGCCAATCAACACCAGTAAGGGGTGAGAGAGCCAGGAGAGTCGAGAGAGGGACATGGAATGTAGCCAGTAGGTGAAAACCCTACTCTATCCTGTTTCGATGCCGACGCAAACAGGATATTATGACAACTTATACCTCAAACCAGACAAAGCATGAGTTTTAGCTCCAATCCGCAGGGCGGGCCTATTTTCAGCATCAAGATGGCGATGGGCAGCAATACTGAAAATCCATTGCATACCCATCCCAATGGACAGCTGATCATGACGCAATATGGCTCCGTCACCCTGCAAACCGACCAGGGCTACTGGATGGTGCCGCCGCTGTGCGCCGTCTGGGTGCCGGTGGGTATCCGTCACCGTGCCCGCGCCGACGATCAGGCCCTGATTCATTTCCTGTACATACAGCCCGGCCTGGATGAACTGCCCGATCACTGCAGCACCCTGGACCTGAGCCCCATGGTGCGCGAGATGATCATTCATTTAAGTGATCTGAATCCCCATTACGAGCCGGGCAGCCAGACGCACCGTCTGGCACTGGTGCTGCTGGAAACCTTGAATCAAATGCCCACCCGGCAGCTGCATGTACCGGTGCCCGAGGACAAAGTTTTGCAGACGATTGCGCAACATATGCTGCAACAGCCCGACTCGCGCCCTACGATGGCCGACTGGGCAAAAGAACTGGCCATGAGTGAGCGCACCCTGGCCCGACATATGCTAAAACACACAGGGATGAGCTTCGGGCGCTGGCGGCAACAATTCATGATTATGCTGGCCCTGCAAAAACTGGGTTCGGGAATGTCCGTAAAGAGCACGGCCAGGGAATTGGGTTACACCTCGATCAGTGCCTTTATTACCGTTTTCAAATCTATTTTGGGCGAAACCCCCAGCCGTTACTTGAGCCAAACCCATTCTTCTTAAGTCCCTACTACCCTCACCACACGCATCCATGTCTTCCACACACCTGTCCCGCCCCGGATATCTGCAGCGCTTGTTGAGTTGGTTCCAGATTTCTCACATGTCGGCGGGGCTGATTGCCGTGCTGGTGGGCTACACAAGTTCTGCTGCCATTGTTTTTCAGGCCGCTCAAGCGGCCGGTGCCAACACCGCCGAGCTGGGCTCCTGGATGTGGTCTTTGGGTATTGGTCTGGGCCTGCTGTCGGCAGGTCTGTCGCTGCGCTACAAGATTCCAATTCTGACTGCCTGGTCCACACCTGGCGCAGCGCTGCTGGCCACGGGTCTGGTGGGCCTGCCCATGTCCCAGGCCGTGGGCATTTTCCTGTTTTCGTCCCTGCTGACCACCATTTGCGGTCTTAGCGGCAGCTTTCAGAAGTTGATGCAGTACATGCCGCGCAGCATTGCCGGTGCCATGCTGGGCGGCATCTTGCTGCGCTTTGGCCTGGACCTGTTTGGTGCCATGCAAACCCAATGGCTGCTGTGCCTGAGCATGTTCATTGTGTTTCTGGTGGTGCGCCAATGGTCGCCTCGCTACGCCGTGCCGCTGGCATTGGTGGCCGGTGTCACGATTGCTGCCCTGCAAGGTTTGCTGAAAATGGAAATTCTGAGCTGGACTCCCGCCACGCCGGTGCTGGTCTGGCCCGAGTTTTCCTGGACGGCACTCATTGGTGTGGGCATTCCCTTTTTCATCGTCACCATGAGCTCGCAGAACATTCCGGGCGTGGCTGTATTGAAGGCGCATAACTACGATGCGCCCAACTCCACCGTCATTAGCTGGACCGGGATTGTGGGCCTGATCTTTGGCCCCTTCGGTGGCTACGCCTACAATCTGGCCGCCATTAGCGCCGCCCTGTGCATGACTCCCGAAGTGGATGCGGACCCGCGTCAGCGTTATCGCGCCAGTGTCTGGGCCGGGATTTTCTATTTTGCCGCCGGTATCTTTGGTGCCACCGTGGTCAGCCTGTTTGCCGCCTTCCCAACCGAACTGATTGCGGCCATTGCCGGTCTGGCCTTGCTGGGTACCATAGGCAATAGCATCCACATGGCGCTGGAAGCCCCAGACACCCGTGACGCCGCCCTGGTCACCTTTCTGACCACTGCGTCAGGCATGAGTCTGCTCAATATCGGCAGCGCCTTCTGGGGTCTGGTTTTTGGTATGGCTATGTATCTGATTCAGAAACGAAAAGTATCCTGATCCGGTCATCCCCCCGGCGTCTGTTCAAGACGGCAAACAAGCCTCACATTTGCTTGCTTTGCCGTCTTTTTCATTTGGCACACTAAAGGCGTGACCACTTTTCTTTAACGGAGGTGCTTCATGCCTGCTTTATCTCAAGCCCAACAAAAAGCTGCCGGTGCAGCCTTGTCCGCCAAACGCGGAGAAACTCCGGTAGCCAGTCTGAAAGGGGCATCGCTGGAAATGTACAACACCATGAGTACCAAGGAGCTGGAAGAACTGGCCAGCACCGATACCGCGCGCCGCAACCTGCCTGAACACAAGGAGTAATCAGACAGCCTGAACGCGCACGCCGCTTTGCTCGAAGGCTTGATGCAAACGCTGCGCAAATTCGGCCGCCCCCGCCTGATCCCCATGCAGGCACAAGGTATCAGCAGACAAAGGCACCGTTTTACCCGACAGACTGGTAACGGTGCCTTGCTCTATCATCTGCATCACTTGCTGTACGGACTGATCGGCATTGGTAATCATGGCGCCAGCTTGCTGACGAGGGGTCAGGCTGCCATCGTCCTGATAGCTGCGATCGGCAAACACCTCTTGAGCCACCGTCAAACCCGCATCACGACCGGCCTGCACTTGCACACTGCCTGCCAGCGCATACAGAATCAGGCTGCGATCAATATCGGCCACAGCTTGGGCAATGGCTTTTGCCAAGGCCCCATCACGGGCGGCCATATTGTAAAGAGCACCATGTGCCTTGACGTGATGCAAAGCAGCACCTTGGGTGCGTGCAACGGCAGCCAGGGCTCCCACCTGCACCACCACCATGTCATACACCTGCTCGGGGGTAACCGCCATCACCCGGCGACCAAAACCAGCCAGATCCGGCAGGCCGGGATGTGCGCCCAGCTTCACACCATGCTTTAGGGCCAGGGCCACCGTCTGACGCATGGTGCCCGGATCTCCGGCATGAAAGCCACAGGCAATATTTACCGACGTCACCCACGGAATCACCTGCTCGTCATGGCCCATGACCCAGGGGCCAAAGCTCTCGCCCATGTCGCAATTCAAATCAATACTCAAGCTCATGGAGTTCCCTCTGATAATCCATCCAATCTGCCTGCGGCCTGGGCAATGCAACGCCTGAACCACAGCAGTTCTGCCGCATTATGCGTGCGCGGATGCCACAGCTGGTAAAAACGCATCAGCGGAAAATGAACCGGACAAGGCAACACGGTAATTGGCAGAATGCGGGCATAGTACTCGGCAAACTGGCGGTTCGTGGTGAACACCATATCTGTGCGACTCAAAATCCCCGGAACCAGGCCGAAATACGGCACGACCATCTGTACGTGACGGCTGATGCCCTGCTCGGCCAGGCAACCGTCAATAAAGCCGCGCTTGTCCGTCACGTGGGCCGAAGGGGCCAGATGCGGCATGTCCAGATAGTGCTGCAAGGACAGACCACGCTGCGCCAAGGGATGATGGCGGCCCAGCATACAGACCACCTCGTCATCAAACAGACGCGCCAGGTGCAGCTTTTCAGGGGGCTCGAGCCAGTTGCCGATCACCACGTCCAGCTCGCCCTCTTCCAGGGCCTGCACGTAATCCAGATCCGGGTTGATGGTATGGACCACCAGCCGGGCCTGCGGCGCCTGACGACGCACCCGCTCCGCAATATCCGGGATAAAAGCGCCGTCCAGATAATCCGGCGCGCCCAGATTGAAAACGCGGGTAGACTGACTGGGATCCATAGGCTCTGCCGCGGCAGAAATTCGCTCGATAGCTTGCAGAGCTTCCGTGGCATGTGCCAGCAAAAAGGGGCCGCGCTCGGTAGGCACCATTCCCTTTTTACCGCGCAACAAAATCGGATCGCCCGTGATTTCGCGCAAGCGCCGCAAGGCATTGCTAACGGCTGGCTGGGACATACCCAAGCGGATAGCCGTACGCGAGACGCTGTGCTCTTTGAGCAGCGACTGCAATACCCGCAGCAAATGCAGGTCTAGTTGTTCTCGTAATTTTGGCATGGTTTAAATAATACAAGCGCTGGCCCGCCTCGTTGATCGGTGTAGACACTCATACGCCTATATAGTGAACATCATTCCAAGCAAATGTTCGCATCCTAAGCAAATGCTATCTTCGATCCGTAAAAAACCAGTCGAGTGAGATCATGGAGACAAGACCAATTCGTTTTATTTATCGCGGCGAAGTACAGGAAGTGGCTCAGGCCCCGACCACGCGAACCGTTTTACAGTATATCCGTGAGGATCTGCACTGCACCGGCACCAAAGAAGGCTGTGCCGAGGGTGATTGCGGCGCCTGCACGGTCATGATTGGCGAACTGGACCAGAACAATCAACTGCAATTGCGTGCCGTAAACGCCTGTATCCAGCTGCTGCCTACGCTGGACGGCAAGGTGCTCTACACTATTGAGGATCTGCGCCAGGACGATGGCACCCTGCACCCCGTGCAACAGGCCATGGTGGACTGGCACGGTGCCCAGTGCGGCTTTTGTACGCCCGGCTTCATCATGTCGCTGTGGGGCCTGTACATGACGCACTCGCCCGAAGACGGCCCGGTTTCCCGGGAACAGATCGACGATGTGCTCTCGGGCAATCTGTGCCGCTGTACCGGCTACCGCCCCATTATTGATGCGGCCAAGGCCATGCACAGCTATCCGGCTGTCAGCATGGATCGCCAATCCATTGAAGACAAGCTGCGTGCCATTCGTCAGGACGGCATGCTGGCCTATGAATACCAGGGCCAGACCTTCCACGCCCCCCGCACGCTGGACCAGTTGGCCCAGCTGCGCGAGCAATATCCGCAAGCCCGCATTCTGGCTGGCAGCACCGATATCGGCCTATGGGTGACCAAGCAATTCCGCGATTTGCCGCATCTGATCTATATCGGTCAGGTGGCCGAGCTGCGCGAACTGAAAACCACCGAGGACGATCTGTATATCGGTGCAGGCGTGCTGTTGAACGACGCTTTTGACGCCCTGATCAAAGACCACCCCGAATTGACAGAACTGCGCCAACGCTTTGCCTCCTTCCCTATCCGCAACGCCGGTACCCTGGGCGGCAACGTGGCCAACGGCTCGCCCATTGGCGACTCCATGCCCGCCCTGATTGCCATGCGTACCCGTGTGGTGCTGCGCAAAGGCGCAGTCGAGCGCGTGCTGCCTTTGGAAGATCTGTATCTGGCCTACCAGAAAACCGCCATGGAACCGGGCGAGTTCGTGCAAGGCCTGCTGGTCCCACGCAACAAGGGACAATGGCAATTCCGTACCTACAAGCTGTCCAAGCGTTTCGACCAGGACATTTCTGCCGTGTGCGCCGCCTTTGCGGTGGAACTGGATGGCAAGATCGTCAAACAGGCTCGCATCGCCTTTGGCGGTATGGCTGCCACCCCTAAACGTGCCAGCCACGCCGAGCAAGTGCTGCAAGGTCAGGAATGGAACGAGGAAAACGTACAAGCTGCCATGCAAGCGCTGCAACAGGACTACCAGGCCCTGAGCGATATGCGTGCTAGCAGCGAATACCGCAATCAAAGTGCGGCCAATTTGCTGTACCGCTTCTTCCTGGAAACCCACCCTGAAAACGCTTTGAGTCCCGCCCAGCTGAATGTCTTTCACCGAGCTCAAGCCAGCCTGGAGACTTTGTGATGAAAATTGACAATATCGACCACCTGAACACCGCCACGGCTCAACGAGTCGGCGTGTCCTTTCTGCACGAGTCGGCAGACCTGCACGTGAGCGGCACGGCCACATATACCGATGATTTGCCTGAATTGCAGGGCACGGCCCATATTGCGCTGGGCCTGTCGGAAAAAGCCCATGCCCGTTTGCTGGACGTGGATCTGGAAGCTGTGCGTCAAGCGCCCGGTGTCATTGCCGTCCTGACGGTTGCCGACATTCCCGCCGCAAATAATTGTGGCCCTATTCTGCATGACGACCCCATTCTGGCCGATGGCGTGGTGCATTACTTTGGCCAGCCCATTTTTGCGGTTATTGCGAAATCCCACGACCAGGCACGCCGTGCCGCGCGCCTGGGCAAGATCACCTACGAAGAGCTGCCTGCCATCTTGACTCCACAAGAAGCCAAGGCCGCGAACGCCGGTGTTCTGCCCCTGATGAGCCTGAAACAAGGCGACGCCAAAAAAGCATTGGAATCGGCTCCACACCGCCTGCAAGGCACCTTCCAGTGCAATGGTCAGGAACAGTTTTACCTGGAAGGCCAGATTTCCTACGCCGTGCCCAAGGAATACGGCGCCGTGCATATCTGGTGCTCCACCCAGCATCCTTCGGAAATGCAGCAGCTGGTTGCCCACTGTCTGGGCGTTGGCGCGCACAAGGTACACGTGGAATGCCGTCGCATGGGCGGTGGTTTCGGTGGCAAGGAATCTCAATCGGCTCTGTACGCCTGCGTGGCCAGTGTGGCTGCCGTCAAGCTGCAGCGCCCGATCAAGCTGCGCCTGGACCGCGACGACGACTTCATGATTACCGGCAAGCGTCACGGTTTCTACTATGAATACGATATTGGTTACGACGACGAAGGCCGCCTGCTGGGTGCCCGTCTGGACATGACCGCCAACTCGGGCTTTTCCGCCGACTTGTCCGGCCCCGTGGCAACCCGCGCCATCTGCCACTTTGACAATGCCTACTACCTGTCTGATGTAGACATGAGCGCGCTGTGCGGTCGCACCAATACCCAATCCAACACAGCCTTCCGAGGCTTTGGTGGCCCGCAAGGGGCCTTGGTGATGGAAGTGGCCCTGGACACCATTGCCCGCCGCCTGGGCAAAGATCCGCTGGATGTACGCCGCATCAACTTCTACGGTAAAAAAGACCGTAATGTGACGCCTTACGACCAGACCGTGGTCGATAACGTCATTCACGAACTGGTGGCCGAGCTGGAGGAAACCAGCGAATACCGTCAGCGCCGTGAACAAATCCGTGAATTCAATGCCAGCAGCCCGGTACTGAAAAAGGGTCTGGCACTGACCCCGGTGAAATTTGGTATTTCCTTTAACGTACCCGCCTTCAACCAGGCTGGTGCTCTGGTCCACGTCTACCGTGACGGCACGGTTTTGGTGAACCACGGTGGCACGGAAATGGGTCAGGGCCTGAACACCAAGGTGGCCCAGGTGGTAGCCCATGAACTGGGCCTGAATCTGGAGCACATCCGGGTCACGGCCACCGATACCACCAAAGTGGCCAATACCTCGGCCACGGCGGCATCCACAGGTACGGACTTGAACGGTAAAGCCGCCCAGGATGCGGCCTACCAGATTCGCCAGCGTCTGACGACGGTAGCTGCCCAGCTCTTCTCGGAGGAAGAGTCCAGCGTGAAATTCGAGCGGGGTCAGGTCCAGATCGGCGGCCAGACCATGCCCTTCTTTCAACTGGTTGAGCACGCCTACCAGGCCCGCGTCCAGCTGTGGTCCGACGGCTTTTACGCCACCCCCGGCCTGCACTGGGACTCCAAAGTCATGAAGGGCAACCCCTTCTACTACTTCTCTTATGGGGCTGCCGTCGCTGAAGTGCTGATCGACACGCTGACCGGGGAATCTCGTCTTCTGCGTGCTGACGTGCTGCACGATGTGGGCAAATCCATCAATCCGGCCCTGGATATTGGCCAGGTTGAAGGCGCCTTTATTCAAGGTATGGGCTGGCTGACAACAGAAGAGCTGGTTTGGAACGCTCAAGGCAAGCTCACCACGCATGCACCGTCGACCTACAAGATCCCGGCCATCAGCGACTGCCCCATGGACTTCCGCGTCAATCTGTTCGATGGCCGCAACGCCATGGATTCGATTCACCGCTCCAAAGCCGTGGGCGAACCGCCTTTGCTGCTACCGTTCTGCGTCTTTAACGCGATCCGTGATGCGGTTGCCAGTGTAGGCAACTACCAGATTGAGCCCGTGCTGAACGCACCTGCGACTGCGGAAGCCGTCATGCGGGCTGTTGCGGCTATTCGCAAAGCGAAATGAGTAGCTGGCCCTCTCTTGCCCTCGCCCGTGTGAAAGCGGGCGAGCGGCTGGTTTTGTGCTCGGTGGCGCTGGCCAAAGGCTCCACCCCGCGCACCACGGGCACGGCCATGCTGTTCAGCCAAACTGAGCAGTGGTTAACCATTGGTGGCGGGCACCTGGAATGGGTAGCGGCAGAACAGGCACGTGTCATGCTCAGTCAGTCCTCCGGACCCGGCTGGAGCATGAGCCGCCTGCCGCTGGGCCCCAGTCTGGGCCAATGTTGCGGCGGGGTCGTTACCTTGCTGTACGAAACCCTGGGTGCCGAGGATCTGGGCTGGCTGGAAGAGCTGGATAGCGCCGTGCGGGCCGGTCAGGCGACCAGCCGCCGTTCACAATTGCTCTCAGACGGCAATAAGCAGGTTGATATCCAAAGCCCTTCAATTGTGGACGAGTCCCGACTGGAGTACGACGGCTCGCAAGGCGTCTGGATGGAGGACCTGCCGCCCCCGCCCCTGACTATTTTGCTGTTTGGGGCCGGTCATGTGGGCGAGGCACTGGTGCAGATTCTGGGCACCCTGCCATGCCGGGTTCTGTGGATTGACGAACGCCCTGAACTGTTTCCCGCTCAGGTACCCAGCAATGTCAGCCTGGAAATTACCGACATCCCCGATGCGCTGATCGAACAAGCCCCGACCAATAGCTATTTTCTGGTGATGACGCATAATCACGGCCTCGATCTGGCTCTGTGCCAAAAGATCTTGCGCCGCCCCGATACGGCCTATGTGGGCCTGATCGGCTCCATGACCAAACGTCGTCAATTCGAGCGCCGCTTGCAGCAACGCGGCATGCCCGAATCCCGTATTCAGGAACTGGTCTGCCCCATTGGCGTGCCAGGTATCAAGGGCAAGGCCCCCTCGATTATTGCCGTGGCTGTCGCCGCCGAATTGCTGACCCACGCCTATGAAATGGGCCAGCTCAGTCGCTGATGCGACCTCGACTTCAAGGACACTATGACTACCTCTTTACACTCCGCCTGCGCCTACCGTGCCCAACTGCTGTACTTTGTCGCGGACCCTGCCACATTGGAAGATCCTTCCGAAGCCGTGCGCTATCACAGTGACGGCCTGCTGCTGGTCAACGAACAGGGCCAGATTCAGGCCTGTGGCGACTGGGCCGAACTGTCGCGCAGCCTGCCTGCCGATACAAAGACCGTGGATTTGAGCGGGAAAATCATCATGCCAGGCATGATCGACACCCACCTGCACTTTCCGCAAACCGACATTATTGCCTCTCCCTCCAGCGGCCTGCTGCCCTGGCTGGAAACCTATACCTTCCCAACTGAAGGCCGTTTTGGCGATAGTGAACATGCCCGCGAAGTGGCTGGTGTGTTTCTGGACGAACTGCTGCGCAACGGCACGACCACCGCCCTGGTCTATGGCAGTGTGCACCGCCAATCCGTGGATGCCTTCTTTGAAGAAAGCCACGAGCGCAATCTGCGCATGATTGCAGGCAAGGTGATGATGGATCGCAACTGCCCGGACTATCTGCAAGATACCGCCGAGTCAGGCGCACGCGATTCGGAAGACCTCATCAAGCGCTGGCACGGCAAGGGCCGCCAACTGTACGCTCTGACACCCCGTTTTGCGCCCACCTCCACCCCGGAGCAATTGGCCGCCTGTGGTGAACTGGCCCGCGCCTACCCCGATGTGTTTCTGCAAACCCATGTGGCAGAAAACAAGGACGAAATCAAATGGGTAAGCGAGCTGTTCCCCAAGAACCGCAGCTATCTGGACGTGTACGACAGCTTTGGTCTGCTGCGCCCCCGCGCCATCTACGGCCACAGTATCTGGCTGGACGAGCAGGATCGCGCCCGCATGCACGATACCGGCAGTATTGCGGCGCACTGCCCCACATCCAACCTGTTCCTGGCCTCTGGTTTGTTCGATTTCCAGTCCATTCGCCAAAGCAAGGTGCTGCACACCCTGGCCACCGATGTGGGCGGCGGGACGTCGTTCTCCATGCTGCGCACCATGAACGAAGCCCACAAAGTGGCCCGTCTGAACAACTACCATCTGACCGCCGCATCCATGTTCTACATGGCCACCGAAGGGGCCGCGCGGGCACTGGACATGCAGGGTCAAATCGGCACGCTGGCTCCTGGTGCCGAGGCGGACTTTATTGTGATGGACCCCAAGGCCACTCCCTTGATGGCCCGCCGCAGCACCATGCTGAACTCGCTGGAAGAGCAATTGTTCATGCTGGCCCTGCTGGGTGACGATCGCTGCATTCAAGCCAGCTACAGCGCAGGCCGCTGCGTGCATCAGCGCGATCACTAAACACAACTGAAGCCGGGTCCTGGCGGGCAACTCCAATCATTACAACCGCCGCCAGGGACTCTTTTCCGTCTACCCAAAAAATATCTGCACGCGTTTTTCGATTTAACGCGGATTTTACGGTGCCAACGATACATTGATCCCGTCAGTAGGGAGCCAGCCCCGGCTCCCCCCTCTTCTTGGCGAGATTTGATTATGTCCGGCACATCAACACTGGTGCAACGCAACTCCCTGTTCTACCTGCTGACGCAGGTTGTGGGAGTGACCTTTTTGTTTCTCTGGCTGGCCAGCCTGACCCAGGACTGGTCCCCGCTCAATCCCTTGCTGGCATCCAGCCAGCAACCTGGCCATATGGCCCATGAAATGAAAGAGGCTCAAGGTCTGCTGACCGGCCTGATTGCCGCCGCTGGTTTGTTCCTGGCTGCCTGGAAGCTGCGCCAGCTGCGCGGACAAGAGGCCTTGCCAGGCAAACGCATCCTGTTGCTGGGCACCAGCCTGTTCCTGGCCGTGCCTTTGCTGATGCTGCTTCTGCAGTACTCCGCCGCCTCCCCAAGCCTGGAATCGCTGTATCACCAGATACCCGAGATCAAACCCTTGCTGGAAGTGGGTGCCATCGTCGCCGTGGGCGCTGGCTTGCTACACCTGTACTTTGCCGGTTGGGCCTTGAACCAGGCCCGCCTGCGCTGGGGGGGCCTGCTGGCCGGTTTGATCTGCGCCTTTTTGTTGGGCTTGCTGGAAGCGGATCAAGAGCGTATCAATCTGACTCAAGTGTTTGCCTCACTGGCGCTTGTCTGGCTGCTGGGCAGCATCGCCTTCTACCCCTTGATCGTGAATCCCGAACGCTGGTCAGCCTCCCATGGCGAACGCGCCACGGTTGCAGAGGCCTGGGAACATCTGGCCAGCATTCAGGTACAACGTCGCCGCAGCCTGGGGATGTTTGGTGGCCTGATGGTCGTGATTCTGCCTTTCTTCGCCTCCACATGGGCGGTCGACTCGCTGGTCTTTCAATTCACCCGAATGGCCGGTCTGGGGCTGGTCCTGATTGCCGTCCTGGGCCGCTGCTGGTGCATGTTGTACCTGGGTGGTCATAAAGGCTCCAGCCTGATCAGCCAAGGCCCCTACTCCATCAGCCGCAACCCGCTGTATCTGTTTTCCCTGTGTGCCGTCACCGGCATGGGTGCACTGTCCGGCAGCCTGCTGCTTGGCCCCATACTCGCCTTGTTTGTCTACGCCGTCTTCAACAATGTGATCGACGAAGAACAGGTTCTGCTGCACAAAGTCTTTGGTCAGGATTATCAGGACTACTGCCAGCGCGTGCCCCGCCTGATCCCACGCCTGAGCCTCTGGAACAGCCCGAACGAACTGCAAGTGTCCCTGACAGGATTGGCCCGCACCTTGCGCGATGCCTTGCCCTACTTCCTGATCTGGCCCGTCTTTGCCCTGGCACAGTGGTTGCAAATCAATGGCTGGGTACCCGTACTTCTGCGTCTACCCTGATCGTCCCCAAGTGCAGTAAGCTGCACAAGAACTGTCCCAACCCTGTGGAACAAGCTGTCATGCGTGTCCTGATTGTTGAAAACGATACGACCATTGCCGAAAATCTTTATACCTATCTGGAACTGAAAGGCTTTGCTGTGGATGCCGCCTACGACGGCAATGGTGCACTGACACTGCTGCAAGAACAGGACTTTGATGCGCTGGTGCTGGATCTGGGCCTGCCCGGTCTGGATGGTTTTGGTGTACTCCAGGCCCTGCGCCAGTCCAGTCAAACACCCATCCCGACCTTGGTACTGACAGCCCGCAGCCAGCTGGAGAGCAAGCTCACGGCCTTTGATCTGGGGGCGGACGACTATCTGATCAAACCTTTTGCCCTGGCTGAAGTCGAGGCCCGGCTACGCGCTCTGATGCGTCGTGGCCCACCACAAGTACAGCACGGCTCACTGCATTGGGGCAGTCTGGAATACAACCTGGATACGGCGCTGGTCAGCGTAAACGGTCAGGAACTGCACCTGAGTTTCAAAGCCCGCCAGTTGCTGGAAGCTCTGTTACGCGACCCGCAAGCCATTCTGACACGTCGCTCCCTGGAGAAAACCCTGTGGCCACAGGGTGCACCGTCCCCAGAAGCCTTGCGCAGTCAAATCCATATCTTGCGCCGCGCCTTGTCCGAGGCTGGCGCAGGCACCATTGAAACCTTGCCCGGCATGGGCTGGCGTTTGCAACAGGAGAGCTAAGGGATGGCCATAGCCCCGCGCCGCAGCCGCTTCATGAGCACCCTTACCCAGCGTGTATCCTGGGCCCTGACCCTGATAGCCGCCTTGCTGGTCATCATTATGGGGGGACTGGCCTATGTAGCCTTTGCGCGCATGGAAGACGAGATGGTCAACGCCATGCTGGTCTCTTACGCTCGCAACCCCACTCTTTTACCCGACAGCGCCTACGACCGCAGTGAAGCCCTGGGCGCAGAGCTGGACAGCTATTGGTTTTTGCCGGGCCAAACTCTGGACAATTTGCCCGAATTTGCCCGTGTTTCCGAACCGGGCATTTACGAATTTCATCTGGGTAGTGACACCTGGCACGTGCTGCGCCAGGACAAAGAGCAAGGCCAGCTGTATCTGGTGTATCGCGCCACCCCTCACGAAGACCGAGTACGCGAGTTTGGCCTGATTCTGCTCCTGATCGGTTCGGCCACGATTTTGCTGGTGTTTTTACTCGGGCGTCGAGTAGCCCGCCACGCTGTGGCTCCCATGCTGACCCTGTCCCGCCATCTGGAAAACTGGGCACCCGGCCGCTCCGGCCTGCCCGAACACCAGGATGATGAAGCTGGCCGGCTGATCCGAGCCTTTAATCGCATGCAGGAGCAAGTTGAGGAACTACTGACGCATGAACGCGAGTTCGCCGCCAATCTGGGCCACGAGCTGCGTACAGGGCTGACTGCCATACGCAGCGATTGCGAGCTTTTGCTGCTGCAACTGCCCGAAGGCCCTCAACAACAGCGCCTGCAACGCATGATGGTCCACGCCGATGCCGTCACCGCCAGCCTGGATGCCGCAGAAAGCCTGGCTTACACCGCAGAGCGCCATGTGCGCGAAGTCGAGGTCCACGAGCTGGCTCAACAGACCTGGCAGGCCGTCGCCCTGCTGGATGCGGATAGCCAGCAAGTACGTTGGAGCAATTTGGTGCCTGACCACTTGCACTACACCTTGGACCCCTATGCCCTGTCCATGTTGCTGCGCATCCTGATGCGCAATGCCATCGACCACGCCGCCCCCTGCAAGCTGCAACTGAGCTGGATTGCCCCCTCAGTCCTGGCTTTGCAAGACGACGGCCCCGGCATTGCCAAACAAGATCAAATCCTGATCTTTGAGCGCCACTTCAGCCAGGGCAAACAACTGACGACAGGACTGCGCGAAGAAGGCCACAGAGGCATAGGCCTGGCACTGGCACGCCAACTGGCGTTGGCGCAAGGCTGGAGTTTAAGTGTACAAAGCGGGCCGAATGGCAAAGGCTGTGTATTCAAGCTGGATCTGGATCCGTCCTGATATCCTGAAACGGCAAACTTATCTGCACGAACGGTGTCGCCAAGAGCATCAAAAACTCATTGCGACAGGCAAGACCAAAGACCTAGTAAGCTTTTCTCAACTGCAGCGCCTAACCCTTGAAAAGAGATTTTAAAAGGCTGGGCAATGAGCACAAAAAAAACCCGGTCTTATTCAGACCGGGTTTTTTATCTTGCTCAAGCAGACCTGCTAAAGACTTACTGGCTTTCCAGGAAGCTCTTCAGTTTGTCGGCACGGCTAGGATGACGCAGCTTGCGCAAAGCCTTGGCTTCTATTTGACGAATACGCTCACGCGTGACGTCAAACTGCTTGCCCACCTCTTCCAGAGTCTGGTCAGTGCTCATCTCGATACCAAAACGCATGCGCAGCACTTTGGCTTCGCGTGGCGTCAAGGAATCCAGGACATCTTTCACCACATCGCGCATGGAGCCGTGCAAAGCGGAATCCGATGGCGAAACGGTGTTGTTGTCCTCGATGAAATCGCCCAGGTGGGAATCGTCATCGTCACCGATAGGCGTTTCCATGGAGATAGGCTCTTTGGCGATCTTCAAGATCTTGCGAACCTTGTCTTCGGGCATATCCATCTTCTGGGCCAGGGTTGCGGGATCGGGCTCAACGCCGGTTTCCTGCAGGATCTGACGATTGATACGGTTCATCTTGTTGATCGTCTCGATCATGTGAACCGGAATACGAATCGTGCGGGCCTGGTCAGCGATCGAACGCGTAATGGCCTGACGAATCCACCACGTAGCGTACGTGGAGAATTTGTAGCCACGACGGTATTCGAACTTGTCCACTGCCTTCATCAAACCGATATTGCCTTCCTGAATCAGGTCCAGGAACTGCAAGCCACGGTTGGTGTACTTCTTGGCGATGGAGATCACCAGACGCAAGTTGGCCTCGGTCATTTCGCGCTTGGCTTTACGTGCCTTGGCTTCGCCCGTGGTCATGCGTTTGTTGACTTCTTTCAGGTCCTTCAAAGGCAGCACAACGCTGGTTTGCAGGTCGATCAGCTTTTGCTGAACTTCCTGAATGGCAGGGATGTGGCGCTCCAGAATGGAGCTGTAAGGATGACCTGCTGCCACCTCCTGCACCACCCAATCCAGATTGGTTTCGTTGCCGGGGAAAGCCTTGATGAAGTGTGCACGTGGCATATCAGCACGATCCACACAGATGTTCAGGATTTCGCGCTCGTGCTGACGCACGATGGCAACCTGCTCGCGCATGGTATCGGCCAGCTTTTCCACCATCTTGGCGGTAAAGCGGATGCCCATGAATTCGTTCAGGATGGTTTCCTGGGCTTGCACATAGCCTGCGCTCTTGTAACCTTCGGACTCGAAGGACACGCGCATCTTGTCAAACCATTCGCCAATGATGTCGAATTTCTTGAGCGACTTGTTGCGCAGGTATTCAATCTGCTTGCTGCTCATGCCGCCGGCTGGACCTTCGTCTTCGTCGTCAGCGGTTACACCGGAACCGGCGTATTCTTCGCCATCATCGTCCACCAGACCGTCAACCACTTCGTCGATCTGCATGACGCCTTCGCGTACACGCTGAACGTAGGCCAGGATCTCGTTAACCGTGGTTGGGCAGGCGGCGATAGCCATCACCATGTGCTTCAAGCCATCTTCGATGCGCTTGGCGATTTCAATTTCGCCTTCGCGGGTCAGCAGTTCCACCGAACCCATTTCGCGCATGTACATACGCACAGGGTCAGTCGTGCGACCGAAGTCAGAGTCCACCGTGGTCAGAGCAGCTTCAGCTTCGTCCTCGACGTCGTCGTCGCTGGATGCCATGGGCGCGTTATCGCTCATGAGCAAGGTGTCAGCGTCGGGAGCCTGGTCGTAAACCGAGATACCCATGTCACTGAAGGTGCCGATAATGCCATCAATGGCTTCGACATCCACCAGATCATCGGGCAGGTGATCGTTGATTTCACTGTAGGTCAGGTAACCGCGGTCCTTACCCAGCTTGATCAGGGCTTTGAGGCGATTGCGACGGGCTTCCTGTTCTTCAGGGCTCAGTTGGCCACGGACACCGAATACATCTTTTTCGGCTTTGGCGCGCTTGGCACCACGCTTGGCCACCGGCTTGAGATCAGGAATGACCTCTTCTTCGCCCATTTCGTCGTCATCGACAAAGTCGATACCGTCGTTATTGGCATTCTTTGCAGGACGTCCACGGCGACCGCCGGTAGCGGCTTTAGCCGCTGTTTTCTTGGCAGCCGCTTTTTTGGCTACCGTTTTTTTAGCAGCCGCCTTTTTAGCTGCCTTTTTGGCAGGCGCTGCGCCTGGCTCTCCACTTTCGTGAAGCTCATCGAGCTCTACCGAGCTTGATGCCCCTGATTTTGCTGTCGCGGCCAAAGTTTTCTTAGCAGACCGAGAGACCGTCGTCGAGGTTTTACCAGTCGTTTGAGTCATATTTTCTTCCATAGACGCCATTTACCCCTGTGGCACTAAATATGTAGCCACCGAGTCGTACAGGCAAGAGCCTGATAATGAGCGTGTTCACAACCGGCTTGCTCCTGGGCGTGTTGCGCGAGCGAACCCTAAGTCATTTAATCCCTGGCTCATGGGCTCAAGGCATAAGGTGGTTCACAATCCGCTAACCCGCCGCATTTGCTCGCGTACCAGTTTTAACCCCCTGGCCGGCCACAAACACAACACATAACCCAATATTTTACTTCACTTGCCGAGTATAAGCAGCATTCAACAAAGCAATACGGCGTGTCAATTCTTGATAACGCTGACGCTGTTCGGGCTCTTGCAAACCCGTGGCCACCAATGCCGACTGCTCTGCCTTGATCGCATCCAGTTCGATGCGATGCAGCGCATCACGCCATTCACCCTGCGGGTCAGGCAATTCTTCTTCGCCCAAGAGCTCCGTGGCCAGCGCTTCGAGTACAGGGGCCAGGTCGGACTCGGGGTCCACGGCCTCCAGCAACGCACCTGCGTGACGCGCCGAGCTGATATTGCTTAAGGCAATCAGCTCTTGCACTAAACGTAAATGGGGACTTTGCGCCAAAATTTCAAGTTGTTGATCGCCCAGCTCGCCCACCAGAGTCGGATGCCCAATAAGCAAGCGCAGCAATCGCTTGGCCATGGGCGTCACCGCACGGCTGCCACCCACGACAGCGCGCTCGGTCCGTTGACGGTTGTTCTTGCCCTTGCCACGAGCAGTCACTGGCCGCTCCTGATACTGGGGTTGAGGCTGCCAATCAGAGTCGTCCTGCCAGCCATCCATAGGCAGACTGTCAGCAAACGAACCATCAAAACCGTCCTCAAACAGCTCCATGCCATCTGAAGATGGTGCTGGCTGCGCCGGAACCGGTGGTCTGGCTACCAGACCATCCTGAGCAGGCGGCGTATCCACAGCAGGCCGACGAACCGGCTCTACGGTACTCAGGCGCTGCGCCAGCTCGTCCGGCGTCAGCAGCACCATGCGGGCAAATTCGTGCTGAATCTGCACTTTCAAGGTACTGTCAGCCAGTTCCAGCAGCAAAGGCAAGGCCTCGTGCACGCAAGCCGCGCGGCCTTCGGCCTCGTCCATGCGATGGCGGGCTGCCAGCTCGTCCAGGAAGAAGCGCGACAAAGCTGCTGCTTCCTGGGCCTGCTCGCGAAACGCGGCAGCGCCGTGCTCACGAACAAAAGAATCGGGGTCGTGGTTATCCGCCAGGAACATGAAGCGGATGGACACATCGTCACGTACCAGCGGCAAGCAGGTATTCAAAGCACGCCAGGCGGCCTTGCGCCCTGCCCCGTCACCATCAAAGCAAAACACCAGCCTGTCGCTGGCGCGCATCAATTTGGTGATGTGGTATTCGGTTGTCGCGGTGCCCAAGGTCGCTACGGCATTGTGCAAGCCATGTTGCGACAGCGCCACCACGTCCATATAACCTTCAACAATCAGGACAAAGCCTTCTTTGCGTATGCCCTGACGTCCTTCCCACAAGCCGTACAGCTCGTGTCCTTTGGAAAACAGCGTGGTTTCCGGCGAATTCAGGTACTTGGGTTCACCTTTTTCGATCAGACGGCCACCAAAGCCAATGATATGGCCCTTGGTACTGCGGATCGGAAACATGATGCGCGAACGGAAACGGTCGTAGCGACGACCATCTTCGGACTCGATCACCAGGCCGGACTCAACCAGCTGCTTGTCTTCGTACTGCGGAAATACAGCCGATAAGCCGCGTCGCTCCGTACCTGTCCAGCCCAAACCGAAACGGGCAGCCGTCTCCCCATCCAGGCCACGACGTTTTAGATAGTCGATGGCAATGGGTGACTGTTTTAGCTGACGTAGGTAGTGCCCCTGTGCCGTTTCAAGAATATGATGCTGACGCGACAACTCGTCTTTACGACGCGCATCGGCAGCACGTTGGCGTGGGGTGCGATCTGCTTCGGGCACAGTCATTCCGACGGAACCAGCTAAGCTGCGTACCGCCTCGGGGAATGAAGCCCCGGTATGTTCCATCAGGAACGAGATAGCCGATCCGTGAGCGCCACAACCGAAGCAATGGTAAAACTGCTTGGTGGGACTGACTGTAAATGAAGGGGATTTTTCGTTGTGAAAAGGGCACAGGCCAAGCAAGTTGGCCCCGCCTTTACGCAACTGCACGTACCGCCCGACGACATCTACGACATCGACACGGGCGAGCAGTTCCTGAACAAAAGATTCAGGGATCAATACAAGCGTGGAGGCAGTTGCTGGCTGCGGATGCGTTTGTAGTGACGCTTCACGGCGGCAGCGTGCTTGCGCTTGCGCTCAGCCGTTGGCTTTTCGTAGAATTCGCGCGAACGCAGCTCGGTCAACAGACCGGTTTTTTCAATAGTGCGTTTGAAGCGGCGCAGAGCAACTTCAAAGGGTTCGTTTTCTTTCAGGCGAACAATGGACATGTAATCCCTGACCTTTGTAAAAAGAGTTAGCGTAACAGATAGCCCAATATGGTAGCACGATTGCTGGCATACACCAAGCAAGGCGCAATTAGGCTATCCACCAATTATCTGAATGCCAGCGATCAAGCCTGGCCGGTACCCTTACGGATCCAGGCGTCCAGCTGATGAGGGCGAATGCTATCGTAGTCCTCAAAAGGCTGATGAATCCAGGGATTTGTGGGCAACTTGGACACGTAGTAGTCCGGGTCGACCTGGGCGTGGCCTTTCCACCACAAAACGGCGGTTTTCAGCTCGGTGATCGCGGGAAACTGTGCACGCAGGTGATCACGTACACGCATAAAAGTCTTGCCCGTATCGACCATATCATCGACCAGCAGCACATTGCCATCCAGGGTGCCACGGGTAATGGTGATGTATTGCGCAATATCCAGATCACCCTGTTCGGTACCGGCGGCTTCGCGATAGCTGCTGGTGGCCAAAATACCCAGGGGTACATCATAGATGCGCGAAATAACGTCTCCCACTCTCATGCCGCCTCGGGCCAGGCAAACAATTTTGTCGAATTTCCAGCCTGATTCGTGAATACTCAGGGCCAATTGTTCAATCAGGCGATTGTATTGTTCCCAGGAAACCCATTCATCAGTATCGCTATTTGGGGGCAGACTCATATGTATTCCAGATATAAATGCACTAGCTGCGCTTTGGTACCTGCAAAACAAGAGTCTGGTAGGCCAACGCAGCGTCCAGAACGACAAAGCGGCCCTTCAGGCCGCTCTGTACGCACCGCACAACGGTGCAAGGCATTATACCGCGATAAATCGCTTATTTGGTAAACGGATCGCGCAATACGATGGTTTCGTTGCGATCTGGCCCCGTGGAAACCATGTCGATAGGTACATCGCACAGTTCAGCAATACGCTCCAGATAACGACGAGCGTTGATAGGCAACTTGTCGTAGTCAGTCACGCCCACGGTGGACTCGGTCCAGCCGGGCATTTCTTCCAGAACGGGCTCGGCTTCGGCAACCGCGTGTGCGCCGTAGGGCAGGACGTCCAGGAATTCGCCCTTGTAGCGGTAACCCACACCAATCTTGATTTGCTCAACGCCGTCCAGCACGTCCAGCTTGGTAATGCACAGACCGGAAATACCGTTAATCATGACCGAACGCTTCATGGCCGCCGCATCAAACCAGCCGCAACGACGTGGACGACCGGTAACGGAACCGAATTCCTTGCCAACCGTAGCCAGACGCATGCCGGTGTCATCCAGCAACTCGGTCGGGAATGGACCCGAACCCACGCGAGTGGTGTAGGACTTGGCGATACCGAGCACGTAGCTCAATTCCTGAGGACCCACGCCCGAACCTGCGGAAGCGGCACCGGACAAGCAGTTGCTGCTGGTCACGAAGGGGTATGTACCGTGGTCAATATCCAACAATGCACCCTGGGCACCTTCAAACAGGAGTTTCTGCCCTGCTTTCTTGGCTTGGTACAGGTTGTTGGATACATCAGCAACCATAGGAGCCAGCTGTTCAGCGTGCTTCATGGCCAGGTCGCGAACCTGTTCAGCGGAAACAGCTTCAGCGCCCAGGTACTGGGTCAGCACGAAGTTGTGGTAATCCAGCGCTTCGGACAATTTTTCGTCAAAGATTTCGGGATCGTACAGGTCCTGAACACGCAGGGCACGGCGTGCCACCTTGTCTTCGTAGGCAGGGCCGATACCGCGACCGGTCGTACCGATCTTGCCGTCGCCTTTACGCTTTTCACGAGCCTGGTCCACGGCGATGTGGTAGGGCAAAATCAGCGGGCAAGCGGGCGAGATCTGCAGGCGCGAACGCACGTCCAGACCGGCAGCTTCCAGCTCGGCGATTTCAGTCAAGAGGGCCTCAGGCGACAGCACCACGCCATTGCCAATGTAGCAAGTGACGTGCTCGTGCATGATGCCCGACGGAATCAAGCGCAGAATGGTCTTCTTGCCATTAATCCACAATGTATGGCCAGCGTTATGCCCACCCTGGAAACGAACCACGCCATGCGCGGACTCGGCCAGCCAGTCGACGATCTTGCCTTTGCCTTCGTCACCCCACTGGGTGCCAATCACCACAAGGTTTTTGCTCATGTCTAGTATCAGAATAAAGGAGGCCGGCACGGTGCCGGACCAATAACAATCACCAACGCTACAAACCGCCTGGCTTACAGCGCCCTAACTTGCCACTGACCGTCCAGCGAGACCAGCTCGCGATCGATCACGAATTCATCCAGATTCAGCTCCTGACCGGGCAGCATCTGAATCACAATTTCACCGTTTTGACGCAGCTGCTTGACCGCTGCAGTCAGGGCCGCATCACTCCCCCAGGGAGCGCGTACTGCACGGGCTGCCTGAGCCGGTGCCAAGCCAGCCGAGAGCTTGCGCAAATCCAGGCTGAAGCCGGTTGCAGGACGAGCACGACCATACATGCGGCCAATACCGTCAAAGCGTCCGCCCTTGACCAAGGCATCGTGCCAGCCTTCGGCGTAAACCGAAAAGATCAGGCCCGAATGGTAGGCATAACCGCTGCCGATGTCGGCCAGGTCCACCGTAATTTCGTGGCCAGGCAAAGCATCAATGAAGCTGCGCAGGCTACCCAGAGCTTCGCGCACTTCCGGTTCGTCCGGCAGAACACTGCGGGCACGCTCCAGTACGCTGCCATCGCCATACAGCGAGGTCAAAGCCAGCAGATAGCGGGTGGTTTCAGGCAGACAGCCCGACTCACGACCCAGGGCGCGCAGGCCCGACACATCTTTGGCGTTCAGAAGCTCACACACTTCTGCCACGCGGGTTTTCAAAATAGGATCGCGCTCGATCAGGAAGCGTCCCAGATCGGGGTAGTTCAAGTCCAGGCGAGGATGATGCACCCCTGCCCGACCCACGCTTTCCAGCGCCAGTTGCACCACTTCCAGATCGGACTCAATACCGGCATGGCCGAAAATTTCCGCGCCAATCTGCAGCAATTCACGGTCCGACAACAAACCAGCCGGACGGGCATGCAAGACCGAACCACAGTAGCAAAGCCGAGTGACGCCTTCGCGGTTAAGCAAGTGAGCGTCGATACGTGCCACCTGGGGGGTCATGTCGGCGCGTACGCCCATGGTGCGACCCGAGATTTGATCGACGACTTTGCTGGTACGCAGATTCAGATCTGTGCCAGAAACCGCTTGCAGGGATTCCAGATACTCCACCAGAGGTGGAGCTACCAGTTCGAACCCGTAAGTACGATACAAGTCTAGCAAATCGCGGCGCAGTTCTTCGATGCGGCGCGCCTCTGCAGGCAAGATATCAGCCAGGCTCTCTGGCAACAACCAATTGGACATACTCGTGCCTCGGACTACTTATAAACGAAAGTTCCAGCCAAACAAAAAGCGACTTGGGGCCTGTAAGCCGCCCAAGTCGCATGCGAAGTGGTGTTAGTAACTTACACGCTAGTATAAACGATCAGGGCCGCGGGTGGAACACCCAGCGGCCCTAAGTTCTCTAGCGGGGATCAGTTCGCAGGTGCTGCGGGTGATCCTTGCTTGCCCCAATACTTGAAGAAATCAGAGTCAGGGCTGATGACCAGTGTGTCGGTCTGTTTGCTGAAAGCACTGCGGTAGGCTTCCAGGCTGCGGTAGAAACGATAGAACTCGGGGTTCTTGCCATAACTATCGGAGTAAATGGCAGCGGCTTCACCATCACCCTGACCACGGATGGCCTGAGCTTGGGCATACGCGTCGGCCAGCAACTCTTCACGCTGACGTTCGGCCTCGGCACGGATACGCTCACTTTCAGCCGCACCAGTTGCACGCAAACGGTTGGCTTCTTGTGTACGCTCGGCTTCCATACGACGGTATACCGATTCCGAAATCTCGGGAGCGAAGTCAATACGACGCAAACGCACGTCAATCACTTCCACACCCAAAGGACGGGCACGGGCCTCAACGGCCGTCAGCACTTCACGCATGATGGCATCACGCTCGGTGGAAACCACTTCTTTCACCGTGCGCACGTTCACCGAAGCGTTCAGGGCGTCACGAATCTGGGCTTGCAAACGCTCGACAGCACCACGATCCGTTGCGCCAAAGGTCACGTAAAACAGGCGTGGATCGGAAATGCGCCATTTGACGTACGAGTCGATCAGCAGGTTTTTCTTTTCAGCCGTCTGAATACGCTCAGGATCCTTGGTTTCAATCGTCTGCAGACGCTTGTCCAGAAACACCACGTTTTCAAACGGTGGCGGCAACTTGAAATACAGACCGGGAGTCGTGATGGTGCCGCGCACCTCACCCAGGGCAAAAACCAGAGCCGCATCGCGCTCACGCACGATGAAAACGGAAGACAGCAGCAGACCGACAATTACCGCCAGGGCCACCAGAGCAGGAAATAAACGTTGCATCAAGCTCTCCTAGCGTGCGTATGGGGAATAAGGACTGACCAAAGAGCCCAGCGAGGTATCCAGACCGGCTGGATTGGCTGGCGCAGGCGCTTTGGGTGCCGCAGCGGGAGCTGGACGGCTGACCTGTCCTTGCGAAGCGGCCGAAGCGACAGGAGCGGACGGCTCCATATCCGTACGGCTACCCACCTGACGCACGATCTTGTCCAAAGGCAGATAGATCATGTTGTTATCACTACGGGTATCAACCAGTACCTTGCTGGTGCTCTCCAGGATTTCCTGAATTGTGGACAGGTACAGACGATCCCGCGTTACACCCGGAGCCTTCACGTACTCGGCCTCGACGCTACCAAAACGGGCAGTATCACCCTTGGCATCACCGATCACACGAGCCTTGTAACCCTCAGACTCCTGCATCATGCGAGCCACTTGACCAGCGGCTTCGGGCAACACCTTGTTGGCATAGGCCTGACCTTCGTTGATCTGACGCTCGCGGTCCTGACCGGCCTTGACGGCATCGTCAAAGGCGGCCTGAACCTGCTCGGGCGGCTGCACGTTCTGGATAGCTACGGTGCTGATCTGAATGCCGGTACGGTAGCGGTCCAGAATGGACTGGGCCAGCTGCTGCACGTCCGATGCAATCTGGGTGCGGCCGGAGTACAGCACGGAGTCCATGGGCTGCTTGCCCACGACTTCACGCATGGCGGTTTCAGCCGCCTGACGTACCGACTCGTCCGGATTATTGGTGTTGAACAGGTAGTCCGGTGCGCCTGTAGGCAGCAAACGGTACTGAACCACATACTGCATGTCGACGATGTTCTCGTCGGTTGTCAGCATCAACGATTCAGGCAGGACTTTATTGCGTGCACTGCCGCGGTAGCCCACTTCAAAGGTACGCAACTGCGAAATATTCACAGTCTGGTGATCTTCGATGGGAGCGGGCCAACGCCACTGCAAACCGGGATTCAGAGTTTTCGTGTACGCGCCAAAACGGGTAACCACGGCAACCTGACCTTCCTGCACGATGGTAAAGCCACTGGCCATCCACAGACCGACCGCGACCACACTGCCGATGATCAGCAGCTTGGGCGAGCCTTTGGGGATGGATGGGCCATTACCGCTACCCGGAGGCATGCCACCGGGAGGGGAGCGACGTCCCTTTTTGCCGAATAAAGATCCCAAGCGACTGTTGAAGTCACGCCATACCTCGTCGAGGTCAGGCGGGCCATCTTGTTTCTCGGGGCGGCGAGGTGGCTCGGAACCGTTTTTGCCACTGTCTCGTCCCCAACCGGGATCATTGAGATTGAATATTTTATTGTTCAGACGCATTGTTTTCCGCGAAATGACCTGATTCGACGATTGCTGTACGCAAGCCATCCAATCCGATGCGCTCTAAAGCGCTAACAAAGACTCGGGCAATAGTACCATGTTCATCCCGCTCTACCCGTGGCTCATAGCCGGCTTGGTCAATTTTGTTATAGACCAGAATGCGAGGTATTTCATGGGCCCCGATGTCCTCCAGAACCTTATGAACTTCAGCGATTTGTTCATCGCGTTGAGGGTTGGCCGCATCGACCACATGCAGCAATACGTCTGCATGGACGGTCTCTTCCAAAGTGGCCCGGAAAGCGGCAATCAAGGTCGGTGGCAATTCACGAATGAAGCCCACCGTATCCGAAATTACGACCTGCCCTGCCCCTTCAATCCAGATACGACGCGTGGTGGTATCCAAGGTAGCAAATAACTGGTCAGCTGCGTAGGCGTCCGCACGGGTCAAGGCGTTAAATAGCGTGGATTTTCCCGTGTTGGTGTAGCCCACCAGAGACACCGACAAGGTGCCGCTACGAGAACGGGCACGACGTTGGGTGCTGCGCTGGCGTTGCACCTTGGCCAGACGCTCACGCAAGGTACGGACTTTGTCGCCAATCATCCGGCGGTCCATTTCCAGCTGCGATTCACCTGGACCACGCATACCGATACCACCCTTTTGGCGCTCCAAGTGCGTCCACATCCGGGTCAATCGGGAAGTCAGGTGTTGCAGCTGGGCCAGTTCCACCTGCAATTTACCTTCGTGACTTTGCGCACGCAGGGCAAAAATATCCAGAATCAGGGCCACCCGGTCAACCACACGCAGCTCCAGCTTGCGCTCCAGATTACGCTGCTGGGCCGGGCTCAAGGCATGATCAAACAGCACGACTTCGGCGCCAGTTGCCTTGGCCAGGGCGACCGCCTCTTCCAGCTTGCCCGTACCGATGTAGTAGGCAGAATCTGGACGGGACCGACGCACGACCATCAATTCCATAATCTGGGCGCCCGCCCCTTCAGCCAGCATGACGAATTCTTCAGCATGGGCCTTGTAGTCCAGCTCGCCCATATCCACACTAATTACCAGTGCCTTCAACGTTTGCTCCAGAAACAAAGACCCGCCCGCGGGCACCGCGAGACGGGTCTTTCAGAGTACAAAGAACTGGGTGAGGATTTATTCAGCCTGCTCATCCGCAGCCAAAGTAACGGGGCGTGCAGGAACGACGGTAGAGATCGCGTGCTTATACACCATTTGAGTGACTGTATTGCGCAGCAGTACGACATACTGATCGAAGGACTCGATCTGACCTTGCAGCTTGATGCCGTTTACCAGGTAGATCGACACAGGGATATGCTCCTTGCGCAGCGCGTTCAAAAACGGGTCTTGTAGAATTTGCCCTTTATTGCTCATTGGTGAGGCTCCGGTTATGTTGTTTTTCCAGAAATGGAAGCGAATCCCACTACTTTACCGGGTTTTCCCTGAATTCGCACGTTCCAAACTGGAGATTTTTATCTAATAGGTGTATATCAGGCGCCTTGCCCTAAAATCTGCCGCAAACTGTTGCACAGTCGGGCACATTGCTCGGGCGATCCTACCGTAATACGTAAATACTGCTCAATGCGTGGCTGACGGAAATGGCGAACCAAAATCCCCTGTTCACGCAAGGCCTGCTGAATACCAGCTGCCGAATGCTTAGGGTGAGTTGCCATCAAAAAGTTCGCTTTCGAAGGCAAAATCTCGAAACCCAGCTGCTCCAGATCAGCGCGCAACTGCTCGCGTGCATCAATCACAGCCTGGCATTGGCGGGCAAAATACTCCGTATCCTTCAAGGAAGCCACGGCACCCACCTGGGCAATCGTGTCCATGGGGTAGGAGTTGAAACTGTCTTTCACCCGCTCCAGAGCCTGGATGATATCGGCGCTGGCCAGGGCATAACCCACACGCAAGCCAGCCAGAGCGCGCGACTTGGACATGGTCTGGATGACCACCAGATTGTCGTATTTTTCCAGCAAACCAACCGAAGATGTACCGCCGAAATCGACGTACGCCTCGTCCACCACCACCGTGGTGTCCGGGTTGGCAGCCAGAATGGCTTCAATATCCGTCAAGGACAAAGGAATGCCAGTAGGCGCATTGGGGTTGGCAAAAATGATGCCGGCAGGTGGCAGACTGCGCTTGCGCACATAGTCCTGCACATTCAACGTGAAGTCCTCGCGCAGCGGCACGATATCAGCAGGCACACCGAAGTACGAACAGTAAGTGGTGTAGAAGCTGTAAGTGATATCGGGCAGCAGGACCGGGCGCACGCCACGCAGGAACAAGGCGCTGAACACATGGGCCAGCACTTCGTCCGAGCCATTGCCCAAAAAGACATTATTGGCTTTCACACCGTGGTTGTGCGCCACAGCATCACGCAGTTCCTGCGCGCTATAGGAAGGGTAAAGACGCAAATCATCGGTCGCCGCCTGGCGGATCGCTTCCAGCGCTTTAGGCGACGGACCGAAAGGATGTTCGTTTGTGTTCAGCTTCAAGAGGTTATCCAGCTTGACCTGCTCACCCGGTACATAGGGTGAAAGCCCCGCTACATGATCACTCCACAAACGGCTCATTACGCATCCTTCAGATAAGGGTTTTTAGATGATTTGAATTCGATGCGCAAAGGCGTGCCTTCCAGCTTGAAGGCCTCGCGAAAACGCGTCTCCAGATAACGGCGGTAACTGTCCGAAATGGCATCCAGGGCGTTGCCGTGAATCACCACGATCGGCGGGTTCATGCCACCTTGGTGAGCATACCGCAACTTGGGACGGAAAATGCCCTTGCGCGGTGGCTGTTGCTGTTCCACCGCTTCTTGCATGACGCGAGTGAGCTTGGGCGTGGACAGCTTGGAGAAGGCAGCCGCATGCGCGGCATTGACCGACTTGAGCAAGGGATTGATCCCCTGCCCTTTCAAGGCCGACAAGGTGTGCATCTTGGCAAAGTTCAGGAAGCGCAATTTGCGATCGAACTCGCGCTTGATCCACTCGCGCTGGTACTCGTCCAGGCCATCCCACTTGTTGATGCCCACCACCAGTGCACGACCGGTTTCCACCACGAAGCCCGCAATGCTGGCGTCCTGGTCGGAAATTTCGGTGTGAGCGTCAATCATCAGCAAGACCACGTTACACGCTTCAATCGCCTGCAAGGTCTTGATAACGGAGAACTTTTCAACCGCTTCAAATACCTTGCCGCGCTTGCGCAAACCGGCCGTGTCGATCAGGGTGTATTCCACCCCATTGCGCTCGAACTCGATCTCAATGGCATCACGCGTCGTACCGGGCTGGTCAAACGCAATCACGCGATCTTCACCCACCAGGGTATTGATCAAGGTGGATTTACCCACATTGGGGCGGCCCACAATCGCCAGCTTGATACGGTGCTGAAATTCATCGTCATCCTGGCCATCCTCTTCAGGCTCAGGATTGGGCACTTGCTCCAGTGCCAGGTTGATCAGCTCTTCCACGCCATCGCCGTGGGAAGCGGAGATCAGGTAAGGCTGACCCAGGCCCAGTTCGTGGAATTCCACGCCACCGGCCTCGTAACGCATGCCTTCGGCCTTGTTGACGGCCAGCAGCACTTTCTGCCCCAGCTTGCGCAGCAACTGCGCAATTTCCAGATCCAGTGCGTTGACGCCCTCACGGGCATCGACCAGAAAGACGACCACGTCAGCTTCGGCAATCGCCTGCTGGGTCTGACGAGCCATCTCCAGCAACATGCCGGTTTTGGCCACAGGCTCGAAACCACCCGTATCGACCACGATATAGGGGCGGCTGCCAACCCGGCCTTCGCCGTAATGACGGTCGCGGGTCAGACCAGGGAAGTTCGCCACCAGAGCCGCGCGCGAGCGCGTCAGGCGGTTGAACAAAGTGGACTTGCCGACGTTGGCCCGACCGACCAAAGCCACTACGGGCTTAAAAGAAACGCTTTTCAATTGATTCCAACCAAGACCAAATTACCATTGCCGGTCTGGACCAGGACCCCACGCGGGGTTCCGATCAAAGGCGACACAATGGCACCACCGCCGACACTGACCCGGCCCAACAAGGTGCCGTCCAGTCGCGATAGAAAGTGAACATAGCCTTCCATGTCACCGGCGGCGAGCGCCTGGGGCATGACGGCCAAAGGAGCCAGACCACGGTTACGCAAAGCATTCTGCTTCCAGATGGTTTGCCCGTCTGTCATGGCAAACGCTTCAATCTGGTCGCGGCTATTGGCGGCATACAACATATGGTTGTCCGCTGCGATACCGGTACCGGCCGAAAATTCCCTATCCCACACCAGTCGTCCACCTTGGGAGACGTCAAAGCAGGCAACACGACCTTGGTAGGTTGCACCGCACAGCAGGGGATCGACGACCTGGGGAGCACCCACGACGTCATTAATGCGCTCCAGGTCCGTCGCGCCAAGGGAGACAGAAATACTGCCTTCCCACACCAGATGACCTTGAGCCGCGTCAATGGCCATCAAACGGCCGTTGGGCATTCCTGCCAACAACAAACCATCAATAATGCGCATTTGCATGCTGGTTTTCAGCGACAAGGCGGGGCCAGGACGCTGCAGACTCCAGCGCAGATCGCCTGTGCTGGCATCAAATGCCTGCAAGCGGTAGTCGCTGGTACGCACCACAACCACACCGGCACCCACAGCAGGCGGCACATTCACAGCGCTGCTGCTACGACTGCGCCACAACTCCTTGCCCGAGTCGTCAAACGCAATGACGTTCCCGTCCACCGAAGCGACCGCAGTCACCACACCGTCCGAACCTGCACCGGCGGTCAACTTCTTGCCGGTATTGGCCGACCACTGCACGCGACCCGTATCCAGATCCACCTTGCTGACCTGACCCGAGACCGTCGCGGCGTAGACCGAGGAGCCACTGACTTGCGGTGCAAAGCCGGAGTCTGCGCCGCTACCAATCGAGGTACTCCAGCTGATCTTGGCGGCCACACCAGGGGTGTATTCCGTCAGGGGCGTAGGCTCGAAACGAGGATCCTTGCTGGAGAACATGGAGCAACCGGCCAAAGCGGTCAGGCTCAGGGCCAACGCGCTCAAGCGCAGGACACGCATGGCAGAGGATGGGGATTTGCGAATAGTAGGAAGAGACATGAATTAAGCTCCTGCCAAGGCATCAAGTTTGATCTGTACCAACTGCGAAATAGGGTCTTGCTTGAGCAACTCCACGGCCTGCGTCCAGGCTTCGCGTGCTGCATCGTTCTGCCCTTGAGCGGCCAGAATATCGCCTTTGCGATCCGCAAACAGACCGGCAAAGCTGGCAGGAGGATTTGTCAGCTGAGCCAGGGCATCATCGTAATTCTTCTGTTCCAGCAAGATACCAGCCAGACGCAAACGCGCCAGCGGAGTCAGCGCCGGGTCGTGATTGGTTTTAACCATCCACTCCAATTGCTCACGAGCAGGCGTCAGATTGCCGCGTTGCTGCAAAGCCTGGGCAGCCAGCAAGACACCGCGGGAGGTGTAGCCAGACTTGGGGAAATCGTTACGCAAGGTTGTGCTGGCAGCCAGCACGCGGGCATCGGCCTCTTCGCCGGTCTGGGCAGCCGCACTTTCCAGCGCCTCAAAGTAACCCATGGCCTGACCGGCCTGATGCCCCTGGTACCACTGCCAACCGCGCCAGCCGGCCACCGCCGCCAAGGCAGCAAAAGCCAGCACGATGCACAAGGTGCCCCAGCGGTCCCACCATGCTCGCATGGCATCTAGTTTTTCCTGTTCTTCAAGATCGTAGGCCATGCTCAAATCCTTGCTGACAAAACACTGGCGAGTTCAGAAAATTCAACAGACTGTTGCTGCTCGGCGCCATCCGCAGCACGCAACCATTTCACACTGGCCTGTTCTTTTTGGAGTTCGTCGTCACCCAAAATAACGGCGGCCTGCGCACCACTGGCATCAGCCCGTTTGAACTGGGACTTGAAGCCGCTGGAGCCTGCATGGACTATCACCTGCAAACCGGCATCACGCAATTGCTCGGCCAACAGCGAGGCCTTGCGCTGGGCTGCCTCACCCTGGTGAATCATATACACCTGACATTCGGGAATGGCTGGCTGCTCGCCATCTTGCGAGCACAGGTCCAGCAAGCGCTCCACACCAATAGCAAAACCCACGGCGGGCGAAGGCTTGCCACCCATCAATTCGATCAGGCCGTCGTAACGGCCACCGCCGCACACCGTCCCTTGAGCACCCAGGCGATCCGTTACCCACTCGAACACGGTCAGATTGTAATAATCCAGACCACGCACCAAGCGCGGGTTCAATGTGTAGGCAATACCGGCATCATCCAGACGATCGCAGACGCCCTGGAAGTGAGCACGAGACTCTTCACCCAGGAAGTCGAACAAACGTGGGGCCGCATTGGCCATTTCCTGCATGGCCGGATTTTTGGTATCCAGCACGCGCAAGGGGTTGGTATACATGCGACGCTGGGCTTCTTCGTCCAGCACATCCTTGTGCGCTTCCAGGTGCTCGATCAAGGCCGCACGGTGGGCGGCACGCTCTTCAGCCTGACCCAGGGAGTTCAGTTCCAGACGGATGTCCGTCAGACCCAGCTTCTTCCACAAACGAGCCAGCATGACGATCAGCTCGGCATCGACGTCCGGCCCTGGCAGACCCAACGCTTCCACGTCGATCTGATGGAACTGACGGTAGCGGCCACGCTGCGGGCGCTCATGGCGAAACACCGGTCCCATCGCATAAACCCGATGAGGGCGATCGTACAAGAGATTATGTTCGATAGTGGCGCGCACCATGCCCGCCGTAAATTCGGGACGCATGGTGAGCTTGTCGCCGTTGAGCGAATCGGTAAAGGAATACATTTCCTTTTCGACAATGTCGGTGACTTCGCCAATACCACGAGCAAACAGCTGGGTATGTTCCAGCACGGGGGTACGCATATTGCGATAGCCATAGCTGGCCAACCATTCCCGCACCAGAGCCTCCAGGGCTTCCCACTGTGCGCTTTCACCCGGTAAGGTGTCTTTCATGCCCGTCAGGGCGCGGAGCTTTTGAAACTGCTGCGTCATAATTCTAATGGTTTGCTCGCCATAGACTGACAAGCGTGTTGATCAAACCGTTGATGTTTTGCCGTAGCGGCGCTCAACGTAATTCTGGACAATGGTCTGAAATTCCTGAGCGATAGTATCACCCTTCAGGGTCACCACCCGCTCGCCATCCACATAGACGGGTGCCGAAGGGACTTCCCCGGTTCCTGGCAAGCTGATGCCAATATCGGCGTGGCGGCTTTCCCCCGGACCATTGACCACACAGCCCATCACCGCGACGTTCATGGTTTCCACGCCGGGATACAGATCCTTCCAGACGGGCATCTGGTCACGCAAATAGCTTTGAATATCGTTGGCCAGCTCCTGGAACACCGTACTGCTGGTGCGACCACAACCCGGACACGCCACCACCATAGGGGTGAAAGCACGCAAACCCATGGTCTGCAAGATTTCCTGAGCCACCACCACTTCACGAGCACGATCGCCACCAGGTTCAGGAGTCAGGGAAATACGAATGGTGTCACCAATGCCTTGCTGCAACAAGACAGCCAAGGCGGCGGTGGAAGCCACAATCCCCTTGCTGCCCATCCCCGCTTCGGTCAGACCCAGGTGCAAGGCGTAGTCACAACGAGCCGACAAATCCTGGTAGACCGTGATCAGGTCCTGCACATGGCTGACCTTGCAGGACAGAACAATACGGTTGCCCGACAGCCCCAGTTCCTCGGCACGCTGGGCGTTGCTGATGGCAGAGATAACTAGAGCATCGCGCATCACCGCCTGAGCCGTCCAGGGATGAGCACGCTCGTTATTCTCATCCATCATGCGGGCCATCAGCTCGTGATCCAGGCTGCCCCAGTTCACGCCAATTCGCACAGCCTTGTCGTAACGGCAGGCGATTTCGATCATCTTGGCGAAGTTATCGTCCCGGCGCTTGCCACCGCCCATATTGCCCGGATTGATCCGGTACTTGGACAGGGCCTGAGCACACTCGGGGTAATCTGCCAGCAATTTATGGCCGTTGTAATGGAAGTCCCCCACCAAGGGGACATTTACGCCCATGCGGTCCAGCTGCTCGCGAATGGCGGGCACTTCACGGGCCGCTTCGGGGGTATTGACCGTAATACGCACCATTTCAGAACCGGCACGCGCCAGTTCCTTGACCTGGATAGCCGTTGCAATAGCATCGACGGTATCCGTATTGGTCATGGACTGCACCACGACCGGGGCCGAGCCACCTAATTTCACAACATGATCGCCCCAGCGCACATCAACTGCGCGGGTTACCCGTTTGGGTTGGGCGCCCACCGGCAGAGGTTGGCAAGCAGAGGGAGTTTCGGGACCCTGCGTCATTTCTTCAAGTCCTTGAGCCAATCGAACACCAGCCACTCTTCGGGAACCCAGCCCCGATCAATGGCGTAAAAACCGGCTACCAGCAGCAAAACAATAATGATAAGAATCCAGATCCAGCCAAACCCGCCGCGCGAGTCGGCATACAGGCTCAAGTCCGCACTGGACAAGCCCGCACCCGAATGATTGCGCGGTACGGGCTTGGGCGCAGCGGTATCACTGACCTGAGCTTCCAGCATGACCAGCACGGCTGATACGTCAGCCTCCAGAAAGCGCGCGTAATTACGCACCATGCCCCGCAAAGGCTGCCCACCGGGCAACTGGTCCCACTCCTGAGCTTCCAGGGCCTCTAGCTGGCGAACCGAAAACTTCAGGCGGGTGGAGGCTTCGTTCAGCGTACAGGATCGCGCCAGGCGCAACTCACGCAATGTCGGGCCTACACCTGAGCCCGCTTCCGGAGCCGATTGGTTGGAGGGGACCAGAGTCTCGCTCATGCACGTTCCTGTTTGATTTGAATGACAGCACGATCAGGCAAACGTTGTTCGATACGGGTGCGATCACGAATATCGCCCGCCAACTGTCCACAAGCGGCAGCAATATCATCGCCGCGCGTCTTGCGCACTGTGGTTACCACCCCACCATCCATCAGCCGTTGGGCAAACTGTTTGACCCGTGCAGCTGAAGAGCGTTTCAGACCGGACTGCGGAAAAGGATTGAAAGGAATCAAATTAAATTTACAGCGCACAATGCGTGCGATATCCAACAGTTCCTGCGCATGCTGGTCGGTATCGTTGATGCCGTCCAGCATGATGTATTCAAACGTGATGAAGTCACGCGGGGCGTGCTCCAGATAGCGATTACAGGCATCCAGAAGCTCGGCCAGCGGATACTTCTTGTTCAGTGGCACCAGGCGATCGCGCAACGCATCATTGGGCGCGTGCAGCGATACGGCCAGTGCGACCGGGCAATCTTTGGCCAGACGATCCATCATGGGCACCACCCCGGAGGTGGAGACCGTCACGCGGCGGCGCGACAGACCGTAGGCATTGTCATCGAGCATCAGGCGCAAGGCACCAAGCACCTGATCGTAATTGAGCAGGGGTTCGCCCATGCCCATCATGACCACATTGCTGATGACACGCGTGCTGGTTTGCTCGGCATCGCCAATACGGGCGGTTTCCGGCGCATTCAGCAAAGCACGGCGAGCAAACCACAACTGACCAATGATTTCGGAGGTGGTCAGGTTGCGGTTGAAGCCTTGATAGCCCGTGGAACAGAATGGACAGGCCACGGTGCAGCCAGCCTGGCTGGAAATACACAGGGTGCCCCGGTCGTCCTCGGGAATGAAAACCGCTTCGACAGCGTTATTGCTGCCTACATCAAACAGCCATTTACGGGTGCCGTCGGTAGAAATATGTTCGTGCGACATGCTGGGCGCGGTGACAACGCAATTAGCGGTCAGCTGCTCGCGGAACTCGCGCGCCAGATCCGTCATCTGCCCAAAATCGTCTTGTTGACGCTGGTGTATCCAGCGCTGCAATTGGCGCGCGCGGAAAGGCTTGCCACCCCATTGGGCGACCAGTTCAACAAGTTGCTCCGGGCCCAGGCCCAGAAGATTGGTAGGTTCGAGCGATGACATAAAAAAATAATACCTTCACGCGTTCTGGCTATTACTTTCTTGCAGGAGTGCAAAAAAGCCCCTTTTTGCGGATTTGCCCGGCAAACCGATTCCGGTGAGCCGGGCAAGTCTTGCTCAGAGTGCCGCCAGTACTGCGCGGTTTAACGAATTAACGGCTGTAAACGTTGCACTCTGGGAAGAAGAAAGCGATTTCGACAGCAGCGGTTTCAGGAGCGTCGGAACCGTGAACAGCGTTAGCGTCGATGCTTTCAGCGAAGTCAGCACGGATGGTGCCGGCGTCTGCTTTCTTGGGGTCGGTGGCGCCCATCAGTTCGCGGTTCTTGGCAATGGCGCCTTCGCCTTCCAGAACTTGTACGAATACAGGACCGGAAACCATGAAGTCGACCAGATCCTTGAAGAAAGGACGCTCGGCGTGCACGCCGTAGAAGCGCTCGGCTTCGCCACGGGACAGGTGAACCAGGCGACCAGCGATCACTTTCAGGCCAGCGCCTTCAAAGCGGGAAATAATCTGACCGATCACGTTTTTAGCAACAGCGTCGGGCTTGATAATGGACAGAGTGCGTTCAATAGCCATGTGAAAATCCAAATAAGAACAATATAGTGTAGTCTTTGCTGCGTAAAGCAAAATGCAGATCCGACGGTTCGCGCTAAATTTTTTAATGAAAACAAGCACTTTCATCAGATTTACGGCAACCCGGCATTTTACCACGCCAAAGACGCACGGCCACATCTTAAAATAGTGCATCTTAAATTCGTTTTTTACCCAGGATTAGTCCCGCCCTATCTGGCACTGAACGTGCAATAAGGGGCAGGCAGACCGCATCACCATGACCAACTCATCCGCTACGACCTCCGACGAGCAATTATCCAAGAGCTTTGAACCCCAGGAAATCGAAACGCGCTGGTACGCGCGCTGGGAGCAAGCCGACCTTTTCAAGGGTGGCCAACATGTCCAGCCCTTGGGTGATCATCAGTCCGAACCCTTTGTGATCCAGTCCCCACCACCAAACGTCACCGGGACTTTGCACATGGGCCACGCCTTTAATCAGACCATCATGGATGGCCTGACGCGCTACCACCGCATGAAAGGCGACGATACGGTCTATATTCCCGGTACCGACCACGCCGGGATTGCGACCCAGATCATCGTGGAACGCCAGCTTGATGCCCAGAACATCAGCCGCCACGACCTGGGCCGCGAGAAATTCCTGGAAAAAGTCTGGGAGTGGAAAGAGAAGTCGGGCAATACCATTACCGGCCAGTTCCGCCGCCTGGGCGCGTCCTGTGACTGGAGCCGCGAATACTTCACCATGGACGACAATCTGTCCCGTGGCGTGCTGGAAACTTTTGTCCGTCTGTACGAGCAAGGCCTGATTTACCGCGGCAAGCGCCTGGTGAACTGGGACCCCGTGCTGGGCACCGCCGTGTCTGATCTGGAAGTGGTCAGCGAGGAAGAAGACGGCCATCTGTGGGAAATCAGCTATCCGCTGACCACACCTCAAGGCGGTCTGACCCACCTGACGGTGGCCACCACCCGCCCCGAAACCATGCTGGGCGACGTCGCCCTGATGGTGCACCCTGAAGACGAGCGCTATATCGGCCTGATCGGTCAAACCGTTACCCTGCCCCTGGTTGGCCGTTCCATCCCGATCATTGCAGACGACTACGTAGACCCGGCCTTTGGTACCGGCGTGGTGAAGGTTACTCCTGCCCACGACTTCAATGACTACGCCGTTGGCCAGCGCCACGGCCTGGAAATGATCAGCATCCTGACGCTGGATGCCCATATTGCCGACACCGCTCCCGAAGCCTACCAAGGCCTGGAGCGCTTTGCTGCACGCAAGCAAATCGTGGCCGACCTGGAAGCCCAGGGCCTGCTCAAGGCCGTCAAGCCACACAAGCTGATGGTGCCACGCGGCGACCGTACCAATACGGTTATCGAACCCATGCTGACTGACCAGTGGTTTGTCGCCATGAGCAAGCCTGCGCCAGAAGACTCCCTGCACCCCGGCAAGAGCATCACCCAGGTTGCCCTGGATGTGGTGGCCGATGGCCGTGTACGCTTCTACCCCGACAACTGGTCCAACACCTACAACCAATGGCTGAACAATATTCAGGACTGGTGTATTTCCCGTCAGCTGTGGTGGGGTCACCAGATCCCCGCCTGGTACGCCGAAGACGGCAGCCTGTTTGTCGCCCGCTCCGAAGAAGACGCTCTGGAACAAGCCCGCGCTGCTGGCGTGACCGGCCCACTGCGCCGCGACGAGGACGTGCTGGACACCTGGTTCTCCTCCGCCCTGGTGCCCTTCACCGATCTGGGCTGGCCTGAAGAAACCCCGGATCTGGCCCGTTACCTGCCCTCCAGCGTGCTGGTAACTGGCTTCGACATTATTTTCTTCTGGGTAGCCCGCATGGTCATGATGAGCATGCACCTGACTGGCCGCGTTCCGTTCAACACCGTCTACGTTCACGGACTGGTGTGCGATATGGAAGGCAAGAAGATGAGCAAATCCAAGGGCAACACGATTGACCCGGTGGACTTGATCGACGGCATCGACCTGGAAAGCCTGATACACAAGCGCACCTTTGGCTTGATGAATCCCAAGCAGGCTCAAAGCATTAGCAAGCGCACCAAGAAGGACTATCCCGATGGCATCCCCGCCTTCGGTACGGACGCGCTGCGCTTTACTATGGCCGCTTACGCCACCTTGGGTCGCAACATCAACTTCGACATGAAGCGCTGTGAAGGCTATCGCAACTTCTGCAACAAGCTGTGGAACGCCACCCGCTTTGTGCTGATGAACACCGAAGACCATGAACTGCACACCGACGCTGCTGCCGAACTGAGCTTTGCGGACCGCTGGATCATCAGCCTGCTGCAAGGCCTGGAACAGGACGCCGAGCGCGGTTTTGCCGACTACCGTTTCGACAACATCGCCAACGCCATCTACCACTTTGTCTGGGACGAGTACTGCGACTGGTACCTGGAACTGGCCAAGACCCAGATCCAGAACGGCACGCCCGAGCAGCAACTGGGCACCCGTCGCACGCTGATCCGTGTACTGGAAGTAGTACTGCGCGTGGCACACCCCATCATCCCGTTCATTACGGAAGAGCTGTGGCAGAAAGTCTCGGTGGTAGCTGGCAAACGCGCTGCCAATGAAACCACCAGCATTTCGGTCCAGCCCTACCCTATCGCCAATCCGGCCGCCATTGATGAACAGGCCATGGCACAGGTTGCAGAACTGAAAGCCCAAGTGGACGCGATTCGCGCCTTGCGCGGCGAGATGAACCTCTCGCCCGCTCAGCGCGTGCCACTGGTTGCCCAAGGTGATGCTGCAATCCTGAGCGCCAATAGCCTCTATCTGGCCAGCTTGTGCAAACTGGAAAGCGTGGAGATTGTGGACCAACTGCCCACCGACGCCGGCGCCCCAGTACAAGTGGTCGACACCACTCAGCTGATGCTGCACGTAGAGATTGACGTGGAAGCGGAGCGTATCCGCCTGTCCAAGGAAATCGAACGTCTGCAAGGTGAGATCAACAAGGCCGAAGCCAAACTGGGCAACGCCAGCTTTGTAGAACGTGCGCCCGCCGCCGTGGTTGAACAGGAGCGCCTGCGCGTGGCTCAATTCGGTGAGACACTAGCCAAGGTGAAACAGCAGTTTGAGCGTCTGGGCTAATCGCCTGAATCAGGTCTCGGTGACGAGAGAAGGCCCTGCACTAGTGCAGGGCCTTTTTGCATCTATGGTCCCTCAATCCAGCGACACTATTCCGATTACTCGTAACACACCCTCCCTGTTCATACGAAACAGAAGAACACAGGAGCATCACACCAGCGCAGACCGGTCGCGCACAGAAGCTATCCCGCACTGACACAACAAGAAAAAGCGAAGCCATCCTGAGCGCATCACCTCTTGTGATGTATTTTCCGGGCTATCCGCAAAAACGCCTGAGCAGCAGGAGAAAGCCGCTCGAAATTCAGAGCCGCCAGAGCAATTTCACGAGGCCTACACGGCTCCAGGCTGCGATAAATCACCCCTTCTGGCGGCTCCGGCAAGGCCAGCCTGCCCGCAATGGTCACAGCCACTCCTTGCGCGACAAAGCCCAACATGGAGGACAACTGCTCGAAACGGAACAAGGTCCTGGGGACCGCCCCTGCTGCCGCCAGAAACTGATCTACATGCGGGCCAGAGCCTGCCGCAGTCCGAATAAACGGCAAGTCATGGAAGTCACTGGCAGAAACACGGGCGCAAACGGCCAAATGATGCTCTGCCGGCAGCACGGCCATCAGCTCATCCTGGGCCAAGGGCAAGCAGTCAAAGCGATCATCTGGCAAGATCACAAAGCCCAGCTCCACACGCCGCTCCAGCAGCCACTGCGCCACTTCACTATCAATACCCTCGTCAATCTGCACCTCCACTTCGGGATGCGTCTGCCTGTAGCAAGCCAATAAATGCGGCAGCAAATGCAAGGACGAGGAAGCCCCAAAAGAAGCAATACGCAAGGTGCCACGGGCAATTCCCTGCTCGTAGCAGGCCTCCTGATGCAAGGCCTCTCTCTGCTGCAGGATATCGTTGGCACGTTGCAGCAATTTCGCCCCTACTTCCGTCAACTCCACTGAGGTCGGGCCACGAGAAAACAGGCAAACACCCAAATCAGTCTCCAGCTGCTTGAGCGCATGACTGACCGCACTTTGCGTAATCCCCAAGGCACTGGCTGCCCGAGAGAAGCTGCCTATCCTGGCCAGCACGGAAAAGATTTCAAGTTGGGTGAAGGTCATGAGCGTTTACTCATTCGACTATGAAGCAATAAAAGTAAATAGTACCCCTGCTGAAATCTTCTCCATAGTGGCTTGAATGAAATCTCCCAACTACTCCGTACACCTAAGTCTGATTGGCATGGCCGCTCTGTGGGGGGCCTCCTGGCCCTGGGGCCGAGTCGTGGCGCAAGCCATGCCGCCTTTGGCGGCAGCCAGTCTGCGCTTCCTGATTGCCAGCGTCGCACTGCTGCTTTGGATGAGCTGGAGCGGCCGACTGAAAGCCCTATGCACACTTGACTCCCGAGAATGGCTAGGTCTGCTTAACGCCTCGGCTTTTGGGGTATTTGGCTATTCAATTTTCTTTCTTCTGGCCCTGAAACTGGTGCCAGCAGGCAAGGCCAGCATGGTCGTTGCCCTGAACCCGGTCCTGATCCTGATACTGGCCTCTTTGTTGTTTCGCGAGCCAGTCAACAAAAAGATGAGCCTGGGAGTAATCCTGGCCGTATCAGGGGCTCTCTATGCCCTGAGTGCCGGCTCTATCAGCAGCCTCATGCCAGGCCAGAGCGGAATAGGCGAATGGCTATTACTGGGCTGTGCATTGTGCTGGGTCAGCTACACCTTGATTGGCCGCACCGTACTGACCACCGTAGATTCTCTGACCGCCACCAGCATGACCACATTGATTGGCGCAGTGCTGCTGTCCATCAGCAGCTTGGGGGTGGAGGGTCTTTCGGCCTGGGGCAGCCTGATCCATGCGCCAAGCCAAGCCTGGTACAGCGTGTTGGCCTTGGGCCTGGGTTCAACGGCTCTGGCCTTCGCCTGGTATATGCACGGCGTGAAAAGCCTGGGCGCAACATCCGCAGGCGCCTATCTGGCCCTTGTACCGCTGTTTGGCGTTTTACTGTCCAGCCTGTGGCTTAAGGAGACCCTGAACCCATCCTTGATCGGCGGAGGTTTACTGGCGATTAGCGGGATGGCCCTGATGAGCTGGGGACGGCAGACACTGAATACCAAGGACAACACCCCTGCGGAAAATTCGCAACTGCAGCTTGGCCAGTACGACTAACAAAGTCACCCAGATACAAAACGGCCCGCATAAAAACGGGCCGTTAAGGCTTGGCGAACGCTTTAAACAAAGCTATTCGCTCAAGGAAGCCAAAGATGCCAAAAAGCGCTCGTCTGCCTTGCTAAGTTCGCCACGCTGACGGGCCTGCTCAATCAACTCGGGCCGCCGCAAGGCTGTCAAACGCAGGGATTGCTCACGCCGCCATACCTGGATACGACCATGATGACCAGACATCAACACGTCGGGCACCGCCTGATCGCGGTATACCTCGGGACGCGTGTAATGCGGGCTATCCAGCAAGCCGCTATTGTCGGCATGGAAAGAGTCCTGACGAGCCGAGTCAGCGTCATTCAACACGCCGGGCAAAAGCCGAATCACGCTATCAATAATCGCCAGCGAGGCAATTTCGCCGCCAGACAGCACAAAGTCCCCCAAAGACAGTTCCTGGGTGACGCGCGCATCAATAAAGCGTTGATCGATACCTTCATAGCGACCGCAAACCAGAACCGCACCGGGACCTTGAGCCAGTTCCTGAGCCACAGCCTGGTCAAAGCGTCGCCCTGTGGGACTTAGCAAAATCACTTCCGGGCTATCGCCACGATCAGCCAAAGCCTGATCCAGGGCATCATTCAAGGGGTCAGCCAGCATGACCATGCCTGGGCCACCGCCGTAAGGACGATCGTCTACGGTACGGTGCACGTCAGTGGTGTAGTCGCGCGGGTTCCAGGTCCGCATCTGCCAGATGCCCTGTTTGTGCGCACGGCCGGTAACCCCAGCCTCGCTGACCACATCAAACATGTCCGGGAACAGGGTCAGGGCATCAAATCGCATGAGGACTCGGCAAGAGAAAAAAGCGGATACGCTTTACAAGGCTCGACCAGTCAGGCCAGAGCCATGCAGGTGCGCAGGATTGAAACGATCAAATCGCCCAGTGGCTGTGCAGCTCGCGGGCGGACATATCCACCGTATGCACAATGGCTTGCACAAAGGGAACCAGCTCTTCAAGCGGCCTGCCCTGTTCGTCCTTTACAGGAGTAAAAACACCTTCGGCATCCCAGAAGCCGCGATGCACGACCAAAATGGCATGCGCGCCGTTATCCAGCACTTCCACCACTTCGCCCAGGCTTTCAGCCTGGCCGTCCTGCTCGCCAAAGAAGCGGCAGCCGATCAGATCGACCCAATAAAATTCGTCTTCGTCCGCTTTGGGGAAAGCGGCACGGGATACCCAAACGGTATGCCCCTTGAGAGCTTGAGCCAGCTCTCGATTATCCAGACCCTCAAACTGCGCCACGATGGTTGCACCATGCTGCTTTGCGGTTTGTATCTGTCTGGGTGACACAGACGCAAAAACGCCCGCCTGAGATTCAGGCCGGGGCGTTTTTAACCACCATGTCTTTGCATTCAGCAGCGCCTTGGTTTGCATGGAATGCGGCTGGATCTTGACCCAACCACGCACACCATAAGCGGAAACAATACGACCGAGCTCAACAAGGTCAGCAGGAATCGCAGATTGCTTCACACTAAACGCTACTAAAAAAACAGGTGAATCAACTTAGGCAGCCGAAGCAACCTTAGCCGAGTATTCTTTCAACAGGCGAGCCACAGCAGGCGAAACCTGAGCACCGTTGTCGGTGAAGTGCTTAACGCGGTCCATTTGCAGACGCAGGTTTTCATGACCTTCGCCAGCAACGGGGTTGTAGAAACCCAGACGTTCGATGAAGCGACCATCACGGCGTTGGCTCGCCTCGGCGGCTACTACGTTGTAAAAAGGACGCTTTTTGGAGCCACCACGGGCCAAGCGAATTACCACCATTGATAATCCCTTTATTGTGTAAGGTAAACAAAAAATTCTAGCACTATTCTGGCAAGCATGCCAAAAGTAACACGCTAAGATAGCAGATTCAGTGCTAGATACGCAACAGACAAAGCAGTATTCTACCGCCGTCGGCTCAACGACGGCGTAAAAAATGCAGAGTTTTTTCGGCTTGCTGGTCTTGAGCCAACAGTTCGTTGCCAGTTTGGCGACAAAAAGCCTGAAAATCTTGAATGGCGTGCTGATCGGTCGTGATGACCTGCAACACTTGCCCGGATTCCAGCTGTGCCAAGGCTTTCTTGGCACGCAAGATGGGCAAGGGGCATTTCAGCCCACTTGCATCAACCTGCAGATCGCTGTTGGGCAATGCGCCGGTCTCGGACATCGTCATTAGGCACCCAATTTACTTTGAACCCAGGCCTGCACCGAGGCATTGGCCTGCGGCAGAACGCTGGCATCGGTACCGCCGCCCATGGCCATGTCAGGACGACCACCGCCCTTCCCGCCCATTTGCGAGGCCACAAAGCCCACCAGATCACCCGCCTTCACCTTGGAAGTCAGATCAGGCGTCACACCAGCCACCAGGCTGACTTTGCCGTCTGCCACGATAGACAGCAGGATCACGGCAGACTGCAGCTTGTTCTTCAACTGATCCGCCATTTCGCGCAAGGCTTTGGCTTCCACGCCTTGCAACGTGGCAACCAGCAAGCGGCTGCTGTCATTCAACGGGACAGCCTGAGCCAGCAGATCCTGGCCTGCCGAAGCAGCCAGCTTGGATTGCATTTGTTCGCGCTCGCGCTCCAGATCCTTGATCTGACCTTGCAAGGCGCTGATACGGGCAACCAGACCCTCTGGCTGCGTACGCAGACTGGCAGAAGCGTCGTTCAACAAGCGTTCCTGCGCTTGTACCCAATGCAGGCTGTTGGTGCCCGTGATGGCCTCGACACGGCGCACGCCAGCGGCTACACCGCCTTCCGAGACAATCTTGAACAGGCCAATATCGCCCGTGCGTTGAACGTGAGTACCGCCGCACAGCTCGCGCGAGAAGCCGATATCCAGTACGCGCACTTCATCGCCGTACTTTTCGCCAAACAAAGCCATGGCACCACCGCTGACAGCGTCGTCAAAGGACATCAGCTGGGCTTGCACGGCCTGGTTAGTCAGAACCTGCTCATTCACAATGGCTTCGACCTGAGCAATTTGCTCGGCCGTCATGGCGGCATCGTGAGCAAAGTCAAAACGGGTCTTTTCGGCGTCCACCAGGGAACCACGTTGCTGCACATGACCGCCCAGCACCTGACGCAAGGCCTTGTGCATCAAGTGCGTGGCCGAGTGATTACGGATCACGCGCTCACGACGCTCGGTATCCACCTGGGCTTGAACGGTCTGGCCCACTGTCAGCGTGCCTGCGTTCAGCACACCTTGGTGGCCGAAAACCTGATTGGAAATCTTTTGAGTATCTTGCACTTCAAAGGACAGGCCCTTGGCATCGCTCAAGATACCGGCATCCCCCACCTGACCACCGGATTCGGCGTAGAAAGGGGTGGCATCCAGAACCACCACCGCTTGCTGGCCTTGGGCCACGGACTGCACAGAGGTGCCATCCACATACAAGGCGGTAACCGTGCCGCTGCCTTCCAGGGTGGTGTAACCATCAAAGCGGGTTTGCACGCCGGAGTAGCTCAGGCCTTCGGCTGTTTTGAACTTGCCCGAAGCGCGTGCCATCTGACGCTGGTTTTCCATGGCAACTTCAAAACCGTCCAGATCGACCTCAATGCCACGTTCGCGGCAGATGTCGGCGGTCAAGTCCACGGGGAAACCGTAGGTGTCATACAAGGTGAACAGCGTCTGGCCATCCAGCTTGGCATTCTCCGGCAGGTTGGCCAAAGCGCCTTCCAGAATGCGCATGCCATTTTCCAGCGTTTCGCTGAAACGCTCTTCTTCCTGGCGCAGCACTTGTTCGATACGCTCGCGCTGGCTAATCAGCTCGGGGTAGGCTTCGCCCATGGTCAGACCCAGATCCTGTACCAAACGGTAGAAGAACAAGCCCTTCTGACCCAGCTTGTGACCGTGACGCAAGGCGCGGCGAATAATGCGGCGCAACACATAGCCACGGCCTTCATTGCTGGGGATCACCCCGTCAATAATCAGGAAGCTGCAAGCACGGATGTGGTCAGCAATCACCTTGAGCGAATTGTTGCTCAAGTCGCTGGTCTTGGTTTCGCGTGCGGCGGCCTGAATCAGGGATTGGAACAGGTCGATTTCGTAGTTGGAATGCACGTGCTGCAGCACAGCCGAAATACGCTCCAGGCCCATGCCGGTGTCCACACAAGGCTTGGGCAGCGGCGTCATGGTGCCGTCGGCGGAACGCTCGAACTGCATGAACACCAGATTCCATACTTCGATATAGCGGTCGCCGTCTTCTTCAGGCGATCCGGGAGGGCCACCCCAAACGTCAGCGCCGTGATCGTAGAAGATTTCCGAACAAGGACCACAGGGGCCGGTATCGGCCATCTGCCAGAAGTTGTCCGAGTTGTAGCGTACGCCACCCTTATCGCCGATGCGGATGATGCGCTCTTTGGGCACACCAATTTCCGAAGCCCAGATATCGTAGGCCTCATCGTCTTCTTGATAGACGGTGACCCAGAGTTTCTCTGCAGGCAGCTTGTAAACCGTCGTCAGCAGCTCCCAGGCATAGCGAATGGCGTCTTGCTTGAAGTAGTCGCCAAAGCTGAAGTTGCCCAGCATTTCAAAAAAGGTGTGGTGGCGGGCGGTGTAGCCCACATTTTCCAGGTCATTGTGCTTGCCACCGGCACGAACACAGCGCTGAGAGCTGGTTGCACGGTTGTAGGGTCGGGTTTCCTTGCCCGTGAACACATCTTTGAACTGCACCATCCCTGCGTTAGTGAACAGCAAGGTCGGGTCATTGCCTGGTACCAGCGAAGCCGAGGAGACGATGTGATGTCCCTTGGATTCAAAAAAAGAAAGAAACTTCTGACGAATTTCTGAGGTTTTCATTACATGCAACGCGATGGAAAATTTAACTGCCTATTATAAGACGATCAGCCTTGCAGCCCATGCGCGCGCTGCGCTGGCACAACACCTGCCGCCCCGGCAAAGCAGTGAGAAGCCAGGACGCCACACTCCCTGTACGAGCGGCTGCGTAAGCGTCAAATAGTACTGTTTTCAGCGGGCAGAAACAACAATTCCGACCCTGGCGAGTCGGAATGTGAAGGCACCCTGCTCATATTCAGGATGTCGTCCTGACGGGCCAGGAGGCATGAACCCTGGCCCTGCCTCGATCAGGCCTTGGGCTGATAGGGATGATGCTCGGCCCAATGACGAGCAATATCCACACGACGGCAAACCCAGACACGCTCGTGCGATTGCACGTAATCCAGGAAGCGCTGCAAGGCACGGAAGCGGCCAGGACGGCCAATCAGACGGCAATGCAAACCGATGGACAACATCTTGGGGGCTTCTTCACCTTCTTCGTAGAGCACGTCAAACGCGTCTTTCAGGTAGGAGAAGAAATGATCGCCGGTGTTAAAGCCCTGAGGAGCCGCAAAGCGCATGTCATTGCTATCCAGGGTGTAAGGCACGATCAATTGCGGCTTGACCGTATTGTCACTGAGTTGAACCTCGGTCCAGAACGGCAGATCATCACCGTAGTAATCGGAGCTGTACAGGAACTGGCCTTCTTCTGCCACCAGACGCAAGGTGTTGGGGCTGTCACGGCCGGTGTACCAGCCTTCGGGATGGTGGCCCAGCAAGTCCGTCAGCACTTTCACGCACTGGCGCATATGCTCGCGCTCCACCTCTTCGGACACGTTCTGGTAGTGAATCCAGCGGTAACCGTGGCACGCGATTTCATGGCCCAGGCGTACAAACTCCTGTGCCAGCTCAGGATGACGCTCCAGCGCCATACCCACACCGAAAATGGTCATGGGCAAGCCGCGTTTCTCAAACTCTTTCAGAATCCGCCAGACACCGGCACGCGAGCCGTATTCGTAAATGGATTCCATGGACAGGTGACGGTCCGGGTAAGCGGCCGCACCAATAATTTCGGACAGGAACTGCTCGGAGCCCGGGTCACCGTGCAGAACGCAGTTCTCGCCGCCTTCTTCATAGTTCAAGACAAACTGCACCGCGATGCGCGCCCGATCAGGCCATTGTGCATGAGGCACGTTTTTACCGTAACCGACCAGGTCACGAGGGTACTTACTCAAGGACATACCGTCTCCGTTTAGCGTTTTACGCTGAGGGCCAGCCAAGGATCGGCAGCATTGCCATCACCCGCTTCGCTCATGCGATGTTCACAATCACTTAAGTGATGATGCATAGCCAGATGCGCGCCTTCGGCATCGCCCTGACTAAGCTTGTCCAAAATCTCTTTGTGCTCGTAAAACGAGCACGCCTGTTCGCCCGGTGTATCGTGATACGCAATGATGAGCGTGGTGCGGGCGCACAAGGTGTGCATCAACTCGGTCAGCTCATCATTGCCAGCGCAGCGCGCCAGCATCACGTGAAACGCATTGGACAGGCGCAACCAGCTGATGCGGTCGCCATGTTCAAAGGCGTGTTGTTCACGCTCCACCATGTCATACAGGCCAGCCAGACGCTCCGGCAGATCCGGGTAGCTGATCAGTTTTTGCAGAATCAAGGCTTCCAGATCACGCCGCAGTTCAAACACGTCCCGTGTTTGCTTGGCCGTCGGCTTCCAAACAAAAGCACCCCGATTGGGTTCAATGACCACAATCTTGTCGTGTTCGAGGGCAGCCAGCGCCGCACGAACGGTCGCCCGCGAGCACTCGAAAATCGTGCACAGCGTGGCTTCCGTCAGTTTGGTTCCAGGCAAAAGACGACGGTCAACGACCGCATCAAAGATCTGGCTATAAACACGCCCGACCTCGCTATCTGCCATGCCTCCCTCTAGCAGCGAGGAGGCGCTGGGCGCTTGGGATTCACTGCTCATCCCCTCTTGCCGCCGTATCTGAAGCATAGAATTTCTCGTTATTGACTATTGACAATTATTCGGTACCCCGACAAAATCGTCAACATAAATTGTCGACAATCTGATTCCTCAAACAGAGCGACAGTTTCGGGGCCTCAACCCAGCGCACTGATCCTTGCACCGTTGGCCCCCGGCCGGTTCTCAAAACTGGGCTCGCTGGACCTTTTTTGATCACCATAAACCGGAGACATTTATGGGAAAGCTATCAACCCATGTCCTTGACACGACTCAAGGGCGCCCAGCCAGCGGCGTGCGCGTCGATCTTTATTCCATCGAAAACGATCAACGCACTCTGATCAAAACCACTCACACCAACAGCGACGGTCGCTGTGATGAGCCCCTGCTGCAAGGCGAGGCCATGCACACGGGCGTTTTTGAACTGGTGTTCCATGCAGGTGACTACTTTGCCGCCAGCGGTGTGGCTCTGCCCGAGCCACGCTTTGTGGATCAGGTCGGCATTCGCTTTGGTATCGCTGATGCCAATGCCAATTACCACGTACCTCTGGTCGTGACCCCCTGGTCCTGGTCTACCTATCGCGGCAGCTGATCGCGTATCCAAGTCGACTTTTCGCTTCTATACGAAACCACTCTGATACGAGATCTTTATGTACGCTTACCTACTTGAGTACGGCAACCTGCTGTTGCGCTGGTTGCACGTGATTGCGGCTGTCGCCTGGATCGGCGAGTCCATCTACTTTGTGATGCTGGACAATGGCCTGAAACCGCCCAAAGGCGAAGAAAGCAAGAAACGCGGTGTGTTTGGCGAGATGTGGGCTGTCCACGGCGGCGGCTTCTATCACAACCAGAAATACCTGACCAACCCGGCTGAACTGCCTGATGACCTGCACTGGTCTTTCTGGAAGTCCTACACCACCTGGTTGTCCGGCTTCTTCCTGTTCGCCCTGCTCTACCTGACCAAGCCCGAGTTCTATCTGGTCAACCCCAACAGTCCCTGGGAATGGGCGGCTCAAATGACAGGCACTCAGGCCAACGTGATGGCCATTGCCTTCCTGGTACTGGGCTGGGTGGTCTATAACGGCCTGTGCCGCCTGATCAGCCCCAACATGAACCGCGACGGCCTGCTAAGCGTGGCAGTAGCCATCATGATGGTGGTCGTGGCTTACCTGAGCGCCCACATCTTCTCGGGTCGTGCTGCTTTCCTGCTGACCGGTGCTGTCATGGCCACCAGCATGTCGGCCAACGTGTTCTTCTGGATCATTCCCGGCCAGCGCCGCATGGTCAAGGCACTGAAAGCCGGTCAGGCGCCCAACCCTCTGGATGGCAAGCGCGGCAAACAGCGTTCGGTACACAATACCTACTTCACGCTGCCTGTCCTGCTGCTGATGCTGAGCAACCACTACTCGTTCACGTATAACAACCCCAATGCGTGGATCATCATGGTGCTGTTCATCTTTGCCGGTGCCCTGATCCGTCAATACTTCGTGCTGATGCACGCTGGCATCAAAAAGCCTGCCTACCCGGCTGCCGGTGTTGTGCTGCTGCTGATCGTGGGTTACCTGGCGGCTCCTGCCAGCTTGAAGGGTGAAGTTGCCAGTGCACCTGAAGCTGCCAACGGTGCGGAAACAATCAGTGTTGCCCGTGTCCAGGAAATCATGGACGCACGATGTGTTCAGTGTCACGCGGTCAAGCCCAATGCCGACTTCGGCTTTACGGCTGCCCCTGCCGGCATGTTGCTCGATACCATCGACAACACGGTACTGCACGCCGAACAGGTCAAGACCGTAGTGCACTCCAAGTACATGCCCTTGGGTAACATGACGCAAATGACCGACGAAGAGCGTGCCGCCATTGCCGCTTGGAGCGGTACCCGCGACTAATGCAGAACAAGGCTCAAGCCTGACGAGCGACAAGCTCCGTAGTAACTTCCAACCCCGATATGATGAAAATCATGTCGGGGTTTTTTCTTGCTTCGGGTCTATGAAGCCGCCTGTCTGGTCTGCTGCTGCACGAACCCACGGCCTTGCTGATTCAAGAACAGTCAGGCGTAAAACCTGCAAAGCAGTAAGCCTGGGCTTCTGCGGATCGCAGAAGTCCTGTCACACTTGGCCCTGCCCGGAAGGCAAACATAGTTTGATGGATTGCAGTTCAGGTTGCGGTTGCGGTTGCGGTTGCGGTTGCGGTTGCGGTTGCGGTTGCGGTTGCGCAGCTTGAGCCTGGGTTTGCCCTATTTCAAGCTCAATACAGCGACTACTCAAAGACAAGAGGCGCATGGACCGATCGCGCTCACGCCCTATCGGCCAAAGCTGTCCTTGCTGAAACAAGAGCAGACGCTGCTCATGCTGCACTTCAGCTAGCAACTGGGTGTCTTTTCCATAGATCGCTTTCAGCTTCAATGCAGGGGTGGGCTTACTGGATTTGATCTTGGCCACATCAGGCTGACTTGCCCTCTCTTGCTCCTGTGGTGTCCTCAAGCAGGACGACATGTTCTGCCGCGCCTGTTCGGCTTCCAGCAACAGCATCTCCCTTACTATCGTCGCCATGGTTTCCATCGCCCAAGCCGGTGCACTAAACATCAGCGTCAGACCAAACAGAATGCTCAAAAGGGGTCTGCATATAATCGGCCAGATCTTGATCAGCCAGATCCCGCTGCGCAGATTCATAAACATAGCCTTCCAGCTCCACGATAAAAGCGCTGCCCAGCAGCGAGGGGTAAGACCGCGAATTCAATGACAAGCTCATACGCTCCCAGTGCAGTTCAGGAAGCTGGGCCGCCAGTAAATACACCGAACGCAGGGGCGATTGACTGAGCCAGGAGCGGCGCCACACGCCTGCCCTTGTTTGCTCATTTTCGGCGGAGGATTCAACCCACTGAGCAGGGCTCAATGACAAGCGCATAAACGCAGGCTGCACGGCCGCCAGCTTGGCATGCAAACCTGGAGATGCCGCAGTTGGCATTCGCGTCTGATCTTTCGTTTCCAAGAACTGAGGAATCCATGTCTGATACCCGCGCCGGATACTCAAAGCCCCCTGCCCCAAGCCGGTGAACTCCAGCACATTCGGCTCACGAATCTGGCTATTCATGGCCGCACTAAAACTTTGCACACCCTCAAACCCGTAATGTGCCCTGCACTCCCACAAGCCGGCCTGACGGCGACAATCCACCTGCTGCAATTGCCAGTCTGCCCCCTGAGCAGGAAGCTCCTCAATCAAGCTCAACACGGCCTGAATACTGGTCAAACCAAGTTCTTCCTGGGCTAGGCTTTGCTCCCAATCAGGCACATTCGCAACCAAGTGCCTCCGCAGATCAAGGGACGACATGCCCCCAAGCGCAGCCATCACCAACAAAGACAAAAGCGCCAGACGGAGCGGGATCTTTTCACACCACCTAGCATGCCTGACAGGCTGGCGCTGCATGCGGCCCTGCGGTCTTCTGCCTTGCTCCAGACAAACCCATAAATCATCAGGTTGCCGCAGTTCGCGTATGGAGGGATAACGCGCCTGCATGGCCCGCCGTAAGGTCTGCACTTGCCCGATCTGAGCCAGGAGGCAATCGCTACCTTCCATCACCTGACCATGTTCAAGCACCAGAAACCACAAACGGCCAGGAGCCACCGTCCATAAAAGAAAAACTGCGTCCTGAGGGTGGTGGGCAGCCATACAAGCAGCCGCAGAATAAGCCTGAACTCGCGTTAGTCTGGCTCTTGAAGGCCCATTCTGGGCCAAGCGCAAGACAGATTGGGGCCTCCGGCTGTTCAGCCAACAACTTGGAACCCAAGCCATTGCCTGCCCTGCTGTTCGTCCTGCTGTTTGCCCTGCTCTTTGTCCTGCTACATCCTCATCAGTCTTTTCCTGTACTTGTTGTAGTTCTTCTATTTGCCTTTCCGTTTGCTTACGTGCCTGTTCTCTCAGCCCCCCTTTCACTCCCATCAAGCAAGTCCAATACGATCTCTTCATTCGACGATTTTGAGTCCGCCGCATACCGTCCCTGGCATCCACCCACTGCAACCCAAACCAGTACTCCCGCTCAGGCAAGGCAGAACTCATTTCACACCTCGACCAATTAAGTCCCCTGTCCCTGACCCGTCTACTTGTCGCAATCCAGACTGCTGCCCCAAAGCCTGAGAACTCTCATCGCGATACAGCTCAATACGGCCTGCCTGATAACGCCACTTCAGGCCATATACCGCTGCAACCTGATCCAACAAGGCTGACAAACGCAGTTGTTCAAAAATCAGACCTCCCTGCCGAGCCGATTCCGACCCCTCCTGCCCAGCGGTTCGTGGCGGGAAATGCGTTAAAGGCAAACGAGCCTGCGGGCTAATGAAAACGCTCAGATCAGACAATAAAGACAAACGACGCGCCAGCTCATCCAGATCGGGCAAAGGCGCTTCCAAAGAAAAACTGAAGGTTTGTCTGGAGCGCAATGCCGCTGGCAAGGCAGCCGGTTTTCGTAAAGGCACCGCCGCCCCCAGCAACCAGGGCTTGTCGACAGACTGAGCATGGGCCACGGAGGATGGACTGTTGCCATCCAACACCACGGCATCATCCAGCCATGCCTGATCAACATGCTGCCCTGCTGTTTGCAAGCTGCAAGCCGCTATCAGCGGCAAAAACAAGAGACAGAGATAATTCATGACTGTCCCTCGGGCGAAGCGCTGGGATCACAGGCTTGCGGCCAAGCCAGAATCCTGAGCACCTGATTTGAGTAAAAACAGGCCTGCAAAGGATGAGCATTCAGTTGGGCAGCCGCCAACAACTGAGCCACAGCAGTCTCAAAGTCCCCCTCAAAGCGAGCCGCCGCCTTGATAGGGAAATCAACCTCCAAAGTCCAATGCTCAGGTGCAAAAACCCATTGCGCTTGCTTAGCCCATCGGACTAATGCCTGCCTCAAGGTTCTATCCTTGATTCGCAGTTCAAAAACAGGCTCTGCAATGGACTGTGCATCCACACCAGGAGCTGAGACTGGCAGCAACTCTGAACGGGCTTGAAAGGCTTGTGTCTGCAACACGTTCCCGGGAGCAGGCTCGCCCTCCTTCACTTGAGCCGCCATCCAATCTGGCGCAGGCTTTCCAGAAAACAGACTACTTTGCTCGGAAGAGCGGATATCAGAACGACTTAGGGGGAAATGGCTTGGCGAAGAATCACTACGCTGGGAGAGACTGGCTCGGGCTTGCTGCTGATCCTTCTGTTGACTACGGTCCTGTGGCAAGGCATCCGATGCCTCTACGCCAAGTGTTGCAGCACCCTCAGCATGGGCACTCTTGCGCCCTAAACTAGCCTGCGCCTGTGCTCGTCCGGCCCGAAATATCAACTCCGTCCACAGGCCTTCAATCACTTGAAACTGCCCCAAGGGCTTCAAAGACAGCAGCGTTTCCTGTCCATTCCTGCGCCCCAACACCGCTGGCAGCATCTGCTCCGGTGCAAAATGCAGCCAGATACGCCTGCCGTTATCAAACACCTGCATAGGGCCGACTTGAGGGTCGCCAGACAAGCGCCAATCGAAGTTAAAGACGCGTGTTCCCGGATCAGCCAACAGGCCATCAGGCCCCTGACTGGTCTGACAGGCAGACAACCCCAGGCCACACATCAGCAAGACGCAGAAACGGACAAGAAAACGCATTGCGAGCACCCAAAGAAAAAACCCCATGTCCCGTCAAGGGCATGGGGTTTATCTTCAAGGATGCTCGCTCAAGCCGCTAGATCGGCTTGTACGCACAGATAAATCAGCGTCCTTTCTGAGCCACCAGTCGGTTGGCTTCCGTGGCGGCGGTACGCAAGGCCGTCATGGCAGGTTGCTGACCGTCCAGCGCGCTTTCCAGGCTCTGGTTGAACACGGCGCGAATCTGGCGGTAGTTACGGAAGTTGCCCTTGGCTGTACCCGATGTACCGCTGCTGTAGGCGCCCACCAGGTGCATCCAGTCGCCCTTGTCCTTGTAGTAGTCGCTACCCGTCGCGTTAAAGGCTTCACGGCTTACAGGCAAAAAGCCTGTTTTCTGATACCAGCGAGCGGCATTCTCTGGCTGGGCCAACCAGCTGATGAAGCGGGCCGAGGCCTGGTTCTGTTCAGCATTATGGCCTTTCACCGCCCACAGCGCCGAGCCGGTCACAAAAGGCTTGCCGGGGGTTTGGGTGACTTCAGGGTAGTAAGGCAGACCAGTCACAGCGTACTTCAGGCCGCGCGTGTCGCTGTACTCACCGATATGGCCGGAGTTGGAGAACATGACTGCACATTCACCCTTGGCAAAACGCTGGGGCGACTCGGGCAAGGTGCCGGGTTTGACCATCAGCTCGGATTTCACCCAGCTGATCATCATGGACAAGTGACGGATATACATCACGTCAAAATCAAAGCCTACTTTGCCTTTAACCTTGGGGCCGGGTGCCAGACCGTAAATCTGGTTATTAACCGCTGCCAGGTTTTCCAGGTTGATGGAGACAGACTGGTCGGAGGTCAAAGGACAACGGCGCGAGCCTTTATTGGCCAGATCAACCAGTTGAGCTTGCAAGTCCAGCCAGACGCGGCTGGGCACGGGAGGCTCGATCTTGGCTTTATCAAACGCTTCCAGGTTGTAGTACATGACCGGAATTTCGGCCATGTAGGGGAAGCCTTGCAATTGGCCACGGCCATTGCGCACAAAGGAATTCGAGGCCAGGAACCAGGACACATTGTCCATTTTTTCCCGAGCCAGCAAGGTGTGCATGGGCATGATGTAGGAGCGGTCGGCGACCTCGTCCAGGCCGGACATCTCGCCTAACTGCACCAGATTGGGCAAATCCTTGCCCGCTTGCATGACCTGCTCCAAAGAGGCTTCTGTGTCATGCGCCTTGACCGACACCTTGACGTCGCTCTGGCTACGATTGAAATCCCGAACCAAGCGTTCGAACTCGTCCTGATTGTGCGAGTTCAAAGCGGTCCAGACCTGAATATCAACGGCTGCCAGGGCGGTCGACCCGAACAGCAAAGCGGCTGAGCCACCCGCTGCCATCGCCAAAGCCATAACACCACGTTTCAACAGTAATCCGCGTAGATTTTTCATACATCCTTCAAGATAAAAAAGGAAATTCAGGTTCGGGTTTGTGCCCCATGACCAGGTCCGCCAAGGCTCGGCCAGAGCCTATGCCCATGGTCCACCCCAAGGTGCCATGCCCGGTATTCAGGTACAGGTTGGGAATGGAGGATCGGCCTATCAGTGGGACATTTGATGCTGTGGCAGGACGCAGTCCTGACCAGAAATGAACATTATCAAAATCCAATGCGCTTGGGAACAGATCAGCCACATGCGTTAACAAAGCCTGACAGCGGGCGGGGTTCAAGCTACGCGTATAGCCCGACAATTCGGCCGTTCCAGCAACCCGCAGGCTATCGCCCAGGCGGGAAAAAACCAGTTTGTGATCTTTATCTGTCAGGCTGACAGTAGGCGCGCCCTCGGGGACCAGCACCGGGAAGGTGGCCGAATAGCCTTTGGCCGGATAAACGGGGCAGGAAATTCCCAGCGGCTGCAGGACGGTAGGGCTGAAACTGCCCATGGCCACCACGAAGGCGTCTGCCTGTATGGAGTCGTACGCACCATCCGCGCCTATAACCTCGACCCCCACCACTCGGCCCTTGGCCGTCAGCAAACGGGTGATTTGAGTAGAAAAGCGAAACTCCACTCCGGCTCGCCTGGCCATGGCCGCCAAACCGCAGGTGAATTGATTGGCATCGCCCGACTCATCGTCTTTGGTGTAGTCGCCACCCACGATCTGGCCGCGCGCTGATGCCAGGGCAGGCTCCAGCTGCACCAGTTCGTCCACGCTCATGATGCGGCGGTCCACTCCCATATCTCGCATGACGTCGGCCATTTGCTGGGAGTCGTCCAGGCTTTGGGCATCCCGGTAAAACGTAATGATGCCTTTTTCCTGATGGCGATAATCAAAATCCAGGCTGGGACGCAATTGCTTGAGCGTGCTGCGGCTGTATTCCGCCATGGCCACCAGCGCGCGCACATTGGGCGCAACCCGCCCCGGCAGGCACTCTCGCAAGAAAGACAGGCACCAGCGCCACTGGCGCAGGTCCAGACGCGGACGGAACAACAAGGGAGCATCGTCCTGCAACAACCATTTCAGCAGTTTGAGCGGCATTTTCGGGTTGGCCCAGGGCTCGGCATACGAGACCGAGATTTGCCCGCCATTGGCACGCGAGGTTTCCTGCGCGGGACCGGTTCCCCGATCCACGACCACCACCTCACAACCTTGCTGGCTGAGCCACCAGGCAGTTGATACCCCAATAATGCCGCTGCCCAGAACTGCTACTTTCATGTGTACTGTCCGCTTGTTGAGCTATTGATCAAGACGCTTACTTGACGTCTGCCAGCGACGTAAAGGCATCTGCAAAATAATTGTCCGGATTCAGTTGAGCCTGCTCCACAAAATCCTTGCGGGCCGCTTCAACCATGCCCGGCGCGCCACAGGCGTACACCTGCCAGGCCGACAAATCCGGCAAATCAGCCAGTACCGCCTGATGCACAAAGCCCGTACGACCTGTCCAGCCATCTTCAGGCTGAGCGTCGGAAATCACCGGAATGAAACGCAAGTTAGGCAGTTCACTGGCCCATTTCTCGGCCAGTTCGGACTGGTACAGATCCTTGGGTCGACGCCCGCCCCAGTACAGGGCGACTTCGCGCTGGCTGCCGGTTTGAATCAGGCGCTCGATCAAGGCCTTGATCGGAGCAAAACCTGTACCGCTGGCCAGGAAAACCATAGGAGCCGCGCTATCTTCGCGCAGGAAGAAAGAACCCAAAGGTGCTTCCACGCGCAGAATCTCGCGCTCTTTCATGGCCGTAGCACCGGCACCGAACACGTGGTCGGTAAACACACCACCGGGCATGTGACGGATATGCAATTCCACCTGATTGTCTTCCCGTGGTGGCGTCGCCATGGAATAGCTACGACGGCTGCCGTCTTTCAGGATGAATTCCAAATATTGGCCGGGGTAGTATCGGAATGGCTCGGACGATGGCATTTGCAGACGCACCACCATCACATCATCACGTACTTTTTCCAGACCCACCACGCGCGACGGCATTTTACGAATCTGGATATCAGTCGCCATGCGAATTTCGTGCGATTCGATCAACATGTCGCTGCTGGGCTTGGCCTGACAAAACAGGGTGTAGCCTGCAGCGCGATCCTCTTCGCTCAGCAATTGCTCGGGCGCACGGCCTGCATCGTATTCACCTTCAATAACCTTGCCACGGCAAGACGAACAGGTGCCATTGCGGCAGCTATAGGGCAAGACAATGCCTGCATTCAGCGCGCCATCCAGCACAGACTGTCCGGGCTGTACGTCAAAACTGTGCCCGCTGGGCTGAACCGTGACTTTGAAACTCATATCCAACACTCAAAAAAGAAATCGATCAGGCGGAGGGCCAGCCTCCGGCGGCTATATAAATTCAGGACTCTTCAGGCCGATGCAGCACAGGGTCGTTCAATTTGAGCGACAGGGCCTTGCCCTTGCCTGCCCGCTTGCCCAGATAATTGGCCAGCATGTCCAGATCCATCACAATGGTCGACAGACGCTTGCGGTTCACTCCGCTGACGGCCAGACCCGCCTCACCAAAGGCAACCCATTGACTGAGCGTATCGCCCTCGTTCAGTTTGATCAGCACCGTGCCACGCCCCCCTTTGGACAGCACTTTCAACTCCTTGATGTCCACCACCAGGAAACGTCCCTGCTCGCTGAGCAGGCCCACGTACTGATCATCCGGGCGCAAGGCCAAGGGCTTGAGCAGCTTTTTGCCATCCTCGACGGTGACAAACTGCTTGCCCGCTTTCTGCCGTGTATTCATGTCGCCCTGAGAAGCCACAAAACCGTAACCGTCGCAGGCAGCCAGCAAGTAGTTCTGATCCAAAGGCGCCCCCAGAATATGCTCAATGGGCGCACTGGGGCTGACTTCAATCATGGAGGTAATGGGCTGACCATCGCCACGCGCTGAAGGCAAACTGGAGACCGGAACAGTATAGACCCGGCCATCGGTGCCGATGGCGACCAGGTCCGTGGTACTGCGACACTCCAGCGCATCGCGCAAGCCATCGCCAGTCTTGAAGCTGAATTGCGAGGCGTCATGGCCATGGCCCTGGCGTGAACGCAGCCAGCCTTTGCGCGACACAATCACGGTAACCGGCTCGTCAACCACCTTGGTTTCCAGCACAGCGCGCTCGGCCGCTTCAATCAGGGTACGACGGTCATCACCATAGGTTTTAACGTCTGCTTCAATCTCACGAATCATCAGACGCTTCAAGGCTTTGGGATCATCCAGCAGCTTTTGCAAAGACTCCTGCTCGTCCAGACGCTCTTTCAGCTCTTTCTCGATCTTGAAGCCTTCCAGACGCGCCAACTGACGCAAGCGCATTTCCAGAATATCGTCGGCCTGACGCTCGCTCAGATCAAAGCGCTCCATCAGGGCGGCACGCGGCTCGTCGGATTCACGAATAGTTTGGATGACTTCATCCACATTCAGGTACACCACCATGCGCCCTTGCAGCACATGAATACGGTCGGTGACCTTATCCAGACGGTAGCGAGTACGACGCTCCATCGTGTGACGGCGGAATTCCAGCCAGTTCAGCAAGACCTGGCGCAAGGAACGCTGACCGGGACGGCCATCCGTATCAATACATACCAGGTTGATGGAGACGTTGCGCTCCAGACTGGTCTGCGCCAGCAAGGTGGTCACAAACTCGTCCCGATCAATCGCGCGGGATTTGGGTTCAAAGACCAGGCGCACCGCAGCCTGCTTACCCGACTCGTCACGCACGGCATCAAGCATGTTCAGCATCAAGGCTTTGGTTTGCTGTTGCTCGGTGCTCAGCGATTTCTTGCCAGCCTTGACCTTGGGGTTGGTGCGCTCTTCAATCTCTTCCAGAATCTGCTGGGAGGAGCTGCCGGGCGGCAATTCTGTGACGACCAATTGCCATTGGCCACGGGCCATTTCCTCGAATACCCAACGGGCACGAGCCTTGATGGAACCACGGCCTTGGGCGTACACCGCCGCAATATCGTCAGCAGCGGAAATGATCTGACCACCACCGGCAAAGTCCGGGCCGGGGACGATCTCATGGATTTCCTGATCGCTCAAATTCGGGTTGCGCAACAGGCTGACGCAAGCCTGGGCCACTTCGCGCAGGTTGTGCGAAGGAATCTCGGTCGCCATCCCGACGGCAATCCCCGATGCGCCGTTAAGCAGCATGATGGGCAGGCGTGCAGGCAAAGTCACCGGCTCTTTCTGGCTGCCATCGTAGTTGGGGATGAAGTCCACTGTGCCTTCGTCCAGCTCGTCCAGCAGCAGACGCGAGAACGGTGTCAAACGTGCTTCCGTGTAACGCATGGCGGCGGCATTGTCGCCGTCGCGCGAGCCAAAGTTGCCCTGCCCGTCTACCAGCGGATAACGCAGCACAAAATCCTGCGCCATACGCACCATGGCGTCATAGGCCGCCTGGTCACCGTGCGGGTGATATTTACCCAGCACATCCCCCACCACACGGGCCGATTTCACGGGCTTGGCCGTCGGGCCCAGACCCATGGCATCCATCGCGTACAAAATGCGGCGTTGTACCGGCTTCTGGCCATCGGTCAGATCGGGCAAGGCACGTCCACGTACCACTGAAACGGCGTAATCCAGATAAGCCTGTTCCGCGTAAGTCGCCAGCGTGATGCTATCGTCCGATCCCGCCGGTTCAAAATCCAATTGATTGCTATCCATAAATAACTCTTAAGTCGGGCTCAGACGTCCAGATCGGCCAAATTGCCTTTTTCTTCCAACCAGGCTCGGCGGGCCGAGGCCTCACCCTTGCCCATCAGCATGGTGAACATGGCTTGTGTATCGCTCAGGCCATCCTCCCCCCAATGCACAGGCAGCAAACGGCGGGTGTCCGGATTCATGGTGGTATCCCACAGCTGCTCCGCACTCATTTCACCCAGACCTTTAAAACGGCTGATGCTCCAGGACTCGTTACGTATACCTTCGTTGCGCAGTTTTTCCAGAATGGCGTCCAGCTCGCCCTGATCCAGACAGTAGATCTTGCGGGCCGGGCGTTTGCCAGCGGCAGGCACGTCTACACGGAACAAGGGGGGACGCGCCACATACACGTGGCCCGCCTCGATCAGTTTGGGGAAGTGACGGAAGAACAGCGTCAACAACAGCACCTGAATGTGCGAGCCGTCCACGTCCGCATCAGACAGGATACAGATACGGCCATAACGCAAACCGGACAGATCCGGCTCGGACTGGGCGTCGTGCGGGTCCACGCCGATCGCCACGGAAATATCGTGAATTTCCTGGTTAGCGAACAAGCGGTCCTTATCGACCTCCCAAGCGTTCAGAACCTTGCCGCGCAGGGGCAAGATAGCCTGAAATTCCTTGTCACGGCCCATCTTGGCCGAACCGCCAGCCGAGTCACCCTCGACCAGAAACAGTTCCGAACTTTCCAGATCGTGTGATTCGCAATCCGTCAGCTTGCCGGGCAACACGGCCACGCCCGAGCTCTTGCGTTTCTCCACTTTCTGCGCCGAACGGGTACGGGCCTGAGCCTGACGCACCGCCACTTCAGCCAATTTGCGACCCTGATCCACATTGGCATGCAGATGCAGTTCCAGCGCATTGCGCACATAGCCACTGACCAGACGCACGGCGTCACGGCTATTGAGCTTTTCCTTGATCTGCCCTTGAAACTGCGGGTCCAGCACTTTGGCCGAGAGCACGAAGCTGGCACGGGCAAATACGTCCTCGGCCTGCAGCTTGACGCCTTTGGGAATCAGGCTATGCAGTTCGGCAAAACTGCGCACGGCTTGATACAAGCCATCGCGCAAGCCCGATTCGTGTGTTCCCCCCGCTGGGGTTGGGATCAGGTTGACATAGGACTCACGCACAATATTGGAGTCCAGCGCCCAGGCCACCACCCAGTGCGCACCTTCGCCGGCGGAGAAATTATCGTCATCTTGCGGGGCGTACTGGCGGCCCTCAAAGAGAGGAACCAGCAGCTCCACCCCTTCCATTTCCTCCTGCAGGTAGCCGCGCAAACCGTCCTCGTAGCGCCACTGCTGGCGCTGGCCGGTTTTTTGCTGCACCAGTTCCACCGTCACGCCTTCCAGCAGGACGGCCTTGCTATGCAGGATATGAGTCAGTTGGGCCAGGGGAATCTGGGCGGAATCAAAATATTTGGCATCGGGCCAGACCCGCACACGGGTACCCGTCTTGCGCTTGGCCACCGTGCCCGTTTGGGTCAGGGGCTGCTCCAGCTCCCCGTCGGCAAACACAATCTCGTTGGCCTGGCCATCGCGCCAGACCAGCACTTCCAGGCGACGAGACAAGGCGTTGGTCACCGACACACCCACCCCGTGCAAACCGCCGGAAAAGGCGTAGGCACCGCCATTGAGCTTGTCGAACTTGCCCCCGGCATGCAGTCGCGTGAACACCAGTTCCACCACCGGCGCATTTTCTTCAGGGTGCAAGCCAACAGGAATACCGCGCCCGTCATCCTCAACCTGTATGCCGCCGTCTTCCAGCAAGGTGACAGTCAGTGTGCGGGCAAAACCAGCCAGGGCTTCGTCGGCCGCGTTATCGATGACCTCCTGCACAATGTGCAGGGGATTATCCGTGCGGGTATACATGGCCGGGCGCTGACGGACCGGTTCCAGCCCCTTGAGCACCCGTATAGAAGATTCGTCGTAACGTGTAGTAGACAACTTGATTCCCGGTAGATCGTACAGAAAAACGCTATTTTACGAGTGGTTAGGCGCCAGTGGGGAAACGCTTTATTGGCGCGCGTTGCGCAGCGAATGCACATTATCAACCAGACGCAATGGTATCCTGTCAAAAATTGGCAACAAGACCGTCGCAATTGGCCGTAGAATACATTGTGCTCAGGTCACGCCACACGTATAGTTTTTCGTTATTCTCACTTTTTTTGTATCTAGCCATGAGCGACTCCATTAAACACATCACGGACGCCTCCTTTGAGTCTGACGTCCTTAACGCCGACCTCCCCGTTCTGGTCGATTACTGGGCTGCCTGGTGCGGTCCCTGTAAAATGATTGCCCCTTTGCTTGATGAGGCAGCCGAACTGTACCAAGGTCGTGTTATCATCGCTAAGCTCAACGTCGATGAAAATCCCGACACCCCAGCTCAATATGGTGTTCGCGGTATTCCAACGCTCATGCTGTTTAAAGACGGCAAAGTGGCCGAAACTAAAGTCGGTGCACTTTCCAAGTCCCAACTTAGCGCGTTTCTCGACAGCTCCCTGTAATCTCTGATTAACCGCACGCAGGCCCTTCGCTGGCCTGCGGTCTGCTGCTGAAAGCCCTTCCCCACTCCCATGCACCTGAACGAATTAAAAGCTCTGCACGTCTCGCAGCTGCTAGAAATGGCTGCCACTCTGGAAATCGACAACGCGAACCGCTTGCGCAAGCAAGAGCTGATGTTCGCCATCATGAAAAAGCACGCCAAAAAGGGCGAGCAGATTTTCGGCGACGGGGTGCTTGAAGTCCTGCCTGATGGTTTCGGCTTTCTGCGTTCGCCAGAAACCTCTTACCTGGCCAGCACAGACGATATCTACATCTCCCCTTCGCAGATACGTCGTTTCAATCTGCACACGGGTGACTCCATTGAAGGTGAAGTGCGCACCCCTAAAGACGGCGAGCGCTACTTTGCCCTAGTAAAAGTTGACAAGGTTAACGGCATGCAGCCTGAGGCCATCAAACATCGCATCATGTTTGAGAACCTGACGCCGCTGCACCCGGACCAGCCCATGCGCCTGGAGCGCGACATCAAAAGCGAAGAGAACATCACAGGCCGTATCCTGGATATCTTCTCGCCTATTGGTAAAGGCCAGCGCGCCCTGATCGTGGCCAGCCCCAAATCCGGTAAAACCGTGATGATGCAGCACATGGCTCACGCCATCACGACTAATTACCCCGAGGCCATCATGATCGTCCTGCTGGTGGACGAGCGCCCCGAGGAAGTAACCGAGATGCAGCGCACGGTGCGCGGCGAAGTGGTGGCCTCCACCTTTGACGAACCCGCCACACGTCACGTGCAAGTGGCCGAGATGGTCATTGAAAAGGCCAAACGCCTGGTTGAATTGAAAAAAGACGTGGTGATCCTGCTGGATTCCATTACCCGTCTGGCTCGCGCCTACAACACTGTGGTCCCTGCTTCGGGCAAGGTTTTGACCGGTGGTGTGGACGCCAACGCCCTGCAGCGCCCCAAACGCTTTTTTGGCGCTGCCCGTAATCTGGAAGAAGGTGGCTCCTTGACCATCATCGGTACTGCCCTGATTGAAACCGGCAGCCGCATGGACGAAGTCATCTATGAAGAATTTAAAGGTACCGGCAACTCCGAAATCCATCTGGAGCGCCGTCTGGCCGAGAAACGTATTTACCCAGCCATCAACCTGAACAAATCAGGCACACGTCGTGAAGAGTTGCTGATCAAGCCCGACCTTCTACAAAAGGTCTGGGTTCTGCGCAAGTTCATCCATGGGATGGATGAAATTGAAGCCATGGAGTTTATCCTGGACAAAATCCGGGCCACAAAGACCAACTCCGAATTCTTCGACATGATGAAGAAGTAAATCGAACATCCTGCGCAAGCCTCTCTATACGAGAGGCTTGCTTGCGATGGGCGTATGATCGGGTGCATTCCCGTGCATCCATTCTTTCAATCTGCTGAGTTCGACTCGAGTTCTCAGTATTGCAAACAGAGTTCGCTTGCAATGAAATCTATCTCTCTAGAACAGTTCCTAGCCAGAGTGCAGTCCCGCGACCCCAACCAGCCTGAATTCATGCAGGCCGTTCGGGAAGTCATGACCAGCTTGTGGCCCTTCATCGAGAAAAACCCCCAGTACGCCGATCATGGTCTGCTCGAGCGTCTGGTCGAACCCGAACGTGCTATCCAGTTTCGTATTTCCTGGGTAGATGATCGTGGCCAGGTTCAGGTCAATCGCGGCTTCCGTATTCAACACAGCAATGCCATCGGTCCTTTCAAGGGCGGCATGCGTTTTCACCCCTCGGTGAACCTGTCCATTTTGAAGTTTCTGGCATTTGAACAGACCTTCAAGAATGCCTTGACCACTCTGCCCATGGGCGGCGGCAAAGGCGGCTCGGACTTTGATCCCAAAGGCAAGTCGGATGGCGAAGTGATGCGCTTTTGCCAGGCCCTGATCGTTGAGCTGTACCGTCACTTGGGCCCCGATACCGACGTTCCTGCTGGTGATATCGGCGTGGGCGCGCGTGAAGTGGGCTTTATGGCCGGCATGATGAAAAAACTCTCCAACAGCGCAGCCAGTGTGTTCACCGGCAAGGATTTGTGCTTTGGCGGCAGTTTGATTCGTCCTGAGGCCACTGGTTATGGCACCGTATATTTCGTACAGGAAATGTTGGCACGTAAAGGGCTGTCCTTGGACGGCATGACAGTGTCCGTTTCCGGCTCGGGCAATGTGGCTCAGTACGCCATTGAAAAATGCCTGGATCTGGGTGCCAAAGTCGTTACCGTTTCCGACTCGCAAGGTTGCGTGGTGGACATGGACGGCTTTACACGTGAAAAACTGGCTTCCCTGATGCACGTTAAAAATGTACAGCGTGGCAGTCTGGTCGATTACGCCCAGCAACATCACCTGCTGTACGAACAAGGCAAACGTCCTTGGCATATCCCTGTGGATGTCGCCCTGCCTTGCGCCACCCAGAACGAACTGGACGGCAAGGATGCTGAAATCCTGATCAAGAACGGTGTACGTTGCGTTGCCGAAGGTGCCAATATGCCCAGCACGCTGGATGCAGTCGATGCCTTTATCCACGCCAAGATCCTGTATGCCCCAGGCAAAGCCAGCAATGCGGGCGGTGTTGCCGTATCCGGTCTGGAAATGAGCCAAAACGCCCAGCGCTTGAGCTGGACACGCGAACAAGTTGACGCAAAGCTGCACTCCATCATGCGTGACATCCACGAAAATTGTGTGAACTATGGTCAAGAAAGCAACTTCATCAACTACGTTAACGGCGCCAATATTGCCGGCTTTGTCAAAGTCGCCAATGCCATGCGTCATCAAGGCGTTTATTAAGTTTTGCGCCTTGCTCAGTAGTCAAAAAAACCGCCCACAAGGCGGTTTTTTTTATGCTGCAAATCCCAAGCTTCAATACAGGCATCCAAGCACACTTTCTTAACGTGCCCCTCGCCTTCCCCACACCAGCTACGGCGAAGCTTTTTGATCCACAGCCGCTGCAATTGCCTTGCCAATCGTTGCGATGGCCGCATTGCGCTCTTCCATGGAGGCCTTTGTTTCCGTGATGTAGACGGCAGCCACCAGCGGCGCACGCTCAGGGGGCCACATCACCGCCACAACACCGCGAGTGCCGTAAGCCGCTGCCCCGGTCCGGTCTGCCACGGTCCAGCTCTCAGGAACACCGGCCCGCAGCAAAGGCCCACCCACTTCGTTATGCGTCATCCAGTCAATCAGCCGATCTCGGTCTGGGGCTTTCAGCGCATCGCCCAGCACCAGACTCTGCAAGGTATGCACCATGGCTTGCGGGCTAGTGGTGTCACGCGGGTCACCTGGCCTGGCCTCATTCAAGCTGGGTTCGTTGCGATCCAGGCGTGTCACCATGTCGCCTACACTGCGTAGAAAGGACGTGATCGCTTCGGGCCCGCCCAGCATCTCCAGAACCCCATTGGCCGCAGTATTGTCGCTGTTGCGCATCGTGATCGCACACAATTGCGACGCTGGCACATACTGCCCTATCAGGTTTTCTGTCGTCGGTGCGTAAGATTGAATGGCCTCTTCCTTGACCAGCCAGGCGGTCTTCATGGCACCCGGCCCTCGGGCCAACAACGCCGCGCAGATCAAGGCCTTGCTGGTACTGGCCATAGGGAAGCGTTCATCGGCACGGTATTGCCACAACTGCCCATCTGTCGTATCCAGTACAGCCAGTCCGACACGGGCCTGCAAGGATTGTTCGACCGCTTGTGCGGCCTGAGCCACAGGATGCGTTTGCGCTCCAAGCGCATGGAAAGGCAGGCTCGCCACGAGCAAGGTCGCTGCCAGTTGTTTCAGTCTCTGTGCGCTCATCGGCCTATCCTTTGCATAAGGGTTAAAACACGGAAAAGCCTGGCTGCGACCCTGATAAAAAACCCACTCAAAACCGCTTTGAGTGAAGCGCTTGCCATCAAGGCTCGATCCGAGGCTGTTTCTCTTGTTTCGCGCTACCAACAGCAGGGACCGCCAACTCTTTGAGCTGGGGATCATCCATCTTGCCTGTTACCGCATACGTGACAGACAGGTGACTGCTCATCGGAATCTGCATCAGCCACTGTGTCAGCAAGGCCCCAACTCCCACCATCGGGTTGACAGTAAAGTACGCTGCAATCGCCGCACCGCTCATATCCAGATTCGGGTCTACCACCGCAATCAAATCCAGCGTCTCATCCCGGATATCAATCCAGCCTTTCAGGCTGATCGCCCCTGCCGGACCCTTGATCTGATAATTATCCAGCTCCAGCTTGCCCTGCGACAGATTCATGCGCCCGGTCAGGCTATCGAACGCAAAGCCTTGTTTCACCGCCCCAAACAAATCCAGATCCAGACGGCTCAAGCGCGAGATGGACTGCAAGCTAAGCAGCTCCAGCAGTTTAGCCGAGCGCGACTTCAGGCTGATAAAGCGCCCTTTGCGCAAATCCACATTGAACTGGCCACGGATGTTGCGCTTGTCAAAAGACCAGGGGAAGTCGCTCCAGAACAAGGCCGCCTGTACCGTGCCGTCACCATCCTTGATGGACTCGGTCAGCAAGCCACTGACATCCACAAACTGTCCCAAATTGCTTACCCGGCTGTTTGCCACCAACTCCAGGCCACGCTGCGACCCACTCAATGCCAAAGAGCCGTAACCATTCAGCTGCATACCCTGGGCATTCAGAGAAATGTTTTCCAACGTCCACTTTTGTCCCTTTCCAGCGGGCTTGCCCTTGGCTTCCAGCTTGCCAAAGCGAACACCCTGAATCTGCAAATCATCCACCTTGAACGAGATCGCGGGCAAACGCAGGTCGTCATTCATGGGCAAGTCGGCGTCGGGCCAAGCCCAATCAGGCCTGCCACTGTCAATGTACAGATGGGAGAAGTTGGCATTGAACATGCCGGTGTAGCGGCCACCTTGATGCTGCGCCTGCAAACGCCCTTCGGCCTGCTTGGCCTTCATGCTTAGAAACAGTCTGCCAGCGGCATCTTCCGTGCTTTCCATTTCCAGCTGGTCCAGCAGTTGCCCTCGGAAAAACGCCTGATCCGCTTTCAGACGCACCCGCTCCAGCAAAGGCAGCAAGGGGCGGGCCGAAGGAGGTAAGGGACTGCCATCCAGATTCTGGCCAAACTCCCCCACCACCCTTTCCCAGGCATCCAGGTCCATACGGTCATAGCGACTATGTAATTCAAAACCGCGTTGGGGCCAATTCACCAATCCCGGTGTTCCCATGCTGCCACTTTGAAAGTAGCTGCCATCACGGGAACCTTGAGCATGCAGCAGGTTCAGCAAAAAGCTCTGTCTGTCCTCCAGGCTGATTTGCAAACGGTCCATCTTGGCGGCGGAATCGCTACTCCAATCCGCCTTCAGTTTGGCCGCACGCTCGGCAGGCTTGTGGAAAGGTTCAGGCAAATTCAGTGCCAAACCTGTCAGGTTCGACTCGGCCCCAAACGAAAAAGCGCCCTTGGCGTCCAGCTTCATCAACACGCTATAAGGTGTCTGACCCTGCAAACGCTGCAAGCCCTTCAACTCCAGGTATTGCTCCAGGCCTTTGGCCGTCAGCACACCATTCAGACGTAAACCGGGTTTGCCGGGCTCCAGCACACCACTGATCCGGGTATCACCGCCCAGCATCTTGCCCGTCAAGGTTTGGGCACTGACGCCTTTTTCACTAAAGGCCAGTTCGCCTTTCAACGCTGTAAACGAAGGGGCTTCAGGCATGTACTGAAACTCGCCATTGTTCATCTGGATTTGGCCCTGTACCTGGGCATCATCAGCATTATCCAAAGGAATCTGCAACTTGACCGGTACGGTCCAATCCCCTTTGACACGGCTGTCGGCCAGCAAGCCATCCAGCAAGGCATTCAAGGGGGATTGATGCACCAGGGCCAGATAACTGGTCGCCGGTGCCTGGGACAGACCTTCCAGCTTCAGAAAGCTGTTTTGCTCCAAGGAGGTAATGTGGGTCTGAATATCGCGCAGCACGATATCCTGCTGCTTGGCAATCGGCATGCGCGCCTGCTGAGCCACAATATCCAGATTGTCGTTATGCATGCGTATGCTGCCCTGCACGCCTTCCAGACGCGGCCAGGCCAACCGCTTGGGACGGGCGGGCTGATAATCCACAATTCCCTGATCCAAAGCCCCCGCCACTTCAAAGCTGCCATCCTCCGGACTCAAGCCATACGGGAAGGTATCCAGGCCGCCTTGCAGACGGATTGTCCCGTCTCGTACCGCCCCCTGCACCAGTCCGGCCTGCATCCATTCACGCGCCAGAGGATTGACCGTCAAAGGCAGGTAATTCACCAAAGCCGCCAGATTCAGGTGCTTGAACTGCCCCTGCCAGTCAGCCACACCGGCCTCGAACGTGGCATCCTCGCGCCAGCTACCTGTCAACTGTGCATCCAGATCAGGATTACGCAAAGCCAGATTCATTTTGCTGACGCTCAGTCTGGCCTGCTCATCCCGGTGGACGGTGCCTTGAGCATTGAGCTGATCCACAGCCAAATACTGGGCAAACAAATCCGGCACACGCAGACCAAAACTGTTCATCGACAAGGCCCACTGCACATCGCCACTTTGCTTGCCTTGGGCCAGCGCCTGCATATCATTCAGCCCCCCCGCCAGTTCCAGATTGGCTTGCTGCAGTTGCAGGCGATCATCGCTATCGGTAAGCACGGCCACATCACGCAACTGGGCGGCAAGCTGCATCTGTACGGTCTGGGCCGCTTTAGGCTGAGTGGCTTGAGCGCGCACATCGACCCAGCCCTTGTCCAGGGCCACAGGCACATCCAGCCACGGGCGCAGCGCAGGAGCATCCACCCCTTTAGCCTGAACCGTCAGTTCCCAGGGCAGGTCCATCACATCCACACTCTCGGGCAGACGACGCTTGCCCTGCACACGCAAGGCCAAAGCCAGGGACTCGCCCAAATTGGCGGGCAAGGCTGTCGCCAGATTGACCTCATGCCAGCCCTGCCTGTAGCCGATCTGCAATTCAATCGACGGCAGACTCAAGACAGGCGCGCCACGCAGATCATCCTGCCATTGCAAGGACGTACCTTGAATGCGAATGCCGCGCTGCTCCAGCAACCAGCGAACCGGTCCTTGCCAGGCTTCGGGTTCGGACGGGGCACTCTCATCATTCAGATCCAGCACCTGACCCATCACCAGAATCTGACCCTGGGGGTCGCGCCGCACCGGGATCGTCAAACCTTGCACATCCAGCTGGCGCAATTGCAGCGAGCCGCTGAACAAGGACTTCCAGCTGATATCGGCTTGCAGTTTGGGCAGCTGCAACATGGGCTCCTGCCCAGGTTCTGCCAGCGACAGGTTTGTCACGGAAAGATGGGGATTCCAGCCCTGCCAGTCGCCTTTTAATTCTTGGATCTGGACTTGCAGGCCGGTTTGCTCACTAATTTTCTGCACCAGATAGGGACGCAGATTATCCAGTTGCGGCACGAGCAAGTAACGTAGCCCGACAAGGCCTAGCATCAGCGCAAAATAGAGCACTAGCGCCAGTCGCACAAGCCCTCGAACTACCATGCAATCAATTCCCGAGTATAGTTAGATGCGGTCATTTCCGGCCTAGTCAGACAAGTCATTTCACTTGTCGTTCCCCCTTATCCGAAAAGCCTCTTATCGTATGAGCCAGTCCATTATATTGAAGCCCGTGATGCAATGGTCCGGCCCCTTGCGTCGAAAAGTAAACGCTCAGCCACAATTTGGAGCGTGGCTGGAAGAGCAAGCCCAACACCCTGTCACCCCCGCATTGATTACGCAATGGTATAGGACTTTGCTGCCCGAGCCCGATAATGATCGTCTGGCACAAGTGCGCCAGGCCTTGCGCCAACTGCGCGAACGGGTCTTTCTGGTGCTGATGATCCGCGATATCAATGGCTTGGCGCCCCTGGATGAAGTCATGCAGGCCATGAGCAGCCTGGCTGATCTGGCCGTGGCACAAGCCTATGAAACCGTGGCCCGGCAACTGGCTGACGTACACGGTATTCCTAAAAACTCGGAAACCGGCCTGCCCCAAGAGATGATTATTTTGGGTATGGGCAAGCTGGGCGGGGGAGAATTAAACGTTTCCTCGGACATTGACCTGATCATGCTCTACGACGAGGACGGCGAAACCGATGGTCGCCGCCCCCTGAGCTATCACGAGTTTTACGGCAAAGTAACCCAGCGCATGATGCCCGTGTTGTCCGATACGGATGCCTTCGGCCAGGTGTTTCGCACCGACTTGCGTCTGCGTCCGGACGGTGATTCGGGGCCGCTGGCCTGGAGCATGCAGGCCCTGGAAAACTATCTGGTCAATCAAGGCCGGGAGTGGGAACGCTATGCCTGGATCAAGGCGCGCCCCATCAAGGCCCAGGCCTTTGAAGGCAGCCGTAGCGCTGGCGATATACATCACTTCGAAGCGCTGCGTACCCCTTTTGTGTACCGCAAATATTTTGACTTTGATGCCCTGTCCGCCCTGCGCGGCCTGCGCGAGCGCATCCGTCAGGACTGGACACGCCGCGCCCTGAACCGCAATGGCGTGGAGACCTGGCACAACATCAAGCTGGGGGATGGCGGGATTCGAGAAATTGAATTTGTAGTCCAGCTCAATCAACTGATACGTGGTGGACGACAGCCTTCCCTGCAAACAACCAGCCTGCACAAGGCTCTGCGCGGTCAATGCGCAGCCGGTCTGCTGGACCAGGAGGTCTGCGACAAGCTACTGGCCGCCTATACCTTCTTGCGACGTGTCGAACACCGTCTGCAGTATCGCGAAGACGAACAAACCCATTTGCTGCCCCAGGACGAGGAGCTGCGCACCGAGCTGGCCGCCACCTTGGGCCTGAGCCTGGCCGATTTCGACGAGCAGCTAGGCCAGCACAGAAAGTTTGTGTCGCATACCTTCCGCAATGCCTTCCGTCTAGCGGGTATGGGGGAAGAAGCCAGTGCCGAGCCTCCTGTAGCGGCAGCCCCCACCCTCGAAGTCAACAGCGCCGAGCAAGATCAGGCTTTGCGGGAACGCATCGAACAATTGCGTCAGGCACTTTTGAACAGCCATCGCCTGCGCAGCCTGCCCAATGCCAGCCTGGATCGCGTACAACGCTTGATCCCCTTGGCTGAGGACTACGCCTACCGCTCCGAAAACCCGGAAATGACAGCGACACGGCTCTTCAACCTGATCGAGCTGATCGCCCAACGCAGTGCTTATCTGGCTTTGCTGGCTGAATACCCCGATACGCTGGCCCGCGTCGCCCGTATTGTCTCAGCCAGCCCTTGGGCCGCCCAGTATCTGGCTCAATACCCGCTCCTGCTGGACAGCCTGATCGAATGGCATTCGCTAATGGAAATTCCGGACTTTGCGGCCCTGTCCGAGCAAATGTGCCGCGACCTGGACGCCTGCCGTCTGCCCGATGGCCAGGCCGATGTCGAACAGCAAATGAACATGATGCGCGACTGGCAGCACCAGATCACCTTCCAATTACTGGCTCAGGACCTGGAAGGCGTGCTGACGGTGGAGGCCTTGGCCGACCAGCTCTCGGCCCTGGCCGACATGATGCTGGCCGAGACGCTGGAGCGTACCTGGCCTCTGACGCGCCCCCGCAGCCTGGGCCCTGAACACGACACCCCGCCCCGCTTTGCCGTCATCGCCTACGGCAAGCTGGGCGGCAAGGAAATTGGCTACGCCTCGGACCTGGATCTGGTGTTTCTCTATGACGACCCCAGCCAGGACAATGTGGAGCGCTACATCAAACTGGCTCGCCGCATGACCAGCTGGTTGTCGGCCATGACCTCCTCCGGTCGTCTCTACGATATTGACCTGCGTTTGCGCCCGGATGGCGATGCCGGTTTGCTGGCCGTCAGTGTGGATGCCTTCGAGCAGTATCAAACCCGTAGCGCCTGGTCCTGGGAGCATCAAGCCATTACCCGTGCCCGTTTTGTGACCGGGGATGCCCAGATCAAGGAACGCTTCGATGAAATCCGCCGCTCCATCTTGTTGATGGAACGTGACCGTCGCAAACTGCGCGCAGACATTCTGGACATGCGAGACAAGATCAGTGCCGGGCACCCCAACCGCAGCGAGCTGTTTGATTTGAAGCACGACCGTGGCGGCATGGTGGATGTGGAGTTCATCACCCAATATCTGGTGCTTTGCCATAGCCGAGAGCATCCCAAGCTGCTGGAGAACCTGGGCAACATCGCCTTGCTGGGCATTGCCGCGCAAGCGGGCCTGATTGCGGTTGACCATGCTCAGGAAGTTGCCGATGCCTACCGTGCCCTGCGCCGTCGTCAGCACGCATTACGTCTGGAAGGGGCGGAAAAAGCCCGTGTCCCGCAGACCGAACTAACTCAGGAACGGCAGGCCGTGACGCGACTATGGGACGAGGTCCTGGGGTACTAAGGCAACAGATTGATTTCACTAAACTTTGCCAAGAATCTACAATAGTCGCATTGATTTATTGTGCGACCGACTCGGGACGCCTTTTTTCTCGGATTCAGATTCATGTCCACTCAGCTCAATCGTCCAGTTTTAACCATGCCGGAAAAGCGCGAGAAATTGCTGCTGCACTCCTGCTGCGCCCCCTGTTCGGGCGAGGTGATGGAGGCCTTGCACGCCTCGGGGATTGAATACACCGTTTTCTTCTACAACCCCAATATCCATCCGGTGCGCGAATATGAACTGCGCAAGCAGGAAAACATCCGCTTTGCCGAACAGCACGGTATCGAATTTATTGATGCCGACTACGACGTGGATAACTGGTTTGAACGCGTACGCGGCCTGGAACACGCCCCCGAGCGCGGCGAGCGTTGTACGGTCTGCTTTGACATGCGCTTTGAGCGCACAGCCCTCTACGCCCATGAAAATGGCTACGACATCATCTCCAGCGTCCTGGGTATTTCGCGCTGGAAAGACATGAACCAGATCAACGACTGCGGCGAGCGCGCCGCAGCCCGTTATCCGGAGATGAAATACTGGACCTACAACTGGCGCAAAGGTGGCGGCTCGCAACGCATGCTGGAGATCAGCAAGCGCGAGAACTTCTATCAGCAGGAATATTGCGGCTGCGTGTACTCGCTGCGCGACACCAACCGCCACCGCCGCTCGCAAGGCCGCCCTCGTGTCGAGATCGGTGTGAAGTTCTACGGCAAAGATGAGCTGGACCTGACTCCGCCCCCAGCACCGGCGCAAAAGAACGCATAAGCGAGGCCTGAACGGTCGTCCTGGCGGACTTAGCACACCTGGCTGAAACAGCCTCTGCTTGACAGTTGTCCCTTATACGAACAGTGCATCGATAAGCCCCACCAGGATTCTGAATAGCTTTGTCTTTGCCAAAACCCAAGTGGGTGGCACAGATCACAGGTAAAGCAACCCAAGCTTGAAACAATCCGTCGAGCCAAAGAAAAAGCGCCTTGGTTGCCCAAGGCGCTTTTTTTACTGCCGTTTCAACTAAGGCTTACTGCATGCGCTGGTCCGCTCTACTGCTCAACGCTCACCAGCACAGCAGTAATCAGAGCCTGCTCATTACTGGATACTGCGGGTGAACGTAAACTCGCCGTCCTTCCAGTCCACAGGCACTACATCCTTAGGACCAAAGCGGCCTTCCAGAATCAAGCGTGCCACCGGGTTCTCAATGTGCTGCTGAATGGCACGTTTCAAAGGACGTGCGCCAAACACAGGGTCAAACCCAGCCTTGGCCAACTGCGCCAAAGCAGCCTCGCTGACTTCCAGATGCATGTCACGTTGAGCCAGACGCTGATCCAGACGCTCAAGCTGGATACGAGCAATGGACTCGATGTGTTCTGCTTCCAGACCGTGGAATACCACCACTTCGTCGATACGGTTCAGGAACTCGGGGCGGAAATGCTGTTTCACTTCTTCCCACACCACTTCCTTGATCACATCGTAAGGCTCGCCCGACAAACGCTGAATATGCTGCGAACCCAGGTTCGAGGTCATGATGATCACCGTATTGCGGAAGTCCACTGTACGGCCCTGACCATCGGTCAAACGGCCATCGTCCAGCACCTGCAAGAGCACGTTAAAGACGTCGGGGTGTGCTTTCTCGACCTCATCCAGCAAAATCACCGAATAAGGTTTGCGACGCACGGCCTCGGTCAGGTAACCGCCCTCTTCATAGCCCACGTAGCCGGGAGGCGCCCCGATCAAACGAGCCACCGAGTGTTTCTCCATGAATTCGCTCATGTCGATACGAATCATGTGATCCTCGGAATCAAAGAGGAAGTTGGCCAATGCCTTGGTCAGTTCGGTCTTACCCACACCGGTTGGCCCCAGGAACAGGAAGGAACCATAAGGGCGGGACGGATCAGACAGACCGGCACGCGAGCGACGGATGGCATCCGACACCAAACGTACGGCTTCACCTTGGCCGACCACACGCTTGTGCAAGTAGTCTTCCATCTGCAAGAGTTTTTCACGCTCGCCCTGCATCATCTTGGACACCGGAATACCGGTTGCACGCGAAACCACTTCCGCGATTTCCTCGGCACCAACCTGTGTACGCAACAAGCGAGGCTTGTCCTGATCAGCCTTGTCCATATTGGCTTCAGCCGCTTTCAGGCGCTCTTCCAGTTCGGGCAGCTTGCCGTATTGAAGCTCGGCCAACTTGTCGAACTGGCCCTTGCGTTGCAGCTCGGCCATTTCGGCACGCACTTTCTCGATTTCCTCTTTAACGACTTGCGAGCCCTGAACTGCCGCTTTTTCGGCTTTCCAGATCTCTTCGTAGTCGTTGTACTCACGCTGCAGCTTCTCCATCTCGTCATTGATGGCCTGCAAACGGCGCTGAGAGGCTTCGTCCGTGTCCTTGATGACGGCTTCACGCTCGATCTTCAACTGAATGATGCGGCGATCCAGCTTGTCCATGACCTCGGGCTTGGAGTCGATCTCCATGCGGATACGGGCAGCGGCCTCGTCGATCAGGTCAATGGCCTTATCGGGCAGGAAACGGTCCGTAATGTAACGCTGCGATAGCTCGGCCGCAGCCACAATGGCCGGGTCGGTAATCGCCACACCGTGGTGCAGCTCGTAGCGCTCCTGCAAACCACGCAGAATCGCAATGGTGGACTCCATGTCCGGTTCGTTAACCAGCACTTTCTGGAAACGACGCTCCAGAGCCGCGTCTTTCTCGATGTACTGGCGATACTCGTTCAGCGTAGTAGCACCGATACAGTGCAGCTCGCCGCGCGACAAGGCGGGTTTGAGCATATTGCCGGCATCCATGGCACCTTCGGCCTTACCGGCGCCCACCATGGTGTGCAACTCGTCAATAAAGACAATGGTTTTGCCATCGTCCTTGGACAGCTCTTTCAAGACGGCTTTCAGACGCTCTTCAAATTCGCCACGGTACTTGGCACCTGCCAGCAAGGCAGCCAGGTCCAGCACCAGAACGCGCTTGCCCTTCAGGGTTTCGGGCACTTCGTTGTTCACGATACGCTGCGCCAAGCCTTCCACAATGGCGGTCTTACCTACACCAGGCTCACCAATCAACACGGGGTTGTTCTTGGTGCGACGCTGCAGAATCTGGATAGTGCGACGAATTTCGTCGTCACGGCCAATCACCGGGTCCAGCTTGCCCAGACGGGCACGCTCGGTCAGGTCAGTGGTGTACTTGTCCAGCGCCTCACGGTTGCTATCACCTTCGGCATCATTCACATTGGCACCACCGCGTACGGCCTCGATGGCCGCTTCCAAGGCACGGCGCTGCAAGCCGGCATCGCGCAAGGCACGACCGGTTTCGCCTTTGTCGTCAGCCAGGGCCAGCAGGAACAACTCGCTGGCGATATAGGTATCACCGCGCTGGGCGGCTTCCTTGTCGGTTTTGGCCAAAGCGGCTTGCAGAGCCGAGCTGAGCTGCTGCTGACCTTCCGCCCCTTGTACCTTGGGCAGATTGGAGATCAGGCGGTTAAGCTCGTTTTCCAGACGGGGAATGGCGACGCCCGCACGAGCCAGCAAGCTGCCAGTGCCGGAATCGGCATCGGCCAGCAAGGCGACCAGTACGTGGGCGGGTTCCAGATAGGGGTTGTCTTCGCGAACAGCCAGGCTCTGCGCATCGGCTAGAGCCTGTTGAAACTTCGTTGTCAATTTATCGATTCGCATAGAATTTTCACTTGAGAAAATATGCGATAAGCTAAAGCAAACAGTTACTAAATACTGCTCGCTCAGATCTCGCAACAAATAACAGGATGAATTGAAGATAAGGCCAAAAACCAAGTATTCAAGTGTTTGGATCGCTTTTAAACAACAACCTGGCAAGAGCAGTCTGACCGCGCTGTACCCGGCATGGGCAGCCGCTTCCCGCATGGCGCAGCTCTTAAGAACTAAACATATTAAGGATTAGCGGGAATACCAACCAATAAAAAGCTACAATTACACTTGATTTGACTCAAAGATTTAGCGTTTCGCCATCTGACATTATTCCTTATGCAAAAACGTATCTCGGTTACCGCTGACTCCATACGCTGCTCCAGCTGTATGCTCAATGAGGTATGTCTACCTCTTGGGATGCCTAAGCATGAAATGGAGCGGTTGGACGAATTAGTCAAGGAGCGCATCCGCATCCCCAAGGGCGGCGTGCTGTTTCGACTGGCCGACTCAGTCGAAGGAATCTATGGTCTGCGCTCTGGCTCGATCAAGATGCAGCTGGAAGATTCCACCGGCCACATCCAGATTACGGGCTTTTTATTACCAGGAGAAATCCTTGGCATGGATAGCCTGGTTGAAAACCGCCATGTCTCCCATGCCATCGCCCTGGAAGACAGCGAAGTCTGTGTGATCCGCCTTGATGATCTGGACCGCCTGTCGGCCCAACTGCCTATCTTGCAACAACAATTCCGTCGCTTGATGAGCAAGGAAATCAACCGCGCCCATCAACTGATGATGACCTTGGCCGGACTGCGTTCCGAGCAGCGCCTGGCCGCCTTCTTGCTGAATCTGTCCCAGCGCCTGTCGCTGCTTGGCTACTCCCCTTACGAATTCATTCTGCGCATGAGCCGCGAAGAAATCGGTAACTTCCTGGGCCTGACACTGGAAACGGTCAGCCGCCTGTTCTCGCGTTTTGCGCGCGAAGGTCTGCTGAAAATTTCTCAGCGTGAAGTCCACTTGCTGGATCTGGCCGCCCTGCGCACTCTGGCAGGCACGGAGTGCGATTAAATCCCCTAGCTGGCTCCTTGCCTTTACCTGGTATTGCCTAGGGCTTACGCAAGGCTCTGAACGTCTCTAGGGCCTGCTGCATCACTCCCCAGCGCCAAGCGCGTACAAAAAAGCACATGCAAATTGCATGTGCTTTTTTGTCGTTTGGCGCTTGTCGAAATCAGTCCAGACTATCTGCCGGTTCAGCCAGTACCGCTGGCGAACCAGAGGACATATACAGGCTAAGCGTACAAGCCACCGCAGCGGCCACCCAGAACAGAAAAAACGCCACCGTATAAAAGGTCAGTCGATCTACTTGCATATGTCCAAGCACAACGATGTCCAACGGGTCTACCAAAGCAAACACAATTGCACTCAGTACCCCAGCGACCAGGAATGAAGGCCACAGTATCCACATCAACGATCGGATGGTCATTCGTACCCCCTTCTTGAACGGAAACATACTTCTCTCAACCCTAGCGTAACGGTGTATCAACTACTTTTAGCGCTGCTCGCGGGCAGGCTCGCCTTTGGTGACGACCAGACCTTGCTTGACGCCGCCGTCCGTCACTCCCTGATTACTGAAGTTCTGGAACGCCAGCACAATGGTAATGACGCAGCCCACGATAGCCAGAGCCGGGCCGGCCATCAACAACCAGGGCCACGGTTCACGCCACCAGGGTCCACTGTCCTTTGATTCGTCCATGTTTTGCTCTTTATAAAGTTACTGAGGAATATAGAAACTACTGCGTTCATTCACGTAGGTCTTGCGGCCGCCTTCATGCTCGCCGACTGCCTGAATGGAAATATCATACAGGCCTGGCTTGGCACTACTAATTGGGACTTGCACCACGACAGGCAACAATCTATTGCCTGCAGGGGCCACATGAATGTGATCCTGGCCGTTCTCGGTCAAGTGAATGCGTGCACCTTCCAGACCTGTTACGGACAACTGCAACTCCATCGCCTCTTCCGAGGTATTGATGACTTGCAGACGGAACACGTTTTCGATCATGCCGCCAGGCACTTCACGGCCCAGAGCACCACGGTCACGAATCACGTCCACACGCATCGGGGTACGGGTTGCCAGGGTGTAGACGAAGGCACCGCAAATGACGGCCAGAATCAGGATATAAGACAGCACGCGCGGGCGCAGCATGCGACGTCGCACCTGCGATTGCGTCAGGCGCTCTTTAATGGCGCGCTCCGAGGTGTAGCGGATCAGGCCCTTCTCATAGCCCATCTTGTCCATGACCTGGTCACAGACGTCCACACAGGCGCCACAGCCAATACACATGTATTGCAGGCCATCACGAATATCAATACCGGTCGGACAGACCTGAACACAGAGGCTGCAGTCCACACAGTCACCCATACCGGCTTCTTTATGGTCAATCTTGCGAGATCGACCACCGCGGGTTTCACCACGCACAAAGTCGTAGGTCACCACAAAGGTATCGCTGTCCACCATGGCACTTTGGAAACGTGCGTAGGGGCACATGTACTTACAGACGGCTTCGCGCATGAAACCGGCGTTACCCCAGGTGGCAAAGGCGTAGAACAAGAGCCAGAACCACTGCCAAGGGCCCAGAGACAGGGCGATCAGCTCGCCACCCAGTTCGCGGATAGGAGCAAAGTAGCCGATAAAGGTAAAGCCGGTCCACAAAGCAATCACAATCCACAGGAAGTGCTTGGTCGCTTTGAGACGCAATTTACGGGCGTTCCAGGCTTGCTCATCCAAGCGGATACGCGCCAGACGGTCCCCTTCCACCTTGCGCTCAACCCACATGAAGATCTCGGTGTAGACCGTCTGCGGACAGGCATAGCCACAGAACAAGCGTCCGGCCATGGCGGTGAAAAGGAATAAGGAGAAGGCAGATATCAGGAGCAGCACCGTCAGGTAAATAACGTCCTGGGGCCACAAAATCATGCCAAAGATGTAGAACTTGCGTTCCAGCAGGTCAAACAGCACGGCCTGACGGCCATGCCATTCCAACCAGGGCAGACCATAGAAAATGATCTGCGTGAAATACACCATCCAGATCCGCCAGCGGGCGAATACGCCCTTGACGGATCGTGGATAGATTTTGCTGCGTACATCGACCAGCGCCTTCTCGACTTGCGGAGAGGTTCCACCCGCTCCCTTGGTGTTACGTGGAGGTTGCCACTTGGGCACAGTTCCCTGCGCGTTATCAGCGCTGGGTTGGGAAGAATCACTACTCATTGCAAGTCCTGAAGGCGTCAGATCAATTTAAAACACATTAGTTAGCCTGGGCAGGCTCGGCATTGTTCGACAAGCCCCAGACCCAACCCGCCAGCAAACGAATCTGCTCAGGAGTCAAAGTGGCTTTCTGAGCCGGCATCTGGTTGGTACGGCCCTGCAAGACGGTCTGAACGATGGTGGCTTCGGAGCTGCCATACAACCAGTAATCGTCCGTCAGATCAGGAGCGCCCAACAAGGTGTTGCCCTTGGCATCCGCACCGTGACAGGCAAAACATGCGCTGTCATAGACACGCTTACCAGCCACCAGACGCAGAGGATCTGCAGCCAGGCCGGACAAGGAACGCACATACTGAGCCACGTCGGAGGCTTGAGCGGGGGTGAATTGCGCTTGTGGCGGCATCATCCCGGTACGACCTTCGGTAATGGTGTGCAGAATCTGCTCGGGCTCGCCACCCCACAACCAGGCTTTATTGGCCAGGTTAGGGAAGCTGGGAGAACCCTGCGCATCAGAGCCGTGACACTGGGCGCAGTTGTTCAGAAACAGGCGCTGACCAATTTCGCGGGCTTCCTGATCGCGAGCGATCTCTTCAATAGGCATTTCGCGGTAACGGGCGTACACAGGCTCCAGGCGAGCATTGATCTCGGCCTGTTGCTGCTTGACCTGCTGGCCGGAACTAAACCCCAATGTGCCCTTGAAACTGCCCAGGCCGGGATACAGCACCAGGTAACCCAAGGCAAACACACACAAACCGATGTACATCACGGTCCACCAGCGAGGCACCGGCGTGTTCAGCTCGGTCAGGTCACCATCCCAGACGTGGCCGGTTTCTTCCACATCGACCGTCTTGCCCAGAAATGCACGCTGAGTAAATAACAGCCACAAACAAAATATGATGCCTAACAAGGCGATGCCGGAAATCCAGAGGCTCCAGCCATTATTAAAAAAGTCACTCATTCGGAACCCCCAGGGTTTTTATCGTTGCATCCCTCGTCGGGCAAGGCGAAAGGCAGAAGCGCGGCTTCTTCGTTGGCCTGGCGGCGTCCCCGAGAGAACGCCCACCAGCAAATGCCAAGGAAGGTCGCCATCGCCAAAGCAGTCATAACACCGTTGATGATGGCTAGCATTTAGTGGCTCCCCTGCTCCACAGCCCTAGCAGCTGCGTCGCGACTGGCTACGCCCAGGCCCTGCAAGTAAGCAACCACCGCATCTTCTTCGGTCTTGCCTACCAGCTCCTGAGGAGCAGCATCAATTTGTTCCTGCGTGTAGGGGACACCCAACGTACGCAATACCTTCATGCGATCCTGAATGTTTTCACCTTCGACCGAGTTTTTCTGCAGCCATGGGTAGGCGGGCATATTGGACTCTTTCACCACGTTACGTGGGTTGCGCAGGTGAATGCGGTGCCATTCGTCGCTGTAGCGCTGACCAACACGGGCCAGGTCAGGACCAGTACGCTTGGAACCCCACAGGAAGGGGTAGTCATAGACAGACTCCCCAGCCAGCGAGTAAGGACCATAACGCTGCACTTCGGACTGCAGCATACGAATCTGCTGCGAGTGACAGCCCACACAACCCTCACGGATGTAGATGTCACGTCCCATCAGTCGCAAAGGCTCGTATGGCTCGATACCTTCAGTGGGCTGGGTCGTCGAGTGTTGAAAGAACAAGGGCACAATCTGAACCAGACCTGCGAACGAGATCACCAAGATGCTCAGGATGATCAACAACCCGGTATTTTTCTCGATCGTGGCGTGTGAAAAGCGCTTTTTAGTGTCATTAGCCATGATTTACTCCTTAGGCCAGCACAGGGGTTGGACCCACCAGGGCTGGATCGCGGGCGTCTGGGTTCTTGAGGGGCACAACAGGGTTGATGCCTTTCTCGCCTGCACGGATGGTCAGGAACACGTTCCAGGACATCAGCAAGATGCCGGCCACAAAGAAGGCGCCGCCCAAAGCACGGATTGCGTAAAAGGGGTAAGTAGCTTTCACGACTTCCACAAAGCTGTACGTCAAGGTGCCATCAACACCGGTAGCACGCCACATCAGACCTTGCATCACACCGGCAATCCACATCGCGGCGATATACAGCACCACACCCAGGGTAGCCAGCCAGAAGTGCAGGTCGATCAGACGAGGACGAGCCATTTCAGTACGGCCGTACAGACGGGGAATCAGGTAGTACAGAGAACCGAAGGTAATCATGGCAACCCAGCCCAACGCGCCGGAATGCACGTGACCAATGGTCCAGTCGGTGTAGTGCGACAGCGCGTTCACCGTACGGATAGCCATCATGGAGCCTTCAAAGGTGGACATACCGTAGAAGGACAGAGCCACAACCATGAACTTCAGAATCGCGTCAGTACGCAGCTTGTGCCAGGCACCCGACAAAGTCATGATGCCGTTGATCATGCCGCCCCAGGAGGGAGCCAGCAGAATCAGGGAGAAAGTCATGCCCAGGGACTGAGTCCAGTCTGGCAAGGAGGTGTACAGCAAGTGGTGGGGACCTGCCCACATGTACGTAAAGCCCAGAGCCCAGAAGTGAACGATGGACAAACGGTAGGAGTAGATGGGGCGGTTGGCCTGTTTGGGGATGAAGTAGTACATCATGCCCAGGAAGGACGTGGTCAGGAAAAAGCCCACGGCGTTATGGCCGTACCACCACTGCACCATGGCGTCCTGCACACCGGCGTAGGCCGAGTAGGACTTCATGAAGCTGACTGGCAGTTCCAGGTTATTGAAAATGTGCAGTACAGCGATGGTAACGATGTAGGAGCCAAAGAACCAGTTGGCCACATAAATGTGACGCACACGGCGCTTGACGATCGTGCCAAAGAACACAATGGCGTAAGCCACCCAGACCAGCGTGATCAGGATGTCAATCGGCCATTCCAGTTCGGCGTACTCTTTGGAGCTGGTGTAACCCATAGGCAGGGTAATGACCGCGGCCACCAGCACGGCTTGCCAACCCCAGAAGGTGAAGGCTGCCAGCTTGTCGCAGAACAAACGGGCCTGACAGGTACGCTGCACGACATAGTAGGATGTCGCGAACAAGCCGGTGCCACCAAAGGCAAAAATCACAGCGTTCGTATGCAGTGGACGCAGACGTCCAAAACTAAGCCACGGTGTGTCGAAATTGAGTTCTGGCCAAATCAACTGCAAGGCAATAAAAAGGCCTATTGCCATGCCGATGACGCCCCAAAATACGGTCATGATGGCGAACTGCCTCACAATCCCGTAATTGAAGACTTCGGCGTTATTTCCGACTGCATCGGAAGTGCCCATTTGCTTCCCCTAAACAAACATTGTTAATACAAGCGACAACAAGCTACATCATCCAGCAAGTCGGTAATCTGCTACTTGATGCTTATCAAAAAACTTCGGAAAGCACGCGCTCGCGCGTGTTTCCGCCCCGCAGACTGTGTGTCGCCGACCATTTGCAGGGCTAAAAAACAAAAAAATTGGAAGGTATCAGGAATCGGGTGGACGCTCTGCTCCCGACAAACCCGCTGTGGAGTCGTCGTCCAGCAAGATGGAATCAGCCGCATTGCCCGTATCCTCAAACTGGCCAGCAAAAATGGCCCACCAGAAAGAGACACCGATAACAATGACCAGGAAAATGGAGATGGGGATCAGGACCAGCAAAGAGCCAAACATATCAGCCCTGCCTTGCTGCTGGACCGGTCCACTGAGCCGGCACCTCGCGGGTGCGGCTGCGATAGATGCGCCAGGAGTTGGCCGCCACGGCCAAAGAGGACACCAGCATGCTGACGGCGGCCAGCCAGGGAGCCACAATGCCCAAGGCCGCCAAAGGAGTCATGAGCAAGTGCCAGACAATCGAACCGTACAGGTTTTGACGGGCGATGCGGCCGGTTTGCTGGGTCAGTTGTACAACTTCAAATTCATTCCTGGCAGGTCGGGCCAGCAAACCGGCATGCGCCGAAGCGACGGCCGAAGGCACCGACATGGACATGGCACAGGGACAGCTCATGACCAGCATGGCAACCACAACGGGAACGACATGCGAAGGGTCCATCCAGTACCAGACCAGACCAAATGCGGCGGCCAATACCAGCTGAATGCTGACAAACCAGAATGCCAGAGTATTGGCATGACCTGTCACAGACTGGCGAAAGCGTTCGATCAGGTCATGGGATGCGGACTGCGTCACCGACTGGCGCGCGCAAAGCTCCAGATAACGGGCAGTCAGCAAAAAGGCCACGAACATCGTGACCGAGTCGTAGTACACCTCACCCTGCTGGATCCAGGTGTTGTACACGCTAGGCAGGAAGGCACCCACAATACCCAAGGCCACCGGCACATCCATGCCTACACGACCTTCGGACAAGCTTTTGACAGCCCCTTTCAGGATGGGCCAGGCACAGTACAGCACGACAGGCATGGTCAAGCACAGGCCCGCCCAATTCATGAGCACAATGACTTGCGAGAGAGATTCAATGTCTTCAGCGCGAGTGCTGAAAGAGCGCATATAGCCGGGGAAAGCAAACATCATCACCTGCATGGCAGCCAGCCAGGACAGGCCCAAACGGGCTAATGTGTGTCGCCGACGCGACCGCTGCTCATCGGTGAGGGGCTTTGGAAGAGAAAAAATCGAATATGCGCGCATGGAAGGACTATAAGCCACTGATATTTCTTCATTCTTGATTTAAATCAATACGACTTTGCTTCGATCCTATATCGTTGTCCTTATGCATCTTGTTCAGGCCGTTACCCCCCCAACGCGGCGCTAACTGTTCAATGCTTTCAAGGCTGCTTATTGGCAGCCTTTTTTTTATTCCATCCGCAACACAGGGCAAGGATTTCGCACTGTTTATGCGTCCCTTGCGCGGCCAAAGTCTACCACGCCTTTCCCCTATGAGAATGCCTTGATTATCAAGACTTTTCATGACGAAATAATGTAGCGCTGTGAATGCAAATCAATCCACGCTAACGTGTACCTTGAATTGAAGAACAGGCAGGTCTGACCACCCGCTTTGCAAGCCTTTTCGGGCTTGTTTCCGCTCCCTCTTTCCATACTTTCAAAGTCTGTTCAAAACAGCTGCCACCAAATATCAAGCCTTCAAATTTGATATTTGAAATATGTAGCTTTTAAGCAAAAAAGTGTGCCAATAAAAAAGCAGCCCACCGACTGGAGCGTACGGTGGGCTGCCTGCAACCAGAGAAGGGGCTATCTACCCTTCCCTGTCCTGCTTATGCCTCGGAGGGCGCGAACTGCTCGGCTTCTGTGGAGCCGGCCAGTGCGGTCGTCGAGGACTTACCGGCTTCAACTGTCTGAGTGACAGCGTCAAAGTAGCCTGTACCCACTTCGCGCTGGTGTTTCACAGCGGTAAAGCCCAGGGGTGCAGCGGCGAACTCTTTTTCCTGCAGTTGAACGAAGGCGCTCATCTGGTTGCGGGCGTAGCCGTGGGCCAGCTCGAACATGCCGTAGTTCAGTGCGTGGAAACCAGCCAGAGTGATGAACTGGAACTTGTAGCCCATGGCGCCCAGCTCGCGCTGGAACTTGGCAATCGTGGCGTCGTCCAGGTTCTTCTTCCAGTTGAACGATGGCGAGCAGTTGTAGGACAGCAACTTGCCAGGGAACTGACGGTGGATGGCTTCCGCAAAGCGGCGGGCGTACTCCAGATCCGGTGTGGAGGTTTCGCACCAGACCAGATCGGCATAAGGAGCGTAGGCCAGACCACGGGCAATGGCTTGATCCAGACCGGCACGGGTGCGGTAGAAACCTTCCACCGTACGCTCATCCAGAATGAAGGGGCGATCGTACTCGTCCACATCGCTGGTGATCAGGTCCGCTGCATCCGCATCCGTGCGGGCAACCAGAATGGTGGGAACGTCCAGAACGTCAGCAGCCAGACGAGCAGCCACCAGTTTGGAGATGGCCTCACGAGTTGGCACCAGCACTTTGCCACCCAAGTGACCACACTTCTTGGCCGAAGCCAGTTGGTCCTCGAAGTGAACGCCAGCAGCGCCAGCCACAATCATGGCCTTCATCAGTTCAAATGCGTTCAGCACACCACCGAAACCGGCTTCTGCGTCGGCCACGATAGGAGCGAAGTAATCCACGTAGCCTTCGTCACCCGGGTTCACCCCTTCCATCCACTGGATCTGATCACAGCGGGCCAGGGAGTTGTTGATGCGACGCACCACGGATGGCACCGAATTGACGGGGTACAGCGACTGGTCAGGGTACATTTCGCCAGCGCTGTTAGCGTCGCCAGCCACTTGCCAACCCGACAGGTAAATCGCTTTCAAACCGGCCTTGACCTGTTGCATGGCCTGGTTACCCGTCAGGGCGCCCAGTGCGTTCACAAAGGGTTCCTGATTGATGGACTGCCACAGACGCTCAGCACCACGGCGAGCCAGAGTGTGCTCCTCAACCAGAGAACCACGCAAACGAATCACTTCCTCAGCGGTGTAACCACGCTTGATACCTTGCCAGCGTGGGTCTTCTGCCCAGCGTTTTTGCAAATTGCGGATCTCAGTTTCTCGAGCATTCATGGTGAACTCCTAAGATGGATTTAACAGTGAACAAGATGACTACAGTCTACCCAAATGCTGCACCGCATCCATGTTTTCTATCTTATATAAGAGTAAATATTTTTCTTTTAAAAATCATATAGATATATAATTAATTCCGAGATATGAAATGACTTACCTGTTTGTGAAATGAAAAACTGTGCGGCGCGCAAGCCGTTTTTTGCATACTGAGACAAGGATTTCACAATGTGGGATAATCGCCTTTATACCGCCCGGTGAGCGCCTGCTCGCTGCACCGGTTTCCCGTTTTATTTCTGCAGCACCCGTCAATGAGCAACAACTCCCCTCTTAAAGACTCGCCTCTTGGGCACGATGTGGTTTATCCCACACAGTACGACCCCAGTGTCCTGTTTGGTATTGAGCGCTCCCTGAACCGCCAGGCGCTTCAGCTTCCCGAGCAATGGCATGGCGCCGATATCTGGAACGGTTACGAGATCTCCTGGCTCAATCCCAAAGGCAAGCCTGTCGTCGCACTGGCGCGCTTTGTTATTCCCTGGAATAGCCCACGCATCATCGAGTCCAAATCCTTCAAGCTTTATCTGAACTCGTTCAATGATGAAGTGGTGGAAGATGTGGCCAGCCTTGTGCAGCGCATGGAGCAAGACTTGAGCGCGGTTGCCGGTGCCGCTGTCAATGTGACGCTGATTCCGCTCAAGGCCTTGAACGGCCAGCCTATCCGTCAGCTCGAAGGCCATTGCATTGATGAGCTGGACATCAGCATTCAGGACTACACGCCACAAAGCGGCTTGCTGCAATGCCTGCCAGATGCCCCCATCGTGACCGAATCCCTGGTTTCTGATTTGCTCAAGTCCAATTGCCCCGTTACCGGCCAGCCCGACTGGGGTAGTGTGCAAGTACGCTATACCGGCCTGCAGATTGATCCGGCTTCCTTGTTGCGCTATATCGTCTCACTGCGCCGGCATACCGAGTTCCACGAACATTGTGTAGAACGCCTCTACAGCGATATCCAGCAAAGCTGCCAGCCCGAGCGTTTGCTGGTGTACGCGCGTTATACCCGCCGCGGTGGCCTGGACATCAATCCCTGGCGCAGCAGCCACGCGGATAGCGTGGACGAACCTCGCCTGGCGCGTCAGTGATCTCTATATAAAGCCAGCTAGAGATGTTTGAACCAGGAGGGCCAATACGCCTTTCTGGATTCAAGGTGCCAAGCTCCGCAGCAAGACGCAGCCAGGGCAAGAAAAAACCCCAAAAACTTGACAGGTTTTTGGGGTTCTCTTTTAGGGCTTTCCAAGTAGCCATGAATAGCTTCAAGCCAATCAGGATTTGGCCGCACGGCTTACGGTAGAAGCCACATACACCGCCAGGCCAGCCGCAGTCCAATACCCGATGGCTGCGCCGTACCAGGGAGCCTGGGTCAAACCCACGTCCAGCAGCAAACCAAAGCCCACTGGTGCCAGGGAAGAACCTACGTCCATGCCAGAGTACACCAGACCATACACTGCGCCGGTAGACCCTTTGGGAGTGACACGACGTATCAGCATGTCCCGCGATGGCGAGGCAATACCCGAGCAAAAGCCAGCCGCGCCCACCACGAACAAGGCCAGCGAAGGCATGACCCAACCCGCCCCCAGTACCAGCAACAAAGCGCCCGATACGCAAAGGGACACAAACACAATCAATTCAGAACGTGGTGTCGTGGAAGCAATAAAGCCACCTACAAACATGCCCGCTGCCGAGGCCAGCATGAAACCGGACAAAGCCGTACCCGCCGTCACCTTATCAATGCCATAGGTGTTATGCAGCATAGGAATGGTGTAGTTCTGCACCACGGCCATCGCTGCCGTAGCAAAGGCAAAGAACAGGAAGGCACCCCACAGGGAAGGACGGGACAGCAAGGTAGATAGCGTCGTCCAAACCGATTCTTTGCTCTGTGGACGTGCAGGCGCTGTTCCCGAGGCTGTACGTCCCGCCAAGGCATCCCGGTTGATCAGGACCAGCACCAGAATAGCCGCAATCAGGGCTGCCGCCGACAGCACGGCAACACGCCAGTTAAAGTAAATAGTCAGCGTGGTGATAAAGACCGGCGTCAGGGCCCAGCCCAGATTCCCAGTCAAACCGTGTGCGCTAAAAGCGTGGCCCAAACGAGCCGGGCTGACACGATGATTCAGGATGGAGTAATCCACCGGATGGAACACGGCATTGCCCACGCCACCGATCAAGGCAGCCGCCAGCAACATGCCATAGCCATTGGCCGTCCCGATCAGCAAGGCCGCCACCACAAAACAGGACAGACCCACTTTCAGGACCGGCAAGGCGCCGATGCGGTCAACCAGAAAACCGGAAGAGGCCTGCCCAAAACAGGACACCAGATAAAAGGTGGTCACCAGACCACCCAAGGTCAGGAAGTCGTAACCGAACTCTTGGCCCAGGGAAATATACAGTGTGGGCAGAATCAGCTGAAAGAAGTGCGAACTGGCGTGGGCGATACCAATAACGCCAATCACCCGCCAGTCCTGTGAACCGTCAGGCCCCGCCCCATCCAGCGTCGTTGTTGATGAATTAGCCATTTAACTTAAAGCTGCTTTTTCTTGATTTCCGGCCAGGCCTTCTGCAAGTAATAGCACATGGACCAGACCGTCAGGACTGCAGCGACAATAATCAGGGCTTGCCCAATGATCCGTGTCGGCAGGCCCATGACAGGCGACCAGTACAGCAGACAAGGAATGGCAACCATTTGCGCCGCAGTCTTGAATTTACCCAAGCGGTGAACAGCCACACTACCACTGGCACCAATCTTGGCCATCCATTCCCGCAATGCCGAAATGGTGATTTCGCGGCCAATAATAATCAGGGCGATAAAGGCGTCCACACGGCCCAGATCCAGCAAGACCAGCAAAGCGGCACTGACCATGAGTTTGTCCGCAACCGGGTCCAGGAAGGCCCCGAATGAGGACGTCTGGTTCCAGCGGCGAGCCAGCCAACCGTCAAACCAGTCCGTTGCGGCGGCCACGATAAACACCGAAGCGGCCCACAGATCGCGTGTTTCCATGCTCAGCCAATTCGCTGGCAGATAAAACAGGGCGACGATCAAGGGGATCAGAACGATGCGAAGCCACGTCAGGGCTATGGGCAGATTAAAAGGCATAGCTTGGATACCAACCTAATTTAAAACAAAGGCTCTCGCCTATCGTAAAGCATGATAAATGCGTTCGGCCAGTTCAGTGGATATTCCATCAACTGCACTAAGCTCATCAATACTTGCGTCCGCAACGCCACTAAAACCACCAAAGCGAGCCAGCAGACGCTGACGCCGTTTGGCGCCAATCCCGTCAATATCTTCCAGGCGTGACACATTGCGCGTTTTGGCACGTTGGGCACGCATGCCCGTAATGGCAAAACGGTGCGCTTCGTCACGCACCTGAGCGACCAGCATCAGTGCCGCCGACTCCACACCCAAAGCCACAGGCGGGCGATCATCGGCAAATACCAGGGTTTCCAGACCTACTTTACGCTTTTCACCCTTGGCAACGCCGACCAGGACGTGAATATCCAGGCCCAGTTCCACAAAAACCTGGCGGGCAATTTCCACCTGCCCCTTGCCACCGTCGATC